>NZ_LMHT01000031.1:105159-174218 GCF_001429025.1 Phenylobacterium sp. Root700 | reverse complement strand
CCTCACCCGGCCAAGCGGCCGGGAGCTCCCCCAGCGGGGGAGCATCTAGTGGGCCGGACTACCTGATCCGGACGCTGGCGCTGGACGACGAATAGGCCGAGGCCCTCGCCGAGGCGCTGGAGCTCGACCAGCTACGGGCGTGACCGCCGCCGCCCTGGTACATGTAGCCCCCGCCATAGCCCCCGCCATAGCCGCCGCTGTAGCCGTAGCTGGCGGGACCGCCGACGCCGCCGTGATAGCCGGACCCCATATAGCCGTAGGTCAGCTCGCCGGCGCCACAGCCGCAGGCCGCGCCGGGCCAGCCGTAGTTCTGGGAGGCGTAGCCATAGGTCGGGACCTCGTAGCCGCCGACCGGCGCGCCGTTGCAGGTGCGGCACGGGGCCTGGGCGTATTCGTATTGCGGCGGCGGGCCATAGGCGTAGGCGCCCTGGCTGTAGCCGTAGTCATAGGCCGGCGGCGGGGGAGGCGCGGGCGGCAAGGCCCGGCGATAGTATTCCTCCTCGACATAACCCTCGCGGCTGTTCGGATCGCCATAGGCGTAGCGATGGCCGCCCTCGCGGTCGTCGCCCCACTGTTGGTAGGTCGGCGGCTGGTAGTTCTGGGCCAGAGCGGCGCTCGCGCCGGACGCTAGGGCCAGGGTGAGGATCGTGCCGAGGATGGGACGCATGACCGCCTCCAGATAAGGATCTAGCGGAACCTTAGAGCCAGGATCGCGGCCGCGCGACGGATTGCCCCTGGGACGGGAGCGTCAACCGCTAGAAATCAACCGCTATGCCTTTGCGTTCCCAATCGCCGAAGCGCGTGGGCTCCAGGCCCTTGGGGCCGCCGAGCTCGGCGATACGGTCGGCCTCGGCCTGCTGGGCGGCGTGGCGCGCGGCGGCTTCTTCCAGGGCGCGGCGGGCGGCGGGCGTCAGGTCCTTGCCGGGGGCCGCGTTTGGCGGGATTTGATCGCTCATGACCTCGATTTAGGCGCTTGAGGCCCAGCGCGCCAGTGCAGGTGGGCGCAATCGCCGCTTGCCTCGGGCCTCTGATGAGGGCACGCCGCGCCGGTGACTGAAGAACGCGATATTGGCCTGCCCGCTCGCCGGGCCGCCATCGACATCCTTTCCGCTAGCCTCGCCCGCCGCGCCGGCCTGGACGAAGCCCTCTCTCGCCCGCTGTTCAAGGGGCTGGAGCCGCGCGACCGCGGCTTCGCCATGGCGCTGGCCATGGCCACCCTGCGACGGCTGGGGCCGATCGAGCGGGCGCTGGACGCCAAGCTCACCCGGGCCCCGCCCGAGGAGGTCCGCAACATCCTGCGGATCGGCGTCACCCAGGCGTTCCTGATGGACGTGCCGGCCTTCGCCGCCGTCACCACCAGCGTCGACCTGGCGGCCAGCCATTCCTCGACACGGGCCTTCAAGGGCCTGGTCAACGCGGTGCTGCGCGGCCTGCTGCGCGAGCCGCCGAACCTCGACCTGCCCGAGGCGCTGTGCCCGCCCTGGCTCTATGCGCGCTGGACGTCCGCCTTCGGGCGCGAGGCCGCCGACGCCATGGCCGCCCTGATCGCCGACGAGCCGGCCACCGACCTGTCGCTGAAATCGCCCGATCACGCCGAGCGCCTGGCCGCCGAACTCGAAGGCGAAGTCCTGGCCGGCGGCACCCTGCGCACGCCGCGCAAGGGCGATGTCGCCGCCTGGCCCGCCTATGACGAGGGCCTGTGGTGGGTGCAGGACGCCAGCGCCGCGATCCCGGCCCGGCTGCTTGAGGTCAAGGCCGGCGAGAGCGTGCTCGACTTCTGCGCCGCGCCCGGCGGCAAGACCATGCAGCTGGCGGCCACCGGCGCCGAGGTGGTCGCGGTCGATCGCTCGCCGGCCCGTCTGGTGCGGGTGAACGAAAATCTTGAACGCACGGGGCTGACCGCCGAGGTCGTGGCCGCCGACGCCGGCGAATGGGCTGACGAGCGGGAATTCGACGCCGTGCTGCTCGACGCGCCCTGCAGCGCCACCGGCACCTATCGCCGCCACCCCGACGTGCTGTGGGCGGCGCGGCCGAGCGACGTCGCCGCCTTGGCCAGCGTCCAGAGCCGGCTGCTGGATTCGGCCGCCAAGCGCACCAAGGTCGGCGGCCGGCTGGTCTATTGCGTCTGCTCGCTGGAACCGGAGGAGGGCGAGGCCCAGACCACCGCCTTCCTGCTGCGTCATCGGAACTTCAAGCTCAGCCCCGCCCAGCCGGGCGAAGGCGGCGCGCCCTGGGCCAGCCAGCTGGCCGACGGGACCCTGCGGCTGCTGCCGCACCATCGCGCGGGCGGTCAGGACGGCTTCTATGTGGCCAGGTTCGTCCGCGCAGGTTGAGCCCGGCCTTGTCCCTGGGGCGAGGCTTGGCTAAGTCCTGCGCATGACGTCTTCCCCGATCATCGCCCCCTCGATCCTCGNGCATGTGGACGTGATGGACGGCCACTTCGTGCCGAACATCACGCTCGGTCCCGACATCGTGAAGGCCCTGCGGCCGCACGCGAAGATCCCGTTCGACGTCCATCTGATGATCGCGCCGGCGGACCCCTATCTGGAGGCCTTCCGCGAGGCCGGCGCCGACCTCATCAGCGTGCACCCGGAAAGCGGCCCGCACCTGAACCGCACCCTGAAGCGCATCCGCGAACTGGGCGCCAAGGCCGGGGTGGTCTTCAATCCCTCGACCGATCCCAGCGTCATCCAGTGGATGATGGACGACATCGACCTGATCCTGGTCATGTCGATCAATCCGGGCTTCGGCGGCCAGAAGTTCATGCACTCGCAGCTGCGCAAGATCGAAACCCTGCGCAAGATGATCGACGCCACCGGCCGCCATATCGAGCTGGAAGTCGACGGCGGGGTGACCCCGGAAACCGCGCCGCTGTGCGTCTCGGCCGGCGCCACGGCCCTGGTCGCCGGCACCGCCGTGTTCAAGGGCGGTCCGAGCAAGTACGCCGACAACATCCGCGCGCTGAAGGGCGGCTAGCGGCGTGGCCGGAGGGCTGCCGGCGATCTCGAACACATCGGGCGGCCTTTGGGGGCTGGCCCTGACGCAGGGCGCGTTGCGCCAGGTCCGCCGTGAGTGGGCGGGCTCTCCCATGCACCGCTGGCTGCTGGCGCGGCCGCGGCCCGACGGCCTGTCCGCCGCGCCGAAAGATCCTCGCCCCGCTGACAAGGAGGTTGGCCGCCGCATCCTGGCGGGCCGCTTCACCTTCGCCGGCGTGATGCTGGAAGTCGGCGCCCGCGGCGATCCCTGGGATCGGCCAAGCCCCAGCCATGGCTTCGCGGTCGGCCTGCACGGCTTCGACTGGATGCGCGACCTGTTGGCGCTGGGCGATGAGGGTGCGGCCGAGGCCCTGCGCCTGACGCTCGATTGGCGCGGCGTGTTCGGGCGCTGGAACGCCTTCTCCTGGAGCCCCGAGGTGCTGGAGCGGCGGGTCCTGCACCTGGCCTGCGGGGCCAAGACCATCTGCGCCAAGGCGTCCGACCTCGAGACCGGGCTGATCGCCCTGGACCTGGCGCGTCAGGCGCGGCGCCTGATCTCGCTGGTCGACGGCCCGGCGCGCGCCGCCGAACGCGCCGCCGCCGCCGCCCTGGCCGGGACGGCGCTTTCGGGCGAGGCTGGCGAGAAGCTGATGGCCCAAGGCCTGGCGCGGTTGGCCAAGACCCTGCCGGTCAGCGTGCAGCCCGACGGCGGCCACGCCTCGCGCTGTCCGCGCGCGGCGCTGGAGCTGCTGTTCGATCTCCAGACCCTCGACGAGGCCCTGGTCCAGCGCGGCCGCGCCGCGCCGGAAGAAATGATGCGCGCCATCGACCGCCTGAGCGGCGCGGTGCGCTTCTTCACCCTGGCCGACGGCGCCCTGCCCGAGCTCCAGGGCGGCGAGGCCGGCGCGCGCGCCTATGTGGCCGCCGCCCGCGCCACCGAGAACGCCGTGGCTCCGGTCCCGGCTTCGCGCAACGGCTATCATCGGCTGGAAGGCCGCAGCATCCAGGTGTTCGCCGACGCCGCGCCGCCGGCGCAAGGCGCCTGGAGCGTCACCGCCTGCGCCCAGCCGCTGGCGATGGAGGTCATGATCGGCGGTCGCCGGCTGATCGCCGCCAGCGCCTGGTCGCCGGAGGCCGCCGGACCCCAGGCGCTGCGCCTGGTCGACGCCTCCTCGACCCTTTCGCTGGCCGACCAGGCCTGCGGCGAACCGCTGCGCGGCTTCCGCGCCTCGGCCCTGGGGCCGCGACTGATCGGCGCCTATGAGAACGTCGAGGCCAAGCGCTACGAGGCCGAGGGCGCGCTGTGGCTGGAGCTGGCGCACGACGGCTGGGCCAAGCGCTTTGGCCTGCGCCATGAACGCCGGCTCTATCTGGATCTTGCGGCCGACGAGCTGCGCGGCGAAGACTCGCTGGTCGCGGTGCAGCCTGGCCAGGGCGGTGAGGCCGGCCGCCGCTTCATCCCCTTCACCGCCCGCTTCCACGTCCACCCCGACGCCAGCGCCAGCCTGGCCCGCGACGGCAAGAGCGTGCTGCTGCGCGTCCACGAGGGCGAACCTGGCTGGTGGCTGCGCAACGACGCCCAGTCGGCCGACATCGAGACCTCGGTCTATTTCCAGGATGGCAAGCCGCGCCGCAGCCAGCAGATCGTGCTGCGCGGCCAGGCTCGCGCCGACAGCGGCGCGCGCCTGCGCTGGAAGTTCGCCGCCGCCGAAGCCTGGCCCCCGCCGCATTAGGGCGGGTAGCCAAAAGCTGTCATCCCGGAAGTCGCGCAGCGGCTGTCCGGGACCCATGAACACCTGATGGCTCAAGCCATGGCGCCGCTGCGCCACCTTCCGCCGACTCGGCGCGAATGGGTCCCGGACAAGCCCTGCGGGCTTTCCGGGATGACACTTGCGCGCATTGACGCAAGGGTCGCGCAGGCCTAATTCGACGTCATTCCGCGTGACTGGCGAATGAAGGTGGGCGACCACCGGGGAGCGCGGAATCTCAGCATGCCGCTCGCCTGGGCAATTTCCGTGTAACCCCACAGGAGACTGCCATGCCCGCCGCCCCCGACTTTCCCCCCGCGCCCGACCGCGTCGCCCCCAAGCGCGCGCTGATCTCCGTCTCCGACAAGACCGGCCTGGTCGAAGCCGCCAAGGTGCTGGCCGACCATGGCGTCGAGCTGGTGTCGACCGGCGGCACCCGCGCGGCGATCGCCGCCGCCGGCCTGGCGGTGAAGGACATCTCGGAGCTGACCAACTTCCCGGAGATGATGGACGGGCGCGTGAAGACGCTGCACCCCATCGTCCACGGCGGCCTGCTCGGCGTGCGTGACGCGCCCGAACACGCCAAGGCCATGGCCGACCACGGCATCGGCGCCATCGATATCGTCTATGTGAACCTCTATCCGTTCGAGGCCACCGTCGCGAAGGGCGGTTCGTTCGAGGATTGCGTCGAGAACATCGACATCGGCGGCCCGGCCATGGTCCGCTCGGCGGCCAAGAACCACGGCTACGTCGCCATCTGCACCGAGATCGCCGACCTCGAAGAAGTGCTGGCCGAACTGAAGGACGCCGGGACCACCAGCCTTACCCTACGCAAGAAGCTGGCGGCCCGCGCCTATGCCCGCACGGCGTCCTACGACGCGGCGATCTCGGCCTGGTTCGCGGGGCAACTGGGCGAGGAAGCCCCGCGCCGCCGCGCCTATGCCGGCGAGCTGGCGCAGACCATGCGCTATGGCGAGAACCCCCATCAGGCGGCCTCGTTCTATCGCTTCGCCAACCCGCGGATCGGGGTGGCGACGGCCAAGCAGCTCCAGGGCAAGGAGCTCAGCTACAACAACATCAACGACACCGACGCGGCCTATGAGCTGATCGCCGAGTTCGACCCGGCCAAGGCTCCGGCCTGCGCGATCATCAAGCACGCCAACCCCTGCGGCGTGGCGACCGGCGCCAGTCTGGCGGAAGCCTACGAGCGGGCCCTGGCCTGCGACCCGACCAGCGCGTTCGGCGGTATCGTCGCTTTGAACACCAGGCTGGACGCGGCCACCGCGGCCAAGGTGCTCGAAGTCTTCACCGAGGTGGTGATCGCGCCGGACGCCGACGAGGACGCCGTCGCGCTGTTCCGCAAGAAGAAGAACGTGCGGCTGCTGGTCACCGGCGGCCTGCCCGACCCGCATGCGCCGGGGGAAACGTTCCGGTCGGTCTCCGGGGGCTTCCTGGTGCAGAGCCGCGACACCGCCCACCTGACGGCCGCCGACCTGAAGGTGGTGACCAAGCGTAGCCCCACCGACGAGGAAGTGCGCGACATGCTGTTCGCCTTCACCATCGCCAAGCACGTGAAGTCGAACGCCATCGTCTACGCCCGCCAGGGCCAGACGCTGGGCGTCGGCGCCGGCCAGATGAACCGCAAGGACTCGGCCCGGATCGCCGCGCTGCGCGCCGCTGACTTCGGCCTGGACCTGAAGGGCTCGGCCTGCGCGTCGGAAGCCTTCTTCCCGTTCCCGGACGGGCTGCTGCAGGCGGCGGACGCCGGCTGCACCGCGGTGATCCAGCCGGGCGGCTCGATCGGCGACGACAAGGTGATCGAGGCGGCCGATGAGCGCGGCATCGCCATGGTGTTCACCGGCGTGCGGGTCTTCCGGCACTAGCACTCAACGCTCGTCATCCCCGGCTGGAGCAAAGCGGACGGCCGGGGATCCATAAACGCAAAACTCCGCCGATCATGCTCGATCGGGGGAGTTGATGGGTGGCCGGGACAAGCCCGGCCATGACGATCTGAGAAGGGGGCCTACCCCTTCGTCTCGACATTGGTCAGCTCGCGCAGCGCCGCATTGGCGATGGTGAGCTTGGCGAAGGTCCAGCCGCCGCCGGCGGCCTCGATCTCCTCGACCGCTTTGCGGGCGGCCTCGGCGGTGTCGCGGCGCAGCGCGGCCCAGGCGACGATGGCGGCCTGGGCGGCCTCCTCGTTCTCCCCGGCCTTGACGTTCCCGGCGAAGGCGATGACCGCCCGCGTCAGGGTCGCCTGCTCGGCCAGCAGATCCTCCACCAGACGGCGGACGGCGGTGCGCTCGAAGGCGTCGCCGGCCGTGAACCCGCCCGCCGCCGCCCGCAGGCGGTCGAAGGCGAAGGCGCGGCCGACCTGGTAGTAGAGCCGCGCGGCCTGGGGAAGCGACCAGCTGGACGCCTCGGCCAGATCGACCAGGTCCACCGCCACGGTGAGCGGCTGCAGATTGGCCACCTGACGCGCCAGGGCTTCCGGGGCGCCGGCCTCGGTCAGACGCTTGACCTGGGCTTCCAGCCGCTCGCTTTCGACCGGCGAGAGGATCTCGGGCAGCAGCTTCTTCAGGGTCGCCGCGCCGGGGCCGTAGCGCTTGATCAGGGCCTCGACGCTCTGACCGCCGCGCGCCGCCCGCCGGGCGAGCCAGAAGGTCTCGCCGCGCAGGGTGTAGGCCAGGCGCCGGTAGAGGGCCATCTGGCCCGCCGCCGGGATCTTGCCGTCGAGCGCGGAGACCGCGTCCCACATGGCGTCCAGCCCCAGCACCGCCTTGGCGGCCTCATAGGCCGTGACGAAGGCCGTCACGTCGCAGGAGGCCGCGGCCATCAGCCGGGTGGGGAAGGACGGGCCGCAACGGTTGATGGCGTCGTTGGCGACCACGGTGGCGATGATCTCGCGGCGCAGGCGGTGGCGGCGCAGGGCGTCGTCGAACTTGCGGACCCCCTTGGGGAAGTAGCCTTCCAGCAGGTCCTCGAAGTGCTCGTCGTCGGCCACCGGGCTGTGGGCCATGTCGCCCTTCAGCTCCAGCTTGCCGTAGGCCAGCAGCACCGCGGCTTCCGGACGGGTCAGGCCCTTTCCGGCCTGGCGGCGTTCGGCCAGCACGTTGGCGTCGGGCAGGCCCTCGACCGCGCGGTCGAGCTGACCTCGGGTCTCCAGGTGGGCCATGTAGCGGGCGTGGGGCTCCAGTTCGCCGGCGGCGTCCAGGTCCATCAGCGAGAGCGCCAGGGTCTGGTCGTAGTTGTGGGCCAAGACATGCTCGGCCACGTCCGACGTCATCGACTTCAGCAGCTTATCGCGCTTGGTCCGGTTAAGGACGTCGGTGCGCTCCAGCATGCCGGTGAGGATCTTGATGTTCACCTCGTGGTCGGAGGAGTCGACGCCCGCGGAGTTGTCGATGGCGTCGGTGTTCACCCGGCCGCCGCGCAGGGCGAACTCGATCCGGCCGGCCTGGGTGAGGCCCAGGTTCGCGCCCTCGCCGATCACCTTGACCCGCAGGTCGGCGCCGTTGACGCGCTGGGCGTCGTTGGCCTTGTCGCCGACCTCGGCGTTGCCCTCGCTCCGCGCCTTAACGTAGGTGCCGATGCCGCCGACATAGAGCAGCTCGGCGGGCGCCTTGAGGATCGCGGTCATCAGCTCGGCCGGGGCCAGGCTGTCGGCCTCGATCCCCAGCATCGCCTTCACTTCGCGGCTCAGCGGGATCGACTTCTGGCTGCGCGGGAAGACCCCGCCGCCCTTGGAGATCTTTTTGGCGTCGTAGTCGCCCCAGGACGAGCGCGGCAGCTCGAACATCCGCTGGCGCTCGACATAGGACGAGGCCGGATCGGGATTGGGGTCGAGGAAGATGTGGCGGTGGTCGAAGGCGGCCTGCAGCCGGATCTGTTCCGACAGCAGCATGCCGTTGCCGAACACGTCGCCCGACATGTCGCCGACCCCGACCACGGTGAAGGGCTCGGCCTGGATGTCCTTGCCCAGCTCGCGGAAGTGGCGCTTGACCGCTTCCCAGGCGCCGCGGGCGGTGATGCCCATTTCCTTGTGGTCGTAGCCGGCCGAACCGCCCGAGGCGAAGGCGTCGCCCAGCCAGAAGCCGTAGGACTCGGCGATGCCGTTGGCGATGTCGGAGAAGCTGGCCGTGCCCTTGTCGGCGGCGACCACCAGATAGGGGTCGTCACCGTCGTGGATCACGACGCCGTCCGGGTGGATGACCTTGCCGTCCGCGGTCAGGTTGTCGGTGATGTCCAGCAGGCCCTGCAGGAAGGTGGTGTAGGCGGCGATCGCCCCGGCGCGGACCGCGTCCGGCGCCCCGCCCTTGGGCAGCTGCTTGGGATAGAAGCCGCCCTTGGAGCCGACCGGCACGATCACCGCGTTCTTGGTCTGCTGGGCCTTCACCAAGCCGAGCACCTCGGTGCGGAAGTCGTCGCGGCGATCGGACCAGCGCAGGCCGCCGCGCGCGACGGGGCCGAAGCGCAGGTGAACGCCCTCGACATGCGTCGCCCAGACGAAGATCTCGCGATAGGGCTTGGGCAGCGGCAGGTCGGCCAGCTCGCCGGAGGCGACCTTGAAGCTGATATAGGGCTTGGAGCGGCCCTCGGCGTCCAGTTGGTAGTAGTTGGTGCGCTTGATCGCGCCGACCAGCAGGGCGATGCGGCGCAGGACGCGGTCGTCGTCCAGGCTGTCGACGTGCTGCAGGGCCTGGACGATCTCGTCCATCACCTGCACGGCCTGGGCGGTGCGGGTCGCCAAGTCGGCCTTGATGGCCGGGTCGAACTTGGTGCGGAACAGATCCAGGATCAGCCGGGCGACGCCCGGATGGTTGGTCAGGGCGGTTTCCTGAACCCGCTGGCTGGGATCGAGGCCCGACTGCTGGCGGTGACGGGCCAGGGCCCGGATCAGGGCGGCCTCGCGCCAGGAGATCGACAGCTCCAGCACCAGGCGGTTGAAGCCGTCGCTCTCGGTTTCGCCGGTCCAGACGGCGGTGAAGGCGTCCTCGAAGGCGGTCTTCACGTCCTCGAAGACCAGGTGTTCGCCGTGCTGGTCGTCCAGCTCGAACTCGTGGACCCAGACGCGGCGGCCGCCGGCCCGCATGACGGGATGGCCGGTCTCGACCATCGCCTTCAGGCCCATGTTCTCCAGCACCGGCAGCACGTCGGCCAGCGGCGCGGGCGAGCCCGGCCGATAGAGCTTGAAGCGCATCTGGGTCTTGGAGTCGGCGGCGCGGCGGAAGGCGCGGATACGGATCGGCTCGTCAGCGCCCAGGCTTTCGATGATCGCGATGTCGGCCAGGGCCTCGTCGGCGTCATAGCGCTCGCGGTAGCCGGCGGTGAACGCCTCGGCGTAGCGGGCCACCATGTCGGCGACCTCGGCGGTCGCCCGGCCCGAGGCGCGGACGGCGGCGGCGAAACGGTCTTCCCAGGTGCGGGACGCCGCGGCGATCTGGGCCTCGACCGACTTCAGGTTCGGCTCGGCGTGCTCGCCCGGCTGGAAGCCGATGATGAAGTGCACGCGGGCCAGCGGGCTGTCGGAGAAGCTGGGGTAATAGGCCGAGACACGGCCGCCATAGGCTTCGGCCAGGATCTCGCCGGCGCGGGCGCGCAGGTCGGAATCATAGCGTTCGCGCGGCACGAACAGCAGCACCGAGGCGAACCGGTCGAAGGGGTCGCGACGTTCGAACACCCGCACGCGGGGCCGATCGTTCAGGTGCAGGATGCCAAGCGAGGTGGCCAGCAGCTCGTCCTCGGCGGCCTGGAACAGCTCGTCCCGGGGGTAGGTCTCCAGGATGTTGCGCAGGCGCTTTTCGTTGTGGCTGCCCGGCGCCTTGCCGGCGCGGGCCAGGACGTTGGCGACCTTGGCGCGGATCAGCGGCACGGCGTGGGCCGGCTCGTCATAGGCCTCGGCGGTGAACAGGCCGACGAAGCGGATCTCGCCCGAGGGCTTGCCGTCGGCGCCGTAACGCTTGACCCCGACATAGTCCATGTAGCCGCGGCGATGGACGCGCGAGCGCAGGTTGGACTTGGCCACGGTCACCGGATCGGTGGTCAGGCTGGCCTGCATCTGGGGGGTCAGCACGGCCGGTTCCGAGGAGCGGCGCAGCACCGTGCGGGCCGGGTCGCGCAGCACGCCCAGGCCGTCTTCCGGCTGGAACAGCGGTTCTTCGGGGGCGTAGGCGCCGTCCTTCAGGCGCGGGTACTCGTAGACCCGGGCGCCGAGATAGACGAAGTGCTCGTCGCGCAGCCAGGCCAGGAACTGGGCGTTCTCGTCGCGCGCGGCGCTGATCGGCGAAGCCTCGAGCTCGCCGATGGTGCGGGCCATCAGGTCCAGCATCGCGGGGAAGTCGTCCACGGCGGCGCGGACGTCGGCCAGGGTGGCCCGCAGGCCGGCGACCAGGGCCGCCTCGCGGTCGGAGCCGACCCGTTCCAGGATCACCTGGATCATCGATTCACGGCGGGTCTCGCCGTCCGCGACGCGCGCGCCCTTGCGGTCGCGGGCCACCTCGACGACGGGGTGGAACATCGCCCGGACCGACAGGCCCTGGTCGGCGATCTCGCCCATGATGCTGTCGACCAGGAACGGGGCGTCGTTCTGCAGGATCTCGAGCCGTTCCAGCATCGGCGCGCCGTCGATCGGCGCCAGGCGGATGACCGGGGCCGCGCCCTTGCGGGTGGCGGCGAAGGCCCAGAAGTCGGCCGCCAGCGCGGCCAGCGCCTTGGTCGGCAGCTCGGGCAGTTCGTCCGGCGCGGCGTCTTCCGCGGCCTGGGCGATGAAGGCGTGGGCAGCGGGGCTTTCGTCGCCGACCAGCTGGGTGAAGGCGGTGATCAGGCCGCGCTGGGCCGTGCTCATCCTGGGGCGCTTGCTCATGATTGGGCTCCGGTCAGATATCCGGACGCGAGAACGCCGCCGGAGGAGAGAGTCCGGCGGCGCATGGCTCCACCTGGGGGGGACAGGCAGAGCGCTCGGGGCTCGCTACGGCGGGGGCAAACGCCAGAGCCGCCTTTGTTTCGGGGGTTGCCCGAACGGACTTTAGATAGGGAGTAAACGAACAAGTTGAAGGCCCTGGTTTTCAGACTTTGGGTTCACGCTTGCGTGACGCGGGAGAGCGTCGTTCCAGCGCGGGTTTCTCAGCAGGTGAGCCGGTGGGTTTGTGGTCGCGCAGCTTCTCGGGCTGGCCGTCGGCCGACAGCAGCACCGCCAGCCAGCGGGTGCCGTCGAACTGCGCCAGGATGACCATGGCCATGACGGTGAGCGGCGTGGAGAGGAACATGCCGGTCATGCCCCAGATCACGCCCCAGAAGGCCAGGCTGAGCAGCACCACCACCGGGTCCATGTTCAGGCTGTCGCCCTGCATGCGCGGCAGGATGATGTTGCCGACCACGAACTGGATGGCCTGCAGCACGCCCAGCAGGATGATCGCCGGCCAGAAGCTCTCGAACTGGACGAGGGCGAAGATCGGCGGCGCCAGGATGCCGACCGCGCCCCCGATCACCGGGATGTAGGAGGCGATGAAGATCAGGAAGGCCCAGAAGACCGCGTTGTCGAGGCCAAGGACCGCCATGGCGATCCAGGAGGACGCCGCGATGATCAGGCCGGTGACCGTCTGCACCCACAGATAACGCTCCACCCCGTCGCGGATCCTGAGGAAAGCCTGCATGGCTTCGCTGCGCTCGGCGTGGTGCGGGAACAGCCCGATCACCTTGCGTTGGAAGCCCCGCCGCGAAGCGATGATGAAGCCAAGATATATCAGGATGAAGAAGGCGTCGGAGGCGAAGCCCTGAAGCCCCTTGGCGACGTCGGCCAGATAGGCGCTGGGATTGAGCTGGGCGAACAGCTCGTTGAGCGTCGGCGGGACGTCGATCTTGAGCAGGCCGGCGACCTGGGCGATCAGGCCGTTCAGGCGCGGGGTGTAGGTGACCAGCTGGCCGACGAAGCTGGTGGCGTTCTCGGCGATTACGAAGGTTGAGATGCCGAACAGCAGGACCGACAGGACGATGGCGCTCGGCAGGGCGGCCCGGTCGCTGACCCAGGGCAGGCGCGAGCGGATCACGCGGGCGAAGCCGTCGATCATCACCGCCAGGAACACCGCCAGCGCCAGGGGGGTCAGGATGCCGCGCAGCATATATAGCGCGGCGCCCGACGCGATCACCGCCAGGATGACGAGTGAGACGCGGGTGGTTTTGGACTCAAGCGCTGAGACGGTCATGGATCTTTCTTGCGGCCGTGGTTTCCCCGCCGACTGTCCGCGTCGGGGCCGGCCGCGTCAATTTTGACCATCCCTACCCCGGTTTGCGGAGGGAGGGGAGGGTCTATGCCGTTAAGACGTTGAACTGTGGTCAAACCTCATCGTGTCCGCAGAAAATTCGGCAATCGCCATCCAGAATACGAGTTCGGTGGAAGCCGAGCCGCGCTCCGGTTAGCTTCGCCAGACGTGTGAAGTTGCGGAGCGAACCATGTCCGACGATGTCTTGATCGGTTTCTCGGATCATCCCGAGCTATTGCGGCTCGACCGCACCAATCGCCACGGCCTGGTGGCGGGGGCGACCGGGACCGGCAAGACGGTCACCTTGCAGATCCTGGCCCAGGGCCTGTCGGACGCCGGCGTCCCGGTGTTCGCCGCTGATGTGAAGGGCGACCTTTGCGGGATCGCCGCGGTCGGCGCCCCCAATGAAAAGATGCTGGCCCGCGCCGCCACCATGAACCTGACCCTCAACCCCGCGGCCGCGCCGACGGTGTTCTGGGACCTGTTCGGCGAGCAGGGCCACCCGATCCGCGCGACGGTCTCGGAGATGGGGCCGCTGCTGATCTCCCGGATGCTGGAGCTCAACGACGTCCAGGAGGGCGTGCTGACGGTGGTGTTCCGCGCCGCCGACGACGAAGGCTTGCTGCTGCTCGACCTGAAGGACCTGCAGGCGGCGCTGACCTTCGCCTCGGAGAACGCCCAGGCGTTGGGGGCCAAGTACGGCAATGTCTCGCCGGCCACCGTCGCCACCATCCAGCGCAAGCTGCTGGTGCTGGAGGACCAGGGCGGGGCGGGGCTGTTCGGCGAACCGGCGCTGAAGCTCTCGGACCTGATGCGCACCGACGGCTCGGGCCGCGGCTACGTGAACATCCTGGCCGCCAACAAGCTGATCGCCAGCCCCCGGCTCTATGCGACCTTCCTGCTGTGGCTGATGAGCGAGCTGTTCGAAGAGCTGCCCGAGGTCGGCGATCCGGAAAAGCCGCGCCTGGCCTTCTTCTTCGATGAAGCCCACCTGCTGTTCCGCGACGCGCCCAAGCCGCTGCTGGAAAAGGTCGAGCAGGTCGTGCGCCTGATCCGTTCCAAGGGGGTCGGCGTCTATTTCGTCACCCAGAACCCGGCCGACATTCCCGAAACCGTGCTGGGTCAGCTGGGCAACCGCATCCAGCATGCGTTGCGGGCCTACACCCCGACCGAGCAGAAGGGGCTGAAGGCCGCCTCCAACTCCTTCCGGGCCAATCCGAGCTTCGACACCGCCGAGGCGATCCAGGGCCTGGGCGTCGGCGAGGCGCTGGTCTCGGTGCTGGACGAGCGGGGCGCGCCGACCGTGGTGCAGAAGACCCTGGTGCGGCCGCCGGTTTCCCGGCTGGGGCCGATCACCCCGGCCGAGCGCGCGGCGATCATGGCCCAGAGCCCGGTGCGCGGGCTCTACGACACGACGGCGGATCGCGAGAGCGCCTACGAGAAGCTCCAAGCCCGCGCCGTGGCGGCCCAGGCGCCTGAGGATGCGCCGGCCGCGAACTCGCCGTGGAACCCAGGGCCGGTCGCGGCCCCCGCCCCGCGCCCCAGGGCCGAGCCCAAGCCCCGCGCCTCGAGCCGCCAGTCGATGGGCGAGGCCTTCACCAAGTCGCTGCTGCGCCAGGCCGGCAGCACCATCGCCCGCGAACTGATGCGCGGCATCATGGGCGGCCTGAAGAAGCGGTAGCCTTCACGTCTGTCATCCCGGCTGGAGCCCCCGGGCCTGGCCTTTGGCCAGCCCGAGGACAGGCTCCGCGGAAGGCCGGGACCCATTGACGCTCTCGGTGGGGATTAGGGGTGAGGCCTCGCCGCCTTCTGAGCCATCCGGTGTCCATAGGTCCCGGTCTTCGGCCCAAGAGCCGAAACCGGGATGACAGCTAAGGAGCGAAGCCGAGGCGGCCCCACAATTGAAAAGGCCCGCCGTCGCCGGCGGGCCTTTTCGTAGAACTAGGCTCTTCGGCCCCGTCCTACCCCCTCAATTTGCGCAGCAGCACGTCCAGATCGCGGGCGATCAACGGATCTTCGAGCTTCAGGGCTTCGATCCTGCGGACGGCGTGCAGGACGGTGGTGTGGTCGCGACCGCCGAACCGACGACCGATGTCGGGCAGCGAGCGGGTGGTGATCTGCTTGGCCAGCCACATCGCCACCTGGCGCGGACGGGCCACGACCCGGGCGCGGCGTTCGGAGATCAGATCGGCCTGCTTCAGCTGATAGTGCTCGGACACGACCTTCTGGATCTGGTCGACGGTCACCCGGCGCTCGGTGCAGGCCAGGTTGGGGCGCAGGATGGCCTGGGCTTCGTCCAGGGTCATGCGCGAGATGTCGCCGCCCACGCGGGCCACCAGGGTGTTCAGGGCGCCCTCGAGCTCGCGGACGCTGTCGGTGAAGCGGTCAGCCAGGAATTGCAGCACGTCGGCCCGCGCCGAGGGCACGAACTTGCCCTGCCCCGCCAGGGTGGCGAGCTTGCGTTCCAGGATGCCGAGGCGAAGCGTGCGGTCGGCTGGCTCGATGCCGCAGACCAGGCCGGCCTGCAGGTGCGAGCGCAGGCGCGCGTCCATTTCGGTGAGTTCGGAGGGCGAACGGTCGGCGGTCATCACCACGCGGCGGCCATCCTCGACGAGAGCAAGCAGGGTATGGAACAGTTCCTCTTGAGTGGACGTCTTGCCGGCCACGAACTGGACGTCGTCGATCAGCAGCAGGTCGGCGTTGCGCAGTTCTTCCTTGAAGGCCGCGGTCTGGCGGTCCTGCACGGCCTTGACGAAGGTCGAGGTGAAGCGCTCGGCGGTGATGTAGACCACGCGTTTGGTCGGCGCGGTCTGCATGGCTTCCCAGGCCAGAGCGTTCAGCAGGTGGGTCTTTCCGAAGCCGTAGGGGCCGTGGAAGATCACCGGATTAAAGTGGCCGTCCGACCAGGCCGCCACGCGGCGGGCCACGGCGAAGGCGAATTCGTTGCCCGGACCCGATACGAAGGTCTCGAACGAGAAGCGGTCCTGCAGGCCTTGCTGACGGCCGGCGCGGGCGGCCGGAGCCGACACCTCGACCGGAACCTCGATCTCGATCACCTGGGCTTCAGTCGTGGCCGAGGCGTCCGTATGGGTGGCCGAGGCCGGTCCCTGGGCGTCGAACTCCATCCGCGACTTGAGGTCCAGATTGCGGCCCATCGGGTCGTTCTGGGCCCAGAGTTCACCGATCCGGCGCCAGGCGTGGCGTCGAATCCAGTCCCGGGCGACGCCGGTGGCGGCGACCAGGCACAATTCCTCCCCGCGCTCACGCAGGGCGGCTTGTCCGAGCCATGAACCGAAGGTGGCCTCACCGAGCTCGCGCTTCAGCGCGACGCAGGTTTTGGTCCAGACAGCGACGGCCGGTGTCTCGGCAACAGAACCCGCAAAGCCCCCAGTGGCCATCATTCCAACCTCTCTTATTGTCATCCGTCAGCGCCCCCGCAGCGGAACCACTTTGTTAAGCAAACACAAAGCTTTACCCGGCGAGCGCGAAGCCCCCGCCGCCGCCTTTTTTCATCCGAGATCAGATGGAAGGACGTCTTGAGACTTGTCACCCTAGTCAGGGCGGTTAGGGGGTCAACGGTGATTCTTCGCGGCTCCAGCGGATATTTTCGTTGACTCAAAACCACCGCCCACAGGGCAAGGGAATCCGATTTTCAACGATCCGTTAACTGAGAAGATTCACTGCATCCGCTAACACTTTAGGTGCGGCGCAAAAAGAAAACGCCCGCAGGTCTTTCAACCCGCGGGTGCGTCAAAAAGGCTTAGTAGTTCAGGAAGTTAGCGGCCAAGCTCATGGGCTTGGCCTTCAACCTCAGGCGGCAGCCATTTTCTTAAGCTGCGCGGCCAGACGGGACACTTTGCGCGAGCCCGTGTTCTTGTGGACGACGCCCTTGGTCACGGCGCGCATCAGCTCGCTCTCGGCCTGGACGAACGCGGTCTTGGCGACGGCGGGATCGCCGGCGGCGACCGCCTCATCGAACTTGCGCAGATAGGTGCGCACGCGCGAACGGCGGGCTTTGTTCACTTCGGTGCGGCGTGCGATCTTGCGGACCGCCTTCTTGGCGCCGGGCGTATTGGCCATGTGTCAGCTCTCAAAACGGGTCGCGCCCGAACCTTCGCTCGGGCGGGTAAATCGGAGGCGCGGATATACGGGAGACGGGTCTCCGGGTCAATGCGCCCACGACGAGTTTAATCCACAAGGCTGATGGTCGGCCGTGCGGGGCGGTTGGCGAACAAGGGTCAGGAGCCCTTGAAGTCGGGTTTACGTTTCTCGATGAAGGCGGCCATGCCCTCCTTCTGGTCGTCAAAGGCGAACAGCGAGTGGAACAGGCGCCGCTCTAGGGCCACGCCGGTGGCCAGGGTGGTCTCGTAGGCCGCCTCGACCAGCTCCTTGTTCATCTTCACCGCCAGGGGCGACTGGCCGGCGATCTTGGTCGCGGCGGTCATGGCCTCCTCGATCAGCTTGTCGTTCGCGACCACGCGCGAGACCAGGCCCGAGCGCTCGGCCTCGGCGGAATCCATCATCCGGCCGGTCAGGATCATCTCCATGGCCTTGGACTTGCCGACAAAGCGGGTCAGGCGCTGGGTGCCGCCGATGCCGGGCGCGACGCCGAGATTGATCTCCGGCTGGCCGAACTTGGCGCTCTCGGAAGCGATGATGAAGTCGCACAGCATGGCCAGCTCGCAGCCGCCGCCGAGCGCGTAGCCGCTGACCGCGGCGATGATCGGCTTGCGGAACTGCTCGATGCGCCGGGCGCTGGCCCCGAAGAAGTCCTGCTCGAACATCTGGGCGTAGGTCTTGGTCGACATCTCCTTGATGTCGGCCCCGGCCGCGAAGGCGCGGTCCGATCCGGTCAGCACCAGGCAACGCACGGCGGCGTCGGCCTCGGCGACGTCCAGCGCCGCCGACAGCTCGGAGAGCAGCTGGCTGTTCAGCGCGTTCAGCGCCTGCGGCCGGTTCAGGCGGATCAAGGTCACGCCGTCAGTGGTCTCGACGATCAGGGTCTCGTAGCTCATGGCCGTCTCCGTCGGAAATGTCGGACCGGGCTTAAGGCCCCTCGACGGAATAGCCAAGCGCGCGCAGCTGGGCGGGCAGGCCGTCGTCACCGACCAGATGCCCGACCCCGACCACCACCACGGTGGAGCCGCTACCGGCCATCCGGGTCTTCAGCTCGGCGATCCAGCGGTCGTTCCGATCGGTGACCAGTCGGGCGTAGAGGCCGGGCGCGGCCTTGCGCAGCGGCCCCAGCGCATCGGCGTCCAGGGCCTTGAGGTCGCCGGTCATCCAATGGCCGATCAGCTTGTCATAGGCGTCCGGGTTCGACTTCAGCTCGCGCAGGGTCTCCTCCAGCGAGGCGACCTGCTCGGAGAGCGGCGCGGCGTCGAAGATGGCGATCTGCTCCTCCGGGGTCTCGAAGGCGCGGCGCTGGGCCGAGGCGGGCGCGTTGGCGGCGATGGATTTCTCGACGCCGGAGCTGGCGTCGGCCCCGGCCTTGCGGAACTGGGCGGTGGCCAGGATCACCTCGGCGAACCAGGGCTCGAAGCGGTCCAGCACCGCCAGGCTGAGGTTCAGGTCCTGAGCCGCGGCCGCCAAGGCCTGGGCGCTCTGCGGCGACAGCAGCTTCGACAGCGACTGGCCTTCCGGCAATTGGCTCATGCTCATGGCCAGCTGGCTGACCCTGGCCTCGGAGGCGGGGTCGATGGGCAGTTCGAACCAGAGGTCGTCGGCCTTGGCCAGCGCCGCGTTGAGCTTGTCGGGCCGCCAGTCCAGGCCCGGCGGCAGGACGTGGACGGAGCCGAAGATCACCATCTCGGAATCGGCGTCGCGCACGGTCCAGACCGGCGGACGGGCCTGGGCCGGGGTTTCGACGCAGCCGGCGAGCAACAGACCGGCGACGGCGGCCAGGGCGTGTTTCAACATGCGGCGGTCACTTCTGGCAGGTGGAGCAAAAGAACGTCGAGCGGCCGGCCTGAATCTCGCGATGGATGACGCCGTTGCAGCCTTCGTTCAGGCAGGGCTGGCCCTCGCGGTCATAGGCGCGGAAGCGGTGCTGGAAGTAACCCAGCGCCCCGTCGGCGGCGGCGTAGTCGCGCAATGTGGAGCCGCCGGCCTCGATAGCTTCGCCCAGGACGTCGCGGATGATCCCCACCAGCGGCTCGATCTGCCGGGGCTTGATGGCGCCGGCCGGCTTGAACGGAGAGATCCTGGCCCGGTTGAGGGCCTCGCACACATAGATGTTGCCCAGGCCCGCCACGACCCGCTGGTCCAGCAGCAGGGTCTTGGGGCCCTGCTTGCGGCCGGCGAAGGCGTCGATCAGCCGCTGGGCGTTGAAGGCCTCCGACAGCGGTTCGGGGCCGAGGCCGGCGAACCAGGGGTGCTCGGCCAGGGTTTCGGTGTCGATCAGCGCCATGTAGCCAAAGCGCCGGGGATCGTAATAGGTGACTCGGCCGCCGCCGTCGGTCTCGAAGACCACGTGGGCGTGCTTGGGATCGGGGTCGGGCGCATAATGGAATTCGCCCGGACGGGTGGAGCCTTCCGGCCGCGCGATCTCGAAACGGCCGCTCATCCCTAGGTGCATGACCAGGGTTTCGCCGCGGTCGAGCACCGCCATCAGATATTTCGCTCGCCGCTCCAGGCGCTGGATCGTCGCGCCGGTCAGGCGCTGGACGAAACCGTCGGGAAAGGGGAAGCGCAGATCGGCGCGGCGCGCCTCGACGCGCGACAGGCGCTGGCCTTCGAGAACCGGCTGCAGGCCGCGCCGGACCGTTTCGACCTCGGGAAGTTCGGGCATGCTGTTGAAGTGGCATGGCGTGACCAGATCGACAACCCGCGCCTCCCCCGCTGGCGCGGCTCGCGTGCGCGAGCTAATACCCCTCTCATGACAGGACCTGCCGCCACCTTCGGATTCCGCGACGTCGATCCGGCTGAAAAGCCTGGCCTGGTGCGCGGGGTCTTCGACCGCGTCGCCAGCCGCTACGACCTGATGAACGATCTGATGAGCGGCGGCGTCCACCGGCTGTGGAAGGATGCGGTCGCGGCGCGGCTCAATCCCCAGCCCGGCGAGGTGATCATCGACTGCGCCGGCGGCACCGGGGACATGGCCCGCCGCTTCGCCAAGATGGCCCGCAGCGCTCAGGAGCGTCGCGGCGGCCCGGACGCCTCGGTGATGGTCATCGACTACAACGCCGAGATGATCGCCGCCGGCCGCCAGAAGGGCGGCGAACCGGAGATCACCTGGAGCGTCGGCGACGCCCAGAACCTGCCGCTGCCGGACGCCTGCGCCAACGCCTATGTGATCTCGTTCGGCATCCGCAACGTCACCGACGTCTCGGCGGCCCTGCGCGAGGCGCGCCGGGTGCTCAAGCCGGGCGGGCGGTTCCTGTGCCTGGAATTTTCGCAGCCGCCGGCGGCGGCGCTGCGCAAAGCCTATGACGCCTATTCCTTCAAGGTGATCCCGGCCATCGGCCAGGTCGTGCTGAAGGACCGCGAAAGCTACCAGTACCTGGTCGAGAGCATCCGCCGCTTCCCCGATCAGCGGACCTTTGTCGACATGATCGAGAAGGCCGGTTTCAGCCGCGCCGGCTACACCAACTTCACGGGCGGCGTCGCGGCCCTGCACCACGGCTGGGCGATCTAGGTCCATGGGAAGCCTTGCGGCGTTCGGACGGCTGACGGCGGCGGCGTGGTCGCTGGCGCGTAACGACGCCCTGTTGCCGCGCGAGCTGGACGATCTCTATCCGCCCAGCCTCAGCGCCTTGTCCAAGAGCCTGCAGGTTTTCGCCGGCCGTCAGGCCCGTGATGGGCGTCCAGGCGAACGGCTGGCGCGATCGCTCGAGAAGCTGGGGCCGGTGGCGATCAAGCTTGGCCAGCTGCTCTCGACCCGCGCCGACATTTTCGGCGTCCCCTTCGCCGAGGATCTGTCGCGGCTGAAGGACAAGCTCGAACCCTTCCCGACCGAGGTCGCGCGGCGCGAGGTCGAGGCGACCCTGGGCCGCCCGGTCGAGGCGCTGTTCTCGCGGTTCGGCGATCCGGTGGCGGCGGCCTCGCTGGCCCAGGCCCATGACGCGACCCTGATCGACGGGCGCCGGGTGGCGGTGAAGGTGCTGCGGCCCGGCATCGCGCATCGGGTCGCGCAGGACGCCGAGGTGCTGACCCTGGCGGCGCGGATCGCCGAGCGCTGGTCGGTCGCCGCGCGCCGGCTGGAGCCCCGCGCCCTGGCCGACACCGTGATCCGGGCCACCGAACTGGAGCTCGATTTCCGGCTGGAGGCGGCCGGCGGCGACGAACTGGCCGAGGTGATGGCCAAGGACGGCTACATGTCCGCGCCCAAGGTGGTGTGGGACGGGGTCGGCAAGCGGGTCCTGACCCAGGAGTGGGCGAGCGGCACGCCGCTGTCGGAAGCCGCCGCGCTCGAGCTGCCCGGTCTTGATCGCCCGGCCCTGGCCGACAATCTGATCCGCGCCTTCCTGGCCCAGGCCTTGGACCACGGGGTGTTCCACGCCGACCTGCACGAGGGGAACCTGTTCGTGGCCGCCCCGGCCCAGGTGACCGCCGTCGACTTCGGCATCATCGGCCGGCTGGCTCCGGCCGAGCGGCGCTATCTCGCCGAGATCCTCTGGGGTTTCCTGGAGCGCGACTACAACAAGGTCGCCCAGACCCATTTCGACGCCGGCTATGTGCCGCGCACCCATTCGGTCTCGGCCTTCGCCCAGGCGCTGCGGGCGGTGGGCGAGCCGGTGTTCGGCCGCAAGGCCGGCGACGTCTCGATGAGCCGCGTCCTGACCCAGCTGTTCGAGATCACCGCCCTGTTCGACATGCGCCTGCAGCCGCAGCTGGTGCTGTTGCAGAAGACCATGATGACGGTCGAGGGCGTCGCCCGCCGTATCGACCCGGACCACGACATCTGGCGGGCCGCCGATCCGGTGGTGCGGCGCTGGATGCTGCGCGAACTCGGCCCCGCCGCCCGCGCCAAGCGCTTCGCCGACGAGGGCCTGGAGGCCCTGCGCAACCTCGCTCGCTTGGTGGAGACCCCGCCGCAGCCGGCGGCGGTCGTCACCGAGGCCAAGGGCTCGCCCTTGACGTGGTTCGCCATCGGCGCGGCGGTGTCAGGCCTGACCTTCCTGCTGGCGGCTTGGCTGTTCTAACCCCGTCTATCGGCCCCCTACCGCTCAGGCGGCGGGCCGATCTGCATTCTGGCGAACCACTCTTCGGCGCTGAGCTCCTCGATGCCGTCGGGGCCGAACAGGGTCATGCGATTGTTGCGGAAGATGGTGGTCTTGCCGATGGTCGGCATGTCGGCCACCTCGGCGCGGGCGCGTTCCCCGACGGTCAGGTAGAGGAGGTCGCTCTCCCCGGTGTTGACGAGGTTGTGGACCACGCCGTCGGTCGGGAAACCCACATAATCGCCGGGGCCGATGGGGTGGGAGACGCCGTCCAGCACGACCGCGCCGGCGCCCTCGATCACGAAGACCATCTCCTCCTCCACCGTGTGGGCGTGGGGGATGAAGCTCTCCTTGCCCGGCGGGATGCGGATCAGGTTGACGCCCAGCCGCTTGAGGCCGGTCATCTCACCTAGCCGGATCATGCTCATCTCGGAGGCCGGGTTGAAGGGGTGGCGACCGCGGAAGGCGGCGTCCCAGTCGAGTTCGTTGGCGGGAACGACGTGGCGGGTCATTCGGCGCGGCTGCGCTCGCCGCGCGAGGCCTGACGTCGATCCATGTTGGTCTTCTGCTCCTGCCAATAGGCCGCGCCGTCGTCGGGTTTGAACATGGTGCGCGGCGAGCCGGCCTTGGTCACCACGGCGAAGACGGTGCCCTTGGGATCATAGAGCAGGGTGTCGCCGTTCGGCCGGGTGACGCGTTCGGTCCCGGCCGGCGGGTTCTCGACGAAGGCGTGGGCCTTGCGCACGAAGTCGTCGAGGTTCCTGGCGCCGAACGTCTCGCCGTTGCGCTCGAAGGCGCGCTGGGCGTTTTCCTCGGCGGTGCCGCGGCGGCTGGCCGACCAGATCGGCTCGCCGTCGAGTTCCCGCACGGGCTCTTGAGCCCGGTCTTCGGAGCGCGGCGACTCCGCCGAGGCGAACTCGCGCCGCTCCGTCGGGGCGCTCGCTTCGTCTTTCTGGGCGACCGCGGAGGAGCGTTCGCAGGCGGCGACCAGGATCAAGGCCAGCCCCATGCTCAACGCTATCTTGTACTTAGCCACGCATTTCCTCCCTCGCCCGGTCAGGTTGCAGAACAAATTAAGAACAGATCGAGGGGTTTGTCCAGCCGCCCTGTTTGTCCTAGACCTAGCGACCTTCACAGGAGGGCTGAAAGCCTTGTCGGACAAGCGGGTTCTGCTGATCGTCGGGGGCGGGATCGCCGCCTATAAGGCCCTGGAACTGACGCGGTTGCTGCGCAAGGCGGGCGTCGCGGTGCGGCCGATCCTCACCTTGGCGGGCGCCCAGTTCGTGACTCCGCTGTCGCTGGCCGCGCTCAGCGAGGACAAGGTCTATTCCGAGCTCTTCTCCCTGACCGACGAAGCCGAGATGGGCCATATCGAGCTGTCGCGCTCGGCCGACCTGGTTGTCGTGGTCCCGGCCACGGCGGACCTGATGGCCAAGGCCGCGAACGGCCACGCCAATGACCTGGCCTCCACCACCCTGCTCGCCACCGACAAGCCGGTGCTGATGGCGCCGGCCATGAATGTGCGGATGTGGGAGCACGCCGCCACGCGCCGCAACCTGGCGACCCTGAAGGGCGATGGCGTCTCGTTCGTCGGACCCGACGAGGGGGCTATGGCCTGCGGCGAGTTTGGCTTTGGCCGGATGGCCGAGCCGGCCGTGATCTTCGAGGCGATCCTGGCCGCTCTGGCTGGCCCTGCGGCGCGGCCGCTGGCCGGCAAGCGCGCCATCGTCACGGCGGGACCGACCGCCGAACCCATCGATCCGGTGCGGCTGCTGACCAACCGTTCCAGCGGCAAGCAGGGCTTCGCCATCGCCAAGGCCCTGGCCGACCTGGGCGCCGAGGTGACCCTGGTCGCCGGGCCGGTCTCCGTGCCGACCCCGGTCGGCGTCACCCGCGTGGATGTCGAGACCGCCCGCCAGATGCTGGCCGCCTGCGAGGCCGCCTTGCCGGCCGACATCGCCGTCTGCGTGGCGGCGGTCTCCGACTGGCGGCCGGAAAACGCCGCCGGGACCAAGATGAAGAAGGGCGCCGATGGTCCGCCGACCATCAGCCTGGTCGAGAACCCCGACATCCTGGCGACCCTGTCGCAGGCGAGCGCCCGGCGCCCGAAGCTGGTGGTGGGCTTCGCAGCCGAGACCAACGACGTCGAGACCTACGCCCAGGCCAAGCTGGCCAAGAAGGGCTGCGACTGGATCGTCGCCAATGACGTCAGCATCGCCGGCACCATGGGCGGCGACGACAACGCCGTGGCCATTGTCAGCGCAGACGGGATCGAGCGCTGGGACCGGGTCGCCAAGACCGAGGTGGCCCGCAAGCTCGCCGCCCGCATGGCCCAGGCGCTCAGCTAGGCCTCTTTCCACCGCCGAACCCAGCGCCGCCGTTCCCCGAACGGCGGCGAAAGCCTGCTTGCGGCTCGACTATCAACTGTATACAGAATTCAATATTGGGCCGTGTTGCGCTGCAGCGCGAGCGGCGGCAGACCTATTGATAGAGTTCGCAATTGACCGCCATCCGTAGCCTCCTCGTCGCCAACCGCGGCGAAATCGCCATCCGGGTCTTCCGCGCCGCCACTGAGCTGGGGATCGCCACCGTCGCGGTGTTCGCCGAGCAGGATCGGCTGTCGCTGCATCGGTTCAAGGCCGACCAGGCCTTCCAGATCGGGGCCGGGCTGGGCGCGGTCGAGGCCTATCTCTCCATCGAGGAGATCATGCGGGTGGCGACAGCCGCCGGGGTCGACGCCATCCATCCGGGCTATGGCCTGCTGTCGGAGAGCCCGGAGCTGGCCGAGGCCTGCGCGGCGGCGGGCATCCTGTTCATCGGCCCCAAGCCCGAGACCATGCGCACGCTGGGCAACAAGGTGTCGGCGCGCAATGTGGCCGTCTCGGTCGGCGTGCCGGTGACCCCGGCGACCGGGCCGCTGCCCGACGACCCGGCGGAGATCAAGCGGCTGGCCGCCGAGGTCGGCTATCCGGTGATGCTGAAGGCGTCCTGGGGCGGCGGCGGGCGCGGCATGCGGCCGATCGAGGGCGAGGACCAGTTGTTGGACGCCGTCTCGCTGGGCAAGCGCGAGGCCATGGCCGCGTTCGGCAAGGACGAGGTCTATCTGGAGCGGCTGGTCCGCCGGGTGCGCCACGTCGAGGTCCAGCTGTTGGGCGACAGCCACGGGAACCTGATCCATCTGTTCGAGCGCGACTGCTCGATCCAGCGCCGGCACCAGAAGATCATCGAGCGGTCCCCGGCGCTCTATCTGTCAGAGGCCCAGCGCCAGGAGATCTGCGACGCGGCGCTGCGGATCGGCGCGGCCACCGACTATGTGGGCGCAGGCACGGTCGAGTTCCTGCTCGACGCCGACAGCGGCCATTTCTACTTCATCGAGGTCAATCCGCGCATCCAGGTCGAGCACACGGTCACCGAGGTCGTGACCGGCATCGATATCGTCAAGGCGCAGATCCGCATCGCCGAGGGCGGCCGGCTGGGCGTCACCGCCGAGACCGGTGTGCCGCCGCAGGGCGACATCAGGCTGAACGGCCACGCCCTGCAATGCCGGATCACCACTGAGAATCCAGAGAACAACTTCATCCCG
This sequence comes from Phenylobacterium sp. Root700, assembly GCF_001429025.1. Lineage (GTDB taxonomy): Bacteria > Pseudomonadota > Alphaproteobacteria > Caulobacterales > Caulobacteraceae > Phenylobacterium. Next base: position 148,493 of record NZ_LMHT01000031.1, on the reverse strand, counting down.
GACTATGGCCGGATCACCGCCTATCGCGGGGCGTTCGGCTTCGGCATCCGGGTCGACGGCGGCACGGCCTATTCGGGCGCGGTGGTGACGCCGTTCTACGATCCGCTGCTGGAGAAGCTGACCGCCTGGGGGCCGACGCCGGAAGAGACTGTGGCGCGGATGGACCGGGCGCTGCGCGAATACCGGATCCGCGGCGTGGCGACGAACCTCGCCTTCCTGGAGGCGGTGCTGAGCCATCCGAAGTTCAAGGCCGGCGAGGTCACCACTCGCTTCATCGACGACACGCCCGAACTGATGAAGGTCAAGCCGCGCCGCGACCGGGCGACCAAGCTGCTGACCTATATCGCCGACGTGTCGGTCAACGGCCATCCGGAGACCAAGGGCCGCGCCCTGCCGGTCCCGGCCGCGCGGCGCCCGACCACGCCGATCTTCCAGCCCTCGGCTCACGAGGGAACCAAGCAGGTGCTGGACCGGCTGGGGCCCAAGGGCTTCGCCGGCTGGATGGCCGCTCAGCAACGGGCGCTGGTCACCGACACCACCATGCGCGACGCCCACCAGTCGCTGCTGGCCACGCGGATGCGCACCGCCGACATCGTGGCGGCCGGCCGGGCCTATTCGAAGGGCATGCCGCAGCTGTTCTCGCTGGAATGCTGGGGCGGGGCGACCTTCGACGTGGCCATGCGGTTCCTGACCGAGGACCCGTGGGAGCGGCTGGCGGCCTTGCGCGAACGCACGCCCAACCTGCTGCTGCAGATGCTGCTGCGCGGGGCGAACGGGGTCGGCTACGCCAACTATCCCGACAATGTGGTGAAGTTCTTCGTGCGCCAGGCGGCGCAGTCCGGCGTCGACCTGTTCCGGGTGTTCGACTGCTTCAACTGGGTCGAGAACATGCGGGTCGCCATCGACGCCGTGGGCGAGGCCGGCAAGCTGGCCGAGGGCGCGATCTGCTACACCGGCGACATCACCGACCCGGCGCGGGCCAAATATCCGCTCGGCTATTATGTCGACCTGGCCAAGCAGCTTGAGGCGGCCGGCTGTCATATCCTGGCGATCAAGGACATGGCGGGGCTGCTGAAGCCCGGCGCGGCGCGGATGCTGGTCAAGGCGCTGAAGCAGGAGGTGGGGCTGCCCATCCACCTGCACACCCACGACACCTCCGGCATCGCATCGGCCACCGTGCTGGCGGCGGTGGAGGCCGGGGTCGACGCCTTCGACGCGGCCATGGACCCGATGTCGGGCACCACCTCCCAGCCCTGCCTCGGCTCGCTGGTCGAGGCGCTACGCGGCGGCGAGCGCGACACGGGGTTAGATCCCGACGCCATCCGCAAGCTCAGCCTCTATTGGGAGGGTGTGCGTCACCAGTACGCCGCCTTCGAGAGCGACCTGAAGTCGGGAGCCTCGGAGGTCTATCTGCACGAGATGCCCGGCGGGCAGTTCACCAACCTGAAGGAGCAGGCCCGGGCGCTGGGCCTCGAAACCCGCTGGCACGAGGTCGCCCAGGCCTATCGCGACGCCAACGACATGTTCGGCGACATCGTGAAGGTCACGCCGTCCTCCAAGGTGGTCGGCGACATGGCGCTGATGATGGTGTCGCAGGGGCTGACCCCGGCCGACGTGGTCAATCCCGCGCGCGATGTCTCGTTCCCGCAATCGGTGCTGGAGATGCTGCGCGGCGACCTAGGCCAGCCGCATGGCGGATGGCCGGCGGCGGTGGTGAAGAAGGCGCTGAAGGGCGAGAAGCCCGGTTCGGCCCGGCCCGGTTCGTTGCTGGCGCCCGCCGATCTCGCCGCCGAACGCACGGCCGGGGCCTTGCGCTGCGGTCGCCAACTCGATGACCGCGAGCTCGCCTCCTACCTGATGTACCCCAAGGTCTTCGCCGAGTTCTGCGTCCAGAGCCGCAAGTACGGTCCGGTCTCGGCCCTGCCCACCGACGTCTTCTTCTACGGCATGAACCCGGGCGAGGAGATCACCGTCGACCTGGAGCGCGGCAAGACCGTGGTGATCCGGCTGCTGACCATCGGCGACACCCATGACGACGGCCAGGTGCAGGTGTTCTTCGAACTGAACGGCCAGCCGCGCAGCGTCCGCGCGCCCAACCGCTCGGCCAAGCAGGCCAAGGCCCGGCGCAAGGCCGACGAGACGCTGGCCGGGCAGGTGGCGGCGCCGTTCCAGGGGGCTGTGTCTCTGGTGGCGGTGCGCAAGGGCCAGGCCTTGCAGGCCGGCGACGTTCTGCTGTCGATCGAGGCGATGAAGATGGAGACCGACCTCCACGCCCCGCATGCCGGGGTGGTGAAGGAAATCCATGTGGCGCCCGGCGACATGGTCGACGCCAAGGACCTGGTCGTCGAGATCGGCTGAAGGTCCTTAAGCGCCTAACGCCCGCAGCGGGCCTGCAGGGCGCCGATTAGCAGGACGCTGCGGCGGACCAGGTCGCAGGTCCTCAGATGCAGCGCCTCGATGGTCTCGTCGTCGCCGAACGACGAACCGACGGCGCCTGCGCCCAGCGTGGCGCCGGGGATCGCGAACAGGTTCATGCCCAGACGGTTGAGGCTGGCGCGGGCGACGTTCTGGAGAACAGCCTGGCGCTTGCCGGCCAGGATGCGGACCTCCGCGGTCAGGGTGGTGACCTCGTCGGTCAATTCCTTGAGCGGCGAAGGCAGGCGCACCGCGGTGTCGAGCGCGTCGAGCTTGGCCTTCAGGCTGGATGGTTCGCGCGCGTCCCGATCAGGGTCGAAATCGATGACGCTGACGCAGCGGTCCAGGAACAGTTCCAGGAACGCCCAGGTCTCGGAGAAGGTCCCCAGCGCATGATAGTCGGGCGCCGCCGACTCCGCCGCGCCGCGCTTCGATTGAAGCGGGGGGGCCATGGCGCCGGAGCGACGATGGCCGTGCAGGAGGTCGGCGGTGCTCATGCTGCTGCCTGTGCTATTTTGCCGTTGTGAGGTAGGTGATCACAGCCGTCCGCTGGGTCGCGTCGGGCAGGCCGATCATCATCTTGGTGCCGGGAACCACGGCCGCGGGCTTGGTCAGGTACTTGTCGAGGGTGGCCGCGTTCCAGGTGAGGCCCGAAGCCTTCATCGCCGGGCTGTAGGCGTAGCCGGCGACCGTGCCGGACTTGCGCCCGACCACGCCCTTCAGCGGCGGACCCATCTTCGTCGCGCCGGGCGCGATCGCATGGCAGACCGAACAGCGCTGCTGGAACAGAGTCTCGCCGGGCGTCGGGGCGGCGAGCGCCCCCGAACTGGCGGCGACGCCCCCGACGAGGGCGGTCAGGGCGAGCAGATGGCGAGGCGAGATACGAAACACTTGGATCCTCCTGAATACGCAGGAACCTTGAGTGTTCCCGAATGAAGCGCGGATGAACGATGAGCTCATCCAGGGTTGGGCGATTAGAGGGCCGCTGGGCGGCCCCGCGTTTCGCCCAACTGTTCTTCGGGTCTCTCCGTCTGACGCTGGTCGATCTGCTACTTGACCCCGGCGGCCTTGCGCTTGGCGCGCGGCGCATCGGCTTCGGGTCCTGCCGGTTGTTCGGCCGCGTAGCTGGAGAATTTCTCCGGCTCGTCATAGGAAACCCTCAAGTGGCTGATCACAGCGTCTTCTGGTGAGACGTCCGATTTTCCCAAAACCACATCAAGCAGGCCGCGATGGTGATTCAATCGCCACTTGATGGTCTCGTTGCTCACGTGTTCCAGCGCCGTGTGGGCGAAGAGAACGGTGGAGAGCGAGTCCAGGGTCTTGGTTAGATATGGGTTGCCCGCCAGGGCCCACAGGGTGCGGTGAAACTCCAGGTCGATGGCGGCCGCGTCGATCTCCGCGCCGTCCTCCCAGGCTTCCATCTGCTCCACCAGATTGGTGAGCTTGGCGGCGTTCTGCTTGGTCATGTTGGCGCGGCAGAGTTTCAACGCCTCGGCCTCCAGCACGACGCGCAGGCTGTTGATCCTTTGGACGTCTTCGTCCGTGAGCTCGGTCACGAACATGCCGCGCCGTTCGTGGTTCATCACCAGGCCGTGCTCCTGGAGCTGCATCAGCGCTTCGCGGATCGGAATCCGGCTGATGTTGAACTCGCGGGCCAGCTGGCTCTCGTTGAGGCGCGCGCCCGGTTTATAGCGGCCGCTGATGATCGCTTCGCGCAACATGTTGAAAACATGGGCTTTGAGCGTCGTCGGCGTCGCGATGGGGCGCTGGGCCTCAGGGCCGTTTAGGGTCGAATTCCCGTCCATTATCCGTGCTCATGTTCCGTGCGTCGATAAAGTCTGGCCGCGAACCCCAGCCCCGTTGACACTCGGCAATCCGTATTTAGTATACAGATCGAGCCGCCGATGGAAAGCGGGATTGAAATCGCTTGAGCGACTTTCGCCCAATCTAACCCGGCGTGCCAGCAGACTCCAATTCAACTGCGCGATGTTTTGGAGACTTCAAGAGAAATAGGCTGCTTACGAGGCGTCCAGCCCGATGAGGCGCCACCATACGGGGGGATAGAATGCGCGGATTATTGATCTGGTCGGCTCGAGCGCAGGAGGCGGCTTCGCCACACCCTGACGTGGCCGTCCGCCACCCCTCGGAAGCTGTTTCCAAGCGCCCCGATTACATGGAGCCGACCCGATGAGGCCGACCCGCGCTCGCTACACGGTGGTGGGCTTCGCCCTCACCCTGGCCATCATCGCCTATATCCAGCGGGTGGCCATCTCGCAGGCCGCCGGCCCGATTTCCGAGGATCTTGGCCTGTCCAAGGTGCAGATGGGGATGATCTTCGGGGCCTTCGGCCTCTCCTACGCCCTGTTCGAAATTCCGATGGGCGCGCTGGGCGACAAGCTCGGCGTCCGCCGGGTGCTCACCCAGATCGTCATCCTGTGGTCGGCCTTCACGGCCCTGACCGGGGCGGCCTGGAGCCTCACCTCGCTGTGGGTGATCCGCTTCCTGTTCGGCGCGGGCGAGGCCGGCGCCTTCCCGAACCTCACCAAGATGCTCGGCACCTGGTTGCCGCAGGGCGAGCGGGTCAAGGCCCAGGCCATCATGTGGGCCTGCACCCGCTGGGGCGGCGCGGTGACGCCTCCCCTGGCTTTGCTGGCCATCAGCGCCTTCGGTTGGCGTTGGTCGTTCGTGGTGTTCGGCGTCGTCGGCGTGGTCTGGGTGCTGGCCTTCCGCAGCTGGTTCAAGGACGATCCGGCCGACCATAAGGGCGTCAACGCCGAGGAGCTGAAGCTGCTCGAAGGCGCGCGCCAACTGGCCGGCGACAGCCATGGCGGCAGCTGGCTCAAGCTGTTCGTCAAGCCGGAAGTCTTCCTGCTGGTCACCCAGTACTTCTTCTTCTCCTTCGTCTGGTACTTCTACGTCACCTGGCTGCCGACCTATCTGCGCGAAGCCTGGAGCCTGACCACCGTGCAGGCCGCCGGCTACTCGGTCCTGCCGCTGCTGTTCGGCGGTTTCGGGTCGCTGATCAGCGGCATGCTGCCGGTCAAGATTCCGCGCCGGCTCGTCGCCCTGCTGGGCTTCGCCAGCACCGCGGTGCTGCTGTTCGCGGTCACCAAGATGGAGAATGTGGCCCTGGCCATGATCTGCATGGCCTTCGCCAGCTTCTTCAGCGACCTGACCATGCCGATCTCGTGGAACACCTGCGTGGAAATCGGCCGCAAGTACACGGCCACCGTCGCGGCCACGATGAACATGTTCGGCAACTTCTCGGGCTTCGTGGCTCCGGTGCTGGGCGGGTTCATCCTGCAGCGGCACGCCGGCGACTGGAACGCCCTGCTCTACGTGATGACCGGCGCGGCCTGCATCTCGGCGGCCTGCTGGTTGTTCCTTGATCCCGAAAAGATCGCCCGCCGCAACGCCTCGCTCGACGCGGCGGACGGTCAGGCGGGGGCCACGGTGGGCGAGGCCTGAGGCCGCGCCCCTCCAACCCGACCAACTCCTTACGGCCCCAGCGCCGAACCAGAACGGATACAGTGAGTATGAAGATCGATCTTACGGGCAAGGTGGCGGTGATCACCGGCGGCAGCCGTGGTCTGGGCGAGGCTATGGCCACGACCCTGGCGGCGGCGGGCGCGACGCTCGCCCTGGTGGCCCGCGACGAAGCCAAGCTGGCCGGGGTTCGCGACAAGCTGGTCGCCGCCGGCGGCAAGGCCGCCTACTTCATGGGCGACGTCACCAATGAAGCCGACGTCACGCGGATCGCCCAGGAGGTGGAGAGCCAGCTCGGCGCCGCCCAGATCCTGATCAACAACGCCGGCACCAATGTCCGCAAGCACCTGGTCGACCTCTCGCTGGCCGAGTTCCAGAGCGTGCTCGACTCCAGCCTGACCTCGACCTTCCTGGTCAGCCGCGCCTTCACGCCCGGCATGAAGGGCACGGGCTACGGCCGCATCATCAACATGACCTCGATGCTCAGCCACGTCTCGCTGCCGGGCCGCACGCCCTATTCGTCGGCCAAGACCGCGCTGCTGGGCTTCACCCGGGCGCTGGCCCTGGAGCTGGCCGCCGAGGGGATCACCGTCAACGGCATCAGCCCGGGCCCGTTCGGCACCGAGATGAACCACGCGGTGATGAACGATCCCAAGGCCAACGCCGACTTCCTGGCCAATCTGCCGGTCGGCCGCTGGGGCAAGATCGAGGAGATCGGCGGGCTGGCCTGCTACCTCTGCTCGGACCTCGCCGGGTTCATCACGGGCACCGACATCGTGATCGACGGCGGCTGGACTGCGAAATAGCCGCTCATAACAAGGCCGGCGTCCACTGGGCGTCGGCGACCCTCGGGGGGAAACCGATGACGACAAGACGAGACTTCCTGATGGCCGGCGCCGCCGCCGGCCTGGTCAGCACGCTCAGCAGCGAGGCCCTGGCCGCGCCGCTGCCGCCGAAGACCGCCATGGGCATCGCCTCCACGGCCATGGCCATGCACCTGAACGGCCTGGGCGTCGCCAAGCCGATGCGCGACGATTCCATGGCCTATGTGGAATACTGCCGCTCGCTGGGCGCCGGCGGCCTGCAGTTCACCCCGACGGGCGACCTGAAGAAGCTCCGCAGGCGGATGGAGCAGCTGGGCATGTGGTTCGAGGGCGAAGCCCGCACACCGGGCAGCCTGAGCGAGGACACCGCCGCCTTCGAGAAGTCCCTGCTGGACACCAAGGCCATGGGCGGGAACGTCGTGCGCACGGTCAGCCGCCCGCCGAAGGGCACGAGCGGCCGTCGCTACGAGGGCTTCAAGTCGCTGGCCGAGTACACGGCCTGGCAGGAGGAGGCGAACGCCATCATCCTGAAGTGCCTGCCGATCGCCGAGAAGATCGGCGTGAAGATCGCGCTCGAAAACCACAAGGACCGGCTGGTCGACGAGCACGTGGAGTTCATCAAGAAGACCTCCAACGAATATCTCGGCGCCCTGGTCGATCCGGGCAACAACTCCTCGATGCTGGAGGACCCGACCGAGGTCTGCACCAAGCTCGCGCCCTATGTGCTGTCCTGCTCGCTGAAGGACATGGGCGTCGCCCCGTACGAGGACGGCTTCCTGCTCTCCGAAGTGCTGTTCGACACCGGCGTGACCAACCAGGCGCAGCTGTGGTCGATCCTGAAGGCGGGCAACCCCAAGCTCAACTGCCTGCATGAGCTGATCACCCGCGATCCGCTGCAGGTGCCGTACTTCAAGCCCGAATACTGGGCGAGCTACCCGAACCGCACGGCGATCGACCTGGCCACCCATATTCAATGGGTGAAGACCAAGGCGTTGAAGCTGCCTTACGTCAGTCAGCTGACCCCGCAGGAGCGCCTGCAGGCCGAGGAAGACAATAACCGGAAGACCCTCGATTGGGGCCGTGCTCACATCACCTGATGTGAGGTCCGGTTCGACGACGCCGTGGCCCCCTCCACGGCGTCGTCCCAGGAGATGAAGCGTGATGTGTAAACTGAGTGCGGCCCCAGGCGGCGCGGAATGACGAAGATGACACCCCGACAGCCCGCCAGACCCTTCCGTTCGCGCGAGTGGTTCGCCGACTCGTCCCGCAACGACATGACGGCGGTCTATCTCGAGCGCTTCATGAACTACGGGATCACCCCGGACGAGCTGCGCAGCGGCCGCCCGATCATCGGCATCGCCCAGAGCGGCAGCGACCTCTCGCCCTGCAACCGGGTCCACCTGTCGCTGGCCAGCCGGGTCCGCGACGGCATCCGCGACGCCGGCGGCATCCCGATGGAGTTCCCGACCCATCCTATCTTCGAGAACTGCCGTCGTCCGACCGCCTCGATTGATCGCAATCTCTCCTACATGTCGCTGGTGGAGATCCTCCACGGCTATCCGATCGACGCGGTGGTCCTGACCACCGGCTGCGACAAGACCACCCCGGCCGGCATCATGGCCGCCTCCACGGTCGACATCCCGGCCATCGTGCTGTCGGGCGGTCCGATGCTGGACGGCTGGCACAACGGCGAGCTGGTCGGCTCGGGCACGGTGATCTGGCGCTCGCGCCGCAAGCTGGCGGCGGGCGAGATCACCGAGGAGCAGTTCATCGACGCCGCGGCCGCCTCGGCCCCCTCGGTCGGCCACTGCAACACCATGGGCACCGCCTCGACCATGAACGCCATCGCCGAGGCGCTGGGGCTGTCGCTGCCCGGTTGCGCGGCGATCCCGGCGCCTTACCGCGAGCGCGGCCAGATGGCCTACGAGACCGGTAAGCGGATCGTCGAGCTGGCCTATGAGGACGTCACCCCCTCCAAGATCCTGACGCGCGAGGCCTTCCTCGACGCCATCGCCCTGACCACGGTGATCGGCGGCTCGACCAACGCCCAGCCGCACATCAACGCCATGGCCCGGCACGCCGGGGTGGAGATCACCGCGGCCGACTGGGTGGAGCACGGCTACGCCCTGCCGCTGATCCTCAACATGCAGCCGGCCGGTGAGTTCCTGGGCGAGCGGTTCCACCGCGCCGGCGGGGTTCCGGCCATCCTCTGGGAGCTGATGAACGCCGGAAAGCTCAACGCCGACCGTCTGACGGTCAGCGGCAAGACCCTGCGCGAGAACGTCCAGGACGCCGAAACCTGGGATCGCGAGATGATCAAGCCCTTCAGCCAGCCGCTGAAGGCGGACGCCGGCTTCGTCGTGCTGTCGGGCAACCTGTTCGACTTCGCGGTGATGAAGACCAGCGTGATCTCCGAGGAGTTCCGTCGCCGCTATCTGAGCAAGCCGGGCGCGGAGAACACCTTCGAGGGCAAGGTCGTGGTCTTCGACTGCGCCGAGGACTATCACCACCGCATCAATGATCCGGCGCTGGGCGTCGATGCGACCAGCATCCTGGTGGTGCGCAACGCCGGCCCCGTGGGCTGGCCGGGCGCCGCCGAGGTGGTGAACATGCAGCCGCCGGACGCCCTGCTGCGGCAGGGGATCAGCGGCTTGCCGGTGATCGGCGACGGCCGTCAGTCGGGCACTTCCGACAGCCCCGCCATCCTGCATGCCTCGCCCGAGGCCGCGATCGGCGGCGGGCTGGGCTGGCTGCGCACCGGCGACGTGGTCCGGGTCGATCTCAACACCCGCAAGTGCGACGTGCTGTTGTCGGACGCCGAAATCACCGAGCGCAAGGCCCAGCCGCCGCCGCCCTACCCCGAGAGCCAGACCCCCTGGCAGGAGTTCTACCGCGCCCATGTGGGCGGGCTGGACACCGGCGGGGTGCTGGAGTTCGCCGTCAAGTATCGCGGCGTGGCCCGCACCACGCCCCGCCACAACCATTAGGCCCGCGGGCCTATCCTTCGACCAAGTGAGTTAGACGCATGAAGCTGCTTCGTTACGGGCCGGTGGGCCAGGAAAAGCCCGGCCTGCTGGACGCCGAGGGCGTGATCCGGGACCTGTCGGCGCACGTGCCCGACTTCACCCCCGACCAACTCTCGCCCGAGAACCTGAAGCGGCTGGCCGCCATCGACCCGGCCTCCCTGCCCAAGGTCGAGGGGCCGCAGCGCTACGGCCCGCCGATCATTGGCTCGCAGAAGTTCCTGGCCATCGGCCTGAACTTCGCCGACCACGCGGCGGAGTCGAACATGCCGGTTCCCGACGAGCCGATCCTGTTCACCAAGGCCACCTCCTGCATCCAGGGGCCGGACGACGAGGTCATGCTGCCCAAGGATTCGGTGAAGTCCGACTGGGAGGTCGAACTGGGCGTGGTCATCGGTAAGACCGCGCGCTATGTCGACGAGGACAAGGCGTTGGAGCACGTGGCTGGCTACGTCACCGTCAACGACCTGTCGGAACGCGAGTACCAGCTGGAGCGTGGGAGCCAATGGGACAAGGGCAAGGGGTGCGACACCTTCGGCCCGATCGGCCCGTGGCTGGTCACCGGCGACGAGGTCGGCGATCCCCAGAACCTCGACATGTGGCTGGAAGTGAACGGCAAGCGCATGCAGACCGGGAACACCCGGACCATGGTGTTCGGCGTCGCCAACCTGGTCAGCTATGTCAGCCGCTTCATGACCCTGGTGCCCGGCGACATCATCACCACCGGGACGCCGCCCGGCGTCGGCCTCGGCTTCAAGCCGCCGATCTATCTCAAGGCCGGCGACACCATCACGCTCGGCATCGAGAAGCTGGGCGAACAACGACAATCGGTGGTCGGCTGGCGCCACCTGGGCTGAAGGCCGCGTACCCATGTTGATGCCTACCCCTGACGCCGGGCTGCTGGCCCGGCGGGCTGAGTTCGTCTCGGCTCTGCGCGCCATCGTGCCCGGCGAAGGGGTGATCAGCGACGACGCCGAACTCGCCGCCTATGAGTGCGACGGCCTGACCGCCTACCGCCAGCGCCCGATGATCGTGGTGCTGCCGACGACGGTGGATCAGGTCAGCCGCGTGCTGGCCTATTGCCATTCGCAAGGCCTGAAGGTGGTGCCGCGCGGGGCCGGGACGTCGCTGTCGGGCGGGGCGCTGCCCCTGGCCGACGGCATCATCCTGGGGCTCGGCAAGTTCAACCGCATCCTCGAGGTCGACTACGAGAACCGCTGCGCGGTGGTTCAGCCCGGCGTGACCAACCTGGCGGTCACCCAGGCGGTGGCCAGCGAGGGCTTCTATTACGCGCCGGACCCCTCCAGCCAGATCGCCTGTTCGATCGGCGGCAATGTCGCCGAGAACGCCGGCGGGGTGCACTGCCTGAAGTACGGCATGACCACCAACAACCTGCTGGGCGTCGAGGTCGTGCTGATCGACGGCACGGTGCTGCGCCTGGGCGGCAAGCACCTAGACCCGGCGGCGCTCGACCTGTTGGGCGTGGTCTGCGGATCGGAGGGCCTGCTCGCGGTGGTGACCGAGGTCACGGTCCGCATCCTGCAGGCTCCCGAGACCCAGCGCGCCCTGCTGATGGGCTTCGCCGAGGTCGAGGCGGCCGGCGCCTGCGTGGCGGCCGTCATCGCCGCCGGCATCATTCCGGCCGGCATGGAGATGATGGATCGGCTGGCGATCTCGGCGGCCGAGGCCTTCGTCAAGGTCGGCTATCCGCTGGACGTCGAGGCGCTGCTGATCATCGAACTGGACGGCCCGCCGGCCGAGGTCGACCACCTGATCGAGGTGGTGCGCGAGATCGGCGAGGGCTGCGGCGCGAGCTACCTGCGGATCTCGATGAACGAGGATGAGCGCAAGGGCTTCTGGGCCGGACGCAAGGCGGCGTTCCCGGCGGTGGGGCGCATCTCCCCCGACTACTACTGCATGGACGGCACCATTCCGCGGGCGGCCCTGCCCAAGGTGCTGCGCCGGATGAACGAGTTGGCCGACGGCTGCGGCCTGCGGATCGCCAACGTCTTCCACGCCGGCGACGGCAACCTGCACCCGCTGATCCTCTATGACGCCGACAAGCCGGGCGAGCTGCACAAGGCCGAGGAGCTGGGCGCGGCGATCCTGACGCTCTGCGTCGAGGTCGGCGGCGTGCTGACCGGCGAGCACGGGGTCGGGGTCGAGAAGCGCGACCTGATGGAGGTCCAGTTCGGCCCCGCCGATCTCGAGCAGCAGCAGCGGCTGAAGTGCGCCTTCGACGACGACGGCCTGCTCAATCCCGGCAAGGTGTTCCCCAAGCTCTGCCGCTGCGCCGAGCTTGGCCGGGTGCATATTCATGGCGGCAAGGTCCGCTTCCCCGAACTCGATCGGTTCTGAGCGTGCCTGAGACCTGGAAACCCAAGGACGCGGCTGATGTCGCAAGCGCCGTCGGCGACGCGCTGAGCGCGGGCAAGAGCCTGGAGCTGATCGGCGGCGGATCGCGGCGCGGCTTCGGTCGTCCGGTGGAGGCCGACGTGGTCCTCGACCTGTCGGCCCTGACCGAGGTCCTCACCTATCAACCCGAGGAACTGATCCTGGCCGTCGCGCCGGGCGCGCGCCTCGCCGAGATCGAGGCCATGCTCGGCGAACGCGGCCAGCAACTGGCTTTCGAACCGCCTGACTTCGGACCGCTCTGGGGCCTGCCCGCCGGCCGCGGCACGATCGGCGGCCTGGTGATGACCGGCCGTGGCGGCCCGCGCCGCCTGAGCGCCGGCGGCCCGCGCGACCACTGCCTGGGCGTCAAGGGCGTCAACGGTTTCGGCGAGGCCTTCGCCGCCGGCGGCCGGGTGGTCAAGAACGTCACCGGCTTTGACCTCACCAAGCTGATCACCGGCAGCTTCGGCACGCTCTGTGCGGCCACTGAGCTGACCCTGAAGGTCCTGCCCGCCGCCTCGGACGCCGCCACCCTGGTGCTGGTGGGGCTCAGCGACGAAGCGGCCATGTCGGTCATGTCGAAGGCCCTGGGCAGCTCGGCCCAGGTGTCCTCGGCGGCGCACCTGCCGGCCGACATCGCCCGGGCGTCGTCGGTGCCCGAGATCGTCGGTCAGTCGGCGGCGGTCACGCTGCTGCGGCTGGAAGGCGTCCGCCCCTCGGTCACCGCCCGCGTGGCGCATCTCGCCGACACCTTGCAGGCGCTGGGGCCGCAGGCGCTGCTGGGCCGCGAACAGTCCGTGGCGCTCTGGAAAGAGATCGCCGATGCGGCCTGGTTCGCCGGCGGCGGCGACACGGTGGTCTGGAAACTGTCGGTTCCGCCCAGCAAGGGCGCGGCCGTTGGCGCGCGCCTGGCCGGCGAGCTTTCGGGGCGCTGCTATTACGACTGGGGCGGCGGCGGGATCTGGCTTGAGCTGCCGGGCGCCGACGACGCCCATGCCGCCCATGTCCGCCGCGTGCTGAACGAGGTGGTGGCCGGCGACGGCCACGCGACCCTGATGCGCGCGCCTGACGCCGTGCGGGGGACCGAGGACGTCTTCCAGCCGCTGGCTCCAGCCTTGGCCGCCCTGACCCGGCGCGTGCAGCAGCAGTTCGATCCCCAGGGGATCTTCAATCCGGGTCGGATGTACGGAGGCCTCTGATGCAGACCAGTTTCACACCTGAGCAACTGGCCTCGCCGGACAACGCTTCGTCGGAAAAGATCATCCGCACCTGCGTCCACTGCGGGTTCTGCACGGCGACCTGCCCGACCTTCCTGCTGCTCGGTGACGAGCTCGACAGCCCTCGCGGCCGCATCTACCTGATGAAGGAGATGCTGGAGAAGGGCGGCCCGCCCTCGCCGCAGACGGTCAAGCACGTCGACCGCTGCCTCTCTTGCCTGTCCTGCATGACCACCTGCCCGTCGGGCGTGAACTACATGCACCTGGTCGATCACGCCCGCTCCTACATCGAGGAGCACCACGTTCGTCCGTGGCCGGAGCGTTTCCTTCGCTCGATGCTGGCCTTCGTGCTGCCCGACCGCACGGTCTTCCGCTGGGCCCTGCGGCTGGCCAATCTCGGCCGGCCGTTCGCAGGCCTGCTGCCCGGCCGCCTGAAGGGCATGGCGGCCATGGCGCCGAGGCGCCTGCCAGCTCCTGATCCGGCCGAAAAGCCCCAGGTCTTCGCCGCCCAGGGAACAAGGCGCGCGCGCGTCGCGCTGATGGCCGGCTGCGCCCAACCGGTGCTGGCGCCGGAGATCAACGGCGCGGCGATCCGGCTGCTGAACCGGCTTGGCGTCGAGATTGTCACCTCGCAGGGCAGCGGCTGCTGCGGCGCCCTCACGCACCATCTGGGCAAGACCGACCGCTCGCACGCCCAGGCCAAGGCCAACATCACCGCCTGGAGCGCCGAGATGGCGCGCGGCGAACTGGACGCCATCATGATCACCGCCTCGGGCTGCGGCACGACGGTCAAGGACTACGGCTTCATGTTCCGGGACGATCCGGTGTGGGCGGGTCCGGCGGCGGCGGTCTCGGCGATCGCCAAGGACGTCAGCGAGGTCCTGACGGGCCTGGACAGCGGCCCCTCGGCGGTCGCCTCGCTGGGCCTGCGCGTGGCCTATCACTCGGCCTGCTCGCTGCAGCACGGCCAGGGCGTCCGTGACCAACCCAAGGCGCTGCTGAAGGCGGCGGGCTTTACCGTGGTCGAGCCGCTGGAGCCGCATATCTGCTGCGGCTCGGCCGGCACCTACAATCTGTTGCAGCCGGAGATCGCCGGCCAGCTGCGTGAGCGCAAGGTGGCCAATCTGGAAGCCACGCGCCCCGACGTCATCGCCACCGGCAATATCGGCTGCATGACCCAGATCGGCGGCGGATCGGACGTGCCGATCGTCCATACGGTGGAATTGCTGGACTGGGCGGCGGGCGGTCCGATCCCCGCGGCCCTGGCGAGCACGCGCTTCGCGACGGGCGGCTAGGCGTTTCTCATATAGGTCGTCATGGCCGGCCTCTTGTGCCGACCACCCATAGACTCCGCGTTCGCGGATTTGCTTGGACGGTTCGTGTGCATGGGTCCCCGGGACAAGCCCGGGGATGACGAGCGCGGAGAGGGCTACGCCGCCCGGCGGATCTCGATCTCGGACGTGAAGCGCTGGAACACCGCGACCGGGTCGGCGTTGAGCGCCTTGCAGAGCAGATAGAACTCGCGGACCTCGACCCGGCGTTGGCGCTGCTCGATCATGTTGATGTGCGACTGCGACTTGCCCAGCCGCGCGGCCAGGCCGCGCTGCGAGACCGACGCGCCGCGGCGGGTCTCCACCAGGATGTCGATGAGGACTTCGTAGTCGTCGGTGAATACGGGATTGGCCATGTCTGCTGGACCGTTTCGCTAGGGGAGGTCGACCAGCGTCAGCGACGCGGCGGCGATTTGGGGGATGATCAAGCGGTTGCGCTTGGTGTCGAGGCCGATGGCGGCCGGGACGGTGATGTCGGAGGCGACCACGGTCGGCTTGCCGGACGCCGGCACGTGATAGACGTTGTGCCCGTCCTGGCTGGCGACCAGCAGCGCCCCGTTCGGCAGGGCGACGATGCCGTCCATGCGGCCGTAGGGCAGGCTGACCTCGCGGACGATCTTGCCCTTGGGCGTGCGGATCACGAGGTTCACGCCGCGGCCGCCGTGGACGATGTCGCCGTCCGACATGATGGCGATGCCGTTCGGCCGTTCCAGCGCCGGATCGCGGGCGGCGAAGGCCGAGACCTTGCCGGCGGCGGTGATCTTGTAGAGCGCGCCCGCATTGTCGTCGTTGCCGGAGTCGGTGACGTACATGGTCCCGTCGTCAGCCACGACCACGTCGTTCAGACGCACCGCGCCGTCGACCTTATGGGTGGCTTTCGGCGCGCCGGTCTTGCGGTCGAAGACCCGGATCGCGGCGACGTCGGCCAGATAGACGCTCTCGCCCTTCACGAAGACGCCGAGCGGATCGCGCAGTTCGACGCCGTTCTTGCCGCCTTCGATCCACTTCAGGTTCGTCACCACGCCGTCGGGCGTGAACAGCGAGACGAAGCCGTCGTCGCCGCCGCCGCGCGGACCCAGATTGGCCACGACGATGCGGTCGTCGGCGGCGTCGTAGCGGGCCGATTCAGAGCCCTGGAGGCCGACATTGGCGATGACCTTGGTTTCGGCCAGGGCCTGGGTTCCACCGAGGGCGAGGGCGCAACCGAGCAGGAGGGTGGTGAACTTCATCTGGCGAGCTCCTGGTGTCATTGGCCCAGGCGCAAAGTCGGGGAGTAGTCGGTCATCGTCAGGTAGACGGACTCGACCTTGGCGGTGAGCTTGCCGCCGACCTCGGAGGCCGCGGCGGCGGCCTGCCATTCCGGGTCGGCGCGGAAGGCCGCCCAGGCCGCGTCGCGCGCCGCCAAATCCTTGTAGGCCAGCACGTAGATCAGCTTGCCGTCGGTGACGTCGGGCTGGCTCCAATAGGCGACATTGATCATGCCGTGCTTGGTGAACAGGGCCAGTGTGTGGTTGCGGAACCGCGCGTTCAGCGCCTCGAACTTGCCGGGCGCGGCGTAGTAGGTGCGCAGTTCGTAGAAGGCGTTCTTGGGGGCGAGCGCGGGGGCGGAGGCTGGCATGTGCTGGGCGTGATCCTGGGCCGCCGCGGACGCCGGCGCCGCTAAGGCGAGTAGGAGGAGGGGCGCGAAGTGCTTCATGGCGTGCTGAACTCCCAATGATCGCGGGCGAGCTTCCGCGAACCGAATGTCCGCCGAGTCCGCGTGGGGCTTGCCGCCCAAGCCGCTTCTATTTCGTATACAATATGCGATGTGGCGGGGCGTGACAAGGCGAAGCTGACGTGGCGTACGGACTTTCCAGACCGGTTCGAGGCTGCTGCACGGGCCAAAAAAAAGCCCCGGAGACCTTGCGGTCGCCGGGGCCTTCAGTCGTCGCGCGGAGACTAGAACTCGAAGCGCAGGCCGGTGGTGAAGTAGCGACCGACCACGTCGTAGATCGCCTGGCTGGTGGGATATTGCTGACCGGGCTGGCCGTTGGGGAGCAGCGGCGGCTCCCGGTCGAACAGGTTGTTGATGGTCACGAAGGCGTCGAACTTGTGCTCGCTGACGGTGAACTCGTAGGTGGCCGTCAGGTCGGCGTAGGTGACCGCCTCGATGGTCATGTTCTCATAGAACTCACCCGGCGTGCGGCTGCGCTTCATCTCGCCGATGTAGCGCACCTGACCGCTCAGGCTGAACGGACCGTCGACATAGTTGGCCTGCAGGTTGATGCGGTGCTGCGGGAAGGCCGAGCCGCCCGAGACCGTGTTGCCCCGCTGGATCGGCGCGGCGGTTTCCGACGAGCGGCTCTTGCGGCTGGGGTTGTAGTTGCCGACCAGGCGCAGATCGAGGTGAGCCTCCGAGCCGTCGTACAGCCACTCCATCGGCATCCGGTAACCGACTTCGTAGTCGATGCCGTGCTGATACTCGAGAGCCCGGTTGAACGGCGTCGTCCGCACCGCGATCGGGAAGTTCTCGGAGGCCGGGGTGTGGTTGAACGGGAACGGCCGGATGATGAACGCGCAGGTGGGCGAGGTCCCGTTGCTGGCGATGCACTCCTTGTTGGCGTCGTTGGTGTCCAGGTTCTGAATCGCGTCGGTGATTTCGATATTGTAGTAGTCGACCGAGGCGCTGAAGCCGGGGATGTAGTTCGGCTGCCAGACCACGCCGACCGCGTAGGTGTCGCCGATTTCCGGGGTCAAGTTGGGATTGCCCGACCGCAGGGTCAGCAGGTTGTCGTTGCGGCCCGACAGGTCGTCGGTGAAGCCGCCGCGCGCGGCCTGCTCGCCGGCATAGAGTTCGTTCAGGGTCGGCGCGCGGATGTCGCGCGAGCGGGTGTAGCGGAAGCGCAGTTCTTCGATCGGCTGGTAGCTGACGCCGATCTTCCAGGTCGTGACGCCGCCGCTGGTCGAGTAGTCGGTGTAGCGGGCCGCGCCGTTGATATCGAGGTGCTCGACGAACGGCAGGTCGGCCAGCACCGGGATCGCGAACTCGACGAAGGCTTCCTTGGCGTTGAACTCACCGCTGGCCAGGCCGACGTTGGTGGAGTTGAACTTGTTGATCGTCGAGTTGACGTTGGCGCGCAGGCCCAGGGTCGAGGTGGCGATCGCCGGGTCGGAGTTGCTGGTCTGCTCCAGCTTCTGCTTGCGGTACTCGGCGCCGGCCGCGAACGACACGGGACCGGCCGGCAGGGTGAACAGGTCGCCCGAGAACTCGGCGGCGACGATGTCCATCTGCTGGCTCACCTGATACTGCGAGACCTGGCTGATATAGGCCCAGTTCGCCGCGGTCGGTGAGTTCGCCCCGAAGATGTTGATCGGCACGCAGTCGTCCATCAGGCCCGGATTGGTGACCGTGATGTTGCAGACGATGTTGCCGTTGGGGCCGCGGACGGCGTCCAGGGCGGCGTACCAGCGGCGCTGATTGAAGTTGCCGGAGTGGCTCGAACGCACCAGCGAGTCGCCGTGGGCGTAGGTGGCTTTCCAGTTGTAGTCGGCGATCTTGCCTTCGAAGCCGCCCAGGAACGTATAGACGTCGTTGAGCGTATTGACCCGCTTGAACGGCTGGTCGGCGTGGATCCGGCCGCCGGAGACGCGTTGGCCCGGCGTGGCGGCCAGGGCGTTCTGCGCCCAGGTCGGCAGGTAGGGGTTGGCGGCGTAGATCCAGAAGTCGTTGGTCTGGGTGCCCGAGCCGATGGTGACGAACTCGTTGCGCGACTCCGAGAAGGTGAGCTGGGCGAACGCCTTGATGTTGTCGGTCAGGTCGTAGTCGAAGCGCCCGAACAGCTGGTCGGTGCGCTGCGAGCCGGTCAGGCTGTGGCCGATCGAGGGCGAGCCGTCGCCGCCGACGCCGATGTTGCTGCTGCCGGCCGGGGTGACGCCCGGATTGAACGGAACCAGGGTTCCGTCCGGCAGGAAGTGGTAGCCGGCCAGCGGGTTGCCGGCGTTGCGCGAGTTGTTGACCGCGAACGGGAAGACCGTCCCGAAGGTCCCGGTCTGATAGAAGACCGGCCGGGCGTTGCGGTAGGGGGTCGCGGCCTTGCCGTTGCCGACCTCGGCCCACCATCCGTCGCCCTGCGAGCGCATCTCGTTCCGCGGCAGGCCTTCGCGCTCATAGTGCTCGGCGCTGAACAGCACGTGGCCGCGGCCGCCCAGGACATTGGCCCCGCCGGCGATGCTGGCGCCGTAGGATTCATCGTCGCCCTGGCCGGAGATCCCAGCCTGCACCTTGCCCTTGATACCGTTGTAGCGGGTGTCGAGGATGAAGTTGATGACGCCGGAGACGGCGTCCGAACCGTAGGCCGCCGAGGCGCCGCCGGTGACCACATCGACGCGCTGGACCAAGGCTTGCGGAATGACGTTGGTGTCGACCGAACCGTCGAAGCTGGTGGGCGGGATCCGCGCGCCGTCGAGCAGCACGAGGTTACGCACCGAGCCCAGGCCGCGCAGGTTCAGGTAGTTGCCGGAGTTGGCGTTGGTCGCCTGGTTGCCGGTGTTCTGCGTGCCCTTCGAACCCGTGAACTGCGGCAGCTGGTTCAGGCCGTCCGGAATGCTGCCGGGCGCGGTCTTCTGAAGCTGTTCCGTGGTCGCCACGGTGACCGGCGTCGGCGCGGTGTAACCGTCGCGGACGATGCGCGATCCGGTGACCACCACCTCTTCCAGCGCGGCCTCCTGGGCCGAGGCGGCGCCGGCGACGACCAGCAGGCCGGCGGCGGAAATGACGGCGGCGCCGAAGCGCGCTGATCCGATGAGCGCGGCGCGGGCCGCAGACGTCTTGAGGCGATGTTTGTACATGGCGCCCTCCCTTTTTGTTGCTCGCCGTACGGCGAATCCCCGAGCGCGTCTGGAAACATTCAGCAGCAAGGGTGCGAGGGGTTGAGCACCACGCACGATTGCAGCCACCCATTGGCGCGTGCGCTATCCTTCACAATAATTGCATGCTGTATACAGTTTTCTTGATTGAAACCTACAGGTGTCGCCGATGGGCCACGCGGCCGGGTGTCGGTATTTAGTATACAGATTTTTCATTGACACCCAGGCGCCGGGCGATACGGTCCGCGCAACAATTGCACCCCGTCTGCGGGCGGGTGAGACCAGCCAAGCGGTCGTGCATCATCGGGGGACGACGTCCATGGACGCCAATAATTCGTTTCGCGCTCGGCGCGGCTTCAATTGGACCTCGCTTGGGGTGCTCGCCGCCTGCGCGGCGCTGGGAACCACCGCCGCGGCGGCGCCCGCGCCCGCCGATTGGCCCAGCGTCGGCCGCGACCAGGGCGGTCAGCGCCACTCGCCCCTGACCCAGATCTCGCCGGCCAATGTCGGTCAGCTGAAGGAGGCCTGGGTCTACCATATGCAGACCGACGCGGCGAAAGCCGCCACCGCCGGCCGCCGCAGCGGTTCGGCGGGCCTGCGGGTCTCCGAGAGCATCCCGCTGGTGATCGGCGGGACCATGTATCTGGGCACGCCCTACGGCCGGGTCGTCGCCCTGGAAGCGGCCACCGGCAAGGAAAAATGGGTCTTCGAGATCCCCGACGGCGACACCCCGTCGGTGCGCGGCGTTGAGTACTGGAAGGGCGAGGGCAAGCACCCGGCGTCCATCGTGTTTGGCACCCGCATGGGCCGGATGTATTCGATCAACGCCGCGACCGGGAAGCCGAACGCAGCCTTCGGCGAGGCCGGGGTGGTCAATCTGAAGACCCCCGAGGTCATGCAGACCGGCATGGACAAGCCCTACTTCCTGCCCTCGCCGCCGATCGTCTTCAAGAACTTGATCATCACCGGCGCCGGCATGGGCGAGGGCCCCGGCGGCCTGGCCTCCGGCCCTGGTCCGCGCGGCGACACCCGCGCCTGGGACGCCCGGACCGGCAAGCTGGTGTGGACCTTCCACTCGGTGCCGAAGCCCGGCGAATTCGGGCACGACACCTGGGGCGGAGACAGCTGGAAGAACCGCTCGGGCGTCAACGTCTGGGGCCACATGACCGTCGATGCCGAACGCGGCATCGTCTACATGCCGTTCGGCGCGCCGAACAACGACCGCCAGGGCGTCGACCGTCCGGGCGACAATCTGTTCGGCACCTCGCTGGTGGCCGCCGACGCTAATACCGGCAAGTACCTCTGGCACTTCCAGGTTGTGCACCACGACATCTGGGACTGGGACACCCAGTCGCCGCCGACCCTGTTCGACGTCAAGAAGGACGGCAAGGTGATCCCGGCCGTCGCGACCGTGAACAAGAACGCGCTGATGTTCATCTTCAACCGGGTCACCGGCGAGCCGATCTTCGGCGTCGAGGAGCGGCCGGTGCCGAAGGGCGACGTCCCCGGCGAACACTACTCCCCGACCCAGCCCTTCCCGGTCCTGCCCGAGCCGCTGTCGCAGAACACCCTGTCGAGGAACAACCTCTACAAGGATACGCCCGAGCATAAGGAATATTGCGAGAAGCTCGTCGACGACAACAACATGCTGCTGGGCGAGGTCCCGTACACGCCTATCGCCTTCAACCGCTACACGGTGAACCTGCCCGGCACCCAGGGCGGCGTGAACTATTATGGCGGCACGGTCGATCCGAAGCTTGGCCTGTTCGTGGTCAATGTGAACAACCTGGCCCAGCCGATGCGCATGGTTCTGAACCCTGACGGCAGCATCCAGAACGCCGGGCCGCTGGCCGGCACCCGCCGCTTCTGGAACCCGGAAACCCGCCTGCCGTGCGGCCCGACGCCGTGGGGCCAGCTGGTGGCCGTGGACATCAACACCGGCAAGATCGCCTGGCGCTCGACCCTGGGGGTCACCGACGACTTCCCGGAAGGCAAGCAGAACACCGGCCGTCCGGGCCTGGGCGGCGCCATCACCACGGCCAGCGGCCTGACCTTCGTGGCCGCCACCGACGACGCCCGCTTCCGCGGTTTTGAAACCAAGACCGGCAAAGAGGTGTGGGCCGCCAAGCTTCCGGCCTCGGGCTACGCGACGCCGGTCACCTATCAGGCCAAGGGCAAGCAGTACCTCGCGGTCGTCGCCACCGGCGGCAGCCAGGTGGGCGCGCCCTTGCTCAGCGATTCCCTGGTGGTCTATTCGCTTCCTTAGGGGAGCGGTGGTCCGCCACGGCCAGGGGCTAGGAAACAGTAAGCGATGCGTATCTTCACAGCTCTGATCGTCGGCGCCCTGGTGATCGGGCTGGGGCAGGCGGTGGCTCAACCGGCCTCGCCCGGCGCCGAACTGTTGCCCGAAGGGGCGGGGCGTGAGGCCGTGCTCAAGGTCTGCACCGGCTGTCACGCCGCCGAGGTGATCGTGAACCGCACCCAGAAGGACATGGCCTGGCCCGACGTGGTGCAGTCCATGGTCGACAAGGGCGCGGTGGCGACCCCCGAGGAGATCGAGCAGATCGCCGCCTATCTCGAAAAGGCGCTGCCCGAGACGGCGGAAGGCTCGACCCACTAGCCGGGCTTTTATTCGGTGTACTGATCAAGCTCGGGGAGAGCGCCGTGGGACTGCCGACCTCGTTGCTGCTCGCCGCGGCCCTGACCCAGGGCCCCGCCGCGCCGGAAGACCACGCGGTCTCGACCTACGCTCCCGACTTCTTCAGCGCCGCGCGCCCGGCCAACGCGATGGACATGATCAACCGCCTGCCGGGGTTCAGCTTCGACGGCGGCGGCAATGTCCGGGGCCTGTCCGGCGCGGCGGGCAATGTCCTCATCGACGGCCGCCGGCCGGCCAGCAAGAGCGACGCGCTCAGCGACGTGCTGGGCCGGGTGCCGGCCAACCAGGTGCTTCGCGTCGACGTCATCCGCGGCGGCGCGCCCGGGATCGACATGCAGCGCAAGCCGGTGGTGGCCAATGTCGTGCGCGATCCCCGTGGCGGGATCAGCGGCGCGGTGGAGCTGATCGATCGACTGACCTTGGACGCTGATGGTCGCAACGAGGTCGGTCTGGAGGCCGAGGTCGGCGCCCGGTTCGGCGCCCGCGTCATCGAGGCTTCGGTCGAGTACGAGACCGGCGACGGCCACGACCGCGCCTTTACTCACCGCAAGCGCCAGGACCGGTCGGGCGCGCCCTTGCTGGACTCCCGTATCTCCGCCAAGCGGCCCGCCACCGAATTGGCGGCGACGGCCGCCGCCGAGACGCCGTTGCCGGTCGGCGACGTCCAGGTCAGCGCGCGCGCCTACCGCAACACCCACGACATCACCGAGCGCGACGACTTCGACCTGCCCCGAGGGCTGGGCGTTCTGCGTGAGGCCTATCGCGGCCAGGGCGGCGAGTTCGGCGGCCGCTATATCGCGCCGGTCGCCGACGGGCTGGAGATCGAGGCCATCGCGCTGAAGTCCTGGCGCGAGAACCAGACCCTGGCCAACTCGGTCAATGGCGAGACACAGACCGGCTACCGGAGGTCCGATGAGTCCGGGGAGACGGTGGGGCGGGCGGTCCTGCGGGTGCAGCGCTGGAACACCGTCTCCTTCGAGACCGGGATCGAGGCGGCGTCCAACTGGCTGGAGGGCGACAGCGCCCTGGTCATCGACGGCGTGCTGACCCAGGTGCCCGGGTCGCGGGCGCGGGTCGAGGAACGGCGCGGCGAAGGCTTCGGCAGCGGCGTCTGGCAGGCGGCGCCGAGCCTGGCTCTGGAGGCGGGTCTGCGCGTCGAGGTCTCAAGCTTCTCGCCCCGACGCGGCGAGGAGACGCAGTTCGATTTCGCCAAGCCGTCGGCGGCCCTGACCTGGACCCCGACCCCGCAGCGGCTGGTGCGCATGCGGATAGAGCGCGAGGTCGGCCAGCTCAACTTCAACGACTTCGTGGCTGAGGCGTCGCTCAACAACGGCTCGGTGACCGGCGGCGCGGGCTTGCTGATCCCAACCCAGACCCTGAGGGCGGAGGTCGCCTTCGAGCAGCAGTTCTGGGAGCGCGGCGCC
Organism: Phenylobacterium sp. Root700; assembly: GCF_001429025.1. Lineage (GTDB taxonomy): Bacteria > Pseudomonadota > Alphaproteobacteria > Caulobacterales > Caulobacteraceae > Phenylobacterium. The sequence goes on along the minus strand of NZ_LMHT01000031.1, from coordinate 124,875 downwards.
CTGGTCGCCGCCATCCGGCGCGAGCGGCTGAACGACGTCATCGACCGCGCGCCGGTGACCGGACCAACGGGCGTCTTCGATATTCGCCGCAACATCGGCTCGGGCGTGCGCGACGTGCTCGAGGTCAACTCGACCCTGCCGCTCGACATGGGCGGGATTCCCGGCGGCCTGCTGAAGGCCGGGGTCAAGGCGGTGCGCTCGGAGCTGACCGATCCCACCACCGGCGAGTCGCGGGCGTTCTCCGGCCAGCCGGCGCTGGAATGGAACGCGGCCTTCACCCAGGATCTTCCCGATTGGAACGCCACCTGGGGCGTGAACATCTCCGGCGCCAGCGAACGGACCACCTATCGCTTCGACCGGACCGAGGCCTGGAAAGCTGAGCCGTACGCGTCGGCCTTTGTGGATTATACTCCCAGGTCTGACGTCACCGTGCGGCTGGAGATCAACAACCTAACGGCGCGGCCATCCTGGAACCTGCGCGAGGTCTATGCCGGCCCGCGCCACATGACCGACCTTCAATATCTCGAGCGGCGCGACGACGAGACCTATCGCAACCTGCGCCTCAGCCTCCGCAAATCCTTCAACTGAGAAGTGACGTCCCTGTGCCTGTAGATCTCCCCCCCGCCGTTGATGTCGTGATCGTTGAGGCGGCGCGTCTGCCGGTGTCGCCGGCCGATCGAGCGTTCTCGATCGTGACCCTGGAGGGCGATGTGATCGCCACGGCGCCGCGTCTGGACGAGGCGCTGACGGCGACGCCGGGGGTGCAGCTGTTCCGGCGGACCTCGAGCCAGGCCTCGAACCCGACCACCCAGGGGATCAGCGCGCGCGCGATCGCCGGGTCGGGGGCCAGCCGGGCGCTGGTGACCCTGGACGGGGTGCCGCAGAACGATCCGTTCGGCGGCTGGGTGCTGTGGACCGGCCTGCCGCCGATCGGGGTGGAGCAGGCCCGCGTGATCCGCGGCGCCGGGGCCGGGCCGTATGGGGCCGGGGCGCTGACCGGGACCATCCAGCTGGCCGAGCGGACCACTGTCCCGCGCGGCGGCGAGTACGAGGTCTATGGCGGCGAGCAGGGCCTGAGCGGCGCGGCGATGGCCGGGGCGCTGGGGCAGGTGTTCGTCACCGCCGCGGCCGAGCGCAGCGACGGCTGGATCCCGATGAGCAAGGCCGGGCGCGGGGCGGCCGACCAGGCGCTCTATTACCGCGGCCTGAGCGGGGCGCTGCGCTGGACGCCGGAGCTGGCCGGCAAGGAGCTGGCGCTGCGGCTGTCGGGCTATCAGGAGAAGCGCGGGGCGGGGCTGATCGGGGCCGACAGCCGCGCGCTGGGCGCGACCCTGTCGGCGACCCTGGCTCAGGCGCCGGTCGCCGAGGGCGCGCTGGCCTGGCGGGTGCAAGGCTGGCTGAAGCGCTCGGACCTGGAGAACCGCTCGGCGGCGGTCGCGGCCGGTCGCAATTCGACCACCCCGGCCAGCGAGCAGTTCGCCACCCCGGCCATTGGCTATGGCCTCAACGCGGCCCTGCGCCGTGACGCCGCGCAGGGCGGCTGGGAGTTGGGCTTCGACGCGCGGGTGTTCGACGGCGAGACCCGCGAGCGTTTCCGCTACATGACCGGCGCCTTCACCCGTGAGCGCGTAGCTGGGGGAACCCAGTCGGTGGCCGGGCTCTATAGCGAGGCCTATCGCAACGCCGGCGATTGGCTGCTGACCGGCGGGGTGCGGCTCGACCGCTGGGCCACCTACGACGGCCAGCGGACTGAGCACGACACAGCCAATGGCGCGACGACCCTCGATAACCGTCCGCAGGACCGCGACGGCTGGCTGCCGACCGGCCGCCTGGGCGCGCGCTACGCCGCCTGGGATGACGGCTATGTGCGGGCCGCGGCCTATGCCGGGTTCCGGCCGGCGACCCTGAACGAACTCTACCGCCCGTTCCGGGTCGGCAACGACGTCACCGAGGCCAACGCCGGGCTTGAGCCCGAGCAGCTTTACGGGGTCGAGCTGGGGCTGGGCTCGGAAGGCGTCCTGCGCTGGGACGTCACCGCGTTCGCCAACCGGCTGGAGAAGGCGGTGGCGAATGTCACCATCGGCGCCGGACCCGGCGCCTTCCCCGTCGCCGGCTTCATCCCGGCCGGCGGGGTGCTGCGCCAGCGCCAGAACGCCGGCCAGATTGACGCTTACGGGATCGAGGCGCAGGTCGAGCGGCGCTGGGAGAGCGTCTCGCTGCGGCTGGCCGGCGCCTATACCGAAGCTGAGGTCGATGGCGGCTCCCAGGCGCCGCAGCTGACCGGCCTGCGTCCGGCCCAGACCCCACGGCTCAGCCTCACCGGCGAGGCCGGCTGGCGACCGACCCCGGCGCTGAACCTGCGCACCGTGGTCCGCTACGAGGGCGAGCGCTATGACGACGACCTCAACACTCGCCAATTGGCCGCCGGGGTCGAGGTCGGCCTGCGGGCCGACTGGTCGGTGACCCGCGCCGTGACCCTCTACGCCGCCGCCGACAACCTGCTGAACGCCAAGATCGAGACCGCCCAGACCGGCGATGGCCTCGAAAGCTACGACCAGCCCCGGACCCTGCGCATCGGCGCCATCCTGCGGCGGTAGTCGCGCCAACGACGACTGTCATCCCGGAAAGCGCGAAGCGCTTGTCCGGGACCCATTCGCGCCGCGCTCGCGGAAGCTGGCGAAGCCTCGCGGCGACTTGCCCCATCTGGTGTTCATGGGTCCCGGTCTTGCTGCGCAAACCGGGATGACAGCATCGGGGCTGCGCCCCGCCGCGCACAAAAAAAGACGGCCGGCGCTGGGGCGCGCCGGCCGTCGACGAAGGCGGTTGTGAGTGAGGACCCTCTAGAGGCTCATACCGCCGTCGATGACGATGTTTTCGCCGGTCATGAAGCCGGCCTCGTCTGAGGCCAGCAGCACCGCGACCTCGGCGATCTCTTGCGGCGTGCCGATCCGGCCCATCGGCTGACGGGCGATGAAGGCCGCGCGGGCCTTCTCGACGTCGCCCTGGGCGGCCATGCGCTCCTGCAGGGACGGGCTCTCCACCGTCCCTGGGCTGATCGAGTTGCAACGCACCCCGTCGCCGATGAAGTCGCGGGCTACCGACTTGGTCAGGCCGATCACCGCGGCCTTGGTGGTGCCGTAGGTGAACCGGTCCGGCGCGGCCTTCACCGAGGAGACCACCGAGGCGATGTTGACGATCGAGCCGTCGCGACGCTCGCGCATGTGCGGCAGGAAGGCCTTGATGGTCGAGGCCATGGTCACGACGTTGACGCGGAAGCTGCGCTCCAGCTCGGCGGCCGAGGCGTCCAGCACCGTACCGACCCCGACCATGCCGACGCAGTTGACCAGCACCTGGGCGTGGGCGAATTCGGCGGCCAGCTTGCCGACGGCCTCTTCGTTGGTGACGTCGAGCACCGCGGTCTTGACGCCGGCGGCGGGCGCCCAGGCTTCGAGCACGGCCTGCTGCAGGTCGACGGCGACGACGTCGGCGCCCTCGCGCTTGAAGGCTTCGGCGATGGCCCGGCCGATGCCTTGGCCGGCGCCGGTGACGACGCAGGTCTTGCCGGTCAGTCTGGTCATGGGGGAGTTCCTATTCTCAGGCGGCGTAGAGGCCGGCGGCGCCGTCGACGCGGATCACCTGGCCGGAGACAAAGCGGCTGTCGGGGCCGGCCAGGAAGCCGACGGCGTCGGCGATCTCGGCCGGAGTGGCGTAGCGGTCCAGCGAGGGGCCTTCCTCCATCATCACCGGATCGGTGGAGCGGGTGGCCAGGAAGCGGGCGGTCTTGGCGGGGCCGGGGCTGATCGCGTTGACCCGCACGCCGTGGCCCCGCATCTCCATCGCCAGGCAGCGGCTGTAGTGGACGACGGCGGCCTTGGCGCAGGCGTAGCCGATCTCGATGGCGCTGCCCTGATGGGCGAGGATCGAGCCGATATTGATGACGGCCCCCTCGTTGCGCTCGGCCATGCCTGGCGCGACGGCGCGGCACATCAACATGGTGCCGATCAGGTTGCGGTTGAGGACCGCCTGGACGTCCTCCAGTTTGAACTGGGTGGGCGTCGAGGGATTGGGCTTGTCGCCGCTGGCGCCGATGTCGCCGCCGGCGCAGTTCACCAGGATGGAGATCGGACCGAGCCGGGCCTGGGCGGCGGCCACCATCTGCTCGACGGCGGCGTTATCGGAGATGTCGCCGGTGACGGCGACGGCGCGAGCGCCGTTGCTGGTCAGCTCTTCGGCCAGGGCCGACAGGCTGGCGACCTCGCCGAACCGGGCAGGAGCTTCCTCGGAGATGTCGTGAAGGGCGACGTCGGCCCCCATGGCCATCAGCCGCTCGGCGATCGTCCGCCCCAAACCACGGCCGGACCCGGTGACGAACGCAACCTTCCCCTTCAGGGGGCGCACTGGAATCTCTGACTCAGCCGCACGCGACGCATCGCTCATTCTCAACCTTCCCTCTTAGTTCTCATGAGCTGACGACACACGATCGGCCGGCTGGCGGTCCGCGCTTGCGGCCGTCGCGGGCGCTTCACCGTGCTTAAGAACCGCCAAGCGGCGCGGAATCGTCCGTGCAGCCTGGAGGTCGCCCCGTTGACACCTCAAATCCGCATTTAGTATACAGTTTAGATTATCGATGGGAAGCGTGTTTCGGCCCAAATTTCAAACCGCTTCGCGCTCGCCGGTTGAAAATCGTCGTATCGCGGAACGGGCTTGAAGCCGGACCGAGAACGGCTGGCGCCCTATCGGGTCCAGAGTGTCGGTTCTCCGAGCCTTTGCGCTCAAAGCCTGGCCGGCGGTTCGTCCGTGGACGTCATAATCTGGGAGGGCGCAATGCCTGGGTCGAAATCTATGCTGCTGGCTCGCGCCGCGGTTGTCGGGGTCGCGGCGTTGGTCCTGGCCTCATGTGGAGGGCCGACCAGCGACCAGGCCCCTGCCGCCGTCACCGCGCCGCAGATCTGGCGGGTCTATGTGACCAATGAGCGGTCGGGCGACCTGACCGTCATCGAGGCCCCGTCCAACAAGATCATCGCCACGGTCGCGCTGGGCAAACGGCCGCGCGGGTCGAGCCTGAGCGCCGACGGCAAGCTGCTGTTCGTGGCCCTGTCCGGCTCGCCGATCACCCCGCCGGGCGTCGATGAGAGCACCCTGCCGCCGGCCGACAAGGGCGCGGACGGCATTGGCGTGTTCGACACCGCCACCCTGAAACTGGTCACCGTGCTGCGCGGGGTGTCCGACCCCGAACAGGTGGTGGTGTCGCCGGACGGAAAGTTGCTGTTCATCGCCAGCGAGGACACCGGGACCCTGGTCATCTGGGACGCCGCGGGCAAACCGCTGGCCAGCATCCCGGCCGGCGGCGAGCCGGAGGGCGTGGCCGTGAGCCCCGACGGAAAGAACGTCTATATCACCTCCGAGGAGGACCATGCGGTCACCATCGTCGACACCGTGACCCACAGGCCGCTGGCCAAGATCGAGGTCGGATCGCGGCCACGCAACATCGCGTTCTCGCCCGACGGATCGCGCGCCTATGTCCCTGGCGAGACCGGCGGCGTGGTCACGGTGATCGACACGGCCAAGCATGTCGCGGTCGGTTCGATCGCGATCAAGGGCGAGGCGGCCCGGCCGATGGGCGCCGTGGTCTCGCCCGACAACAAGACGCTGTTCGTGTCCACCGGCCGGGGCGGGACCCTGGTCAGCATCGACGTCGCCAGCCTGAAAGTCTTGCGCGAGGAGCCGGTGGGGCAGAGGCCGTGGGGCATCGGCGCGAGCCCGGACGGCAAGTTTATCTACACCGCCAATGGCCCGTCGAACGACGTCTCCGTCGTCGACGCCAAGAACCTGAAGGTCATGAGCCGGGTGAAGGTCGGCGAGAGCCCCTGGGGCGTCTCGGTCGGGCCCGCACCCAAGCCCTGATCGCTAGTTCGGCCGATAGGTTTCGGTGAAGCCGTTGCGGGCGTTCACCACCTTGATGGTTCCGTCCTTGGAGATCTCGGCCTCGATGGAGTGGCCGGCGTCGGGCCAGGTGTCGAGGTTGGCGATGTAGTCGGCCGGGCGGTTGCCGTCCGGCTCGCGGGTGGCGAAGTGCGACTGCCAGACGACGGGCTTGGAGGCCGCCGCCTTCAGGGTGTCCAGCACCACCTTGTCGCCGCCCTTGCGCGCGCCGTTGGCCAGCAGGGCCACGCGCGGGGCGACCGCGGCGATCAGCGGCGGACTGCTGCTCAGCGCCGAGCCGTGGTGGGAGACGATCAGCACGTCGGAAGGCCCCATCATGTTGGTCGGGCAGACCAGGGCCTTTTCCTGGTTCCAGGTCAGGTCGGCGAGATCGAGGATGCGGGCCTTGCCATAGGTGGCGACGAAGCCGGTCGAGCGGACGTTCTCCTCGCCGCCGATCGCGTCCTTGTCGGGCGTGGTGTCGCAGAAGGCGGTCTTGCCGCCGGCCCCGCGCAGCCGGGTCTTCAGCACCTGGCCGTCGGCCGCGACGAAGGTGATCCTCAGCGATCCGGTCTGCAGGACGTCGCCCGGCTTCACCACCCAGCGATGGAGTTTTGCGGCGGCGGTTTCGTAACCGGCGTAGAGGCTGGCCGGCATGTTCGCCGCTTGGGCCGGGGTCATGGTCGCCGGCGTCTCTTCGCGGCTCGGGCCGTGATCGATGATGGTCCCGACCGGGATGCGGGCCAGCAGGTCGTGGACCCCGCCGACATGATCCATGTGGTAGTGGGTGACGATCAGGTAGTCGATCTTGGTCACCCCCGCCGCCTTGGCCTTGGCGACGATCCGCTCGGCGCTGGAGGGCTGCGGCGGCCCGGGCTGCGCGCCTTCCGGCGGGCGCGGAACGCCGGCCCCGGCCGGCCAGCCGGCGTCGACCAGGATCGACTTGCCCTCCGGCGTCACGAACAGGGTCGCGGCCCCGCCCTCGACATCGATCATCAGCAATTTGAGCGGCAGCTCGGCGGCCTGGGCCGAGGACAGCGCCGTGGCGGCGAACAGAGCGGCGAGCGCGATACGGGTCATTTCACATCCCCAGGGAGGGCGAAGCTGTAGACGATGTTGCCGGCCGAGACAGCGACGTATTGGCGGCCGTCGACGGCGTAGGAGATCGGCGAGCCGGAGATCCCGCCGCCGGTCTTGAAGCGCCACAGGGGAGAGCCGCTCTTGGTGTCGAGCGCCAGGAACGAGCCCTCCGCCGATGAGGCGAAGATCACCCCGCCGCGGGTGGCCAGCACGCCGGCGGCCAGGGAGTTGCGGGTCAGCGGGAAGCTCCACAGCGCCTTGCCGGTGGCGACGTCCAGGGCGCGGACGCCTTGGATCGGCGCGCGTGAGGCGGGCGGGGCCGGCAGGCGGCGCGGGGCGGTGTAGAGCTTGCCCTTCTCCACCTCGGCGGGACCGTAGCCGGCGAAGCCCTCGGCGTCCTGGAAGGCCAGGTAGAAGACCCCGGCCTTCTCGTCATAGGACGGCGCCTGGAAGTTGGTGGCGCCCACCGCCGGATAGATCGGCACGCCGTCCGGCGTGGCGACGGACTCGGGGCGAACCTTCGGCCGGCCCTTGGCGTCGAAGCCGTCGTTCCAGTTCTGATGCACGAAGGCCGCGCCCGACAGGAACCGCCCGTTGGTGCGGTCCAGCATGTAGAAGAAGCCGTTGCGGTCGGCGTGCAGCATGACCTTGCGCATTTGGCCGTTCACCACCCGGTCGGTCAGCACCAGGTCCTGAACCGAGTCCCAGTCGTGGCTGTCGTTGGGCGTGAACTGGTAGTGCCACTTCAGCTTGCCGGTCTCCGGATCCAGGGCGACCACCGAGTTGGTGTAGAGGTTGTCGCCCTTGCGGATGTGCGGGTTGAAGCTGGGGGCCGGATTGCCGATGGCCCAGTAGAGCTGCTTCAGTTCAGGGTCGTAGCTGCCGGTCAGCCAGGTGCCGCCGCCGCCGGTTTTCCAGGAGTCGCCGGCCCAGGTCTCGTTGCCCTTTTCGCCCGGCCCGGGGATCGGCTCGAAGCGCCATAGTCGCTTGCCGGTGGCCGGGTCGTAGGCTTCCAGGAAGCCGCGGATGGCGTACTCGCCGGCCCCGACGCCGACGATGATCTTGCCCGGCAGGGCCAGGGGCGCGCCGGTCATGGTGTAGCCGAACAGGGTGTCGGCGATCCGCCGCTCCCACAGCGGCCGGCCGCTGCGGGCGTCCAGCGCGATCAGCAGATTGTCCAGCGTGCCCATGAACACCCGGCCGTCCAGCACGGCGATGCCGCGATTGGTCGGGTTGATCTGGTAGGGGTTGGTGACGTCCTGCTTGCGCGAGTATTTCCAGATCTGCAGGCCGGTGCGGGCGTCGAAGGCGTAGACGTCGCCGGGCGGTCCGGAGACGTACATGATCCCGTCGACGACGATGGGCGTGGCCTGCAGCGGCGATTGGCCGGGAAGCTGGGCGGCCCACTTGGCCTGCAAGGTTCCAACATTGCCGGCGTCGACCTCCGTCAATTCGGAGAAGTGCTTGCCGGTGTAGTCGCCCCAGTAGGTCGGCCAGTTGTCCGGTTCGGCCGCGGCCTTCAGCAGCCGCTGGGCCGGCAGCACGGCGGGGCCTTGCGGCGAGAGCGCGCCGGTCACGTCGCGGCCCTTCTGGCGCGACAGATAGGCGATGACGTCGTCGACCTCCTCAGCCCCCAGGCGCAGGGCGACATCGGCGGGGTAGCCGTTCCCTGGCCGGTTGGTGATCGAGGTCAGCTTGGCGCGGTCGAGCATCACCAGCTCGCCGCTCGCCTGCAGCAGATGCAGGCTGAAGCTGTCCTCGCCGCGGACCAGGCCGCCGACCCGCGAGCCGTCGGCCCTGACCACGTCGACATAGCGCGCGGCCGGGCCGCCACGGCGCGGTGGGAAGGCGTGCAGGACGCCGGTGCGCAGGGCCTTGGCGTCGCTGGATCCGGCGCCTGAGAGGTCGGAGGCTAGATGCAGGCCGCGGCCGTTCACCTCATGGCAGGTGGAGCATTGGCCCTTGCCGAAGAACACCGCCTCGCCGCGCTGAACCGCTTCGGCCGAGGCGACGGGGACTGGACCTGAAGAGGGAGCGCCGCCGCCGCCGGACAAGCTGCGCAGATAGCTGACGACCTTCCAGGTCTCTTGGGGCGAGATGAATTTGAACGACGGCATCTCCGTGCCGGGCACGCCGTCCTGGATGGTGGTGAAAAGCTCGAAGTCTTCGCCGCCCCGGGTGAAGCGCCCGGTGTTCAGCGCCGGCGCGCGGCCGCCCGAAGCGCCCGGGCCGTGACAGGCCGAGCAGGTCCCTTCGAAGACTTCCCGTCCGGCGCCGACGGCGGCGGGATCGGCGGCGAACGGATTGGTCGGCGTGTCGCGGGTCTGGGCCTGGACCATGCCGACCCCGGCGCTGGCCACGAGAACGGCCGCCAACAAAACGCCTCGCATGGATCGCCCCCTGATCGCTCCTGCACCTGCGGGCCATGAGGGCCTGCACGGGCGTCCCGGCCTTGAGGCTCTAGGGAAGCGTGAGGGGACTTTCTCGCCTACTGTATACAGATGTCAAGCGACGGGGTTCAGACCCCGGTGGAACCGTAACCGCCGGCCCCGCGGACCGTGTCGTCCAGTTCGTCGGCCTCGATCAGGGTCCATTGCGGCGCGGCGGCGATGACGCCTTGGCCGATCCGGTCGCCGCGGCGGACGTGGAAGGTCTCGGCGCCCAGATTGATCAGGCAGACCGAAATCTCGCCGCGATAATCGCAGTCGACCGTGCCCGGCGCATTGACGATGGAGACGCCGTTCTTGGCCGCCAGGCCTGAGCGCGGACGGATCTGCATCTCGTAGCCGATCGGCAGGGCGACGGCGAAGCCGGTGGGGATCAGCCGCCGCGCGCCCGGTTCGATGCTGACCGTCTCGCCCTCGGGCGTCGCGGCGCGGAAGTCGAACCCGGCGGCGCCGGCGGTGGCGTAGGCGGGCAGGGGCAGGTCGTGGTTGCCCTCCCAGCGCTTGAAGGCGGCCGTCAGGGGCGTCACGCCGCGCGGTTCAGTCATGGTCGGTCGCCCTTGGAAACGAGATTGAAGCGGCGGAATGCCAGATGCCGGCCGCCGCCTCAAGGCGGTCAGGCGCGCGACAGGGTCACACGCCCGCCAGTCGATCAGTTCGTGACCGGCAGGTGCTTGGCCAGGAAGCCTTCGAGCGCCTCCAGCGTCTGCGTCCGGGTGGCCGACCGGGTCAGGTAGTGGTTCTCGTTTTCCAGGACCACATACTCAACCGGCTTGCCCGCCGCCTTCATCGCATCGACCATCTTTTGCGACTGCTCCGGCGGCACGATGGTGTCCCTGTCGCCGTGGATGAGCAGGATCGGCGTCTTGATGTTCGCCGCCAGTCGCGCGGGAGAGGTGGCCGCCAGCTTGTCCTTCGAGGCGGCGCCGAGCGCTGTCCGAAGCTCGCCGATCGTGCCTGAACTCTCCCCATAGAGCTGCTGCCTTTGCACCAGGAAGAAACCGAGGTCGGCGATGCCGGCGATCGAGGCCGCGCATCTATAGGCGTCAGGGTGCAGCGTCGCGCCGGCCAGCGCGGCGTAGCCGCCGAAGCTTCCGCCGACGATGCAGGTCCGGCCGGCGTCGATCTGGCCGGTGGCCGCGACCGCGGCCACGCCGTCCAGCAGGTCGGTCTGCATCTTGCCGCCCCATTCGCCCTGTCCGGCCTTTTCGAAAGCGGCGCCGAAGCCCCATGAGCCTCGGAACTGCGGTTGCAGCACCGCATAACCTCGCGTGGCCAGGAACTGCACCAGATAGTCGAAGTCGTAGACGTCCCGGCTGGTCGGCCCGCCATGCGGCAGGACGATCAGTGGAGACTTGTCGTTTGGCCCCGCGCCGGGCGGCAGGGTGAGGTAGGCCGGAATCTCAAGCCCATCGCGGGCCTTGTAGGTGATCCACTGGGTCTGGCCGAGCGTTACGCCCCTGAGGTCTGGGTACTCGTCCCCGAGCGGAGAGAGTTCCTTTCGGATCTTGTCGAAGAGGTGCCAGGTCGGCGGCGAGGAGGGCGCGCTCACGCGGACCAGGAAGCGCGTCCGGTCGGCCGACCACTCGTACAGCCAGACGTCCTGCGTCTTGAAGGCCTTCGTAAGGGCGGCATGGACCGCGCCGATCTCGGGATCGAGCCAGTGGTAAGCCGGCTTCTCGCCTCCGGTCAGAATGGCGAAGGCCCCAAGGCTGCGACTGTCCCAGAGCAGGCGCGGCGAGGTGTCGGCGGGGATCTGGCTGACCGTTTCCATCGCGCCGTCGCTGACGCGTTTGCGGATCACGGCGCCGTCCAGGAACAGATAGATGGCGTCTTCCGGGGCCGAATAGCCGAGGTAACGCCGGCGGCTGTCGAAATCGCCGCCGTCCCACAGAACCGTCCACTGCCCGGCTCTGGCGCCGCGGGCGTAGACCGTGAAGCGATGGCTGAGCTCGTCGATGTCGAGGCGTACGCGCGGCTCGCCTGCGGTATTCAGCTCCCAGCCGATCGTGTCGGAATCGCCGCGCTCTATCCGCACCCCTTTTCCGGTCGCGGGATCGACCTTGAATAGCGCTGAGACATAGCCTTCCTCGCCCTTGCGCTGAATGCGGGTGTCCATGCCGCCGACGGCCTCGCCAGGCAGGAGGCCCATGACGAACACCTGGGCCGGTGGACCGGGCGATGTGCCCAGGACGGGCTGCTCGACGAGGTATTGGGAGAAGGCGTCACCGTCCAGCAGACGCGCGACGGCCTTAGCCTGAGGCGTGATGGAGACGTTCCGCTCGAAGCGGTAGGCCAGCCTTGGGCCGTACTTCTCCCAGTATCCGACGCGGGCGAGGACGTGGTCGTTGCCGGCCCAGGACAGCCCGACCACCTCGGCGTCGCCAAGCGGCAGCACCGGCAGGGCGGGATCATCGATGGTGGCGATGGAGACGAACCGTTGGTCCGAGGTTCCGCCAAGGATGGCGACGCGTTTGCCGTCCGGCGAAATGGTGGCGTCGACCACGGCCGGGACCCGTCCGAAAGCCGAGGCCGGCGGCGGCGCGGCGTGAGCCTGAGCGGCCACGGTCAAGAGCGCCGCCGATGCGGCCGCCAACATCAGGCGCATTGTGTTTCCCCCATATCCCCGCGCCGAACCTACAGGTCGGTCGTCTGTACGCGCAAGGATTGTGGTCGCACAACTTCTGGCGGGGTGGGGCCTACCCCATCGGCGGGGCGATGAAGCCGCCCAGGCGCTCGTCGATGGCCTGGGCGATGGCCAGGGTGCGGGAGTCGGCGCCGTGCGGGCCGATGATCTGGACGCCGACCGGCAGGCCGCTGGCCGCTAGACCAGCCGGAATGGTGGTCACCGGCAGATGGCAGGCGGTGGCCAGCGCGATCCAGTTGAACATCGTTGCGTACGGCAGCGCCTGGCCTTCGGAGGTCGTCAGCCTGCGCCGAATGAACGGCCGGTGGTCGTGAGGGAAGGCGACGACCGGCGCCACGGGGGCCAGGATCACGTCGAAGGCGGCGAAGGCCTCGTTGGTGGTCTGCTTCAGGCGTGCGCGGACCTCGTCGGCGGCGATCCATTCGGCGTGGGTGGCTGCGTAGGCGCGGGCCAGTCCGGCCCAGGATTGCGGGCCGGCGCCCAGTCGCAGGGCCAGGCCCGCCACCCCGCGCATCCGCCGCAGCGAGGTCTGGGCCTTGATCGGCATGTCGGTGGCCTGCACCGCGCCGAGCAGGGTCTGGTAGGCGGCTGTCAACTGGTCCGCAGACACCGGGCTGGAGATTGGCCGCACCTCGGCGCCGGCCGCCGAGAGCTGGGCGCCCAGCACCTCGATCACCGCGGCGACCTCCGGGTCGAGGGGGAAGCTTTCCAGCCACAGGCCGATCTTGAGGCGCGAGAGATCGGCGACCTCGGCCTTGGCCGGCACGCCGGCCGTCAGCACCGACAGCAGCAGACGCAGGTCGCGGGCCGAGCGGGCCATCGGGCCGATGACGTTGAGGTCGCGCTCGGCGTGGGTTCCAGGGGCCGGAGGCACGTGGCCCAGTTGCGAGACCAGGCCCCAGGTCGGCTTGTGGGAGAAGACGCCGCAGAAGCTGGCCGGAACGCGCAGCGAGCCGCCGATGTCCGAGCCGATCTCCAGGGCGGTGACCCCGGCGGCCAGCGCCGCGGCCGCGCCGCCCGACGATCCGCCGGGTGTGCGGGCGGGGTCCCAGGGATTGTTGGTGGTGCCATAGAGCGGGTTGAAGCTCTGCCAGTCGGCGGTCATCACCGGGACATTGGTCTTGGCCCAGATCACCGCGCCGGCCTGACGGACGTGACCGACGGCCACGGCGTCCTGGGGCTTGCGCCGCCGCAGCAGCTCGACGCCTGACGACGCCGCCATGCCGGCGACGTCGAGGGCGTCCTTGATGGTCATCGGCAGGCCGGCCAGGGGACCGAGCGAGGCGCCCTTGGCGCGCAGGTCGTCCATGGCCCGGGCGGTGTCGAGAGCCCGGCCGAGATCGGCCGTGACGACGGCGTTCAGGGTCTGATGCGTCTGTTCGTGCCGGGCCAGGGAGAGCTTCAGCAGCTCGACCGCCGAAATATCCTTCGCCCTCAGCGCCGACAGCTGAGCCGTGGCGTCGCGGGCGAGGAGATCGGTCACGCCTTCAGGCCCAGCACATCTTGCATGTCGTAGAGGCCCGGCGGCTTGCCGGCCACCCAGCGGGCGGCCACCACCGCGCCGCGGGCGAACAGGCCCCGGTCGCGGGCCGAGTGGCTGATGGTGAGGATTTCGTCCTCGGCGGCGAAGGTCACCGAGTGCTCGCCGATGATGTCGCCGCCGCGCATGACGGAAAAGCCGATGTCGCCGACCCGGCGCGGGCCGGTGATGCCGTCGCGGCCGCGCTGGGCGACATCGTCCAGCTTGACGCCGCGGCCTTCGGCGGCGGCCTGGCCGAGCATCAGGGCGGTGCCCGACGGGGCGTCGACCTTGCGCTTGTGGTGGGCTTCGAAGATCTCGATGTCATAGGCCTCGGGGCCGAGCGCCTGGGCGGCCTTGGCCACCAGGCCCATCAGCATGTTGACGCCCAGCGAGTAGTTGCCGGCGTGCACGATGGCGACCGACTTGGCGGCCTGCGCGATGGCGGCCAGCTGTTCGTCCGAGCAGCCGGTGGAGCCGATCACCAGGGCCGGCCCGCCGCGTACGGCCACGGCCTGGGCCAGGGCGACCGAGGCGGCCGGGGTGGTGAAGTCGATGACCACCTGGGCCGCGGCGAGGGCGGCGTCGACATCGACCAGACCTTCGCCGACAGCGCCGGGACGGTCGAAGCGGGCGGCGAGACGCGCGTCGTCGCGGCTCTCGATCACGGCGGCCACGGCCTGACCCATGCGGCCGAGCGCGCCGGCGACGGCGATATCGATGGGGTTGGTCAGGGGAAACTCTCCGAGGCACGCGAACACGAGGCGTTAGTGTCCTGGCCTTGGCGACGGGGTCAAGGCCGGCGCGCCACGAGCCGGGTTTGGAGATCATGGTCGCCAGATGGACCTGGTCGCCGCAAAATAGCCAAGCTTGCGCAGAACATCGCTCAATGAACGTGGAGCTGGACCTCGCATGAAGACCCTTCTCGCCTCGATCCTGGGGCTTTCCTTGGCCCTGACGGCGCCGGCTCTGGCGCAGGCCCAGGCCATCAAGCCGCGGGCGGCGGTCGAGAAGATCGCCAGCGTGATTCAGACCCAGTTCTATGACGAGGCCAGGGCCGGGCGGATCGCTCGCGATCTGCGCGCCGAGGCTGGCCGGGGCAAGTACGACGGCCTGACCAATCCTAGCGATTTCGCCGTCGCCCTCACCACCCGGCTGTCACCGCTGGATGGCCATTTCCGGGTCAGCTGGTCGCCGCCGGCGCCGGCCGAGGCTGGACGTCAAGGCGCGGGTCCGGGCGCCTATGCCGAGCACCTGCGCCGCATCAACTATGGCTTCCGCCGCGCCGAGGTGCTGCCGGGCAATATCGGCTATGTGGAGGTGAGCGAGTTCGCCGACTTCACGCCCGGCGACGAGGCGGCCCGCAAGACGGCGGATGCGGCCCTGGCCCTGGTCGCTTCGACCGATGCAGTGATCTTCGATCTGCGCGAGAACGGCGGTGGGTCCCCGGCCATGGTCGGCTATCTGGTCGGGCGTTTCGTCGCCGCCGACGCCAATGTCTACAACACCTTCAAGACCCGCGGCGAGCCGGACTCCACCGAGCGCCCGACGGTGGCGATCACCGAGCCTAGGCGGTTGGACACCCCGCTCTATGTGCTGGTCAGCGGCCGCACCGGCTCGGCCGCCGAGAGCTTCGCCTACACCCTGAAGTCGGCCAAGCGCGCGATCGTCGTCGGGGAGCGCTCGGCCGGCGCGGCCAATCCCGGCGGCGACGTCGAGGTCGGCGATGGGCTGCGGGTCTTTGTGTCCAGCGGCACGCCGATCAACCCGATCACCGGCAAGAACTGGGAGGAAGCCGGCGTCGCGCCTGACGTCGAGGTTCCCGCCAAACTGGCCCTGGTCCGCGCCCAGAGCCTGGCCTTGACCAAGCTGGCCGCCGCGCCGGGCGCCGCGAGCGTGGAGAACCGCTGGGCGCTGGAGGCGCTGGCCGACGCGCCTGCCGTGGAGCCCGGCAAACTGGCGGCCTATGCCGGTGACTACGGCGCCTATCGGGTCACTACGGCGGGCGAGCGGCTGGTGCTGCGCCAGGGGCGGCGGCCGGAAGCGACGCTGAAGCCGCTCGATCAGGGCGGACTGTTCGTGGTCGAGGGCGCCCCGTTGCGGCGCGTGCGGTTCGAGGACGGCGCGTTGATCATGCTCAGAACCGACGGTTCCAGCTCACGCTATGCCCGGAGCATGGCGCAAGCGGCTGAAAAATAGCCGCGTCGACGGTGTTCGCGCGCCGCGTTTGACCGAGCGCGAGCAAGGAAAAGAACGCTCACGCCGACACCTGAGAGGTGTTGTGAGCGCAATGGCCGCCCTATAGGTTGGCCGACCCAAACACGCGCCACGAGGACACGCCGCCCCCAATGAGCGACGCTGAAAAACGCACCTTCACCGATGAAGAAGCGCTGAGCTTCCACAAGTACCCGACGCCGGGAAAGATCGCCATTGTGCCGACCAAGCCGATGGCCACCCAGCGGGACCTGTCGCTCGCCTATTCGCCGGGCGTCGCGGTGCCGGTGCTGAAGATCGCTGAAGATCCGGAAGCGGCCTACGACTACACCTCCAAGGGCAACCTGGTGGCGGTGATCTCGAACGGCACCGCGATCCTGGGCCTGGGCAATCTCGGCGCCCTGGCGTCGAAGCCGGTGATGGAGGGCAAGAGCGTCCTCTTCAAGCGTTTCGCCGACGTCGACTCGATTGACATCGAGGTCAGCGCCACCGATCCCGACGAGATCATCACGGTGGTGAAGAACATCGGCGTCACCTTCGGCGGCATCAATCTCGAGGACATCAAGGCCCCGGAGTGCTTCCGGATCGAGACCGAGCTGCAGGAGCTGCTCGACATCCCGGTCTTCCATGACGACCAGCACGGCACGGCGATCATCTCGGCGGCGGGCCTGATGAACGCCTGCGCCATCACCGGGCGTGAGCTGAAGGACGTCAAGGTCGTGCTGTGCGGCGCCGGCGCGGCGGGTATCGCCTCGCTCGAGCTGATCAAGGCCATGGGCGTGCGTCCCGAGAACTGCATCGCCGTCGACAACACCGGGGTGATCTATCACGGCCGTCCGACCGGCATGAACCAGTGGAAGTCGGCCCACGCGGTCGACACCGACAAGCGGACCCTGGCCGAGGCGCTGGTCGGCGCCGACGTGTTCCTGGGCCTCTCGGCCAAGGGCGCGGTCACCCAGGAGATGGTCAAGACGATGGCGGCCAAGCCGATCATCTTCGCCATGGCCAATCCCGATCCGGAAATCACCCCCGAAGAGGTCTATGCGGTGCGTCCCGACGCCATCGTGGCGACCGGGCGCAGCGACTACGCCAACCAGGTCAACAATGTCCTGGGCTTCCCCTACATCTTCCGCGGCGCCTTGGACGTGCGCGCCCGCCGCGTGAACATGGAAATGAAGATCGCCTGCGCCAACGCCTTGGCCGCCCTGGCCCGCGAGGACGTGCCGGACGAAGTGGCCGCCGCCTATCACGGCACCCAGCTGAAGTTCGGCCCGCAGTACATCATCCCGACCCCGTTCGACCCGCGCCTGCTGTCCTACATCCCGCCCTTCGTCGCCCAGGCGGCGATGGACACCGGGGTCGCCCGCAAGCCGATCGAGGACATGGACGCCTATCGCGCGTCGCTGGCCCAGCGGCTCGATCCGACCGCCGCCTTCCTGCAGAAGCTGCAGGGCGCGGTGCTGAAGGCCCCGAAGAAGCGCATCGTCTTCGCCGAGGGCGAGGAGCCGACGGTGATCCGCGCGGCGCACGCCTTCGAAGCCGCCGGCCTTGGCCACGCGGTCCTGGTCGGCCGCGAGGAACTGGTCCGCGAGAACATGCTCACGGCCGGCCTCGACCTGGACGAGACCAAGCTGGAGATCATCAACGCCCGGGTTTCCCACTGGAACCCCGAGTACGTGGACTTCCTCTATGAGCGGCTGTCGCGCCAGGGCTACCTGAAGCGCGACGTCCAGCGGCTGATCAATCAGGACCGCAACTCCTTCGCCGCCTGCATGGTGGCGCTGGGACACGCCGACGGCATGGTGACCGGGGTGACCCGCTCCTATGACCAGGTGCTGGAAGAAGTGCTGCGGGTGATCGATCCGGCGCCTGGCGGCCGGGTCATGGGCATGAGCGTGGTGCTGGCCAAGGGCCATACCCTGTTCATCGCCGACACCAATGTCACCGAGATGCCCGAGGCCGAGGAACTGGTCGAGATCGCCATGGAGGCGGCCCGGACCGTGCAGACCCTCGGCTATGTGCCGCGCGTGGCCTTCATGTCCTACTCGACCTTCGGCAATCCGATGGGCGTGCGCTCGGAAAAGGTGCGCGACGCCGTCGCCATCCTCGACGAGATGGAGGTCGATTTCGAGTACGAGGGCGAAATGCCGCCGGAACTCGCTCTCGACCCGAGCAAGCGGGTCAACTATCCGTTCATGCGCCTGACCGGCCCGGCCAATGTGCTGATCATGCCGGCCATCCATTCGGCGGCGATCTCGACCCAGCTCGTCCAGGCCCTGGGCGGCGCCACGGTGATCGGACCGTTGCTGCTGGGCATGGATAAGTCGGTGCAGATCGCACCGCTGTCCGCCTCGGTCTCTCGGGTCCTGCAGATGGCGACGCTCGCCGCCTATGAGCAGGACATCGCCGAGGCCTCGGCCTCGTGAGCGTGGTCCTGACCACCAACTAAACGGATCGTCCGCTCTCGGGGGTGTGGACGATGCGTCGTCCACACCCCTTGAAGAGCGCGACAGCCGAAAGTGGAAGCCGGTTTCGGCGGCCGTCGCGCTCCAAGAAAAGAGAAATGAGCGCGACATGGCTGATCTCAGCATCGGCATCGATTTCGGCACGACCAACACCGTCATCGCGCTCGCAGGGGCCGAGGGCCCGGCCCATCTGGTGCGCTTCCCCGCGCCGGAGAAGGAAGTCTTCGCCTTCCGCTCGGCGATCTCCTTCCACGCCCCGGCCGAGCGGCCGAAGGAGCGCGAGGTCGAGGCTGGCCCCTGGGCCATCGAGGCCTATGTCGAAGACCCGCTGGAGACGCGGTTCATCCAGTCCTTCAAGAGCTTCGCGGCCTCCGCCAGCTTCAGCGAGACCCAGATCCTGGGTCGCCGCTATCTGTTCGAAGACCTGCTCTCGGCCTTCCTGCTGAAGCTGCGCGACCACGCGGGCGACGACATGGCGCAGCTGCCCAAGCGGGTGATCGTCGGCCGGCCGGTCACCTTCGCGGGCGGCGCGCCCGACGAGGAGCTGGCCCTGCGCCGCTATGAGATCGCCTTCGAGCGGCTGGGCTTCACCGAGATCCTCTATTCCTACGAGCCGGTCGGGGCGGCCTTCTTCTTCGCCCGGGAGTTGACCGAGGACGCCACCGTACTGGTCGGCGACTTCGGCGGCGGCACCAGCGACTTCTCGATCATCCGCTTCACCCGCGAGGGCGGCGAGATCCATTCCACGCCGCTCGGTCGGTCCGGGGTCGGGGTGGCCGGCGACGCCTTCGACTACCGGATCATCGACAACCTGGTCTCGCCGCAGCTCGGCAAGGGCTCGAGCTACACCTCGTTCGGCAAGGTGCTGCCGATCCCCAACCGCTACTATTCGACCTTCGCGCGTTGGGACCAGCTGGCCTTGATGCGGGCCAGCCGCGAGATGCGCGACATCCGCAAACTGGTCCGCGAGGCGGTCGAGCCGGAGAAGATCGAGCGGCTGGTCGAGGTGCTCGATGAGAACTACGGCTACATGCTCTACCGCTCGATCTCCAAGTTGAAGGAGGCCCTGTCCTCGCAGGAGAGCGCCGAATTCCGGTTCGAGGCCGGGACCATCTCCATCACCAGGGACGTGGCGCGGTCTGAGTTCGAAGGCTGGATCGCCCCGGAGCTGGGCCTGATCGAGAAGGCGGTCGACGAGGCCCTGGTCGACGCGGGGCTCGACGCCGGGCAGATCGACCGGGTGTTCCTGACCGGGGGCTCGTCCCTGGTGCCGGCGGTTCGCGACATCTTCCACCGCCGTTTCGAGCCCTCGAAGATCGAGAGCGGCAGCGAACTGGAATCCATCGCCTCGGGCCTGGCACTGATGGGCCGGGAGCGAGACCTCACCAAGTGGGCGCGGAGAGCTTAGGCATGGAGGGACGATGC
>NZ_LMHT01000031.1:46078-105151 GCF_001429025.1 Phenylobacterium sp. Root700 | reverse complement strand
CTTTGACTCCAACGGCCGCTGGCCCCCTCCGTCACGCCTCGCTTCGCTCAGCGCGCCACCTCCCCCAGCGGGGGAGGATCTTACTTCCCGGTCTTCTTCAAGCTCACGGCGTCCAGATCCAGCTCGGCGGCCGGCACGACCTCTAGGTCCGGCCGGCGCGACTTCAGCTCGGCCTCGAACGCCTTGGCGTCGCCGGCGACGATCACGCTGACGGCGGCCGGGTCGAGGTTCTTCTTCGCGAAGTCCTGGACTTGGCTCGCGCTCACCGCCTCGACCTTGCCGGTATAGGCGCCGACCTCGGTCAGCGGCAGGTCGTAGAGGGCGAGGTTACCGAGGATGCTGGCCAGGCCGTCGGTGGTGGCCAGTTCACGGCCGAAGCCGCCGATCAGCACCGACTTGCGGGCCTTCAGCTCCTCGGCGCCGGCCGGGGTTTGGACCAGCCGCGTCAGCTCGGCGACGATCAGGTCCAGCACCTGGGGCGCGGACTCGTTCTTGGTCTGAGCCGAGGCGCGGAACAGGCCGGTGGTGCGCATCGCCGAGAGCCGCGAATTGGCGCCGTAGGAGAGGCCGCGCTTGATGCGGATCTCCTGGTTCAGGCGGGCCGAATAGCCGCCGCCCAGCACCGAGTTGGTGACGATGCCGGGATAGTAGGCGGGATCGCCGCGCGAGATCGCCGCCTTGGCGACCGTGACCGCGGCCTGGCCGGTGCCCGGCAGGTCGATGACCACGGCGCGCGGCTTGGCGCTCGGCTTCACCGCGACACGGACCGGCGCCGGACCGGCCGGAGCCTTCCAGTCGCCGAACGCCTTTTCCGCCAGGGCGAAGCCGTGCTCGGGTGTGATGTCGCCGGTCAGCACCAGGATGGCGTTGTCTGGCCGGAAATAGGCCGTGTGCAGTTTGGCGAGGTCGCCGGTGGTGATCTTGGGCAGCGAGGCCGGGGTGCCGGTCGCCACGTGGCCGAACGGGGTGCCGGAGAAGATCACCGGCGCGGCCGCGAAGCCCGCGAGTTGGCCCGGCGACTGGTAGGCGACCGACAGGCCGTCGAGGGTCTGGCTGCGCTGGCGGTCCAACTCCTCCTGGGCGAAGGCCGGGTTGCGGGCGACATCGGCCATGATGGCCATGGCCGCGGGCAGTTTCTCGGGCATGACGTTCAAGCCGACCGCCGAGGATTCCTGGCCGCCGCCCGAGGACAGGATCGCGCCGAGCGCTTCGGACTCGCTGGCGATCTGCTGGGCGCTGCGGGTCTTGGTGCCCTCGGTCAGCATGCCGGCGGTCATGCCCATGGCGCCGGCCAGGCCTTGCGGATCGGCGCCGGCGCCGGTGCGCAGGGTAAGTTCGGCGCTGACCAGCGGCAGGTCCGACGACTTGGCGACGATGACCTTCAGGCCGTTGGCCAGGGTCTTCTCGGCGGGCTTGGGCAGGACGGGGATGACCGGTTCGCCCACCGGCGGCGGGGCGGCGCGTTGGCCTTCCGGGGCCAGGGTGACGACCGGGCCGACATACTTGGTCGAGGCCACGACCGGCGGCTTCGGCGCCCCGTCGACCTCGCCCTTCGGCCGGGCGGTTTCGGGCTGATAGAGGATGGTCATGCGGCCGTTGTCGGTCAGGTACTTCTGCGCCACCCGCTGGACGTCGGCGGCGGTGACGGCCTGCAATTCCGCGAGTTCGCGATTGGCCAGCGAGGCGTCGCCCGCGGTCCGCAGCGCGTAGCCGAGGGCGAAGGCGCGGCCGTCGATGGTCTCGCGCTCGCGCAGCTTGCCGGCGATCAGTTCGTTCTTGGCCTCCGACAGCTCGTCGGCGGTGGGCGCGGTCTCGCGCATCGCCTTCACCTGGGCCAGCAGGGCCTGCTCGCCGTCGGCCACGGTCTTGCCGCTGGCCAGGATGGCGCCGATCATCACCATGCCCGGCTGCTGGGGCAGGGAGGCGTCGGAATAGACCTCGGTCGCGACCTGCTGCTCGTAGACCAGGCTGTTGTAGAGCCGCGAGGACTTGCCGCTGGAGAGGACGGCGTCGAGCACGGTCAGGGCCGGGGCGTCGGCGCTGGCGGCGTCCGGCGCGTGCCAGGTCATCAGCACCGCGGGCAGCGGCACATTGGGGCCATAGCCTTTGAAGACGCCGGGCTGGGTGCGTGGCGGCTCGAGGGCGGTGACCTGCTTCATCGGCTCGGCCGGGCGCTTGATGCCGGCGAAGTAGGTGTCGACCCAGGCGTCGAACTGCCTTTCGTCGAAGTTGCCGACCACGATCAGGGCGGCGTTGTCGGGCCGGTAATAGGCGGCGTGAAAGGCGCGCACGTCGTCGATGGTGGCGGCGTCCAGCTCCTCGATCGAACCGATGCCGGGGCGCTTGTAAGGGTGGGTCGTGTAGCTGGCCTGCGGCACATAGAGATAGAACAGTCGCCCATAGGGCTGGGACAGCACCGACTGGCGCAGCTCCTCCTTCACGACGTCGCGCTCGGATTTGAACACCGCCTCGTCGACGACCAGCGAGCCGAGGCGCTGGCTCTCGACCCACAGCAGCCGCTGCAGGTGATTGGCCGGAACCACCTCGTAGTAGTTGGTGAAGTCGTCGTAGGTGGAGGCGTTGTTGATGCCGCCGACGTCCTCGGTCATGCGGTCGATGGTCTCCGACGGCATGTCGCGGGTGGCCTTGAACATCATGTGTTCGAAGAGGTGCGCGAAGCCCGAGCGGCCGACCGGGTCGTCCTTCGATCCCACCCCGTACCAGACCTGCACCGTCACGTTCGGCGTCGTGCGGTCGACCGAGGAATAGACCTTCAGCCCATTGGCGAGGGTGCGTTCCTTGTAGGCGATGGGCGGAACCGTGTCGGCGGCGAACGCCGGCAGCCCCAGGCTGAAGGTGACGAGGAGGGCCGCGGCGGCGTGACGGAGCATGAAGGCTTCCTGATTGGCGAGCGCCGACCCTAGCACTCGCCCCCGTCGAGGGAAGCTTACGGGATTGTCATGTGGGCCTGCCTGGATGCTCCCCGCTGGGGAAGCTGTCAGCCGCATGGCTGACCGAGGGGGACTTTGACTCTTTGAGAGAGGTCCCCCTCCGTCTCGGCGCGTTGCGCCGATCCACCTCCCCCGGGCGGGGGAGGATCTAGGAGCGGTCTTCTAGGCCGCCAGCTTGACCAGCATCTTGCCGGAGTTCTTGCCCTCGAGCAGGCCGATGAGCGCGGTCGGCGCATTGGCGATGCCGTCGAGGATGGTCTCCTGATACTTGACCTTTCCGTCCTTCAGCCAGCCGGCCATGTCGCGCTGGAAGTCGGCGTAGAGGTGCATGAAGTCGGTGCCGACGAAGCCGCGAAGCATCACCCGCGCATAGATGATGTTCGACAGGTTCGAGACGCTGGAGTGGCCCGAATTGTAGCCGGAGATGAAGCCGCAGACCGGGATGCGGCCCAGCGTGTTGATCCGGCGCAGGGCGGCCTCGAGGTGATCGCCGCCGACATTGTCGAAATAGACGTCGATGCCCTTGGGGGTGGCGTCTTCCAGCGCCTTGCGGATCGGGGTTTCCTTGTAGTTGATCACCGCGTCCAGCCCGACCTCGTCCTTCAGCCAGGCGGCCTTGTCGGCCGCGCCGGTCGAGCCGACCACGTAGCAGTTCTTGATCTTGGCGATCTGGGCGGCGACCGAGCCCACGGCGCCGGCGGCGGTGGAGACGAACACCTGCTCGCCCTCCTTCAGCTGGCCGATGTGCAGCAGGCCGCCATAGGCGGTGAAGCCGGTCATGCCGAGCGCGTGCATGTGGGTGGTGAGCGACAGGTCCGGGTCGGCCTTCAGCTTGGTCAGGCCCTTGCCGTCCGAGGTGAAGAATTCGCGGAAGCCCAGCCGACTCGACACCAGGTCGCCGACCGCGAAGTCCGGGTTCTTGGACTGCACGACGCGGCCCAGCGCGCCGCCCATCATGGCGACGTTCAGGTCCTGGCCGGCGGTCAGGCGCGGACGCATGGCGGGATCGACCGACATGTAGAGGTTCTCGACCAGCACTTGGCCGTCGGCGGCGTCGGGAACGTTCGTCTCCACGAGGGCGAACTGGTCCTGGGTCGGCATGCCGTCCGGACGGGCGACGAGATGGATTTCACGGCTCTTGGGCATATGGCTTCCCTATGTTTCTGAAATCGCGCGGCCCTGAATACGGGTGGGCCAGGATGTCAGTTGTCGCCTGGGAAACCGGGTTCGGCCAGTAAATTTAAACGGCCGTTCGAATTTAGTCGGGCGGCAGGGCGTCGCCCCAGTCGAGGCGGCGCGCGACCGCGTAGGCCCCCTTGTCGCGGCGCGGAACGAAGCCGACTTCGGCCCGGCCATCCAGCGTGCAGAGTTTCAGGTCGATGCCCGGCTTGGCCGTGTGCGGCGGGGCCAGCACGCGTGGGGTTGGGGCCAGCGCCTGGACGCTGGGGCGGGCGGCGACGAGGTAGCTGAACTTCTCGTCCTCGAACGGAACCTCGGCCCCCTTGGCCAGGCGGTGGTCGCGGGACCGCGCCAGCCGCTGGCTGAAATGGCACCAGTCGGGGGCGACCAGCGGGCAGGCCTGGCTGTGCGGGCAGGGGGCGAGGATGGCGCCTCCCGCCGCGATCAGGGTTTCACGCGCCGCCAGGATGCGGGCGTAGCCGGCCGGGGTGCCGGGCTCGACAATGACCAGCAGGCCCTCGGTCGAGGTCCACAGCGCGCTCACCGTGGCGGCCTGCTTGGCCGGGGCGATCTCGGCCAGGGCGTAGCTGGCGACCACCAGGTCGGCCTTGGGCCAGTCGGCCGGCGCGGTCAGGTCGCCCTTGCGGCGCTCAGCCTCGGCCAGCGGCGCCGGCCCCTCGGCGGCGAGGCTCGCGGCCATGTCGAGAAAGGCGCGGTTGGAGTCGAGCAGGCAGGCGGTGCGAATGGCCGGCCACATCTCCAGCGCCGCCCAGCCGGCCCCGCCGGGGCCGGCGCCGGCGTCCAGCAGACTGGCGGGTTCGAAGCCTGGCGCGCGCTCGGCGGCTTCGGCGAAGGCCCGCGCGCAGGCGGCGTAGGTGGCCGGCAGCCGGGTCAGGACATAGGCGGTGGCGTCGGCCTCCGAGCCCACCACCCCGGCCGAGGTTCCGCCGGCCCGATAGCGCGCCGAGATCGCCGAGGCGCGCTGGGCCATGTCGCGGCGCGACACCCCCTGCATCAGGCGGTCGGCGGCGAGGCGAAGCGGGGCGGGCAGGTCAGGCGACATGGGGGAGGCTTAGACGTCTCCCCGCCTTTCGTCATCCTCCGGGCTCGCGAAGCGAGATCCGGGGGACCCATAGGGCCCATCAAATTCTGCAACTCAGCTTGGGTCCCCGGATCGTCTTTCAGACGACCGGAGGATGACGAGCTTTTGTGACTCACCGCCGGGCCGTCGCCTCGCGTCGCAAGGCGGCCAGGGCCTCGGGGACGTCGTGGCGCAGGATCATCCGGGCGATCGGGGCGGGCACGGCGAAGGGCGCCGAGGCGCGGCTTTCGTAGAGGACCCGCGTGCGCACGCCGCCGTCGAGCGGGATCAGCCGCCACTGGCCTTCGAGCACCTTCACCTGGCCGCCGGTCCGGTGGAAGGCGATGGCGTAGGGCGGGGCGTAGTCGGAGCGGAACACGCTGCGGATCGAGGGCAGCGGTCCGGCGCGGCTAATATGTTCGCGCACGTCCCAGCGTCCCTGCGGGTCGCGCTCCAGGATGCGGCAGCTCTTCAAGCGCGCCGCCATGCGCGGGGCGAGGTCGCAATCGACCAGCACCTTCCAGACCTCCTGCGGCGTGGCGTCGATCTCGACCGAGCCGCGGATCTGGCCCGAGGCCCCGCCCGGATCGGGCGTGACCTCCACGTGAACGCCGCCGTCCTGGGCGAACGCCGCCGAGGCGAGCGCCAGCACCAGGACCGCAGATAGGAGCCTCGCCCGCATCGAAAGCCTCATGGCGGAGCTTGCCCCGCCGAAGGCTAACGCATCAGGCGGCGTGGCGGTTCTTCACCAGGTCGTCGACCACCGAGGGGTCGGCCAGCGTCGAGGTGTCGCCGAGGTTGGAGAGGTCGTTCTCGGCGATCTTGCGCAGGATGCGGCGCATGATCTTGCCCGAGCGGGTCTTGGGCAGGCCCGGCGCGAACTGGATCACGTCCGGGGCCGCGAACGGCCCGATCTCGCGGCGGACCCAGCCCTTCAGCTCGGCCATCAGGATGTCGGTCGGCGTCACGTCGGCCTTCAGGGTCACGAAGCAATAGACGCCCTGGCCCTTGATATCGTGCGGGAAGCCGACGACGGCGGCCTCGGCGACGTTCTCGTTGCCGACCAGTGCGCTCTCGATCTCGGCGGTGCCCAGGCGGTGGCCCGAGACGTTGATCACGTCGTCGACCCGGCCGGTGATCCAGTAGTAGCCGTCCTCGTCGCGGCGGCAGCCGTCGCCGGTGAAGTACTTGCCGGCATAGGTCGAGAAGTAGGTGTCGAAGAAGCGCTGATGGTCGCCATAGACGGTGCGCATCTGGCCGGGCCACGAGTCGGTGATGCAGAGATTGCCCGAGCTGGCGCCGCTGAGCACGCCGCCTTCGGCGTCGACCAGCTGGAACTTCACGCCGGGCAGCGGCTTGGCGCAGGAGCCGGGCTTGGCGGCGTGGGCGCCGGGCAGCGGGCTGGCCAGGCAGGCGCCGGTCTCGGTCTGCCAATAGGTGTCGACGATCGGGCAGCGGCCCTCGCCGACCACGCGGTGATACCAGAGCCAGGCTTCCGGATTGATCGGCTCGCCGACCGTGCCGAGCAGCCGCAGCGAGGTGCGATCGGTGCGGGTCACCGGCTCGTCGCCGTCGCGCATCAGGGCGCGGATGGCGGTGGGGGCGGTGTAGAAGATCTCGACCTTGTGCTTGTCGATCACCTCCCAGAAGCGCGAGTTGGTCGGATAGTTGGGCACGCCCTCGAACATCACGGTCGTCGCCGCATTGGCCAGCGGGCCGTAGACCACGTAGCTGTGGCCGGTGACCCAGCCGACATCGGCCGTGCACCAGAAGACCTCGCCGGGGCGATAGTCGAACACCAGCTCGTGGGTATGGGCCGTCCAGGCGAGGTAGCCGCCGGTGGTGTGCAGCACGCCCTTGGGTTTGCCGGTCGAGCCCGAGGTGTAGAGGATGAACAGCGGATCCTCGGCGTTCATCGGCTCGGGATCGCAGGTGTCGCCGACATCCTTTTTCAGGTCGCCGAAGAAGGCGTCGCGGCCCTCCGTCATCGGCACGTCGGCGCGGGTGCGGCGGACCACGATCACGTCGGTCACGCCCGGGCAGCTGGCCAGGGCTTCATCGACATTGCGCTTCAGCGGCACGACCTTGCCGCCCCGCAGGCCTTCGTCGGCGGTGATGACGATCTTGGAGTCGCAGTCCTGGATGCGGCCGGCGATCGAGTCGGGCGAGAAGCCGCCGAAGATCACCGAGTGGACCGCGCCGATCCGGGCGCAGGCCAGCATGGCGATCGCCGCCTGCGGGATCATCGGCATGTAGATGGTGACCCGGTCGCCCTTCTGGACGCCCTTGGCCTTGAGGATGTTGGCCATGCGGCAGACTTCCGCATGCAGCTCGCGGTAGCTGACCTTGGTCCACTCCGCGTCGTCGCCTTCCCAGATGATGGCGGTCTGGTCGCCGCGGGTGGCCAGGTGGCGGTCCAGGCAGTTGACCGAGACGTTCAGGACGCCGTCGGCGAACCAACGGATGCGGAAGTCCTCGCGGTTGAACGAGACGTCCTTGACCACGCTGAAGGGGGTGATCCAGTCCAGGCGGCCAGCGACCTTGGTCCAGTAGGCGTCGGGGTTGGTCTCGACCTCTGCGACGGCCGCCTCATAGCCCGCGGCGTCCATATGCGCGCGCTCCGCCCAGGATTTCGGAACCGGAAAGACTTCGCCGTCGCTCACGCTGCGCACTCCCATTTCTGACTTTCGGGGAGTTATGCGGGTTGAGGCGGTCGGCGCAACCGTCGAGCGGCGCGAACTTGCGTTTCGCCTGGCTGTGTCGCCCGCGCGCCTTGTCGCGCCGGCTGGATCAGGGAAGTGTGGCCGCTTGGCTGTTGGAGACCCGCCGCATGCGTCCCGTCGTTGTTCTCGCGCTGATCGCCCTGTCCACCTCGCCGGCCCTGGCGGCCGATGCGGACGGCGCCAAGTGGTGGTCGCATGTCGAGACCCTGGCCGGACCGCAGTTCGAGGGCCGGCTGACCGGCAGTCCCGGCTACGACCGCGCCGCGGCCTATGCGGCTGATCGCTTCAAGGCCTATGGCCTGCAACCGGCCGGGACCGACGGTTACCTCCAACCGATGAAGTTCACCGTCCAGCGGGTCCTGGCCGACCGGTCCAGCGCCGCCCTGGTGGTGGACGGCCAGGCCCAGCCGCTGCGGGTCGGCCCCGACATACTGCTCGGTTCGCGCCTGCCCCAGCCCAAGACCATCGAGGCGTCGCTGGTCTTCATCGGCTACGGCCTGCACCTGCCGGAGGCCGGCTATGACGACTTCGCCGGCCAGGACCTGAAGGGCAAGATCGCCGTCTATGTGAACGGCGGCCCGGCCGAGATCTCGGCGGCGCTGAAGTCCCACTCACGCGGGTCGGAGACTTGGCGCGCGGCCCAGGCGGCCGGCGCCGTCGGCCTGATCGCCCTGCCGACCCCGAAGTCGATGGAGGTGCCGTGGGCGCGGCAGATCGCCAATTCCGGCCAGCCCGGCATGTATCCCGCCGACAGCGCCCTGCGCGACGTGGCCGAGGACAAGTTCTCCGGAACCTTCAATCCGGCCGAGGCGGAGAAACTGTTCGCCCGCTCGGGCCACAGCTTCGCCGAGGTGCTGGCCCTGGCCGACGCCTCCAAGCCGATCGCCGGCTTCGACCTGAAGATCGGCTTCAAGGCGCAGGTCGCGGCCGAGTTCAGCCAGGTGGCGTCGGCCAATGTGGTGGCGAAGCTGCCGGGCGGCGATCCGAAACTGAAGAGCGAGCACGTCGTGGTGTCGGCGCACCTCGACCATCTGGGCCTGAACACCGCTGGCCAGGGCGCGCCCTACTACGCCGGGGCGATGGACAACGCCTCGGGCGTCGCCTCGGTGCTGGAGATCGCCCGGACGCTCAGCCAGGCCAAGGTCAAGCCGAAGCGCTCGATCCTGTTCGTGCTGGTGACCGGCGAGGAAAAGGGCCTGCTGGGCTCGAAATATTTCGCCGAGCGACCCAGCGTGCCGGCTAGCTCCGTCGTCGCCGACCTGAACATGGACATGGCCTTGCCGCTGTGGCCGCTGAAGTCGGTGATCATCCTGGGCGTCGACGAGAGCACCCTGGGCGACGCCGCGCGCGCCGCCGCCCAGGCCCAGGGGCTGGAGGTGGTCGCCGACCCTTATCCGGACCGCAACTCGTTCATCCGCTCGGACCAGTACAGCTTCATCCGCGCCGGGGTCCCGGCCCTGGCCTTCAAGTTCGGTTTTAAGCCGGGCAGCCCGGAGGCGCAGATCGAGAAGACCTGGCGCGCCGAGCGCTATCACGGCCTGGCCGACGACCTGACCCAGCCTGTCGAGCGCGCCGACGCGGTGAAGTTCAACGCGTTTATGGCCGGGGTGGCGGTGCAGGCGGCGAACGCCCCGCAGCGTCCGGCCTGGAAGGACGGCAGCTTCTTCAAGCGCTTCGCGAACTAGGGAGCGCCAGCCGGCAGATGCTCCCCCGTTCTTTCCTCCCCCATCAAGATGGGGGAGGAAAGGGAGAGGCTAGAGCCCCGGCTGCTTCACCACGCGCAGATAGGGCTTCTGTTCGTCCCAACCGCCGGGGAACAGCGCCTTGGCCGCCTCGTTGGTCACGGACGGCACGATGATCACGTCCCCGCCCTGCTTCCAGTTGGCCGGCGTCGCGACCTTGTGGTTGTCGGTAAGCTGCAGCGAGTCGATCACCCGCAGCAGCTCGTCGAAATTGCGCCCGGTGGCGGCCGGATAGGTGAGGGTCAGCCGCACCTTCTTGGCCGGATCGATCACGAAGACCGAGCGGACGGTCATGGTGTCGGAGGCGTTCGGGTGGATCATGCCGTAGAGATCGGCGACCTTGCGGTCATGATCGGCGATCAGGGGGAAGTTCAGCTTCGCGCCCTGGGTTTCCTCGATGTCCTTGGCCCAGCCGGCATGGCTGTCGGCGGGGTCGACCGACAGGCCGATCACCCTGACGCCGCGCTTTTCGAATTCGGGCTTCAGCTTGGCGACCACGCCCAGCTCGGTGGTGCAGACCGGGGTGTAGTCCTTGGGGTGGGAGAACAGCACGACCCAGTCGTCGCCGGCCCACTGGTGGAAGGAAATCGGACCTTCGGTGGAGTCCTGGGTGAAATCGGGGGCGAGATCGTTCAACTGCAGCGCCATGTCGAGGCCTCCTTTGCGCGGTTGGGTTATCGGCCGAGGCTGAAGGTAGTATGCCGGGGTTCGAACGCACTCCGCCGGATTAGGAAATCAGATGCTGCTCCACCTCTCGACCTGGCAAGAAGTCGAAGCCTATCTTGAACGTTCCAAGACCGTGGTTGTGCCGATCGGGTCGAACGAGCAGCACGGCCCGACCGGCCTGCTGGGCACCGACTGGCTCTGCCCCGAGATCATCGCCAACGAGGCGCAGAAGTCTTCCGACCTGCTGATCGCGCCGACCTTCAATATCGGCATGGCCCAGCATCACCTGGGTTTCCCCGGCACCATCTCGCTGCGGCCCTCGACCTTCATCGCCGCGATCGGCGACTGGTGCCGGTCGCTGGCCGGGCACGGGTTCGAGAAGATCTATTTCCTGAACGGCCACGGCGGCAACGTCGCCACCATCGAGGCGGCGTTCTCCGAACTCTACGCCGAGGCCAGCTTCGGCAAGGTCGAGCGCGGCTTCGCCTGCAAGCTGAAGAACTGGTGGGAGCTGCGCGGCGTCAATGCGCTCGCCCATCGCCAATTCCCGGTCGGCCACGGCAGCCACGCCACGCCCTCTGAGATCGCGGTGACCCAGTGGGCCTACCCGGACGCGATCAAGACCGCCGACTACGCGCCGCAGATCGCCCCCACCGGCCCGATCCGCGAGGCGCTCGACTTCCGCGCCCGCTATCCCGACGGCCGCATGGGCTCTGACCCCGGCCTGGCGACGCCGGAAAAGGGCGGCGAGCTGGTGGCGCTGGCCGCCGAGGGCCTGATCGCCGACGTGGCGGACTTTTCGGCCGAGGTGTTCCCCGCGCGCGCCTAGATGCNGGGGGGGGGGGACTTTGATTTCTGCGGCGGAGCCCCCTCCGTCGCGCTTCGCGCGCCACCTCCCCCGGCGGGGGAGGATCTGGACGGTGATGTTTCCTAGCGCGGTATGTCGCGGATCTTGGTCAGGGCGACCTGGCGGTAGACGGCGGTGATGTCGAAGTACTGGCGGAAGACGGCGTGGAAATGATCCACCGCCTGCTTCACGCCGGGGCCGCCGATCTCGCTCTCGTGGTGCCAGTAGTCGTCCAGCACCATCATGCCGCCGACGTTCAGCAGCGCCGCGCAATAGGCCAGGTCGACCCCGACCGCCCAGGCGGTGTGCGAGCCGTCGATATAGATCAGGTCGTAGGTCTCGCCGGTCTCCAGCATCTTGGGCAGTTCGTAGGTGGAGAACGCCTTGCGGGTGGTGAGATTGTCGAAGTTCAGCTTGGCGACGTTGCGCTGGAAGCGGGGCTCGACGGCCAGATATTTCTCTTCGGGGTTCAGGTTCTCGTCGAACCAGGGGTCGATGACGGTGACGTCCAGGCGGGCCGGCAGCAGCCAGTCCAGGAAGGCCAGGTTCTTGCCTTCATAGGCGCCGATCTCGAGATAGCGGATCTGGCCCCGGTCCTTGGCGAACTCGCGCAGCAGCGGCGCCACGAAGCGGAAATTGTTGTCGGCCCAGGCCTCGGTGAACTCAAAACCCATGGCGTCGCAGTGCTGACTGAAGGCGGCGGCGGACTCTTCGTCGCGCGGCGAGGCCAGCATGGTCTTGGCGAATTGCGGCGCGAACCGTCCATTGAAGGTCGCGATCGCGCGAAGGGCGTCAGCCACGGGATTCTCCTCAAGCTCTTCCCGAAACCTAGGCCGGAAGGCGTTAAAGAACCGTCGTTCTCCCGCCTAGGTCGTAACCACTTGGCCGTCCACGACCGCGACCGGCCACTGGGTCAGACGCTCATCGGCGCAGGGGCCGGCGATGCAGACCCCGTCCAGCGGGCGGAACAGGGCCGCGTGGCCGCCGCAGAGGATCAGGTCGCCCTCGCGGGTCAGATAGCGGTCGTCCCAGGCGGCCAGCGGCCAGCCGGCGTGCGGGCAGGAGTCCACGTAACCGCGGATCTCCGCCCCGACGCGGACCACGAAGCCCGCGAACATCTTGCTGTCCTGGCGGAAGCGGAAGCCCTTCGAACCCGGGTCGGCCAGGTCGGCGAGCGCGCAGAGCGCGACGCCGGCCGGGGGCCTGGCGGGGTTGTCAGAGCCGTCCCGCGTCAACCCAACGTTCCGATCGAGGCGCGGAAGCCGGTGATCTCCACGGTCTGGAACAGGCCGGCCTGGGCGTAGGGGTCGTTGGCCGCGAAGGCCTCGGCCGCCGCGCGGCTTTCCAGCTCCACGAACAGGATCGAGCCGACGGGCGCGTCGTCGACGCCAAGCATCGGGCCGGCCAGGCGCAGCTCGTCCTTGAAGCCGCCCAGATAGGCCAGGTGGGCTTCGCGGGTGGCGACGCGGACGTCCAGCGAGTTGGGCTTGTCGACGCAGTGGAAAGCGAACAGGGGCAAGGCGTGGGTCCTCTTAGCGTTCGGTTCTGATGGGGCGGGACAGCAGGCCGGCGATGGCCTCGTCCACCTGAGCCTCGCCCGCCAGGATGGCGGCGACGGCTTCGCAGATCGGAGCCTCGACACCTAATTTCTTGGCGAGCGCCAGGACGGCCGGGGCGCTGGCGACGCCCTCGGCCACCGAGACCTTGCCGGCCAAGGCCTGTTCCAGGGTCTGGCCGCCGCCCAGCGCCAGGCCGACGCTCATATTGCGCGATTGCGGGCTGGAGCAGGTGAGCACCAGGTCGCCCAGGCCGCAGAGGCCGGCGACGGTCTCGGCCTCCCCGCCCAGGGCCACGGCCATCCGGGTCATCTCGGCGAAGCCGCGGGTGATCAGCGCCGCGTGGGCGCTGCGCCCCAGGCCGCGGCCCTCGACGACGCCGCAGGCGATGGCCAGCACGTTCTTCACCGAGCCGCCGATCTCGGCGCCGATCATGTCGGTGGCCATGTAGGGGCGGAAGGTCGGCAGGCTGAGCGCCGCGGCGAGCTGGAAGCCCAGCTCCTCGTCCGGGCAGGCCAGGGTGACGGCGGTCGGCAGGCCCCTGGCCACGTCGATGGCGAAGCTCGGTCCCGACAGCACGGCGGGGCTGGCCTGGGGCAGGCCTTCGTTCAGCACCTCGGTCATCAGCTTCAGGGAGCCCTGCTCGACGCCCTTGGAGCAGAGCACCATCGGCACCCCCGCGCGGGCGTAGGGGCGGAAGGCGTCGAGGCTCGAGCGCAGGTGTTGAGCGGGGCTGACGTTCAGGACCAGGTCGGCCCCGGCGAGGTCGGCGAGGTCGCCGCTCGCCCTGACCGGGGCGTCGAACACCACGCCGGGCAGGAAGGTCTTGTTCTCGCGGGTTTCGTTGATGGCGCTGACCACCTCGGGCTCGCGCGCCCAGAGCGTGGTGGTCAGGCCCGCTCGGGCGCAGACCAGGGCCAGGGCGGTGCCCCAGGCGCCGCCGCCGATAACGCCAGCCGTCTTCATGCCTTGGCTCCTTTGCGGCCGGGGACGTGGGTCGGATTGGCCAGGGCGGCGGCCTCGTCCAGCGGCCAGCGCGGCCGGGCCGGGGCGTCCAACCGGTCGGAGATGCCCAGCGCCAGTCGTTCGGCCCCGGCCAGGGCGATCATCGCGGCGTTGTCGGTGCAATAGGCCAGCGGCGGGGCGTCGAATGAGAACCCCCGCGCGGTGGCGGTGTCTTGCAGCTTGGCGCGCACCGCCCCGTTGGCCGCGACCCCGCCGGCGACCACGAAACGCAAGGGCGCGCCCTGATGCTCAAGGGCGTAGGCGGCCATCGCCTTGTCGGTGCGGTCGGACAGTTGGCGGGCGATGGCGACTTGGACGGCGGCGGCCAGGTTTTTGCGTTCGGCGTCGGTGTTGACGGTGGCGGCCATCCGGGCGGCGGCGGTCTTCAGGCCCGAGAACGAGAAGTCGAAGCCGTCGCGGCCCAGCAGGGCGCGAGGCAGGACATAGCCGCTGGGGTCGCCCCCCTGCGCCAGCTTTTCCAGGGCCGGACCGCCGGGATAGGGCAGGCCCATGCTCTTTGCGATCTTGTCGAAGGCCTCGCCGGCGGCGTCGTCGATGGTCGAGCCGAGCCGCCGGCAGGCCCCGACGCCCTCGACAGCCAGGATCTGGCAATGGCCGCCGGACACCAGCAGCAGCAGGAACGGATAGGGGATGTCGGCGGCGAGCCGCGCGGAGACCGCATGGCCCTCCAGATGGTTCACCGCCACCAGCGGCAGGCCGCGCGCCAGGGCGACCGCCTTGCCGAACGACAGTCCCACCATCACCCCGCCGACCAGGCCAGGACCGGCCGTGGCCGCCACGCCGGTCAGGTCGCCATAGCCGACGCCGGCGCTGCTCAGCGCCTCGGCGACAATGGCGTCGATGGTCTCGACATGGGCGCGGGCGGCGATCTCGGGCACGACGCCGCCATAGGGCGCGTGGGCCGCGATCTGGGTGCCGACGATGGAGGACAGCACCTCGACCTTGCCGGACGCATCCAGGCGCACGACCGCCGCGGCGGTCTCGTCGCAGCTGGTTTCCAGGCCCAGAACGGTCAGCGGCTCAGTCACTCGGTCTCCCAGTGGTTGCGACTTGCGGTCCCGTCCTATAGGCCGGGACCTCCTTTGAAACGCCGAGGTAGACCGCGCGTCGTGCCCACGCAACCGCCCGTCCGGATCGGAGCCCGCGGCTCCAAGCTTTCGCTGGCTCAGGCCGGCATCATGCAACGCCGTATCGCAGCGGCGCTCGGAGCTGATCCGAGCGACCCTGCGCAGGTGGAGGCGGTCGCGCCTCTGATCGTCATCACCACCAGCGGCGACCGCATTCAGGACCGCCGCCTGATGGAGATCGGCGGCAAGGGCCTGTTCACCAAGGAGATTGAGGAGGCGCTGCTGAGCGGCTCCATCGACTGCGCGGTGCACTCGATGAAGGACATGCCGGCCCTGCTGCCCGACGGGCTCTGCATCGCCGCCATCCCCGAGCGCGAAGATCCGCGCGACGCCTTCCTCAGCCACAAGGTCGAGCGCCTGGAGGATTTGCCGCAGGGCGCGATCCTGGGCACCGCCTCGCTGCGCCGCCAGGCCCAAGCGCTGCATCGCCGCCCCGACCTCGACGTCCGCATGCTGCGCGGCAATGTCGACACC
Source organism: Phenylobacterium sp. Root700 (assembly GCF_001429025.1). Taxonomy (GTDB): domain Bacteria; phylum Pseudomonadota; class Alphaproteobacteria; order Caulobacterales; family Caulobacteraceae; genus Phenylobacterium. Next base: position 89,779 of record NZ_LMHT01000031.1, on the reverse strand, counting down.
CGGCTCGCCAAGCTGGCGGCCGGCGACGCCGACGCCATCCTGCTGGCGATGTCGGGGCTTAACCGCCTCGGTCTTGGCCATCTGGTCCAGAGCGTGATCGACCCGGTGGAATGCCCGCCGGCTCCTGGCCAGGGCGCCCTGGCCATCGAGACTCGCATTTCCGACATCGGCGCGCCGTGGCTGGAGGCTATCCGTCACGCCCCGACCGCCGTGGCCGTCGCCGCCGAGCGCGGCGCCCTGACGGCGCTGGAAGGCTCCTGCAAGACCGCGGTCGGCGCCCATGCGCGGCTGGCTGATGGCGGACTGCACCTGATCGTCGAGGCCCTGTCCTCCGACGGCGTCCACCGCTTCCGTCACGAGGGTTCGGCCGAGCTCGGCGCGTCGCGCGATCCGCTGGAGGCGGCCCGGGCGCTGGGCCTTTCCCTGGGCGCGGCGGTCAAGGAAGAGGGCGGCGACCTGATCCTGTTGCCCGAATGACCGTCGGCGGCGGATTGATTCCGCCGCCGTCCACCTCCAGGGTTGTGGGCCGCGTAGGTTCCCCGCCTGTCATGAACGTCACCCGCCCGTTGAAAATCTGGATCACCCGAGCCCAGCCGGGCGCGGACGCCACCGCGGCGCGGGTCCGTGCGCTCGGTCACGACGTCATGGTGGCGCCGCTGCTGGCGGTGCGGATGCTGGAGGACGTGCAGGTCGACCTCGCCGGTGTCGGCGCCCTGGCCTTCACCAGCGCCAACGGCCTGCGAGCTTTCACCGAGGTCTGTCCTGATCGCGCCTTGAGGGTGTTCGCGGTCGGCGCCGCCACCGCGCAGGCCGCGCGCCAGGCGGGCTTCAAGCGCGTGCTCTCGGCCGACGGCGACGTCGCCGCCCTGGCCGAAGGGATCGCGGCGCGGCGCAGCGAGATCGGCGGGGTGGTCCTGCATCCTGGCGCCGCCGAGTTGGCGGGCGACCTGGCCGGCGCCTTGGCGCGGGCCCGAGTCGAGGTGCGACCGCTGACCCTCTACGACACCTTGCCGGTCCGGCTCGAGGCCCACGAAATCGCCCAGCTTCCGCAGGTGGATGTGGCGTTGGTCTATTCGGCCAAGGCGGCGAGCGCCCTGGCCCAGGTGCTGAGAGGCCACCCCCAACCGCAGCTGCGCGTTCTCGGCCTTTCCAAGGCGGTGATGAAGCCGCTCGCCCGCGCCCAGGTTTCGGGCAAGATCTTCGCGCCCTTTCCACTCGAAGCGGCGCTGCTGAATCTGATAGACCGTTAGGCCATGAGCGATCCCGACGAGCTTTCCGCCCCCCGCGATCCCGGCTCCTACGGCCGCCCCCGCTCCATGGGCTGGGGCGTCTGGGCGCTGATCGTGTTCGGCTTGGCCTGCGTCGCCGGCGGCTATCTGGCGGCGCGGTTTGGGCCGGAACTCTATCCTGACAAGCCGCGTCCCGGCGCCGTGGAGGCGCCCGCGCCCGCCGTCGCGCCCTTGGTCGGCGCCGTCCAGGCGCCGCCGCCGGTCGCGGGCAGCTTCGCCGCGCCAGCCGCCGAACCGGCGACGGGCGAGATTTCCCGTCGGCTGGATACGCTGGAGGCCGACCGGTCCCGCGTCGCCGCCGCCGCCGCGTCGGCGCTCGCCGCCGCCGCCCTGGTCGAGGCCTCGCAGACCTCGCGGCCGTTCGGCGAGGAGCTGAAGGCCCTGGCGGCCAGCGCGCCGTCGCTGGACCTGCGCTCGCTCAGCGCCGACGCCGAGCGCGGCGCCCCCAGCCGCGCGGCCCTGGCGGCCAGCTTCCCTGACTACGCCGCCCGCGCCGCGTCGGCCGCCCGCGCGCCGGGCGACGACGCCGGCGTGCTGGCTCGGATCGGCTATGCGCTGTCGCGGGTCGTCACCCTGCGGCGGGTCGGCGACGTGCCGGGCAAGAGCCTCGACGCCGTGCTGGCCCGGGCCGAACGTCAGGTGGAGGACGGCGACCTGACCTCGGCGCTGGCCACCCTCGACACCCTGCCGGCGGCCGGCAAGGACGCCCTAGGCCCCTGGCGCGACCGCGCCGAACGCCGGGCCAAGATCGACCGCAACATCGCCGAGGTCCGCGCCCAGGCGCTCAAGGACCTGGCCGGCCTGGCACGGAGCGGCGAATGATCCGCGCCGCGATCATCGTCTTCCTGGTGGCGGCGCTGGCGACCGCCATCCTGGCCATCACCGGAGAGCCAGGCCACGCCAGCGTGATCTGGCTGGGCTGGCGCGCCGACATGACCGCCGCGGCCTTCGTGCTGATCACCCTGTTCGTGGCGCTCTGCGCCATGATGGCCTGGCGACTGCTGCTCTGGGCCGCCGAGGCGCCGCGCCGCGCGGCCCGCGCCCGCGCCGACACCCGGCGCCGGCAGGCCAACGACGTCCTGACCCGCGGCTTCGTGGCCGCGGCGGCGGGCGACGGCTCCGAAGCTCGCCGCCTGGCCCTGAAAGCCGCCGACCTCGCCGACGAGGCGCCGGGCCTAGTCCGGGTGCTGGCCGCCCAGGCGGCCGAGGCCGCTGGCGACGCGGTCGCCGCCCAGGCCGCCTACACCGCCATGCTGGGCCTGCCGGACATGCGTCTGGCCGGGCACAAGGGCTTGATGCAGCTGGCGCTCAACCAGGGCGACCGCGCCGGGGCGATCGGTCACGCCGAGCAAGCCTATGGGCTGACGCCGACCGGCCGCTGGGCTTGGCGCGCGCTGCTGGAAGCTAGGCTCGAGGCCGGCGACTGGACGGGCGCGCGGGACCTGGCCAAGGGCGCCCTGGACCGCAAGATCGTCTCGCCCATCGTCGCCGAGCGCGCGCGTGCGGCGTTGCTGGCCGCCTCGGCCGCCCAGCTCGAAGCCGCCGCCGATCCCAAGAGCCAGGCCCAGGCCCTGGATTTCGCGGTCGAGGCCGCCAAGCTGCAGCCGGGCTTCGCGCCCGGCGTGGTCATGGCCGCCCGGCTGCTGGGCGCCGGCGGCAAGGCCGCGCGCGCCGCCCAGGTCCTGGAAGGCGCCTGGAAGGCCTCGCCGCACCCGGCCCTGTGGCTGGCCTATCGCGATCTGCGGACCAACGAGACCCCGCGCCAGCGGGCCGATCGTCTGCGCCAGTTGGCCGAGCTGAACCCGGCCGCGCGCGAGAGCCGCATCCTGTTGGTCGAGCAGGCGCTGATCGGCGGCGACACGGCGCGCGCGCAGGACGCGGCGCGGGCGCTGGAGGGCGAACCGGTCACCGCCCGCATCGCCGGGCTGATGGCCCGCGTCGCCTTCGCGGCCGGCCAGCCGGACGAGGCGCGGGTCTGGATGGCGCGCGGCGTCAGCGCCGAACAGGAGGCCGACTGGTCAGATCTAGACCCGGAAGGCCGCGCCTTCGCCTATGAAGCCGCCGATTGGGGGCGTCTGGTGGTGAGTTTCGCCGAGACCGGCGAGCTTATTCACCCACGTCACGAACGCCGCGAGCCGGCCATGGGCGAGTTGCCGCTGCAGCCTATTTCCTATGTGGATTCAGCAGCTTTCCTGGCGGCGCACGAGTCCGCGCCGGCGCCCTATCCGATCGACGAGGGGGTCTATGAAGACGACGAACCCCCGGTTCCGCCCGCCCCGCAGGCCGGTCAACGACGGCCGCAAGCAAGGCGGCGCTTGGCGAGCGCCCCGAGAGTCGCTAAGTAGGCGCTCCTTCGCGGGGCAAATCGCTTCACGAACACATACCAGGCCGCTTTAGCTCAGCTGGTAGAGCACCTCATTCGTAATGAGGGGGTCACAGGTTCGAGTCCTGTAAGCGGCACCATTTTCCCACATGTGGATCGGCGGCGCGGCGATTAAGCCGCTCCGGTCGCGTGGGCGTCATCTGAAACTGGAAGCGCGGGCGCCGAGCCGGCTGACGGCTCTCGGCGCGAGGAATAGGCGCGGCGGGTGCCCGCCGCGCCTGATCGTTCCTAGGTCGGCGAGGCGCCGGCCGGGGCCGCGGCCGGAGCCGCCGGCTTGGCGGCCGGTTTGGCCGCGGGCTTCGCGGGCTTGTAGTTGTCGTTGTAGGTGATCTTCTCTTCCGCGCCCTTGCGGATGGTCTCGACCTGCTTGACCACGGCTTCCTGGGTCCGGAGGGACTTCAGGCCGGCGATGGCGTAGTTGACGGCGCGATCGCCGGTGAACGGCATCACGCGGCTGTCGCGGATCTGGTTCACGAACACCGCATTGCCGCGCGGGAAGATGAAGACTTCGCCCGGCGGCAGCTTGGCCAGGGTCTTGGTCAGGTCTTCAGGCGCGTTGAGCGTGTCGAGGACCGTCGTCGTACGTTGATAGTCGAGACTTTCGCGGGCCAGGACCGCCTCGATCTGCTCGAGGGTGGTCATCGGCTCGAACTCTTTCATCAGCTCGGGCTTGAACTTGCCGACCACGATCTGGTCGACGACCATGACCTTGCGCTGGGCGAACATGTCCGGGTGGTCGGCGACGAACTTCTCGGCTTCGGCGCGGGTGGGCGCCACCACGGTGGAGGCGATCTTCCGCTGCATGGCGCCGACCAGCATGGCTTCCTTCGCCTGCAGTTCCTGCTGAGCGAAGATCGGCGTCTTGTCGAGCTTCTGTTCCTTGGCGGTCTGGGCCACCAGCTTGCGCGTGATGATCGACTGCAGGGCGGCCTGTTCGATAGCCTTGCGCTCTTGCGGGTTGGCCGGCGCAGCGCCGCCAAGCTCGCGGTTAAGCTCGGTGATGGTGATTTCCTCGCCGTTCACCGTGGCGACCACCTGCCCCTTGGGGGCCTTGCCGCCGCCGCCGATCATGCCGCAGCCGCTCATCGCGACGCAGGCCAGAAGAGCAGCGCCGTGAGTCCATTTCAGTTTCATCGGATTCTCCCCCGAATGTCCTTACGACGGACGCCTTCCAGGCCGGTTGCCCCACCAACTATGGCGAGCACGTCAGCAACCCGGACGAGCCGTTAGTTCCTTTAACCTCAAAACTTCTTAAGCTGTCACGAACATCGATCCGCGACGAGGCGCCTCTTTGGCGTGATCAAGTCGATAAATGCCGCATGATTTCGTTTCCCTTTGGTGTTGCAAGTCAATCCCGGACAAGGGAGAACCCGTTTCGCCCCGGCCGCGCCGTGACGAGCCCACCTGTCGGAGTCACAAGTCCTAGATCATGAGCGACGAACCTAAGCGACGCCCTATCCTGTCGCTGAAGAACCCCCCGAAGGTCGTTCTGCCGGAAGGCCCGAAGAAAAGGCCCGCGCGCGCGCCTGCGCCTGTCGCGCCGCCGCCGGTCCAACATGACTGGAAGTGCAAGCCCTGCGGAGCCGGCTTCAATGTCGACGCCGGCTTGGCCGAGGATGTCGTGATCCGCTGCCCGTCCTGCAACGCCAAGCTGGGCCTGGTCGGCGATTTCCGCGCCGATCCGCCGCCGGCCAAGCTGCGGGCCCGCCCGACCAAGCGCGCCTAGGTCCTTAAGACCCCACCGCCTCGCGCATCACCGATCCGATCTCGTCATGCAGGACGAGATCGGCGTAGCCGTCCTGATCGGTAGGCTCGCGGTTGACGATAGCCAGCATGGCGCCGCCCCGCTTGGCCATGATCGGAAAGCCCGCCGCCGGATAGACCACCAGGGACGAGCCCAGCACCAGGAACAGGTCGCAGTCGAAGGTCGCCGCCTGGGCCTTCTCCATCGGCTCCTCCGGCATCGCCTGGCCAAAGGAGATGGTCGCTGACTTCACCAGGCCGCCACACGCCCGGCAGGTCGGGATCTCGCCCCGCTCCAGGAAGCTCTCGCGGAAGTCGCTGAACTCGTGACGCAGGCCGCAGGCCAGGCAGCGTGCGTAATGGGCGTTGCCGTGCAGCTCGATGATCTTGTCGTCGGGGACGCCGGACTCCTGATGCAGGTTGTCCACGTTCTGGGTGATCACGGCGCTGGCCCTACCCTCGGTGATCAGTCGCGCCACGGCGGTATGACCATCGTTGGGCCGGGCGCCCGTCCAGCCGGCGGCTCCAGAATAGACCCGGTTCCAGGCTTCGCGGCGGCGGGCCTCGTCGCCCACGAATTCCTGGAAGTAGATCGGCTTCATCCGGCTCCAGACGCCGCCGGGGCTGCGGAAGTCGGGGACGCCGGACTCCGTGGAAATCCCGGCGCCAGTGAAGATCACGATCCTGCGCGCCCCGGCGATCATCTGGGCGAGCTGCCGGCGGCCAGGTGCGGCCTGGAACAGGGTTTCGCTCATGGCCGTCTCCATCGCATCGCCGTTTCCCATGGGTAGCGCCTGCAGGTCGCCGCCGCCAGCCGCCGGTCTTTGGCGGCGCCCGGCCGTTCGCTCCGAGGCTCGCCGCGCCGGCCGGTATGGCCGGCCGCCTCAAGAAATCCGATGGAGTAGTCCTGGGGTATACCAGTAGTGAATCGTCACGATTTCGCCGGATGCTTGTCCGTGCGGCGTCCTGCGACAATTTGCCGGGATACGATTAAAGGCAATTAACGATCCGGAAGACGTTGGCGGCGGATCAAGTTCTCAGTTTACTTGGGGGCGTAGTGATGAACATCAAAAACATGCGTATTTCCGGCAAGTTGATCTCGGCGTTCGCCCTGATCCTTGCAGTCTTTACGCTATCGGCCGTCGCGGTATTTTTCAGTCTAAACACCACCTTGGAGTCCGCTGAGCGCAACAACGTCAGCAATCTCAACATCCAGGACGTGTCCGGGGTGCTCTATTACGCCGTCGAACAACAGAACGCCGCGCGCGGTTACGCCGCGACACGCAACGCCGATTTCCTGAAGAACTATGACGCGGACGCCGTAGCTCTTGAGAAGAATCTGTCCGCCTTCCAGGAGCGGACCACGAACGCCGAACAGCGCGAGCGCGCTGGGCGGCTGAAGACGGCGCTCGCCGATTGGCGTGTCAAGAACGACCAAGTCATCACCTTGGCGCGCGACCCGGCCACGCTCGAACAGGCGCGCGCGATGATCGACAAGGTTCGATTGACCGCCGTGCGAGGGGTTCAGGGCGAAATCCTGACCGCCCAGAAGAAGCTGGTCTCCGAGCGTTGGGCCGCGCAGCAACAGGCGATCAGCCAGGCCAAGATGACCCTGGTCGTCGGCAGCGTCGTCGCCATGCTCGCTGCCGCCGCCATGGCGTGGCTGCTCTCGAAGGCGATCGCCGCCCCGGTGGGCGCGATGACCCGGACGATGGGTCGGCTCGCCTCGGGCGACAACACCGTCGAGGTGCCGGCGGTCGGCCGCACCGACGAAATCGGCGAGATGGCCCAGGCGGTCCTGGCCTTCAAGGACGCCGCGATCGAGAAGCTGCGTCTTGAAAAGCAGGGCGAGGAGCAGCGCGCCCAGGCCGAGATCGAGCGCCAGCAGCGCGAGGCTGAGAAGGCCCGTGAGGCCGAGCAGGACGCCGTCGCCATCGGCTCGTTGGCCGAGGGGCTGGGCAAGCTGGCGCGCGGCGATATGACGTTCCGCATCACCGCGGCCTTCGCGCCGAAGGCCGAGCAGCTGAAGACCGACTTCAACGCCGCCGTGACGACCCTGCAGACCACCATGTCGGTGATCACCAGCAACACCACCAACATGCGTTCAGGCGCCGGCGAGATCAGTCAGGCCGCCGACGATNCACCGAGCAGCAGGCCGCCAGCCTGGAAGAGACCGCCGCGGCGCTCGACCAGATCACCGCCACGGTCCGCAAGACCGCCGAGGGCGCCAACCACGCTCGCACCGTCGTCGAGACCGCCCGGTCGGACGCCGAACATAGCGCCGTGATCGTCAGCCAGGCCACCGCGGCCATGGGCGAGATCGAGGGTTCGTCCAAGCAGATCGGCCAGATCATCGGGGTGATCGACGAGATCGCCTTCCAGACCAATCTGCTCGCCTTGAACGCCGGCGTCGAAGCGGCTCGCGCCGGTGAAGCCGGCCGCGGCTTCGCGGTCGTCGCCTCCGAAGTCCGGGCCTTGGCCCAGCGTTCGGCCGAAGCCGCCAAGGAGATCAAGTCGCTGATCACCGCCTCGTCGGCCCAGGTCGCCTCCGGCGTGAACCTGGTCGGCGAGACCGGCAAGGCCCTGCAGCGGATCGCGGCCCAGGTTTCGGAGATCAACGGCGCGGTTTCGGAGATCGCCGCCAGCGCCCAGGAACAGGCCGTCGGCCTGCATCAGGTCAACACCGCCGTTAATCAGATGGATCAGGTTACGCAGCAGAATGCGGCCATGGTCGAAGAGTCCACCGCCGCCAGTCACGCGCTCGCCAGCGAAGCGGTCGAGCTCGCCCGTCTCATGGGCCAGTTCACGATTGGCCAGGACAACGACCAGCCGACCGTTCGTAAGACCGCCGCGCCCCGCGCGTCGAGACCTTTGCCCACAAGGGGTTACAGCTCCGGGGCCGCCACGGCGGCCAGGTTGGAGCCGGTCGGAGAAACCGACAGCTGGGAGGAGTTCTGATGGAAGTTTCCACTACCCGTATCCCGTCGCCGGGGGCCGAACTGATTTCGGTTCGCATCGGTGAACAGGCCTACGCGATCGACATCATGGCGGTGCGTGAGATTAGGGGATGGACGGCGGCGACGCCGTTGCCCCACGCCCCGACCCACGTCCTGGGCATGATGAACCTGCGCGGCGCGATCTTGCCGGTCATCGACCTGGGCGCGCGGCTGGGCCTTGGCCCGGCCTCGCCGACCACCTCGTCGGTCGTGGTCGTCGCCCAGATCGGCGACGCCCAGATGGGCCTGGTCGTCGACGCGGTGTCGGACATCCTGACCGTCACCGAGGGTTTGATCCAACCTCCGCCCGAGGTGGGGAGCCCGGAATCGGCGGCCTATGTGGCCGGGGTCATGACCACCGACACCGGGATCGTGTCCCTGCTGTCGCTGGATCACATCCTGCCGGCCGATATCCAGGCGGTCGCCGCCTGAGGCCTGCCAGGCCGTCCTGTCTGCCCCAAGTGAGTTGTTGAGGAACGTGAGTATGTTGTCCCGCCTGTCGATCGCCTGGAAGCTGATGATTGCGGCGGGGTGTGCGATCGGGGCGTTGCTGTTGTTGGCCGCGGCGCTGGTCGCGGCCAACGCCAGCGGGATGGTGCGGGACCTCTCCAACGATAACGCGCAGGCCCTGGCCGGCAAGGCGGCCGCCCAGGTGGCCACTGACCTTGGCCAGATCCAGGGGATGGGCGCGGCCATGGCCCTGACGCTGGGCGCAGCCCATGAAAACGGGGTTCGCGACCGTAAGGTGCTGGCGAGCCTGCTCAAGCCCTCGGCCTCGGCCTCGCCGATGATCCTGGGCGCCTGGTTCATGGAAATTCCGGACGCGCTCGACGGCCAGGACGCCGCCCATCTGGGCGACGCCGCGGCCGGTTCGAACAAGCTTGGCCAGTTCACGCCCTATTGGGTGAACGACGGCGGCCAGCTGCGCCTGGAGCCGTTGGACACCGGCGCCGACTACGAGCAGCCCTTCTATCAAACCAGCTTCAAGAGCGGCAAAGCCGCCATTGTCGAACCCTATCCCTACGAGGTCGGCGGCAAGACCATTTCGATGACCTCGGTGACCTTCCCGGTCATGTCGGGCGGCCAGATGATCGGCGTGGCGGGGTTGGACCTGGCCCTCGACGACGTCGCGACGCGCCTGGGGGCCATGAAGCCGTTCGGCGACGGCCGGGTGATGCTGGTCTCGCCTGACGCCAACTGGGTCTCCCATCCCGACGCTGCGCTGCGGATGAAGCCCTATGCCGACGCCGGCGCGGTTGAGCTGAAAGGCGCGCTCGCCAGCGGCCAGCCGGTCCTGCTGACCAAGCTGGACCAGCCGACCGGATCGGTTGAACGGCTGGTCACGCCCGCGCCGCTGCCGGGTCTCAACTCGACCTGGGCCGTGGTGATGGACGTACCCACCAAGCACATCACCGGTCCGGCCCGACAGTTGGCGATCTGGCTGGCGGTCGGCGGCCTGGTGATCCTGGCCCTGGTGCTGGGCGCGCTGTTCATCGCCGTGGGCAAGCTGGTCAGGAAGCCCCTGGCCCAGATCACCTCGGCGGTCGGCGAACTGTCGGCCGGACGTTACGACAAGGCGGTCGGCGGCGCCGACAAGGGCGATGAAGTGGGCGAGATCGCCCGCGCCCTCGAGGGCTTCCGTCACGGCCTGGCCGAGAACCGCGCCCTGCGCGCCGGCCAGGAAGCGGCGGGCATCGCCGCGGAAACCGAACGCCGCCGCGCCGAAGCCGAGCGCGCGGCCATCGCCGAGCAGCAGGCCCTGGTCGTGACCGCCCTGGCCCAGGGCCTGGAGCGCCTGGCCCAAGGCGACCTGACGGCGCGCGTCGAAGGTCAGTTCGCGCCGGAATACGAGGCGCTGAAGCACGACTTCAACATGGCCATGAGCCAACTGCAGAACACGATGGGCGTGGTGGTCGGGGCGACCTCGAGCATGCGTTCCGGCGCCGATGAAATCAGCAAGNCGAGCAGCAGGCCGCCAGCCTGGAAGAGACCGCCGCGGCGCTCGACCAGATCACCGCCACCGTTCGGCGGACCGCCGAGGGCGCCACCCACGCCCAGGGCGTGGTCCAGACCGCGCGCACCAACGCCGCCGAGAGCGCCAACGTGGTGCAGCGCGCGACCGCGGCCATGGGCGAGATCGAAAGCTCGTCCAAGCAGATCGGCCAGATCATCGGGGTGATCGACGAGATCGCCTTCCAGACCAACCTGCTGGCGCTGAACGCGGGCGTCGAAGCCGCGCGGGCCGGTGAAGCTGGTCGCGGCTTCGCGGTCGTCGCCTCCGAGGTCCGGGCCCTGGCTCAGCGTTCGGCGGGCGCGGCCAAGGAGATCAAGATCCTGATCAACGCCTCGTCCGGCCAGGTCGGCCAGGGCGTGGGCCTGGTCGCCGAGACCGGCAAGGCCCTGCAGCTGATCGTCACCCAGGTGGCCGAGATCAACGGCATCGTCACCGAGATCGCCGCCAGCGCCCAGGAACAGGCCACCGGTCTGCACCAGGTGAACACGGCGGTGAACCAGATGGATCAGGTGACCCAGCAGAACGCGGCCATGGTCGAGGAATCGACCGCCGCCAGCCACTCGCTGGCCAATGAGGCGGTCGAGCTGGCCAGGCTCATCGGCCAGTTCAAGACCGGCGCGGCCGATCGGTTCGAGGCGCCCGCCGCCCGGCAGCGGCCGGCGCAGCGTCTCGCGGCCGGCGGCGGCGGTTCGCGCCCGATCGCCGCGCGCAACGACAGCGGCTGGGAAGAGTTCTAGGGGCTAGACGCCCTCAATCCACCGGATCGTCATGGCCGGCCTCTTGCGCCGGCCACCCATAGACTCCGCGCTTAGAGACCTGCCTGAGAGTTTCGTGCGCATGGATCACCGGGACAGGCCCGGTGATGACGAACTGGATGGGCCGCCCTAGGGGCTCGGAGGCGGTCGGCCGAAGGCGGCTTCCAGCGCCTGGTCGTCCAGGCCCTCGATTTCGATCATCTTCAGCCGTGCGGTCTCGCCCGAGATGATCCGCACCGCTGACTTGGGCGTCTTGAGTGTCTTGGCCAGGAACGCCGTCAAGGCGGCGTTGGCCTGGCCCTCGGCGGCGACCGCCGACACCCTGACCTTCAGATAGGGCCGTCCGGCCGGGTCGAGCGCCCAGCCGTCGACGGCGTCGCGGCCGCCCTTGGGCGTCACCCTGACCGGCAGCCGCATGGGGTCTAGGCGAACAGGCCCATCAGGGTCTGGGCCGCGGCGGGCAGCAGGTAGCGCTGGACGCCGGAGATCACCAGGATCGCCAGCACCGGACTGATGTCGACGCCGCCGAGGTTGGGCATGATCTTCTGGAACGGCGCCAGCACCGGCCGCGTCACCGCGTCCAGGAACCGGGCGACGTTGTAGACGAACTGGTTGCGCAGATTGATCACGTCGAAGGCGACCAGCCACGACAGGATGGCGCTCGCGATCAACGCGAAGACCAGCAATCCGAGGAGTGCGTTCAGGATGTAGAACACGAAGCCGAGCAGCGAGATCATCTGGAATTCCGTAGAGGAGGAAGGCTCCTGTATCGGCTGGCGGGCCACGGCTGGCAAGTCGTGACGCCACGATGCAATTCAACGGCTTGACAGGGTGGGCCTCGAACCCCTAATTCCGCGCCTCCTGGGGCCGTAGCTCAGTTGGTAGAGCGCCTCGTTCGCAATGAGGAGGTCAGCGGTTCGACTCCGCTCGGCTCCACCAATCTCCTTTCGGAGATTGGTTGCTCCAGGATCTTCAAGACATTTGGATTTTCACGACCGGTCGCTCGGTGAAGCGCCGGCCCGCGCCCGATGACCGAAGTCAAAGGCCGCGGGCGGTCGCCCACTATGCTAGTGGGCGTCGTCCCAGTTAGTCGCGGCGCGGGCCTCGACCACCAGCGGCACTGAGAAGACCAGCGTCGGTTCGGCGGCGCGCTCCATCACCCGTTTGGCCAGGGCGATCACGGCCTCGGCCTCGGCTTCGGGGGCCTCGAAGACCAGTTCATCGTGCACCTGCAGCAACATGCGCGCCTTCAGCCCCGCCTGGTCCAGCGCGCCCGGCATGCGGATCATGGCCCGGCGCATGACGTCGGCCGCCGCCCCCTGGATCGGGGCGTTGATCGCGGCGCGGTCGCCGAAGGCGCGCTCGGCCGCCGACTTGGACTTCACCGCCGGGATGTTGACCTTGCGGCCGAAGACGGTGGTGACGAAGCCCTGGGTGCGCGCCATCTGCTTGGTGCGGTCCATATAGGCGCGGATGCCGGGGAAGCGTTCGAAGTAGGTCTTGATATAGGCCCCGGCCTCGTCCTGCGGGATCGACAGCTGGTTGGCCAGACCGAAGGCCGAGATGCCGTAGACGATGCCGAAGTTGATCGCCTTGGCGCGGCGACGGGTCTCGGCGGGCATGCCCTCGATCGGCACGCCGAACATTTCCGAGGCGGTGGCCGCGTGAATGTCGTGACCCTCCAGGAAGGCCTTCTTGAGCTGCGGGATGTCGCCGACATGGGCCAGGATTCGCAGTTCGATCTGACTGTAGTCGGCGCTGATCAGCACGTGGCCCGGCTCGGCGATGAAGGCCTTGCGGATCTTGCGGCCTTCCTCGGTGCGGATCGGGATGTTCTGCAGGTTCGGATCGTTCGACGACAGGCGCCCGGTGGTGGTCGAGGCCAGCGCATAGGAGGTGTGGATGCGGTTGGTCCGGGGCGCGATCGCGGCGACCAGGTTGTCGGTATAGGTGCCCTTCAGCTTGGAGAGCTGGCGCCAGTCGAGCAGTACGCGCGGCAGCTCGTGGCCCTGGACGGCGAGGTCCTCCAGCATCGAGGCGTCCGTGGACGCCGCGCCGGTGGCGGTCATCCGGCCCGAGGCTAGTCCCATCTCCTGGAACAGTAGTTCGCCGACCTGCTTGGGGGAGCCGAGGTTGAACGGCCGGCCGGCCAGCTTGTGGGCCTGGGCCTCCAGCTCGCCCATGCGGTTGGAGAAGTCGTAGGAGAGCTTGCGCAGCTGGTCGGGGTCGACCTTGATCCCGTGGTTCTCCATCATCGCCAGGACCGGCGGCATGCCGCGCTCCAGGGTCTCGTAGACGGTCAGCAGGCCTTCGGGCGCCAGGCGCGGCCGCAGGTGCTGATAGAGCCGCAAGGTCACGTCGGCGTCCTCGGCGGCGTAGCAGGTCGCCGGCTCCAGCGGCACGTGCTTGAAGCTTTTCTGGGCCTTGCCGGTCCCGGTCACCGCGGAGAACTTGATCGGCTCGTGCGCCAGCCAGCGCTTGGACAGATCGTCCATGCCGTGGCTCTTGTGCAGCCCCGCCTCCAGCACGTAGCTGATCAGCATGGTGTCCTCGATAGGGGCCACCTCGATGCCGTAGCGCGAGAGCACGGCGATGTCGTACTTGGCGTTCTGGGCGACCTTCAGGACCGACGGGTCCTCCAGCAGCGGCTTCAACCGCGCCATGACCTCCTCGAGCGGGATCTGCTCGATCTCGGCGGGGGTCTCGAACTCCAGTCCGCCCGTGCCCTCGTTCTCATGGCCGACCGGGATGTAGCAGGCCTCGCCCGGCGCGACCGCCAGCGACACGCCGCAAAGCCCGGCGTTGGCGGAGGACAGGGCGTCGGTCTCTGTGTCGAAGGCCACGACGCCGACGGCGCGGGCCCGCGCGATCCAGGCGTCCAGGGTCGGCAGGTCGCGGACGCAGACATAGGCGTTGGTGTCGATGGTCGGATGTTCCGGGGCGCTGGCCGCCGCCGGGGCTGACGCCCCAGCCGCCGGAGCGCCGGCGGAGGCGGTCCCGCCCGAGACCCGGCGGGCCAGGGTGCGCAGCTCCATCTCCTCGAGGAACTTGCCCAGCACCTCGGGATTCGGCTCGGCGATCACCAGGTCGTCGATGGGCGCGGGCAGCGGCGTCTCGCAATCCAGCCGCACCAGTTCGCGCGACAGACGGATCTGGTCGGCGAAGTCGATCAGGGTGTCGCGGCGCTTGGGCTGCTTGATCTCCGAGGCGCGGGACAGCAGCGTGTCGAGGTCGCCGTACTCGTTGATCAGCAGGGCGGCGGTCTTGATCCCGATGCCGGGCGCGCCGGGCACGTTGTCGACGCTGTCGCCGCACAGGGCCTGGACGTCGACCACCTTGTTCGGCGGCACGCCGAATTTCTCGACCACCTGATCGTGACCGATCTTGAGGTTCTTCATGGTGTCCAGCATCGAGACCCGGGGTCCCACCAACTGCATCAGGTCCTTGTCGGACGAGACGATGGTCACCTCGCCGCCGGCGTCGCGCACCTTGCAGGCATAGGCCGCGATCAGGTCGTCGGCCTCGTAGCCGGCCAGCTCGAGGCTCGGCACGCCGAAGGCCCGGGTGGCCTCGCGGACCAGCGGGAACTGCGGAACCAGGTCCTCGGGGGCCGGCGGGCGGTGGGCCTTGTACTGATCGTACAGCTTGTTGCGGAAGGTCTTCTCCGAGTGGTCGAAGATGACGGCCAGGTGGGTCGGCCCCTCGGCCTGGGCCCTCATGTCGACCAGCAGCTTCCACAGCATGTTGCAGAAGCCGGAGATCGCCCCGATCGGCAATCCGTCCGACTTGCGGGTCAGCGGCGGTAGGGCGTGATAGGCGCGGAAAATGAACCCGGACCCGTCGACCAGGTAGAGCCGCACGGCGGGCCCGTCCTGGGTCGGCTGGCGGGGGATGTCGTCCAGGGTGGCGGCGTCGTCGAGGGGGGCGTCGGTCATGGCGCGAAGATAGGGATCGGCGGGCGTTTGGTCACCCTCCCGTTCGCATCGCTTCGAGGCGATGTCTGCGCCCTATGCGGTAGGATCGAATCAGAACAACCATGAGGCGCGAGTAGCTATGACGAGCCCTCGGGGGTGGGCGGTCATGCAGATTCTAGGCCTTTGCTTCAGCAACTCCGCCATCGGCGTGAACGCGCAGCACGACGGCGCCCTGGTTATCCTCTCCTATCTCACCGCAGTGGTGGCCTCGTTCACCGCCCTCGACATGGTCGAGCGATTGCGGACGGCGGCGGCTTCGGCCCGGCGGTTCTGGCATCTGGGCGCGGCCCTGGTGCTGGGCGGCGGGGTCTGGTCGATGCACTTCATCGCCATGCTGGCCTATCGCACGCCGTTCATGGCGCAGTACGATCCTGGCCTGACCATCATCTCCGGCGTCATCGCCGTGGCTGGCGTCGCCGCGGGCCTGCAGGTCCTGGCCAAGCAGGCGACGCCGATGCGGATCTTCGGCGGCGGCGCGCTGGTCGGCCTCGGGGTCTGCGTCATGCACTATATGGGCATGAGCGCCATGCGGACGCCGGGCGAGATCTATTACCGCCCCCTGTGGTTCGCCGCCTCGATCCTGATCGCGCTGGCGGCGTCCACCGCCGCGCTCTGGCTGGCCGTCACGCTCCGCACCGCCGGGCAGCGCGCGGTGGCCGCCATGGTCATGGCCGTGGCGATCTGCGGCATGCACTTCAGCGCCATGGCCGGGACCGTCATCGTCGTGGCGCCTGGCTTGGCGCAGGTGGACGGCGGGACCCCCCTGGTGTCCGGCTCGCTGCTGTCGGCCACGATCTTCGCCTGCATGGCCCTGATCCTCGGCATCGCCCTGATGTGCGCCTATCTGGACCGGCGGCTGGAGGCGCGCTCGCTGGCCGAAGCCGAGCATCTGCGGGCGCTGAACGAGGACCTCGAGGCCTCGGTGCAGTCGCGGACCATCGACCTGACCACGGCGCTGGCCGCCCTGGACGAGCAGCGCCGCCGGGCGGAGTCGGCTAATCGGGCCAAGTCGGACTTCCTGGCCAATATGAGCCACGAGCTGCGCACCCCGCTCAACGCCGTCATCGGATTCGCCGAGGTCCTGCGCATGCGCCGCGGCGATGACGCCCTGAGCGCGCGCCAGGATGAGGCGGTCGGTCAGATCCATACGGCGGGTCGGCATCTGCTGGCCCTGATCGAGGAGGTGCTGGATTTCGCCAAGATCGAAAGCGGCAAGGTCTCGATCTCGATCGAGGCGATCGACCCGCAGGAGGTGGCCCAGGGTCTTTACGGCAGCTTCAAGCTGGCGGCCGATCGCGCCGGGGTCAGTCTCGACATCGTCGCGAGCGATGAGGAGATCGCCGTGCGGGCCGATCACCTGCGGCTCAAGCAGGTGCTCTCGAACCTGATCTCCAACGCCATCAAGTACAACCGGCCGAACGGCTCGGTGCGGGTCGAGGTGAGCGCCGTGGCCGACCGGGTGATGCTCAGCGTGACCGACACCGGTCTTGGCATTCCCGCCCATCGGATGAACGACCTGTTCGAGCCGTTCGACCGGCTGGGGCGCGAGGGACTGGGCGTGGAGGGCGCGGGGCTCGGCCTGGCCCTGACGCGGCGGCTGGTCGAGGCCATGGGCGGCGAGCTGCGGGTGGAGAGCCGCGAGGATGTCGGGTCGCGCTTTATCGTCGACCTGCCGGCCGAGGCCCCCGATCTGGTCGAGCTGCGGCCAGCGCCGGCCGTGGCGAGGGCGCCTGCGGGCCCCGAGCCGGGACCTCAGGCCAAGGTGCTCTATATCGAGGACAACGCCTCCAACATCCGGCTGATGCGCCACATCGCCGAGGCGCTCGGCACCCTGGACCTGCACGTGGCCGAGCATCCGGTCGAAGGTCTCAGCCTGGCCGCGCGGCTGCGGCCCGACGTTATCCTGCTCGACATCAACCTGCCGGGCATGGACGGCTTCCAGGTCAAGGCGCGGCTGGAAGCCAACCCCCTGACCCGGCAGATCCCGGTGATCGCGATCTCGGCCAATGTGCTGGCCGAGACCATGTCGCGCGGGCAGTCCTCGGGCTTCCGGGGCTATCTGACCAAGCCGATCAGCATCGAGGCCCTGGTGCTGGCCATCCACGAGGCGATCGAGCCGCCCTCGGCCCTGGACGGCAAGATCACCGCCTGACGCGGGTCAGCCGAACCGCGCGTTGAGCTCGGGCGCGCCCTTGCCGGCGTCGGCCAAGGCGCTGGCGTCGCCGTCCGCCAGATAGGTCTCGACGGCCCGCCCGAGCGCCGCATAGGCGACGCGGAACGGCGCCGTGGCCGAACTCAGCCGCCGCACGCCCAGCGTCTGCAGCTTGGCGGCCGGGGCCATGCCGCCGCGACCCATGACGTTGAGCGGCAGGGCGATCTTGCTGGCCAGGGTCGCCAGCAGGGTCTCGTCGGTCGGACCGGGCACGAAAATTCCGTCGGCGCCGGCCGCGCGGTAGAGCTCGGCGCGGCGCAGAGTCTCGTCCAGGGCGGCCTCGTCCTTGGCCAGTCCCTTGAGATAGACGTCGATCCGGGCGTTGACGAACAGCGGAACGCCGCTTTCGGCCGCGGCCTGGCGCACGGTCTCGATCTTGCGGGCGTGGAGGTCGGGCGAGCGGGCGCCGTCCTCGAAGTTGATCCCGACCGCGCCGGCCCCGATCACGCCCCTGATGGTTTCGCCGACCATGGCGAGGTCGTCGGAATATCCGCCCTCGATGTCGGCGGTCAGCGGAATCTTCAGCACGCGGGCCATCTCGCCGATGGCGGCCAGCAGCGTCGGGATCGGCAGGATGTCGCCGTCGGCGTAGCCGTGCGCCCAGGCGACGGCGGCCGATGAGGTGGCCACGGCCTTGGCGCCGGCGTCCTCCATCATCGCCGCGCTGGCGGCGTCCCAGGCGTTCGGCAGGACGAGGATCTGCGGACCCTCGTGCAGTCGTCGGAATGTGTCGGCTTGCTGGCCCATGGGCGCCTCCTCGTCTGATGAGGACGATATAGGAAGCGCCGATGTGACGTACTGGCGGAAATCGGCCGCCCTAGTGGCCGTGCGAGCCTTCATAGACGCCGGGCGCCAGGCGTTCGTCCTCAGGGCCTTCGGAGCCGGCGGGCAGAACAAAGCGGCGGTCGCAGTAGGGGCATTCGACGAAGGAGGCTTCGCCCATCTCCAGCCAGACGCGCGGATGGCCGAGCGCGCCGCCGACGCCGTCGCAGGCGACCCGGCCCGAACGCACCACGATCACCTCCGACGGCGGCAGGTCGGGCGTATGCGCGCCCTTGGCGGGCATGGGTTCCAGCTTGGTCGAACGACCCTGATCGGGGACGGGGGCTTTGCGGGCCATGTAAACTCTCCGGCTGCGGAAGCTTGGCGGATGCTCCGCGCGCGCCTAGGTATGCGACCACGGCTTTCGTCGTCAATGCACGCCCCTGGCGCGCTGTTCGTTTCGGTTGATCGAAACGGCGCTCCAGCCCCTTAATTTGTCGCGCAATTTCCCGCCGGCCGGTTCCCTCTGGTTGGATTGCGCTTGGTACAAAGAGACGCATGATCCTTCCCGAGTTCGCCATCGAGGCGCAAGGCGTGGTCAAGATCTATCCGGCCACCAAGACCGCGCCGGAGATGCATGCCTTGCGGGGGCTGGACCTGAAGATCCCGCGCGGCTCGATCTTCGGCCTGCTGGGACCCAACGGGGCCGGCAAGTCCACCTTCATCAACACCCTGGCCGGCCTGACCAAGAAGACCGGCGGCACGGTGAAGATCTGGGACCGCGACATCGACGTGCGGCCGCGCGACGCCCGCGCCGCCATCGGCGTGGTGCCGCAGGAGATTTCCGCCGACCCGTTCTTCACCCCGCGCGAGTCGCTCGAGGTGCAGGCCGGCATGTACGGCGTGCCGCCGAAAGAGCGCCGGACCATGGAGCTGCTCAACGCGCTCGGGCTCGGCGACAAGGCCGAGGCCTATGTGCGCCAGCTGTCAGGCGGCATGAAGCGGCGGCTGATGGTCGCCAAGGCCATGGTGCACAATCCGCCGGTGCTGATCCTCGACGAGCCGACCGCCGGCGTCGACGTCGAACTGCGCCGCCAGCTTTGGGCCTATGTGCTGGAGCTGAACCGCAAGGGCGTGACCATCGTGCTCACCACCCACTATCTGGAAGAGGCCCAGGAGCTCTGCGACCAGATCGCCATCGTCAATCGCGGCGAGGTCGTGGCCTGCGAGCCGACCTCCAGCCTGCTGAAGCGCCTGGACACCCGAAATGTGGTGGTGACCCCCGAGGAGCCGCTGGCCGACGCGCCGCTGCTGGAGGGATTTGAAACCCGGTCGCGCGCCGGCGGATCGTTCGCCGTCACCTACAAGACCGGCCAATCCAGCGTCGAACAGGTGCTGGCGGCGGTCCGCGCCACCGGCCTGCACATCAAGGATATCTCCACCGAGGATCCCGATCTGGAGGACGTTTTCGTTTCCTTGACGACAGCAGGCGCCTAAGCCTTCCGTTTCGCGTCGCTTTCAGTTAGACAGCGCAACTTCTGAAGACGCACCCGTAGCTCAGCTGGATAGAGCGTTGCCCTCCGAAGGCAAAGGTCACACGTTCGAATCGTGTCGGGTGCGCCAGAGTTTCCAATGACTTGCCGCAGCTTGAGCGGCTGTTTCAGGCGCGCGGCTCCGGCGCGAGCAGGGCGTGCATGAAGAGTCGCAACCCCTCCTGAATCTCCGACTGAGTGAGCTGGGGCGCCGGACCTGAGGCGGCGAGGGCGAGGCCCTGGCGAAAGGCCAGGAAGAGCGCCGCGGCGCGCCTAGGGTCCACGCCGCGAGCATCGGCGACCTCGCACAGGCGCTGGACGACCTCCGCAGCGCCGGCGAGATGAGCGGCGTTCAGCTCGGCCGCCTGTTCGGCGAAGGCCGGTGAGCGGCCCTCCTGCAGCGAGAACTCCACCGAGAGCATGCACCAGTCCTGGTCGTTCTGATCGGTGGCGTAGCGCTCCGCCAGCGCGTCAATGATCTGATCCAGGTCCGTGGAGGACGCCGCGATCTGTCGCCCAGCCTTGCGCTCTCCTTCCATGTGGCGCGCGAGAAGCTCCAGGAAGATCGCCTCCTTGCTCGCGAAGTTCGAATAGAACGCTCCGCGGGAATAGCCGGCGCGCTCGGCGATCACGTCGATCGAAGCGCCGCCGAAGCCGCTGCGGGCGAACACCGTGCGCGCAGCCGATAGCAGCCTTTCCCGCGTCTGCTCCCGTGTTTCCTCGCGAGTCATCCGCGCCATGTCGCACCTCGTCCGCCTGCTGCTTGCACTTTCAGATACATATATGTATGTAAGTACGATATCGTATATGAATCGCGACGACAAGGTCGCGCGGAGGGGATATGCGTCGTGCGCTTGTTACCGGTGGAACCGGGTTTCTGGGACGCAATCTGATCGAACGCCTCGTGGCGGCCGGCTGGCGCGTCTCCGTCCTCAAGCGCTCGGCGGGCGTTGAGCGCAGGGGAGAAGGCGTCAGTTTCGTGCAAGGCGATCTCGCCGACCCGTCGACCCTCGAGGCGGCGATCCCGGACGACATCGATTGCCTGTTCCACCTTGCAGGGGACACGAGTTTCTGGCGGCGGAACAACGCCCGTCAGCACGCGATCAATGTGGAAGGCTCCCGCCAGCTGATGAACGCGGCGCGGCGCAAGGGCGTGCCGCGGGTCATCCACACCTCCACGGTCGGCGTCTATGGAACCTCGTTCCGCGACATCCATGAAGATTCGCCTCGGTTGGGATCGACCTCGCCGATCGGCTACATCCGCTCCAAGTCGCTGGCTGACGACCTCGTGGTGAAGGCGATCGATCAGGGCCTGCCCGCCACTATCCTCAATCCTTGCAGCATTGTCGGCCGGTACGACACGCACAATTGGTCCCGGCTCATTCGGATGGTGCATGACGGTTCGCTGCCCGGCGCGCCTCCCGGCTCCACCGTCTTCTGTCACGCCGGCGCCGTCGCCCAGGCCCACATCGACGCGGTCGACCGCGCCGCCGTGGGCGAGCGGTACATCCTGCCCGGCCCGCACGCCAGCTACCTGGACTTCATCGCTTGCGCCGGGCGGCTGCTGGACCGGCCGACGCCGGCGCGCGCGACGCCCGCCGGGCTGCTGAAGACGATGGGCGCCCTCTCGCAGCTGGCCTCGTACGTGACGCGCCGCGAACCGGACCTGACGCCGGAAGGCGCAGAGATCGTCTGCGGCCACCAATCGGTAGCGACCCAAAAGGCGAGCCTCGAGCTCGGCTACGCCTCGCCGTCGCTCGAACAGATGATCGCCGACGCCGTCGACTGGATGCGGAAGGATGGACGCCTTGAACCTTGAATCCGAGATCATGATCGCCCCGGGATCGCGCCGCCTCGCGGCCGCTGCACGGGTCCTGGCGCTCGCGGCGGCGACGTTTGGCGTCTGTGCGCTGGCGGTCGTAGCCGTCTTCATCTTCCGACGGGACGCCCTGCCGTTCTACGTGCTGTCGGAGCAGACCTATGGCCGTTTCTGGCCGCACCTGCCGGCCATGGCCGCTCACATCCTCGGCGCGTCTGCGGCGCTGTTCCTCGGTCCGCTGCAGTTCTGGGAAGGCCTGAGGCGGGCCCGCCCGGCTCTGCATCGGGCCGTGGGATACGGCTATCTGACCGGCGTGGCGCTGGGCGCGGCCAGCGCGTTCTACATGTCCTTCCATCTTGATCTCACCCGCACCGTCGGGTTCGCGGTCGGGCTGTTCTGCCTGGCTGTCTGTTGGACAGGCACCGCGGGCCTCAGCTGGTGGGCGATCCGAGGGCGGAACGTGGCGCTGCACCGTCAGCTGATGGCTCAGAACTACGCCCTGACGCTGTCCTTCGTGGTGACGCGCTGGCTGTTCGACGCGCCCATCGCGTTCATCCAGGACATGGGGCCGATGCGCTACATCACCATGGGCTGGGTCGGCTGGGTGATGCCTTTCGCGTTGACCGGCTTCTACATGCAGCTGCGGAGCTCGAGGCGCGGCGGGCGCGTCTGAGCCGACGCCTGATCAGTTCGCGGCGGCCTCGGCCGCCGCCGCGCGCAGATGCTCGCGGCGGCCGTCCGGCGGCCGTCGAGGCTCAGGACGCGGGCTGCGCGGCGGCGGCGATGAGCGCGTTGTCGATCTCGTCGGCGCGCTGGGCGGCGGGGCGATGGACGTGGCGCTCGACATAGGCCTCGAACGCCGGGCGCTTTTCGATCGTCCCGAAGTTCATCCCCCAGGACAGGTGGGAGGCCAGATAGAGGTCGGCGGCGGTAAAGCTGTCGCCGACCAGGTATGGGCGGCTTTCGACCGCGTCCTCCACGACGGCCAGGACGTCCTCGATGCAGCCGAAGCCCAGCATGCTGCGCTGTTCGATCGTCGGTTCCAGGTTCACCATCTTGGCGCTCACGGCCTGCTCGATCGGGCCGGCCGCGAAGAACAGCCAGCGATAATAGGGGCCGCGCAGCCGGCTGTGCGCGGGCGGAGCCAGGCCCGCTTCAGGGAAGGCGTCGGCGAGGTAGGCGCAGATGGCGGCGCATTCGGTGACGATCACCCCGTCGTGCACGATGGCCGGCACCTTGCCCATGGGATTGATGGCCAGGTAGTCGGCGCCCTTCGCCTCGCCGGTCTCCCAGCGCAGGATCTTGGTCTCATAGGGCTGGCCGACTTCCTCGAGCATCCAGCGGATGATGCGGCCGCGTGACATGGGGTTGGTGTAGAAAATGAGGTCGGACATGGTCGGCTCCAGGGGTTTGCGCCAACAGAACATGAGCCTGCTGACAGCTGTCTGTCAGCAGCCGTTTCGGCCGGTGATTTGAGGCTCGGGACCTCGACCTGATCGCGCCGCCCTCCTCGGCGGCCGTCTGACGGGCAAAGAAAAACCGGCGGGGCAGGACCCCGCCGGCTCTTCCAGGGAACGTTCGTGCGTCTTAGGCGACGACGAAGGTGCTGCGGCGACGGCGGATCGCCGTGCCGGCCAGGCCGAAGCCCGCGATCATCATCGCCCAGGTCGCCGGCTCCGGAACCGCCGACGTCGCGAACGAGATGTCGTCGAGCTCGAAGGCCTTGCCGTTCGAAGTGAATTCCAGATAGCCGAGGTCCCGCGACGCGCCCGTGAGCGCGAAGTTCACCCGGATATTGGAGTTGGCGTCGACCTGGTTGCCGTTGGCCGGCGGCAGGGTGTTGCCGAAGATCGTGTCGATCAGGGTGTGCGACTTATCGTACAGCTTGAGCGTGTTGTAGGTGTCCACCGAACCCCAGTAGAAGCTGAAGGTGTTGGTGTAGAGGCCGGCCAGAACCGTGGTCAGGTCCAGCGTGGCCGTGCCGGCGCTGTTAACGACGCCCGGAACCACCAGGTACTGGCTGGCGTCGCCGGCCGGAGCCGCATAGACGCCGCTCGAGCTGCCGCTGACCAAGGCGTAGTCGCCCGAAAGCCCAGGCGTGGCGCCGTTGAAGTTGAACAGGACGCTTTCGCCGGCCTGCGGCCCCGGGTCCGGAGCGCCCGCCGTGGTGGTGACGTTGACAGCAGCGTTCGCTGAACTGGCGATCATGAAGCTGGCCACAGCAGCGACTGCGGCGCCTTTTAGTAGCATATTCATAGGGTTAGCCCCTCGGTGCGTTTGCTGACGCCCGCCGAGCGCGAACGCCTTCGATAACAGCGATACTCCAGGTGGCGCGTTAAGTAAATATCAACCCTATTTGATCCGGCCAGATTCTCGCCACATCTATGAGAATAGCGCGAGTAAGGCGCCTCCGATGATGAGCAGGCATTGAAGTCTATTGAGTTGGTAAAAATCCCCATTCAGGCGAACGCCTTGGGTCAAACCTCCATTAGACTCTGTTGATTCTGTCCTCCCATGGCCGCCTTGCTGTGATCTCGCTCAGAGATTGAACCGCCTGTAAGCGGTTAGGCGCCTGGGGTGGAAAGTCCGCGGGGTTTCGAATACGGCGAACGTCTAGCGATGAGCGCTTGATCGCGGCTTGGCGCGGCGGCTCGCCTGTATCCAGGGATGTATTCGCTCTCTATCGCCGTAGTTGTTCTGGAGGAGTTCGAACAAACCTGCCGCGTGAACTGTGCCTGCAATCAGTCCGAAGAGATGGCGGTCGCTTCCGGCGGCAGGACCAGGGTGTGCAGGTTCTTCTGGCGGATCTCTTCGCCGGCCTCGTCATAGAAGAACGGCAGGAAAGCATAGCGCCGTCCACGCGTGACCGGCGTGGCCTCATGCAGCAGCGAGCAGGAGAACACCACCGCCCCGCCGCTCGGCGGGCGATAGGTGCGCGAGCCGAACTCCGGGAACCGCAGATCGCCGCCCTCGAATTCCTCGGCGTTCAGATTGATCGAACAGGCGAACCGGCGATGGGCGGTTCCAGCGGTGGTGTTGTCGCGATGGGCGCGGAAATAGCCGCCCTCGTCGGCGTCGTAGCGGGCGACGATGTAGCGTTCGATCCGCGTCGGCTGGAACTGGAACGCCCGATTGATCTGGGAGACGAGCCGCTTTTCGATCCGGCGCAGGATTTCGGCGCGGAACGCCGGGTCCTCGATGGTCGCATCGCTGCGGCGCTTGAAATCGTCCAGCACCCCGACCGTCTTTCCGTCGATCTCGCGCATGACGCCCGAGGGCGCGCCCCCGGTCTGGTCGTAGAAATTGATCAGCCGCCGGCACATCTCCGGCTCGAACACGCGCGGCACGATCAGCACCGGGGCGTGCAGGGGAACGCCGGCGTGGTCGTCGGGGCTGGGCAGTCCGCCTAGGGCGGCGAAGATCCGGTCGCTGTCGGCCATCGTACCGGTCACCAGGACCCGAAGGGTCGGATCGAGGATGAGCCACTGTGGCTGCTCGGCCCCGGCGGCGTCCACCGCGCCATATCCGCGGGTAATCTGATCGTTCGCGTCGAGGAACCAGCGAACCCCCAAGGTTTCCCGTGCGGCCTGGAACACCGCCCGATCGCGCGTGACGCAGAAGGCGATCTGGTTGACCTGGTCGAACTGAGCCTCGACCGCGGCCAGCCGCGCCAGCGCCGTCTCGCGCTGGGCGGGATCATCCGGCGTGAAGAGCAGCAGGACGTAACGTCCGGCCAGGCTCGAGAAGGCGAAGCGCGGGTTGGCCTTCGTCGGGGCGGTGAACCAAGGTGCAGCTTGGCCAGGGATCAGGCTCATGGACCAGTCTGGTGCGGCGGCCGGCCCGATCAGACAAGTATAAGAAGTTTATAACGCCAGGCCCTGAGGGCAGGGCATAAGCTGGGCATAATTGAAACGGCCGGCGGGTCGCTCCATCGTCCATCACGTCGGCGGCCTCGCTCGTCTCCCTTTTCGAGCCTGGGGTTCCCACGGACAGGCGAAAGCTGTCGACGCCCCGGCTTTGCAAGGATCCGCATGGCGCGGGAATGGACATTTCGGCGGATCGCGCCGCCGCGCGGCGTCTGGCGATACGTCGCGGCGCTGGCGATCATCATCCTCTCGACCCTGGTCGCCGAGACGATCTATCGGACCTTCGAGACCGACCGCCTGTCGATGGTGTTCCTGGCCGGCGTGCTGGTCACCGCGGTCACGCTGGGCCAAGGCCCGGCCTATTTCGGCGCCGCGGCCGCTTTCATCATCTACGACATCTATCTGGTCGAGCCGCGGTTCGAGTTCACCATGACCTCGGCCGAGGACTTCCTGGTCCTCATCGTGTTCCTGGCGGTCGCGATGTTGACCGGGCGGCTGGCCGGCAGGGTTCGCGAGGCCCAGAGCAGCGCCGAGGCGAGGGCGCGGACCGCCGGCGCGCTGTTCCGCGCGAGCGAGGAATTCTCCGCGTCGGACAACGAAGACGCCGTGCGTCAGGCGCTGGCCGAACGGATCGCCGAGGCCGGCCGAGGTCAGGCCGTGGTGCTTTACGACGGGCGTTCCTGGAGCGCGCCGCCCGGCCTTTCGCCACCCGAGGCGTTGAGCGACCTGGCCGGCCGGCCGGTCGACGGCGGCGCCACGGTGCGGGAGGCGGGATGGCGGCTTCGCCACCTGCGCGCCGACGGGGCGGTGCTGGGCCTGGCCGTCTGGCGGCTGACGCCCACCGACGGGCGCATGGCCGACAATCCGGCGGACGATGAACGGCTGGTGGACGTGCTGGTCGATATGGCCGGGGCAGCGATCGCCCGCTCGCGGCTCGCCGAGGAACAGGCCGAGGCCGAGGCCCGCGCCCGGACCGAGCAACTGCGCAATGCGCTGCTGTCGTCGATCTCGCACGATCTGCGGACCCCGCTGGCGGCGATCCTGGCTTCGGCGACCAGCCTTCGCGAGTTCGGGGACCGCTTCGACGCCGAGGTCCGCGAAGACCTGACCCTGACGATCCAGGAGGAGGCCGAGCGGCTCAACCGCTTCGTCGGCAACCTGCTGAACATGACGAAGCTGGAGTCCGGCGCCCTGACCATCGAGGGCGTCAGTTTCGGCGTGGCCGAAGTCGTCGGCCGGGTGGTGCAGAGGGTGCGGCGCCGCGCCGGCGCGCGCGAACTGGTCAGCCATTTCACCCCCGATGACCTGGCGGCGCTGGGCGATCCGATCCTGACCGAGCAGGCCCTGGCCAACATCGTCGAGAACGCCGTCAGGTTCGCCCCGAACGGCGGGCGCATCGACATCTTGGGCCGGCGCGACGCCGGTCGCGTGGTGATCGATGTCATCGACCAGGGGCCCGGCGTTCCTGACGACGAACTGCGGATGATTTTCGAGAAGTTCTATCGCTCGCCCGCCACCTCGACCAATCAGCAAGGCACCGGCCTGGGGCTCTCGATCACGCGGGGCCTGGTCGAGGCCATGGGCGGCGAGGTGTCGGCTCGGGGGCGCGGCGACGGCCGTCCTGGCCTTGTGGTCAGCGTCACCCTGCCCGGAGCGCAGGCATGAGCACGGTTCTGGCCCACCTGCTGCTGGTCGACGACGAGCAGCAGATCCTGCGTGTCCTGAAGCCCGCCCTGGCGGCGGCGGGTTATGCGGTCGCCACCGCCGAAACCGGGCACGAGGCTATGAGCTATCTGGCGGGCGAGGCCTGCGACGTGGTGATCCTGGACCTCGGCTTGCCGGACATGGACGGCAAGGAGGTGATCTCCCGCATCCGCGAGTGGTCGGAGACCCCGATCTTGGTGCTGTCGGCGCGTGATCTGGAACACGAGAAGATCGCCGCGCTGGACCTCGGGGCCGACGACTTCATCAACAAGCCCTTCGCGGTCGGCGAGCTGCTGGCCCGCATTCGCGCCGCCCTGCGCGGCCGCGAGCGGCGGTTCTCGACCCATGCGGTGTTCAAGAGCGGCGACCTGGAGGTCAACTTCGCCACCCGGCGCGTGACTCTCCAGGGCTACGAGGTGCGGCTGACGCCGCGCGAGTACGATCTGCTGAAGGCCCTGGCGCGTTATGGCGGCCGGGTGGTGACCCACCGGCAGCTGATCGCCGCGGTCTGGGGCCCGGCCACCCAGGTCGACGCCCAGTTCGTCCGGGTGCTGGTCGCCCAGCTTCGCCAGAAGATCGAGGAGGAGCCTTCAGCCCCGCTGATCCTGCTGACCGAACCCGGCGTCGGCTACCGCCTGACGCCGGAGGACGAGGTCTAGCGCTTACCTGGCCAGGTCAGGAAGCCGTTCTGATCGCGGCCGGCGGCCGGATAGGTGCAGCAGGGGCCGGGGGGCGGCGGCGGACGCCAGGCGTAGGCCGGGGCGTAGACCGGCGGCGGCGGAGGCGGCGGAGGATAGTAGGCGCGCGGCGGCGGCGGCGGCGGCGCATAGACCCGAGGCGAGGGCGGCGGGTAGCTGCGATAGGACTCGGTGATCACCTCCTCCTCGACCCGGCCATAGGCGCGCGGCGGCGGGGGTGGCGGCGGGGCGACCTGACGCGGCGGTTCGACCCGCGCGTATTCGTGCACCTCGACCTCGCGCTCGACCTGGGCGTATTCGCGGACCGGCGCTGGGGTGTAGTGGCGAACGACCGCGCGGTGGACGACAGGTTTCTTCGGCCGCGGCGGATGGCGCACGATCTTGATTGGCTTGGTCGGCGCGCGAACCACCTTGGGCGCGGCGACCTTGGCCGGCGGGCAGGCGGCGGCGATGATCTTGGCCGGATCGGGGCAGGCGGTCGCCACGGTCGTCGCGGCGGCCGGAATCGGCACGGTCACGGCTCCGGGCGCCGGGGTCGGCGCGGAGGCGATCTTCGGCGGCCCCTTGGAGTCGCACGCCGCCAGGGCGAGCAGTGCGGCGAGGGGCAGAATGGAACGCAAGCGCATGGCGGTTTCCCAGCGTCCTGAACAATGAACCTCAAGCATGGGGATCAAGATCCGTTAACGCTGTGGCTTTCACCGTGAGCGCGAAGAAATCCCGTCACAAGCTCATCATAGAGGCCTAGCCGTTTATATTCTCGGAAGTCCGGCGTGGCCGCGCGCCAGGCTTTTGCGAACGCCGCCAGGCGCGCGGGATCGTCCCGCAGGGCGTCCAGGCTATGTAGCCAAACCCGGATCGTAAACAGCGCGCCGCCGGTTTCCGGCAGCCGTCGCAGGGTCTGGCGTTCGACCCGCACGAAGAGTTCCGCCCCCGCCTGGGCGGGATCGATCGATCCGATCCGGGCGCGGATCGGCGCCGGGTCGGGCGTGTGGAGCTCGGCCGAATTGACCAGGTTCCAGTTCCGGCGCTCCAGGATCAGGTCTGGCCGCAGGCCGTCGAAGATACGTTCCACCCGCGTCAGGAAACGTTCGCTGAAGCCGTGCACCGGGCCGTGGATCTGCGCCAGGCTGGCGCCCAGCACGTCGCGGGCGGTGAAAAAGGTCGGCGCGCAGAGCGATAGCGCCGCGACCCGCCAGGCGCCGTCCTGCTTCTCCATCAGCACCAGGTCGTCGGGCGTCCGCCGCGCGGCGGCGTAGAGCGGCGGCAGGGCGGGATCATGCGGCGCTGGTCCCAAGGCCGCCTCGATCAGCGCCAGGACTTCCTGCTGACCGCCTAGAGAGCCGGCCGTCTCGCCCCAGACGATCTCGCGGCGGGTGGCGAACAGCGGGTCCTTGCGCGCGGCGGGATCAGCCTCCCCGCCTTCCAGCCACGCCGCCTCGCCGATGGGTTTCAGGCCGATGGTGAAATCGGCGCTGTCCTCGTACGGGGCGTGGCGGATGGTGGTCATTTTGGCCTGAAGCGCCTGGCGAGCGCCCACAGGGCGAAGGCCAGGAAGATGCCGATACTGTTGGCCGCGGCGTCGTGCCAGTCGCCTTGCCGGCCCAGCGCCATGACGCTCTGGGCGATCTCGACGCCGATCCCCAGGCACCAGACCGCCAACACCACCAGCCAGCGGCGGTGGGTGGACATGAACAGGCCGATCAGGGTCAGCAGGCCGTAGGCGATGGCGTGGGCGGCCTTGTCCCAGATCATTCCCGAGCCGGGGACGTCCTCGTTGGGCGCGAGCGTGAGGTAGAGGATCACCGCCACCGCGGCGAGGAAGATCGCAAGACGCAGGCGGCGGGGGATGAACGAGAAGAGTGGGCGCATGGCGCCAACTATTAGCGAGCGCGCACGAGGACGGCGAGCCTTTCAAAGTCGGCCAATGCCCACTAGCTTCCGAGCAGAAATTCAAACGCGAGTTTAGATGCATGACGGTCGAGGCGGTGATCTGGGATTTCGGCGGGGTCTTCACCACCTCGCCCTTCGAGGCCTTCGCCCGTTATGAGGCGGAGAAGGGGTTGCCCAAGGATCTGATCCGCAAGGTGAACTCCACCAATCCCGACAGCAACGCCTGGGCCTTGTTCGAGCGCAACGAGATCGACGCCAAGGGCTTCGACGAACTGTTCCTGGCGGAATCCACCGCGCTCGGCCATCCGGTCCCCGGCCGCGAGGTCCTGCCGCTGATCTCGGGCGCGGTGCGGCCGCGGATGGTCGCGGCCCTGAAGGCCTGCAAGCAGCACTTCAAGGTCGGCTGCATCACCAACAACATGGTCAGCCACCACAGCCCCGGCGCCGACGCGCCGCAGCAGGCGGCCGGCGCCATGGGCCAGATCCTGCCGCTGTTCGACCACGTGATCGAAAGCTCCAAGGCCGGGGTCCGCAAGCCTGACCCGGCGATCTATCTGATGATGTGCGCGGCGCTGGGCGTGAAGCCGGAGGCCTGCGTCTATCTCGACGACCTCGGCATCAACTGCAAACCGGCCGCGGCCCTGGGCATGCGGGCGATCAAGGTGGTCGATGTCGATCAGACCCTGGCCGAGCTGTCGGCGGCCACCGGGCTGATCTTCGAAGACGGGGTGGCGGCGTGAGCCGTCCGCCCAGGATTGGCGCGGACGCCGCGCTCGCCCAGCTGCCGGGCTGGTCGCGCGCGGATGGCGAGCGCGAGGCCATCCACCGCACGTTCCGGTTCGCCGACTTCAACATCGCCTTCAGCTTCATGACGCGGGTGGCGATCCGGGCCGAGCAGCTGGACCACCATCCCGAATGGTTCAATGTCTACAACCGGGTCGAGGTGACGCTGACCACCCACGACGCCGACGGGGTGACGGAACTGGACGTCGCCTTGGCCAGCTTCATGAACCAGGCCGCGCAGGCGGCCGGAGCCAAGGACTAGGAGGTGGCGATGGCCGGACGGGTCGCGGGCAAGAAGGCCTTCATCACCGGCGGGGCCCAGGGCCTGGGCGCGGCGATGGCGCGCAAGCTGGCCGATGAGGGGGCCAAGGTCTCGGTCGCCGACATCAATCACGAGGGCGCGAAGGCGGTCGCCGCCGAGATCAACGCCGCCTGCGGCGAGGGCGTGGCCTTCGCCTTCCCGCTGGACGTCACCAAGGAAGACCAGTGGATCTACGCCCTGGAAGAGGCCGACGCGGCCATGGGCGGGATCTCGGTGCTGATCAACAACGCCGGCATCTCCCGCGCGGGCAATATCGAGCAGCTGTCCTACGAGGACTGGAAGCTGGTCATGAGCGTCAATGTCGACTCGGTGTTCCTGGGGACCAAGCACGCGCTGAAATATATGCGCGACCACCAGCCGGGCTCGATCATCAACATCTCCTCGATCGCCGGCCTGATCGCGGCGCATAACTCGCCGGTCTACAACGCCTCCAAGGCCGGGGTCTGGCTGCTGTCGAAGGGCATCGCTCTGCACTGCGCCAAGCAAGGTTTGGACATCCGCTCGAACTCGATCCACCCGACCTTCATCGACACCCCGATCCTCGATCCGCTGCGCCAACAGTTCGGAACCGAGGTCGCGCACGGCAAGCTGGCCCGCCAGATCCCGCTCGGCCACATCGGCGAGCCCGAAGACATCGCCAATGCGGCGCTCTACCTGGCCTCCGACGAGAGCAAGTTCAT
Organism: Phenylobacterium sp. Root700; assembly: GCF_001429025.1. GTDB lineage: Bacteria > Pseudomonadota > Alphaproteobacteria > Caulobacterales > Caulobacteraceae > Phenylobacterium. The sequence goes on along the minus strand of NZ_LMHT01000031.1, from coordinate 58,357 downwards.
GACCGGCGCCGAGCTGAAGCTCGACGGCGGCATTTCGGCGATGTGACGTGCAGATGCTCCCCCGCTGGGGGAGCTCCCGGCCGTTCGGCCGGGTGAGCGGGACTACGACTCCTTCAGCAGGCCCCCTCCGTCGCGCTGCGCGCGCCACCTCCCCCAGCGGGGGAGGATCTTTTTGGATCGCTAGTTGATCAGCATGGTGCCCAGCAGCAGCCGGGCGCCCTTCTGGCCCAGCACCTGGTCGGCCTCGCGCTGCAACAGCAGGGTCAGGATCTCGGCGTTGGGGATGGCGCCGGGGCTCATGCCCGAGGCGTAGATCTGCAGGGCCTGGACGAAGGCGGCGCGAATACGCGGCAGCACGCTGTTGGCCTTGGCGCGCAGTTTCTCGTTCGGAATGTCCAGGCCGCTTTCCACGGTCAGGATGCCCCGACGCCCGCTGGCGCGGATGACCGTCGCGGTCAGGGTGTTGATCTGGATGAAGCTGGCGCCGCCGCCTTTCTTCTTCTCATCCTTCGCCGGCGCGGCCGCGATCAGGGCGGGCGCGACCAGCAGGGCGGCGAATGTGAGGAGGCGGCGACGTTGCATGAGCGACAGCACGCCACATCATGGTTAGCGGTCTCTTTACGTGCTGGGCCGAAGAGTGCGGCGAAGATTCGCACTCCCGCTTCGAATCCCTCTCAGGAGCTCCGCGTTTGGGCCGGTTCGCACCGAATTCTCTCGATCTGGACGGCAAGGTGATCCTAGTCACCGGAGGCACCGGCTCTTTCGGCCGGCGCTTCATCGAAACCGTGCTGACCCGCGCTAAGCCGCGCAAGCTGATCGTCTATTCGCGCGACGAGCTGAAGCAGCACGAGATGCAGATCGATCTCGCCGAGAAGTTCGATCCAGAGACCATGGCCTGCATGCGCTTCTTCCTGGGCGACGTGCGCGACCGCGAGCGGCTGCAGCTGGCGGTGCGCGGGGTCGACATCCTGATCCACGCCGCGGCGCTGAAGCAGGTCCCGGCGGCGGAGTACAATCCCTCCGAATGCATCCACACCAACATCATGGGCGCGGAGAACGTGGTGTGGGCCTGCCTGAACAATCGGGTGAAGCAGGTGATCGCCCTGTCGACCGACAAGGCCTGCAACCCGGTCAACCTCTATGGGGCGACCAAGCTCGCCTCCGACAAGACCTTCGTGGCGGCCAACAACCTGTCCGGCGACATCGGCACCCGCTTCGCGGTGGTGCGCTACGGCAATGTGGTGGGCTCGCGCGGGTCGGTGGCCCCGCTGTTCCAGCGGCTGATCGCCAAGGGCGTCACCGAACTGCCGATCACCGACGCGCGGATGACCAGGTTTTGGATCACCCTGAACCAGGGCGTGGATTTCGTGCTGTCGTCGCTCGACCAGATGCGCGGTGGCGAGATCTTCGTGCCCAAGATTCCGTCGATGAAGATGACTGAGCTGGCCGCCGCCATGGCGCCGGACCTGGCGATCAAGGTCATCGGCATCCGCCCCGGCGAGAAGCTGCACGAGATGATGATCTCGGTGGACGACGCCCGGACCACGGTCGATCTGGGCGACCGCTACGCCATCGAGCCGGCCTTCGTGGAATATTCGCGCACGCCCTACAGCCTGACCCATCCGATGGCGGACGAGGGCTTCTCCTACGCCAGCGACACCAACGACGAGTGGCTCTCGGGCGAGGGCTTGCTTGAGCTGTTGCACGACGGCGGCCCGACGCCGCTGCGTCGGCGGGCCACCGACTGACATGGCGGCCATGCTTCCCTACGGCCGCCAGTCCATCGACGAGGACGATATCGCCGCCGTCGCCGAGGCGTTGCGCAGCGACTTCCTGACGACCGGGCCACGGGTCGAGGCCTTCGAGGCCGCCTTCGCGCAGACCGTCGGCGCGCGCCATGCGGTCGCCTGCGCCAACGGCACGGCGGCCCTGCACCTGGCCATGCTGGCCCTCGACGTACAGCCGGGTGAAGTGGTGATCGCGCCGTCGATCACCTTCCTGGCCACCGCCAACTGCGCGCGGTTCGTGGGCGCCGAGGTGGTGTTCGCCGATGTCGATCCGCTCACTGGGCTGATGACGCCGGAGACGCTCTCCCAGGCGTTGAGCCGGGTCGGTGATCGCCGCCTGCGCGCGGTGCTGCCGGTGCACATGCGCGGCGACACCGCCGAGCTGCCGGCGCTGGAGGCCCTGGCGGCCTCGGCCGGCGCGGTGCTGGTGGAGGACGCCCCCCATGCGCTGGGCTCGGCGCTGAGGTTCGGCAATTCGGTCGAACGGGTCGGCGACTGCGCCCACTCGGCCATGGCCACCTTCTCGTTCCATCCGGTGAAGACCATCGCCACCGGCGAGGGTGGCATGGTCACCACCAACGACCCGGCCCTGGCCGAACGCCTGCGGCGTCTACGCAGCCACGGCATGATCCGCCCCGAGGGCGGCGATCCGTGGTGGTACGAGATGCCGGAGGTGGGCTTCAACTATCGGCTGCCCGACATCCTTTGCGCGCTTGGCCTGTCGCAGCTGGCCAAGCTGGACCGGTTCGCCGCGCGGCGCCGGGCGCTGGCGGCGCGCTATCACGAGAGGCTCGCCCCGTTGGCGCCGCTGCTGCGCCCAGCGGCTAGGCCAGATTGGAGCGATCCGGTCCTGCACCTGATGGTCGCCCTGATCGATTTTCCCGCCGCGGGCAAGACCCGCCGCGAGGTGGTCGAGGCGTTGAAGGCCAGGGGCGTCGGGACCCAGATCCACTACATCCCCGTCCACACCCAGCCCTACTACCGCGAGCGCTACGGCGCGCTGGACCTGCCGGGCGCGAACGCCTGGTACGAGCGCTGCCTGTCGCTGCCGCTCTATCCGGGCATGGCCGACGAGGACGTGAACCGCGTGGTCGAGGCGCTGATCGAGGTGTTGGGCGGCTAGGCCGCCTGGCCGAGCTGCTGGATCAGGTCGCGGACCTGGGTCATCCGCTCCGGGTTGGCGGCGAGGTCGGCGCGGGTGTCTTCCTGGCGCACCAGGCGCATGGCCTCCTGGCGGGCGCGGTCGGCGGCTGGGCCGTTCGGCGCGGTCTCGCCGATGGCGAGCTTCAGCATCAGCATCAGCTTTTGGCCGGGTGGGGCCGGCGTGCGGGCCAGGGTCGGGATCAGCCGGGCGTCGGCCTCGACCATGCCGCCGACGTCGCCGATCTTGACCTGGATGGGCTGGTAGTCCTCCGGCGCCAGGCCGCCGCGCGCCACCGCCCGTTGCAGGGCGGCCAGCTTCTGCAGCTTCACCGCCGCGGTGTCGGGGCCGTAACGGAATTCCTTCTCGAACCGCAGGGCGGCGATGCCGGCGGCCAGATAGCGCCCGGCCTGGCGCTTGTTGGCGCCGCCGATGACGTTCTCCACCAGCCACATCAGGGACTCGGCCTCGTCGCGCGCCGTCTGGTCGCCGCCGCCCAGATAGGCCTCGACGAAATCGCTGGTGACCAACATCCGCGAGCGTTGGGTGAAGGCGGCCTGGACCTCATCAGCCTGCAGCAGCGATCCGGCCGCGGCGGTGAGCGCCATGGCCAGGCCGCGCATCACCGCGATCTCCCCGGCGGCGTCGCCGGGCCGCAGGCGGCGGGGGCCGTTCAGGTCGCGGACGACACGCCGGGCGATAGCCAGGCGGACGCTCTCGAAGTCTTCGGCCGCCAACCACTTGGCGAGCCGGGTCGCGGCCTCCGACAGCGGTGGCATGATCTTGGCGACCGACGGCTCGATCCGCATCAGGGCGTCGACGGTGTCGCAGGCGGCCAGCCGGGTCATGGCGGCCATCTGGCCGCCCAGGTCGAGTTCCAGGCCGATGATGTGGTCAAGGCCGGTCTTCGATCCCAGGATCTCGGCCAGGGGTTGTTCGATGGTCTGCAGGGCCAGGCCCCGGGGCGGGCCGGTGATCGGCGCGGCGTCGGCCAGGTCCAGCAGCCGGGAGATCTTCTCCGACCAGGATCTCGCCGGCGCGATGGAGGCCGCGACCCCGGCCCCCAGCAGGTAGGCGCGCTCCGGATCGCCGCTGACCCGTTCGGCGGCGCGGGCGAAGCCTTCCTTGTCGAGGTCGGGCATGCCGCCCTTGCGGAAGTCCTTGAGCAGCCGGTCGATGGTCCGCTCGACCAGGCTGGTGAAGGTCCGGATCAGTTCGTGGACGGTCAGGCCGCGAGCCTGGGCCTCGGGGATCGCCACCTTCTGGATGGCGTGCTGCAGGTCGGTGCCCGAGGCTTCCAGCTCCTCGACTAGGTCGGGGCGGTGCAGCAGTTCGAACGCGGTCGCGCCCTTGCGCTCCAGCCAGCCCTCCAGCAGGCGGCCGATCCGTTCGCGGGCGTGGACGGTGTAGAGGTCTTGCGGCGACACGCAGAGGGGATCGAGGTTCTCGACCACCTTCTTTTTCTTCACCGGTTCAGCGGCCCCCAGATTGAGGATCGTGACCGACTGGAACTCGCGGGTTTCGGGGTCGAGGGTCTCCTTGGTGACCCGGACGGCGGCGACCTTGCCCTCGGCCATCAGGTCCTCGGCGGTGGAGATCACCGCGGCGCGATTCTCCGTGGCCATGTCCAGAGTCCAGCCGCCGCCCGGCGTGCGCCGGATGAACAGTTCATAGTGGACTTGGCGGCCAGGCACTCGGGACTCCCCCTTTGGGCTGACCATGTTCTGCGAACTAGCTTAATATCGCTTTATCGAAACGGGGCTGGCGGCGCGGTTAAAGTCGGACGCGGGGAACCGTTGTCTCGCCTACTACTTTCCTCGACGCGCCGTCCGTCGTTCAATCGCCCCATTGAGGCCATGCTGGCGGGCGATTACCTATGCAAGCTGCGCTGAAGGATGCGACACGGACATATGGCGAAAATCACCCTGGTGGATGACGACGAGAACATCGTCACCTCGGTCAGCCTCGCGTTGGAAAGCCACGGCCACGAGGTCAAGGCCTACTACGACGGCGCTGCCGGGCTGGCGGCGCTTGAGAGCGAACCGCCGGACTTGGCGATCCTCGATGTGAAGATGCCGCGCATGGATGGGATGGAGGTGCTGCGGCGTCTGCGCCGGACCTCCGACCTGCCGGTGATCATCCTGACGTCGAAGGACGAGGAGATCGACGAGATCCTCGGCTTCAACCTCGGCGCCGACGACTACATGCACAAGCCGTTCAGCCAGCGTCTGCTGATCGAACGGGTGAAGGCGGTGCTGCGCCGCGCCGGCGTCGAGGGCGAGGACCCGGCCACGGTCGCCGCCGGCGGCGAGGCCGCTCGGGCCTTGAAGCGCGGCAAGCTGACCCTGGACCCGGCTCGCCACGATTGCCTGTGGGACGGCAAGCCGGTGAAGCTGACCGTCACCGAGTTCCTGCTGCTGCAATCGTTGGCTCAGCGACCCGGCTTCGTGAAGAGCCGCGACAACCTGATGGACGCCGCCTACGACGATCAGGTCTATGTCGACGACCGCACCATCGACAGCCACATCAAGCGCATGCGGAAGAAGTTCCGCGAGGTCGACCCTGAGTTCGACGCGATCGAAACCCTTTATGGCGTCGGATACAGATACCGCGAAGCCTGACCCGAAGACCGACGCCCGCAAGCCCCGTAGGGTGAGCGGGCCGTCGCTTTTTCGTTGGCTGCCAGGCTCGCGCCTGGGGCGGCTCATCATCCTGCTCAACGTTCTGGGCCTGGCGATCATCATCGCCGGCTCGCTGCTGCTGAACGAGCTGCGGCGGGGGCTGGTGGGCGCGCGCATCGACAGCCTGACCACCCAGGGCGAGCTGATCGTCAACGTGATCAACCGCGCCGCGACGGTGGGCGAGCCGACGCCGGAGCTCGACCCCCAGGCGGCCAGCGAAATCCTGCAGATGCTCTCCAATCCGCGCTCGCAGCGCGCGCGGTTGTTCGACGCCAAGGGCAACCTGATCGCCGACAGCTACTGGGTCGCCGACCGGGTGGAGTGGAAGGTGTTGCCGCCCGCCCGTCCGCGCGACGACGGCGGGCTGTCGCTGGACCTGAAGATGGGCCGTCCGCCGCCGCCAGTGGCGCCGGCCGCCCAGCGGGCGCTGATGATGGAGGTGGGCCAGGCCCTGCGCGGCGTACACTGGGCCGGCATGCGCCGCGCCGAGGACGGCGAGCGCGTGGTCTCGGTCTCCATCCCGATCCAGCATGTCCAGGCGGTGCTGGGGGTCCTGACCCTGGAGGCCAGCGACGTCGACGAGATCATCAGCGCTGAACGCCAGGCCCTGGCCCCGTTCATCCTGATCGCGATCTTCGTGACCCTGGTGTCCTCGATCCTGCTCAACAACCTGATCGCCCAGCCGGTGCGGATGCTGGCGCGCGCCGCCGACCGCGTGCGGATGTCGCGGGCCCGGGCGATCTCGCTGCCGCAACTGGCGCACCGCGACGACGAGCTGGGCGATCTGACCCGCTCGCTGGAGGACATGACGCAGTCGCTGTCGGAGCGGATGGACGCCATCGAGCGCTTCGCCGCCGACGTGGCGCACGAAATCAAGAACCCGCTCACCTCGCTGCGTTCGGCGGTCGAGACCCTGGATCTGGTCAAGGACCCGGCGGCGCGCGAGCGGCTGCTGGCGATCCTGAAGAACGACATCCAGCGGCTGGACCGGCTGGTCACCGACATCTCGAACGCCTCGCGCCTCGACGCCGAGCTGTCGCGTGAGGATCTGCGGCCGCTGGATCTCGGGCGGCTGATCTCGGAGGTGGTCCAGCTCTACCAGGACACCGCCAGGCCGGGCGACGTCGCCGTGCGCTATATCGCGCCCGAGACTCTGGAGCCGATCATGGTCTCCGGCCGCGAAGGGCCGCTCGGCCAGCTGCTGCGCAACCTGACCGACAATGCGCGCTCGTTCAGTCCCAAGGGCGGCGAGGTCCGGGTGACGCTGGAGCGGCGGCGCGGCGAGGCGGTGGTCACTGTCGACGACGACGGGCCCGGCATCCCGCCCGACAATCTCGAGACAATCTTTGAACGGTTCTACACGTCCAGGCCCAAGGGTGCGGCGTTTGGCGGCAATTCGGGGCTGGGCCTGTCGATCGCCCGCCAGATCGTCGCCGCCCAGGGCGGGGCGATCCGAGCGGAAAACCGTAAGGACCAGGACGGCAAGATCACCGGCGCCCGGTTCGTCCTCACCCTGCCCGAGGCCCGGCGATGATCCATCACGCGGGCCTGATCGCCACCTACATCGCCGGCGCCTGGCGCGGCGTGCTGATCGAGGGGCCGTCGGGTTGCGGCAAGAGCGACCTGGCGCTTCGTATGCTGGATCACGGTTTTCGGCTGGTGGCCGACGATCGGGTGCTGGCCTGGAACTGCGACGGCGTCCTCTTTGGTCGCGCGCCCGACGCCCTGGCCAACCTGATCGAGGTGCGCGGTCTCGGGATCTGCGCCGAGCCGGCCTTGCGGTTCTGCCGCATCGCGCTGGCGGCGCGGTGCGAGCCTGTTGAGCGGCTGCCCGATCCGGCTTTCAACGAGTACGCCGGGTTGAGCATACCGCTCATTTCAATCGCGCCTTTGGAGGCTTCGGCGCCTGCGAAACTGCGTCGCGCGCTGCAACATCTTGGACGCGGCGCGGAAGGAGCGTATCTAGGCGACCTCGCGGCCGGCGTATCGCCGCGGCCGGGTGGGGATTCCCGTTGAGAGAGTTGGCATGATCGGGCTCGTGATCGTTACACACGGGCGTCTAGCCGAAGAGTTCGTCTTCGCCATGGAGCACGTGGTGGGTCCGCAAACTGCGGTCGCCGCCATCTGCATCGGGCCGGAAGACGACATGGAACGGCGTCGCAAGGACATCCTGGCGGCGTGCGAAGCCGTGGATAACGGGGCGGGCGTCATCCTGCTGACCGACATGTTCGGCGGCACGCCGTCGAACCTGGCCATCTCGGTGATGGAGCAGACCCGGGCCGAGGTGATCGCCGGGCTGAACCTGCCGATGCTGATCAAGCTGGCCTCGGTGCGCACGCGTCAGAACCTCGAGGATTGCGTCGCCTGCGCCCAGGAAGCTGGCCGCAAATATATCTCCGTCGCCTCCTACGTGCTGGCCGGCGAAAAGTGAGCGCGACACGCACGGTCGAAATCATCAACAAGCGGGGTCTGCACGCGCGGGCCTCGGCGAAGTTCGTCAAGCTGGCCGCCACCTTCGAAGCCGAGGTCAAGGTCTCCAAGGACGGGCAGAGCGTCGACGCCCGCTCGATCATGGGGCTGATGATGTTGGCCGCGGGGCCGGGCAGCGCCATTGATATCGAGGCCGAGGGCAAGGAAGCCGCCCCGGCGGTCGAGGCCCTGGCCGCTCTGGTCGCGGCCAGGTTCGACGAGGACGAATAGGGCTTTGGGCCCTTCGCCTCCGTTCGTCACGACCGGCCTGCACCGGCCATGACGAACCAGAGTTCTCCTACTTCCTGATGATCACCAGTTCGGTCCGCCGGTTCTTGGCGCGGCCTTCCTCGCTGGCGTTGTCGGCGACCGGGTCGGCGTCGCCCAGGCCCGCGGTTTCCAGTCGATCGGCCGCGACGCCCGCGGCGACGATCTTCTTGGAGACCGTGATGGCGCGGTTTTCCGACAGGGTCTTGTTGGCCCCTGGGTCGCCCTGGTTGTCGGTGTAGCCGACGACGCGGGCGCGGACGTTGGGATAGGCCTTGAGGATCACCACCAGGGTGTCGACGGTGACGCCGCTCTCCGGGGTCAGGGCGTTGGAGCCGGTGGCGAAGTTCAGGTTGTCGAAGACGAAGGTCTTCGGCGCGGCCTCGCGGGAATCCAGGAACTTGGCGACGCTATAGCCGATCGAGCCCGGCGCCACGGAGATGGTCGCGCCGCCTGGCAGGGTCAGGGTTTCGGCGGCGGGCGTAGCCGGCGCCATGGCTGGCGGCGGGGTGACGACGGGAGCCGGCGCCTCCACCTTCTTGGCCCCGCAACTGCGCAGGCCGAAGATCAGGGCCAGGACGACCGCCGCGGCGATCAGCCAGGGCAAGATCTTCATCAAGCCGCCTCCGCCGGCGGCGGCCGCCGCGGTCGCCGCGCCCTTCGCCGCCTGGGCCGCGCCGCCAAGTCCGAATAGCGCGCCGAGGCCGGGCGGCAGGGCGCCCAGGATGCTGGAGCGTTGGTCGGACAGCAGCGATTGCAGCCCCGACGCCGTCGGCGACGGGCCAAGCGCCTTGCCGATGGCGCCCATGACCAGGGGAGCGGCCAGGGCCAGCAGGTTCGAGGCCGAGCCGCCCTTCAGTCCGGCGAAGCTGGCCAGGGTGTTGGCGATGCTGCTGCTGTTGGATCCAAGCAACCCGTCGGCCAGGCCGCGGCCTTGGTTGAGCAGGGTGGCGCGGGCGGTGTCGTCGGCGAGCAGGGCGGGCAGCTGGTCGAGCAGGTTGCCGCCGCTGGTCACCTGGCTCAGCAGGCCCAGCAGTCCATTGGCGCCGCTGGTCGTCGAGCTTTGCTGAAGCGCCGCGGCGAGCAGGGCCGGCGCGGCGGCGGCGAGGCCCTTGCCGACGCCGCCTGAGGACTCTCCAAGCAGGCCGGAGAGCTTGGTGATCATATCCGGCGTTACGGCGTTGATCACGGTCTGGACAAGATTACTCACAACAGATCTCCCAGGGGGTTGGGTCGTATCCAGTCAGCGCGAAATCAGGTCGTGAGCTTGGCCTTGTCGATCGATGCAAGGGTGGTCGCGCTGTACGGACACAGTCCGACAGTTGGTGAAGTTCTTAAGTCACGTTCACACCTTTAGACTTGCGCGGGATAGTTGCAAGTCTGGCGGGTAGAAGCTCTCAAGCTTCACCATGGCGAGAGTTCGGTTGGGGCGGGGCCTGCGAATACTGGCCTGTAGCCCCGGTCAGGTCTTCAGCTTGTAGCCGGTCCGGAAGATCGCCCAGACGCCGATCAGGCACAGCAGCATGAACCCGAAGGTCGCCGCCAGGCTGATCCGCACGTCGACGTCGGAGATGCCGTAGAAGGCCCAGCGGAAGCCGGAGATCAGGTAGACTACGGGGTTGAACAGGGCGATCTTCTGCCAGACCTCCGGCAACATGCTGATCGAATAGAAGCTGCCGCCTAAGAAGGTCAGCGGCGTCACGATCATCATCGGGACGATCTGCAGCTTCTCCCAGCCGTCGGCCCAGACGCCGATCATGAAGCCGAATAGGCTGAAGGTGATCGCGGTCAGCACCAGGAACGACAGCATCCAGAACGGGTGCAGGATGCTGAAATCGACGAACAGGCGCGCCGTCGCCAGGATGATGAGGCCCAGGATCACCGACTTGGTCGCCGCCGCCCCGACATAGCCGACGACGATCTCGACCGGCGAGACCGGGGCCGACAGCACCTCGTAGATCGTGCCTGAGAACTTGGGCATGTAGATGCCGAACGAGGCGTTCATGATGCTCTCGGTCAGGATCGACAGCATGATCAGGCCGGGCACGATGAAGGCGCCGTAGCTGATCCCGTCGATCTCGACCATGCGCGAGCCGATCGCCGATCCGAAGACGATGAAATAGAGCGAGGTCGAGATCACCGGCGAGGCGATCGACTGCATCAGGGTGCGCCAGGTGCGCGCCAGTTCGAAGATGTAGATCGACTTGATGGCGTAGAGGTTCATGGCCGCGCGCTCACCAGGCTGACGAAAATTTCCTCCAGCGAGCTTTCCTTGGTCTGGAGGTCCTTGAAGTCGACGCCCTGGGCGCCGAGCTGGCGCAGCAGGGCGGCGATGCCGGTGTCCTGGGCCTGGGCGTCGAAGGTGTAGGTCAGCTCATGGCCGTCGGCGGCGAGTTCGAGCTGGTAGTCCGACAGGCCGGTCGGCAGGTCCTTCAACGGCTCCTGCAAATGCAGGGTGAGCTGCTTCTTGCCCAGCTTGCGCATCAGGACGTCCTTGTCCTCGACCAGGATGATCTCGCCCTTGCTGATCACCCCGATCCGGTCGGCCATCTCCTCGGCCTCCTCGATGTAGTGGGTGGTCAGGATGATGGTGACGCCGCTGGCGCGCAGGCCCCGGACCATCTCCCACATGTCGCGGCGCAGCTCGACATCGACGCCGGCGGTGGGCTCGTCGAGGAACAGGATGCGCGGCTCGTGGCTCAGGGCCTTGGCGATCATCACCCGGCGCTTCATGCCGCCCGAGAGCGCCATGATCTTGGAGTCTTTTTTGTCCCAGAGGCTGAGGTCGCGCAGCACCTTTTCCAGATAGGCCGGGTTCGGCGGCTTGCCGAACAGGCCGCGGCTGAACTTCACCGTATCCCAGACGCTCTCGAAGGCGTCGGTGGACAGCTCCTGCGGAACCAGGCCGATCTTGGAGCGCGCGGCGCGATAGTCGGAAATGATGTCGTGGCCGTCGGCCAGCACCTTGCCGGAGGTCGGATTGACGATCCCGCAGACGATGCTGATCAGGGTGGTCTTGCCCGCCCCGTTCGGGCCGAGCAGGGCGAAGATCTCACCCGGGCGGATCTCAAGATCGACGCTCTTGAGGGCCTGGAAGCCCCCCGCATAGCTCTTGGATAGACCAGATACGGAAATGATGGGCTGCACGCGGGCTCCTTCGGGCGTCCCCGCCAGATAGGGGCGGGGGACGGCTCAAACTAGACCACAGGACGAATAGCGCGGCGTGCAGCCGACATCGTTCGGAAATTTAGGCGACGGCCTCAGCCGAGGCGGTCTTCATGGTCATGGGCTTCATGCCGAGGTCGGCCATGAGGGCGGCGTCGGTGTCCTTGTCGGGGTTGGAGGTGGTGAGCAGCTTGCCGCCGATGAACATCGAGTTGGCGCCGGCCATGAAGCAGAGGGCCTGAAGCTCGCGGCTCATANCAGGTCTTGATGATCCGAACGGCGATCTCGCCTCGGTTCGCTATCAGAATTTTCGAAAACATCGGCTTATCCGGAGACGCCCGTCACGGCGTGCGCGTGACGGCGATGGTGGTTTGAAATGGAGGGAGCGGCCACGCCCATGGTCATGGGCTTCATGCCGAGGTCGGCCATGAGGGCGGCGTCGGTGTCTTTGTCGGGGTTGGAGGTGGTGAGCAGCTTGCCGCCGATGAACATCGAGTTGGCGCCGGCCATGAAGCAGAGGGCCTGCAGCTCGCGGCTCATGNTGCTCGCGGCCGGCCGAGAGGCGGACCACGGTCTTGGGGCAGACGATGCGGGCGACGGCGATCATGCGCACGAACTCAAAGCCGTCGACGGCTTGCGAGCCGCCCAGCGGGGTGCCGGGGATCGGCATCAGGTCGTTGATCGGCAGGCTGTCGGGATGGGCCGGCAGGGTGGCCAGGGCGTGCAGCAGGCCGGCGCGGTCGGTGCGGGTCTCGCCCATGCCGACGAT
>NZ_LMHT01000031.1:45891-46028 GCF_001429025.1 Phenylobacterium sp. Root700 | reverse complement strand
CCTGCGGCTTGGTCAGCATGCCGAGCGTGGCGCAGGTCTCCAGACCCAGGGCCTTCACGCCGGCGATCATCGCCGCCACCTTGGGCACGTCGCGATCCTTCAGGTCGCGCCAGGCCGCCCCCATGCAGAAGCGCTGG
>NZ_LMHT01000031.1:42656-45836 GCF_001429025.1 Phenylobacterium sp. Root700 | reverse complement strand
CACCAGTTCGGTGAACGGAAGCTCGAACAGGGCCTCGATCTGCGCCAGCGTCCAGTCGTGACGGGGCTGTGCGGGATCGACAGGACGGAAACCTTGAGCGATTGGAGCGTTCATGGGGAGCCTTCTCAAGCGAACGAGCGCCAAATTGGCGGTCAGCCGCTCGAAGAGGGCGAACCGCGCGTGGTCGGGAGCGTGTAGCGCATGAGCGCGGGTGAAGACGAGATAGAGTTGAAGTTCCTCTGCGAGCCTGCGGATCTCGCGGCGGTGCTGGCGGCTGCGCCGGTCGGCGAAACCCATGAAAAGACTTTGGTCTCCACCTATTTCGACACGCCGCAGGGCGATCTGCGCCGCGCGCGGATTTCGCTGCGCATCCGCGAAGGCGGGGCCAAACGGGTGCAGACGCTCAAGCGCGGCGACGGTTTCGCTCGCCAGGAACACGAACAGTCGATCGAGGGAATCGGGCTCGATCTTTCGCTGGCCGCCCTGAAAGACGCCCTGCCGGCCGCCAAGCGCGCCACCCTGGCGCCGATCTTCACGGTGCGGGTGGTCCGGCGTCAGCGCACCTTCGATTATGGCGGCGCCACCATCGAGATGGCGGTCGACGAGGGCGAGGTCCAGGCCGGAGAGCGCACCCGGCGGATCAGCGAGGTCGAGCTGGAGCTGAAGGCCGGGGTTTGCGACCCGATGTTCGAGCTGGCCCGCCAGTTGTCGAAGACCGCGCCGCTCTATCTGTCGTTCGACGGCAAGGCCTCCCAGGGCCAGGGCCTGATCGACGGCACCGACCGCGCGCCGCGCAGGCATGACAAGGCGCCCCTGGCTCGCGGCCTGAGCGCGGCCGGCGCCTTCCAGGCCATCGCCCGCAACACCCTGGTGCAGATCGCCGCCAACGGCGTGGTGCTGCGCCAGGCCGACAGCGTCGAGGCGGTGCATCAGCTGCGGGTCGCCGTGCGGCGGCTGCGCAGCACGATCTCGACCTTCAAGACTATCGTCGACGACGAGCGGACCGACGACATCGCCAGCGAGCTGAAGTGGCTGGCCGGCGCCTGCGACGAGGCTCGCGACTTCGACGTCTTCGCGGCCGATCTCGCGAAGTTCGATGACCCGGCGCTGGACCTCTCGCCCCTGCTGGCCGCGGTCGAGGCGGCGCGGGCGCGCGGTCACGCCAAGGCCTGCGCGGCCGTGGCTTCCGGCCGGTTCCGCGAACTGGTGCTGGAAACCACCGCCTGGGTCGAGACCGGCGCCTGGCTGACCCAGGGCGGCAAGGCGTCGGCTAAGCGCCGGGACATGCCGGCCGAACGCTTCGCGGCCAAGGCGCTGGAGCGTCGTCGCAAGACGCTGCTCAAGCGCGGCGCCGATCTGGAGGGCCAGGACGACGCGGCGCGTCATGAGGCGCGCATCGCCGCCAAGAAGCTGCGCTACGCCGCCGAGGCTTTCGTCGCCCTGTTCGAGCCCGAGCCCGCCAAGGTCTTCATCAAGGACCTCAAGCGCCTGCAGGATCAGCTCGGCCTGATGAACGACGCGGCGGTGGCCGGCGCCCTGGTGGAGCGCCTGAAACTGAAGGGCAAGGCGCTGGCCGCCGCCCGCCAGCTGATCGCGCTGCGCGACGCCGCCAAGCCCAAAACCGCCAAGGCGTCGGCCAAGGCCATGGGCCAGGTGCTCGCCGCCCCGGCCTTCTGGATTGGTTAGTCATATAAAGAAATCTTTATGTGTTTGTTGCTCCGCTGACGCCGCGACGCTATAGAGCCGTCAAACCACACTCTCCGACAGGACCGCCCGATGACCGACTATGTCGTGAAAGACATCACCCTGGCCGATTTCGGCCGCAAGGAAATCGCCATCGCCGAAACCGAGATGCCGGGCCTGATGGCCGTGCGCGCCGAGTTCGGCAAGGATCAGCCGCTGAAGGGCGCCCGCATCGCCGGCTCCCTGCACATGACCATCCAGACCGCCGTCCTGATCCAGACGCTTGAAGCCCTGGGCGCCGACGTCCGTTGGGCCTCGTGCAACATCTTCTCGACCCAGGACCACGCCGCCGCGGCCATCGCCGCCGCCGGCACGCCGGTCTTCGCGATCAAGGGCGAGAACCTGATCGAGTACTGGGAATACGCCCACAAGATCTTCGAGTGGTCGGACGGCGGCTACCCGAACCTGATCCTCGACGACGGCGGCGACGCCACCCTGCTCTGCGTGCTCGGCCCGAAGGCCGAGAAGGACCCGTCGGTCCTGAACAACCCGCAGAACGAAGAAGAAGAAGCGCTCTACACGGTGATGAAGCGCTACCTGGCTGAAAAGCCGGGCTTCTATTCGGCGATCCGCGACGCCATCGGCGGCGTGTCGGAAGAAACCACCACGGGCGTCCACCGCCTGTACCAGATGTCCGAGCGCGGCGAGCTGCCGTTCCCGGCCATCAACGTCAACGACAGCGTCACCAAGTCGAAGTTCGACAACCTCTACGGCTGCCGTGAGAGCCTGGTCGACGCCATCCGTCGCGGCACCGACGTCATGCTCTCGGGCAAGGTCGCGGTCGTGCTCGGCTACGGCGATGTCGGCAAGGGTTCGGCGGCCTCGCTCCGCAATGGCGGCGCGCGCGTCATCGTCACCGAAATCGACCCGATCTGCGCCCTGCAGGCGGCGATGGAAGGCTACGAGGTCCAGACGATGGAAGACGTCGCCGACAAGGGCGACATCTACGTCACCGCCACCGGCAACAAGGACGTCCTCACGGTCGACCACATGCGCCGGATGAAGAACAACGCCATCGTCTGCAACATTGGCCACTTCGACTCCGAAATTCAGGTCGCCGGCCTGAAGAACTTCAAGTGGGACGAGATCAAGCCGCAGGTCCACCACGTGGAATTCCCGGACGGCAAGAAGATCATCCTGCTGTCGGAAGGCCGCCTCGTGAACCTGGGTAACGCCACGGGTCACCCGAGCTTCGTGATGAGCGCCAGCTTCACCAACCAGACCCTGGCCCAGATCGAACTGTGGACCAACAAGGCCAGCTACGAGACCAAGGTCTACACCCTGCCCAAGCACCTCGACGAGAAGGTCGCCTTCCTTCACCTCGAGAAGCTCGGCGCCAAGCTGACCACGCTGTCCAAGGACCAGGCCGACTACATCGGCGTGCCGGAATCCGGCCCGTTCAAGCCGGACCACTACCGCTACTAGGAAAGACTGAGA
>NZ_LMHT01000031.1:0-42641 GCF_001429025.1 Phenylobacterium sp. Root700 | reverse complement strand
TGCTGCTCCAGTCGCAGCCCCCTCAGTCAGCCTTTCGGCTGACAGCTCCCCCAGCGGGGGAGCATCTCCGCCGACGCATCTCTATTGTGGCCTATGAGGCCGCTCGGCTAATCAGAGCTGGCATGCCGCTCGCGCTCATAATCTCCAGCCATGTCGCCGCCAGTCACGTGGGCGGAACGGCCCAGGCGAGCGCCCTTTCCATTCTCAAGATCGACAGCATGGTCGTGCCGACCGTGCTCTTCGGCCGTCATCCCGGCTGGGGCGCCCCCGGCGGCGCGCGCGTGCCGCACGAGACGGTCGAGGGCATGCTGGCCGGGATCGAGGCCAACAAGCTGTTTGGCCAGACCGACCTGGTGCTGACCGGCTATTTCGCCTCGGCGCAGCAGGTGATCGCCGCCGCCCACGCCATCGACGCGGTGCGCGGCGCCAAGCGCAAGGGCTACGGCGGCGAGGCCGCCCGCCATCCGCTCGTCATCGTCGACCCCACGCTCGGCGACGCCGGCAAGGGGCTCTACGTTCCCGCCGAGGTGGCCAAGGCGGTGATCGAGGAACTGGTCCCGCGCGCCGACATCCTGGCCCCCAACGTCTGGGAGTTGGCCCACCTGACCGGCGCCGACACCCGCACGCCGGAGGAGGCGCTGGCCGCCGCCCGCTTGATCGGCAAGCCGGTGCTGGTCTCCTCGGTCAGCCACGGCAAGGAGATCGGGGTGATCTATCTCGACGGCGCCGAGGCCTGGATGGCCGCCCATCCCAAGCTGCCCTCGGCCCCCAAGGGCACAGGCGACCTGCTGTCGGCCCTGTTCGGCGCGGCGCTGCTGGACGGCCTGACCGGGTCCTACGCGCTTGGCCGGGCGGTCGGCGGCGTGGCCGACACCGTGGCCGCGGCGCAGGCCGCCTCGGCCGCCGAGCTACCCATCGTCGGCATGGCCCAAAGGCTGAAGGCGACCTCCCCCAGCGTGCGTTTGGAGCGATTGGCATGAGCACCGAAGTCGAGATCCACGGGGTTTGCCCCGACCGCTTCGCGGCCGTCCGCGCCGCCTTCGAAGGCAACTTCGCCGCCGGCCAGGAGCTGGGCGCGCGCTTCGCCCTGGTGGAGGCCGGCGAGCTGGTGGTCGACCTCTGGGCCGGGTTCGCCGACCGGGCCCGGACCAAGCCGTTCGACGACAAGACCCTGACCCCGGTGTTCTCGACCACCAAGGCGCTCGCCGCCCTGTTGATCGCCCGGCTGGTCGACCAGGGAAAGCTCGCCTACGACCAGCCGGTCGCGCAGGTCTGGCCCGAGTTCGCGCAGGCCGGCAAGGCAGCGATCACCGTCGAGCAGGTGATGAGTCACCAGGAGGGCCTGTCGGGCTTTCCCGACGAGATGGAGCCGGCCCTGTGGTTCGACTGGGACGCCATCTGCGCCAAGCTGGCGGCCATGGCCCCGCTGTGGCCGCCGGGAACCGCCAGCGGCTATCACCCGATCACCTTTGGCTATCTGGCCGGCGAGATCTTCCGCCGGGTCGACGGCCGGACCATGGGCACGGCCCTGCGCCAGGACCTGGCGGTCCCGTTCGACCTCGACCTCTGGATCGGTCTGCCCGACGCCGAGCACGACCGCGCCGCTGATCTGCAGCGGCCGAACGGCCTGCCGAATTTCGGCGAGATCAACGCCGCGACCAAGGCCGCCTTCCTGACGCCCTGGTCCTCGCCGGCCGGACGTGGTCAGGCCGAATGGCGGCGGATGGAGATCCCCTCGGCCAATGGTCACGCCACCGCGCCGGCCCTGGCGCGGTTGATCGGGGCGCTGGCCAATGACGGCTGGCTGGACGGCGAGGAGATCCTCTCGCCGTCGCTGATCGCCGAGGCCTCGCGCGAACGCATCCACGGCCAGGACCTGGTGCTGCCCTTCGTGATGAGCTGGGGCGCGGGCTTCATGCGCAATAGCGCGGTGAAGGTCTGGGGGCCGGGCGAACAGACCTTCGGCCATTCGGGCTGGGGCGGCTCCTGCGCCTTCGCCGATCCGCAGACCAAGCTGGCCGGGGCTTATGTGATGAACAAGCAGTCCACCGACCTGATCGGCGACGCCCGCGCCAAGCGGCTGATCGAGGCGGCCTACGCGGGGCTGTAGCCCCCTCCGTCTCGGCTTCGCCGATCCACCTCCCCCAGCGGGGGAGGATCTTATTTTTCAGATGCTCCCCCTCTGGGGGAGCTGGCGGCGAAGCCGACTGAGGGGGCTACGTCGCCGCCCGCAGCAAACGGCTGCGACGCCAGGCGCCGTAGGCGAAGACCGCCGCGCCGCACCAGATGAAGCCGAACGAGACGCCGCGCAGGGCGGTGAAGCGCTCGCCCTGCATCACGCCCATGACGAAGGTCATGCTGGGGGCGATGAACTGCAGGAAGCCCATGGCCGAGAACGGGATGCGGCGGGCGGCCCAGGAGAACAGCATCAGCGGGATGGCGGTCATCGGCCCGCAGGCCAGCAGCCAAAGGGCCGAGGCCTGGCTGGTGGTGAAGTGCCCCGCGCCGGTGCGTTCCAGCCAGGCGATCAGGACCAGTCCCGGAACGGCGAGGATCAGGCACTCGATGAACAGGCCGGTCTGGGCCTCGGCGGCCACCCGTTTGCGGATCACGCCATAGGCGCAGAAGGTGACGGCCAGGGTCAGGGAGACGATCGGCAGGTGGCCGAGCGCAATGGCCTGGATGGTCACGCCGACCGCCGCCAGGCCGATCGCGCCCTTGCCGACCGCGTCGATCCTCTCGCGGAAGATCAGCGCGCCGGCGGCCATCGCCATCAGCGGATTGATGAAATAGCCCAGGCTGGTCTCCAGCACCCGGCCGTTGTTCACCGCCCAGATGAAGACCAGCCAATTGACCGCGATGATGGCGGCCGACAGCGTCAGCCAGGCCATCACCCGCGGTTGGCGCAGCACCTGGAGCAATTGCGGCGTCTGGCGGGCCAGGATCACGAACAGGAAGGCGGTCGGCACGGCCCACAGGGTGCGGTGGGCCAGGATCTCCCAGGCGCCGATATCGAGGCGGCCCATGACCTGGAAGGCCAGCGGGACGATGCCCCAGATCACGTAGCAGAGCATGCCCGCCCAAAGCGCGGCGTTGTTGGTCTGGGCGGAGGCGTCCTTGGCCACGGCGCGGTCTTTCGGTCAGGATGTTCGAGGGGGACGGCGCAGGGCGGCCAGGAGCCCCCATACCTATGCCGTATGACCTTTCCGGCAAGGCCCTTTCCGTGAAACTGTAGCGGCCTTCGGACGCGGCTTTGAGGAGCCTTGCATGTCGCCGCCCATCGAGGCCGGGTTCTGGGGGCTGGTCGCCGGCTCGGCCCTGCTGTTGGGCGCCGGCGTCGCCTATTTCATCTCGATCCCGCCGCGATTGGTGGCGGCCGTCATGGCCATGGGGTCGGGGGTGCTGATCTCGGCCGTGGCTTTCGAGTTGATGGACGAGGCGTTCGCCATGGGCGGGTTCCCGGCCACGGCGGCGGGCTTCCTGACCGGCGCGGCCATCTTCACCGGCGTCAACATCGCCATCACCAAGGCGGGCGGCGGACATCGCAAACGCTCGGGTCATCACCCGACCGAACGCCAGCAGCACAGCTCCGAAGGCTCGGGCCTGGCCATCGCCGCCGGGGCGCTGCTGGACGGCATCCCCGAGAGCGTGGTGATCGGCGCCAGCCTGCTGGGCGGGGTGGGCGTCAGCGCCGCGACGGTGGCGGCGGTGTTCCTCTCGAACCTGCCCGAGGGACTTTCCAGCGCCGCGGGCATGCGCAAGGCCGGGCGTGGGGCGGGCTACATCTTTGGGGTGTGGGGTGTGATCGCCCTGGCCTCGGGCGTCGCGGCCTATGCCGGGGCGACCCTGCTGGTCGGCGCCGACCCGCTGATCATCGCCGCGGTGACGGCTGTGGCGGCCGGCGCGATCCTGGCCATGCTGGTCGACACCATGATCCCGGAGGCCTTCGCCGTGACCCGCGAATATGCGGGCCTGATCACCGTGGCGGGATTCCTCGCCGCCTTCGCCCTGTCGAAACTGGGCGGGTAGGAGGCAAGCCGTCCTACCCGCCTGTCGATATCCTAGGCGACGGTCTTGGTCTTCAGTAGGCCGCGCTCGTGCAGCAGTTCGGCGATCTGCACCGCGTTCAGCGCCGCGCCCTTGCGCAGGTTGTCGGCGACGACCCACATGTTCAGGCCGTTCTCGACGGTGGTGTCCTTGCGGATGCGGCTGACGAAGACCGGGAACTCGCCTTGAGCTTCCTTGGGCGTCATGTAGCCCTTGTCGTTACGCTGATCGATGACCAGCAGGCCGGGGCTCTCGCGCAGCAGGTCGCGGGCCTCGTCCTCGTCGATCGGATCGTGGAACTCGATGTTCACCGCCTCGGAGTGGCCGACCATGACCGGCACGCGGACGCAGGTCACGGTGAGCGCGATCGACGGGTCGATCATCTTGTGGACCTCGTTCCACATCTTGGCCTCTTCGTCGGTGTAGCCGTCCTCGTTGAAGGCGCCGATGAAGGGGATGACGTTGAAGGCGATCTGCTTGGGGAACTTCTTGGGCTCAGGAGCGCCCAGGACGAAGACGCCTTTGGTCTGATCCCAGAGCTCGTCCATGCCTTCCTTGCCGGCGCCGGAGACCGACTGGTAGGTCGCGACCACCACCCGCTTGATGCGCGCGCGGTCGTGCAGCGGCTTAAGCGCCACCACCAGCTGAGCGGTGGAGCAGTTCGGGTTGGCGATGATGTTCTTCTTGCCGGCATAGCTGACGTCGTCCGGGTTCACTTCCGGAACGATCAGCGGCACGTCGGGGTCCATGCGCCAGGCCGACGAATTGTCGATGACGATGGGGCCGGCGGCGCCGATCTTGGGCGCCCATTCCTTGGAGAACGAGCCGGACACGCTCATCAGCACGACGTCGACGGTGGAGAAGTCGAATTGCTCGACGTCCTCGCACTTGATGATCTTGTCGCCGAAGGACACTTCCACGCCGATGGATTTGCGGCTGGCGATCGCGTGCATCTTGTCGACGGGGAAGTTCACTTCCTCGAGGATGTTCAGCATTTCGCGGCCCACATTACCCGTGGCGCCGACCACGGCCACACGATAGCCCATGGCGGTCTCCTTCTAGTCTTCAAAGCGGAGCGTTCCCTTACGCCGCCCTGCGCGCGGGCGCAACGCGAGCGCTTCTCGCGGCCCTGCTGGCACGAGCGTTGCGTGGGGTCGTCCAAAGATAACGGAGGACGACCGATGTCCATCAACGGACCCTCGCAAAACATGCGCCCCGCGGCGCCGGATTTCGCATCCCAGAGCCGTCGGCCAGGCAAGGCCGATGATCCCACAACCGTGGCCCAGCAACGGATTGCGGCCAGGTTGGACGCTGATGGCGACGGGAAGCTGACCGTGGCCGAGCTGTCGGCGATCGAGAAGCAGGGACAGGGCAAGAATGGCCGGCCCGCCCAGGCGCTTTTTGCCGCCCTGGAGGCCCCAGCCGCTGGAAAGCCGATCTTGCCGGAGCCTCCCGCCGGCGGGCGGTTTGGCCCCAAGACCCTCGACGCCCTGATCGCGCAACAGGCGGCCGCCGGCGGCGGCCTGGCTGAGCATCTGGTGGCGGCCATCGACCAGGACGACGACGACGCCTTCACCCTGACTGAGCTCAAGGACGCGCTGCCGGGCAAGTCGGGCTACGCCGAAGGACGCGGCGCTCAGGCGGAGCGAGCTTTCGACAGACTCGACGCCAACAAGGACGGCAAGGTCTCCATCGACGAACTGACGGCGGCGTTAAAGCGTCCGGTCCGCGGCGAAGAGCCGGTCGAGACGCCGCCGGCCACGCCGGAACTCGCTACCAACGAGGTTATTGACCCCGCGCCGACCGAGCCGCTTTCTGGCGTCTAGGCCAGCGACGGAGCACGCTCATGAGGACGGACACCGCGACCCCCGAAACCGGCATGCCGTTTTCCAACCTCATGGGCGTTGAGATCGTGGAGCGGACCAAGGCGCGGGTCACCGGCCGCCTGGTGGTGCGCGAGGATCTCTGTACGGCGGGCGGTATCCTGCACGGCGGGGCGTTCATGGCCTTCGCCGACGCCTTGGGCGCGGTCGGCGGCTTCCTCAACCTGCCGGACGGGGCGCGGACCACGACCTTGGAATCCAAGACCAACTTCCTGGGCTCGGCCAAGGTCGGCACGACGGTCGAGGGAGAGGCCGTTCCCCTCCACATCGGCCGTCGTTCCAGCGTCTGGCAGACCCGGATCACCAACGCCGACGGCAAGCTCCTGGCCCTGGTGCTGCAGACCCAGATGACCGTCGAAGCCTGATTTGTTCACTTTTCATTCTTCCTGCCGCCCTATACCCTAGGGTTGAGCGGTCGGGGGGATTGCGTGTTTTCGTTTAGAGCGGCGACAGCCGCCAGCATTTGCCTGGTCTTGTGCCTTGGCCCGTCCGTCGTCGCGGCGACAAGGCGAAGCCGGCGCTTGAGGCCTATGACCGCGCTGTTCAGATCGATCCGGTCAACGCCGAACTGCTGGTCGATCGTGGGATGACGCGCGCCTTCATCGGGGACAACGCCGGGGCGAGGGCCGACGTCGAGGCCGCGCTGAAGATCGAGCCGAAGTCGGTCTACGCCTTGCACAGCCGCGGGCGATTGGAACTCGGCGCGGAAAGGTACGCCGAGGCGGTCAAGGATTTTGACGCGGCGCAGGCCGCCGACCCCGAGCACGGCTCGGTCTACGCCAGTCGCTCGATCGCCTATCGGGAGCTGGAGCGCTACGACCGCGCCCTGAAGGATATCAACCAGGCGCTGGCCCTGTTTCCCGACCAGCCCGTGTATCTGGCGTGGAAGGCGGAGATCTATCGGCGGATGGGCGACCATCTGCAGGCGGTCGAGGTCCTGGACGCCGCCCTCAAGGGCGACCCGAACGTGGCGTCCGTCTGGTGGGCGCGGGGGCTGTCGAAAGCCGAGCTCGGCGACGCCAAGGGGGCGCAGGCCGACAAGGCCCAGGCCCGGCGCCTTGATCCCAAGATCGGGGCCTAGCCCACCCCGATATCGGCCGGGTTGACGCGGTTGCGCAGCGGCTCGCCGCGCAGGTAGAGGCCCAGGTTCCCCAGGAACAGGGCGTCGCCGCGCTCCCCGGTCAGCGCGCCCCGATTGGAGGCGTGGGGTGTCACCCGGACCTTCGGATGGTCCCAGAACCAGCTGTCGGCGGGCAGGGGCTCGGTCTTGAAGACGTCGAGCACCGCGTGGGCGGGTTTGTCGGCGTCCAGGGCCGTGCGCAGGGCGTCCTCGTCGACCAGGCCGCCGCGGCCGATATTGATCAGGATCGAGCCGGGCTTCATCGCCGCGAAGAATTCGGCGTTCGCCAGGTCGCGGGTCTCGTCGTTGAGCGCGCAGGCCAGGACGACCACGTCGGCGTCGGGCAGCCGTTCCGGCAGGTCGGCGAGGGTGGAGACGGCGTCGGCCAGGCCCTCGGCGGAGGCGGCGCGTCGCACCGCCTCGACCTGCGCCCCGAACGCCTTGGCGCGGACGGCGATCTCGCGGCCGATATTGCCGAAGCCGACGATCAGCCAGCGGGTCTGACCGACCTCGCGGAAGTTCACCGGCTTCCAGGTGCGGGCGTCCTGGTGGGCCTGCTGCTCGGCGATCGGGTGCAGCAGGCTGAGCGCGTGGACGCTCACGTACTCGGCGATGGCCGGAGCCTGGGCGCTGGAGTTGGTCACCAGCAGGCCCTCGCGAGCCAGGGGCTTGAACACCGGGTTCTCGACCCCGGCGAACACCGTCTGCACCCACCGCGCGTCCGCCGAGGCCTTCAGTCGACCGAAGTAGTCCTTGGTCTGGGCGCCGAAGGCCTCGAGCGTCAGCCACCAGATGTCGGGCTTCAGCCCCGCGGCGTCGAAAGTCTGACCGTTCAGCGTCAGGCCGCCGTCCGGTTCCAGCACGACGACGTCCAGATCGGGCGCCATGGCGGCGATGCGTCCGGCGATGCGGTCGTAGGGCGTACGGAACATGAAAGCTTGCATGCCCCGACTTTAGCCGCGCGGCCGCCCTCGACAATGGCGCGGGAAAATTGACAATCTATTGTCGAAATGACAATTCATTGACATGAATTCAAACGCCGACGCCCTGCTGCGGCTCTTCCAAGCCTCGACCAAGGCTGGCGCGGTGATGACCGGCGCCTTCGACAACCTTGTCGCCGATCTTGGCCTAAGCAGCGCGCGCGGGCAGATTCTGGACGTCCTGGAGCGCTCGCAACCGCGCACGGTCTCGCAAATCGCCCGGGTGCTGGGCCTGAGCCGCCAGGCCGTGCAGCGACTGGCCGACGATCTGGTCGATCGGGGGCTGGCGGCCTACGCCCGCAACCCCGAACATGCCCGCGCGCACCTGTTGTCGATGACCGATCAGGGCTGCGCGGCCCACGCCGAAGCCTTGCGGCGCAAGGGGGTGTGGCTCGAAAGCCTGGCCGAGGGCTTGACCCCGACCTGGCTCGACATGGCGTCCGAGCTGCTGACCCTGACGGCGCGTCGCGCAGCGCAAAAGCCGCCTAAAACAACATAGTTGACTGCGTCAACTATCGGTAAAATGATGGCCTGGGAGGAAACTCATGCAGCCCAAGGACGCCATCGCCGCTGTTCGCCGGTTCAACCGGTTCTACACCCGCAGGATCGGCGCCTTGGACGAGGCGCATCTCGGATCGCCCTACGGCCTGGCCGAAATGCGGGTGCTCTACGAGGTCGCCCAGACGCCGGACGGCGTCAGCCCCAAGGCGCTGGCCGCCAACACCGGGCTCGATAATGGCTACCTCAGCCGCATCCTGAAACGGTTCGAGGCCGAGGGGCTGATGGTCCGCGAGCCCTCACGCCATGACGGACGCAGCGTCATGGTGTGGCTGAGCTCCGAGGGCATCCACGCCTATAACGGCATGCGGCAGGTGGCCGAGGGCGCCGTGGAGGGCCTGATCGCCCCGCTCACCACGGTGGAGCGGACGCGGTTGACTGGGGCGATGGCGCAGATCGAAACCCTGCTCAAGGCGCCGGCGGCCGGCGAGGTCATACTCCGGCCCCACCGCCCCGGCGACATGGGCTGGGTGGTTCATCGGCACGGCGCGCTCTACGCCCGCGAATACGGATGGGACGAGCGGTTCGAGGCCCTGGTGGCGCGGATCGCCGCCGACTTCATCGACAACCTCGACCCCCTGCGTGAGCGCTGTTGGATCGCCGAGCGCGGCGGCGAGATCCTCGGCACGATCTTCCTGGTCAGGAGCGACGTCCCCGGTCAGGCCAAGCTGCGGCTGCTGCTGATCGAGCCCGCGGCCCGGGGCCTGGGGCTGGGCAAGCGGCTGGTCGCCGAGTGCGTCGCCTTCGCGCGGGCCGCCGGCTACGCCGAGATCACCCTCTGGACCCAGAGCATCCTGACCGCGGCGCGGGCGGTCTATGCCGGGGCCGGTTTCGAGCTGGTCGAAAGTCACCCGGACGGCGCCATCGCCCCGGGCCTGATCAGCGAGACCTGGTTGCTGAAGCTCTAGGCGCCTCGCTTTGGGGATGACACCGGCGGGCGCGGTGTGGATGTTGCGCGCAGATTCGCCCGTTCCGAAGAGTTCCCATGCGCCAGCCCAACTTCATCATCATCGTCGCCGACGACCTGGGCTATGGCGACCTAGGCTGTGACGGCGGCAAGGTGATCCGCACGCCGAACCTTGACCGCATGGCGCAAGAGGGCGTGCGGCTGACCGACTTCTATGCCTCGGCCAATGTCTGCACGCCGTCGCGGGCCGGGATGCTGACCGGCCAGTATGCGATCCGCAACGGCCTGGCCCACGAGGTGATCCAGCCGTCCGACACCACCGGCCTGCCGGTGGACGCCCTGACCATCCCCAAGGCGCTGGGCGAGGACTATACGAGCGCCCTGATCGGCAAGTGGCACCTGGGCCATGTGGCGCCGCACTGGCCGCCGATGGTCCATGGCTTCGACCACTTCTACGGCCTGCCCTACAGCCACGACATGAAACCGTTGGCGCTCTACGACAGCGGCCAGACGCCGATGAGCGAGAGCAAGGCCGACTTCTCCAAGCTGACCCAGCAGTTCTTCGAGCGCACCGCCGCCTTCGTCGAGGAGAACCGCGAGCGGCCGTTCTTCGTGCTGCTGACCCTGACCGCCCCGCACATTCCGCTGAAGCCCAATCCCGACGACCTGACCGGCTCGCCGGGCGGCGCCTATGGCGAGGTGGTCGAGGAGATCGACCGCAATGTCGGCCGGCTGCTGGCGCAGCTGAAGGCGCTGGGCCTCGACGAGGACACCCTGGTGGCCTTCACCTCCGACAACGGGCCGTGGTTCGAGGGATCATCGGGTCCGTTCCGCGACCGCAAGGGCGGCTCGGCCTGGGACGGCGGCTTCCGCGTGCCGTTCATCGCCCGCCAGCCGGGGACCCTGCCGGCCGGGCAGGTCAGCTCAGGCCTGGCCAGCAATCTCGACCTGCTGCCGACCCTGTTGGCCATGGCCGGCAAGCCGCAGGTCGCCGACCGCGAACTGGACGGGCGCGATATCTCGGGCGTTCTGAAGGAAGGGGCGGCGTCGCCGCACGAGGAGATCGTGCTGTTCGACAACGCCAAGGTCGCGGCGGTCCGCACGGCGCGCTGGAAGTACGTGGCGCGGTCCTATTACCGGACCTACGACATCGCGCTGGACGGCTATCCGCTGCTGTTCGACATGGATATCGATCCAGGCGAGAACTACAGCGTCGCGCGCAATTTCCCCGAGGCCGCAGTGGACATGCGGGCGCGACTCGAGCGGGCGCGGGCCAGGTACGAACCCCTGGCCGACGCATTCCCGCCGCACGTGGCGCCGGCCTCGGCGGCCGACCACCCGGACTAGGGCGAGGTTATTTGCGGCGCTGTTTACGGGCCGCGTAGCGGGCGTCGCGGGCGGCCTTTTGGGCGGCGCGCGTCTCCAGCTCGCGGGTCTCGTTGTCGAACGCCTCCACCTCGGCGCGAAGCGCGTCGGCTTCGGCGGCGATGCGGCGCTTCTCGATACGCTCAGCCTCGCGCGTAGCGCGAAGCTCAGCGAGCTCGGCGGCCTTGATGGCGGCGCGGTCGGGAGCGACAGGGGCGGTGACGGTCGGCTTGACTTTCATCTTCGCCAGGAGGGCCTTCTTGGCCTCCAGCGAGGTCGCCGCGCGGTCGTTGAAGCTATTTTTCTTGAGGTCTCTCATGCCGGCGTCCCCATGTCGCATCCGCCGGAAAAAAGCAACAGAATCTCGGTGCGCCGGTTCGCCGCGCACCCGTCTCTGTGGCACCCGTGCACGTCAGTTCTGAGCCCGCGGGCCGCCCTCGCAGGCGGCCCGCAGCGGCTCTAGAGGGCCGCCAGCACCGCGTCGCCCATCTGGGTGGTGGAGAGCGACCCGCCGAGGTCGCGGGTGCGGGCGCCGCCTTCCAGGGCCTTGATGACCGCGCCGTAGAGTTGGTCGGCGGCTTGCGTGCGGCCCAGCGACCAGCGCAGGGCCATTTCGAAGGATAGGATCGCCGCCAACGGGTTGGCGAGGTTCTGACCGGCGATGTCCGGGGCCGAACCGTGGATCGGCTCATAGAGGCCCGGCTTGCCCGGCAGGCCGAGGGCCGCCGAGGGCAGCATGCCGAGCGAGCCGGTCAGCTGGGCCGCGGCGTCGGACAGGATGTCGCCGAACAGGTTGTCGGTGACCATGACGTCGAACTGCTTGGGGTTCTTGACGATCTGCATGGCGGCGTTGTCGGCCAGGATGTGCTCCAGCTCGACATCGGCGAACTCGCGCTTGTGCAGGTCGGTGACCACTTCGCGCCACAACAGGCCGGAGTCCATCACGTTGGACTTCTCGGCGGAGTGGACCTTGTTGCGGCGGCCGCGGGCCAGTTCGAAGGCCACGCGGGCGACGCGCTCGATCTCCATGGTCGTGTAGACCTGGGTGTCGACGGCGCGCTTGCCGCCTTCCGGCAGCTCCTCGATGAAGCGGGGCGAGCCGAAATAGATGCCGCCGGTCAGTTCGCGGACGATCATCATGTCCAGGCCCTCGACCAGCTCACGCTTCAGCGACGAGGCGTCGGCCAGGGCGTTGAAGCACAGGGCCGGGCGCAGGTTGGCGAACACCTCCATGCCGGCGCGCAGGTTCAGCAGGCCAGCCTCGGGGCGCTTGTCGCGCGGCGCGCCGGCCCATTGGGGGCCGCCCACCGCGCCCATCAGCACCGCCTTGGAGGCCTTGGCGGTCGCCAGGGCTTCGTCGGTCAGCGGCACGCCGTGCGCATCGTAGCTGCAGCCGCCGAACAGACGCTCTTCGATGGCGAGATCGGGCGTCAGGGCCTCGGCGACGCGGCGGACCTGGGCGGTGACTTCCGGGCCGATGCCGTCGCCGGGCAGAAGAAGCAGGTCGGTCATGTGGGAGCCCCCGTTCTGGTCACGCCTAGAGCCGGCGTTTGGAGGCGATCTCGTAGGCGAAGACGGACCGATGGAAAACCCCCAAGGCGAAGCGCCACCTTGGTTTCGTGGGCGTGGGGCGACCATCGCTGCGACAAATCGAGGCGAATGACGGCTTTCCAATGGGTGTTCCGGCGAAAAACCTGACCCCGCCTTGGTTTCGCCCCATCGAGTCCCGAGACGGTCCGATCGCGAAAAACTCACCCCCTGCTGGAAGACGCGTGCTCGAACGATCGCCAGGACAAGCCCGGCCTAGCCGCCCGACCCGTCGTCACGTGATCGCCGCCGCGCCGCTGGCCGCGCTGGGCGTGGGGCAGGCCGCGCACGCCGCAACGTCGCGCGGCTTTGGCGAGGCCGACGTCCAGGCCCTGGCCCGCGATCTGTCGCGGCGCCCCTACAGCGCGCCGTCCAAGGCGCTGCCGCAGGCCTTGTCCACGTTGGACTACGACGCCTATCGCGACATCCGTTTCAACCCGGACCATGCCCTCTGGAAGGCCGAACGCCTGCCGTTCCAGTTGCAGTTCTTCCATCGCGGGGGACTGTTCCGCGAGCAGGTCGATCTCTTCGAGCTGCATGACGGTCGTCCGACCCCGATCGCCTATTCCACCGACCTGTTCAATTTCAAGCGCGGCGCGCCCACCGGCCTGTCGCCGCAACTGGGGTTCGCCGGCTTCCGCATCCATGCGCCGATCAACAAGGCCTCCTACTATGACGAGGTCGCCGTTTTCCTGGGCGCGTCCTACTTCCGCGCCGTGGCCAAGGGCATGCTCTACGGCCTCTCGGCCAGGGGCCTGGCCATCGGCACGGGCGGCCCGGAGGAGTTCCCGATCTTCCGCTCGTTCTGGATCGAGCGGCCCTCGCCCGGCGCGCGCAGCCTGACGATCCTGGCCCTGCTGGACAGCGTCAGCTGCGCCGGGGCTTTCCGGTTCGTGGTGACGCCGGGGGACGCGACGATCTTCGACGTGAGCGCCAGGATCTTTCCGCGTCGGCCGATCGCCAATGTCGGGATCGCGCCGCTGACCAGCATGTTCCTGTTCTCCGGCGACGCGGCCCGGCGGTTCGATGATTTCCGGCCCCGTGTGCACGACTCCGACGGCCTGTCGGTGGTCAACGGCCAGGGCGAGCGGCTGTGGCGGCCGCTGGTCAATCCCAGCCTCGTGCAGACCAGCGCCTTCCAGGACAAGAACCCGAAGGGCTACGGCCTCATGCAGCGCGAGCGGCGGCTGGACGCCTACCAGGACCTGGAGGCGCGCTACGACCTGCGTCCCAGTCTGTGGGTCGAGCCGAAGGGCGCTTGGGGGCCGGGCCAGGTGCGGTTGGTCGAGCTGCCGACCCGCACCGAGTACGAGGACAATATCGCCGCCTTCTGGACCCCGGCCGCGCCGCTGCGCGCCGGCGTCCCGGCGAGCTTCGCTTATCGTCTGCATTGGGGGCCGGAGCGGCCCCCCGCCGGCCTCGCCCGTGTCGCGCAGACCCGGTCCGGCGCCGCGGCCGCCAAGCCGCGCCGGCGCTTCGTGGTCGACTTCGACCTGCCGAGCGCCGACGGCGTGACGGCCCAAGTCACGACATCGGCCGGTGCGGTGCTGGACACCCATTTGTCACCTAACCCAGAGACCCGCGGGGTGCGGTTGAGCTTCGAGTTTGACCCGGCCCAGGCGCGCGGCGCCGACCTGCGCGCGCAATTGCTGCGGGCTGGAAAACCCTGCTCGGAGGTGTGGCTGTACCGATGGATCGCGTAACCGCCCGTTCGCCGGCTCGGCCTTGGAAACCAAGGACCGGCCCCGCCCTGCGCAGCCTGCCGCCGCGCCGGCCGTTGGCCATGCCCGTCCAGGACCTGGAGCGGGACACCATGGGCCAGGCCTGCCTCGGTTTCACCGACAGCCGCGCCTGGCGCCGCACGCTGGTCGTCGGCCTTACGGCGGTTTCGACGCTGGGCGCCACGGGCGTCATGGCGCGGCTGCTGGCGCCGAAGGGCTTCGCGATCGCTGATGGCCTGATGCTGGCCCTGTTCGCCTTGCTGTTTTCCTGGGTCGCCTTCGCCTTCATCAGCGCGGTGGCGGGGTTCGTCCTGATGTGGCGGGCGCGTGATCTGGAGCCCTGGCGGCCCCAACCGATCATCTTCACTCGCACCGCCCTGCTGATGCCGACCTACAACGAGGATCCGGGCCGGATCCTGTCGGGGGTGCAGGCCATCTACGAGGAGCTCGAGGCCCTGGGCGTGGCCGAGCTCTACGACATCTTCGTCCTGTCCGACACGCGCGACGCGGCGATCGCCCAGGCCGAGGCGACCGGCGTGCTGCGGCTGCGCCTGAAGCTCGACGCGCCCGATCGCATCTTCTATCGCCGCCGGGCGCTGAACCTGGACCGTAAGGCCGGCAACATCGCCGATTGGGTCATGCGGTCCGGGGCCGGCTATGAGTCGATGATCATCCTCGACGCCGACAGCCTGATGACCGGCGACACCATCCTGCGCCTGACCGCCGCGATGGAGCGCGACCGCCGGGTCGGCCTGATCCAGACCCTGCCGTCGATCATCGGCGCCTCGACCCTGTTCGCCCGCCTGCAGCAGTTCGCCGCGCGCATCTACGGCCCGGTGATCGCCCAGGGCCAAGCCTGGTGGTCGGGGGCCGAGGGCAACTATTGGGGCCACAACGCCATCATCCGCACCCGGGCCTTCGCCGACTGCGCGGGCTTGCCCCACATCAAGGGCGGCAAGCCGTTCGGCGGCCACATCATGAGCCATGACTTCGTCGAGGCCGCGCTGTTGCGGCGCGGCGGTTGGGCTGTGCGAATGGCGCCGGACCTGACTGGCAGTTTCGAAGAGGCCCCGCCGTCCCTGCTGGACATGGCCGTGCGCGACCGCCGCTGGTGCCAGGGCAACCTGCAGCACAGCGCTGTGCTGGGCGCCAAGGGCCTGCACTGGGTCAGCCGGCTGCACCTGGCCCGTGGCGTGCTGGCCTATCTCACCGCGCCGCTTTGGCTGGCCTTCCTGGTCGTCGGCGGCGTGGTCTGGGCCCAGCAGCGTGACGCCGGCCAGGCGGTCGACGCCGCCACCGCCGGCGCCCTGTTCGCCGCGACCATGGCCCTGCTGCTCATCCCCAAGATCATGGGCGCTGTGCTGGTCGCGCGTCGCCGCGCCTCGCGCCTGGCCTGCGGCGGGACCATCAGCCTGGCGCTCAGCGTGCTCGCCGAGATCGCGATCTCGGCCCTGATGGCGCCGGTCTTCATGCTGATGCACAGCCGCGCCGTGGTCGAGGTCCTGCGCGGCCGCCACTCAGGCTGGGCGGCCCAGCAGCGCGACGAGGGCCGGCTGAAATTCAAGCAGGCCTGGCGGAGCCACTGGCTCCACACCGCGCTCGGTCTGGCCTGGGCGGGCGCCGCCTTTGCTCTGGATCCCGTGCTGCTGGTCTGGACTAGTCCGGTGGCGCTCGGCCTCGTCCTGGCCATCCCGCTCTCGATGGCGACGTCCAGGGCCGACGCCGGCGTCGGCAGCCGAAATCTCGGCCTCTTCCTCACCCCGGAGGAAGCCGAGCCGCCGGCGGTGATGCTGCGTGCGGCCGGCCTGCGCGCCCAGTACGACGCCGAGGCCCCGATCCGGGCCGAGATCGACCGGCTGTTCCGTGCGCCCGCGCAGGTCTATCGGCCTGAGGTGCAGGGCTCCACGGTCTACCTGCAGGCGGCCTGACGACTAGAGCGGTCGCTCGGCGGCGATGTCGTAGGCGCTGAGCCGGCGGTCGGACACGCCGAAGGCCGGCCAATGGCTGCGCCAGGTCGCCATGTGCGGCGTCTGGAAATGCGCATCCAGCGCGGCCTGGTCGCGCCAGGCCTCGAACACCCGGATCAGGCCAGGCTCGGCCACGTCCTCGGCGTAGGAATAGGTGATGCAGCCGTCCTCGGCGCGGCTGGCCTCCAGCATCGCCAGCATGTGCGGACGGAACGCCGCCAGGGTCTCGCGCGGAACGCGGACCGTGCCGGCGATGATCAGGGTCACGCCCGTTCCAGCCAGGGCTGGCTGATGGCGCGCTTGCCTTCGTAGACGTCGATCGCGGCGACGGCCTGCAGGGTCTCGCCGATGGCGTCCAGGCCCTTCAGCATCTTTTCCTTGCGTTGGGGGTCGATCTGGAAGGCGAACTTCTGGCCCGACGGCGAGACGACGGTCTGGCTCTCCAGGTCGACGGTGACCATGTGGTTGCCGCCCTTGGCCTCCTCCATCAGCGCCTGCACCTGATCGGGCGCCAGCACCACGGGCAGCAGGCCGTTCTGGAAGCAGTTGTTGTAGAAGATGTCCGCGAAACTGGTGGAGATCACGCAGCTGATCCCGAAGTCCATCAGCGCCCAGGGCGCATGCTCGCGCGAGGATCCGCAGCCGAAATTGTCGCCGGCCACCAGCACGCCCACGCCCTTATATTCGGGGCGGTTGAGGATGAAGTCGGGCTTCACCTTCCCCTCCTCGTCGAAGCGGAAGTCGTAGAACAGCCCCTTGGACAGCCCTTCACGTTCCACGGTCTTCAGGAACTGCTTGGGGATGATCTGGTCGGTGTCGACATTGGCCAGGGGCAGGGGAGCGATCTTGGCGTCGAGCTTGGTGAAGGCTTGCATCGGTTCGTCTTAACAGAGGTTCGGGACTGTGGGGACCTAAGGCAGGCGTCAGTTTATCACGCTTCGGCGTCTTGCTGGATCATCAGGGCCGGGGCGGCGGGCACGCCGGAGCGGACGGTGAAGACCTTGGTGCCGGGCTTGCGGCCGACGCGGACGTCGGAGACGTCGAAGCCGGCCGCGGCGATGCGGGCCTGCACGGCGTCCGGGTCAGCGACCCGCCAGGCCAGGCCGCCGAAGCGGTCGGGGGCGTCGGAGGCCGGGGTCTTCAGGCTGGCGCCCATCTCCACCACGGCGTCGCCGCAGCGGAAGAACAGCTGGCGCACGCCCCAGTCGGCGTTGGATCGGTCGAGCCGCAGGTCGAGGCCGAGCTTGGCCCCGTAGATCGCCAGGGCGCGGTCCGGATTGCTGGTGTGGATCACCACGTGGTCGAGCTGGGTGACCGCCGCGGCCTCGCCCTGCGAGGGCGGCGAGAGCGGCCAGGCCACGCCGTCGCGCGGCGGGGCGATCAGCAGGATGTTGAGGCCGCCGGTGTCGGCGGGATCGAGGCCCGAGCTGGTCCAGTAGCGCTTGCGACCGTCGTCATGGGTGGAGCGGACGGGTCCGGGCGTCCGGCCGCCGATCCCGCGCCGGCCGAGCAGCTTGGCGGCCGCCTCAATGTCGGGGGTCGTGAAGGCCAAGGCCCAGATGCCTTCGCCGTGCTCGGCCAGGTGTTTGCGGATGGTGTCGCCGAAGGCGCCCTCGCCGTGCGGCGCGATCACGTCGAGCGCCATGTTCGGCAGTTGGAACCAGGCGTGCCGCGCTCCGCCGTCGCCGCCGATCCAGTTGGGCTCGCGGCCCAGCAGGGCGGTGTAGCCGGCCACGGCGGCGCCCAGGTCGCTCACCGCCAGGGCGACGTGGTCGAGGCCGGTGATCACCTGTCGGCCTCGCCATCGTGGCCAAGCAGCAGGCGCGTCGAGACCAGCACGAAGGCGGCGGTGTAGAGCAGCAGCGCCGCCAGCAGGCCGCCGCCGAACGCCAACCTGATCGTCCGCTGCCGGACGGGGCTGACCAGTTCCTGGCCGGCGACCTTGAGCCCGAGCATCCGCTTGTTCAGAACCTCGGCCTCGACGGGCGATCCGGCCTTGAGGCGGAGCAGCGGGGTGGGGCTGCCGCAATTGCGCTGCAGCCGGCACTGCAGCAGCAGCGGATAGGCGGCGTTGTCGAGATCGATGGCGTAGCTTCGCCCGAAGGCGCCGATCTCATCGACCGCCTGCAGGCGCCCGCGAACGGTCTGGCTGGGGCCGAAGTCGGCGAGGAAGCCGGTCGTGAAGACCCATAGGCCGGCGACCAGGACCGGCGCGCACAGGGCGACCATCGCGGCCTCGACCGGCTTGTCGAAGCGGGCGCGGTCGTCGAACAGCACCTGGCTCTGCCGGGCGCGGAAGATCACCGCCAGCAGGCCGACCGCCGCGAAATAACCGCCGATCAGCAGCAGGGGGCCTTGCCCCAAGCCGCCCGGACCGACGTTGGTGTCCATGCCGACATAGTTCGCGACCAGTGCGCCAAAGCCGGCGCACAGGATGGGAAGCCCCCACCAGACAAGGAAACTGGTGCGGGCGCTCATCATCAGATGAAGTCTCTCACATCGGCGATATGGCCGGCGATGGCGGCCGCGGCGGCCATGGCTGGACTCATGAGGTGGGTGCGGCCTCCGCGGCCCTGACGGCCTTCGAAGTTGCGGTTGGAGGTCGAGGCGCAGCGCTCGCCCGGCGCCAGGCGGTCGGGGTTCATGCCTAGGCACATCGAACAGCCCGGTTCGCGCCAATCGAAGCCGGCGGCCTTGAAGATGGCGTCCAGGCCTTCGTCTTCGGCCTGGGCCTTCACCAGGCCCGAGCCCGGCACGACCATGGCCCGCACGTGCGGCGCGACGAGCTTGCCGTGCAGGAAAGCGTGCTGGACGACCTGGGCCGCCGAGCGCAGATCCTCGATGCGGCTGTTGGTGCAGGAGCCGATGAACACCACGTCGATCTTGGCGTCGGTGATCGGCTGGCCGGCCTCCAGGCCCATATAGGCCAGCGCGCGCTCGACCGAGGCGCGCTTGTCGGTGCTGGCGAAGGCGCCTGGGGTCGGGACGGTGTCGCTGATGGCGATGACGTCCTCGGGGCTGGTGCCCCAGGTGACCAGCGGCGCGATCTTGGCGGCGTCCAGCCGGACCTCGCGGTCGAACACCGCGTCGTCGTCGGAATAGAGCGTCTTCCAATAGGACAGGGCGACTTCCCAGGCGCCGGCCTTCGGCGCGGCGGGACGGCCCATCATGTAGTCGTAGGTGGTCTGGTCGGGGGCGACGAGACCCGCGCGGGCGCCGCCCTCGATGGTCAGGTTGCAGAGCGTCATCCGCCCTTCCATTGACAGTCCGCGGATGGCCTCGCCGGCGAATTCAATGACGTAGCCGGTGCCGCCGGCGGTGCCGATCTCGCCGATGACGGCGAGCGCGAAGTCCTTGGCGCCGACGCCCGGCGCGGGCGCGCCGTCGATGGTGACGCGCATGTTCTTCGACTTCTTCTGCCGAAGGGTCTGGGTCGCCAGGACGTGCTCGACCTCGGAGGTCCCGATGCCCTGGGCCAGCGCCCCGAAGGCGCCGTGGGTCGAGGTGTGGCTGTCGCCGCAGACGATGGTCATGCCCGGCTGGGTGCGGCCCTGCTCGGGGCCGACCACGTGGACGATCCCGTTGCGGATGTCGCCCATCGGGAAGAACTCGATGCCGTTGTCCTTGACGTTGCGCTCCAGGGTCTGGAGCTGCAGGCGCGCCTCTTCATCGGCCACCGCGCCGACGCCGAGCGCCTGGCCTTCGGTGGGGATGTTGTGGTCGGCGACCGCGAGCGTCCGGTCCGGACGGCGCACGGGCCGATGCGCCGCGCGAAGGCCTGCGAAGGCCTGCGGCGTGGTGACCTCATGGATGAGGTGCAGGTCAATGTAGAGGATCGCCTCGCCGTCGGTTTCGTCGACGATGTGGGCGTCCCAGATCTTATCGTAAAGTGTCTTGCCAACCATGGGCGGCATCTAGTTCCGGCGCGGCCCTAAAGTCCAGTATCAGGCGTAATTGCCGATGACGCTGGATCAGTTATTCATAGGCGCATGGCGAACGCCGATTGGGATCTGTTCCAGAGTCTGCACGCCGTGCTCCAGGCCGGAAGCCTGTCGGCGGCCGCGAAGTCGCGGGGCCTGACCCAGCCCACCTTGGGGCGCCACATCGAGGCGCTTGAGCAGAAATTGGGCGGGCCGCTGTTCCTGCGCTCGCCGCGCGGCCTGACCCCGACGGACCTGGCTCACCAACTTGAGCCGCATCTGGCCGAGATGTACGCCGCCGCCGCCGCGGCCCTGCGCGACGCCTCCGGTGCGGCGGACTCGCTGAAGGGCGCGATCCGCATCACAGCCAGCCAGATCATGGGGACCGAGGTCCTGCCGCCCATCCTGGGCGCCTTCCGGCGTCTGCATCCTGAGATCGACATCGAGCTGGTGCTGTCCAACAAGGCCGAGGACCTGTCGCGCCGCGACGCCGACATCGCCGTGCGGATGATGCGCCCGACCCAGGGGGCGCTGGTGGCCCGCAAGGTCGGCGTCGTCGGCGTCGGGTTCTACGCCTCGCCGGACTATATCGCCTGCTTCGGCGCGCCCCAGTCCTTGGCGGACATGGACGATCACACGGTGGTCGGCTTCGATCGCGAGCCGCCGGCCCTGGCCGCCCTCGCCGAGCTGGATCTGCCGTGGGAGGTCACCCGCGAGCGCTTCGCGTTCCGGTCCGACAACGATCTGGCCCAGATCGCGGCGATCCGCGCCGGGGTGGGCGTCGGCGCCTGCCAGCACCAGCTGGCCCGCCGCTATGGCCTGACCCCGGTCCTGGCCAACGCCTTCCACTTCGAGCTCGATCTGTGGATCGCCATGCACGAGAACCTGAAGGGCCATCGCCGCATGCGGTTGATGTTCGACCACCTGGTGGCCGGCTTCCAGGCCTTCATCGCCGAGGGGCGGCGGGAGTAGGGCGTGAGGGACGCTCGCATCCATGTCGTCGGCGCGTCGTCATCAGGCACGACCACCTTGGGCGGGGCGCTGGCCGAGCGCCTGGCCTGTCTCCATCTGGATACCGACACCTTCTTCTGGGAGGCGACCGACCCGCCGTTCACGACCAAGCGGCCGGTCGAGGAACGCATCGACCTGATGGAGGCGCAGATGGCGGGGCGGAGGTCGTGGGTGATCTCCGGGTCGCTGATATCCTGGGGCGACGTCTTCATCCCGCGCTTTGACCTGGTGGTCTTCCTGCACGTCCCGCCGGAGGTTCGGCTGGAGCGACTGATGCGTCGCGAGCGTGAGCGTTACGGCGCCGCCATCGAGCCGGGCGGCGTCATGCATGAGGCCCATCTGGCCTTCATCCAATGGGCGCGCGGCTACGACCAGGCTGGCTTCCCGGGCCGCAGCCTTGAGCGGCATCGCGATTGGCTCGCGAACCTGACTTGCCCGGTGCTGGAGATCGATGGGACGCCCCGCCTGGACGAGAGCGTCGAAAGGGTGCTGGCGAGCGCCGGTTGACCTCGGCGCTCGCGTTCTCGTGGGGTCAGCTCCGCGCCACGTGCAGCATGTTCGAGCCGCCGCTGGCGACCAGGACGCCTTCCGGCGTCCAGACCCGCGCCCGCCCATGGATCAGGCCATCCCCCGATTGGTCCGATTGCGCATCGACCAGCAACCACTCGGCCGCGCCCGCGGGGTTATGGAACCAGAGTGTCACGTCGAGGCTGGGGGCGATGTAGGTCGGCCGCTCGGCCAGGCCCCGATGGTGGGTGGGCCAGAGCAGGGTGTCGATCAGGATCAACGGGCGGCAAGCATCCAGAAAGGCGTCGCCCGGCGCGTAGCCGACGAAGCTGTACCACTCCTGCAGGGTCGCGGGGGCCGGCGGACGCGGCTGGTCCCAGGGCACGAACACCACCGGCTTGAAGTCGATGTTCCGCCAGAACCCGTTGATCTGGTCGGCGCCTGGGCCAAGGTGCTCGGCGAGGGTCTTCAGTCCGTCTGGATGCGGCACGTGCGGCATGGCGGCTTCGCGGGTTTGCGGGCCGTCTGCCTTGTTGGTGGTCCAGACCTGGGCCTGCAGGAAGGTGCGGCCCTTCTGCACCAGGGCGACGTTCAGCAGCCAGGCGTTACGGCCCTTCTTCATCGGCGTGACCTGGCATTCGACCTCGTCGAACTCGGCGACCGACAGGTACTGGACCGAGATGGTCGCCGGGCGGTGGTCGCTCGGCGCGACCGCCCCGGCCGCGCGCAGGGCCACCGAGGCGACATAGCCGCCGTTCGGTCCCCAGATGTTCCAGTCCTTATGCAGGACGCAGGTGAGGCGCTCGCCGTCCTGGTGGATGGCGGTGTCGATCTGCAGCTGGCCCATGCGTGTTCCCCTTGTGGCGGACGCCTGCCATAGGCCAAGCTTGCCAGGCGCGGGTAGGGCGCGGCGGGCACACGTGGTTCGGCGAACGCACTATCTGGCGTTGTTGACGGCGGGTGTTGCGCTCGCCGCACAGTGAACGGCGTTCAGGAGGCGAGAAGGCCCATGATCGAGACCCATTCCGGCGGCTGCCTGTGCGGCGCGGTTCGTTACGTGGCGCAGGGCCCGGCGATCAATGTGCGGGTTTGCCATTGTCGGCTCTGCCAGCGGGCGATCGGGGCGGCGTTCAATGTTCGCGCGCTCTACGCCGTCGCCAAGGTGGCGATCGAGGGCGAGGTGGCGAGCGCTCATTCCTCCGAGGGGCTGAAACGAGGGTTCTGCCCGCGGTGCGGCACGACGATCTTTTCGATGCGCGAGAAGCTCGGGATCATGGGCCTGACCTTTGGCAGCCTGGACCAGCCTGACGATTTCGCTCCGACCGACCACATCTGGGTCTCCAGCAAACAGGCCTGGCTGAAGCTCGACGACGGCCTGCCGCAGTATCAGGAAGGCCCGCCGACCTGAGCCGGCGGCCAACTAGGTCGCTAGGTCACCAGGTTTCGGCGTAGGGCCGGACCTCGGCCAGGAACGACCAGGCGCTCCGGGGCTGATGGGCCAGGCGAAACACCTCGTCGGCGATGTCGGCCGGGCGGATGAAGAAGTCGTCGGGGGCGGTCGGATAGCGCTCGCGCGTCCACGGCACGTCGATCACCGCGTCGATGACCAGATAGGCGACGTGCACGCCCTTGGGACCAAGATCGCGGGCCAGCGATTCCGCCAGGATGCGCTGGGCGGCCTTGGTGGGCGCAAAGCCCGCGAAGTTCGCCCGGCCGCGCAGGGCCGAGGTGTTGCCGGTGACGATCAGCGACCCGCCGCCGGCGGCGATCATGCCGGGCGTGGTCAGCCGCGCCAGGTGGAACAGGGCCATGACATTGACCTGGAAGTTCCGCTCCAGCACCTCGGGCTGGATGTCCTGGAAGCTGCCGAAGGCCCCGCCCACGGCGTTGTGGACCACGGCTTTCGGCGCGCCGAACCGGGCGATCAGGTCCTCGACCGCGGCGGTCAGGGCCGCGGCGTCGGCGACGTCGCAGGGAACCGCCAGGCTGTCCTCCAGCTCGCGTTCGAGATCGGCCAGGCGCGCGGCGTCGCGGGCCAGCATGGCGACGCGGTAGCCGTCCTGGGCGAAGCGGCGGGCGAGGGAGGATCCAGTGCCGGGGCCGACCCCGGTGATGATGGCGAGCGGTTTCATATGGCGGCTTCCAGGTTCTGACGGAGGAAATCGAGGCGGTCGTTGCCGAAGAACATCTCGTCCCCGGCGATGAAGGTGGGGGCGCCGAACACCCCGCGTTGGGCGGCTTCGGCGGTGTTGGCCGCGAGCTCGGTGGTGCGGGCGGGGTCTTCGATCATGGCGGCGGTGACGCCGAGCGGGGCGAGCAGCAGGGCCAGGTCCTCGGCGGTGTTGAGGGGCGCGTCGCCGGCCCACATCGCGCTGAAGATCAGGGCGCTCGCCTCGTCTCCCTGGCCGAGGGCGACGCCGGCCAAGGCCGCGCGCAGCAGGCGCAGGCCGTCGATCTGCGCCATGCCCGGATTGGGCGCGAAGGCTAGGCCGTAGCGCGCCGCCCAGCGGCCCAGATCGGTCCGCGCATAGCGTTGCTTCGGCGGGCAGATCACCGAGGTCGGAACGTTGCCGACCTCCTTCATCAGCGCCAGGACGTCCATCGGCCGGTAGTCGAATGACGCTGGCAGATCGGTGAGCTGGCTCTGGGCCAGATAGCTGTAGGGGCTGCGGAAATCGAAGAAGAAGGCGACGGGATTCATGCCGGGCTCCGTTGTTGGCTAAGGTGTTTGGCGAAGCGCGCGCGGACCAGGTCGTCGGCGCCGGGGCCGGGCCGCAGGCGCGCGCGTGATCGTGGCACGACGGCGCCGGTCTCGACATCGACCAGGGCCAGCTCGATCTGGCGCCCGCTCTCGCCGTCGATCAGTTCGACGGTCGGCGCGCCCAGGCCCGAGGCGTCCCAGCGGTCGCCCCACTCGCGCAGGGCGGTGGTCACCTTCCACAGATCGCGGCCCTTGGGCGTCAGGACGTATTCGAAACGCGGCGGGCGCTCCTGATAGGGGCGCTTTTCGATGAGGCCGGTGGCCTCCAGGTGCTTCAGCCGCCCGGCCAGCGTCGTGGTCGGCATGCCGGTCGAGGCCTGCAGGTCGTCATAGCGCGTGAGACCCATGGCCAGGTCGCGCAGCAGCAGGATCGCCCAACGGTCGCCGATCGCCTCCAGGGCGCCGGCGATCGAACAGGTCATTGCTGAAAAGGATTTGGTGCGCACGGGGCGACCTCCAGCTCGTCACGAGTAACTCTTATGATTAGAGTTAGTGCGCGGCGAGCCGGGTTCAAGCCCCGGAAACGAAAAACGGCGGCCGTGTCGCCACGGCCGCCGCTTGAATTTCAGTCTGCTTGGAAGCCTTAGGCTTCGGTCGTCGTCTTGGAACCCTGGGTCTGCTGACGCTCGGCGATCCGGGCCGACTTCCCGCGACGGTCGCGCAGATAGTACAGCTTGGCGCGACGGACGACGCCGCGACGCTTCACTTCGATGGAGTCGATGTTCGGGGAGTGGATCGGGAACACGCGTTCCACGCCTTCGCCGAACGAAATCTTGCGGACGGTGAAGCTCTCGTTGATGCCGCCGCCTTGACGGGCGATGCAGACGCCTTCGTAAGCCTGGACGCGCTCGCGCTCGCCTTCCTTGATCTTCACGTTGACGCGGAGCGTGTCGCCCGGCTGGAAGTCAGGGATCGCGCGGGTGGCGATCAGGCGATCGGCTTCTTCTTTTTCGAGCTGCTGAATGATGTTCATGGTCGTCTAGTCCTTGTTCACTGGGCTTTACGCGCCCTTTGCCTGTTATTTGGCGGATCGCTGCGCCCAGAGGTCTGGCCGTCGCTCCCGCGTCGTGACTTCCCGCTGCGCTTCTCGCCACTTCCGCACTTGGGCATGGTGGCCGCTGAGCAGCACCTCGGGAATCTCAAGCCCCTCGAACTCCCGCGGTCGCGTGTACTGCGGATGCTCCAGAAGCCCGTCCTCGAAACTCTCTTCACTCAAGCTCGCAGCCTGGCCGAGGACGCCGGGCACGAGCCTTACGCACGCTTCAATCGTCACCAGGGCCGCAGCCTCGCCACCGGCGAGCACCGCATCGCCGACGGCGATCTCCTCGAACCCGCGGCTGTCGAGCACCCGCTGGTCCACCCCTTCGAACCGGCCGGCCAGGACGATCAGTCCAGGCCCGTCAGCCCACTCTTTAACGCGCGCCTGGGTCAGGGGTCGGCCCCGTGCGCTCATGTACAAAAGCGGCCGGCCCCGACGGTCCACGCTATCCAGCGCAGCCGCGATGACGTCCGCTCGCATCACTTGTCCCGGGCCGCCACCTGCAGGGGTGTCGTCGAGGAAGCCGCGCTTATCCTTGGAAAATCCCCGAATGTCCACTGTTTCCAAGGTCCAGAGCCCGTGCTCGCGCCAGGCTGTGCCGATCAAAGACACGCCGAGCGGGCCCGGAAAGGCCTCTGGAAACATGGTAAGGACGGTGGCGTCGAAGCTCATGGGTCGGCTTTTGGACGAAGTGACGCAGGTTTTCCACCGTAAGCCGTGGCCGAACGCGACTATGCCGCGCCTTGCCCCTCGGTAAGCTAGGGCTTAAGCCAAGGTCTTTCGCACCGCAGCATTATTTCGAGACCGATTATGGACACCCCCGAGAGCCTGCCCGAAACCCTGTCGCTGGAACGGTTGGAAGTGAACCTGTTCCGGGGTGTGAGCCCGGAATTCGGGCCGCCGCGCATCTTCGGGGGCCAGGTGATCGCCCAGTCCCTGCTCGCCGCCTATGAGACGGTCGAGGATCGGATCTGCCACTCGCTGCACTGCTACTTCATCCGGCCGGGCGATCCGCGGGTGCCGATCGTCTTTGACGTCGACCGTTCGCGCGACGGCGGCAGCTTCACCACCCGCCGGGTGGTGGCGATCCAGAACGGCAAGCAGATCTTCAACCTCGCCGCCTCGTTCCAGGTGGCCGAGGAAGGCTTCGAGCACCAGACGCCGATGCCGGCCGTGCCGAGCGTCGACGAACTGCCCGACGAGGCCGAGCAGCAGAAGAAGAACCTGGAGAAGCTGCCCGAGGAGATGCGCAAGATGATGTCGCGCCCTCGGCCCATCGAGATGCGCGCGGTGGACGGCAATCTGTTCGGCGGCGGCAAGGGCCCCAAGCCCGCGACCCAGGACGTCTGGTTCCGGGCGCGCGCGCCGATCGGCTCGGACCCGCGCATGCATCAGGTGATCATGGCCTACGCCTCGGACATGAACATGCTGTCGACCGCCATGCGGCCGCACGGCGTGCAGTGGCAGACGCCGGGCTTCCAGTCGGCCAGCCTCGACCACGCGATGTGGTTCCACAAGCCGTCGGACTTCAATGACTGGCACCTCTATACGCAGGACAGCCCCTCGGCGACGGGCGGCCGCGGTTTCGTGCGCGGTTCGATCTATGACGCCAAGGGCGAGCTGGTGGCCTCCGTGGCTCAGGAAGGCCTGATCCGGCTGCGCAAATAGGCGCGCCACGCCCCCGGAAACTCTGGGGGCGAACCTGGCCGCAGGGTGTAGCGTCCCGGCATGGATGATCTGACCGACCGCCAGCTCGAAGCCTTGCAGGATCTGTCGCGCAAACGCGCGGGCGAGCCGGTGCCGTTCGTCAATATCGCCGACGCGCGGGCCCTGACCGAGCTGGGGCTGGCCGAGCGTAGTCGGGAAGGGTGGAACATCACCGCGGCGGGCGCGGCGCTGCTGGCGCGCCTGGCGGCGGGCTAGAGCCTGATCGCTACTCGGCGTCTTCCGGCATTTCCGGCTCGTCTTCGATGACGACCGGCGGGGCGGCGATGATCTTGCCCTCGGCGATCCGCACCTGCGGCACGGCCTCGCGGGTGAAGGGCAGCCACCAGCTGGCGCCGACCTTCGGCTGAATTTCCAGCAGGTCGCCCGCGCCGAAATCCTGGACGAGCTTCACCTTGCCCAGCAGTTCGCCGGCCTCAGTTTCCACGGTCAGGCCGATCAAGTCGGCGAGATAGAACTCGTCTTCCTCGGGCTCGGGCAGCACGTCACGGGTGATAAAGAGTTTCAGGCCGCGCA
The DNA here is from genome assembly GCF_001429025.1 of Phenylobacterium sp. Root700. GTDB lineage: Bacteria > Pseudomonadota > Alphaproteobacteria > Caulobacterales > Caulobacteraceae > Phenylobacterium. The sequence goes on along the minus strand of NZ_LMHT01000031.1, from coordinate 15,027 downwards.
TGGCTTCGGCGGCGTTGCGGTCGTCGACGCCCTTCAGGCGCGCAACGAGACCGCCCTTCACCGGCCGAGCCGAGGCGATGACGACGGCGGGCGTTCCGTCCTGCCGCAGCAGGTTGCGGTAGCTCGCGAGCGCCATCGGATCGGCGGTGAAGGTGGTGATCTTCAGTTCGCCGCGGACGCCATGGGCGCCCCCGACCTGAGCCACGAGGAGAAGCGTCGACTCGCTCACGCGTAAACTTCTCCTCGCAGCATGAAGGCTTAGCCTTCGGTCTTTTCGGCGTCGGCCGGAGCGGCTTCTTCAGCAGCGGCCGGAGCTTCTTCAGCGGCCGGAGCTTCTTCAGCGGCCGGAGCAGCTTCAGCAGCGGGGGCTTCTTCAGCAGCGGGAGCTTCTTCAGCAACCGGGGCTTCGGCGGCGGGCGCCTCGACGGCCGGGGCTTCTTCGACGACGGGTTCCGGTTCCGGAGCCGGCTGAGCGGCGGCTTCGGCGGCGGCCGCGGCGCGGTCGGCTTCGCGTTGAGCGCGCTCTTCAGCACGTTCCTTGGCCTTTTGGCCCGGCTCGGCCTTCTTCGGGTTGTTGCCGTGTTCCCACTTCACCAGGCCAGCTTGGGCCAGGAAGCGAGCGACGCGGTCGGTCGGCTGGGCGCCCTTGCCGATCCACTCTTGGATGCGTTCGATCTTCAGCACGACGCGCGTCGGATCTTCCTTCTTCAGCATCGGGTTGTAGGCGCCGACCTTCTCGATGAAACGGCCGTCGCGGGGCGAGTGGCTGTCGGCGACGACGATCGAGTAGTAGGGGCGCTTCTTGGCGCCGCCACGGGCGAGACGAATCTTGAGCATGGGTTAGTCCTTTGTAAGCTCTAGGATTTCTTGAAGGGGTTGAGGCCCGGCAGACCGCCGAGGCCCGGAAGCTTCGGGAGGCCCGAGCCGAGACCGGGCAGGCCGCCCGGCTGACCGGCGAGCTTGCCGAGTTCTTCCAGTTGTTTCGTATCGGGCGCCGGCATCTTGCCGCCGCCCAAGGCTTTCAAACGGTCCATACCGCCGCCGCCGCCCATCATGCCGGCCATACGGGCGAAGCCCTTGCCGCCGTCACGGCTCATCATCTTGAAGGCGTCGGCCATCTGGCGATGCTGCTTGAGCAGGCGGTTGACCTCGGCCACGTCGACGCCCGCGCCCTTGGCGATGCGGCGCTTGCGCGAGGCCTGCAGGATGTCGGGCTTCTTCCGCTCCAGCTTGGTCATCGAGGAGATGATCGCCTGCTGGCGGTCGAGGGTCTTGTCGGAGATGTTGGCTTCGGCGAGCTGCTTCTTGGCCTTCTGGACGCCAGGCAGCATGCCCATCAGGCCTTCCATGCCGCCCATCTTCTTCATCTGGGCGAACTGCTCGGACATCATGTCGAGGTCGAACTGGCCCTTGGCCAGCTTCTTGGCCATGGCCTCGGTCTTGGCCACGTCCAGGTCCTGGGCGGCCTTCTCGACCAGGGCGACGACGTCGCCTTGACCCAGGATCCGGCCCGCGACCCGGCGGGCGTCGAACACGTCCAGGCCGTCGATCTTTTCCGAGACGCCGAGGAACTTGATCGGCAGGCCGGTGACCGCGCGCATCGACAGCGCCGCGCCGCCGCGGCCGTCGCCGTCGGCCCGGGTCAGGACCAGGCCGGTCAGCGGCAGGCGTTCGTGGAAGGCCTTGGCGGTGCGAACCGCGTCCTGGCCGGTCAGGCTGTCGGCGACCAGCAGGGTTTCGGCGGGGCTGGAAATCCGAGCGATCTCGGCCGCCTCGCTCATCATCGCCTCGTCGAGCGTCGTGCGCCCGGCGGTGTCGAGGATCAGGACGTCGTAGCCCTGCAGGCGCGCGGCCGACATGGCGCGCTTGGCGATGTCGGTGGCCGCTTGTCCGGCGACGATCGGCAGGCTCTCGACGCCGGCCTGGGTCGCCAGCAGGGCGAGCTGCTCCATGGCGGCGGGCCGGCGGGTGTCAAGCGAAGCCAGCAGGACCTTCTTGCGGTCCTTGGCCAGCTTCAGCGCCAGCTTGCCGGCGGTGGTGGTCTTACCCGAGCCTTGCAGGCCGGCCATCAGGATCACGGTCGGCGGGTTCAGCGCGAGGTTCAGGCCCTCGGGCTCCTCGCCGCCCAGCATCTCGATCAGGCCGTCATAGGTGATCTTGACCACCTGGTCGGCGGGGCGGATCGAGCGGATCACCTCTTCGCCGGTGGCCCGTTCCTTGGCCTTGGCGATGAACTCACGAACGACCGGCAGGGCGACGTCGGCCTCGAGCAAGGCGACACGCACCTCGCGCAGGGCTTCGTCGATGTCCTTTTCCGAAAGTACGCCACGCCCCGAGAGGCGGTCGAATACCCCGGAAAGCCGATCTGTAAGTGCGTCGAACACGCGGAACTCCTATCGGCCCAAACGCAATCGACCCCCGTGGACGATCACGTCGACGGGGGGCCTCTCCGCCCTCGTCCCACATCAGTCGTGGGGGTCGTGGCGGTGGAGGGCGCGAATGCTATGCGCCAGAAGGGCGCGCTTATGCGCCTGTGGACGGTTTAGGTCAAGACGAGCGTTCCAGGCACCTCAGCTTGGGTCCCCCGGATCTCGCTTCCGCGAGCCCGGAGGATGACGAATGGGGTGATTGACATGCAACTAAATGGTTGCCTATTGTTCTCGTCATGGATGACGTCTTCCGCGCCCTTGCCGATGAAAGCCGCCGCGCTTTGCTCGATGCGCTGTTCGCCCGCAACGGCCAGACCCTGGCCGAGTTGACGGCGGGCCTGCCGATGTCGCGGCAGGCGGTGGCCAAGCACCTGGGCATCCTGGAAGCGGCCAACCTGGTCAGCGTCGTGCGGCGCGGCCGCGAGAAGCTGCACTATCTGAACCCCGTGCCGATCGGCGAGATCGTCCGCCGCTGGGTTGGCAAGTTCGAGGACGCCCGGTTGGACGCCCTCACCGATTTCAAAGACCAGATCGAAAAAGCTGCGCAGGAGAAGCGTCGTGCCTGAACTCGCCCCGAACTTTGTCTATGTCGTCTACATCGCCGCCAGCCCGGACACCGTCTGGAACGCCCTAATCGAGCGCGACCTGACCAAGGCCTATTGGGAACACTACAATGTCTCCGACTGGAAGCAGGGCTCGCCCTGGCGGCATGTGCGTCTGGACGAGGACGGCACGGTCGATCTGATCGGCACGGTGGTCGAGATCGATCCGCCGAGCCGTATGGTCATCACCTGGGGCACGCCGACCGACCCGCAGGACGAGTCCCGGCACTCGAAGGTGACCTTCGATATCCAGCCCGTGGGCCCCAACGCTAGGCTGACCGTGACCCACAGCGACCTGGAAGCCGGGTCGGGGATGGCCAGCGGCATCGCCAGGGGCTGGCCGGGGGTGCTGTCCAATCTCAAGACCCTGCTGGAGACCGGCCGGCCGCTCGAAGGTAATATCTGGGCCTGAGCGGCCGCCTAGGAGGTGTTCGTGGATATTCAGATCGCGCCGGCGGCCAAGACCGGCATGTTGATCCGCAGGCCGTCTGGCGAAGTGTTCGAAGCCTTCGCCGACCCGGCCGTCACGTCGAAATTCTGGTTCTCGAAGGGCAGCAGCCGGTTGACGCCGGGCGCCAAGGTCCGCTGGGACTGGGAGATGTACGGCGCCTCGGCGCAGGTGAGCGTGACGGCGGTCGATCTCGGCCGCCGGATCCTCGTTCAGTGGGGCGAACCGCCCACCACCATTGAGTGGATCTTCGAGGCGCGAGGCGAGGACCAGACCATGGTCACGATCACCAATTCCGGCTTCGCCGGAACTGGCGACGAGCAGGTGGCCCAGGCGCTGGATGCGATGGAGGGCTTCAGCCTGCTGCTCGCGGGCGCCAAGGCGTATCTGGAGCACGGGGTCCAACTGAACCTCGTGCCCGACCGTCACCCTGACGCCCTGGTGGAGCGGTAGAGCGCCTTAGCTCTGGACGACCCACTCGCCGTTGGAGCCCTTGCAGGCCGTGTAGCGCTGGGTTTCCGGGGAGCCGCCCTGGGTGCGGATGGTCTGGTCGAAGGTGCGGCAGTTGGAATTGCCGCCGGCGTAGGATCCGCCCACCGGACGCACGACGCTCTCGGCGACATAGCCGATCGCAGTGCCGTTGCGGCCGGCCAGCAGCCAGTTGCCGCCGGTGACGCGGGCCAGGGCCTCGATGTTCTCGCCAGCGCGCAGCTTGCCGACGACCGGCGCGGAGGTCGACGGGCCGCCGCGTAGATTGACCGTGCTGCTGGACCGATAGCTGCCGCCCGCTGAGGCGTAGCTGGCCGCCGGTTCGACGCCGGGGGCGAAGCGCATGCCGCTCATCGAGACCGGGCCGCCATAGGAGCTGTTGTTATTGACCACCCGGACGTCGCCGGAGGCGCCGGTCTCGGGGTTGTTCCAGGTCTGGTAGCCGCCGCGATCGAGCGCGTTCTGGGTCGCGTACTGGGCCTTCTGCTGGTCGCTGCGCTGCATCCGGCAGCCGATGTAGGAGCCCGCCGCCGCGCCGGCCGCCGCGCCAAGCACGGTGCCCAGGCCGCGCTCGTTCTTGGCCAGGTTGTTGCCGAGCACGCCGCCCAGCACGCCGCCGATCGCCGCGCCGCCAGCCTGTTTGTTGCCGCCGGCGTCACAGCCGAAGATCGAGGACAGCGGGTTGCCCTGGCGCATGGTCGGCTGGGCGCCGGCCGAGACCGGGAGGGCGAGCGTGACGGCCAGGAGGGCCGCGGTGATGTGCGAGGGGCGCATGATCGAAATTCCTGACGCATGACGTCGCCACCCCGGAGTGGGGCGCAACAAGCTTTGCAGGAAAATGCGCCTGGGCGCTGTTTCGTTCCAGGGCGGCGCGAGGATTGCGCCGATCACCTTGTGTATCGTCCCAGGGCGCCGCCATCCCGGAAAGCGCAAAGCAGTATCCGGGATGGCGCTTTGCGGTCAGGCGGTCGGGAAGCCCTTGTCGCGGAGGTAGGCCTTCACGTCGACGTCGCGGCCCATCAGGCTGCGATAGGCGATCGCCGGGTCGATGGAGTTGCCGACGCTCATGACGTTGTCGTGCAGCTTTCCCGCCATGGCCTTGTCGTACATGCCGCCCGGCGCAGCCTTGAAGGCGTCGACCACGTCCAGGGCCAGGGTCTCCGACCACAGATAGCTGTAGTAGCCGGCCGAATAGCCGTCGGAGGCGAAGACGTGGGCGAACTGCGGCGTGCGGTGACGCATGACCAGTTCGGCCGGCATGCCCAGCTTGGTCAGTTCGTCCCGCTCGAAGGCGTCGGGATCGATGTCGGCGCCGCCGGCCAGGTGCAGCTTCATGTCGATCAGCGCCGAGGACAGGTACTCGGTGACGTCGAAGCCCTGGCGGAAGGCCTTGGCCTTTTCCAGCTTGTCGACCAGGGCCTGGGGGATCGGTTCGCCGGTCTTATGGTGCAGGGCGAATTGCGAGAGCACCTGCTGGGTCGGCAGCCAGTGCTCGTTGATCTGGCTGGGGAACTCCACATAGTCGCGGGCGACGTTGGTGCCCGAAACGGTGGGGTAGTTCACGTTGGAGTTCAGGCCGTGAATGGCGTGGCCGAACTCGTGGAACATGGTCTCGGCGTCGTCCCAGGAGATCAGCACCGGCTCGCCGGGGGAGCCCTTCACGAAGTTGGAGTTGTTCGAGACGATCGTGGTGATCGGCCGGTCGAACTTCTCCTGGTTACGATAGGCGTTCATCCAGGCGCCGGAGCGCTTGCCGGTCCGCGCATAGGGGTCGAAGTACCAGAGGCCGATGTGCTGGCCCTCGCGGCCCTTCACCTCCCAGACGCGGATGTCGGGATGGGCGACGGGCAGGCCCGAGACCTGCGCGAAGCTGAAGCCGTAGACCTGGCCCGCGGCCCAGAACATGCCCTCGCGCAGCTTCTCCATCTGCATGTACGGCTTGATCTGGTTCATATCGAGGTCGTAGCGGGCGCTGCGCACCTTCTCGGCGTAGAAGCGGTAGTCCCACGGCTCGATCTTGACGCCCGACTTCTCCTTGTCAGCGATCGCCTGCATCTCGGCGACCTCTTCCTTCACCCGCGCGACGGCCGAGGGCCAGACCCGCAGCATCAGCTCCATGGCCGCGTCCGGGGTCTTGGCCATGGCGTTGTCGAGCCGCCAATGGGCGTGGGTCGGGAAGCCCAGCAGCCGGGCGCGTTCGTAGCGCAGCTTCAGGATCTTCTTGATGTTGGCGTTGTTGTCCTTGGCGTCGCCGTTGTCGCCGCGGCTGTAGTAGGTGCGCCAGACCTTCTCGCGCAGGTCGCGGCGGCCCGAATAGGTCAGGAACGGGTCCATCGAGGACCGGGTGTTCAGGAAGGCGTGCTCGCCCTTGCGGCCGCGCTCCTCGGCGGCGGTCGCCGCCGCAGCCCGGACGTCGTCGGGCAGGCCGGCCAGTTCGCTCTCGGTGCGCAGGTAGAGGACGTAGTCGGTCTCGTCGGCCAGCAGGTTCTGGCTGAAGTTGGTGAAGAGGCCGGCCAGCTCCTGGTTGATCTGGGCGACGCGCGCCTTGTCGGCGGTCGACAGCTTGGCGCCGGCCCGCACGAAGCGGTTCCAGTAGACCCAGGTCAGGCGCTGCTGCTCGGGCGTCAGCTTGGCGCGGTCATTGTAGACCGCCTCGATGCGCTTGAAGAGCTTGGCGTTCTGCAGGGTTTCGTCGCTGTGGGCCGAGAGCTTGGGCGACATCTCCTTCTCGACGGCGCGCATCTCGGGCGTCGACAGGGTGCCGCTCCAGACGCCGTAGAAGGTGCTGACCCGGTCGATCATCCCGGCCGACCGTTCAAGCGCGGCGATGGTGTTGTCGAAGGTCGGCTTGGCCGAGGCGCCCGCGATGGCGTCGATCTCGCCGCGCTCGGCCTTCATGCCGGCGTCGAGGGCCGGGACGAAGTCGGCGGTCTGGACCTTGTCGAAGGCCGGGACGCCGCCATAGGGGCCGGTCCATTGCGCGGTCATGGCCAGCGCCGCGGCCTGGGCGAGCGCGCCGACGGGCAGCGCGGAGGCGGCGGCGAGGGCGCCGGAGGCGGCAAGGAACGTGCGCCGTTGCATGGGATCTCCAGGAAGCTTGATCGAGGTCGGCGGACCTTAGGGGCAAGTCTTCCCGGCGTCACATGACGGGCTTGTAATGTGACGTCAGGCTGCGCGCTGGCGGCTCTTGGCCTGGATCTCGGCGGCGCGGCGCGCGGACTCGGCGCTGATGCGCTCGGCCTCCTGCGGCGGCAGGCCGAAGGTGGTGAGCAGGATGGCGACGACGCGCTCCTGGTGTCCGGGGGGCGCCAGACCCATCAGGATGTCCCGCTGCACCATTCGGCTGGTTCCGAAGATCACGCTGCGGACGGCGACGGGGTCGAGGTCGCGGAACACGCCGGTGGCGACGCCCTCCTGATACATGCGGTCGAGGCTCACCTCCATTGCGTTGGTCCGGCCGAGCCGTGTCGCCTCCAGCCGCATGACCACCCAGCCCCAGGCCGGATCGCTGCTGACCAGGGCGTAGTGGCTGTGCAGGCGGGTGGCGAGCCGCTCGGCGGCTGGAATGGAGGACGGGAGATGGGCGTCGAGGACGATCGTCAGGGCGTCTATCAGCTTGCGCCGGACAGCCCGCAGCAGGTCCTCTGTCGTCGGGAAGTAGTTGTAGAAGGTGCCGCGCGACACGTTGGCGGCGGCCACGAAGTCCTCGATCGAGGCCGCGTCCGGGCCCTTCTCGCCGATCACCGCGACGGCGGCGTCCAGCAAGCGCTCACGGGTCTGCGCCTTGCGGTTCTCGGCAGCCGCGGCCCTGGCCTCAAGATTGACCCGCATGGGACGTCGGGGGGTCAGGCCGCCTCAGGCAGGTACTGTTTCACCGCATTGGCCGCGGCGAGGGAGAGCGGGTCGCTCTGTTGTTCCAGGACCTGGATCTCATGCTCCAGCGCCGCGGTGATCTCGCGGTGGGCCAGGGGCGAAAGCTCCAGCAGAGCCTTGGTCGAGGCGCGCGCCAGGGCCAGGGCGGTGGCCAGATCCACCTCGACGCCGACCACCCAGGTGGAGGCGGGGTCTTCAGGGCGGAGATTGTCGAGGGCGCGGGCGGGGAGGGCCATGGGTCGGGTCTCGGTCCGGGTTGGGCGACGCAAGGAAACGCGAAGGGCCTGCGTCGAAGGCCGTCCGCTGGAGATACGCACCACACTGCTAAGCTCGAACTGACGTATATGTCAGACTGACATGATCGTCAATCCGAAATTCCCGAGTTCGGCGAACCGGGGCGGGCGGGGCCGCATGGACGCCGAACCGTGTGGCGGCTAAACCGGCTGACATGGCTATTGGCGTTTTCGATTCCGGCGTGGGCGGCCTGTCCGTGCACCGTGCGCTCGTTCAGCGGATGCCGAACGCGGACTTCGTCTATCTGGCCGACCAGGCCAACGCCCCCTATGGCGGGCGCGAAGGCGAGGAGATCGTCGACCTGACGCGGCGCGGTTGCGAGACCCTGTTCGACCAGGGCTGCGACCTGGTGGTCCTGGCCTGCAACACCGCCTCGGGCATCGCGCTGCGGCGGCTGCAGCAGACCTGGCTGCCGGGCTATCGCAAGCAAATCGGGCGGCCGGTGAACATCCTCGGCATCATTGTCCCCACCATCGAGGCGGCGACCGGCGTGCCGTGGGAGCACGAGGCCGAGCGGCGCGGCGAGAAGGTCGAGAAGCTCGATATCCTGGCGGTGTTCTGCACCCCGGCCACCGCCCGCTCGCGGGTCTATGAGATCGAGATCGACAAGCGCCGGCAGGACGTGGCGGTGTTCGCCGAGCCCTGCCCGACTCTGGCCCTGATGATCGAGACCGACGCCGGGGCCGTCGAATTGGCCACCGCCATCGAGGGCCATGTGGCGGCGATCAGCAGCCGGATCGGCCGCGCGCCGGATCGGGCGATCCTGGGCTGCACCCACTATGAGATCGTCGCCGACATCTTCCGCGCGGCGCTGAAGCCCGGCACCCCGCTGATCCACCAGCCCGGCGCGACCGCCGACGCGCTGGAGGCCTATCTCGCCAAGCATCCGGAATATCGGGCGGGCGAGGGCGGCGCGCGCCGGTTCCTGACCACCGGCAAGCCGGGCGCTCAGTCCACCTTGGTGGAGACTTTCTGGGGCGCTCCGCTAAGCTTCGAAAGGGCTTAGGGAGACGGGACCATGCGAGTCCTACTGGTCGCGGCGCTGGCGATGACGCCGCTCGCCGCGCAGGCCGAGGTGGTCGATCAGACCGCCGCCGGTTTCGAGATCCGCCACGTGGTCACTATCGCCGCGCCGCAGGCCAAGGTGCGGGCCGCGGTTCAGGACGTCGGCCGATGGTGGAGCGACGACCACACCTATTCGGGCAAGGCCGCCAACCTGTCGATCGATGCGGCTGGCTGCTTCTGCGAGAAGCTGCCCGGCGGCTTCGTGCGGCACATGAGCGTGGTCTATTCGGACGCCGGGGCGCTGAAGATGTTCGGCGGGCTGGGGCCGCTCCAGACCACGGGCGCGGCGGGCCATCTGAGCTTCGACCTCGCGAAGGGTTCCGACCCGGCCAAGACTGTCCTCACGGTCACCTATGACGTCGGCGGCTACGCCAAGGGCGGGCTGGCTGAAACCTGGGCCAAGCCCGTCGACTTCGTGCTGGGCGCCCAGGTGGCGCGGCTGAAGACCTACGCCGAGACCGGCAAGCCCGACTAAGGCTCCGCCGTCCCAGATCCTCCCCCGCTGGGGGAGGTGGCGCGCGCAGCGCGACGGAGGGGGCTCTGCCGCAGAAGTTAAAGTCCCCCTCACCCGGCCGAAGAGGCCGGGAGCTCCCCCAGTGGGGAGCATCTGGGGGGGCGGTCAGACGCTGGCCAGCGCGGCCAGCACGTCGTCGAACCGCGCGCCCTCGACATAGGGGGCCATGCTCGCCGAGGGTTGCAGGCCTGCGCTCATGTCGGCGTCGGCCATGCGGCGGCCGATCTGGGTGGTGATCGGGATCACCCCGCTCCACAGCGCGCCCTGCGTCGGATCAGGACCATGGTTCGAGCCGCCGTCGCGGCGCTTGGCCGAAGCCTCCTCGATGGTCATCTCGACCAGGCCGATCTGCTTGATCTCGTTGTCGCGGACCGGCGGCAACTCCGCCGAACGGCCGGGATAGAGCCGGTCGATGAAGGCGTTCATCGCCAGGCGCTTGGCCTCCAGCCCCTCCACCTGCCGCGCGCGGCCGAACACCATCACCGAGCGATAGTTCATCGAGTGCGCGATGCCCGAGCGCGCCAGCACCAGTCCGTCCACGTGGCTGACGGTCAGGCAGACCGGCAGCCCGCTGGCCTGGGCCTTGATCATCCGGCTGGCGGCCGAGCCATGCCAGTAGAGCTTGCGGCCCTCCCGCCAATAGGTGGTCGGGGTCACGAAGGGCTGGCCGTCCAGCACATAGCCGACGTGGCACAGCACGCCAGCGTCCAGGATGGCGAACACCTGCGCCTCGTCATAGGTGGCGCGGCCTGGCTTGCGGCGGGCTTTCGACCTGGCGGTGGGAGCGAAGGCGTCGGTCATGGCGGTTCCTTTCGGCCACTTGCCTAACCGGCATGCGGTCTGCTCAATAGGTCCAGTTGGCGTCGGTGGATCGAACCACTTGTCGAGGAAGGACGCAGATGAGCTGGGCCGAGGTCTACCCCTGGCGCTCGCCGCAGGCCGGCGCGCCGGTCATCCGCCAGGTCTATGACCAGGTGCGCGGCGCGATCATGAGCGGCGCCCTGAAGCCCGGCGGCCGCCTGCCCTCCAGCCGGGATTTCGCGGCCAGGCTGGGCGTGGCGCGGGCCTCGGTGGTGGCGGCCTATGAGCAGCTGCTGGCCGAGGGCTACGCCGCCGCCCGCGGCGGCTCGGGCACCTATGTCTCCGGCGATCTTTCGGGCGTCGCCGAACTGCGCCCGGCGGTGGTGGAGCCGCGCAGCGCCCCGCCCAGCATCCCGGCCCGCGTGCGCGATCTCGACGAGCTGGCCCTGCCGGCGCCGCAGTCCGAGGCGCAGCTGTTCGCCACCGGCCGCACCCTGCTGGACGCCCGCGCCTTCGACGCCTGGTCGCGCTCCACGCGGCGCGCGTTGCGCACCCTGGGGCCGGTGCATTTCGGCTATTCCGATCCGCGCGGCGACGTCGGGCTGCGGGCCGCCATCGCCGACTATCTGCGCGCGGCGCGCGGCGTGACCTGCAGCGCCGACCAGGTGATCGTCACCGCCGGCGCCCAGCACGCGGTCGACATCGCCGTGCGGGTGCTGCTGAAGCCGGGCGATCAGGTCTGGATGGAGGACCCCGGCTACCTGGCCACGCGCCACGCCCTGGTCTCGGCCGGCGCCGAGGTCGCCTATGTGCCGGTCGACAGGTCAGGGATGGTGGTCGCCGAGGGGATCGCCGCCGCGCCGGCGGCGCGGGTGGCCTATGTCACGGCCTCGCACCAGTATCCGCTGGGCGTCACGCTCTCGATGGGGCGCAGGCTGGAGCTGCTAGCCTGGGCGCGCGAGGCCGACGCCTGGATCATCGAGGACGATTACGCCTCGGAGTTTCGCTACGACGGCCCGCCGCTGGCCTCGCTCCAGGGTCTCGATGGCGGCGAGCGGGTGATCTATGTGGGGACGCTGAACAAGGCGCTCTTCCCCGGCCTGCGACTTGGCTATGTCGTGGTTCCAACCGCCCTGGCTGGGGCCTTCGCCAACGCCCGCCAGTTGATGGACCGGCAGCCGCCAACCCTGACCCAGGCCATCGTCCTAGACTTCATGCGCGAGGGGCAGTTCGCCGGCCATATCCGGCGGCGGCGGGTGGCCTACAAGGCGCAGCGCGACGTGCTCGTCGCCGAGCTGTCAGCGCGCCTGGGCGATGTGATGGAGGTCGATGTTCCCGACGGCGGCATGCACCTGATCGCCTATCTGAAGGGCGGCCGATCGGACCTGGAGGTCGAGGCGCGAGCCGAGGCGGCGGGGGTGTCGGTGCGGGCGATCAGCCGGCTCTATCGCCAGGTCGCGCCGCGTTCGGGCCTGATGCTGGGCTTTACCGGCTTCCCCGCCCGCGCAATGGCGGGCGGGGTCGCACGGCTAGAAAAGGCGCTCGCGTAAAGCGCAGCTCTAGGAGGCCGCGGCGGCTTCGGCCGCGACGACGCGGCTGACCGCATTGACCACCGCGCCGATGCGCAGGGCGGCCTGGATCGAGGTGTTGGGGACGCTGTGCTTCTTCAGCTCGGACTCGTGAGCGTCCAGGCACATGCCGCAGCCGTTGATGGCCGAGACCGCCGTGGACCACAGTTCGAAGTCGATCTTGTCGACGCCCGGATTGGCCAGGATGTTCATCCGCAGCTTGGCCGGCAGGGTCTTGTATTCCGGGTTCGAGAGCAGGTGCAGCGTGCGGTAATAGACGTTGTTCATGCCCATGATCGCGGCCGCGGCCTTGGCCGCAGTGGCGGCCTCTTCGGACAGGCCGGCGTCTCGCGCGGCGGCGTCGATCGCCTTGATCACGGCGGGCGTCCCGATCGCATAGGCCGAGGCGACGAACGTGCCCCACTTCTGCTGGTCGGTCAGGAGGGTTTCCGAGGCCAGGCTCGACAGGTTGAGGCTCAGGTCCTTGGCATAGGCGGGCAGCGACTCACGCAGGGCGTCGAGCGACATGGCGGACTCCTAGTTCGTAAAATGGGGGTCCGGGAGGCGCGGGGAGATCGCGCGCTCCCGGACGAGGCGACGTAGGAGCAGCTCAAGCTCGTGCGAGCTGCTCCCTAAGGGGCTGGAGGACCCTTACGCCGCCAGGGTTTCGCCGCCAACCGCACGGTTGCACGGGCACAGTTCGTCGGTCTGCAGGGCGTCGAGGACCCGCAGGGTGTCGGCCGGGTTACGGCCCACGTTCAGGTTGGTCACGTAGACGTGCTGAACGGTGTTGTCCGGGTCGACCACGAAGGTGGCGCGCAGGGCTACGCCCTCGTCTTCGTTCAGGACGCCGAGCGCACGGGCGAACTTGCCGGAGTTGTCGGCGAAGTTCCAGATGGCCAGGCTGTTGAGGTCCGGGTGCTCCCGGCGCCAGCCGAGCTTGGAGTGCTCGTTGTCGGTCGAGCCACCCAGGACGACCGCGTCACGCTCGGCGAACTGGCTGTTCAGGCGCGCGAATTCGGCGATCTCGGTCGGGCAGACGAAGGTGAAATCCTTCGGGTAGAAGAAGATGACCTTCCACTTGCCGGGGAAGGATTCGTTGTTGAGGGTCTCGAAGGCGCTTTCGCCGTTTTCCTCGTGACGGTTGAACTTCGGCTTCACGCCGACAACCTTGAATTCCGGCAGCTTTTCGCCAACGCCCAGCATGTGTCTCTCCGTATGATTTGAACTGATCGGCCGAAGCCGTGACGCTGAGATAGGGACCCGGCCGCCAAATAGCCAATCGATTGTTTCTGGATTTCGGATAGAAATTTCCTATATTGGCGTCATGAGCCTGCCGACCCTTCGCCAGCTCCAGTATCTGAAGCTCCTCGCCGAGCACGGCTCCTTCGGGCGTGCGGCGGAGGCCGCGCACGTGACCCAGCCGACGCTTTCGGCCGGGGTTCAGGAGCTGGAAAAGATCCTCGGCGGTCCGGTCGTGGACCGCGCCCGCTCCGGCGTGATCCTGACCGCCGTCGGCGAGGTCGCCCTGGCGCGGGCCACCACCATTCTCAACGAGGCCGAGGAGATGGTGCAGTCGGCGCGCAACGCCGGCCAGCCGCTGACCGGACGCTTCCGCCTGGGCGTGATCCCGACCGTCGCGCCCTATCTGTTGCCCAAGGCCCTGCCGCTGCTGCGCACGCGGTTCCCGAAGCTGCGACTCTATCTGCGCGAGGACCTGACGCACCGGCTGATCGCGCTGCTCAAGGCCGGCCAGCTGGACGCCGCGCTGATCGCTCTGCCCTACGACATGGCGGGCCTGGCCCATGCGCATGTCTCCAACGACGAACTGCTGGCCGCCCTGCCCAGCACCCATCCGCTGGCCCACGAGACCGAGGCCCCGCCCTCGGCCCTGGAGAGCGATGACCTGATCCTGCTGGAGGACGGCCACTGCCTGCGTGACCACGCCCTGGCCGCCTGCGGCCTGCGGCCGCCGCGGGCGACGGGCGAGGAGGAGGCCTTCGCCGCCACCTCCCTGCCGACCTTGGTGCAGATGGTGGGCTCGGGGCTCGGCGTGACCTTCCTGCCGGCCATGGCGGTGGCGGCGGGCTTGACCGACAGCGCCGATGTGGCCGTCATGCCGCTGAAGGCCGACCATCCCAGCCGCGAGATCGTGGTCGCCTGGCGGGCGGGGTCGAGCCGTGCGGCGGAAGGCCAGCTGCTGGCGGCGACCCTGCGCGGAGCCTGAGTGCCTTAGAGTGCGTTAGAGCCAATCCCATCAGGGAGCTACGCCATGACCAGGTTCGCCCTTTTCGCGCTCGTCATCTGCGCAGCCTGCCTTTCCGGTTGCGTCAGCATGTCGAGGAGTTCGCCGGTCCAGGCCCTGCCCGACGACTGGGCCTCCAACGCCCGGATCGACGAGATCCAGGTCACCCGGGGCGACATCAAGGTCAGCCCGCAGTTCGACGAGACCTTCAAGGCTCGGGTGAAAGCCAAGCTGGACGCGTGCGCCACGGGCGTTCGTCCCCTGCGGCTGGAGGCCAGCGTCTCGCGGCTCGACAAGGCCAATGTGGTGATGACCGCGGTGATCGGCGGGGCCAACGTCCTGCGCGGCGAGGCGCGGCTGATCGACATCGCCACCGGCCAGGCGGTCGCCACCTACAATGTCGGCGAGACCATCGTCGGCAGCCGCGTCGCGGTCTTCGTGATGGCCGAGGCCGAGGAGCAGTTGTCGGACGCCTACGGCGACCAGCTCTGCCAGCAGGCCTTTCCCGCGAAGAAGTAGGGAGCGCGACCGCTTCTCCCGCCGGGGAGAGGTTGGGTGAGGGGCTCGGGCCTCTGTGCGCCATTGATCGTTCTTCAGCAGAGCGCCGCTTACGCGCCGCCGCCTCACCCGACCTCTTGTTCAGACCGGAGACATCGGTGACGGGTGTTCGGAGACATCCGTGACAGGTTGAGGATGATC
>NZ_LMHT01000030.1:6562-139423 GCF_001429025.1 Phenylobacterium sp. Root700 | reverse complement strand
CAAAGATCGGACCGTTGAATCAGCTCAGCTCAGCAAGGGGAATCACTTCCGTGCATCCCGTAGGCTCGTAGGGGAGCGATCGAATACGGTCGGGGCTCGCCCTGAAGCGCTTGGTCAGCCTCTGCCGGGCGGGGCGCTGAGGGTCAAGGGCGGCTTGCCGCCGCTCCGCGACGCGCGCCAAAGGCGCGCGCCCTTGACGCTCATCGGCCCGTCCGGCCCTCGTTCCACCAAGCGTTCCAGGGCGGAATCTTTTCCGGACGGGGGAGGGGCGCTTGGTGCCCACGCGGATGTGCCTGGCCTGGAGATTTCAGGGGCAGGGTGGGCTCTGTGGGGCTCATCAGGTGACGGCGAGATAAAAGGCCCGGGACCTGCGGTCCCTATGCCGTTGATGGTGTTTGAATTTCTTAGGGACCCCCGATGCCGCTGTGGTCCCGGCCTTCTGGAATTCGCGAAGCATTTGAGGGGGCTAGCCGGGACCGCCTGAGGAGCGCGCTCGATTGGTCCCTGTCAGTCGACTGAAACCATTGGCGAATTCGACAGCAGAGGCCCTGGGGTTGGCGGCAGGTCCCGGAAGTTACTCAACACCATCAACGACATGGACCTGAAAGGTCCCTGTCCTTTTATCTTGCCTTGGATTTTGGACGCTGAGACGGTGTCGATTCAATTCCGAGCGGCACCCATTTTCGCCAGTCCGGTTGGCGATGGAGGTGCGTGGGTGATAAGCCGTAGCGCTTAGGTATGAGGCCACTTCGCGATGACGACTGTAGTTTGGGGATCGACAAAAAAGCCGGTCACGAGCCAGCGCCTGGCCGAGGCTATTGAAGGCAATTTCCCGGAAGAGGGGATGCTGTACATCGGCTACCCTGTTCTCTCGGCTGCAGATGGTGCGAATTCCGTTGATGCTCTCTGGGTAAGCCCGGGGCACGGGCTGGTAATTTTCCACCTCGTTGAGGGCAGAGATATTGGCGACTACCGCGATGTTCAGGACGAGTACGCCAACAACCTAGAAACCCGCCTGCGCGCCCACCGGTCTCTTATGCAGGGTAGAACGCTGCTCGCACCGCCATCCGTGGTGACGTTCGCGCCACTCGTCCAACTCACCGGCGACGAGGATCCGCTTTATCCGTTGGCCAATGAGGGCAACATCGTAGCCACACTTAGGGGCACGGTCTGGGATCGCCCCGACCTGTTTCCGGCGGCGCATTCCGTAATTCAAGCGATCTCAAGCATCCGCCAAGGCAGGAAGCGACGGACCATCACCAACCAGGCGTCACGTGGCGCCGTGTTGAAGGCCCTTGAGGATTCAATCGCCAACCTAGATTCTCGCCAAAGCCGGGCTGTGATCGAGACCGTTGAAGGGGTGCAGCGAATCCGCGGCCTTGCGGGTTCGGGCAAGACAATCATTCTGGCATTGAAGGCCGCCTATCTGCACGCGCAGCATCCAGACTGGCGGATCGCGGTTACGTTCAATACCCGCTCGCTCAAGGGGCAATTCAAAAAGCTGATCACAGACTTCGTCTTTGAGCAAACCAGAGATACTCCGGATTGGACGAAGATTCAGATCCTAAATGCTTGGGGAGCTCCGGGCAACGATGAGCGAACAGGCGTATATTACCAATTCTGCCGCGCCAACGGCATAGAGTTTCTCGACTTCATGTCGGCTCGTCGGAAATTTGGGAATGGTCAGGAGTTTTCAGCTGCTTGTCAGCACGCTCTGTCGAGCGTCTCAGAGCCACAAAAGCTTTACGACGTTGTTCTAGTTGATGAAGCGCAGGACTTTGGTCCGGAGTTTTTGCGTCTTTGCTACGCCGCTCTAGGTAAACCGAAGCGTCTTGTTTACGCTTATGACGAATTGCAGTCGCTGACGGAATCGACTTTACCTCCGCCAGAAGAGATGTTTGGCTTGGATAGTGAAGGTCGTCCTTTGGTGATGTTTGCGCCGCCTCAGTCCGGGCAGCCAAGCCAAGATATTATCTTGGAAAAATGCTACAGAAACTCCAGGCCAGTACTCGCGACCGCACACGCGCTTGGCTTTGGGATTTATAGAAATCCGGATGTTAAGTCAGGTACCGGCTTAATCCAGATGTTTGACCGTGGCGAACTTTGGGAAGATGTCGGTTATAGCGTCGTTCGAGGTGAGCTGCGGGACGGTGCCGAGGTCTCCCTGGCGCGAACGCCGCAGTCGAGTCCGGAATTCCTTGAAACTCCCGCCGCCGTTGATCAGCTTATAGAATTCCATGTGTTCAAGGACACAGTGGAGCAAGCGCAGTGGATGGCTGAACAAATTGAGAAAAATCTCAAAGAGGATGAGCTAAATCCCAGCGACATCATCGTGATTAACCCGGATCCTCTTACGACTGTAAAGCAGGCGGGGGCTCCGAGGCAATTATTGTTTAACAAGGGTATTCAGTCCCACGTTGCGGGCGTGGATACTGACTCTGATGTCTTCTTTAAGAGTGAAGATGACTCGGTTCCTTTTACAGGAATATTTAGGGCAAAAGGAAATGAGGCGGGCATGGTCTACATCATGAACGCTGACTCCTGCTATTATTCGTTCGGTGGTCTTCAGAAGATCAGGAATCAGATTTTTACTGCGATAACTCGCAGCAAAGCTTGGGTTAAGGTGTTGGGCGTTGGCCCGAACATGGAACGCCTGAAAGAAGAATATGAACGAGTTCGCGATCGGGATTATCGCCTTGATTTCATCTATCCAACAGAACAGACGCGCAGATTCTTGAAGGTTGTTAACAGAGACCTGACGGCAGCTGAGAAGCGCAGCATTAAGGGTGCCGCTCTCAATGTTCGAGAATTGGCAGCAGAGCTAGAGTCTGGCCGCCTTATGATCGACGATCTGCCGCAGGACGAGTTGAAGAGGCTGCGCGCCCTTCTCGACGAGAAGATGAGCGATGGCGACGCCTGACGTCCTGCTTATCGAGACGCAGAAGCTTACTGCTGAACTTATAGCAGTGGGCATCTGCACGGATCAGAATTTTCCAGCCCAAGTCATGCATACTGATGGCGCAATCACCGTAGGCATGTCGAATACTAACAACCTCGCCATTACGCTAAAAAATGTTCCCTACTCGGACGCCTATAAAGTCATTGCCGATGAGCGCGCCTTCAGTATGCGCTTCATAGACGGTGGATTGCTTCAGATATTGTACACTTTTCGCACCGGGGAGCTTGTAAAGCACAGACTCGCATTTTTTCCGTCACCAGACCTTCTGGAATACCAAAATAATGCGGAAATATACGACACCGACGAGCTGTACGCGGATATCACGCCGTTAAATATTGTGACGACGCCTTTGAGGTTCGATTTTGATAAGGAAAGCTTCGTCGAGGGCGAGCATCCAATGTGTCACCTGACGATCGGGCAATACAAAAATTGCAGGATACCTGTATCGGCTCCGCTCACGCCTCATGCATTCGTAAGTTTTATTCTGAGAGCATTTTATAATACGCCATTCCGCAATCTGTGCGCCGATTTGAGCGTCGTCTCTCCGAAGCTGTTTAGAACGATATCCGGCGTTGAGCATCAGCAGCTCTATTTACAGGCCTGCGGGACTTAGCTGCTAGACCAGAGTCGAGGGCCTTAGAAGTTCCGTCGCGGACTAAATCCCAAACAAGGATCCCTGATGAGCAGGTGCTTCCTCGACGTGCGCGGTGATCGCGAAGTCGAGCGTGGACCCCAGGTCGGTCACAACGCGGGTGATGTGATGTCCGATGTTGATCCGCCGCCAGGTAGTCGCGTTTCCAGGCCCACTCAGTTCCAGGGCGGTGTCCTGCAGCATGCGGTCGGCAATCGAGAAGCCTCGGCCGGCGAATATGTCGCTCTCGACGATTGAGCGGGCGAGCGCCGGCATGGCAACCCTTAACGGCACATCCTTCGCCGCACGAACAACGGTCCAATTGCTCGGGCCCGCATACCGATAGTGGGGGATCGTTCTGCCGCCCTTGCCGAAGTTGAACTTCGCGCTGTCGGCGGCAAAGTCACCAAACAGCAGGCCGCGCCTGACGATCGGGTCCGAAAGGGCGGCGTTTTTCCAAGTCACCCATTCCAGGCGGGGCACCTCGATGCGTCCTCCGGCCGGAGCTGGGTTCTTTTCGGGATAGCTCGTGCCTTGGAAAATGACACTGTGCCAAAGGCCCACTTCCATGACCTGCATGTGAAAGGCGGCCAGAAGCTCGTCCGTGTCGGGCAGCGACAGGTCCGCTTCCGTCATGTCGAGGATAAGCGTGCAGCTGTCGGGCTTCACGCGGATCCGCTTAAGCAGGACCTGGTGAAGGCGATCTCGAAGATTGATGTCGACCAAGTCGGTCAGCGTGAGACGAATTCCCACTCCAACTCCGGCACCGTCGATTACGGCTCCGATACCGGAGAACCGATCTCCCTCATAGTCTTCCAGCGTGAAGACGGGAACGGGGCGCCCGCCGCTCTCGGTCGCAACTTTGAAGAGGCGGCCGAGCCATCCGGCCGACCCTTCCACGCCAAGGGCGGTAAACAGGAAGCGGGGATCGAGGAAGCACGGCCGATACGGCCAGTACATGGCAACGCGCCGACCGGTCTCGTAGACCATTTCCTCGGGTGTAAGCGGTCGCCCTTTTTCGGGATCGCGCTCCTTGGGTGGTGGCGGGATTAGATGCGGAATGACGTGCCCCGCCACGTCGGGCCGTAGATCGGCCAAAGCAAGATACTCGCCCTGCTTCAGCCTCAGCACGGGCGCATATGATTGATGGCCGATGGTATACATGTTCGTTCTTCACGCCTCTTTGACGAATTGACTACGAACTCTTCCCGCCCCGACTTTATCTGAAAAAATACTGTAGTTCTTTCTCTCCATACGAACCCGACCGAAGATAATGGCCGGGTGAATTCCAAGTTGCGCCGCAAACTTCTCGATAGGCGCTGGGTCTTTGGCAATTCGTGCCGCCGACGTTCGCCACATCATGTTCGGCACCAGAGCCTCTGAGGCAAACTCATCGGCCTCTGATTCTATCTCGTCTGACTCTACAGTTTCCAAGTCGTCGTAGAAACCGATGGCCAACCCCATGCGAAAATGCAGGTAAATGTGAGCCAGTTCGTGAAGTAGGGTGAACCAGAAATTGTCGATACGGTCATGCCGCAAAGTCATGGCAACAACCGGATTGCCGGAAACAAGCATCGCCGCGCCGTCCAGACGAAGCCCCTGGATTGCTGGTTCATATATGAAGAGGATGCCCCTTTCGCCTAAGAGCCTGGCCGCCAGTGCGGGGCCGTCGTCAGATGCGCTTAGCCGCGTGAGGTCACCGATCCAGCTAATGTCCAAGATGTTAAAGGCAGGCGTCGCTTGAGCGGTGGCGGTTTCTGCTCGTTCAATAATCCGTCCCCTCCACGCTGCCAGGAGGAAGTCCTGAGAGATGTTATTGGGGGTCATTCCAGTTCTAAGCAGGGCAGGTTGGCCAAGCTTGGAAATGCTCGCTCTGGTAAACTCGACGATTGTGTCCTCGGACACGTCGCGATCAGTCCACCAATTGGTCCGGGCGTGTTCAGCTATGCGACTGATCGTCTTTTTATCCGCCTGCGGAGTGTAGTGGACCTGGGCGAAGTTGGGTGCCGCCGCTTCCTTGATGGAGGCCCTAAGCTCCACGCCAAGAAGGTTCGCGATTTTCCTGTAGTTCGCTAGGCCTATGGTTCGGTAGCGCTCAGCTTCGTAGCGCTGGATCTGTTGCTCTCTGAGGCTCAGCTTCTCGGCGAGCGCAGCTTGCGACCAACCACGTGCAATTCTGGCGACAACGAGGGCTATGCCTGGGTCTCCACGGTACTGATCCAGGAGGGCTGCGGAATCGCCATTCTTGGCGGCTTCATATCGATCGAGGGCAGCTGATAGCTCAGTCACGATTCCGGAGATCGCCCGGCGATGCTTCTCCGCGATCAGCGGGGACAGACCTGCCCGCGTCGCGTTCAGCGACGCTGCGGGCGAAGCAATTTCGCGCGCCTTCTCAAGCGTGCCTTTGGCGCGTCGTGCGTCTCTCTCATTAAAAATGTCGTTGAACTCGAACATGGTCGTATATTGTCACAACAAATATGTTGTGTCATCAGGTCTCTCTCGCAGATGCTGCCGGACCCTCCGCACTTTCCAAATTTTCCCAGCCGCCTTCTCTGGCACCTGCTGATGGTCGTCGCTGGTGCTGGTGTTGCGGTTCAAATCGCCAACGCCATCCAAAGTTCTCGGCGGCATAAGTATCAGCGCACCTCCGCCAATCTGCGCTACGCTATCCGAGAGGCACGCTTAACCGGGGCGGGGCGGGGCGGTGGGAACGTCCGGTTTCGGGTCTGGGCAAATGACCGCTCGCGACCCGTCGCGGACGCCCGCTAGAGCCCCTTGGGCACCGACGCCTTTCTGGCTACACAAGTTCGATGAGGGATGATTTCA
This sequence comes from Phenylobacterium sp. Root700, assembly GCF_001429025.1. Lineage (GTDB taxonomy): Bacteria > Pseudomonadota > Alphaproteobacteria > Caulobacterales > Caulobacteraceae > Phenylobacterium. Next base: position 133,007 of record NZ_LMHT01000030.1, on the reverse strand, counting down.
CGCAGGCGACAGTTCAGCGTTTGGCTAAGCGGGTGGGGTTTCGGTGCTCAAACCCAGACTGCCGCAAACCGACGAGTGGTCCGGGAGCGGACGGCGGAACCGTAAGCCTCGGCGTGGCCGCACACATCACCGCCGCTTCGCTGGGCGGACCGCGTTTCAACGACCACCTGACGAACGAAGGTCGGCGAGCGGTCGAGAATGGCATTTGGCTTTGCCAGCAATGTAGCCGCCTCGTCGATGCGGACGACTCCGCCTACGATGTCGCCGATCTCATCGAGTGGAAGACTTTTGCCGAGGCCGCAGCAGCGGTAGAGCTTCGAGGCTACGTGGTTCGAAAGGGCCGGGACTTCGCGGCCTTGGAGGCGAAGATGCCGGAACTCATCGAAGAGATGCGGACTGACCTCCGTTCGAAACCCTTCACGAGGGAGATCATCGCCCTCTCCAAGCGTGTGATTTACAACCCCGGTCCAATTCCGTTCTTCTCCTATTTCCACGAGGACCACGACGAGCTGCTCGCCAAGCTCCAAATCTGTGAGCACTACGGCGCGGTCTACGATGTGCGTCGGAACGACGTGCCCCGGTGGAACCTAAGTGAGGACTTCGCGGAGTACCTGCACGGGCAATAGGCATCTACGGCGCTTCGGCGCTTCACGGTCCGGAGATCATCTTCCCCTGGACCAGTCGCGACTGGCGCGGTCTCTACGCTAAGCGTGGCGCTGCCGTCGCGAGCAGCGGTTCAAGTCGGCACGAATCCGCACAGTCAGTTGAGCATGGCGGACTCATTTGACCGGCGCGCCCTCGGCTTTCGCAGCTGAGGCGACCGTCCCGGCGGATACCGCTGCGGACATCCAGGGATTCAAAACACCGTGTCCGCTAGGGCGAAGTCTTGGTCGAGGAATGCGCCGTCTTCGGACCGCCCCCGGGTCCCGGCGTGGACATAATCATCCAGCCCGGTGAGGCGATAGCCGTGGGACATACCCAGCTCGCTCACGCGGCTCGGTCGCTGGTCCACGCGAACTAGATTGCGCACCACCAACAGGTCGATCGCGCGCTTGATCCGCGTCCGATCCAGGCCGGCGTAGGTCTCGATCTTGTCGTAGCTCAGATTGGCGACGTTGGCGCTTCGATCACGTCGCGATGCGAACAGCAGATAGAGTTTCAGGGCGTCGAGCTCAGCGCGGTTGCGCAAGGTGAAATCGCGGAAGGCGACAACTTCCTCGCCATCGTAGAGCTTTTTCACGGGCAGCTTGGCGTAGTTGGCGTTCGGCTCAAACGCGGCCAGCGAGATGACGCTCTTGCTTACCCGATCTACGAGCTCAGCGTCGGTGAGCATCTGCAAGCCGCCCGAGATAAGCGTGCGGCTCAGGCCGGTGGCGGCTTGCAGGTCATCGTAGGTCACCCGTCCGCTGCCGGTGGTCTGATCCATCCGGTGGGCGATTGCGATCAGCAACATTAGCCCCGCGACATTGTCCGCCCCGCGCTCGTTCCAGCGAATGACGCGCAAACCTCGGGCTTCGATCCAGGCCGTGGGTAGCCGGATCCACTCCGGTTTCCGGGGCTTGCTCATCAATCCTTCCCCCGTCGCGCGATGGTCAGCACCGCATAGATGGCGAATGCCGCAACGCCGAGAGCCCCCAGTCCGATGAAGAGCACGAGGGTCTCGGCAGAGAGGTCACCCAGCGTTCGGGCGACTTGGTCGACTTGGTTCATGGCGAAAATTCCGAAGCTATTGAGCTTCAAAAATCGCCTCTTCTCAGGTCTATATCTAGATACAGTTCAAAGCCAGTTGTGCATAGTTCTTGAAAAACACGAGCAATGTCAACTGTATGGCGTGGTGGATGGCAGTCCATATAACACTCCATTTCAGTCCATGAAGCTGTCCTCGTGGACTGAACAGGACGTGTCGCTAGGCGGACGGGCGCGTCCGCGAACGACGACAGATCCCCAACCACGCGTATGGCCGCAGTTCAGAAGCCCCGGGGGAGCGCCTAGTAATCAAAGGGCATTGGTGACGCGGAATGTCTGTTGTCAGGCTTGAGGCCAACGACCGCTTTTGGTCCCAAGCGGACGCGACAGGCAGAGATGCGCTCGGCTATCGCAGGTCAGAGGGCTGTGGCGAACATGTAGTTCTCGGCGCCTTCCGAGTCGGCGCGCCAATTTTTCCTTCTTTTACAATATGTTGCCGAGGCGATGCGGGTGCCACGCACTCCCTCGGCTGGAGCGTGCTAGCGGTATGCTAGCCGGACTGTGCTGCCAGCGGCTGCGCAGGGCTAGGAAACTCCTTCATTTCGCGCATTGTGAAGCGGCACGGAGGAGAGAATGGGCACCTACCGAGTCGCGCAGGTCTGTCCGAATGGACATGTCGCCACAAGTTCAGCCGATCAGTATCGCGAACTTCGCGAGGAGTTTTGCTCCAAGTGCGGTGAGGCGACGACAACGGCGTGCCCGGGCTGCAATGCTTCAATCCGAGGGTACTACTACGTCGAAGGGGTTCTCTCGATTGGGCGCGAATATGAGCCGCCTGCCTTCTGCCATGCCTGCGGCAAGCCATTCCCATGGACGGAACGTAAAGTCGCCGCCGCCGTGGAGCTGGTTGAGGTCGGCGGCGACCTGTCATCTGAGGAGGTGGCGCAGTTCCGGTCGGACTTGAACGAGATGACCAAGGACAGCCCCAAGACCCAAATCGCTTCACTTCGCTTCAAAAAGGTTATGGCGAAGGTGGGGGGCGGCGTCGCCTCAGGGGTGCGCGACATCGTGATAGATGTGCTGAGTGAGACAGCGAAGAAGGCGATCTGGGGCGCGTAGCGCCGTTACGCAAACGGCGAAGGGGGGAGCCTATGAACACGCTGATCGGGGAGACGTTAAAGGGCAGATCTAAGGCTGTGCTGGTGGAAGATGACGCGATTACGCTTAGCTACCGAACGATGTATCACGGGTTCAAAGGCGACAAGCGTATCCCTTACGGCAGCATCACCTCGGTCCAATTTCGCGAGCCTGGCTGGCTAGTCGGCTACCTCCAGTTCAGTATCAAGGGAGCAATCGAGGCCCGAGACCCGCTTCAGGACGAGAACGCCATCGAGTTCGACAAGCCCGCGGACAAATTTCGTGAGCTAAGAGACCTCATCCACGCGAAGATGGCAGCGGCGACTGCGCCGCAAGCTTCCGTGTCGATTGCAGATGAATTGGTCAAGCTCGTCAGTCTTCGAGACCAGGGGATTCTCACCGAGCAAGAGTTTGCCTCCCAAAAGGCGAAGCTGCTGCGCTAGCGCATCTGCGCCCCACGCCGCGAGGCGCAGGGCGCTGAAGGTCAGGCGTTCCGGTGCATGAGACCGGACTGACTGCGGCAGTTGGATTTACGAGGAACCCACCGCTATGCCTCGGGCGCGTCGGCGTCAGCCGCGCCACCGCTATGCCGTCGCCGTCTTCCTATCGGCATAGCGGCTGTCTCTCATCGGCCAAACTCCCAGACCCGTTCGCGCTGCCACATCCCAAACAGCCCTTGCTCGTGCCACACCGGATCGCGCGCATGACGCCGCTCTTGCCGTCGACGCCACCGAACAAGTCGTCGAGCACGTCGGCGAAGAAGGCTTCGATGATCCGGGCTTCGTGGTCCGTCACAGGGACGGCGTCGGGCCAGTCGTCGGTGACGGTGATGGGGGTGTTGCGCTTCTGCGGTGGAGCCTGGCCGGCCCGCAAGGAGGCTCGGGGCGAAACGGTGCCTTGAGGGGACGAAACTGTACCTACAGCGTAGAGCGCGCTGCCCTGATCGGCTGGGCGGCGACGTTCCGGCGCCGGGCGAGGTTCACTGGGCATGGCCAAAGCGTTCCGTGCGAAGCGGAACGCCAAGCCTTGATCCAGACCCGCAAGGCCTCAATCACCCTTAAGCCGCGCCCAGACACCCTTTCAGACCTTTCCGCCCTGATCGACCCGCGTTGACCATTCGATCCAGGTCTCCGTGACCAGCGGCTGGTGACAGCCAGGACAGCGCATGGCGGCCATGTCGCGGGCCGTGCCGCTGAGGAGGAAATGGACCTCTTCGTGGTCCTCGGGGTCGATGGCCTTAGCCGCCGCCGCGATCTTGGCAGCTGCGGCGGTCGGATCGGTGGCCGCTGACCGGGGTAACGCTTCCAGCAGCTTCCGCCGCTCACGAAACAGGCCGGGGAGGATCTTGTCGATGCGAGCCATTTCCGCACCTTGGGGCAGCTCCAATTGCTCCCGTCGCGAGAGCTTGAACCAGTTTTGGTTCTTCGCCGCGTCGCTTTCCAGGTCACCCCAGCGCATGAGCAGGCGGCGGATGCGAATGTCGATGGCGACGAACGTCCCGCAGCGGTCGGTGAGGCTGGCTGCCTTCGCGACACCGCCGGCATTGGCCAGGACGGGCGCGGCTGCTGCTGCACCGATCATCGACCGGCGGGAAACTGTGGTTCTCTTGGCCTTGTCTTCGGACATGCGAGGGCTCCCGGCGCAGGCGCTCGGCCCGATCAGCGTTATGATCGGTAGAGTTTCGGAGGATTCTGCTTAGACTTAAGAGGATTTCACCGACTCAGTCAACGAAAATTCGCAAGAACTTGGAGAATTTCTCTTAAAATGATCTCGCCGGCTCAAATCCGAATGGCGCGGGCTGCGCTCGGCATTAGCGTGAAAGCCCTAGCCGAGCGATCCGCTGTGGCAGATTCCACGATCCATCGGTTCGAGTCGAACAAGGGCGGAATGCAGACAGGCACGCTGGATCGTATCCAGGCCGCGCTGGAGGCAGAAGGTGTCGTGTTCATCTCTGCGGACGCGCAAGGCGGCCCGGGTGTTCGCCTCAAAGCCTAGATCGCGGTTAAGCCGCAGGCGCGCAGCGCCTGACCCGGCTTAAACCGCTTGCCGAGCCCAAGCCGGACGGCCAGCGGCCGGTCAAGGGTGGCCGACAGGCCATCGCCGAAGGCGACGGCGAAGCCGCCCTTGAGGGGACGCTGGCCGTCCGGCACTTGCACCAGGTCAGCCGCCCACGACGGCTAGAACAGATTTTCCGGCCGCCGCTCGGTGTCAGCAGTCAGGGTGCCCGGTGTTGTTGTTGCCTTGAGACGGGCGCTCGCATCGATGGTTGCCCCATCTAGGTTAGGCGAGCGGCCGAAAAGGTGGTCGTGCCACTACCGTTCCAAGGGTCCAGAACTGTTGGTCCACGATCACGGCCCGCTAATCGCCAAGATGCGCAATCACCCCAAGGACCGGCATGTGGCAGCCTGCGCCGCAGCCACAGGGGCCGCTGTAATTGTAACTTCGAACATCAAGGATTTCGGCCATCTGCCAACGGGGATCACCGCCATGTCCCCCGACGACTTCCTGCTTCTGCTGATGGGCGACAGCCCTGAACGGCTCGGTCGCGCACTGGCCGCCCAGTCAGCGCGCCTAATCCGAAAGCCGATGGACGTCGATGAGGCTCCGCTTTCCGGCGGGGTAAGCTTCGGCAACAGTGGGCACGGGGGACGGACATGTGGGCGAGTTAATTACTGTCGGGTCGGGTCGAACAAGGGCGTGCTCTTCGCGCGATCGGCAAGGTGCTCGGCCGGCTGATCGACGCACGAGCGGACTGGCGACAACTCTTTCACCTGATCGAGCGATCGCTTCGCGCGCACGCGCCAGGAAACGCCTCGGCGTCGACGGCTTGGCGCTATGTTCGTGACTGGGCCGCCGGTCATTTCCTGGACGTCGACTTCGATGGGCCTGAACCGCCGAGCGAAGATGCCTAGCGCCGGATGTGTCGATGCAACCCTTGGCGATTTGTAAGTCAGTGCTTATTATTATTCTCTGAGTGGAGAATGATTATGACGCGCCCGGCACGGCTCTATACCCCCTCGGAAGCGGCGGCTGTAAGCGGCCTGCGTCTGAAGGCGGTCAACAATTTGATCGACAAGCACATCGTCGATGTCGCGCCCCCGATCCGGGGCGGTCGTGCCCCACGACGCTATCTGACCCATAGCCACTTGCTCTGCATGCGACTGGAGCATTTTCTGGCGGGCAGTCTGCCGGTCGAGCGGCGCCAGCGTCTCTTCGAGGAGGTGGCGGCGCATCCCAACGCCAAAATGGTCAAGGCCAGTAGCGTCTTGCATGTCGATGTGGCCGAGGCGCGCAAAGATGTAGACGCCCGCGTCCGCGACCTGGAGGAGGCGGAAGCCTGGATCCATAGCGATCCCGCGATCATGGGCGGCGAGCCGGTCTTCAAGGGGACGCGAATTCCCGTCTACAGCATCGCTGCCATGCTCGATGCCGGCGCGGATTGCGAGGATCTTCTGTCGGGTTACGGCGGGTTGGACGTCCGCAAGCTCAACCTGGCCCAGCTATGGGTGGCGGCGCACCCGCGACGGGGCAGGCCAAAGCGTCTGCTCGACCGTGGTGTGACACCGACCTCCAGTAAGCGGATCTCGCTCAAAGGAGATCCGCTTAAGATCGCCAAGGACGCGGTGGGTTCGCGTTGAATTTTCTGATCGACGAGTGCCTTCACACCTCCCTGGTCGAGGTCGCCCAACTGCGCGGCCATGAGGCGACCCACGTCACTTGGCGCGGCATGGGCGGGATGCAGGATTGGAACCTGATGGGACCAATCCGCGACGAGTTTCTCACCTTCGTCACCAACAATGCCAAGGACTTTCGCCGCCTCTACGCCGAGGCGGAAGTACATGCCGGCCTACTGATCGTCGTGCCCCAGGTCCCGCCAAGCGAACAGCGGGATCTGTTTGACGCCCTCCTCGAGGAGATCGAAGGTCAGGACCTTCTGAACGAGGTCGTTGAGATCGCCTATGCCGACGGCGAGGCCGAGATCATGCGCTATCCGCTGCCGCTCTGATCGGCTCGGGGAGAGTCGAACACCGGCTGGCAGCTGATCTAGCGAGGCGATCCCCTGCGTCTTCAGGTTCCATCCCACAGCAGCTCCATTCCCGGTCGCCGCCACTAGCCGCGGCACGGGAGAAGTACTCAGTTTAAAGGATGGCGCAGCGTTTGACCGTCACCATCCAACTTCCGAGCCGGCGCACCTACGCCAGAGCGCGACAGGATATCCGGCGTTGCGTTGGCATGTCCGGATCGGGCTCCTAGCTGACATTCCCAACGTCCGCTTGCGAGCATGAAGGCAGCGACGACGACGTTGGGCCCATTGCGGTCCGTCGCGGAATCCGCGCCGCCGGCGAACCGCTACTGAGAAGAGAACGCCTCGAACAGGGTGGAAGGGGTGGCTGATAGGTCGGGCCCGGCGAGCCGGTGCCTCTAGTAGAACGCATTCCCCAGGCTGCGTGCGGCTTGATCGGGCTGAGGCTTTTAGCCCAGGAGCGATGTCCTGACCTCTCCACGCCCAAGCATCCGGCTGAACTTTCTGTAGTCGCCATGCTCCCAGCGCCAGCGCCCAGCTGCAACCGCCGGGTGCACCCCGGCTTCTTCGGCCAATTCAAGAATGTCCTCCGACGACATTTCCGCGGCCGCCTTTCGCGACCACAGGTCGTCCGGGATTAATGCGGCGCGCGCGAAAGCGTCGGCCTCGGCCTCAATGCCGTCCGAGCTGTTGACGTCGAGATCATCCAGAATGACCGATGTCGTCGGACTTAGGTGACAGCAGACATGAGCAAACTCGTGCATCAGGGTGAACCAGAAGTTGTCTAACCTGTCGTGACGCAGAGTCAGGGCAATGATCGGGGCTCCGTCATTCCGGCACATGGCTGCGCCATCCAGGAATGTGCCGGGAAGATGCTCAAGAACTACGAGTACGACGCCCAACTGCGCGAGCTCGGAATGCAGTCGGCTCGACCAGTCGTCCCGAACGCTGAGGGTCGCGAGACGTCGGGCATCTTCCGCCGTCGGAAACGGGGGGCGCTTGTTTGGAAGCTTAGCCTTCTCCGCCTCCAGAAGTACGGCGGCGCACCACCCCTCGAGTGCTCCGAAGTCCGTCTTGGCGTTGGTCCGGTCGGTGCGCGTCTTGCGTAGCATGGCTACCGCCGGCGAGACGCGCGCAGCTCGAGCCATGAAGCCGCCCCAGGTCTCCTTCGGCTTGATGAAGCCCATGTCGCGAAGCTTTTCGACCGCTGCGCGGGAGGCTGTCGACGGCCGTTGCGGGGGTTCATGCCGAATGGCGCCGATAAGCGAGGCAACGGGAATGCCTAAGTGTTGGTGGAGCGCTCGAATTTGATCGACCGTGAGTTGCCGCTTACCGCTGAGTATTTCCGAGACGCGGGATTTCGATCCCAGATAGGGCGTGAGATCTCTTGGCTTGAGGTTCGACTGTTCCATCCGGAACCGAATCGCGTCCGCCGGCGTCGTGACGGCCGATGGCAGGCGAGGAGTTTCCCATCGTTCGATCAGGGCCTGCAGGACTTCAAGTTGATCAATCGAGGCCTGGTCACTCTTTCGAATCAGCACCTGGGCAGAGGCGAGCGCGTCCTCATAGTCGGCCTGGGTACGTATCGGGATGATTTTCAACTGGCTTTGCCTTTTCCGCGCGTCCGACCAGTACGAGCATTCGCTGCTGAGTCCACGCCTTCGATCAAGATGACGCCGGCGCGATAGTTAACCAAAAGTCGCGCGGAACAGTCGAGCGTGACGTCGATGACTACTCCTGCAGCTGTGATTCGGGCTCGCGGGTAGTCGAGGCGCACATCCTCGGCGGCCCGCCAGTCGGCGGCCTCAAGTTCTGCGCGCAGGGCGACCAGGGCGCGCATTTCGGCGTCCGCATCCGGCCCCACGCCGACGGAAATCAGTCTGAGCGCGCCCATGATCTTCATCGAAGCCTGACATACTCGGCTTGGTAGCACAATATAATAGTTCCAGATATGGGAACGCCTATTGATCCCGTCGCCACTTCATGCCATCTGTCCGTTCAGGTTACCAAATGTGGAACCGAACGGGTGTGCCAGATGAACTGGCCCGCCACAGACTGGCGAGTGAAGCGAACATGGAAGACGTGGAGAAGATCGAAGGCGGGAAGGACAAGGACCCGAAGCCCCCGAAGACCTATGAGATCAAGGTCAACAGCCGTCCTAAGACGGTGACGGAGAAGAAGCAGTCGTACCGCGACATCGCGCGCCTCGCCTATCCCGATGCCGACTTCGAAAAGTTCCTGTACACGATCGTCTATCTGAAGGGCGAGGGTGGCAAGGAAGGCGACCTGGTCGAGGGCGAGACTGTCAACGTCAAGGACGGGATGGTCTTCAATGTCCGCCGCTCTGATAAGTCGTAGTCCGGACCTGCGCAGGCTGGACGAGGAGGGCTTCGAACTTGAGGTTCGGGGCGGATTCCTTCTCGTCCACAGCGTGCCTTACGTTACGCCGGCGAGCCGGCTGGCGCGGGGCATGCTGATCTGCCCCCTCACCTTGGATCCGACGGGACAGGTCACAGTCGCGCCCGCCGACCACACGATCTATTTCGCGGGAGAAACGCCGTCGAATCGGGACGGCACGCCACTGGTCGCGATAATCAACAACAGCAATCGACACGACTTCGGCGACGGCATCGTGGCCAACCACTATTTCTCGTCCAAGCCGGAAGAGACGGGTCGCTATCCGGACTTCTACGACAAGATCGTCGCCTACGCCGACCACCTCGGTCGGCCGGCGCGTTCGCACGATCCTTCAGCGAGCGCGCGTACGGGCCTCAAGGTCGCCTCCGGTGATGCGGGCCGCTTCCGCTTCCCGGACACCGCATCGGCCCGCTACGGTATCGGGGCGGTCAGCGGTCGGCTGGCTTTGGGCAAGGTTGCTATCATCGGGCTGGGCGGCACGGGGGCCTATGTCCTCGATCAGGTCGCCAAGACTCCAGTTTGCGAAATCCACCTATTCGACGACGATCAGCTGCTGAACCACAATCTGTTCCGCTCGCCTGGCGCCCCGGCGCCGGCCGAGATGAAGTCGTTCCCGCTGAAGGTCGATCACTATTTCGCTGTCTACGACCGGATGCATGTTGGCATCGTCCCCCATGCCGAACGGGTCACCAACGCCAACGTCGACGCGCTCGCCGGGTTCGATTTCGTCTTCGTCTGCGTCGACACGGGTGCATCTCGCCGGATGATCGCCGAAGGCCTTCATCGCCTCGGAATTCCGTTCATCGACACCGGCATCGGTGTCGGGCTGGAGGACGATCAACTGGACGGCTGCGCGCGCGTCACCTTCATTGCACCCGAGACTAGCTGGGGGGCCGTCGAGCGACAGCTGCCGTTCGGGGACGATGAAGACGAAGATGAGATCTATAAATCCGCCATCCAGATCGCAGACTTAAACGCCGTGAACGCGGTTCTGGCCGTGATGCGGTGGAAGCGCTGGGCCGGATTCTATCGGGACGAACGGAGTGAGACCAACACCGTCTATTCGATCGAGGGCAACCATCTCTCCAACAGGACCGACATATGACCCGCGTCGAGCGTCTTGAAGCTAGGATCGTCTCGGCCGCGCCCGATCAGCTGGAGGACGGGGTCCTCTATGTCTCGCCGGAAGATCGGGTCGCGCTCCACGCCTGCTGCTGTGGTTGTGGCGAAGAGGTCGTCACCCCGCTTGGCGACACGGAATACAGTATTGACCTGAGCGAGAAGGGCGTGTCGATCTGGCCATCCATCGGCAACCACGATTACCAATGCGGCTCCCACTACATCATCGAGGGCGGCCGAGTCATCTGGGCCGGTGCCATGTCCCGCCGCGCGATCGAGGCGGGGCGGGCGCGGGACCGCTGGCTCAAGCGAAGCCGCCCTCGCACGCTCGTCGACGTAATCCTCAGTTGGATTCGCGGATCGGCCCGGTTCATCGGCCGAATTAGCGGGCGGTAAGATCGGTGGACCCCATTATCGGGTGTGCAGGATCGTCGCGGCCTACTGGGTGGCGGGGTTAAGGGTTGTTCAGGGCTCTTCTCTCACCCGCGATCCGGACGCCGCACTCAGGCCGCTGGGGCCTGACCCAGGGAGGCGGGAACAATGAAGGCGGAACAGCGAGCGGCGATTGCGACGATTGCAGCGTCAATCGTGCATGGGAAAGACCACAGTGGGGCCCACGACTACACTAGAGGACAGCACACAGCGGTCAGCGTGAGGCTGAACGGGTCTCGAATCACTGCCCACGATTATGGAAGAGGCGTGGCCATCCAGGGGACAACGACCAGCCTTCACGATTTCGGCGAAGGCGGCGCGATCACCATGCGGGCACCGAGCGGATCCAAAATCACCGGTCACGACTTCGGGTCGGGCTCAGCTTTCACCGCAACCGTTAAAGGAAACCGGGTGACGCTCTACGATTACGGTGACGGGCAGTATCACGAGTTCCAGGTTCGATAGGTCTGCTTTCCAGCTTGGACCCAGGGCCAGCTATTGGCGCATTTCAGCTGCGCGCTATTCGGACCGCACGGTCGTTGCACTGACCGGATCCTTAGTCCTCCGGCTCCTTGCGTCGGGCCGGCCGAGGGCGCTCAGGGGTCAGAGGATCGGCCAGGAATGCCAGCACCTCCTTCAGTAGCGGGCGATCAAAGCCCTTCTTCGCAGCTTTGGCGTCCATCGGCCGGCCAGGTGCAATCCTTGTTTCCGAGTAATCTCCGGGGATCGATAGGAAGGATTTCACCACCGACATAGGATCGGTCTTGAAGCGGCGAATTTGGCCCTCCGTGAGATCGACCCGAAAAATTTGGCTGAAGGTTTCTGCATTGGGAAAGAGTTCAGCCTCAAGTGTTGGCACCGCGAGGAACAGGCGCAAGTCTTGGCGGCTGGGCACCGAAGGTCGAAGATCGTTAAAGGCCTGCCGCTGCTCTCGGACCATGGCCTCGTCCGTCGTGTCGGCGTCGACTAAGACGCCCACAGGCGCCCCTCGGGAGAGGACAATCGATTTCGCAAGCGATAACGCCGGCGACTTCCCGCCGCCGTCAGCGACCACAACGTCAGTGAGCTTAGCGGCCGCGATTAGCGTCCGCATAACTGCTGCATCTAAGCGGCCTTCGACAACCAGATAGGTTTTCATGGCAAGGCATCCGTCCGGGTGTCGTAGTCGGGACTTCCAGTGCGCAGAAGCCAGTAGTGCTTCTTCTTCAAAGCAGCCTTGAAATCTCGCGTGTTCGTCAGCAAGTGCCCAATCTCCGGCTGCTGCCAAAGTAAGATGGCCTGGGGTGACATGTATTGGGCCAGCGTCTTGGCGGGGTCCGTGAACCCCTTCGAGGAAAAAGCGCAGCCCACTACCCCAGAGGGGCGCCGCAACAACTGGTTGCGCAGTTTGGCTAGGGGCTCGACATTTAGGTTTGCATCGTAGTCTTTTGCCTCGATGAGAGCGGCGAGACCGTCGCGCTGCACCATCCCGTCGATTTGCTCAACGATTTGGTCTGCGAGCTTCACGTCATAAGGCCAAGTCACATCGACGTCGCTCAACTCGAAGGCGCGGAGAATCAAGTGCTCAAACGCCTTGCCCGCCGCCCAGCCCTTGGTGTTGCGCTCCTGGATCTTAGTCCAAAGGGCTTCGAGGCCGTCCCAATTGAGGCGCCGGACCTTTTTCACGTAGTCGACCGGCGTCTTCGTTTTGGGCTTTGGCCGTTGCGCCATCTGCTGTTTCCAAGCGGCGGGCCCCGGATTCGCTCGCGAGCGAAGATCAATAAGGCCGCGGTTGGCCCCTTTCAATCCAGATGGGCTCCGAATTGCGGAGAGATCTATCGGCTTGGAACGCTGCGCCGCTCGTTTCTTGGCCAGTCGCAATCGGCGCGAGGGTCGGAGCCGGCTTCCCTTTGAGATCACGGAATCGACCCGAGGCGCTCTGGAGGAATGGCTCACCGCCCGCGGCTTCCGAGATGATGATTGGTTGTTCCCGAGCCGTAACCGCCCAGGCTGCCACATCACCACGCGTCAATATGCTCGCTTGGTCGATAGCTGGGTGCGGCTGATCGATCTCGAGGTCGCCGCCTATGGCACCCACAGTCTTCGTCGAACCAAGGTGGCGCTGCTATACAAGAAGACCGGAAACCTCAGGGCCTGCCAGTTGCTTCTTGGCCACCGTAAGCTCGAGAGCACGGTCAGATACCTGGGCATCGAGGTGGACGACGCCCTCTCAATCTCTGAGCAGGTCGAACTCTGAGCGACTTGGCGGGTCCGCTAAGCGGACCTGCCAATTGTCAGCGGAGGGTGGGAAGCAGTTTATCGGTTCGCGGCAAAAAGCCGACGTTGGGCTTCGTTGATGCCCCAAGGATCCGCGTCCAAGACGTCTACTTCTCGCTTCGATGTCGGGAGACATTTACGCCTTTCGGACCAGCCGTAATAGATAGTCCCGTGAATGCCGAGCGCGTCACGTTTGAGGATCGGCCGTTCCCAAATCGGTTCGATGATCGCCCTGGCCTTCGCTTCGCCAAGTCGTTCGAAGAAATCCTCAGCAATTTCCATGTCACTACTATCGGGAAAGATGGCTTCGAACTCCGCGTCCGTAGCTTGGAAAATGCTGAATGTCGCGTTGTCGGCGGAATCTATGATTTGGATATTCTTCACTTTGCAGACTTCCGAGCGAAATTGAACAACCTCATAGCATAGCTGCGTAGGGCGGACGTTCTAAATGTCCGACAAGGGTCGGATTCGGTCGAACGCGATGTACCCGGAAACAAACCTTCTGATGAGTCTGCTTCCTGCTCTGCACCCGAGGTCGGGTAATGGCGCGTAGAGGAATGGCCCGCCTCGACGGGAGCGGGCGAAATCGTTCGGCACAGCGACGGCCCGAGCGACAACGCTCGACAATGCCGCCAGATAAGGTGCAGCTTGGTGTTGTGCGCTGGCTGTTGCGCGTAGCGTTCCCTGGAGCAAATTTGGTGGCTGCAGAAGCCGACTGGGTGGCCTACCGCAAACGATACGGCGAACTAAAGCCGCTCTATCGCCGGTTGGCGAGCGAGGTGGTCGAGATGATGCGCTCGCGGCTGAAGGCTGCTGGCATTGACCTTGTCACCGTCTCCAGCCGGGTGAAGAACACCGACAGCGTTATGGAGAAGATCACCCGCAAGCAGTACCAGGATCCCTTCCTGCAGATGACTGACCTGGCCGGTGTCCGCGTGGTTTGCCCGTATGAGGCCGACCTAGTTCGCATCGGCGAAATCGTCGAGGGTGCCTTTGAGGTACGTGAGCGCATAGACAAGGCTGCCGCCCTGGGCACTGACCGGATGGGCTATCAAGGGCGCGCCTTCGTCGTGGAACTCGGCGCAGCCTATGCCGGTGGGCGGTACGAAGGCATCACGGCGCTTCCCTGCGAAATCCAGGTCCGCACCATCCTCCAGGACGCCTGGGCGGTCATCGACCACCAGCTTGTCTACAAGAGCAAGGATGCAACGCCCACACGAGTACGGCGCGACCTGAACAATGTGGGCTCCCTCCTTGAGATTGCCCAGGGGATCTTTGACTCGATCCGCGAGAAGCGTTCCGACTACATCCGTGAGATTGCACAGGTGGAGGACGAGAGCCGGCGGCGGGGGGACCCGACGCGTTTTCTGTCTCAGCCGGTCGACCTTGATACTGTCTTGGCCTACGCGCGCTGGAAGTTTCCCGAGCTGCCCGCCTCCGAGAAGCTGACGCAGTCACTCCTGCGGGATCTCGACGTGCGGGCCTACCCGACGTTGGAGCACCTCAACGCGGCTGTAGACCGAGCCGCGCCCGCGGTGGCGGTCTACCGGAGCGAAATGCCGGGCTGGTTCAAATCAAGCACGGACTTCCTCACCAAGTCACTGGGCTTCGTCGACCAGGACTTTCGGCGACGCCATGGCTTTGCCCAACCAACGCGGGACGCCTTCCAGCGCTTCGGTCACCTCGTGGTGCCGCTGACCTGAGGCCAGCATCTGGGCCGCGGCGGGGAGTATGAAGGCCACGGTATCCAATTGGCCTGCGGCTGATGTGGACTTGGCTTGGGCGGTGACCCGAAGGTCCGCTCTCCGGCTAGATGCTAAGGTCCGTTGCTGGCGCCAACCGGACGCAGTAGGCAGAGATACGCTCGGCTATCGCAGATCAGAGCGCTGTGGCGAACGTGTAGTTCTCGGCGCCTTCCGAGCCGGCGCGCCACTTACTTTCCCCAAGAACTTCGAATACTTGGCGGGGTCGGGATTTCCCGCCCCGGTGAGCTGGCTGGCTCGATTTACATGTGGGTCGACCTGCTTGGCTATGCCTGCCTGTTGGCGACAACCCACCAGATGCGGAAGGCGCTCGACCTGCGGGCCGAGACGCCCGGCGCCGGCGCGCTGCTGTCGGGACGTTGCTGAGCGACGCCGGCGAGCAGGGCATAGCCTTACCGAAGTTTCACTAGCGATTTTTGGCCTGGGCCCTACGTTCTCTTCAACGAGACAAGTCGAGAGCCCGCCACCCAGAGATACTTTTAGATCAACCGACCCTATGTGGCGGTAAATTCTCTTCGTGTCTCCGCCATCGCTTGGCCTCTGCTTCATAAAATTCAATATTCGCGACCGCGTCGGCGCTTGCGTTCTGCACGACTGGAATTTCTATGATCCGTCCGAACTTCCGCATGGCTGCATGCCTGGCTGTCGTCTGCCTGGCAGCGGCGTCTCCGGCGCTCGCGGCGCAGCCCGCCGCGCGCCCCGACAGGAGCGCCGCCCTGGATACGATGATCGACAAGGCGATGGCGGAGAACCCATGCATTCCGGCGATGGCGGTCCTGGTCATTCGCGACGGCAAGGTGGCCGAACAGGCCGTTCGCGGCGTTCGCGCCAGCGACGCCCCCGACAAGGCGCAGGCGAACGACATCTGGCACATCGGCTCGGACGCCAAGGCCATGACGGCGACGATGATCGCGCGCCTGGTCGATCGCGGCGTGCTGTCCTGGTCAGCGCCTCTGAAGACCATGCTGCCCGGCGTGTCGATGCGCCCTGAGTATGAGAGCGTCACCCTGGCCGACCTGTTGTCGCACCGCGCGGGCCTGCGTGACCTGGACGATACGGCCGACGCGGCCATGATCGAGGCGGCCTTTGTCGACACGCGGCCGCTGCCGCAGCAGCGCCTGGCCTTTGCGGGCGTCGTGCTGAACGAGGCCCCCATCGGCCCGGCGCGCGGAGAGTCGGCCTATTCTAACAGCGACTATCTGCTGGCCGCCGCCGTGGCCGAGCAGGCCACGGGCAAGTCGTTCGAGCAACTGATGCAGGACGAGGTCTTCCACCCGCTGGGCATGAGCGTCGTCTACGCCCCGTCGGAACGGGGGCAGGTCCTGGGGCATCGCGAGGGCAAGCCGCTGACCGGGATTCGCGCCGACAATCCGCCGCTGTTCGCGCCGGCCGGCGCGGTCAAGCTGAGCATGGGCGACTGGGCCCGCTTCGCCATCGATCAGATGGCGGGTGAGAAGGGGCGTGGGGCGCTGCTGCCCGCCGCCGCCTATTCCACCCTGCACACGCCACAGGGCGACACCGCGTCGGCCTTGGGCTGGGGCGTGCGCAACACCTGGCCCGCCAAGGCGCCGATCCGCCTCCTGATGCACGCCGGATCCAACGGCTACTGGGACGCCCTGATCGCGCTGGCTCCAGATAGCGAAGGCGGCGTGTTGATCGTCGCCAATGGGGGCGGCGACGAGGTCGAGGGCGTGCAGACCGGGATCCTCATGACCTTGATGGCCGACGTGGCTGCGTCGGCGGCCCGCTAGTCCCGGTCAGAACCGCCGTCGGTGGATGCGCGCCAGGGCGGCCACCGCGGCGGCGGCGAAGTCGCCGCAGCGCTGGGCGCTTTCGGGATCGCCGGCCTCACCCCCGGCGGTGATCGCGCCGTCTTCGCTGAGCGTCCAGCTCCAGCGTTCGGGCCCCTTCTGGACGACGATCTCGTAGGCGGTCTCGACGCGGCGCTCGGTGGTTTGCATGGTTCTCACCCTGTTGGATGGGGCCATCCTGGCGCCGCCGCGTCCACGGCGGTTGACGGCGCCGTGGAGGGCTCTTGCAGACGCCAAGGAGCTTTGGTGCAGACGCGCCCTACGACCGGTCGCGGCCAAGATCGGCGCGCGGCAGGGTGACCACGAACCGCGCCCCGACCGGGGCGTCGAGCAGCTCGATGGTGGCGTTGTCGGCGGCCAGCAACGAGCGGGCGATGGAGAGGCCAAGGCCGGTCCCGCCCTGGGCGCGCTGGGTGGTGAAGAACGGCTCGAACAGCCGGGCGCGGTCGGGCGCCGGGACGCCGGGGCCGTCGTCGACGACCTCCACGACCACGGCGGCCGGCATGGCGCTGGCGCTGATCGTCGCGCGCCCCGCTCCGGCCTGGCGGCTGTTCTGCAGCAAAACGCTCAGCACGGTGTCCAGGCTGGCGGCCGGGACGCCGACGGCCGGCAGGACCGGCGGGCTTTCGACCTCGACCTGGAAGCGGTCGTTCTGGGCGGCGTCGGCCGCTCGGCGGATCGGGCCTGCGACGTCGACATTGAGGTCCGCGCCGGGCCTGGCCATGTCGGCGCGCGCCAGGTCGAGCAGCCGGGTGACCAGCTGCGATAGCCGGCTGTTGTCGGCGGCGATGTTCTCCAGGAACCGCCGACGTTCTTCGGGCTGCATGGTCTCGCCATGGTCCTGCAACAGCTCCACCGCGCCGCCGATGCCGGCCAGCGGGGTCTTGAACTCGTGGCTGACGGCGGCGGCGAAGTCGCGGAGGTAGCCGGAGCGTCGGTCGATGGCCTGGGCCATGACCCGGAAATCCTCATAGAGGGTCTGGATCTCGATGGCGGCGGTGGACGGGGTTTCCGGGACCAGGCCCTTGCCGGCCGCGACGTCGCGCGAGGCTGCGCTCAGCGCCTCGATCGGCCGGGTGACGCCGCGCGACACCAGGCCCGACAGCAGGATCAGCAGGCCGAAGATCCCCGCCGCGCCCAGGGCGATCTTGCCGCGATCCTCATAGATCCCGCGGAACAGGGCGCGCGGCGAACGCGACAACAGGATCACGCCCATCACCTGGTCGCCGACCTGGACCGGGCGGGCGTGGTGCAAGCGGATCCCCGATGCGCGGCTCAGCCATTCAAGGGAATAGGTCGGGTGATAGTCGCCGTTGCGGCGCAACACGCTTTGCGGCCGCCCGCCCAGCGCCGAGCGAACCTCGGGCAGGTCGGCCAGCGATCCGCCGCGCCCCTCGCCGATCACCACTTGGCCGCGACGGTCGAGGAACACCGCCGAGGCCAAGGTGGTCTGGGTGGTCCGATCGAACACCGGGCCCAAGGCGCGGCCCATGACCACGGCGGCGTTGTCGAGCGGCGCAGCGCCGGGACCGGGCGGCGGCCGTTCGGGAAGGATGGGCGAGCCGCGCAGGTCGATGCTGGTCGGCTCGGGGCGGTAGTAGTCCGGCGCTTGGTGATCGCTCGGCCCGGGCCCCGCCGCTCCGCCGCCGCCCGGCCATTGCACCGCGGCGAGCGCGGCGAGAGCCGCGCCCTGGGCCACCAGTTCGGCCTCGGTCTGGCGGACCAGGGTGTTCTCGTAGACCCGCAGGAAGATCGCGCTGATCCCCGGCATGGCGGCGGCGAACAGCAGGATCGCCAGCAGGATCGTGCGCAGCCGCAGGCGCGGCCAGTGACGCTTGGCCAGGTCCTTGAGGGCGCCGATCACGCCGGCGCGCCGAGACAGGCTCCGAGCCGGTAGCCGACCCCGGCGCGGGTCTCGATGATGTCGTGCGCGCCCAGCGCCGTGAACTTGGTGCGCAGGTTGCGGACGTGGCTATCGATGGTCCGGTCGGTGATGGCGAAGCCGGGGCCGCGCAGCCGGTCGATGATCTCGTCACGGCTGAACACCTTGGCCGGGGTCGCGGCCAGGGCCCGCAGGATGCCGAATTCGGTGACGGTCAGGGGCAGCGGCTGGCCGTCCCACGCCGCGATCCAGGCCTCAGGATCGAGGCTGAGGCGGCCATGCAGCACCAGGCCCTGCGGCGGCGCGGGCGGCGCCCCGGCCCGCGCCCGTCGCAGGATCGCGCTCACCCGGGCGACCACCTCGCGGGGGCTGAAGGGCTTGACCACGTAGTCGTCGGCGCCGAGTTCGATGCCCAGCACCCGGTCAATCTCCTCGTCGCGGGACGAGAGGAACAGGATCGGCAGGTCGCTCTTGGCGCGCATTCGGCGGCAGACCTCCAGGCCGTTCAGCCGTGGCATGTTGATGTCCAGCACCACCAGGTCCGGGGGCGAGGTCTCGATCCGCGCCAGGGCCGCCTCGCCGTCGGCGGCCTCGCAGGTCTCCATCCCGGCTTTTTCCAGGGCGAAGGCCAGCAACTGGCGGATATGCGGGTCGTCGTCGACGATCAGGATGTTTGGCGCCATGGGCTCATGTTCCGTCTTGTGGGGGCGCGGTCAACGGCTGGGGTTTGCTGCGCCAGTCGCAGCTGCGCTGATCGGGGGGCGGAAGCGGCGTTGGAAGCTGGCCAAGGCGGCTGGCGGCGGTGTCCAGCCGGCGCTGTCCGCGCCAGGTCCAGCTGCGCCATTGCGACTGTCGATCGGCAAGCTCAGTCATGTTCTCGGACCTGATCCAGGCGACCTGACGGCGCATGTCGGCCGGCAGGGGGCGTTGTTCCAGGTCGACAAGCGGCACGAGGGCGGCGTCGTTCAGCCCTGCGAGGTAGCAGAGGTCCAGTTCTGCGCCGCCGCCGCCGACCTCCCGCGCATGGCGGACGTTCCAGGCGGCCGAGATCGCGCCGACATCGACGATGCTGGCGAGCGTCAGGGTCAGGCCGAGCGCCAGCGCATTGGCGTTGATCAGCCAGCTCGGGCTCTTGCCGGCCAGCAGCCGCACGCAGATCAGCACCAGGCCCACGGCCACCAGCGCCATCCAGGTCAGGGCTGAAATCCGGAGGCCCGTCAGGCCGTAGGCCTCGACATAGTCCAGGGTCCGCAGAACGCTGGAGGCGACCAGCAGGATGTTCTGGGCCACCCAGGCGATCACCAGCCAGCGGATCAGCGGCCGCTCGGCGCTCGGGGTGCCCGGGTGCAGGAAGGCCAGGACGAAGGCCCCGGCCAGTAGGGCGGTGAAGATCAGCATGTAGGCGCCGCGATGGGCGTACTGCGCGAAGCTGACGCCATCGGGCAGCGCCGCGCCGCTCCACAGGAAGGCCATGTCGAGACCGTTCTGCAGGGCGAACAGGCCGTTGAACACCACCAGCGACAGGACCAGCGAAGTCGCCGAGGTCGTCAGGCCCGGGCGGATCGCCAAGGGCAGCGGCCGCCGCAGGGCGCGCGGGCGCATCGCGGCCCAGACGGCGATCGTGACCAGCAGCCAGAACAGGCCGCGCGCGATGGAAAGCTCGGGCAGTCGGAACGCCGCGAAGCCCGCCTCCAGCACAGGGTTGGCGGCGACGAAGAGGCTGAGGAACAGCGCGCCGCCGATCAGGGGAAGGGCGATCAGGGAGATGGTGCGCCGCAGCCGTCCGGGCGCCGCGCCGCGTCCCAGGACGCGCTTGGCGTCGAGGAACGGAGCCGGGACGCCGGCCAGGCCTGCGAAGACCAGGCGTTGGAACCAGCGCCAGACGTCGTCGTGCGTCCCGGCTCGCGCCGACAGGACCGCCACCGCCAGCGCGGTCCAGAACAGCAGCCAGGCCAGCAGGCCAGGATCCTCGATCATCAGCAGGGCGAAGCCCCCGGCGATGGCTAGCGCCCAGGCTCCTCGGCGGTCGCGGCGCAGCGCGGGATGGACCAGCGCCGCGCCCAGGGCCAGGGCGGTGGTGAAGAGCCCCAGGCTGGCGCCCGGCGTATGGTCGTAGAGCAGGAGGTCGGCGAGGGCGACGAGCGCCGCGGCCAGGCCGACCTTGGTCCAGAGCGCCAAGCGCCAGCGGCCAAGCTTGAATTGCATGTGAGGCTCCCGAAGGTGAGGGCCGGTGATGCAGGGGCCGGGTCGAGCGGTGCGGGACGTCCCGTCGAGGGGCCAAGGCGATATCGTGCAGAAGCTGTGCAGGAGCAGGTTTGCAACCGATGACCTTTTGCGCTGGACTGCCGCTACGGCGGGTAGCTGAGTGTTGCGCCTGAAGGTTCGGCGAGGCGCTGCCCGCTCGAGCCGCGGATCATTGAATAATCAAGGAAAAATTCATGCCCGAAGCTCTCATCATCGACGCCTGCCGCACCCCGCGCGGCATCGGCAAGGTCGGCAAAGGCGCGCTCGCCGATTTCCATCCCCAGCACCTGGCCGCCGCCGTGCTGAAGGCCTTGGCCGAGCGTAACAACCTCGACACCGCCCACGTGGACGACATCATCTGGGGCACCTCCAGCCAGCGCGGCAAGCAGGGCGGCGACCTTGGCCGTATGGCGGCGCTGGACGCCGGCTATGACACCAAGGCCAGCGGCATGACGCTGGACCGCTTCTGCGGCTCGGGCATCACCACGGTGAACCTGGCCGCGGCCCAAATCATGTCGGGCATGGAAGATCTGGTGATCGCTGGCGGCACCGAGATGATGTCCTACACCTCCTCGACGGGCGACCCTTCGGTCCCGCCGATGATGGATAGCGGCAACCTGCGCCTGCGCGCGCGTCACCCGCAGACCCAGCAAGGCGTCTGCGCCGACGCCATCGCCACCCTGGAAGGCATCGACCGCCGCGCCCTGGACGAACTGGCCCTGCTGAGCCAGCAGCGCGCCGACCTCGCGATCAAGGGCGGCCACTTCGACAAGTCGCTGATCCCGGTCTATCGCGAGGACGGCAGCCTGGCCCTCGACCGTGAAGAATTCCCGCGTCCGCAGACCACCATGGAAGGCCTCTCGGGCCTGAAGCCGGCGTTCGAGATGCTGGCCAATGTGGCGGTCGACGATAAGGGCACGACCTATGGCGACCTGATCCGCCAGGTCTATCCGGACCTGAAGATCACCCACATGCACCATGCGGGTAACTCCTCGGGCGTGGTCGACGGCGCCGCCGCCATCCTGCTGGCCTCGCCGGCCTACGCCGCTAAGCACGGTCTCAAGGCCCGCGGCCGCGTCGTGGCCATGGCCAATATGGGCGACAGCCCCACCTTGATGCTGAACGCGCCGGTCCCGGCCGCTCAGAAGGTCTTGGCCAAGGCCGGCCTCACCGTGGACGACATCGACCTGTGGGAGATCAACGAGGCCTTCGCGGTGGTGGCCGAGAAGTTCATCCGCGACCTCAAGCTCGACCGCGCCAAGGTCAATGTGAACGGCGGCGCCATGGCGCTGGGTCACCCGATCGGCGCCACCGGCTCGATCCTGATCGGCACCATCCTGGACGAACTGGAACGCCGCGACCTGAAGCGCGGCCTGGTCACCATGTGCGCCGCCGGCGGCATGGCCCCGGCGATCATCGTCGAGCGGATCTAGCGACGCCCAAAAGCCCCGGCCTCACTGGCCGGGGCGATAGGTCCGCTTCGTGTGGCGGGCCACGTCCTCGGGATAGAAGAACACTTCGCGCAGCTTGCCTTGCGAATAGAGCAGTGCCTGGTCGGCGAAGTGCGGCGAAGCCGGATCGCCGCTCTCGCCCCCGGCCGAGACAGCCACCGCCTTGATCCTCGGACCGAACTCGACGGCCGCGACGAAGCTGTTGCCGCTGGTCCCGTAGTAGCGCTTCGTGCCCTCGTAGCGCTTGGCGCCGAACGAGGCGAGCGAGCCCCACTGGGCCGAGGTGAAGGCCACCGGCAGGCTCGGCTTGGCGTCGTCGAACTTCTGCACGATGTCGCCGTTGTTCCGCTGGTAGCGGTTGATCTGGCCCCACGGCGTGCGCCAGTCGCCGAAGTCGGCGGCCAGGCGATCGGCGGCCTCAGTGAGCGCGGTCAGCTTCTGGTCGGGGGGCGAGGTCGCGGTCATGTAGTCATAGACCGAGACGCTGGCGCGCTTGGCCTTCGGCCCGGCGTCGGCCCAGAGCGCCTCGCCCCAGAACACCGCCAGCGAGGTCGGGACCGAGGTCTCCGACCACTTGTAGTCCCAGCCCCGCAGCGCCTCGATGGGGCCGGCCAACTTAGCCCGGCGCGGGTCGGCGGCGGGCAGGGCGTCGTAGGCGCTGGTCAAGGTCGGCAGCAGCCTGGCGAAGGCCGGCAGGTAGGGATCATAGGCGGCGCTCACCAGGCCAGGCAGAGTGAAGTCTTTGCGGTCCTTCAGCACCAGGGTGGCGTGGGTCCCGCGCGGATTGGGGCCGGCTGAGTCCATGTAGCGCGGATAGTCCTGGCGCTTGGGGCTGTACTCGCCCGCCGCCGAATAGGGCCAGTCATTGGTGTTGAAGATCCAGCCGTTGGTGGGGGTCAACAGGTGCGGCGCTTCGTTCAGCGCATGCAGCCCTTGCCAGTCGGTCGCCGGGTTGGAGCCGTCCACCGGCTTGGTGTAGTCGAACTGGTCGTCGCGCCGCGGAATGAACTGCGGGTGCATGTAGGCGATCTGGCCCTTGGTGTCGGCGAAGATGGTGTTGTTCGAGGAGTTGGCGCGCAGCTCGGCGACCTTCAGGAACGAGGCGTAGTCCTTGGTCTTGGTGCGCAGGAACGACTGGCTGAGCGCCTCGACCGGCTTTTGCATCAGCGCCACAGCGATCCACTTGCCATCGGCCTTGCGGACAATCGGGCCGTGGTGGGTGCGGTAGACGGTGAAGCTCTTGCTGGTCATCTCGCCGCTCTTGGCGCGATAGGGCACGGCGATGGTCGAGACGGCGACCGGGCGCTCCTCAGCCCCGTAGCGGTAGAAGAGCTTGCCGTTCTTTTCGACGATGGTTTCGGCGAACTCGTCGACCACGTCGACGCCGCTGGAAGTGTGCATCCAGCCGGCGTGCTCGTTGAAGCCCTGGTAGATGAAGAACTGGCCCCAGGTGACCGCGCCATAGGCGTTCAGCCCCTCGTCGCTGGTCGCCTGCAGTTCGGAGCGGAAGAAGAACGAGGTGTGCGGGTTGATCAGCAGCAGCGCGTGGCCGTCCTTGGTGTTGGACGGCGCGATGGCGAAGCCGTTGGAGCCGGTCGGCTCCTTGAACCGGACGTCGGCGTCGGGGTCGAGCATCGCGGTCTGCGTCGCGCCATAAAAGGCTTCCAGTTCGGGGAGCGACACCCGCTCGATGTCGCCGCCGATGCTGCCCTCGCTGAAGCTGAGCGCCATCCACGGTTCGAACTTGGTGATGACCCGCGGTTTCACCTGCGGGTGGCTGGCCAGATAGAAGTTCAGGCCGTCGGCCCAGGCGTTCATCAGGGTCTTCAGCCAGGCCGGGCTGGCGGCGTACTTGGCCTTCAGGTCCACCGGATCGATGAACAGCTTCATCCGCAGATCGCGGTAGATCGCCGTCTCGCCCTCGGCTTCGGCCAGGCGTCCCAGCGCATTGATGTAGTTGGTCTCGACGCGGTTGAAGTCGTCCTCGGCCTGGGCGTAGGCCATGCCGAACACCGCGTCGGCGTCGGTCTTGCCGTGGATGTGGGCGACGCCCCAGGTGTCGCGGGCGATGCTGACCTTGGCGGCCTGCTGTTTCAGGCGGCCGATCTCGTTAGCCATGGCCGGCGAGGCGGCGAGGGCTCCGCCGATGAGCAGGGTCAGGGCCAGATTCCGCACGTCGATCTCCGTCATATTGGGGCCGCGCCTGGGCGCGCGCCGTCTGCCCGGCCTCTATAGCCAAGCGGCGCGACTTTGACCGCCCGCCTTTTCTTTGCGTCTTCGGCAACCCCGTCCCATGATGGCCCCGTGCTCGTGTGGCGCAGGGACTGCAGGATTGATCGTGAAGCGAAGTGCGTTGGGTCTGGCTTTTGTTCTGGTGTTGACGGCGTGCGCCAGCCCGCGCGGGCCGCATGTGACCTGCCAAGGCGGCTTGAACGGCGCGGTCGCCCGCTCCTACGCCATGACCCGTATCGGCGACGCGCCCGAGCGGGCGCAGATCGAGGCGGCTATCGTTCGCCAATTGACCGCTGACGGTTTCGCGCGCAGCGACCAGCCGGGCTATCTGGTCGAGGTGCTCTATGGCGAGCGCCCGGCCCAGGTTGGGGCCTATGAGAAGTTGGCGCAGGCGGGCGCGCCCGACTGGCGGGTGGCTCCGGTCAAGACCCCCTGGTGGGGGCGGCGCAAGCCGACCATCGCCAAGATGAGCGTCCGTTTCATCGACGCGAAGACCGGGGCGGAAGTCTATCGCGCCAGCGCGTCGGGACGCTCGGACCTGGACAAGACGGCTGCGGACGCCGCAGCGCGGTTCGACGGGCTGGCGCGGGCGGCGTTGTCGGCTCCGGCCTGCCTTCCCGGCTAGGCGCGCGCCGTTTCGTCGTGATCGGCTGGCGGCAGGGTCACGGTGAAGCACGAGCCTTGGTCCAGCACGCTGTCGCAGGTGATCTGGCCGCCGTGCCGCAACACCACGGTCTGCACGAAGGTGAGGCCTAGGCCCACGCCGCTGACCTGCCGGCCGCCGGCTGGAATCACGCGCTGGAAGCGCTCGAACAGGTGGGCGAGGCTGCTTGGCGACATTCCCCGGCCCTGGTCGCGGACGGTGCAGACCACCTTGGCCTCGGGCCCCTCGCCAAGCGTCGCCACCTGGCAGTCGATCCGGGTCTTGGGCTCGCTGTACTTGATCGCATTGTCGATCAGATTGATCAGGGCGCGGGTCATCAGGGTGCGGTCGGCCATGACCAGATGCTCTTCGTCGCCTCCCTCGGCATGGACCTCGATCGACTTGGCGCGCGACTGCGGCCAGAGGTCGTCGATGGCGTCCAGCAGGATGTCGGAGAGGTTGACGACCTCCAGGGCGTAACGCTCGCTCTCGGCCCGGGCGAGGTTCACGAAATTGTCGGCCAGGGCCAGGGTGCGGCGCGCATAGCCCTCGACCCGCTGAACCGTCGGCTGGGAGATCCCCTGACCTCGATCCTCGGCCAGCAGGGCCAGGATCGAGGCCTGCGGCGAGCGCATGTCATGCGACAGCAGTTCCAACACCTGCTCGCGCTGGCGGGCGGCGGTCTTCATGGCGGTGATGTCGGTGAAGCGGGTGATCCAGCCGGTGAACGCCCCGGTGGAGTCGGAGAAAGCCCGATAGCGCATGTGGTAGGTCGCGCCGTCAGGCGCCGCGACCTCACCGTCGGCGTCGTCGCCGTTCTCGGCCGCCGGGACGTTGAAGACGCCGATCACCTCCTCCATCCGCCGCCCCACGGGGGTGGGCTGACCCAGGCGGGCGAAGAGGCGCTCAGCCGTGTCGTTGGCGATCAGGACGCCGCCGTCGGCGTCGGCGACCAGGGTCGGGTCGGGCAGTCCGTCGAGGGTGTCGGACATGAAGCGGCGCAGGTCGCGCATGTTGCGCACGGCCTGCTGCATCAGCGCCACCTGCCGGCCGATGACGTCGTCGGCGAGCGGCGGGGCCTCGAGCGCCGGTTGGGGCAGGATGTGCGGTTCGCGCGCCAGGGCGTCCAGTTCGTCGACCATGTAGGCGCTGGCCGCCTCCAGCCGTCGCCAGCTCCAGATCGGATAGACCAGGGCCAGGCCGGCGATGGCGGCGGCCGGCGGCGCCCAGACACGCAGGAAGATCAGCAGCGCGGCGCTGAGCGCCAGCGTCGCGGCGATCAGCACCAGGCCAAGCACCATATTGGCGCGGGGCCGCAGCCGCAGCAGGCCCGCCATCAGCACCGCCAGCGGCAGCAGGGCCAGGGCCAGGACCCATGCCGTATGGGCCGGCGAGATCGCCCGGCCAGTGAGCAGGGCGTCGAGGATGTTGGCCTGAAGCTCGACCCCGGACATCACCTCGGTCTCGCTGGTCAGCGGCGTCGGGTAACGGTCGCCAAGTCCCTCGCCGGTGGCGCCGATCAGGACGAGACGATTGTGGAACACCGCCTCTGGAACCTCGCCGCGAACCACGTCGACGAAGGAGACGGTTCGGAAGTGCCCCGGCGGCCCGGCGAACGGGATCAGCATGCGCCCGTCGCGCAGGGCCTCATCGGATCTCAGTTCCGGAACGAGCTCGGCCGCGCTTGGCGGCGCAAGGCCCAGCGCGCCGCGCCGCACCAACTCCATTAGGTGCAGCCAGCGACGTTCGCCGTCGCTCTCGCCGATGAACACGCTGCGCGCCGCGCCGTCGCGGTCGAAGTGGAGGTTGACCTGCCCGACCCCGGCCGCCGCCAGCTTCAGCGGTCCAGCCGGTTCGATGGCCAGGGCGGCCGCGCCATTGGGACCGGGAACGTCGATGAGCAGCGGCAGATAGACCGGCCCGGCGGCCTTCATCGCCGCGGCCAGCTTCAGGTCGGCCTGGGGGTTGGCGTCGGGCTCGACGAACAGCACGTCATAGGCCACGGCCTTCGGCTTGGCCTTGGCCAGGATGTTCAGCAGGTCGCTGTGCAGGACGCGCGGCCAGGGCCAGCGACCCAGGGTCTGTAGGCTGTGGTTGTCGATGGCGATGATGACGATGTCGTCGAGCGGCTCGCGCTGGCCGAGCTGCATCAGCGCGTCGTAGATCGCGGTGTCGGCGCGATCCAGGGTCTCGTTCACCACCATGTAGGTGACGATCGAGGCGGCCAGCGCCGCGGTCAGCGCCCATTCGATAAACACGCGGCGCCGGGAGGGGCCGCGGCCGGAACCTCCAGCGCGTTGGGCGGTCGGGGCGCTCAGCCGCCGATCCTGAACTGCTGGGTGGCGGACCATTTCTCATACCGCTGGCCGTCGCGGGCCACGGTCGATTGGACGCGCCAGTAATAGGTCCCGTCCGGCAGGTCGGTGACGGTCATGCGGCCGTCCGCCAGTCCCGCCTCGTCGACCAGCGGGACGCCGTCTGGCTGCGCGGTCAACTGGAAGCGATAGCTATGCTGACCCTCGCCCTCGGCCTCCCATTGGAACAGCCAGTGGTGATCGGTGGCGGTCGGCGCCTGCAGCCTCAGCCCATGGCGGAAGCGCGAGAAGCCGTAGGTGTTGGGCATGCCCTCCAGCCCATCGGCGTCCAGGGCGCTGACCTGCACGAACAGGGCGCCGTTCTTCACGTCCTGGAAGGCGGCGCGCGGTTGGTCGGTGGTGATCTCGTCGATCACGTCCAGCAGCCCGGCGTCCGCGCCCAGCCGGGCGCGATAACGCGCCGCGCCGGGGACTGGGCTCATGTCGAAGACCACCTCGGATTCGTCCTGCAGCCGCCCGGCCATGGTGAGCGTGGTCTGCGGCAACAGCGGCGCGGGCGTCGTGACGCCTGCGCCGGACGCCTTCACCCCGAACGCCGCCGGCGTGATCGAGGCTGAGCGGTCGACCAAGGAGGCGACGTTCACCTGCCCATGCACGACCTCGGTCCAGGCGCGTTGGGTTTGCGCGTCATAGATCACCCGGAACGCCGTGCCGCGCACGGCGGTGACGGAGAGCGGGGTGCGGATGGTGAAGCCGTCGCGCGGTTGCTTCATCGGCGTCACCACAGCTTCGCTGCGGCCGGCCTCCAGGGAAATCACCCGGTCGATCGACCCGGTCAGCGGCGTCAGGCGCAGCCGCTCGAGCCGGATGCGGCTCTGCGAGGGCAAGGCGACCTGCGAGCCGTCAGGCAGTTCCAGGCGGACCGAGGCGTTGGAGCCGGTGGCCACGACGGCGCCTTCCGGCAGGGCCATGCCCTTGGTGACGGGCGCGGTGCGCCCCTGCACAAGCGCGGTGGCCTCGCCGCGATAGCTCGCGACCCGCGCCTCGATGGGCGAGGTCCGCAGCAACGCCACCGGAATGTCGAGGGTCGAGCCGACCCGCATGCGGCGTGGATTGGTGATGCGGTTGCGCCGTTGAATGATGCTGTAATCGCCGGGGCGCAGCAGATAGTTGCTGCCCAGGTCGTAGAGCGTGTCGCCTCGGCGCACGATGTAGCGGACGCTCTCGGCCTTGGCGGCGGGCTTGGGCGCGGGCCACGCTGCGGCGGGCGCGACGGCGGCCGCCGCACCGAGGCTCGCCGCGACGGCGAGACGGCTCCAGTTGCTCATGTGACCGCGTAACCCTCCGTCTCGTCGACCAGCCGCTCCAGGCGATAACCGTAGCTGTAGACCGGAGACAGCCGGAAGCCGTTTTCGGGCCGCAGGCGGAGCTTGGTGCGTACGCGCGAGACGTGCATGTCGAGGGTTCGGGTGGGCAGGTCGGGGTTGCGGCCCCAGACAGCCTCCAGGATGTGGCTCCGCGAGAGAGCCCTATGGGTGTTGCGGAACAGCAGCAGCGCCAGGGTGAATTCCTTGGCCGTCAGGGCGATGATCTCGCCGTGGACGGTCACGGTCTTGGCCGGGACATTGAAGCTGAAGTCGGCGAACTGTTCGATCGGCCCGGCGCCCTGGGCCGGATAGGTCCTGCGCAGCAGCGCATTGACCCGCGCCACCAGCACGGCGGGCTGGACCGGCTTGACGATGTAGTCGTCGGCCCCTGCGTCCAGGCCGGCGACCACGTCCTCCTCCGCCGACCGCGCGGTCAGCAGCAGCATGGGCGGCGGCGGCTCCAGATTCTGGCGCACCCAGTCGATCACCTCCACCCCGGTCAGATCCGGCAGGTTCCAGTCGAGCACCAGGAGATCGAAGGTTTCCTGACGCAACGCGCTGATCAGCGTGCGCGCCACGCGGTACGACCAGCAGACATGGCCTTCATCGGTCAGAAGTCGGGAGATGGCCTGGGTCTGGGCGTCGTCGTCGTCGAGGGTCGCGATTCTCATGGTCGGGGAGTTTCAATTTTTCACTGTTCTCGAACATCTTAGATGTTGTCGGCCGCGAGAGAATATCCAATCGGCCAAAACGCCGGCCGTCGATGTAAACAAATGCAAACTTTACAGTTTGTGGCGTGATTTCCCAGGTGTTTTGGGGCGCCTGCTCCTTGGCGGCCGGTGTGTTTCGGCCGGGTGCGGACGTCGCCAGCCCCCTAGGGTCGAAGCGTCCGCCGGCCATCAAGAGACACGCTGTCGCGTGAGTATCTTATCGGGGGCGCAGCTTGATGTACGCGATCCTTCCAGGCGTGGCGACGCTGGGTGTGGCGGGACTTGTGTCCTGGCTCGCCGCGCATTCATCGGCCCGGCGCCGTCAGGCCGAGTCCGGATTGGCTGGGCTGAGTCCCGCCATGCCGTGGACCGGAATGTCCTGGGCGGCGAGCGAGGACGCCCGGCCGCGGCCGCGGCTGGTCGTGACCCGCTTCGGGAGCGACGCGGCGATGGGGCCGCCGCCTGCGCCGGCCGAGGGCGTGGCCGTGCGGCTCGATCGTCTGCGCCACGCGCTCGACCAACTCACCGCGCTGTTGCTGGTGGCGACGTCGGGCGACGACGGCCAGGCCAGGTTCGTTGCAAATCTGGGCGATGGCGGCGGGCCGGTTGACCGTGAGGTCGCAGCCTCGGCGATGGCCATGCGGCGGCTGGGAACCCTGATGCTCAGCGCGAGCGGAGGGGAAGCGATCCTCGTGGCGCCGTCGAGCGCCTACGGGAGCGCCGATCTCGATCAGCAAGACAGCCGGGCGATCTGGTCGGATTTCCTGGCGGCGCTCGCCTTCCTCACCGGCGCCTGCCGCCGGCACGGCTCGACGATTCATCTGGGCGAGGTGGAGGCGACGGCGCTCGCCATCGAGCACCTGTGCGTGTCGCTCGCCAAGACCGATCTGCTGATGGGGCGGCTGTGGGATCGGGACGGTTCGGGCGCTGGCGGCGCCGGTCGGCCACGTGGCCGCGCCTGGGATTGAACGTATTATACTGTAAAGTTGCAGTCTTTTACTTGCGATAACGTCGTTCTGGCGTCCAAGATCAAGACAAGTTGAAAAGCTACCCGTCGCCGATCCATCGAGTTCGGGTCGGATACATCCTTCGTCGTGGCCATGCCGCGACGCCAGAGCCCCGAGGGGAAACCGGAGACTCGTCGTCAAAGCCCAGCCCCCAGCGCCAGACGGCGTGGCGGCGGGTCTCCGGCGACCCACCCGACCTGAGGTCAGGGGAATAGACATCCTTAATTCTCCCCAGGGGCGCGAACGGGTTTGCTTGCCCGCTAGGGTCGAGTCATTGGGGTGTGGAAGGCGCTTGGCGCCACCCTAGGTTAACCCAATAGGCATCGAGATGACGGGCTTTCGCTTCGACACCATCACGCCGAGCCAAGCCCTTGGCTTCAACGGCGAGACCGACACCTTGGCGCTGGGGGCCGACAGCCGCCACTTCGTCGTGACCTACGACGCCGCGACAGGTCTGGTGACGCTGACGAACGAACTGTCCGGGAAGACCGTGGTCTTCGGCTCCGGGCTTTATAGCGACGCCCCTGAGGCAGGTTCCGCCGCCGCGCCGGAACACGTCCTCGGCGACGCGGAGAGCGCGGTCATTTCCGGCCGGCTTGGCGCCGATCATGCCGCGGCTGGAGCGGCCGGCGGTGGTGCAAGCGGCCAGATCAGCGGCGACATGGACCAGCTGAGCCTCTCCACGCTCTACGGGGCCGATATCGTCAACGACTCCAAGACCAGCCTTACCCTGCTCGCCAGCGGCGCGCGGTTGGACCTGACGGGCACGGGCTTCACCTACGACGCCAATTTCCAGCTCGTCGCCGGGACGACCAGCTCGATCCATTACCAAGGACAGGGCGTGGTGATGGACATCAATGTCAGCACGCCGGTGGCGAACTTCGGCGCCTGGGTGGCGCAAGGCGCCACCCAGCAGGCGCTGTCGACCATCCTGGCGGGCCATGACGTGATCGAGGGCGGCCGAGGTAATGACCTCATCCGGACCTATGCGGGAAATGACGTCATCTACGGCGCTGGCGGGAACGACCAGTTGTTCGGTGGCGACGGCGATGACGCGATCTATGCGTCTGCCCGGCCCGGCGCTGCGCAGGGGGCGGCCGGCTCGGCCTTGCTGCGCGGGGACAATGGCAATGACACCCTCGTGGGCGGCGATCAGTCCGACGACATTCTCGGGGGCCTGGGCGATGACAACGCCCGCGGCGGACTTGGGAACGACACCGCGTTCGGCGGCGACGGGGCCGACCAGCTGCAGGGCGAGGCGGGCGCTGACTATCTGCACGGCAACCGCGGCGCGGACCACCTGGTGGGCGGGGACGGCGCCGACACCCTGCGCGGCGGTCAGAACGACGACATCGTCGAGGGCGGAGCCGGCGCCGACTGGCTGGCGGGCGACCGTGGCGCCGACACCATCTCCGGCGGCGCGGGCGCCGACGTCTTCCATAGCTTCTCTGGGGCCGGTCTCGATCGGATCACGGACTTCGCCTATGGCGAGGGCGACCGTCTGAACTTGGCGCCAGGCACGACCTACCAGATCGCGCAGGTCGGGGCCGACACCGTCGTCACGCTTGGTGGGGCTGATCAGGTGGTGCTGGTCGGGGTTTCTCAGGTCAGCCTCGGCGCAGGCTGGATCTCGGCGGCTTGAGCCGAGAGCCGTCTTCGGCTTCGAAAGGCGCGGTCTCCTAGATCTTTCCCTCCACCGAGCATTGCGTCGACAAGGGAAATCGCCAATTTCTCCCTGTGGACCGACCGCCCCTGGCGGCTTCGGATGTTGGCGTAGGAGTCCTTGAGATCGACGACCTGACGAGCAGTGTGGCGCAGGACGGTTTTGCGCGCGCCACCGCAGCGCAGATGACCAAGCTGGTGGGCGCCGAGGCGCTCGCCGACTGGGCGGCCTACGCCGACACCTGGAACCATCTGGCGCAGGACGCCTACATGGCCGATGGCGGCCGTTACCGCAGCCGGCGGTTCGCCTGCTTCGAGGTGGTGCCGGGCGCCGTATCGCGCGGGCCCCATCAGCCGCACTTTCAAAGCCTGGACTACAACCGCCTGAACGGCGGGGTGGAGCGGTGGTTCGAGCCGGTCACCGATGCGGTGGCCGACAGCCTGCTGACCCGCCGCCTCCTCGACCTGGCGCTCGGCGTGTTCGGGGGGCGGTCGCCGGAGCCGGGCTTTCCCTGGCGCACCGAGTTCCATCAGTTCCGGATCGAGGCGCGGGCCGGCGAGGACGCCCGTCCGACGCCGGAGGGCGTCCATCGCGACGGCGTCGACTGGGTGATCGTCATGCTGGTCGCGCGCGAGAACGTCGCGGCCGGGGTCACCAGCATCTTCGATCCGGCCGGGACCTCGCTCGGCGACTTCACCCTGACCGAGCCGCTGGACGCGGTGTTCATCGATGACAACCGCGTTTTCCACGGGGTGACGGCGATCACGCCCGTCGATCCAGGCAAGCCCGCCTTCCGCGACGTGCTGGTCGTCACCTTCCGACGCCAGGCGGGGTGATCTACGGCTCCGTCCAGCGTTGCTGTGGCTCGCGCTTCGGATGCGATCTCGGCTAAGGCTAGGCGCAATCCTCTCTCTTGATCCGAGAACGCTCCTTGTCGAACAGCATCGCGCTCTACCATCCGTCCGCGGGCGTGCAGCCCAAGACCAATCCCTTCGGCAAGGACGTCGCCAATGTGGAGCTGTTCCGCGCCGTCCTGCGGTACGGCGATTATGAGCAGATCGACTTCCTGGTCGGCGCCGACGTCACGGCCGAGGCCCTGGTCGGCGGGTTGCTGGGCGCCGAGCCCGCTCGCCCGCGGGTCGTGGTCGCCAGCCTCATGGACCAACGCCCGGCGGTGGCTGGCGGCGCGCTGGTCCGAGGCCACCCCGACCTCGCCGACATGGCCTGGTATCGCCGCGGCGCGGGGCTGGACCACAGCTACAGCATGCTCGGCATGGTCCACACGCTCGCCCCGCCGGCCATGCGCGAGATCATCTCCAAGGCGGCGATCTCCCCCATCCAGCCCTGGGACGCCCTGATCTGCACCTCGCCGACCGTGCAGGACGCGTTGGGGACCATGTTCGACGAGTTTACCGACTACCTGGCCGACCGCTATGGCGGCGACGTGAAGGTCCGGCCGCAGCTGCCGCTGCTGCCGCTAGGGGTGGAGGGCAAGGCCTTCGCGGCCCTGGCCGACCGCCCCGACGCGCGGACCTCGGTGCGCGAGGAGCTGGGCGCCGCGCCTGACGACATCGTCGTGCTGTGGGTCGGGCGGTTGTCGTTCTTCGAGAAGGCCTTCCCGCAGCCGATGTTCCGCGCCGCCGAGGAGGCCGCCCGCGCGACCGGCGTGCGGGTGCATTTCGCCATGGTCGGCTGGTTCCCGAACGATGAGCGCGACCGCGCCTGGTATCAGGAAGCCGCACAGGCCTATGGGCCCTCCATCACCACCCATTTCCTGGACGGCAACGACCGCGATCTGGTTGGCCGCATGTGGGCGGGCGGGGATATCTTCCTGTCGCTGGTCGACAACATCCAGGAAACCTTCGGCATCACGCCGCTGGAAGCCATGGCGGCGGGTCTGCCGGTGGTGGTCAGCGACTGGGACGGCTACCGCTACACCGTGCGCGACGGCGTCGACGGGTTCCTGGTCAGGACGTTGGGCGGCCCGATCGCCACCGGCCAGGGCATGATCAACCGCCACCTGTTCGCCGGCCTGGCCTATCAGGCCTATGTGGGCACCGTGGCCCAGCACACCGCCGTCAATGTCGGCGACGCCGCGGCGCGGATCGCCGACCTGATCCGGTCTCCCGAGCTGCGGGCCAAGATGCGCGAGGCCGGTCGTCGCCGCGTGCGCGAGACCTTCGACTGGCCGGTGGTCGTCCGCGGGCTTCAGGACCTGACCCAGGAACTGGCCGCCATCCGCACGGCCAGCGCCCCGGTCGCCGCCAAGCATCAGTACAACCCGGTCAAGCGCGAGCCCTTCGCGGCCTTCGCGGGCTTCCCGACCTCGGTATTGAACACCTCGACCCGGGTCGGGCTCAGGGACGGGGTTTCGCTCGCCGATCTGGAGGCCACCAAGGGTGTGCACCTCGACCAGTTCGCCAGCGGCTGGCATGCGAGCCACGAGGAGAGCGCCACGGTCATGGCCATGTTGGCCGAGCGGGGGCCGCTGACGGTCGGCCAGTTGATCGAACAGGCCGGAAACGGCCGTCGTCAGCTGGTCGCCTTGTCGATCGTCTGGCTCTGCAAGCTGGGCCTGCTGGACTGGAGCCCGAGCTAGGGACTACTCGGCCGCGGTCTTCAGCCCGGCCGGCGCCCGCGAGCGGTGATAGGGGCGGTCGCCCAGCACCGTGGCGCGGTTCATGATCCGGCGGTGGGGCAGGTAGTCGTTGACCGCATAGTGCTGGGTCACGCGGTTGTCCCAGAAGGCGATGGCGTTGTCCTTCCAGCGCCAGCGGACCAGGAACTCCGGCTTCTGGATATGCTCGAACAGCATGTTCAGGATCGCGTCGCTCTCCTTGCGGCGCAGGCCCTTGATCCGGTCGGTGAAGCCGAAATTGACGAACAGGCCGTCCTCGCCGGTCTCCGGATGGGTGCGGATCACCGGGTGCAGGACCGGTGGATTGGCCGCCACGGCCTTGGCGTGCTTCTCCGCCCCGGCGCCGGCCGCCACGATGCCGCGCTGGGGGAACCCGCGCGCGAAGTCGTGGACCGCGTCGAGACCGGACAGGAACTCGCGGAAGGTCGGCGACAGCGCCTCATAGGCCGCCTTCATGTTCGACCAGATGGTGTCGCCGCCCTCCGGCGGCAGCAGCTTGGCGTAGAGGATCGAGGCCATCGGCGGGGTCTCGATGAAGGTGACGTCGGTGTGCCAGCTGTCGTTGTCGGTCGGGTTGTCCTTGTGGTTGTCGAGGATGAACAGCTCCGGGGCCTCGGGCACGCCGGGATAGAGCGGATGGGTGTGCAGGGCCCCGAACCGGGCGGCGAAGTCGCGGTGCTGGACCGGGGTGATGTGCTGGTCCTCGAAGAAGATCACCTGATGCTTCAGCAGCGCCTGGCGGATCTCCTCGAACTGCTCGTCGTCCAGCGGCCGGGCGAGGTCGACGCCCTCGACCACGGCGCCGATGGTGGGCGTCAACGAGGTCACCTGGAACTTGGCCATGTCTAGTTCTCCGCTTGGGTATCGCATCTAAGCGCGGAAACCGCGCGCCCGCCAAGAGGGCGAACGTCGTTCGCGGCGCGCTTACATAAATTGAGGCCGCCGATCCTCCCGAGCCAGGGAGGAATCATGCGATGGGTGCGCCATGCCTAGCTCGCCCGGATTGCCTGAGTTCGATGTACCGATGATCTTCGGGGACAAGATGGCGGGGCTGGGATACCAGGCCGGCGTCGCGCGCCTCGCGTTCACGGCCAACACCGCCGACGAGGCGGGCAAGGAACACATGGTCAAGTCCGGCTATCTGATCCTGACCCCGGGCTGCATGCTCGAGTTGCGCAGCCAGATCGACCAGATCCTGACCGAGCTGGAACGCCAGGGCGTCATCAGCTTCACGCCCGACAAGCTCGACGGCTAACGCGCGCGGTATTGTTCGTAAAAGCCGTCGCCCAGGCGAATTTGGCCCTGACCGGTCAGGTGGACGCCATCCGCCGCCTGGCGGGGGAACGGGTCGGTGTCGACTAGGTCGACGTCTGGGACTGAGGCGGCCGTCGCGGCCTGGGCTTGCCGGACCTGTTCCCAGCCTCTCGAGCCGGGCGGCCTGTCGATCTGGCCGACATAGACGTCGGTCTGTTCATCGCCCCAGCGCGTGCGGATCCGCATGACCAGGTCGGTCAGGTTCTGGCGATAGGCCGCCGCCTTCTCGTCGTCCTGCGCATCGGTCTCGCCCTGCATCCAGAACACCGCGTCGACCCGAAGCGACAGCCCCTCGGTCTTCAGCGCCGTCTTCGCCGCGTCGATCTCGGAGGTGGCCTTGTCCCAGACGTCTCCAGCCGACGCCGGCGACCAGTCGCGATCATCGGGATCGGCGGCCAGGCCGGTTTCGCCGCGCGCGTACTTCACCAGGCGCAGGCCGCCGCAGGCATGCTCTTGGCTCCAGCGGAAAGCGAGTTGGGCCTCAGGCCCCCAGTTGCGCGGATTATTTGGCGCGCCGGTGTTCACGCCGGGCCGCAGCGGCGCGAACGCGCGAGCGGCGGGGTCCCAGATCTGCACCCTGGCGATCGGCGTGCGCAGATGGGGCGGCAGGTCAGCCGAACCGAGCGTATAGCCAAGGGCGTTCGACTGTCCGGCGATGATCACCAGGACCTGAGCGCAATCGGCCGGGCCGCCGTCGTTCGGACTGTCCAAGACCAACTCCCCCGCCTGCGCACCGAACTCGCGTCAAGCCAAACATCATCGCTGGCGCAGGCGTGCGGCTCCAGGTCAGATGCGGCGCTTAAGTTCGGGGGGAATCATAACATGGCCAAGGCCATCGGGGGGCGGCTCGCCCCAGGCTTCATTGTCGCCATCTGTTTTGGGATCGCGGCGCTGGAAGGCTATGACATCCAGGCCTTTGGCGTGGCCGCGCCGCACATGGCGCCGGAACTGGGCCTGGGTCCGGCCGCGCTGGGCTGGGCGGGAAGCGCGGCGATGTTCGGCCTGGTCATTGGGGCGCTGTCGGGCGGCTGGTTGGCCGACCGGTTCGGCCGCCGGCCGGTGCTGACCGTATCGGTGGCGCTGTTCGGGATCTTCTCTGTGGTCACGGCCCTTTCCAACAGCTTCGAGATGCTGACCCTGGCGCGGCTGGCCACCGGCATCGGCTTTGGCGGCGCCATGCCCAACCTGATCGCCATCGCCACCGAGATCAGCCCGCCCAACCGCCGGGCCATGACCACCACCAGCATGTTCTGCGGCCTGCCGGCCGGCGGCGCCGTCGTCGCCTTGCTGGCCCAGGCCGGGGGCGACGCGCTCGACTGGCGGACCATCTTCATGATCGGCGGGGGCTTGCCGCTGCTGCTGGCGCCGGTGGTGTTCTTTTTCCTGCCCGAGACCCGCCCCGCGCCCAGCGAGGACGTCGATCCCCGCGTCATGCGTGGTCTGTTCACCCAGGGACGAGCGACGGCCACCCTGCTGATCTGGATGATCTTCGCGCTCGACCTGCTGGTCACCTATCTGCTGCTGAACTGGCTGCCGACCCTGGTGGTCGCCAAGGGCTTCACCGCCGCCGATGGGGCCTCGGCCTCGTTCTGGATGAACATCGCCAGCGTTGGCGGCGCGCTGTTGCTGGGGTGGACGGCCGACCGTTTCGGCTATCGCTGGCTGCTGGTCGCCGTCTTCGCAGGGCTCGCCGCCGCGCTTTACGTGCTGGCCCAGGCGACCGGCATGGCCGCCGTCATCGCAGGCTCGGCCGCGGCCGGGCTGACCGTGGTGGGCGGGCTCTACGTGCTCTACGCGCTGGCGCCCACCTACTACCCGCCGCACATCCGCGCGGCCGGGGCCGGCGCGGCCATCGCCTTCGGGCGGCTGGGGTCGATCGGCGGGCCGTTGATCGCCGGCGAGCTACGCGCGGCCGGCTATGGTCCAGGCGAGGTGCTGATGACGCTGATCCCGGCGGTGCTGCTGGCGACGGTGGGCATCTGGGCGCTCACCACCTTTTGCAAGCCTCACCCGGAGGCCTGAGCCCGTCTCGCGGCGCGGGTGGCGGCCATCGCCGCCCGCTGCACGCCGTCCGGCAGGGTGGTGAACCAGGCCTGCGGCGACAGCCGCTCGGCCACGCGCCGGCGTCCGGCTTCGGACAGCTGCGCCGCCAGGGCCGGATCATTGCGCAGGCGCCGCAGGCAGGCGGCGGCGGCCTCGACATCGGGATCAGCCCAGCTCTGGCCGCGATAGATGCCCTGCGGATCGTCGACCGCGATCGGCCTGGACGGCACGACCAGGGCGCAGGTGGCGTCCATGAAGTCCATATTGCCCGACCAACCCGTGGCGATCACCGGCGTACCCAGGGCCATGGCCTCGGCGACGGTCAGGCCGAAACCCTCGGCCCGGTGCAGCGAGATCAGCACGTCGGCCGTGGCGATCAGCGACTTCACCTCGGCATAGGGCCAGACCTCGTCGACCACCGTCACATTGGCGGGCGCGGAGGCCTTCAGCTTGGCCAGCAGGTCGGGGAACAGGTCCCCCCTCTGGGTCTTGATGACCAGCCGGGCGGCGGGATCGGCGGGGAAGGCCTGGGCGAAGGCGGCGATCACCGCCTCGGGGTTCTTGCGCGCCGCCGAGGAGTTGAAGTCGAACAGGGTCACGGCCAGGAAGCCCGGACCGCGCGGCGCCGGAACCACGTCGCGATAGTCCTCGGCGAACAGCGGATGAGGCACGACCCGCACCGGCGCGGCGGCGCCGTCCAGCGCCTTCGCCGTGAAGGCGCTGGGCGCCCAGATCCCGTCTAGCAGGGCCGCGTCCTTCAGCCAGGACTTCGGGGCCTGCGGCAGCTCCCAGGCCCAGTAGCCGTAGCGCGGGCCGCGCACGTTCTTGGGGCCGAGGAAGGCCAGGGCGGCCAGGATCTCCGGGGCGTTGACGTGGAAGATCCACGGGCCAGGCGTACGGGCGGCGTCGGTGGCGCCGATCCAGTCCAGCCGTGCGCCGGAGATGTCGACCTGTTCCACCGGCACGCCGAGCGCCTGGAAGGCGCGGACCGCGAGCTTGGCCGAGGCGGCGATGCCGTAGGAGCCGCCGAAGTCGCCGACCACGCGGATCGGTCCGGAGAAGTCGTCGGCCGCATGGGGCCGGCGCGCCTGATGGCGGACATAGGCCTTCAGCGCGGGGCCAAGGATCGGCTGGGCCAGCCGGCGAACCGGCTCGGGCGTCAGGCCGCGCCACAGGCGGCGGGTGGCGGAAAGCAGACTCATGCGCTGGCCGATCTCCAGGTGACGCCCTGGCTGAGCAGGGCCACGGCGTCGGCCGGAAGCAGGCCCGGGCCGGTGCGGAAGACCAGATTGGCGACCTGGGCCGGGGCTCCGGCCGGTGCGCCCTCGGGCGTGCGGAAGCGGCTGGCCGAGGCGTCGAACACCAGGGCGTCGCCGCCCGCCGCGTCAGGCGTCCAACGCTCCACGACTAGCAGGGTATTCACGGCGCCGGTCGCCGGCTGACGAAGCTGGACGCCCGGCTCGCGCCGCACGCTCAACCGCGCCAGCTCGAACATCGGATGGCTGTCGACGCTGGGCGGCAGGGCGCCGACATCGATGCCGTACTCGGCCAAGCCACCGCCGATCAGCCAGCGCAGGAAGGCGAAGCGCTGCGAGAAACCGCCCAGCGGGAACAGCCGCTGCAGGTCGCCGCGGCTCTCCCAGAGCGACAGGAACAGACGCGGGAAGGGATGGCCGCGCGCCAGCTCCCGCACCGGCGAATCGAAGCCGGACCGCAGGGCGGCGGCTACGTTGCGCGGCCAGTCGGCGCGGTGCGCCAGCCCGTAGGCGGCGAACCGCAGCTTGGCCTCGGACATCTCGCCGTTCACATGACGGGCGGCGCGCAGGGCTAGGTCCGGATCGGCGAAGGCGCCCTCCGGGGCCAGCCGGGCGGAGAATCGGCCCTCGAGCGACTCAGGTCCCAGCAGCCAGGCTTTCAGGCCCGCCTCGTCGCCGCCGAAGCGGTCGCGCAGGTCGCGGCGGGCGGTGAGCAGCGCGGTGACGGCGGGCGCGGTCTGGTCGGCGATCAGCCAGCGGGCGAGCTCGCCCGAACTGGCCAGCCAGGCGCCTTCCGGCGGCTCGACGGGATCGCGGATCACCTCGCCGGGACGCACGTCCGACCAGGCCTCGGCGGCCGGGGTGAGCCCGCCGCCGAAGTCGTCGCCGGCCCGCGCCGCCGCCAGCATCCGCCGCCGGACTTCGTGGGTGATCGGGCGGCCGGAAGGGAAGGCGCGGTGGCCATAGGGAATGGTCGAGGCCTCGGCATGACCGTTGCGCAGCAGCGCGCCGGCATAATCGCGCATCAGGTCGGCCAGGGGCGAGCCGGGCTGCACGCGCACCCGGTCCTGGTGCTTGGACAATAGCTCGGGCCGGCTGGGATCGAAGCCGGAGAAATGGAAGAAGGTTAGCGGCTCGCCATCGACGCTCCATCCATCCTGCGACTTGGCGACCTCGCGGCCCTCCAGGTTCCAGTAGGCCAGGTTGAGGCTAGGGCTGCGCAGCAGCGCCAGGTCGCTGACGAAGCCTGGCGCGAGGTCCATCCACTTCTGGTCGGTGAACAGGCCGTTGGCGAAATCGACCCGGCAGTCGAAGCGCAGCTTCTCGGCCCACCAGTCCAGCAGGGCCATGATCTGCGGCTCGGCGCGGGCGGCCATGAAGCCGAGGTTGTAGGCGCCCGAGGTCAGGATCACGTGGTCGTTGGGATTGGCCTGTCCAAGCAGCGGCCGGGTGGTGTGCGGCGTCAGCGCCAACGGCGCGCGGGCCAGGCCCTCGCGCACCATGTCCAGCGGGCGATAGACCCAGATGTCGGGGTCGAGATAGACGCCCGAGGTCACGCCCTCCTCGGCCAGCAACGCCTTGAAGGCGTGCGGCTTGACCGCGGTGTTCAGCTCCAGGGCGTCGTAATAGGCGCACATGGCCGCGAAGTCGGGGACCAGGGTCGCGGCGTCGATGGTCCGCACGCCGGGGTCCTTGAAGGCGATCGGGCCGTCGGTGGTCACCACCACCCGGCGGACGCCGGGCTCCACGGCGCGGAGGCTCTCCATCAGGCTGGCGGCCTGGGCGCCGTAGTTGCGCGATACGATGGTGAAGATGACGTCCACTGGCGCCCCGGCGCTCCTAGTTTGGCTTAAGTCTCCGACTTGGTTTTCGCCCGGTCAGGCGGCGTCAGCGTCGGAGGCGTCGGCGAGCAGTTCGTCCAGCTTCTTGACGTCCATGATCGGCGAGGCGACCCCGCCCTCCATCCGCATGACCTTGTTGCAGTAGAGGCGGATCAGCTCGACGTCGTGTGAGGCCAGCACGAGGATGCCGGCACGTTCCATGAGCTCCAGGATCCGCTTGTGGGCGATCTTGCGGAAATCGGCGTCACCGACAGCGATCCATTCGTCCATCAGGATGACATCGGCGTGCACGGCGGTGGCGACCGCGAAGGCCAGGCGCGCCTGCATGCCGGCCGAATAGGTCTTCAGCGGCATGGCCAGGAATTGGCCCAGGCCGGTGAACTCGGCGATCTCGTCCAGTCGGTCGTCGATCTCCTTGGCCGAGAGGCCAGCGATGCGGCCGCGCAGCCGAATGTTGTCCAGACCGGTTGCCGAGGGGTCGATCCCAAGGCTGAGATCCAGCATGGCGGCGATCTGGCCATGGACGTCGATGGTGCCTTCGTCGGGTTCGTAGGCGCCGGCCAGAGCGCGCAGCAGGGTTGTCTTGCCTGAGCCGTTGTGGCCGATCAGTCCCAGGCGATCGCCTGAGCGGAGCTCCATATTGACCTTCGACACGGCGGTGACCTCAGTCGCCCCCATGCTGTTGCGGCCAAGTTGTCCGCCCACGGTGATGCGCGCCAGGTGCTTCTTCAGCGACTTGGAATCGACCCCATAGACGGGGAAGCGCAGGGTCAGGTCAGTGACCTTAATCGAAACCTCGGGACCCTTCATAGGTAGTGCACAATCCTGCGGCGAATGAGGGCGAAGGTGGCGAAGGTGGCGGCCCAACCGACGACCGCCAGCACGCTGAGGAAGATGTAGGTCGGGGCGCTGACGGCCTGGCCCAGCAGCGGGGCGCGGACCACTTCGAGCATGTGGAAGAACGGATTGTACAGCAGGACCGCGTGGTCCAGCAGTCTTCCGCCCGGCAGCCAGAAGACCGGGGTCATGAACATCGCGAACTGGATGACGGAGCCGACGATCTGCGGAATGTCGCGGAACCGGGCCGAGGCCATGCCGGCGGCGAGGCTGATCCAGGAGATGTTCAGCATCAGCAGGAACAGGCCGATCAGGCCCATCGGCACGTTGGTTTGGCGCCAGTGGTCGTAGAAGATCAGCACCCCGACGATGATCACCGCGTGGTGCGCCAGGTTGATCACATTGCGCATGATCGTGCGCCACACGAAGGTGAACATCGGCAGCGAGGTCTGGCTGAGGATGCCGGACGCCTGGACGAAGGTGCCGCAGCCCTCGAGGATCACATTGGAGATCAGCCCCCAGAACACGATGCCGAGGGCGACATAGGGGATGAACTCGTTGACCGGGATCTTGAAGAGGTTGGCGTAGAGGAAGCCGATCCCGGCCACCATCAGGCCCATGGACAGGGTGATCCAGAACGGGCCCAGCATCGAGCCGCGGTAGCGCGAAACGATGTCGTGCCAGGCCAGCGACCAGGCCAGGCCGATCCGCTGGAGCGACGCGCCCAGATCGCTGAACGCCATGCTGAATTCGTGCATGGGCCCGCGCCGTCCGGTGCGCACCATGTGTTGTACGGATTGCATCTAGTCTCCCGACCCAGAGCTTGAAGGCGGAAAAAGGCGGTCCCGCCGAAGTCGCTCGCGCCGGTGGGTAACAGGTCGCATTTTACGGCGCAAGCATGGCGCCAGCCCAGTAATCCAAAGGAAAATTGGAGCCAGCGCCGTGATCGGCGTTATCAGAGCGGGCTCTCGTCCTCGAACGGCGGGGCGCTGGTCTTCATGTGCGCGTGGTCGGCCCGGTACTGGTTAAAGTGCCTGCGGTCGGCGGGCGAGGGCTGCACGGTCTCGCGCACCAGGCCGCCGGCGGCCAGTTCGCGCGCGGTCCGCTTGCGGATCACGAACTCGATGCCGCACTCCCCGATCGGGGTCAGGGTCTGGTCGAAACGCGGCAGGTCGTAGCGGAAGGTCGAGTTGAGCAGCGCCACCTTCTCGACGTCGGCCGCGGGGCCGAGGTTCGACAGCAGCTCCAGCACGTTCAGCGAACGCTCGCTCCAGGAGCGGGCCTTCAGCATGGTGAAGGTCCACTTGTGGTCGCGGTTGTGCGTCGAGGGGAAGACGCCCTGCTCGTAGAGGTCCTCGTCCGGCACGGTGACGATCAGGAAGCCGCCGGGCTTGATGGCACCGAACCAGGCGGCCAGCCCTTCGCGCGGATCGACCAGGTGCTCCAGGCAGTGGCTGGAGTGCACGAAGTCCAGGCTCTCGGGCTCAAGTCCCGCTAGTTGCTGGGCGTCGCCGTCCTCCCAGTCCCAGACCCGCACGCTGGCGAGACCCGGGAAGAACGGGATGTAGAGCGACAGCGGATCGGGCTTGCCGCCGATGTCCAGGCCTTCTCCGACGAACCAGCGGCGGGTGAAGTTGGGGTCGGCCATGCGGCGGACGATGGATTTCGAAAGTTCTTTCACGGGCGCGTCCTAGCGGGTTTTGGCGGCTATTTCACGTCCCAGGATTCAGCCCCGGTGTTGGTGAAGCGCGCGGCCTGGGCCGTGCCGCCGAAGGTGGAGAGCAGGCGCTTGAGCCCCTCGCGCCGGGTCGGGTCGACCAGGAACATCATAAAGCCGCCGCCGCCGGCGCCGGAAACCTTGCCGCCGAACACGCCGAACGCCTTGGCCGCCTCGTAGACCTGGTCGATCTGGGTCGAGGAGATGTTGTGGGCGAGCTGCTTCTTCGACGACCATCCGGCGTCCAGCAGCGCGCCGAACCTTTGCAGGTCGCCGGCGACCAGGGCGTCGCGCATCTCGAAGGCGCCGGCCTTCAGGGCGTGCAGTCCCTCAAGCGGCCGGGCCGAATGGCTTTTCATATTGGCGCGCTGCTCGTCGATGATCGCCGCGGACTCGCGGCTGACCCCGGTGAAGTAGAGCACCAGCGAGGCTTCCAGCTCCTTCATCACCCGTTCGGGCACGGTCACCGGATTGACGGTGGCTACGGCGTCGGCCTCGAAGTGCATCATGTTGAGGCCGCCGAACGCCGCGGCGTACTGGTCTTGCGCGCCGCCGGCCAGGCCAAGGTCCCGGCGCTCGATGTCGAAGGCCAGCCGCGCCACGGTCTGGGCGTCCATCTCCAGGCCCATGAACCGGCGCATCGCCTCGACCATGGCGACCACCAGGGCCGAGGACGACCCCAGGCCCGAGCCGGGCGGGCAATCGGCGTAGGACACCAGCGTCAGCGGCAG
Organism: Phenylobacterium sp. Root700; assembly: GCF_001429025.1. GTDB lineage: Bacteria > Pseudomonadota > Alphaproteobacteria > Caulobacterales > Caulobacteraceae > Phenylobacterium. The sequence continues at coordinate 88,470 of NZ_LMHT01000030.1, read as the reverse complement.
GGCGCGGCCGCCGGCGTAGTCGGCCATGAAGCGGTTGTAGACGCCCTTCAGCAGCCGCAGCGGCTCGTCGGTCGGCAGCGGCGCGCTCGCGCTCGCCTGCCAGGCCTGATCGCGGTCGGCGGCGACCAAGCGCACCTGATCGTCGTCGCGCTTCTGGACGGTGACATGGGCGAAGAGGTCGATGGCGGCGTTCAGCACCACGCCGCCGTACTCGTCGCAATAGGGCGAGACATCCGTCCCGCCGCCGCCGAAGCCTAGCCGTAGGGGGGCGCGGGCGCGCACCAGCTCATGACGCATTGTGGGCGCAGGGTCCTCGGCCTGGTTTCCGATTTCACGCGGGGTTAGTCGGCGCCGCCGTGGTTGGCAACCTTGATCAGGACCGCGTGGCGATAGTGCGGCCTGATCGTAATTTTCGCCACCGCAACCTAGCGGCGGCGCCTTGGCCTATCTATTTGGCTCAAGCGCCCCGGCTTCCGACAGGGCGTTTTGGCTGTCCGGAGCGTACGTATGTCGGTGGACCTGCTTCGCGTGGGCGTTATCTCGTTGCTATTGACGCTCGCGGCCTGCGACGAGCCGGCCCCCTGGGCGCGCGCGGCTGTCCAGCCCGCCCTGACCCAGGTTCCCGGCGCCCCGCGGCCGCAGTCCATCGCGTGGAACGAGGCCAAGGGCGCCTTCGAGATCGCCGGGGTCCCTCTGAAGGCCGGCCGGCTGTGGACGTTCGACGGCTCGACCGAGGGCTTCGTCGTGACCGGCGGCGCGGCCTTGCCGGGCGCGCCCGTGGGGCTGGAGATTTCCAATGACGGCGCCGATCCGGTGCTGCGCTCGCCCATGGGACTGGCGCTCGACGGCGGCCGCTACTCGCTGGTGCTGGTGCGCATGACCCGCACTCGGGCCGGGGCGGCGTGGGACGGCGCGATCTTCTACCGCACGGCCGCCCACGGCGAGTCCGGCGACTTCCAGGCCCGGCCGATCGACGGCGACGATCCGGCGGTCAACGAGACCGTGGTGGTGGTCTACGACATGGCGCGGCTGAAGAAGGGCGGCGATGACTGGAAGACCTCGCTGATCGACCAGATCCGTCTCGACACCGACAATCAGCCCGGTGGCGGCTTCGTGGTCCACCAGATCGCGGTGACCGAGAACCCCGGCCCCGAGGCGCTGATGACGGCGGCGCTCAGCTCCACCGCCATCGCCGCGCGTTAGTCGGTCGATCAGGCCGCGCGGAAGACGGCCGAACGCCGCCGGATCGTGGCGCCGGCCAGGCCAAAGCCCATGATCATCATCGCCCAGGTGGCCGGTTCGGGAACGCCCGAGGCGACGACTTCGCGGTCGAAGACGCGGAACTCGTCCAGCGTGGCGACGCCGGCGGGGGTGAGCGGGCTCAGGTACAGCTGGATATAGCGATACTTCTCGGCGCCGCTGATCTTGAAGCTCTGGGCGGTGAGGGTCTGCCCGCCGTCGACGCTCATCGTGCCGGTCGTGGGCGTGTTGGTCTGGCCGTTGAGGTGCCAGCTGCCCCAGCCGTTGTAGGCGACGGAGTTGCCGGCCAGGAAGCTGAACCCGCCTAGGCCGCTGGTGAACAGGTCGATCCGTCCCAGGTCGTAGGCCTGACCCAGATCGAAGGTCAGCAGTCCGGTGAAGCCAGGCTTGTAGGTTCCAAGTCCGGTGGCGACCGCGCCGGTCTGTTGGTTGACGACGTTGGCGCCGTTGGCGCCGGCCGAGTTCGTATTGCCGATGATCATGCTCGAATTGAGGATGATCTGGGCCGCTGAAGCCGGCGTGGCGGCGAGGGCGGCGGTCAGGATCGCGCCCGCCAGGGCGGTGGATATCTTCTTCATGGTCTAGGCTTTCTGAACAGCGAAGAGCGCCGTCGGCGCCCGGGATAGGCTGCGCAGGTCGCGCGATCGCTCGCGCTGGGCGAGGCGTTTGTGCTCAAGCCCGCCGTTGTCACGACGAAGTGGGCGGCTATCGCCTAGGCGGCGAGTTCTTCCAGCCGCGAGACGTAGCGCAGGCCGATGGCCCGGGCGCTGAAGTGGGTGCGGATATGGCGGCGCGCGCGGGCGCCGAGCGCCCGGGCCCATTCCGGATCGTCCAGCAGGCCGCCGATCAGTTCGACCGCGTGATCCACCGACGGGTCGGCCCAGACCTGGCCCTCGCCGAACAGATAGGCGCCCTCGGCGACCGGAATGATCTCGCAGTCGACCAGCAGGCTGGTCTCCGGGGTCATGAAGTCGAGGTTGCCCGAATAGTTGGTGGCCACCGCCGCGCGGCCCATGATCATCGCCTCGGCCGGTCCGCGCCCGAAGCCTTCGGACCGGTGCAGCGACACGAAGGCGTCGGCGCAGCGCACCAGGTTCTTGATCTCGTTGTCGGAGAGCTGCCGGGTGATCGCCTGGATCTGGCCGCCCATGGCGCGGATCCGCGCCTCCAGCGCCTTGCGGGCCGGATTGCCGTCGTCGCCGCCCTTGTACTTCACCACCGCATGCAGCGGGGCGTGCGGCCGCTGGGCCACCAGCTTCTCGAACGCCTCCAGCATCGCGAAGGGGTTCTTGCGCTCCGAGTAGGAGGAGAAGTCGAAGAAGAACAGGCAGACGAAGGCGTTCTCGGGGATGCCGAAGTGCCGCCGCCCCAGCAGGGACGAGACGGTCAGCTCCACCGCCAGCGGCATGTGCACCACCGGCCGCTTTGTCGTCGGCGCGACAGCCTTGGCGATGAAGTCGGACGGCGCCCAGACCTCGTCGAACCGGTCGAGGATCTTGGCCCAGGGCTCGGGGTACTTCGCCAGCTCCCAGGCCGGATAGATGATGTTGTAGGCCTTCTGGAAGGCGGGGCCGGAGCCCAGGTGCTCCAGCACGCCCATGGCCTGCTCCACCTCGTCGGCGTTGATGCAGAAGAGGTTGGTCTTCTCGCTCAAGGTCGGAACGATGTGGCCCGCGAACTCGCGTTCGAAGTCGGCGTCGTCGCCGCGATGCATGCCGTAGATGTCGATCAGGCCAGGCGTGGTTCCGGCCGCCTTGAAGGCGCGCCAGGCCGAACGCACGTGCTCGGCCATGCCGATGGCCGAGAACGGATGACCGACGAGGACGAGGTCGGAATTGCTCATGACTTGTCCACCAGGTCGGCGTCGGCGGCGTTCTTCACCGCTTCCAGCCAGGCGTGGCCGAAGCGCTGGTCGGGCTCCAGGTGGGCGCCTTCGCCCCACTCGTTCCAGGCGTTGATGAAGACGATGCGCTCCTCGCCGAAGTTCTGGCGGCGGGTGTCTTCGAACATCGCCTGGGTCCAGGCCTGGAAGGCGCCGGGCGTGGCGTGCTGGTAGACCCAGCCGCCGTCCTGGCGCCGCGCGGTGTTGTCCCACGAGGGCATGACCCCCCGGAACCGCTTGTGGCCCGGCGTCGCGGCGGCGAGGTAGTGGCGGACCATCTGGCGATAGTCGTTCACGCGGCCCTCGAAGCGGGCGTTGTAGAGCGGACCTGGCGGGTGGATCAGCGCGCCGGCGCCGGCTGGCGGGAACTCCACCGAAGCGTCGAAGCCCAGGCTCTGCGGATCGACCTTGCCGCCGGCCTTCTCGAAGCTCTCGACGAAGGCCAGGTAGATCTCGCCGACGCCGGCCTCGCGGCAATGCTTGCGCCAGGCGTCGGCCCAGGCCTTGGCGTCGGGCAGCAGGCCCGGCCGATAGATCACCACCAGCGGCTTGCCGTTGATGCGGATGTAGTTGGGCTGGAGCAGATAGGGCTCCATCTCGGCGATGGAGGCTTCCGCGTCGCCCGGCTCATAGGTCTGGGCCAGCAGCACGTCGCGTTCCTGGCCGTCCCAGGTGCGGGTCCAGTTCTCGTTGGCCCAGCACAGGCAGAACGGGAAGTCGCCCTTGGCGCTGTCCAGCAACGGCTCCAGCGGCTTTTCCAGGATCCGCCGCCCGCCGGTGAACCAGTAGAAGTAATGGCAGAAGCCGCCGATCCCGTAGCGGGCGGCCAGTTCGGCTTGCCGCTTCATCGCCTCGGGATTGGACAGGTCGTAGAAGCCGAGATCGGCCGGCACGTGCGGCTGATAGTGGCCGCGATAATTGGGCAGGGCGCGGCTGACATTGGTCCACTCGGTGAAGCCCGGGCCCCACCAGCGATCGTTCTCCGCCACGGTGTGGAACTGCGGCAGGTGGAAGGCGATGGTCCGCACGGTGTTCAGCGCGTCCAGCCGCTCGCTCCAGCGCTCGACAAAGGCCTGCTGGTTCTTGGTCGCCAGCCGCTGCTTGTAGCCGGCGTTGATCGAGTTGGCGGTGATGCTCAGGTGGTGGACGATCTCCGAGGTCGGCTCGTAGATGATCCGCAGGCCGCGCTCGCGCAGCCGGAAGCACAGATCGGCGTCCTCGCAATAGGCCGGGGCGAAGGCGACATCGAAACCGCCCAGTTCGGCGAACACCTCGCGGCGCACCGCCAGGCAGGCGCCCGAGGCGTAGTCGACCTCGCGCCGCACGTTCCAGCGCGGCAGGCTTGGGTCCTCGAACAGGCCGATCATCTCGGCCGTGCCGTCGACGGCGATCCGCGCGCCGGCTTCCTGCAGCCGTCCATCGGGGAACAGCATCTTCGGCGCGGTGGCCCCCACGTCCTTCTCCTGGGCGAAGGGCGCCAGCAGGGCGGGCAGCCAGCCGGCGCGGACCTGGACGTCGTTGTTCAGGAAGATCAGGAACTCGCCCCGCGCGGCCTGCGCCGCCCGGTTGCAGGTGCGGATGAAGTTCAGGTTCTGCGGGTTGGTGATCAGGGTCAGGCCCGCGATCTTGCCCAGCACCGCGCTGGTGGCGTCGGTCGAGGCGTCGTCGATGACGATGATCTCGGCGTCTTGCAGATCGCCGGCCGCCTTCAGCGCCGCAAGACATTCCAGCGTGAAGGTCAGGTTGTTGAAGGCCGGGATGACGATAGAGACGTTCGGCTTGGCCACGGCCTCGAAGGCGAGCCCGCCCGCGGCCTTCTCGATATCGCGCTCTTCAACCTTGATCAGGTCGAGGGGCTTGACCTTCACCCCGCCGATCTCGCGTTCGCGAATGCGCAGCTTGGCGGCGGTCAGGTCGCGATAGGCCTGGTGGCCATAGGCCCCCGGATCCCTGGCGCGGCCGGCGCTGCGCAACTGTTCGAACAGCCCGGCGTCGCCGGAGGTGCGCGTCCCGGCCGGCGTCGGCTCGGGCTTGGGCGTGCGCGACAGCACCCAATGCTCCAGGGACGAGATCGGCTGCTCGGCGGCGTCCGGATGCTCGACCAGATAGCTCAGCTCGTTGAAGTCCGCCGCCGGCGAGACGCCCTCGAAGGCGCCTTCTGTCAGGTAGTGGATCACCGGATGCACGCCTTCCGGCGCCTCGGCCAGCTGCTCCAGATAGAAGGCGGTGTCGAAGTGGATGCTGGGGTCGCGGCGTTCCTCGGCCCCATAGGCCAGGAAGTGGGACAGCGCCGTCGAGCCGAGCGGGGCCGCGTCGCGATAGCGATCCATGTACCAGCCGGCGTCGAACAGAGGGTGCGGGCTGCGGCCCTCGGCGGCGCCGCTGACGGCGTAGTGCAGCAGGGGCGCGGCGTCGGTGTCGACGACGTCGGGATTGGTCGCCAGATACCAGCGGCCCGAGAACAGCGGATGGGGCTCGTAGCCCTTGCGCCAGCCCTCGCGCAGATAGTGGGTCAGCGGGTTCTCGCCTGAGTCGGCGACTTCCTCGGCCTGGCCGACATAGTAGCGCACGTCGAACAGCGGATGCGGATCGAAGCCCTCGATCGCGCCCTTATGGATGAAGTGCTGCAGGGCCGAGAGGCCGGTCGCGGCGATCTTCACCGCGTGGCGGCCGCGGTAGTCCTTCAGATCAAACAGCGGGTGCGGATCGCGGCCTTCCTTGTCGCCGGCCACTAGGTAGTGGGCCAGCGGCGCCCAGCGGGTCCCGGCCAGGTCGTCGTTCTTTTCCAGATACCAGGCCTGGTCGAACAGCGCCTTGGGATTGGCCGAGCCGTCCGGTCCAGCGCGGACGTAAGAGACAAGGCCCCTGACCCCGCCGCCGTCGCGGCCCACGGCTCGGTTCAGTCGGAAGTCCCAGAGGCCCGAGCGGGCGATCAACGCCGCGCGCCCCGGCCATTTGGCACGGGCCAGCATCAGGTCGAAGCGCTGCTCGGAGGGGCCCTTCTCGGATACGCCGACCCGGCGGGCGGCGGCCTTGCGGAAGCGGTTCCAGCGGTCGTCGGCGACCACGCGGCGGGCGCGGTGCAGGTCGCGCCGTTTCGCCAGCAGGCTGTCGGCGAGCAGGTCCTGCTCGGGAGTTTGGGTGTCGTTTGCCAAGGCTCTAAATCTCGGGGGCGCTGATTAGCGGCCGTCCAGGGCCGTGTCGACCACGGCCTCGATACGCGCGCGTTCCTGACGCAGGAGCGCGAGCTCGCTTTCCAGGGCCGCCATCCGCTTGCGTTCGACCTCGGCGAGCTGGCGCTCATAGAGGAGTTCGGCGCGCGTGGTGTCGAGCGTGCTGGTCACGGGGGAGACGAAGACGCCCATCTGGGCCTTCATCTCGGCGATCTTGGCGGCGGCGCGATCTAGCACCGCCCGGTCAGGCGATTGGCCGGCGGCCGAGGCCGTGAACCAGTCCAGGACGCCCTGCGCCAGCGCCCCGACCAGCGGAACCGAGGCGAGATCGCCCTCGCCGTCGTTGTGGCGCAGGTCCTTGGTCAGGAACCCGTCGATCTTTTCGGCCGCCCGCTCGCTCATGCGCGGCAGCGGCGCGCCGTGGGCCTTCTCGATGGCGGCGACTTGCCCGCGCCAATCGGTCAGCAGCCCGTCATAGGAGACAAAGGCCCGGGGCAGGTCGCGGGTGTGGGCCTCGGCGGCCAGCATGTAGACCGTCCAGAGCAGGACGGATTTTTCGACCGGGAAGGCGTCGCGGCGCGACAGCGATCCGGCGACCGCCAGCGGGCTGCGCACCGGGATCACCACGCGGGCCTTCATCTGGGCGGCCTCCAGCACCTCGCGCCACAGGGGCAGCAGCACCGAGACGCGGGGATCTTTCAGCAGCGGATGCAGCGCCTCGCCGAACTCGGCGCGGAACAGCGCCACCGCGCGCTCGCGCCAGGCGGCTTCGTCGTCGGCCGCCAGCGGGGCGTAGGGCAGGTTGAAGGGGTCGTCCCAGGCGGTCCCGGCGGCGCGCAGGCGCTGGTCGTTGAAGACCGAGATCTTCCAGGGCTCGAAGTAGCCCTTGGCGTTGTGCTCGTCGCCCGGCATCACGTTGTCAGGCAGTTCGGCGCCCGCCAGGGCCAGCAGCTGAGCCGTCGCCGAGGTGCCGGACCGGTGCATGCCCAGCACGAGGTAGGCTGATCGCTCGGAGGTGGTTTGCATCTTCGCTGCTCTCGCCGTCCCGCCCCCGCGGCCCATCCGCGTCCCGCTGTATGGCTGCTCGCGCCCTGCCGCAAGGGCGGCGCCATTGATTGGACGGTTCTTCTGTAGCACACCACGCCACGGGCTTGGCGTCGCACGGGAATATCGCAACATGGCCGCCGTGGCCTCACCAGATCGCCTGAATTACGTGCTGGCCCTCGCGGTCGACGCCGATTTCTACAGGCGAACCAATCCGGGCCTCGGCCTGGCCGACATCGATCCTGTCCTGCATTACGCCGAGACGGGCTGGCGCGAAGGCCGCGATCCGGCGCCCTGGTTCTCGACCTGCGACTATCTGGCGCTGAACCCCGATGTCGCCGCCGCCGAGGTCAATCCGCTCGTTCACTACCTGACGACGGGCGCCCGCGAGGGCCGCGAGATCCTCGCCTCCATCCACGCCGCGGCCTACCACGCGATGACCGACACTGAGCGCCGCGCCATCGAGGCTGGGGTGATCAGCCACAAGGATCGCCTGGAGGCGGCGGAAGCCTTCGATCCGAAATTCTATCTCGCCATGAACCACGACGTCGCCGCCTCCGGCGCCGATCCGCTGGAGCACTTCCTCAGCCACGGCTGGCGTGAAGGCCGCGATCCCAGCAACGACTTCTCGGTCGCCGATTATCTGGAGCTGAACCCGGACGTGGCGGCCAGCGGCGTCCATCCGTTCCTGCACTATGTGCAAACCGGTCGCGGCGAAGGTCGCCAGGCCAAGGCCAGGCTCGGCTTCCGGCACGATGTGCTGGCGACCCTGAAACCGTTCGAGGCCCGCCTGGCCGACTCCACCGCCTGGGCCCGGCCGGTCGAGGCGCTGGCCGCCGACCGGCTGATCGCGGCGATGGCCCAGGCGCGTCCGCGCGGTCTGCACGTGACCTTCAGCCAGGACGACTACAGCCGCTCGGTCGGCGGCTCGCAGCTCTGCGTGCAGCGCGAGGCGGCCGAGTTCGCCGTGCTGGGACGCAATCACTTGCATGTCCACCCGGCCAACGGCTGGCCGACCGTGCGCAGCGGCCCGACGCAGACGCCGATGGGCGTGCTGTGGAACGGCGAAAGCGTCGGGGTCTTCACCCCCGCCGCCATCGTCGAGGCGCTGAAGGCGTTCGAACTGTCGCGTGAGGCCCCGCGCAGCTTTGCGATCCACAACATGCTCGGCCATTCCAGCCGCGACGTGATCGACATCGTCCGCGCCGCCGGCATGAACGCCGGCTTCTTCTGGCTGCACGACATGGGCAGCCTCTGCGCCGGCATCCACCTGCTCCGCAACGACGTCGAGAACTGCGGCGCGCCGCCGGCCGGCAGCCCGGCCTGCTCGATCTGCGTCTATGGCGACTGGCGCCAGGCCCAGGTGCGCGAGCACCAACTGCTGTTCGACCGCCTGGAGCTGACGCTGGCCGCGCCGTCGGCTGTGGCCCTGGGGGCCTGGCGCGCCGGCGGCTCGCTGGACGCTCAGGCGCAGGTGGTGTTGCCGCACGCCGGGCTTGTTCCGGCCGTTCGGGCCAGGCCGCAGGCCGCGCCGGACGCCCCGTTCCGCTTTGCCTTCCCCGGCACGCCGTCGGTCCACAAGGGCTGGCCGATCTTCCGCGACCTGGCGGCCCGGTTCGCCCACGATCCACGCTACGCCTTCATCCATCTGGCCAGCACGCCGGTGGCCGGATCGCTGGCCCAGCACCACGCCGTGACCGTCACCGCCGAGCGGCCCTTCGCCATGCGTGAGGCGATGGAGGAGCTTTCCATCGACGCGGCCATGGTCTGGTCGTTGTGCCTGGAGACCTTCTCGTTCGTGGCCTATGAGGCGGCCTCGGCCGGGGCGGCGGTGGTGACCGGTCCCGACAGCGGCAATGTCGCGGTGTTCGCGGCCGACGATGAACATGGCGTCGTCCTGCCCGACGAGCACCAGTTGCAGGCCTGGTTCGAGAGCGGCGAAATCCTGAAGCTGGCGCGCGCGCGCCGGAACCCGAAGACCTACGACCTGAGCTTCAGCAAACTCACGGCCGAACTTGTGGAGGCCGCGTGAAGGTCACCTGCTTTTCCAGTTTCACCTTCGCCTATCTGAACCGGGCGCGGGTGCTCTATTCCACCCTGCGCAAGTTCCACCCGGACTGGAATCTCGTCGCCCTGATCACTGACGAGCCGCCAGCCGGCTTCCGCTTCGATCCGGCCAACGAGCCGTTCGACCAGGTGGTCTACGCCCAGGATCTCGGCATCCCCGATTTCAAGGCCTGGCTGTTCAAGCACGACGTGGTCGAGGTCTGCACCGCGGTGAAAGGCCCGTTCCTGCATCAGGCCTGCGCCTCGGACGCCGAGGCGGTGATCTATCTCGACCCTGACACCGCGCTGTTCTCCAGCCTGTCGCCGTTGTTGGGTCTGCTGGAAGCGGACGACATCCTGCTGACCCCGCACTTGGTCGACGCCAACACCGAGCGCCAGGCGATCTTCGACAACGACCTGTCGGCGTCGCGGACCGGCATCTTCAACCTCGGTTTCGTCGCGGTGAAGGCGGGCGGGGAGGGCGCGCGCTTCGGCCAGTGGTGGAACGATCGGCTGCTGGAGTACTGCTACGACGACATGCCCCAGGGCCTGTTCGTGGACCAGAAGTGGTGCGACCACGTCCCGGCCCTGTTCAACAAGGTCAAGGTGGTCCGCGACCCGGGCTACAATGTCGCCAGCTGGAACCTCAGCCGGCGCGAGGTCGCCATCGGCCAGGACGGGGCCATCACGGTCAACGGCTCGCCGCTGCGCTTCTGGCACTTCACCAAGCTCGGCCCCACCGGCGATGCGATGACCAAGCGCTACGCCGGCGACAACCACGCGGTCTACGAGATCTGGCGCTGGTACAAGGAACAGGTGAGCGCGGCGAGCGAGCCCGCGATCCCTGAGCGCTACTGGGCCTACGGCGTCTATGGCGACGGCACGCCCATCGCCAAGGCCCATCGGCTGATCTGGCGCGACCGCGCCGACCTGCGCCAGCGCTTCCCCGATCCTTTCTGCGTGGAGGGCGGCGGCTACCTCGGCTGGCTGATGGACGAGGGGCTGACCGAGCGTCCGGCGGCTTGACACCGCCCGGGCCGCGCCCGACACGAGGGGCGTGAAATCACGGAGGGCCCGGCCATCATGGCGGCCGACAACGTCGATCTGGTCGGCAAGCTCGAAGTTCTCGCGCGGCGCTATGGCGCGGCGCGGGGAGCGTTCCAGCGGGCGGAGGTCGATGAGGCCCTGAGCCGGACCCGGCTGGGCGTGGCCCTGGCCGACGCCCTGCGCGCGCGCGCCGATGTCGAGCGTGAGGCGCGCGAGATCGCGCTCACCGGCTATCGCGTCACGGCGGCCAGGTTCATGCGTCCCCGGCGGCGCAACCGCGTGGCCCGGCTGATCGACCGTGGCCTGGACATGCTGCGCTCCTGCGGCCGCGCCCTGGTGATCGCACGGTCCGGCGTCTGGGAGACTGGCGGCCTGCGCGCCATGGCCGCCTATGCGCGGCGCGGCGCCGACCCCGCGGTGCAGCCGGCGGCGCTGTTCGACCAGGCCTGGTACCTCAAGGGCCGTCCCGATCTGGCCGGATCGCGGGCCAGTCCGCTGGTCCACTATCTGCTGCATGGCGGCGCGGAAGGGGCGAGCCCGCATCCGCTGTTCGACTCCGAATTCTACGCCGGCCATAGCGCCGCTGAGCTCGCCGCCGGCGGCCTCACCCCGCTGGAGCACTTCATCCGGGTGGGCGCCGCCCAGGGCCGCGATCCGCACCCGCTGTTCAGCATCGAGCACTATGTCCGCCAGGCGCCCGACCTGATCGCCTCGGGCTCGGACCCGGTCACCCACTACCTGCAGACCGGTTGGCGGCGGGGGCTGAGCCCGCACCCGCTGTTCGCGGCGGATTTCTACGGCGCCCAGGCGCCGGCGGCCGACATCGCGCCGCTGGTCCACTACCTGACCACGGGCGCGGCGGCCGGGCTCAAGCCGCACCCGCTGTTCGATCCCGACTGGTATCGCGGCCAATATCAAGACGTGGTCGACGGTGGCTTCGAACCCTTGAGCCATTACGTCGCTTCGGGCGGGGCTGAGGGACGCCATCCCAGCCCGTGGTTCGATGCGGCGCGCTACATCACGCTACGCGGCGGCGATCTCGCGCCCGGCCGCAATCCGTTGGTCGACTACCTGCAGGGCGGCGCCTGGAGCATCGGCGAGCCGTGGCCGGGAAAGACCACGACGGCCTTCCTGGCCTCAGCCTCGGACCTCGCCGTCAGCGGGATGACGCCGCTGGAGCACTGGGCCCGCCGCGGAGAGCTTCAGACGCCCAGCGCCTGAAGGCCGCGCCACACCTCGCGGTAGTAGTCGTCGACATAGTGGAAGGGGCTCAGGCCCCAGCGATGGCGGCAATCGGCCAGATGCAGCTCCGGCGGCGCGGCCACCCTGGCGGCGTCCGGGACGCGCTGGAGGAAGGCCGGCTGGTAGAGATCCAGCATGGCGTTGTGGTCGGCGATCACGGCCGGCTTGCCCTGGAAGATCTCCACCTCGTCGGCGAAGGCCTGCGTCCGCCCTGCCTCGTCGAGATAGTGCGTCGCCCAGCGGGCCTCATGGACGATCAAGGTCGCATCCCGCAGCGGGGTGGCCTGGAGGAAGGCCGCCATCTCGTCGGCCGCCTGCAGCCACAGCAGGTCGCAGGCCGGCGACGTCCGGCCGATCGTCCGGGCGCCGTCGAAGGCCGGCTGCTCCAGGTATCCGCTGACATCCAGCTCCCAGCTGTGGGTGACGATCGTGTCGCCGACCGCCAGCAGGTCGAGGCGCTCGTCGATGAAGTCGAAGATGATGTGGCTGGGCTGATGGGCGACCAGGGCGGCCAGGGCGCGCTTCTTCAGATCGTTGACCATCGCCCGGTGTGGAAACGCGCCCAGGCTGGGCGGCGGCTCCTCGCCTGGCTGTACGCCGTCCAGCGGCCTGGCGAACAGGCTAGGCAGGCTGGTCCGCGAAATATAGAGCAGGTCGGAGGGCTCGGCGCCCACGATCGGCCACAAGTCTCTGGTTATGCAGCTGCCGATAATGGCGACCTTGGACAAGACGGGTTCCTTGCGGCACGGATCAGGTAGGCTGTCGATGTCTAACACGCGGCGCGCGAATCGGCGCGCTTGCGTGCGCCATTGACATCGTTAAGAGGCCCGATCATGTCTCGCGCGTTTTCGGCGGACATCGCCTCTGACTTCGAGCAGCAACATCGGCGGCGGTCGCTAGGCAGTCGCTATCGAGCATCCACGGAACAGTGCGGCGCATGAAGATCTTTAATCCGCTTGCGGATCAGCCCGACAATCCGCTGACTCGCGCGATCAAGGAGGGGTACACGCCCCTGGCCTTCGCGGGTCTGTTCAGCCTGGTCTCGAACCTGCTGTACCTGGCGTTGCCGATCTACACCTTCCAGATCTACGGCCGGGTTATGACCAGCTACAGCGTGCCGACGCTGCTGGTGATCACCTTCGGGGTGTTGCTCGCCTTCGTCATTTCCGGCGTGATCGACGACTACCGGGCCAAGGTCCTGGTGAACTTCGGCGTGGTCATGGACCAGCGGGTTTCCGGGCGGGTGTTCTCGGCTCTGTTCGACAGCGTCATCCGCGGCAACCCTGCGGCGCGTTCGCAGGCGCTGCGCGACCTGGACGGCTTCCGCCAGATGCTGACCGGGCCGGCCTTCGGCACCTTCTTCGACCTGCCCTGGATGCCGGTCTTCATGGCCGTGCTGTTCGTCATCGATCCGATCATCGGCCTCGTCACCGTCGTCGGCGCCGGCCTGCTGTTTGGGATCGCCATGATCCAGGACCGTGCGACGCGGCCCCCGCTCCAGGAGGCCAACGAGGCGGCGCTCCGCAGCTACGCCTTCACCGATGCGGCGCTCCGCAACGGTGAAGTGGTTCGCGCGATGGGGATGATCGAGCCGCTCGGCGCCCGCTGGGCCACCTTCCGCTCGATCACCATGGAGCGCAGCGCCGCGGCCAGCGAACGCGCCAGCGTGCTCAGCAACATCAGCAAGTTCACCCGCCAGGGCATCCAGGTGTTGATCATCGCGATCGGCGCCTACCTGGTGGTGAAGGGCAAGATCCACTCCGGCCTGCTGTTCGCCAACATGATCCTGGCGGCGCGCGCGCTGCAGCCGATCGAACGGCTCGTCAGCTCCTGGGACTCGCTGACCAACGGCTATCGCGCCTATGAGCGCCTGAATTCGCTCTTCGCCGACTACAAGCCCGCCAAGGCGCTGACCACCCTGCCCAAGCCGCTCGGCCAGCTCTCCGTCGAGGGTGTGAACTTTGCGCCGGTCGGCGCCACCCGGTTCGTGCTGCAAGGCATCAGCCTGAAGATCGAGCCGGGCGAGATGCTTGGCGTCATCGGTCCGTCCGGCGCCGGCAAGTCCTCGCTGGCCCGGCTAATGGTCGGCATCTGGCAGCCCAACAACGGCCACGTCCGCCTCGACGGGGCCGATGTCTACAGCTGGGATCGCAGCGATTTCGGCCGCCATGTCGGCTATCTGCCGCAGGACACCGAACTGTTCTCCGGCAGCATCCGTGACAACATCGCCCGGTTCCGCTCCGACGTGGACGACGAGCAGGTGGTTCGCGCCGCCCAGGTCGCCGGCGTGCACCAGCTGATCCTGCGCCTGCCCAACGGCTACGACACCGAGCTTGGCGAGACCGGCCACGTGCTTTCCGCCGGACAGCGACAGCGGGTCGGCCTGGCGCGCGCCCTGCTGGGCGCCCCGCGGCTGCTGGTGCTCGACGAACCGAACGCGGCCCTGGACGCCGAGGGCGAAGAGGCCCTGGTCACGGCGCTGGACGCCCTGAAGGCCGGCGGTTCGACCATCGTCATCGTCTCCCACAAGCCGAGCGTCTTCCGGTCGGCCGACAAGATGCTGATGCTGCGCGACGGCCGGATCGAGATGTTCGGGCCGCGTGAACAGGTCATGGCCCGGGTCGTTCAACCCGCCACTCCGCGCGTGATCGAGGCCGGCCGATGAAACTGGATTTCAAAGCCCCCAAGCCCTACGAGTCGCCGACCTTTGGCGAGAAGGACCTGGTTCCGCTCGACGGAACCATGGACCGTCGCATCAAGCGGCCGATCATTATCGGCACCGCCGTGGTCGGCGTCTTCGTGGTCGGCCTGACGCTGTTCGCTGCGGTCGCCAGGATCGACAGCGCCGTCGTCGCGCCGGGCATGGTGCGGGTTGAAGACAACCGCAAGACGATTCGCCACCGTGAAGGCGGCACCGTCAGGACGATCCAGGTCCGCGAGGGGCAGCACGTCCGCCTGAACCAGGTGCTGCTGACCTTCGACGAGGTTCAGTCCAAGGCCATGACCGACGTCCTGCAGAGCCAGTACGACGTGTTCCTGGCGCAGGTCTCCAGGTTCCAGGCCGAGGCGACGGGCCAGAAGGCGATGGTGTTCCCGGCTGAGCTGACGGCGCGCGTGAACGATCCTCGGGTGGCGGGCGTCCTTCGCGACCAGGAGTTGTTGTTCTCCTCGCGCCTCCAGTTCTTCGACGGGCAGAGCGCGGTTCTCGCCCAGAAGCTTCAGCAGCTGGAAACCCAGATCAGCGGGGTTCAAGCCCAGGTCGACGCGGTGAAGGAATCCGACGCCCTGACCCGCGAAGAGCTGGCCGGTTATCAGACCCTCTATGAAAAGGGCTACGCGCCCAAGACCTTGATCCTGCGCTACAAGCGCACCCTGGCCGATCTCGCCGGGCGCCGGGGGCAACTGGTCGCCGAGATCACCCGCCTGCATGAGCAGATCGGCGAGACGCGCCTGCAGATCGCGACGCTTCGGGAGCAACGCATCAGCCAGGCCGCCGAAGGGCTGCGCCAGATGCAGAGCGGCTTGGCCGAGGTCACGCCGAAACTTACGGCTGCGAGCCAGACGCTGAGATCGGCCACGGTCAGGTCGCCGGCCGACGGCTACGTGCTTGACCTGACCCAGTTCACGATCGGCGGCATCGTGGCTCCCGGCGAGCGGCTGATGAGCGTGGTTCCGGCCAACGCCCCGTTGATCGTCACCGCCCGAATCAGGCCCCAGGATATCGACAGCGTCCATGATGGGATGAGGGCGCGGGTGCGCCTTTCGGCGCTCAATTCGCGGACCGTGCCGCCGGTCAACGCCGAAGTGGTCACGGTCTCGGCCGACCAGCTCGTCGACGAGAAGACCGGGGTGGGCTACTTCCGCGCTGATCTGCGCATCCCGCCGCCCGAGCTCGCCAAGCTCCCCAAGGGCTCGAAACTGAGCCCTGGCATGCCGGCGGAGGCGATGATCGTAACCGGACGGCGTTCGATTCTGTCCTACATCGTCAGTCCCTTGACCGATACCGTTCGCGACGCGCTGCGCGAAGACTAGATTAACGATTTTCTTACCCTTCAAACCTCCGCGCCAGCCCGTCTTTCCTGCCTTTTTTGCTGTTGCGCATTATCGGCGGTTCCGATACGTCTTCCTCGGGCTCGTTTAACCTTCGCCACGACCCTGTGGTGGTGAGGGATAGGACCGCTGGGACCGCTCCATTGGAAAATGGTGGCCAGGCGTTTCGGGGGTCCATGTGACACAGACTGGAGAGAAACATGGCTAGTTTATATTTTGACACCGTCACCGCGGCGCAGGCGCTTGCCTTCACCGGTGCCGACCAACTGATCTTCACGGCTGCCGGGGCGACTGCCTCTGCGGTCACCACGACGATCAACCCCGCGACCGTGTCGCAGCCGCAAGAAACCGTCTCCATGACGTTCGGCGGCAAGACCGTCGTGTTCGGCGCTGGCATTCTCGGCGCCACCAACACGGCCTTCCCCGATCAATCGAAGCTGTTCGTCGGCACCGCTGGTAACGACGCCGGCATCGTTGGGTCGGATGCTGCTGACGTGCTCATGGGCAACGACGGCGCGGACAACCTCACGGGCGGCAAGGGCAACGATTACCTGCACGGCAACAAGGGTAACGACACCCTCGATGGTGGCGACGGCAATGACACCCTGCTGGGCGGACAAAACGACGACGTCATCAGCGATGTCGGCGGCTCCAACTACATCCATGGCAACATGGGTAACGACAGCATTACTGCCGGTTCGTCCGCCGAACTGATCTATGGCGGCGCGGGCAACGACACCATCCTGGCCGGTTCTGGCGACGATATCGTTTATGCTGACAAGGATAACGACAGCGTCGACGGCGGTTCGGGCAACGACGTGATCTATGGCGGTCAAGGCAACGACACTGTCGACGGCAACGCCGGTAACGACAGCATCGACGGCGGCGACGGCGCCGACAGCCTCGTGGGCGGCGCTGGAAACGACACCATCGTTGGCGGCGAGGGTTCGGACAACGATACGATCACCGGCGGTCTCGGCGACGACTGGCTGCACGGCAACCAGGGCGACGACAACCTGAACGGCGGCGATGGCAACGACACCATTTCCGGCGGCCAAGGCGTCGATACCATCGTGACCGGCGACGGTGTGAACTGGGCCCATGGTAACATGGGCAACGACAACATCACCGGTGGCACCGCCAGCGACACTCTGCTGGGCGGTCAAGGTAACGACACCATCACTGACGCCAATGGCGGCGCCAACTACATCAGCGGTGACCTCGGCAACGACAGCCTGACTGGTGGTTCGGGTAACGACGCGATCTACGGTGGCGAAGGCAACGACACCCTGGTTGGGGCTGCTGGCGACAACACCCTCGACGGCGGCGCTGGCGACGACAACATCTCTGCCACTACCGGCAACAACACCGTGGTTGATAGCGCGGGCGCCAACACCATCAACGTGCTCGGCGCTGGCAACAACACGGTCACCGGCGGCTCGGATGTTGACACGATCACCGTTGGCGACGGTAAGAACGTCGTCGACGGCGGCGCTGGTAATGACGTGATCGGCGCCGGCAGCGGCGCGAACACCATCTTTGGTGGCGCTGGCAACGACGGTATCACCACCGGCAACGGCAACGACACCATCGATGGCGGTGACGGCAACGACACCATTGGTGCTGCTGATGGTGCCAACTCCGTCATCGGCGGCGCTGGTAACGACCAGATCACCACCGGTGCCGGCAACGACACCATCTCTGGCGGTGACGGCAACGACACCCTGGTCGGTGGCGCTGGCAATGACGTGATCGGCGGCGGTCCGGGTGATGACATCATCACCGGCGGCCTTGGCGTTGACACGCTGACGGGCGGTCTCGGTAACGACACCTTCGTGTTCGGTAGCGCGTCGGACTCGGGCCTGGCCCTTGGTTCGGTCGACCAGATCAATGGCTGGGAAGCTGGCGACAAGCTGGACTTCGGCGTCCAGGGCACGAACGTCAACTACACGGAAATCTCGTCGGCGACCTACGCCAGCGCGCTGACCGATGCGAACCTCCAGATCGCGGCTGGTCGTGAGATTGTCGCGGTTCAGGTTGGCGGTGACGTGGTTGTCTTCGTGGATATGGGTAGCGGGGCAGCTGATACGTCCATTGCTCTCGTTGGCGCGAACCTCAGCACGATCGACTTTGGTAACTTCGTCCCCTAAGGTCTTCGGACATTAGGTGATTAGGGCCGCCCTTCGGGGCGGCCCTTTTTATTTGGGCTTTGACCTAGCCGGGGCGGCGAGCACACGCTCCTGCGATGGCCCAGGCCCTGACGGGCAAGGTCCGCCCATGCAAAAACGAACCCGCGCGGGCGTGTCCGGCGATCTCAAGTCAGATGTGATTTTGGGGTGCTGAACGATAATCGGGCGGCGAAGCCGCGAGCTTCGCCGCCCGATCGAAGCGACACAGCCATGGAGAGCAAGGCTGAAATGAAACTGTAGCCGATTGGGAGTTTCGGTCAAAGAAACTCTCGCCCAAACTGGGGGCGCTAACGGTTTTGTGAGGTCAAGCTTTGGGGCCGCTATCCCTTTTTGCGTAACGGCTTGCGGGCTAGAGGGTGATTGAGAAAGTCCGCGTGACCACAGCCTCTCCGGCCCGTCGAACGGTGTAGGTCGCGGAGTAGGCGCCTGGCGCCCATTTCCCCTGCGACGCGCGCTTGCCGGTGAACATCATGTACTGGGCCTTGGCGCGATCCAGCGCCGGTTGGTAGCCTTGGGCCACGACAGATCCGTCGGGTCCCTTCACCACTAACTCCTGCACGTCGCCGCCCTGCAGATTGATGGCGCGGACATAGGCGATCAATGCTGTGGACGTCGTGGTCGGCCCGGCGATCCCGCCAGCCTCGATCGTTTCCATGGTCACGGGAGCGGCGGCGAACCCTGCATTCAGCACCGCTCCGGGCTTGTAGGCCATGGCGCTCGCCGCGTCTGGCCGCCAGAGGCCGTCGCCCGCGCCTCTCGCTGCGCAGGCCCCGGCCGCCAGGTTCGGGGCGAAGGCGTCGACCGTGGTTCCAGCTCGGCGCGTCGTAATGTGCAGATGCGGATACTCGGTATTGCCCGAGAGCCCGACACGGGCGATCGGCTGGCCAGTTGTCGTCGTGTCGCCGACCTTCACCACCACGCTGCCATTGGCTAGGTGGCAGTACTGGGTCTCCCAGCCGCCGCCGTGGTCGATCACCACCCCGTTGCCGCATTCCTGGCCGGAAACCGCGGCGGACCCTACGGTCTTGACGGAGATGTCGGCCACGCCGTCCCGTAGGCGTGACACCCGTCCAGGAGCCGCGGCCAGCACGTTCACGCCGGCCTGCTGAGCCGCCATGTCCAGCAGGCGGATATCGACGCCGCCATGGCTCTCATAGGTCTCGGTTCCGCAGCGATAGTCCTTCGCCCCCGGACCAGGGTCGCGGTCCATATAGTTCTGCACCTCGCAGGTCTTGCCGATCTGGCAGTCGACCGGAAAGGCGAGTGCGAGGCCCGCGGCGGTCGAAGCGGCGGCCGGCGTCCTTGCCGGCGGGGCGGGCGCTCTCGAAGCTTGGGCGCTGGAATCGGCGGCGGGCGCGCATCCTGCGATCAGGCCAACGAGAACCAATGGGGCGAATTTCATCGAGAGCTCCTTACGCGCCAATCCTGCTCAAAACGGTCGCCGGAAATGTGGCCGATCACCAGAAGGCTATGCCGGTGAGCGCCTTGAGGCGCGCCATATCCCGCTCATAGAGGCCCCGCAGAAACCCAATGTCCGCCGCATCGAGATCACCGCCGACATCGCGGCCGACATGGACATCACGATGCTCGACCGCGCCGCGCCTGGGAACGTCCAGGAAGTCGCTGACCCTCCCGAGCGCGCCGCTGGGATCGTCACGCAGAGCGTCGGCCTTCAGGATCAGCACCTGCTCGCGTGGGAAGAGTGCGAAGAGCCGCTCGATCTGCTCGCCATAGAAGCCGCGTTCCACATAGGAGAATTCGCGGTGCACGCCCCAGGGCTTCGCCTCGAACAGCCGCTGGCGGCCTTGCCGGATGCACCACGAGAACGGCCCCGTCTCCACGCCGCGTGAATACTCCATCCGCCAGTGGGACCAGGCGCGTTCCACCGGATCACGCAGCATGACGATCAACCGGACGTCGGGATTGTAGGCCGCGATCCGCTTGAGGCTCCCTGGCCAATAGAGATAGATCGGCGTCGCCTCGCCGCGAATCGCTGGGCCGTCGGCCGCGAACTGCGCGTGATAGGGGCCATAGTCCGGCGCGGACCAGTTCACGCTCTCGTCGTCGAAGAAGTGAACTTCCTTGATCTTCGACAAGCTGAGCGCCGGATCATCGGCCAGATAGTCGTAGAGCGCCGTCGTGCCGGCCTTCTGCGCCCCTGCGACAATGAAATTCACCAGCGGCTGCACCGCGCCCGCTCCATTTTCTGGTGGCTTTACGGCGCCTGGCCGCTTTGCCCACTGGATACGGCTTCATCGCGCAAACAACACGCGATAATAGAGAGGCCAATTCGTCGGCGGGGGCGAGGCGAACGCCGCACCCCGCCGTATCCATCTAAAGGGCGAGATCCTTGATCACCACCATCGACGAAGAGCGCGGCGAAGTCATCGTGCGGGACGGCGAAACCGAAACCCGTCACAGCTTGGCGAGCGCCGAGGGCTTCGCCGCGGCCTCCAAGGCCTGGCTGCGCGCCACCTGGGATTCGAAATACGTCTATTCCTTCGCCTGGATGGGCCGCCCGATCATTCAGCTCCCGGAGGACATGGTCCGCCTGCAGGAGGTGATCTACGCCCTGAAGCCTGACGTTCTGGTCGAAACCGGCGTCGCCCACGGCGGCAGCCTGATCTTCTACGCCTCGCTGTTCGAGGCCATGGGCAAGGGCCGGGTGATCGGCGTCGATATCGAGATCCGCGAACACAACCGCCAGGCCATCGAAGCCCACGAGATGAAGAAGCGCATCGAGCTGATCGTCGGGTCCTCGACCGCGCCGGACGTGCTCGACCAGGTGAAGGCCCAGATCAAGCCGGGGGAGAAGGTGCTGGTGGTGCTGGACTCCAACCACACCCGCGACCACGTGCTGGACGAGCTGCGGGCCTATGGCGAGCTGATCGAGGTCGGGTCCTATGTGGTCGCCACCGACGGCATCATGGCCCAGGTCAAGGGCGGCCCGCGCACCGGCGAGGACTGGGACTGGAATAATCCGCAGCGCGCGGTCCATGATTTCGTGGCCGAGGACAAACGCTTCATCGTCGAAGAGCCGGCCTTCCCGTTCAACGAAGGCGTGGTGAAGGAGCGGGTGACCTACTGGCCTGACGCCTTCGTCAAGCGGATCGCCTAGATGAAGGTCGTCCTGCTCTGCGGCGGTCTCGGCACGCGGATTTCAGAGGAAAGCCATCTGAAGCCCAAGCCGATGATCGAGATCGGCGGACGGCCGATCGTCTGGCACATCATGAAGCTGTTCTCGCACTACGGCTTCAACGACTTCGTCCTGTGCCTTGGCTACAAGGGCTATGTGGTGAAGGAGTACTTCGCCAACTACGTGCTGCACAACGCCGATCTGACCGTCGATCTGGCCAAGGGCGCGGTCGAGTACCACGCCACCAACCACGAGCCGTGGCGCGTGACCCTGGTCGACACCGGCGCCGACAGCATGACCGGCGGGCGGCTGAAGCGGGTCGCACAATATCTCGACCCGAACGAGCCGTTCTTCATGAGCTATGGCGACGGCGTCGCCGACATCGACCTTCAGGCCCTGCTGGAGTTCCACAAGGCCCACGGCAAGCAGGCGACGGTGAGCGCGGTCTCGCCGCCCGGCCGGTTCGGCGCCCTGGACATCGTCGATGGCGCGGTGAAGCGCTTCATCGAGAAACCTCCCGGCGACAATGGCCTGATCAACGGCGGCTTCTTCGTGCTGCAGCCGGACGTGATCGACCGGATCGCCGATGATTCGACCGTCTGGGAACTGGAGCCGCTGGAAGGCCTGGCGCGTGAAGGGCAGCTGATGGCGCGCCCACATGACGGCTTCTGGGCCGCCATGGACACCTTGCGCGACAAGAACGCTCTGGAGGCGCTCTGGGCCTCCGGCGAGGCGCCTTGGCACGTCTGGAAATGAGCCGGCCCGACCCCGCCTTCTGGTCGGGCAAGCGCGTCCTGCTGACCGGGCATACCGGGTTCAAGGGCTCGTGGGCCGCGATCTGGCTGTCGGCCCTGGGCGCCAAGGTGACTGGCCTGGCGCTCGCGCCGGACCAGGCGCCGGCATTGTTCGACCTTGCCGGTGTCGGCGGGGTGGTGCAATCGCGCATCGCCGACCTGCGCGATCAGGCCGCGGTCGAGCGGGCGCTGAAGGGGCAGAGCTTCGACCTGGTCCTGCATATGGCCGCTCAGCCGATCGTGCGGACCTCGATCGAGGACCCGGTCGCGACCTTCGCGGCCAATGTTCTGGGTACGGCGCATCTGTTGCAGACGCTGCGCGGCCAGCCGGCCTTGCAGGCGGTTCTCGTGATCACCTCGGACAAGGTCTACGCCAACAACGAACAGGGCCGCGCCTTCCAGGAAGGCGACGCGCTGGGCGGTAAGGATCCCTATTCGGCCTCCAAGGCCGCCGCCGAGATCGTTACCCAGAGCTTCGCCCGCAGCTTCTTCGACAAGGCCGGCGTGCCGGTCGCCACGGCCCGCGGCGGCAACGTGATCGGGGGCGGCGACTTCTCCCGCGACCGGCTGGTCGCCGACATCGTCCGGGCCGGCAAGGCCCAGGGCGTCACCGTCCTGCGCCATCCCGAGGCGACCCGGCCCTGGCAACACGTGCTCGACTGCGTGGCCGGCTATCTCGTCTATCTCGAACGACTGGCCAGCGATCCAGCCGCGCCGCGCGCGCTGAACTTCGGGCCCAAGCCGGGCGGGGCGGAGGTCACGGTCGGCGAGCTCGCCACCCGCGCCACCCAGGCGCTGGGCGCCAAGCCCTGGTGCCATGAACCCGATCCCAACTCGTTGGAGGCCAAGGCGTTGGGCATCGACGCCAGCCTGGCCCGCCAGGTGCTGGGCTTCGAGAGCCGTCTCGACGCTCCCGCCGCCGTCGAATGGACCATGGATTGGTACCGCGCCCAGGCCGATGGGGACGAGGCCCTGGTCCTCGTCCAAGACCAGATCAAGCGATACGAAAGCCTTTGATGACCGTGCCCGCCTGCCGTTTCTGCCGCGCCCCGCTCACCCAGACTTTCCTGGACCTGGGCGATCAGCCGCTGGCCAACTCGTACCTGACCAAGCCCCAGTTGGACGCCGGGGCGGAGGGCTTCTATCCGCTGCACACCCGGGTCTGCGGAACCTGCTTCCTGGTGCAGGCCGATGATCCGGTGGCGGCCGACGCGATCTTCGACGACGGCTACGCCTATTTCTCGGCCTATTCGGAAAGCTGGGTGGCGCACGCCAAGCGTTACGCCGAAGCCATGGCCGGACGCTTTGGCCTGGGGCCGGACTCGCTGGTGATCGAGGTGGCCTCCAACGACGGCTATCTGCTGCAACACTTCAAGGCGATGGGCGTGCCGGTTCTGGGCATCGAGCCGACCGCTAACACAGCCGAAGTGGCGATCAAGGAGCGGGGGATCCCGACCGAGGTCACCTTCTTCAACGACGCCACCGGCCGCGACCTGGCCGCGCGTGGGATCGCCGCCGACCTGATGGCCGGCAACAACGTCCTGGCCCACGTCCCTGCCATCGGTGACTTCGTGGCCGGCTTCCAGCACGTGCTGAAGCCGCAGGGCGTGCTGACCTTCGAGTTCCCGCACCTGCTGAACCTGATCGAGAAGGTCCAGTTCGACACCATCTATCACGAGCACTATTCGTACCTGTCGCTGCTGGCGGTGGAGAAGGTGCTGCTGGCCAACGGTCTGAGACCGTTCGACGTCGAACTATTGCCGACTCACGGCGGGTCGCTGCGCCTGTTCTGCGCGCACCAGGCCTCCAGCCATCAGGAGACGCCAGCGCTGACGGCCCTGCGCGCCCGCGAGCAGGCCGCCGATCTCGACAAGCTCTCGGGTTATGAGGGCTTCACCGCCCGGGTCGAAGAGGTCCGTCGCGGCTTCCTCGATTTCCTCGCCAAGGCCAAGGCCGACGGCAAGAGCGTCGCGGCCTATGGTGCGGCGGCCAAGGGCAACACCTTCCTGAACTATGCCGGCGTCACGCCGGGCGACATCGTGGCGGTGTTCGACGCCAACCCGCACAAGCAGGACCGGTTCCTGCCCGGCACCCACATCCCGACCTACGCGCCGGCGGCGATCACCCAGTTCAAGCCGGACTATCTGGTCATCCTGCCGTGGAATCTGAAGGACGAGATCATGGGGCAGCTGGCCCATATCGCCGAGTGGGGCGGCCAGTTCGTCACCGCCGCGCCGGACACGAAGGTCGTGCGCTGATGCGGTTCACGGCGACCGACATCGAAGGCGTCGTGATCGTCGACCTGGACGTGATCAGCGACGAGCGCGGCTCGTTCTCGCGCCTGCATTGCCCCGACGAATTCGCCGCGGCCTGCCATCCGTTCACGCCCGTGCAGACCAGCCTGTCGCGCAACGCCAAGGCGCGCACTCTGCGAGGCATGCACTATGAAGCCGCCCCGCACGCCGAGACCAAACTGGTCCGCGTGACCCGCGGCGCGATCTTCGACGTCGCCGTCGACCTGCGGCCAGGCAGCCCGACCTATCTGCGCTGGACCGGAACCGAGCTCTCAGCGGCGAACGGCCGCGCCCTGCTGATCGGCCAGGGCATGGCCCACGGCTTCATCACCCTTGAGGACGACACCGACGTCCTCTACCAAATCGATCGCATGTTCGAGCCCGGTCACGGGCGCGGCGTGCGTTGGAACGACCCGGCCTTCGGGATCACGTGGCCATCGGCGCCCTTGGTCATATCCGAGCGCGATGGCGCCTATCTAGACCACCAAGGCGACGACTAGACATGACGTCATGCTGGACATAGATCCGACTGCGAAAATCTCGAGCCTAGCCGACATCGAGGTGTCGGCGCGGGGAACCCTGATGAAGATCGGGGCGCGGACGATGGTCGACGCCTTTGTGAAGATCAAGCCGGCCGGGGGGATGGGCGCTTTGGTGATTGGCGCCGATTGCGCGATCAACTCCGGGACCGTCATCTATACCGGCAACGGGATTAAGGTGGGCGACGCGGTGCTGATCGCCGCGAACTGCACGCTGGCCCCCACCAACCACGCCTTCGGCGACACCACGCGGCGAATTCGCGACCAAGGCTTCTTGGAGTCCAAGGGCGGGATCGTGATCGGCGACGATGTCTGGCTGGGCGCTAACGTCGTGGTGCTGGATGGCGCGGTGATCGGCCAGGGTTGCGTCGTCGCGGCAGGCTCTGTGGTCCGCGGCGAACTTGAACCCTATTCGGTCTATGCCGGCGTTCCCGCCAAGCGAGTGGGCGCCCGGGGCCAATGAGCCGATACACGGTGATAGGGGCCAGCGGCTTCATCGGTTCGCGGCTGGTCGAGTTGCTTCGCCAGCGTGGCGAAGACGTCTACGCGCCGAGCCGAGGGGAGCCCGATCTCTTCAGTCGCGATCTGGGCCGGGTGTTCTACTGCGCGGGCCTGACCGGCGACTTCATGGTTCGTCCCTTCGATACCGTCGAGGCCCATGTTGGTTTGTTGACGCAGGTGCTGCGCGACGCGCGGTTCGAGCGCCTGATCTATCTTTCGTCGACCCGTCTCTATGACAGTCTTGGCGCGCGCGGCGGTCACGAAAGCGATGTTCTAGAGTTCGACGTCACCGCACCGCGCAATGTCTACGATCTCTCCAAGGCGTTGGGCGAGAACCTTTGCCTGGCGCGGTCGGACGGCCGGGCGGCCGTCGCGCGGCTGGCCAACGTCTTCGACTGGAGCGATGCGGCGGGCGGGTTTCTGTCGGATCTATTGAAGCGCGCACGTCGCGAGCGGGAAATCACCCTGGCCTCGTCGCCGCAGTCGGGCAGGGACTACATCCACGCCGACGACGTGATCGACGGCCTGCTGGCGATGGACGCTCAAGACGCTCCAGGCATCGTCAATCTGGCGCGGGGCGAGGCGGTGTCCAACGCCGAGATCGCCCAGGTGTTCACAAGCGCCGGCTGGACGCTCACCCTGACCGGCGAGCAAGCGCCGCCCCATGGACCGGTCTGCGACATCAGCCGCCTTCGTGCGCTAGGCGTAAGCCCGCGCGACGCTCGCGAGGTCATCGCACGCGTGCTGCGCGCGCCGGACTTCTTTGACGCTTAGGCAGGACCGGCGTTGCCGTTCGACGCCGGCGACGCAATCGCTCCAGGAACGTCTACGCGATGGCCGGGCTCTTGCCGGGGATGGCGGCTCGTGCCACTGCCCCCTCGATCATTTCGTAGAAGTCCGTGGCGAACTGCTTGGTCTGGCCTAGCGGGCTGGCCTTCAGCATATCGCGCAACTCGGTCCGCAGGGCCAGGCGGCGTTCCGGATCGGCGGCGAGCTTGACGGCGATCTGCGTGAACTCTTCCTGGGTCGTGGCGCAGAGATCGCCGAGGCCGGCGTTGGTGAGGATCGAGTAGCTAAGCCGCTCGAACATGGCGTCGCCCACCAGCGTGACGGTGGGCACGCCCATCCAAAGAGATTCACAGGTCGTCGTGCCACCGGTCTGGGGGAAGGTGTCCAGCGAGATGTCGATGTCATTGTAGAACGGCATGTGCGCGCCGCGAATGTCCTCGAAACGTACCCGGTCCTCGGCGATCCCCTCGGCGGCGAACAGCGCCAGAATGTTCTTCTTGAAGGGCGGCGCGCCCCCTTCGGGCCGGACGAACATGAACCTTGCATTGGGAACCGCGGCGGTCGTGCGCGCCCAAGTCCGGATCATGTCACGGCTGTACTTGTACGGGTTGTTCGCGGTGCCGAAGGTCAGGAAGCCATTGCGCTGTTCGGGTGTTCCCTCGGTGATCGGACGATCAGGGAAGGCCATCTCGCCCATGGCGATCCAGCTCTTTGGCATGAGCAGCGCCTTCTCCACGAGGAGTTCGTCGCGCGGCGCCACATAGGGATCGAGGATCAGGTGGTCGATAGTCTCAAGACCGGCCGAGTGCGGATAGCCGAGCCAGCTGGCCTGCAGCAGCGCGGGCCTGAAGGCCATGACCGAGAGCTTGTTCATATGCGTGGAACCGCCCAGCTCGATCAGCATGTCGAGCTGGTCGTCGGCGATCATCTGAGCGGCGTCCTGGCTGCTGATGTCTTTCTTCCAGCGGAAGGCGTCGACCAGTTCGGTGATCCGCAGCTGGGTTGGATCGGCGTTGTCGCCTTCGAAGTAGGAGTAGCAATAGATCTCGAAGCGGCTGCGATCGACGTGCTCGAATAGGGGCATGGCGAAGTAAGCCACCGGATGATTGCGCAAGTCTGACGACATGAAGCCGAGACGGATCTTCCCGTTCGGCGCGCGCGGCGGCGGGCGGCGCAGCGGCCAGCGCTCGGCGCCCTTGACGGCCTTACGCCCCCAGACGCGATGCATCTCGAGGAGGCTCAGCCGGTCCTCCGGTGTCTGCACGCGCGCCAGATGCCCAAGCAAGGCGGTGTGCTTTCCAGCCTCGACCCAGGCGTGGCCAATTTGCGAGAATGACCCCAGGCTGTCGGCCGTGTCGTAGTCGGCCATGCGGATCAGGACCTCCAGCGCCACCTTGAGCGGCGCGGCGTCCAATTTCTGATCGGGCGACAGGGTCTCCATCAGGAGCGTATAGGCGCGCTCCAGATGGGCGGACTCATCGCCGTAGCGCGATCGCCCGAGGCTCTCGATCAGCGCCATTCGATAATCGAGATTGTCGGGGACCAGTTCGATCGCCTTCTCGAGGTGCACGTTGCCGCGCCGACGGTCGTAGTCCCCGATGATCCCGCCGAGCTGATAGTGCAGCCAGCCCTTGTCGCCGTACTCTGGCATGAGTGCGATGAGAAAGGACTCGGCGTCCCGCAGGCGCCCGGAACGGCGTAGCGCCATGGCCTTGGCCTCGTGCAGCCGCATCGAGGGTGGCAGGACGGCGCTGGCCTGGTCGAGAATGGCATGGGTCTCGGAGTAGCCCTTCATCTCCGCCGTCACGGCGGTCAGATCCAGCCAGGCGTCGAGGTAGTCGGCCTGCAGCTTGATGGCCAGGTTCAGGCGCATCACCGCCTTGTCGAGCGCGCCCGAGTACCAGTAGCCGCGGCCGAGGGAGCGCTGGAATTCCGCCGACTTTGGCTGCAGCCGCACCAGCTTGGTGAAGATCTCCACCGAGGCCGGGCCGTTCTTCACGTCGTTGTAGATATTCCCGCGGTTCTGCAGCGCCGAGGTGTTCTTCGGGTTCAGCTTCTCAGCCTGCTTCAGCGACTTGATGGCGCTGTCGAACTTCTTCTGGCGGCGTTGGGCCACGCCCATGACGTTCCAGAGGTCGTAGTCCTTAGGATAGAGCGCCGCGCCGGCGCCGGCCCACTTCTCGGCCTGCACGTAGTCGTCCCGGCGGAACAGCATCGAGGCGAAGTTGCGGTAGATGTGCACAGGAGCCTTGGGATCGCTCTCCAGCTCCGCTGCGATCAGGCGAATTCCTTCGTCGGTGTCACCAGCCTTCAGGGCGGCTTCGGCGGCGGCGAATCTGTCGATCGACATCAAGACATCCTGTCACGCGCCGGGGTTGGGCCGGGCCGTGGTTCCACGCGCGTGGGGTTTATGGGCGCGCGGGGCCGCGCGGATCGGCGGCAATCTAGTGGCGCCCTGCGGCGGCGCCAACTATGCCGCGCTTATCCGTCGCGGAAGCGCCGCTTGAGGCCAAGGATCACGCCGGAAAGCACCAGGCACACGGCGTTGGAGCCGATCACCGGCCAGCTATGGGTGAGCGCGCCATAGGCGATCCAGAGCGTGAAGCCGGTCACCGTCACCACATACATCCGCAGGCTGACGGACGAGGCGTCGCGCTCGCGCCAAATCTTGGCGATCTGCGGCGTGAAACTGGCCATCGAGCACAGGGCCGCCGCCGTCCCCACGATATCGGCCGTCGAAAGGGTCATGGGCCCAAAACGGGTCCTGGCGGCGCAGGTTGCTGCGCTCAAGAAAAAGGGCGCGGAGCCTTAGCTTCGCGCCCTTGGTTCGCCGTGCGCCCTAGAGGACTAGCGCGGCTTGTAGATCCGGTCGAACACTCCGCCGTCGCCGAAGTGATAGGCCTGGGCCTTCTTCCAGCCGCCGAAGGTGTCGTCGATGGTGACCAGCGGGATCTTCGGGAACTTCTTGGCCCATTTGGCCGCCGCCTCGGGATTGCGCGGGCGGTAGTGGTTCTTGCCGATCAGGTCCTGGGCGATAGGGCTGTAGAGGAAGTTGAGATAGCCCTCCGCCACCGTGCGGGTCTTCTTGCGGTCGACGACCTTGTCGACCAGGGCGACGGGCGGTTCGGCCAGGATCGAGACCGACGGATAGACGATGTCGACCTTGCCCGGCCCCAGTTCCTCGATCGCCAGGTGCGCCTCGTTCTCCCAGGACAGCAGGACGTCGCCGATCCCGCGCTGGACGAAGGTGGTGGTCGAGCCGCGCGCGCCGGTGTCGAGCACCGGCACGTGCTTGAAGAGTTCGCCGACGAAGGCCTCGGCCTTGGCCGCGTCGCCGCCCGGCTGGCGCAGCGCCCAGGCCCAGGCCGCCAGATAGTTCCAACGCGCGCCGCCCGAGGTCTTCGGGTTGGGCGTGATCACGTCGATGCCGGGTTTGACCAGGTCGCCCCAGTCCTTGATCTTCCAGGGATTGCCCTTGCGGACCAGGAACACGATGGTCGAGGTGTAGGGCGTCGAATTGTTGGGCAGGCGCGACTGCCAGTTGGCCGGCAGCAGCTTGGCCTTGGCGGCGATCTCGTCGATGTCGCTGGCCAGGGCCAGGGTGACGACATCGGCCTGCAGGCCGTCGATCACCGAGCGGGCCTGTTTGCCCGAGCCGCCATGGCTCTGATTGATCACGATGTCCTGGCCGACCTTTTCCTTCCAGTACTTGGCGTAGGCCAGGTTGATATCCTTGTAGAGCTCCCGCGTCGGGTCATAGCTGACGTTCAACAGGGTCAAGGCCTTGGCCTGGGCGGCGGCCGGGCCGGCCAGAAGCGCCGGCGCGGCCACGGCCGCGGCGCCGGCGGTCCCCGCGGCGAGCACGCCGCGGCGGGACGGGGTCTTCAGGTTCTGGCTCATGGTTCGAGATCCTTGTTCTCAGGCTCGGTTGTCTTGGAAGCTCAGGTCGGGGGAACGCAAAGGGTCGGGGCGGCCGACCGGGGCCGCCCCGCCGTCGTCAGAACGCGTACTGGGTGCGCAACGAGTAGATCTTGAAGTCCTGGCCGACCTGCGCGCCGGCCGGCGGTGTCGCCGTTCCGGTCCCGAAGGCTGTGCCGCCGGGCGACAGGCGGTCGACGGAGACGTCCTGATAGGCCGCCTGGAACCGCAGCACGTTGTTGACGTACCAGTTGAGGCCCACGGTGAAGATCTCCTGCTCGCCGCCGCGGATGGCCGAGGCGACCGGAGCGGTCCCGGCGGCGCCCGCGAGGTAGTTGAGGTCTAGCTTGGAATAACGCAGGCCGAGCTCCCAGGCTCCCCAGGTCCCCTTCTTCAGGTCGAAGGGATGGGCGGGGCGGGGGGCGTCGAAGGTGCCGGCGGTGTAGCGGCGCGCCTCGCCGGTGATCGTCCAACCGGCCTGGGCGTACCAGCCGGTGAAGTCCGGATCGCTGAGCGGCCCCTTACGATTGACGTCGATGTCGAAGTATTCGGTCTGGACGTAGAGGTTGTTCCATTGGGCGCCGAACTCGGCCCCGATGGCGGTCAGGCCGTCGGCGTCGATATTGCCGGTGTCGATCAGGCGCGCGCCGTCGACCCGGATTTCCGGCCGATCACGCAGGCGGATGTTGGTGGCGGCGGTTCCGGCCACGTCGGGGCCGCTGGCGGCGGGATTGAACACGATCGAGGTGTTCACCCCCACATGCACCAGGGCGTTGTCGCGGCGGAACGGCACATAGGTCAGGCGGCCGACGAAGGCGGTCTGCTCGTCGAAGCTCGACGTACCGATGATATTGCCGGTGATGGCGGCGGTGCCGGTCCAGTTGTCGCCGCTGGCCAGCAGGGCGACCGAGGTGCGGCCGTCGCCCGCGGCGATGGCGCGAACCGTCTCGGAGGGCGAGGCGCGCTCGGCGAACAGCGAGCCGTTGGTGGAGACCGCTTCTTCCAGGCCGCTCGGCGGGGAGAAGGCGCCGATCCGCAGCTTCAGATTGGCGACCGGGAAGCCGTACTGCACCCAGGCGGCGCTGATCTTGCCGGCTTCCTCGGTCCCGGACCCGCCGAAATCGTAGAGGAAGTTGTAGTCGAAGGCGCCAAAGGCCTTGCCCTCGATGCCGATGCGGGCGCGGCGGAAATTGGCGCCGTCCGACAGGTCGCGGGCGTGGTCGTTCTCGGCGGCGTCGCCAAGCGAGCCACGGCGGAAGTCGGTTCCCAGCGGCCCGGCCGAGGCCTGATCGTAGTGCGCGGCGTCCAACTGGAACACGCCGCGGAACGAGGCGCTGAATTGTCCGTCATCAGATTCTATGGTCGGGCGACCATTGTTGATCGAGACCTTCGTCGCTGTGGAGTCCTTGCGCACCGCGGCGATGTTGTTGGCGGTCGATTGCTTCAGGTCGGCGATCTGGCCCTGCAGCAGGCCCAGCTGTTCTTCCAGCTGCTTGATCCGCGCATCGGTCGCCTCGTCGGCGGCCGCCAGTCCAGGCCAGGCGAAAGCGATCGCCGCCGCCCCTGTGATGAGTTTGGTTTTCCACGACATGTGGTCTTGCCCCTCGATTTGTTGGAGTTCGCTACAAACTCGACCGCATGAAGACCCGATAAATCCTATCGGGAAAATGGAGATTGACTTCAAGCGGTCGTAGATTTCCTGACAGCGGGCATATTGCGCGGGCTCGCGCTTGGGTCGCTGTCATCCCAGTGACATAAGGGTCGGGCTTGGTCGGAGTTCGTTGTTCAGGATAGATTCGCCTTGGCGCCATGGCAGCCGTCTTCACCGCACAGCCCGCCTGATTGGCTTGGTCACATCGGCCCGGTGCTTGTCGCCGGGGGCGCCGGCGTCGTGGCCATTCTGGGCTTTGGCCTGTTGGGGCAGGCTGATCCGCAGGCGATCTCATGGATGGTGCTCGTCGCGGCCGGGGTGACCGGCCTGGCCGCCTGGCACGTGGCCGAGCGCGCGGGCGTCGCCCTGCCGGCCCTCGAAGCGGCCCGCCCCGCGCACGAGGATGCGCCGCCCTATGCGAGCCTCATCAACGCCTTGCCGGACCCAGTGTTGGTGATCGCCGCCCATGAACTAGATGACCTCACAGGGCGGCGTTTCGTGCTGGTTAATGAGGCCGCCCGGCAGACCCTGAGGATACAATATGACGCAGGGCTGCTGGTCACGGTGATCCGCGATCCCGACGTGCTGGAAGCCGTCGACGAGGCGTTGTTCGGCGGCAAGGAAGCCGAAGCTATCTACGAACTGGGCGGGGCGCAGGAGCGGGTGATGCGCGCCTTCGCCAAGCCCCTGGGCGTCGCGCCGGACGGCGCGCCCCTGGCCCTGCTGGTGCTGCGCGACGAGACCGACATCCGCCGCGCCGAACGCACCCGCGCCGACTTCCTGGCCAACGCCAGCCATGAGTTGCGCACGCCGCTGGCCTCGTTGTCAGGCTTCATCGAGACCCTGCGCGGCCATGCCAAGGACGACGTGAACGCGCGCGAGAAGTTCCTCAGCATCATGGCGACCCAGGCCGAGCGGATGTCGCGTCTGATCGACGATCTGCTGTCGCTCAGCCGCATCGAGCTCAACGAGCATATCGCGCCGGAAGGCGAGGCCGATCTGGTGATGGCGGTCATGGACGTGCTGGACGCGCTGGGCCCGCTGGCCCGCGACCGGTGCGTACGGCTGGAGGCCGAGGATCTGCCCCCGCGTGGTCAGGTGATCGTCGCCGGCGACCGCGACCAGATCATCCAGGTGGTGCAGAACTTGGTCGACAACGCGCTGAAGTACACGCCCAAGGGCGCAGCGGTGAAGATCTCGCTGCGGTCGGGACTGTCGGCCACAGCGGCCGCAGCGCCGGGCGATCCGCGGGCCGCACGGCTGTCGCTGCTGACCCCGGACCGGGCCGCCGATCTCTACGCCGCCCTGCGGGTCACCGACTCAGGCGTGGGCCTAGCCCGCGAACACCTGCCGCGCCTGACCGAGCGGTTCTACCGCGTCGAGG
The DNA here is from genome assembly GCF_001429025.1 of Phenylobacterium sp. Root700. Taxonomy (GTDB): domain Bacteria; phylum Pseudomonadota; class Alphaproteobacteria; order Caulobacterales; family Caulobacteraceae; genus Phenylobacterium. The sequence continues at coordinate 55,531 of NZ_LMHT01000030.1, read as the reverse complement.
GCCAGAAGAGCGGCGAGCGGTCCGGCACGGGCCTTGGCCTGGCCATCGTGAAGCACATCGTCAACCGCCACCGTGGCGGCCTGGCGGTGGAGAGCGTGCTGGGCGAAGGCGCCACCTTCACCGCCTACTTCCCGCTCGCGCGGGCCGAGGTGTCGGCGGCCGAACCGGCGACGCCCGGCTAGAGCGCTTTCAGACGCCTACGGTTGGGGGACGACGGCGTCGATCACCGTCAGCTTTCGCCCCATCACGTCCTCGCCGACGCTGGACTGTGTGACTAGTATGGTGGCGCCGGGCTGCACCAAGGGGCGGACGGCGCGATAGAAGTCCTTAGGGACGCGCACGCGATTGATCGTCGCCTGGTCCAGCTCGCGGCCGCGATCGTCTTCGTGGCCCGGCAGGCCCATATAGATGAAATGGGGTTCTCCATCCGCGCCACGCGTTACGCTGATGACGTGCGTGCCGGGGTCGTCATCATCGATCTGCGCCACGCTGCGACCGATCTCCACCCCATTGCGCATCACCACGATAGTTTGGTCCAGCTTTGAGATGATGATGCTCAGCGGGCCGGTGGGGGAGAGGCTCGGGGTCCACCGGAAAGGCTCCTTGTCCAGCTTGCGTTGGGCCGCTGCGGCGCCGCGCATATTGACCGGGGCGAGCACGCTCTGGTTGGTCGACTGCACCCGCCCGGCCGCATCTCCGGCGATCACCACGGTGACGCCAAGGCTGGTGACCGCGAAAAGTTCACGGGAGAATTCCAGCGGGAGATGGACGCACCCGTGGCTCTCCGGGAAGCCCGGGAGTCCGCCGGCATGGAGCGCGATTCCGTCCCAGGTCAGCCGCTCCTGAAATGGCATGGGGGCGTTGTTGTAGAGGCTGGAATGGTGGGTCGCATCCTTCTGCAGGATGGTGAACACGCCTGTCGGGGTTTCGTGACCAGACTTGCCGGTCGAGACGGTGCTGACCCCGATCCGCACGCCGTTGCGGTAGACGCTAGCCAGCTGGCGCGACAAGTCGACGTATATCAGGAGCGGTCCAGCTTGGGCCACATTGGGAGCCCAGACCCATTGACCGGGCTTAAGCTGATCGGCCTGACGGGCGAACTCGGCGGCGGAACTGGCCTTGGCCCCTTGGGCGCTTGCATGGTCGGCGTAGAAGGCGAGCGCCAGGCAAAGCGTGAGTGCTGGCAGCGTGGGGCGTCTTGGCATGGTCTCCGAACGCAGCTGGTGGAGTTGGGCGCGCAGGCCCCTGCGCAGAGATTCTAGGAGTCAGGGCTTGGACGCAATGTTTTCCCGGCGGCGGATTTTGACCGCGGCCCTGGTCGGAAGCGCCGGCGCGGTTGCGCCGGGTCTGGCGCGGGCCGGGGCTCCGCCGGCCGGCCCAAGTTCGGCGCTGATGGCGCGCGCCTTGTCGGCGTTCGAACGCCACCCCGGCGCCTTTGCACGGGACCTGATCGCCATCGCCGATTTTGACGCCGCTTCATCGGTTCCGCGCTTTCATTTTGTGAACCTCGTAAGCGGCGGGGTGACCAGCCTGCTTGTCGCGCATGGGCGAGGATCAGATCCCGATCATAGCGGCTGGGTGAAGCGCTTCTCCAATGCTCCCGGCTCCGCCGCCTCGTCAGCAGGCGCCTACCGGACTGGTCCGCTCTATGTCGGCAAACATGGGCCTTCCCGACGCATCGCCGGTCTTGATCCGACCAACAGCAATGCCGAGCCCCGCGCGATCGTCGTCCATGGCGCGTGGTACGTCAGCCAGGACATGGTCAAGGAGCATGGCAAGCTAGGGCGCAGCGAGGGTTGTTTCGCGGTCGCGGAGCGCGCGCTCCCAGAAGTCCTCGCGCGGCTAGGCGAAGGACGCCTCATCTATGCAGATCGACTACACGCCTAACTGACAAACGTGATGGGGAAAGGAGCGGCCGCGCCATCGGCCGCTCCTCCCGTCCAGTCTTAGAAGGTGGTGTTCAGCGAGATACCGACCGAACGGCGGGCGCTCTCGGTCACCATCTGGCTATAGCCGGCCTTGGCGAGCGGGCCGCCGGAGTCGAGGGTGGCTGCGAAGATCCCGTTCGAGAACCGCTGGTCGAGCAGGTTCTTGGCGAAGACGCTGACCTTCCAGCGTTGATCCTGGGTCTGGACGCCGAGGTTCAGGTTCACCAGGCCATAGGCCTTCTGGACGGTCTGGGGATCCTGGCTCAGGCCGAAGTTCACCTTGTCGCGATAGACGTAGCCCAGGTTGAACAGGCCGGTGAAGCCGGTGTCGGCGATCGGCCGCTGGTAGTTGACCCCCAGCGTGTAGGCCCACTCCGGCGCGTTGTTGAGGTTCTTGCCGGCGAGGTCCTGGATGTAGGTCCCGTTCACGTTCCGGCAGGCCGGGTCCACCAGGGCTTGGCCCGGATAGCAGGGGCCGTTCGGGAATTCGCGGAAGGTGGCGTCGGTATAGGCGACGTTGGCCGAGAGGGTCAGGCCGACCACCGGCGAGGCCAGGGCTTCAACCTCGATCCCCTTGCTGCGCAGCTTGCCCGCGGAGGTCAGGATGTTGGCGTTAGCGTTGGGGTCGAAGGCCGTGGTCTGGAAGCCGTCGAAGTCGGTGAGGAACGCGGTCAGGTTAAGCTGTGCGCGCCGCTCGAACAGCGACAGACGCACGCCGGCCTCGTAGTTGGTCGGGATCTCCGGCGGGACGAGATAGCCGCCGCCGGTGACCAGCGACTGGGTCAGCGTGTTGAGCAGGTTGATCGCGCCGCCCTTGAAGCCCTTGGCGTAGCTGGCGTAGGCCATGGCGTCGTCGTTGATGTCGTATTGGACGCCGAGGCGGTAGGAGAGCTTGGCCTCGTCGGACTTGAGATCGTTGGTGTTCAGCGGCGGCCCGCCGACACCGACCGGGGCGCTCGGCAGACCGGGCAGGTTGGTGCGCATGAAGCGGGCGTCCAGCTTCTCGCTGGTGTAGCGGGCGCCGACGATCACCGAGAACTGGTCGGTGACGTGGCCGGTCAGCTGGCCGAACACCGCGGCGTTCTTCGTCTCGATGCCGCGATCGATGACGCTGCCGGCGATCACATTCGACGCCAGGCTGTAGCGGCCTTGCAGCATGGTGACCGTGTCCAGGTCCTGGCCGAAATAGTACAGCCCGACGACGTACTCGATCGGCTTGCCCTGCGGCGAGGTCAGCCGCAGTTCCTGGCTGAACTGGCTCTGCTTCTGGTCGGCGTTGTTCAGGTTGAACAGGTTCACCGGCAGCAGGTCGGGGTCGTTGTTGTCGCGGACCTGGAACTGCCGATAGGCGGTGATCGAGGTCAACGTGTGGTCGCCGATCTCGTGGTCGACCTGCACCGACAGGCCCGAGGTGTCCTGCTTCAGATAGTAGAGGCCGTCGACGTTAATCTGGTTGTTGTCACGGCCGGGAACCACCGGGCCCATCAGCGCCAGGCGCGCGGCCCCGGCCGCCGTGGGTGAAACCGAGATGGAGGTCGGCGCGCAGCAATTGCGGTCGATCTTCGAATAGTCGCCGATGAAGGTGACGCTGGTCGCCTCGGTCGGGGTCCAGAGGATCTTGCCGCGGACGCCCCACTGGTTCTGATCGTTCAGCTTCTTGCCGTTGTAGACATTGGTCACATAGCCGTCGCGCGTCGTGTAGTAGCCGGTCAGCCGGGCGCTCAGGGTGTCCGAGAGCGGGCCGGTGACGCTGCCGCGCAGCTTGGTTTCGTTAAGGCTGGCGTAGCTCGCCTCGAACTTGCCGCCCAGGGTCTGGCGCGGGGCCTCGGTGACGATGTTCAGCACGCCGGCCGAGGAGTTCTTGCCAAACAGCGTGCCCTGCGGCCCGCGCAGGATCTCGACCCGCTCGATGTCGATCAGTTCGAACACCGACATCGCCTGGCGGCCGAGCACGACGCCGTCGATCACGGTGCTGACGCTCGGCTCGACGCCGTCGCTGAAGTTCAGGGTGCCGACGCCGCGGATGCTGAGGCCCTGGCCGCGAGTGTTCGACGAGGCGGTGAACGAAACGTTCGGCGAGACCATCGGCAGCTCGTCCGGGCTGGAGATGTGCAGACGCTCGAGGTTGGTCCCGGACACCACGGCGACCGACAGCGGCACGTCCTGCAGGCGTTCCGACCGCTTCTGGGCCGTGACGACCACTTCCTCCAGCGCTGCGCCCTCCTGGGCGTAGGCGGTGGTGGCCATGCCCATGCAAAGGCCCAACATGCTCGCACCGGCTAACCAGCCTCGTGCGCTCCGTCCGCTCATGATCTGCATTGTAGTTTCCCCGTATCCGACGTTCGTCGTTTTGTTCCGGACCCGGCCACGCCGTGGTCCGCTCTGCACGACCGCCAGGGTGAGCCGCTCGGCTTCACGCGCGGGCAATCGCGAGGTAGAAAAATTTCACATGGAATAATTTTGTCAATGAAATGGTTTTCATCCCGTCAAAAGTGGGGATATTGACTAACTCTCATAAAAGATAATTTCGAAGGACGATCAGGGATGGCGACCGGGAAAATGCGTTGGATGGGCGTGGCCGCGGCGGCGCTGCTGACCAGCACCACGGCCCAGGCGGGGGATGTGACCGGGCGCGTCGTCGCCCCGAACGGCCGTCCGATGGCGGGCGCGCGCGTGGCCATCGATGATCTGATGCGCGGCGCGGTGACCGGCACCGACGGTGGTTTCCGTATCCCCGGCGTGCCTGCCGGAACCTATGAGATCGGCGGCGCCTCGTTCGGGATGTCGACGGCTCACCAGCAGATCACCGTCCCGGAGACGGGGGCCGTCGAGGCGTCCTTCGCCCTGCAGCCGAACATGGCCCTGGCGAAGGCGGCCGCGGCCTATGTCGCCCCGCCGCTCGAGCATCTGTCGGAAAAGGCGGCCTATCTGGACCGTGTCGCGGCGACCAAGCCCGGCGATCGTCCGAACGTCGTGGTCATCCTGTTCGACGACCTCGGCTACGGCGACCTCTCCGGCTACGGCAACCGCCTGATCAAGACCCCCAATATCGACGCCCTGTCGAAGCGGGGCGCGACCCTGTCGCAGTTCTATTCCAGCTCGCCGGTCTGCACCCCCTCGCGCGCGGCGCTGCTCACCGGGCGCTACCCGACCCGGTCCTACGCCGCCAACCACGTCTTCTTCCCGACGGGCCATCCGATCGCCGGCCTGCGCCGGGCGATGGGCTACGCCAACGCGCTGCCGACCGACGAGATCCTGCTGCCGGAGATCCTGTCCAAGGCCGGCTATGCGACCGGCGCGTTCGGCAAGTGGCACCTGGGCGACACGCAGGGCCATCGCCCGACCGAGCGCGGCTTCTCGACCTATTTCGGCGTGCCCTACAGCAACGACATGGCGCCGCTGGCCATGTATCGCGGCACGACCGTCGACACCCCGCCGGACAAGCTTGTGCAGGGGACCCTGACCGAGCGCTTCACCGACGAAGCGGTGAGCTTCATGCGTGACAACGCCAAGCGCCCGTTCTTCCTCTATCTGCCCTACACCGCGCCCCACCTTCCGCATCACCCGAACCCCAAACACTCGGGCGTGTCGGACGGCGGCCCCTACGGCGACGTGATCGAGGACCTGGACGCCAATGTCGGCCGCGTGATGCGCACGCTCGACGAGCTGGGCCTGTCGAAGAACACCATCGTCATCGTCACCAGCGACAACGGCGGCGACTTCGGCGGCAGCGCCGGCGAGCTTCGCGGCCGCAAGGGTGAGACTTTCGAGGGCGGCATGCGCGTGCCGGCCTTCGTGATCTGGCCGGGCAAGGTTCGTCCCGGCTCGAAGTCCGACCAGATGGCGATGAACATCGACCTGCTGCCGACGGTGCTGACGGCCGCTGGCCTGCCGCTGCCGTCCGACCGCCTGATCGATGGTCGCGACATCGCCCCGATGCTGGCGGGCAAGGCTTCCACGCCGCACGACCACCTGTTCTACGTGACGATGTGGACCGGCGAGTACGAGGCGGTGCGCGGCAAGGACTACAAATATCGCGACCGGGTCCAGAAGCCGGCGACCAACCCGTTCTACCCGGCGGCGTCGCCGCTGGGTTCGTTCGCCGAGCCGGCCCTCTATGACCTCAATCGCGACAATGAGAGCCACGACGTGACCCTCAAGCATCCGCAGATCGCCGCCGATCTCAAGGCGACGCTGCAGACCTTCCGCGAGAGCCTAGCCAGCAACCCCCGTGGCTGGCTTCCCGAAGGGCGCTAGGTCTGTCCCTGGTCACCCGCCCTTAGGCGCTGGGTGACCATCTCGGGGATCAGGCGGGCGACCTCGGCGATGATGTCGGTCTGATCGCGCTCGATCGCCGCAATCGCCAGGCCGCGCAGCGTGGCGGCCATGATCGCACGGAGGGCGACGATCTCGCCCTCCGGCAGGCCGGTCTCCCGGACCGCGCGCAGGAAACGATTGTCGGCGCGCTCCTCATAGGCGCGGATCTTGGGGCCGATCGCGCGGCGCAGGTCCGGATCGCCGCGAATAGCCATCTTGAGCTCCAGCATCGCCATGTGCTGGGGCGAGCCGACATTGCTCAGCGAGGCGAGGAACTGCGCTCTCAAGCGTGACTGCAGGTCGCCCTGGTCGGTGATGGCGGCGGCGATGTTCGCCTGGTTCGTCGTGTGGATCTCGTCGACCACGGCGGCGAACAGATCGGCTGGATTAGGGAAATAGTATCGCCGAGGCCCCGCGCTGATTCCCGCCGCCTTGGCGACCCGCGCCATGGTGGTCGCGGCGTAGCCGTGGGTCGCCAGCAGCTCGATCGCGGTCGCCACCAGCTTCTGGCGCGTCTCCAGGCTTCGCGCCTGTTTGCCGATCCTGGCGGGCGTCGATGGGCCGAGCGACATGTCGGGAAAAACCTCCGCACCCGTGATTGGGACGGTCTTTCCTATACATCGCCTTGTCGAGGAGTCGCTCATAACCGGCGTTACGTAGGCGACGTCCAGACGGCCTCGTTTCCGCACATCGTAATGAAAGTGTCACGGAACTGTCGTGGGCCGACAGCATAAGGCGGGCAACTTCCAGCCCGGGCGGGGAGCAGGGCCTTGGCGGCCTTCATCCCCGGCTCGCGCAACGGCATGGACCTCCGATGCTCACCTGGATCGCCCTTACCGCGCTGCTGCTGTTCTCGCTGGCCACCTATATGGCCGGCCGGCGCAAGGCGTTGGCCACCACCGGCGGCAAGTCTGTCCTCCTGCACTCGCTGCCCGGCTACTACGGCAGCTACGCCGCCCTCTGGGTGGGCGTGCCCGCCGCCCTGCTGATCTTGCTGTTCGCCATGTTCGGCGGCCGGCTGGAGGCGGGCCTGCTGCGCGCCGATCCGCCCGCCGCGGTCGCGGCCCTGACCGCCCCCCAGCAGGACGTCTTCTATGACGACGCCCGCGCCATCGCCCACGGCGGCCAGCCCAGCGAGACCATCTACGCCGGCGACCTGAAGACCGCGCTCGACGCCAAGGCCGCCAAGTCCACCCAGCTCGGCGATCTGATCCAATTCGGCTCGCTGGCGCTCGGCGCGGTGCTGGCCCTCGTCGGTATCCTGATCGCCTATCCCCGCATCGGTCCGCAGTTCCGCGCCCGCAACAAGGTCGAGGGTTGGGTCGCGGGCCTGTTTATCGTCTGCTCGGTGACGGCCATCCTGACCACGGCGGGCATCGTCGCCTCGCTGGTCTGGGAAAGCTGGCGCTTCTTCCAGGCGGTGCCGATCCACGAGTTCCTGTTCGGGACCGAGTGGAACCCGCAGATCGCCATGCGCGCCGACCAATATGCCGGCACGGGCGCGTTCGGCGCCGTGCCGCTGTTCATCGGCACCTTCCTGATCATGATGATCGCCATGGTCGTGGCCGCCCCCATCGGCCTCTACTCGGCGATCTACCTCTCGGAATACGCCAACCCGCTGACCCGCTCGGTGGTCAAGCCGCTGCTGGAGATCCTCGCGGGGGTCCCGACCGTGGTCTACGGCTTCTTCGCCGCCCTGACGGTGGGGCCGATCTTCCGCTCGTTCTTCAACTGGATCGGCGCCCAGCTCGCCGGCGGGTCGCTCGACGGCCTCGCCCAGTACCTGATGCAGGTGCAGAACCAGATGGCCCTGGTGGCCGGCGCGGTGATGGGGATCATGCTGATCCCCTTCGTCTCCTCGCTGTCGGACGACATCATCAACGCCGTGCCCCAGTCGCTGCGCGACGGCAGCCTGGCCATGGGCGCGACCCGCTCCGAGACGGTGAAGAAAGTAGTGCTGCCCGCCGCCCTGCCGGGGATTATGGCCGCCATGCTGCTGGCCGTCTCCCGCGCGGTCGGCGAGACCATGATCGTCACCATGGCCGCCGGCCTCCAGGCCAAGACTACGCTCAACCCGCTCGACACCGTCACCACGGTGACCGTTCAGATCGTCACCCTGCTCACCGGCGACCAGGAGTTCGACAGCCCCAAGACGCTGTCGGCCTTCGGCCTGGGCCTCACCCTCTTCGTGGTGACCCTGATGCTCAACATCGTCGCCCTGCGCATCGTGCAGAAATATCGGGAACAGTATGACTGACGCCGCCCTCCCGAACGCCGCCGCCAACCTGCGCCAGGTTGTCGAGGCGCGCCTGAAGAAGCGCCACGCCCAGGAGATGCGCTTCCGCCTCTATGGCCGCATGGCCATCATCGTGGCGCTCAGCTTCCTGGCGCTCCTGCTCGGCCGGATCGTCACCCAGGGCTACTCGACCTTCATCGACTACCAGATCGCCGTGCCGGTCCATCTGGACGCCAGCCGTATCGACAAGGCCGACCCGACCGGCGCGAACTACGACCTGCTGGTCGCCGAGTCGGTCCTCGCCAAGCTGGGCGAGAAGGACGACGAGTTCGGCGAGAAGTCCGGCAAGGTCATGGAGATCATGTCCAACGACCTGGGCTTCCAGCTGCTGAAGATGGTCCGCGAGGACCCGACCCTGATCGGCAAGACCATCACCGTCACCGGCCCGGTCAAGTCGGACGCCGCCCTCTACTTCAAGGGCCAGATCAAGCGCTCGACCCCGCAGGACAGCCGCAAGCTGGACGACCAGCAACTGGACTGGATGGACAAGCTCAAGGCCTCGGGCGCGGTCACCAGCGGCTTCAATGTCAGCTTCCTGACCAACTCAGACTCCACCGAACCAGAGCAGGCCGGCGTGCTCGGCGCCATCGTCGGCTCGGCGATGATGCTGCTGGTCACCGCCTGCCTGGCGGTGCCGATCGGGGTGCTGGCGGCGACCTATCTCGAAGAGTTCGCGCCCAAGAACCGCTGGACCGACATCATCGAGGTCAACATCAACAACCTCGCGGCCGTGCCCTCCATCGTCTATGGCCTGCTGGGCCTGGCGGTGTTCATCAACTGGCTGGCCGTGCCGCGCTCCTCGCCGCTGCTCGGCGGGATGGTGCTGGCGCTGATGGCCCTGCCGACCATCATCATCGCCACCCGCTCGGCCCTGAAGGCGGTGCCGCCCTCGATCCGCGAAGCCGCGCTCGGTGTCGGCGCTTCGCGCACTCAGACGGTGTTCCACCACGTCCTGCCGCTGGCCATGCCCGGCGTGATGACCGGCGCGATCCTGTCGCTGGCCCACGCGCTGGGCGAGACCGCGCCGCTGTTGATGATCGGCATGATCTCCTTCGTGCCCGGCGTGCCGGAAGGCTTCACCGGCGCCGCCACCGTCCTGCCCGTCCAGGTGTTCATCTGGGAGAACGCGTCCGAACGCGGCTTCCACGAGCGCACCGCCGCGGCGATCATCGTGCTGCTGGTCTTCATGATCGTCATGAACCTGGCCGCCATTCTAGTGAGGCGCCGCTTCGAGCGGCGGTGGTAGCGTCCATGCGCCAGACCCCGAGGTTCCCCATGCCCAGCCAGCGAGATGACGCCATGGCGCACGACACCGCCTCCGCTCCGGTCCACATCGCCGTCGACCGCGCGCACGCCAGCCAGCCGGCCGGCGCGATCAAGATCCGCGCCCGGGACGTGAACGTCTTCTACGGCGACAAGCAGGCCCTGTTCGACGTGTCGCTGGACGTGCCGGAAAACTCCGTCACCGCCCTGATCGGCCCGTCCGGCTGCGGCAAGTCCACCTTCCTGCGCTCGATCAACCGGATGAACGACACGATCGCCGGCTGCAAGGTGGTCGGCCGCATCGAGCTGGACGGCGAGGACGTCAACGACCGCTCCATCGACCCGGTGGTGCTGCGCGCCCGGGTCGGCATGGTGTTCCAAAAGCCGAACCCGTTCCCCAAGACGATCTTCGAGAACGTCGCCTACGGTCCGCGCATCCACGGCATCGCCACCGGCAAGGCCGAGTTGGAAGCCATCGTCGAATCCTCGCTGAAGCGCGCCGGCCTCTGGGCCGAGGTCGCCGACCGCCTGCACCAGCCCGGCACCGGCCTCTCCGGCGGCCAGCAGCAGCGCCTGGTCATCGCCCGCGCCATCGCCGTCAGCCCCGAAGTGATCCTGATGGACGAGCCTTGCTCGGCGCTCGACCCGATCGCCACGGCGCGGATCGAGGAACTGATCGACGAACTGCGCAACCAGTACTGCATCGTCATCGTCACCCACTCGATGGCCCAGGCCGCGCGGGTGTCGCAGAAGACCGCGTTCTTCCACCTGGGCAAGCTGGTGGAGGCCGGGCCGACCGGCGAGATCTTCACCAACCCGCGGGACAGCCGCACCCAGGACTACATCACCGGCCGGTTCGGTTAGGGGCGAGCGACATGAACGAGCACATCGTCAAATCCTACGAAGACGAACTGAACGCCCTGACCGCCGACTGCGCGCGGATGGGCGGCCTGACCGAGGCCCAGGTCGGCGACGCCATCGACGCGGTGGTCAAGCGCGACCAGTCCTTGGCCGAGGCCGTGGTCGGCCGCGACGAGCGGCTGGACCTGTTGGAGGCCGACATCGAGCGCAAGGCCATCCGCCTGATCGCCCTGCGCCAGCCGATGGCCAACGACCTGCGCAAGACCGTGGCGGCGATGAAGATCGCCTCGAACCTCGAACGCTGCGGCGACCTGGCCAAGAACATCGCCAAGCGCACCCTGGTGCTCAACGAGGCCGAACCGATCACGCCGCTGACCCGCTCCATCGAGCGCATGGGCCGGCTGGTGCTGGGCCGGCTGAAGGACGTGCTGGACGCCTATACGGGGTCGGATCTCGACCGCGCCCTGGCCGTCTGGTCACGCGACGACGAGGTGGACGAGCACTACAATAGCCTGTTCCGCGAACTGCTGACCTACATGATGGGCGACCCGCGCACGATCACCGCCTGCGCCCACCTGCTGTTCGTGGCCAAGAACCTCGAGCGGATCGGCGATCACGCCACCAACATCGCCGAGATCATCCATTACGAAATCACCGGCGAGGAGATGATCTCCGCTGACCGGCCCAAGACGGATGCGCTGCGCGCATAGTGGCGCGCCCGCCGAAGGAGTGACGATTTGACCCCCCATATCCTGGTGGTCGAGGACGAAGACGCCCTGTCGACCTTGCTGCAATACAACCTCGACAAGGAGGGCTACGACGTCGTCGTCGCCGCCGACGGCGAGGAAGCCCTGACCCTGGTCTCCGAGCGCCTGCCCGACATCATCGTGCTGGACTGGATGCTGCCCAAGATCTCCGGCATCGAGGTTTGCCGGCGCCTGCGCCAGCGCTCCGAGAGCCGCAACGTGCCGATCATCATGCTGACGGCGCGCGGCGAGGAGAGCGACCGGATCCGCGGCCTCGACACCGGCGCCGACGACTACATCGTCAAGCCGTTCGCTATGAGCGAGCTGTCGGCCCGCATCCGCGCGGTGCTGCGCCGCATCCGTCCGGGCCTGGCCGAGGACCGCGTGCACATCGGCGATCTGACCATCGACCGCGTCGCCCACCGGGTGAAGCGGGCGGGCAAGGAGATCCACCTTGGCCCGACCGAGTTCCGCCTGCTGGACTATCTGATGCAGCACCCGGGCCGGGTGTTCTCCCGCGAGCAACTTCTGGACGCGGTCTGGGGCTCGGACGTCTATGTCGAGGCCCGCACCGTCGACGTCCACGTCGGGCGCCTGCGCAAGGCGCTCAACCGCGAAGACGCCATGGCCGACCCGATCCGCACCGTGCGCTCGGCCGGCTACTCGCTGGATATGGACGCCTAGGAGGCCGCCGCGCCTCCACCGCTAGGATCCTCATCCCCGGGCTTGTCCCGGGGATCCATACACACGAGCCGTTCAGGCAAATCCTCACCTGCTCGTCATGGCCGGCACAAGGCCGGCCATGACGAGCAGGTGAGGGGGAGCCCCTAAGCCGCCTCGCGCTTGTAGATCGACCGCTTCGGTGCGGCGAGCACTCGGCGCAGCATCGGCTCGAAGGCCTCCAGCGGCATCGACTCATAGGCCGGGTCGAAGCTGTTCTGGTCGTACAGGTGGCAGAACTGGGCGGTGTATTCGAAGTCCGGATGGTCGCGGAACTGATCGCGCATGTCGCGGTCCAGGCCCAGGTGGTGGAAGAAATAGTACCCCTGGAAGATCCCGTGCTTGTCCATCATCCAGAAGTTCCGCTCTGAGACGTACGGCTTCATGATGATCGCGCCGATCTCGGCGTGGTTGGACGGGCCGAGCAGGTCGCCGACGTCGTGCATCAGCGCGCAGACCACGTATTCCTCGTCCTTGCCGTCCTTGAACGCCCGCGTGGCGGTCTGCAGCGAGTGCTCCAGCCGGTCGACGGGATAGCCGCCGAAATCGCCGCCCAGCATCTTCAGATGGCTGAGCAGCCGGTCGGGCAGTTCGCGGTTGAACGGGCCGGCGGCCCGCACGATGGCCATCCAGTCTTCCTGGGTGCCGTCGGTCATGGCGGTGAATTGCGCCTGCGACTGAACTTCGCCGTCGGCCATGGCGGCCTCCCTCAAACATTTGTTTCGAGCATCGTGCGGGCAAGGCCGGGGGAGGTCAACGCGAGCCGCAAAACAAAAGGGCCCGCCAGCGATGCTGGCGGGCCCGATCGTCAGGTCGGTATCAAGTCCTAGGCGAAGGTCGCCGAGGTTTCGCGACGGCGGCGACGGATCGCCACGCCAGCGCTCGAGAAGCCGATGATCATCATCGCCCAGGTCGCCGGTTCCGGAACCGCCGAGATGCTCACATTGTCGAGCGCGGGGCCGTACGGGGTGTTGGTCTTCGAGTTGAAGGCCAAGGTCGCCGTGGGGTCATAAGCGGTGAAGGTGTAGCTGTATTCCTTCCAGCCCATGTCGCTGTGGGTGTTGCCCGCGCCGACCAGGAACTCGAAGTCGTTGGTTTGGTCGCCGCTCACCGAGGTGGCCACCAGCTTGTTGCCGAGGCCGCCGTCCGGGTTGCCGGCCAGCCAGAAGCTGACCTTGTAGGTCTTGCCGACCGTGACCGCGATGGTCTGTTGGATGGTGCCGCCCAGCAGCGCCGACAGGTCGATGCTGCGAACGCCGCCCTTGGCCTGCCAGTAGGAACCGACGTAGTCGACGCCGGCGCCGCGAACCAGCCAGCCGTCGACGGCCGTGCTGTTGTTACCCAGGGTGGTGAAGACGCCCGGGTTGACGCCGTCTTCAAAGCTGCCGTTGACAACCGTCGCGGCGTTGGCGGCCGAACCGGCCACCAGGATCGAAGCCGCCACGGCGGCTCCGGCGATTAGCTTCTTCATGTCTCACTCCAGTTTGGATGCGCCGCAGCCTGATCTCAAGCCTAGTGACCTGGAGTGCGCCGTTTGGAAGTTGCAATTAAGCTGCGCCTTATTGTTCGTGCAACCATGTTCTCGCATTGGGGGAAACGCGAAATGTAAAATATCTCTAAACGGGCAGGTTGTGGTTAAGAACCGCCCGTGTTGCAGTGCAACTCGACCCTAGGGCGTGGTGTAGCCGACATTGGCCGTTCGTTGATAGGCCGACTCGCCGACGGGGCCTTGAGCGGCCAGTCCAGACCAGCTAATGACCCGCTACTAGGCCTGGAGAGCCCGACCCCGTCGGTCTCTGACTCCACAGGCCCTGTCGCCCTAGGGCGCATGCGGGCGTAGCTCAGGGGTAGAGCGTCAGCTTCCCAAGCTGAATGTCGTGGGTTCGAATCCCATCGCCCGCTCCAATGCCTCTTGGAAAATATAGGCTGCTTCGCGAAGTTCTCTTTGGGGGCGCTGTTCCCGTGTGGATCCGGGGGACCGCCTTCGGCCAGAAGCGGACCTGGTGGTTCTCCAGGCCAGATGACTAGCTTCCCGCGACATGTTGCGCCGCGCTGGAAAAGGCCCGTCCGGACGGGATAAAGCAACTCGACCGTCGCCCGATTTTGGGCGATACGAGGCGGCCTTGCGGGCGCTGAAACGGTGGGACATTAGCCTTGGAATTTAACGAGCTTCGCCAGCTGATGGCTGACGTATTCGAGTGCGATGCGGAAAAAATCACCATCGACTCCACGCCTGACACTCTTGAGGCTTGGGACTCTCTGCGTCTTCTCGATCTGATCCTCGCGATCGAGCAACAAGCCGATATCGAAATTTCCCCCGACCGTCTTGAAGACATGATGAGCGTTCCCGCAATTCTGGGCATTATCAAGGAAACGCAGGCCGGTCGTTAAGACGCTGGCCCGCTGAACCCGGTATGGAAGCCACAGGATACGGACATCTGGATGCGTTGATGGCCGCCGTGATCGGCGCCTGGCCGCAGCACGAGCGATTTCTGCGCAACAGCCTTTCGGACTACGGAAGCCAGGAGCTTGCGATGGTCGACGATCTGGCGCGACGGATCACCGTTCTTGCCGGAGATCGAATGGCTGAAGTCGTCCAAAGCTATCGCTGGATGTGCGGCGAGCTTACGAAGGAAACCTTGTACTTCAAGAAGCACGACGCCTATCGACTTTCGACGTTCGCCGACGCTGACAGGCTGGTCTATTCAAACCGGCCTTACATGAAGCAATACATGGAAGGGCTGCTCTGCTCCCAGGCGCTTTGGCGAAATCATAGCGCCGCCTTCCTGTTCTTCCGCACGAACTTCCTGTCGCGGTTGCGCGAGGGTTTCAGCTACCTGGAGGTGGGGCCGGGGCACGGGCTCTTCCTGTCGGTCGCCGCTGAACAACAAGCCTGCGCGCAGGCCCGGGGCTGGGATGTCAGTGAAGAGAGCCTGCGCCAAACCGCCTTGGCGCTGGAGGCCCTTGGGTCGGCCCACGGGGTCGCCCTCGAGCAGCGAGATGTCCTGGCGTCCGCCGCCGTCGATGGCGAACTCTTCGACGGGATCGCCGTGAGCGAGGTGCTGGAGCATCTTGAGCAACCCCGTGAGGCGTTAGTCTCTCTTCGGAGGCGCTTGGCGCCCGAAGGGCTGATCTTCATCAACGTGCCGCTCAACAGCCCCGCCCCCGACCACATCTACCTGCTCCGCACGGCGCAAGACGCGCGCGCGCTGGTCGAGGCCGCCGGCCTTGAGGTGGTCGACCTGCAATTGGCCCCTATGACCGGCTACAGCGTCGCGGAGGCCGAACGCCAGAAGGCCACCGTCTCATGTCTGATCATCGCGAAATGAGCGACCAGGTCGCACCGCCGGCTGATCCACGAGCCGCTATCGACGCCGCCCTGAAGGCGGAGGATCGGCCCGGCGCCCGGCGCCTGGCGACCGCGTACTGGCGCGACAACTCGAACAGCTCGGTCGCGCGCTATCTGCTCGCTCGCTTGGAGCAGTTCTGGCCCGCTGATCGCGTGGTCGAGCATCGTGTGGCGTTCCTGCGCTCCTACACCGTCGAGCCGGTTCTGCCGCTGCTGCAGGCGACCGCCGCGCTCGCCGGGTGCCGCCTCGTCCCCTGGGTCGGCGAGTTCAACGCCTACGGCCAGGAGATCCTGAGCCCGCAAAGCGGCCTCTACGCCCACAATCCTGACACCGTCGTGATGGCGGTCCAGACCCGCGATATCTCCCCGAGCCTATGGTTCGACTTCGCCGGCCTGAGCGACGATACGGTCGCCGAGGAAGTGACGGCCGCCGCCGCGCGCCTCGGAAAACTCGTGGAGGCGCTACGTGGCCGGACGTCCGCCCATATCATCGTTCACGGACTAGAACCGCCGTTGCACCCCAACGACGGCTTGCTCGGGCAACGTCGCCGCTTGACCCAGGCCGAGGCGATCGCCGCCGCCAACCGTGCATTGCGCGAGCGGCTGGCGGGGCTGCCCGACGTGCACCTGTTGGACTTCGACGCGCTGCAGGCCCGCCATGGCCGGGAACGATTCTACAGCGCAAAGAAATGGGCCGCCGCCAAGCTGCCGTTGTCGGTCGAAGCCCTGGGTTGGCTGGCGGCGGAGTGGTGGCGACACCTCAGCATGCTTGCTCTTCCACAGGCTAAGGTCCTAGTACTGGATCTCGACAACACCCTGTGGGGCGGCACCATCGGCGAGGACGGGATGACCGGGATCGCGTTGAGCGACGAACACCCCGGCGTCTTCCACAAGGATCTGCAGCGGGCGATCCTCGATGTCGCGCGCCGAGGCGTGATCCTGGCGATCGCCAGCAAGAACAATCTCGATGACGCGATGCAGGTGCTCAACGAACACCCCGACATGCTTCTGCGGCGCGAGCACTTCGCCGCCATGCGAGTGAATTGGGACGCCAAATCCACGAACCTCGCATCCATGGCGGCGGAGCTGAACCTGGGTTTGGAGTCCTTCGTCTTCCTGGATGATAACCCGGTCGAGCGCGACGCGGTCCGCCGCAGTTTGCCCGAGGTGATCGTGCCGGAGCTGGGGCGCGACCCGTCGACCTACGCCGGCGTCTTGCGTGACCTGCCCGCTCTGGAAAGGCTGCAGACCTCCGCCGAGGATGCGGAACGGACGCGGTACTACGTCGAGCAACGCGCGCGCCGGGAAGTCGAGACGAGCGCTGAGAGCGTCGAGGACTTCCTCGCCTCGCTCGAGGTCCAGGCCGAGATCACCCCCATCGACGCGATGTCGCTGGGGCGTGCGGCTCAGCTCACTCAGAAGACCAACCAACTCAACCTGACCACCCGCCGCTTCAGCGAAGCCCAGCTTGCCGAGCGATTGGCGACGCCGGGCTGGAACGGCTACGTGCTGCGCGCCTCGGACCGTTTTGGCGACAACGGCATTGTCGGCGTGGCGCTGACCCATTCGGGCGATGAGATCTGCGAGGTCGACGCCCTGCTGCTCAGCTGCCGGGTCATCGGCCGTCAGATCGAGACGGCCTTCCTGTCTTTCCTGGCGGCGACCGCTCGGGCGGGAGGACAGACCACGCTGCGCGGCTGGTACATTCCGACCGCGAAGAATGCGCCGGCTCGCGGCATCTACGAACAGGCGGGGTTCACCCGACTTGAAGCGCGCGACGGCGCGGAGCTGTGGCATGTCGATGTGACCGCGACCGACATCCGTCGACCCGAATGGCTGGCCCTGCGGACCCCGTCCACGGCCAGTGGGAGCTGAGTTGGTGCGCATAGAATTGGAATCGGCGACAGCAGCGCAAACGGCCTATCGATCGGGCAAGCCGGACGACGCCATCGCCGCGGCGAACCGTGTGATCGCCGGCAACCCGTTCGCCGCCGAAGCGCATCTGGTCAAGGCGCTGCTGGCGATACGGCGCAACCAGATTCCTGAAACGATCGAGAGCCTCAAGCACTGCGTCGCCGTGCGGCCCGGCGAGTGGATCGTTGAGCGCATCCGGCAGGACTTCCAGGCTCACGGCA
The DNA here is from genome assembly GCF_001429025.1 of Phenylobacterium sp. Root700. Classification (GTDB taxonomy): domain Bacteria; phylum Pseudomonadota; class Alphaproteobacteria; order Caulobacterales; family Caulobacteraceae; genus Phenylobacterium. Next base: position 37,916 of record NZ_LMHT01000030.1, on the reverse strand, counting down.
TGCCGCCGCTTCAGAAGGACATGGCTTTTCGGCTGGGCGCGTTCTTCCGTTCGCACCTGAGCGCCCTGGGGCCGCCCGTGCCCGTCGCGCATCGGCGCGCATGCGGCGAGTTCATCAATATCGTCGGCAGCAGCTATGTGCGCAGCTTCGGTGGCGACCCGGCGTTCTTCCCGCTATTCATCGGCATGGGCCCGACCATGCTCCTGCTCAATGACGAGCAGGAGGTGGTCACTCGCCGGAAGTTCTTTGAGAACCTCAAGCGGGTCGATCTAAGCCGCGACACCATGCTGATCGCCGGCAGCGACCCCTACTATTATGTCGTGCAGCTTCAGAAGGACGGGGGGCTGCGACCCGACGGGGCGACCGCAGAAGACTATGCGCAGATGGATGCGGTCGCCGAGCGCCATCGGGGCATCCTCGCCGACGCCAAGGCGATGGTCGCCGGCCGATCCATGCTGCTTGGCCTTACGCCGACGTTCAACGATCATATGAACCAACTCTGCCGTCACTTGAACGTGCGGCTGAAAGCAATCTGCGAGGAGGCGGGCGTCCTGTTCCTCGATTGGTGGGACGAGTTGGTCGACCCCGTGACGGGGCATCTGCGGGTCGACTACGGCGCGAACGCCTATCCGGGCGATATCCATTTCTCGCTGGCCTGCACCAAGCGGTTCATGGAGCTTCTGAAAGAGGGCGGCCTGCTGAGCGAGGCGATCACCCCCGGCGCCGATTACCAGTGGAGTCACGTCTTCGAGACGATGGTCGAGGCCACCGAGAAGACGCGCATCTGGTGCGAACCGAGCGTCACCCCGCGGAACGCCTTCCAGTCGAACAAGGTCGCCGCCTCGCATCTCGGCAATCTGATGGCCGACCTACTCATTTCGCTGAGCGTCCGGGCGCACGATCAGTCCTATTTGATGGTCAATGTCCGCGAGGCGTTCTTGCCGGTGGCCATGCCGCCGCAGATCGTCGCCGGATGCCTGGCCTTCACCGACACCCCGGCGAATGTCCAGGTGGGCCAACAGGTGCTGGACTTCTATGGTCGGCTGGACGTGCATCTGAAGTCGAGCGACGAGTTCGCTGTCCTGAACGGGCATAGCTTCGCCAAGCTCGTCCTGCTTATCCACCCCGACACCGTCGAGGCGGACGAGCAACGCTGCAATGCGGTGTTGGGACGGCTCGGTGCCTCGACCTCGGTCATTGTCGGAACGCCGCGCCCAGACCGTATCGGCCTGCTGAATCTCGGCGGTCGCCAGCCCAAGATCCTGAACATCTCCAACCGCCACATCCCCGAGCAGTGGCGCGACTATTCCATCGGTCTCGTCGGGGTCTGATCAAGCCGGGCGCTCGTCCCGCAGCAAGGGCAGCATGGCCGCCGCCGCGTCCAGGGCGCGTACCGGGATCGCCACGGCCGTCTGGTCTGTCAGGACGCGCGGCAGGCGCGGCGTTGAGATCGCCATTCTCGGATAGGCCCGACGCAGATCGGCGCAGAGCAGCTCGGCCGCGGCCTTGCTCATGGCGTACTCGGTCATGCCCTTCGGGCGCGCCGTTATCGCCTCCGACGAGGGGACGAGAACGTTCAGATCCCTATCGCCCGCGATATTGGCGGCCAGGACGCAGAGCGCGTTGAAGCGTTCGACGAAGGTCTTGGTGAAGTCGGCGAAGATCTCGGGATTGAACACGCCCGCGCTTTGGCGGGTGATGCGCGGCGTTGCGAAATAATAGACGTGGGTCGCCCAGGCGAGATGGCCGCAAACCGCGGTGTCGAAGGGTTCCGAAACGTCACAGCGCAACTTGGTCGCGCTCTCCGCTCCCCGAACCGCGCGGATGTCGGCGACCACCGCCTCGGCCTCGGCCTCCGCCGACGCGTAGGTCAGGACCACGTCGGCCCCGCCGGCCGCCAGAAGCTTTGCGCTGGCCGCGCCCAGGCCGCGTGAGCCGCCGATAACCAGCGCCCGGCGGCCCGTGAATTCTCCGGCCTGCACCTGGCTGGCGAGGGTCGCGACGGACGGCGTATCGACGGGGGGCGGGCGCACCAGCGCCCGGATGTCGGCGCGAAGACCAGCTCCCGCCGCGGTCAACTCAACCCGCTTGTAGCGTGGGTCCGGCAGGCGTGCGCTCCAGCCCAGACCCGGCCGGGCGGCGGTCGTCTGCGTCACAATCGCGCTCAGGCTGGAGAAGATGGAGTGGAGGCCTGGGCACGCCATCCCCACGAGCGTCGAGGTCTGGGCCAGGGCGATGACGCGGCGATCTTCCAGAAGCACGCAAAGCGTGGGGAAGAGGCTCGTGGCCGCGTCCGCGCCGTCCGGCAGCGTTAGCCAGCCGGTGGCGCCGTTCATCGCCTCGATTGACGACTCCAACGGCGTCGTTCCGAGGATGGTGTCGGCCCGTTCGAGGCTGGGGAGGGGCGCGGGAGGCTCGGAGGGGCCGATGGCGACGGTCAGGGTGGTGACCGCGAGACCCTCCACGACGAGTTCGGCGGTCACCGACGCTGCAGTTCGCTCGACGAGCCGCAAGTCGACGGGGCGGTCTAGGTAGATGAACTTGTGAAACTGCGCGCGCAGGCTGGCGATCGGCCTAGCTGCAAGCTCGCCGGCCGCCAGGACTTCCAACGCCCACAGCAGCGCATGCACGCCATGTACGACCACGTCGCCGGCCTGGGTTCTCCGCGCGGCCGCGACGTCCAGGTGCATGGGATTGTAGTCGCCGGACATGGCGGCGAACGCGCGTTGTTCGGCCATGGCGAAGCGGCGGCTCGCCAGGACCGCCTTGGTCATGACAGCGCCGGGGCGTTGAGATGCTCGGCCAGCATGCGCCGAACGATGTCCAGGCACGCCGACGGCGCATCGACCAGCAGCAGGTGGCCGCAGTTGGCGATCAACTCGATCTCGGTCTTGCCCGGATAAAGTGTGCGCGCGACAAACTGATCAACGGGATCGAAGAGACATGTGACCCCGGAGAGCTGGCGTGGCGGCAGCAGCGGGATGTCTCCGGTTGCGATGACCGTTGGCACTCGCAGGCCGCCGATCAAGGGGTAATAGATCAGCTCCTCGACCCCGTTCGGGGTGATGCCGAAGGTCTCGCGCCCCAGGCGATCGACAAACGTCTCCTCCGCCGAGTTGCCCATGTGGCGTCTGAACGCGTTGGCCACGGTCCATAGCTTGCCGGTCGTGACGGGAGGATCAGCTGCGAACACCGCCCGGATGGGCCCCAGCTCCGCCATGCCGCCAAGCGACAAGGCGATGGTCCCGCCGAGCGACTCCCCCATTATCAGAACACGGCGCCCCGCCAGCCCGGCGCAAATCGCTTCATGCAAGGTCGCCGCCATCCCGCTGATCGAGGCGGCGCCGGCCGTCGTGCTCCGACCATGGCCTGGCAGATCCATCAGCATGACATCGGCATGCTCGGCGAGCAGGTCTGCCCAATGGGTCAGCACGCCTGAGTGCCGCAACGCGCCGTGAAGAAGGAGCACGACTGGCCGCTGAGGATCGCTCGAATGAGCCGCGGAATAGGAAGCGACGTCGCCGCTCTTTGTCGGCCAGTAACGCACTGTGAACTGCGGCATCGACGAAAGCGGCCTCGATTGGACGGAACCTGGCGGCGTCAGGCGCCGCCCACGCTGTAGTACAATAAGGCGGCGGCGACACAACCGCCTGGAGGCGGCGCGCGCCCTAGGCGAGCGCCCTTCCGTCGTGACGACGCGCCGCCGATCACCGGCCCCCTGGACCGGGAAGATCCGGTCCCAGGCCAAATTGAAGGGCGCGATGACGGCCTCTTCGCCTCAAACGTCATGTTGAACCGCGCGGCGATCCGTCTAGATGGTGTGCAGCCCATGGCGTCCGGCTAAAGCCAGCGGTTCAAGCAAACATCATTCCTGCCCTAGACGCTCCGGCGGCCTGACTGGGGAAGGCGCCCTAGGAGGACAAACCCATTCTCAAGATCCTGCCGCATCCCTCCGCCACAGCGCCGGGCGCCCGCGCCGCCCTGTTGGAAAATCCCGGCTTCGGCAAGGTGTTCACCGACCACATGGTGACCATCCAATGGACAGCCGAGTTGGGCTGGCACGACGCGCGGGTGCGCGCCCGCGAAGCCTTCTCGCTCGATCCGGCCGCCGCGGTGCTGCACTACGCCCAGGAAATCTTCGAGGGCATGAAGGCCTATCGCACGCGGGATGGCGGCGTGGCGCTGTTCCGCCCGCTGGAGAACGCCCGGCGCTTCGCGCGCTCGGCGCAGCGGATGGCCATGCCGGTCCTGCCTGACGAGATGTTCCTGCAGGCGGTGGAGGCCCTGGTCGACATCGACGCCGACTGGATTCCGGGCGGCGAGGGCAGCCTCTATCTGCGGCCGTTCATGTTCGCCAGCGAGGCCTTCCTGGGGGTTCGCCCGGCGGCCGAATACACCTTCTGTGTGATCGCCTGCCCGGTCGGGGCCTATTTCAAGGGCGGCTCGACGGCGGTGACCGTCTGGGTGTCCGACGACTACAGCCGCGCGGCGGCCGGCGGGACCGGCGACGCCAAGTGCGGCGGCAACTACGCGGCCAGCCTGCTGGCCCAGGCCGAGGCGGTTCGCCATGGCTGCGACCAGGTGGTGTTCCTCGACGCGGTGGAGCATCGCTGGATCGAGGAGCTGGGCGGCATGAACATCTTCTTTGTCATGGACGACGACGTGCTGGTGACGCCGCCGCTGGGGGGCACGATCCTGCCGGGCATCACCCGCGACTCGATCATCGCCCTGGCGCGCGACGCGGGCCTGACCGTGCAGGAGGCGCCCTACGCCTTCGATCAATGGCGCGCCGACGCCGCCAGCGGGCGCCTGCGCGAGGTGTTCGCCTGCGGAACCGCCGCCGTGGTGGCCGCGGTCGGCAAGGTTCGCCATACCGGCGGCGAGTTCGTGATCGGATCGGGCGCCGACGGCGCCATCACCGAGCGGCTCCGCGCGCAGCTCACCGGCATCCAACGCGGTGAACGCGCCGATCCGCAGGGCTGGCGACACCCGGTCAGCAGCAAGGCCTGACCTCGCGGGGCGCGGCCTCGGGCATGCGCCTGGGGCTGGCTCGCGTATCACGGGTCGACGCAGCTTCGCGCGGCGGTCATGCTGCCCATGGTCGCGGCCGGCTCCGGTAGGGAGCCGTCGCGCAGGCGCGGGGGCGTGAATGGGTTTGGAGACCTCGACACCATCGGTTCGCTTCCGGCTCCCCGACCCGGCGCTGCGCCGCTTCATCACCGCCTATTATTTCGTCGAGGTGCCGGACGGCCCGATGGGCGCGGTGGCCGATCTGCTGCATCCCGAATGGGCCAACATCAGGTTCGTCCTGGGCGGTCATTGGGCGATGGAGCTCGACGGGACGACCTATGACCCGGCGCCCGGGGCGGCGCTGTTCGGGCCGACCAGCGTCACCGGAACCGTACGCGGCGAGGCCGGGAGCGTGCTGGGGATCGGCCTGTTGCCGCTGGGCTGGGCGCAGTTCTTCACCGAACCGGCGGCGGCGTTCGCCGACCGCGTGACGCCGCTGGTCCAGGTGTTCGGCGACCGCGCCGAGGCGGTCTACGCCGCCTTGAACGCCGCCGGCTCCGACGACGCGCAGGTGGCGATCCTCGATGAGTTTTTCCTAACCCTGGCCGCGGCCGGCGGCGCGCCCGACAGCTTGCTGACCCGGGCCCACGACCTGCTGATCGATCCGGCCATCGGCTCGGTCGAGGCGCTGGCCAAGGCGCTGGGGGTGTCGTCGCGCCACCTAGCCCGCCTGTCGCTGCGGATGTTCGGGTTCGCGCCGAAGCTGCTGCTGCGCCGCCAGCGGTTCCTGCGCACCCTGCAGGAACTTCGCGAGCATCCGGGGGAGGGATCGGCCAGCCTGATCGACGCCTGGTACTATGACCAGTCCCACTTCGTGCGCGACTTCCACCGGTTCATGGGCATGTCGCCCTCGGCCTATTTCGCCCTGCCGCACCAACTGTTGGGTCCGGCCGCACGCGCGCGTATGGCGGCGCTCGGCGCCTCGCTCCAGGGGTTGCACGCCGCCGAGTGAGCCACGTCCGTTTTATCCAATCCGCCGGTTTAATCTTCCCCTAGTCCCAATGGATCGGCGTCATGACCGGCGCCTTCGGGGGAGGGTGACGACATGGGGCTGAAACTTTCGGGCGGCTTGGCCGCGACGTTCCTGGCGCTGCTGCTGGCCTCGGCCGGGACGGGCCAGGCCCACGCCGCCAAGCCGCTCATCAATCTTGGGCCGAAGACCGCGCCGGTGAGCGCCCCAGTGGCCTTCGTGGCCGGGGACGATCTCTCGACCCAGGGCGGCTCGCTGATCTGGCAGAACGAGCGCGAAGCCGCCCGCGGTCTTCGCCAGGTGGTTATCCCGTCCTTCCAGGTGGAGTTCGTCACCAATTCGGGCGCGACCTCGACCGGCGCGGGCCTGTCGCAATCCCAGGTCAGCTACACGCTGAACGGTCCCACGGCCGAGGACATGCAGGCGATCACCGACGCCTACTACGCCAAGTTCGTCGCCGATCTCGAAGCCGCCGGGATCAAGGTCATTCCGCTGGCGGAGGCCCAGGCCCGCAGTCCGGGGCTGGTGCGGTTGATGAACATGGCCAAGCCGACGCCCTATGTTCGCGGCAGGGCCAACCGCAGCGCCTTCTATTCGCCGCCCGGCATGAAGTTCTACTTCACCCCCAATGACGGCCGCGCCAAGGCGTTCGGCGATACCATGACCACCACCGGTTCGCAGGTCCCCGAGGAGATGGCGATGCGCGAGCTCGACGCCGGGGTCATGGGCGTACGGATGGTCGTCGACTTCGCCGAGATCCAGGCCCGCGGCCGCGGCGTGCTGGGCATGCGCACGATGAACGCCAAGGTGACCAGCAAGGCCAATGTCGCCCTGCTGCCCACCGACACTCAGCTGTGGGTGCTCACGCCCAAAGCCAAGTCGACCACCATGGATCTGGGCCACCGGCTCCGCTACGCCCTCACCGGCCCGGTGGTGATGCCCGACAGCGTGGTCTCGGCCAGCGACACCACGACCGGCGCCAGCAAGATGGGCGACGCCTTGGGCAGCGCCATCGGCGTCCTGGCCGGCGCGGGCGGCATGCAGAAGACCCGCACCTACGAGGTGACGGTCGATCCGGTGATCTGGCGCCGAGACGTCTCGGCGGCGATCGAACAGGTCGGGGCTCTGATGATCGCGCGGTTGAAGCAGGACCTCTGACGAGGCCAGCCGCGGAGGTTAAACCCTTCCGCGGCAGCGGCAGGCCGGCCAGTCCCCGCCACCACCCCGGTCGGCCGCCGCGGCCACCCTTCGATGACTAGGCCCACTCAGCCCTTCAGCGTCATCGGCAGCCCGGCGATCACCATGACCACCTGGTCGGCGGCCCTGGCCACGGCCTGGTGCATCCAGCCGGCTTCGTCGCGGAATCGGCGGGCCAGGGCGTTGTCGGGCACGATGCCCTGGCCGACCTCGTTGGAGATGACCACCAGCGCCGCTGGACTTGCGGCGAACGCCTCGACCAGTTCGGCTACGGCGGGCGCGATCTCGGTCTCCGCCAAAATCTGGTTGGTCAGCCACAGGGTCAGGCAGTCGATCACCGCGACATCGCCGGGCCCAAGGTTCCGCACCGCCCCGGCCAGGTCCAGCGGCGCCTCGACCGTGGTCCAGGCCTCGCTCCGCTCGGCCTGATGGCGGGCGATGCGCGCGGCCATCTCGGCGTCCAGCGCCTGGGCCGTGGCGATCATGGTCAGCCGCCCTTGCGAGCGCCTCTCGGCTTGCCCCAGGGCGTAGGCGGTCTTGCCCGATCGGGCGCCGCCCAGGATGAAGGTCAGGCTCATCGGGATTGACGCTCCGCATGGCAAAGCCTAGTCGAGGCCCCGCGACAGGTTCCCCGCAAGGGGATTAATAGGGAACTCAGGTGAAACACCTGGGCTGCCCCCGCAACTGTAAGCGGCGAGCCCGCGCGTCATAAGCCACTGGACGATGGTCGTAAAAGACCGGGTTCTGGGAAGGCGGCGCGCACCGGCTGTGACCCGTGAGCCAGGAGACCTGCCTGACGCAGTCGTCCTTCGGACGGTCGGTGGGACCGGACGAACGGGTATTTTCCCGAGAGACGACGTCCGTCACCTGCGTGCAAGCGCGGGTTCGTCGTCACACGTCTGGGGGATACCCGATGAAGACCGTTCTATACGCCACCACCGCCGTCCTATGCGGCCTCTCCACCCATGCCCTGGCCCAGGGCGCGAGCCCCGTCGCCGTGGCCAGCGTCAGCGAACTGGTGGTCACCGCCAACCGCTCGCCGCAGGAAGCCGACCGCGTCGGCCAAAGCATCACCGTCGTCAGCGGCGAGGCCATCAAGGCCGCCCAGAGCGTCGACGTCTCCACCCTGCTGGCCCAGACGCCTGGCGTCTCCTTCTCCCGCAACGGCGGCGTCGGCGGCTCGACCTCGCTGCGCATCCGCGGCGCCGAGAGCGACCAGACCGTGGTGGTGATCGACGGCGTGAAGCTCAATGACCCCTCGACCTCGGGCGGCGGCTACAACTTCTCCAACCTGCTGTCGGGCGACATCGGCCGCATCGAGATCCTGCGCGGCGCCCAGTCGACCCTGTGGGGCAGCCAGGCCATCGGCGGCGTCGTCAACATCATCACCCAGGAAGCCGAGACCCCCTTCGAGGCAAACCTCACCGCCGAGGGCGGATCGATGGGCACGGGCTATCTGCGCGCGGCGGCCGGCGGCAAGACCGACCGCGTCACCTGGCGCCTGGCCGGCGGCCGTTACGAAACCGACGGCGTCTCCTCCTATCGCCTGGGCAAGGAAAAGGACGGCTACGAGAACACCGGCTTCAGCGGCCGCGCCGTGGTCCGCGCCACCGACGCGATCTCGCTGGACCTGCGCGGCGTCTATTCCAAGGGCAAGAACAACTTCGACGGCTTCCCGCCCCCGAACTTCTCCTTCGGCGACACCCCGGAATACGGCGAGACCGAGGAGTTCGTCGGCTACGCGGCGGTCAATTTCGACCTCTTCGACGGCACCCTGCAAAACCGCGTCGCCTATGGCTACACCCGCACCAACCGCCAGAACTTCAACCCCAACCAGGCGATGACCGACGTCACCTTCGACGCGCGCGGCGAGAACAAGCGCTGGGAGTACCAAGGCGTCTGGACGATCAGCGACGCCTGGACCGCCACCTTCGGCGGGGAGAGCGAGAACTCCGACATGCGGACGGCCTCGCCCAATTCCCTCACCCCCAACCCAAAGCCGACCACCGCCAAGACCGGGATCGACGGCCTCTACGCCCAGGTCCAGGGCGAGGTCCTCACCGGCCTGACCCTGACCGCGGGCCTGCGCCGCGACAGCCACGACACCTTCGGCGACAAGACGCTCGGCCAGCTCGCCGCCGCCTGGTCGCTCAATGACGGGAATACGGTCCTGCGCGCCAGCTTCGGCCAGGGCTTCAAGGCCCCGACCCTCTACCAACTCTACAGCGAGTACGGGAACGCCGCCCTCGCCCCGGAAGAGGCCGACGGCTGGGACGCCGGGATCGAGCAGCATGTCCTCGACCGCTTCATGGTTCGCGCGACCTATTTCGACCGCGACACCACTAACCAGATCGACTTCGTCTCCTGCACCTCCACCACCACCAATCCGCTGTGCTTCGTAAGGGGCGTTCGTCGCTCGGGCGCCTACGCCAACACCGCCAGCACCAAGGCTCATGGGCTGGAGCTGGAAGGCTCGGCCGATCTTGGCCCGCTGCGGGTCCTGGCCAACTACACCTGGACCGACACGACGAACGACTCGGTCGGTAACGCCAATCGCGGCAAGCATCTGACCCGCCGGCCCGAGCATCAGGCCAACATCCAGGCGACCTACACCTGGACCAACGACGCCTCGCTCGGCGCGGCGATCCGTTATGTCGGCGCCAGCTTCGACAACGCCGCGAACTCCTACGTCCTGCAGAGCTACACCCTGGTCGATCTGCGGGCGTCCTATCCGGTCAACGAGACGTTCGAGGTCTATGGCCGTGTCGAGAACGCCTTCGACGATAGCTACGAGACCACCCGCAACTACGGTTCGCCGGGACGTGGGGCCCATGTCGGTGTCCGCGCCAAGTTCTGATCCGAACCTGGAGGACTTCCTCCGTCACGGCGGCCGGCTGGCCGCGGCGCGGCGCGCGTTTCCCGACGCGCCCGCCCCGTGGCTCGACCTGTCGACGGGTATCAACCCGCGTCCCTGGAAAGGGGCGCGGGCCACCGCCGCCAGCCTGACGCGGCTGCCTGATCCGGACGAGATCGCCGCCTTGGAGGCCGCCGCCGCGGCCGCCTTCGGCGTCACCCCCGACCGTGTCGCCGCCGTGCCGGGCGCCGAGGCCGCCCTGCGCGCCTTGCCCCGCCTGCTGGGCGCGCGTTCGGTCGCCATCGCCTCGCCGACCTATGGCGCTCACGCCGAGGCCTGGCGGCTGGCCGGCGCCAAGGTCCAGTGCGTGGCGCCGGGTGAGCTCGCCGGCGTGGCGAGCGAGGCCGTGGTCATGGTCAATCCGAACAATCCCGACGGCGCCCGCCACGATGATCTGGAGCCGGGCGATCGCTGGCTGATCGTCGATGAATCCTTCGTCGAGACCGCGCCCGAACTGAGCGTCGCGGCCCGCGCCGGCCACCGGCTGATCGTGCTGCGCTCGTTCGGCAAATTCTATGGCCTGGCCGGGGTGCGGCTGGGCTTTGTGATCGCCGAGCCTGGGCTGGCCGCGCGGATCGGCGCCCAGTTCGGCGACTGGCCGGTCAGCGCCGAGGCCATCGCCGCCGGCACGGCCGCCTACGCCGACAGCGCCTGGCGCGAGGCCGCCGCCGCGCGACTGACCAAGGACGCCGCGCGCCTGGACGCGATGCTGACGAGGGCCGGCTTCGACATTCTCGGCGGGACCTCGCTGTTCCGCCTGGCCGCCACGCCCGACGCCGCGCGCCGCTTCACCGCCCTGGCGCGAGGCGGCGTGCTGACCAGGCCCTTTCCCGATCAGCCGACCTGGCTCAGGTTCGGCCTGCCGAAACCTAAAGACTGGCCCAGACTGCAAGCCGCCCTGGAGGGCTCCCGCCGATGAGCGATCAAGAAGACGCCAAGAACGCCGAGCACAAGGCCGCCATGCAGGCGCTGAAGGCCGAACGCGACGAGCTGATGGCCACCAAGACCGACGAGGCGCCTGGCCTGCTGCTGGTCCACACCGGCGACGGCAAGGGCAAGTCGACGGCCGCCTTCGGCATGGTCGCCCGCGCCCTGGGCTGGAACCAGAAGGTCGGCATCGTCCAGTACATCAAGGGCAAGTGGATCACTGGCGAGCGGCAGTTCTTCAAGAAGTTCCCCGATCAGGTCCGCTACGAGATCATGGGCCAGGGCTTCACCTGGGACACCCAGGACCGCGCCCAGGACATCGCGGCCGCCGAAGCGGCCTGGGCTACCTCGGTCGAGATGCTGCACGATCCCGAGCTGGACCTGGTGATCCTGGACGAGCTGAACATCGCCCTGCGTTACGACTATCTCGACATCGCCAAGGTGGTCGCTGACCTCAACGCCCGGCCGCGCGACAAGCACGTGGTCATCACCGGCCGCAACGCCAAGCCGGAGCTGCTGGCCATCGCCGATCTCGTCACCGAGATGACCCTGGTCAAGCATCCGTTCGAGCAGGGCATCAAGGCCCAGCGCGGGATCGACTTTTGAGCTGGAGGATCACCCGGCGCTCAGTGCTCGCTTCGGGCGCCGTGGTGGGGCTTGGCGGGGCTGCGGGGAGCGATCCTCACCGCATCGTCTCGCTCAATCCCTGCCTGGACGTGATCCTTGTCCACCTGGCCGACCGCGCCCAGATCGCCGCGCTCAGCCACTATTCGCACGAACCCTCCAGCTCCAGCCTCGGTGAGCTGGGGCGGAGCTTCCCGTTCACCCATGAGAGCGCCGAGGAGGTGCTGGCCCTGCGGCCCGACCTGGTGCTGACCGGCCGCCACTCCTCGCCCGCCACCCGCGCGGCGCTGAAGCGCCTGAACATTCGCGCCGAGCTGTTCGGCGTGCCCAATACGGTCGATGAGAGCCTGGAGCAGGTGCGCCAGGTGGCCCGCGCCGTCCATCGTCCGGCGCGCGGCGAGGCCCTGGTCGCCAGGATCGAGGCCGCAGTCGCCGCCGCCGCGCCGCCGCCGGGGACCCCGAAACTGACCGCATTGATCTACCAGTCCGGCGGTTTCGCCTCGGCCCAGGGAACCCTGATGGACGACATGATGCGCCGCGCCGGGTTCGAGAACGCCGCCTCGCGCTATGGCCTCAAGCGCACCGGCAACGTGCCGTTGGAAAACCTGATCGCCGATCCGCCCGACGTGCTGCTGGCCGGCGAAACCAAGCCCGGCGCGCCCACCTGGGCCGACCGGGTCCTGAACCATCCGGCCCTGTCGCGTGTCGCCCACCGCATGCACCGCGCCAGCTTCCCGCAGCAGCTGACCTTCTGCGGCGGGCCGGTGCTGATCCAGACCGCGCAGATGCTGGTCCGCGCCCGGCAAGGCGCCCTGGCCGTTCGCGCTAAGGAGGCCCGCGCATGAGCCGCCGCCAGACCACCATCGCCGCCCTGATCGGGCTGACGCTCCTGCTGTCGATGGTCAGCATGGCCGCTGGCCGGGTCTGGGCGCCATTCAGCGCGTGGACGGATCACAGCGACCCGCGCTGGGCGATCATCTTCGAACTGCGCCTGCCGCGCACCATCCTGGCCATCGGCGTCGGCGCTGCGCTCGGCATGTCGGGCGCGGCCATGCAGGGCTACACCCGCAACCCGCTGGCCGATCCGGGCGCGCTCGGCGTCTCCTCGATGGCGGCCCTGGGCGCGGTGCTGACCCTTTATCTAGGAGCCGGCGCGGCCGAGCCCTGGGTGATCGCCGGCGCCGCCATGATCGGCGCCCTGATCGCCGTCATGCTGCTGCTGGCCCTGTCGGGCCAGGCCTCCAGCATCGTCACCTTCATCCTGGCCGGCGTGATCCTCCAGACCATGGCCGGGGCGGGCGTCGCCCTGGCGCTCAGCCTCGCGCCCAACCCTTGGGCGGTGAACGAGATCATCAACTGGCTGATGGGCTCGCTGGCCGACCGCAGCCTCGGCGAGGTGCAGATGGCCCTGCCGCTGATCGCGGCGGGCTGCGTGATGCTGATGTTCATCGGCCGGGGCCTGGACGCCCTGACCCTGGGTGAGACCGGCGCCCGCTCGCTCGGCGTCAACATGACCGCCACCCGCTGGACATTGGCGATCGGCGTCGCCCTGACCGCCGGCGCCAGCGTCGCCGTCACCGGGGTTATCGGCTTCGTCGGCCTGATCGTGCCGCACCTGCTGCGCCCGCTGGTCGGCGCCAGGCCGGGCGGCCTGCTGATCCCCAGCGCCATCGGCGGCGCGGTGCTGGTGCTGGCCGCCGACATCGCCGTGCGCCTGACCCCCGCCGCCGGCGAGGTGAAGCTGGGCGTGGCCATGGCCGTGCTCGGTGGGCCGTTCTTCTTCGCCCTGCTGCTGTCGCTTCGCCGGAGGATCGCATGAGCACGCTCAGCGCCCACGACATCCAGGTTCGTCTCGGCGGCAAGCCGGTGGTGGCCGGCGTGGCGGCGACCTTCCAGTCGGGCACGGTCACCGCGATCCTGGGTCCCAACGGCGCCGGCAAGTCGACCCTGCTCGCCTGCCTGGCGGGACTGCGCAAACCCGGCGCCGGCCATGTCCGCCTGGACGCCGTCGACGTGCTGTCGATGCACGCCCGCGCCCGCGCCCGCCGCATCGGCTTCATTCCGCAGACCCCGGAGGTCGCCTGGGCGGTGGAGGCCCGCATCCTCGTGGGTCTTGGCCGCACGCCCTTCATCGGCTCCAGCGGGCTGTCGCTGGAGGACGGCGCGGCCATCGACCGCGCCATGGAGGCGGCGGGCGTCACCGAACTCGCCGACCGCGACGTCACCACGCTGTCGGGCGGCGAGCGCGGCCGGGTGCTGATCGCCCGCGCCCTGGCCGGCGACCCCGAATGGCTGCTGGCCGATGAACCGCTGACCGGCCTCGACCCCGGCCACCAGCTCGACGCCGGAGACCTCTTCCGCGCCATGGCCCATGAGCAGGGCAGGGGGGTGATCGTCACCCTGCACGACCTGTCGCTGGCCGCGCGCATCGCCGACCGGATCATCGTGATGGCGGCCGGCAAGGTGCTGGCCGATGGACCGCCGGCGGAGGCTCTCTCGCCCGAAGTGATGGCGCTCGCCTACGGCGTCCGCGCCCGCGTCATCGAGGGCGCCGGCGGCCCGCTGATCGAGATCGTCGGGCGTGGCGGCTGATCCCTGGCTGGTCCTCGCCGCCGCGGCGGTGGAGGGCGTGGCCGGCTATCCGCGCAGGCTGCACGCCATCGTGCCCCATCCGGTCGCCTGGATCGGCCGGCAGCTGCACGCGCTTGAGCGGCGGTTGAACAACGGTGGCGACCTGCCGCGCCGCATCGCGGGCCTCGCCACCCTGCTGATCGTCGCCGGATCGGCGGCGGGCGCTGGTCTGCTGCTCGACCACCTGCTCGCCGGCCCGGCCGTGATCCTCGCCGCGCTGCTCGGCTCTCTCGGCCTCGCCGCCCGCAGCCTCTACGACCACGTCGCCGCCGTCAGCCGCGCGCTCGGGGCCGCCGATCTCCCCGCCGCCCGCGCCGCCGTCGCTATGATCGTCGGCCGCGACACCGAGACCCTCGACCGCGAGGGCGTCGCCGCCGCCGCCCTGGAGAGCCTGGCCGAGAGCTTCAACGACGGGGTGGTCGCGCCGCTGTTCTGGTTCCTGCTCGGCGGCCTCGCGGGCCTGTTCGCCTACAAGGCCGTCAACACCGCCGACAGCATCATCGGCCACCGCGAAGAGCCCTATCGCTGCTTCGGCTGGGCCGCCGCCCGCACCGACGACCTGATGAACCTGATTCCGGCCCGCATCGCCGGCGCCCTGATCGCCCTGGTCGCCGGACGCGGCTGGGCGACCATGCTGCGCGACGCGGGCAAGCACGCCTCGCCCAACTCCGGCTGGCCCGAGGCCGCCATGGCCGGGGCGCTGCGCGTCCAACTCGGCGGCCCGGCCAGCTATGACGGCGTGGCCCACGACCGCCCCACCTTCGGGGACGGCCCGCGCCCATCGCCTCTGGACCTGCACCAGGGGCTTAGGCTCTATCTGCGCGCCTGCGCGATCCTCGCCGCAGCACTTATCCTGGGAGGCCTGGCATGGCCGCGTTGATGATCCAGGGCTGCGGCTCCGATGTCGGTAAGTCGGTGCTGGTCGCCGGGCTCTGCCGATTGTTCACCAATCGCGGCCTGAGCGTGCGGCCGTTCAAGCCGCAGAACATGTCCAACAACGCCGCCGTCACCATCGATGGGGGCGAGATCGGCCGCGCCCAGGCGCTGCAGGCCATCGCCTGCCGCACGCCGGCCACCGTCCATATGAACCCGGTGCTGCTCAAGCCCCAGAGCGATGTCGGCGCCCAGCTGGTGGTGCGCGGCCAGATGGCCGGGACCTGGAAGGCCGCCGCCTACCAGGACCGCAAGGCCAGCCTGCTGGATGTGGTGGTGGAGAGCTTCCGCATCCTGGAAGCGCAAAGCGACCTGGTCATCGTCGAGGGGGCCGGCAGCCCGGCCGAGATCAATCTGCGGGCCGGCGACATCGCCAATATGGGCTTCGCCCGTGCGGCAGGCGTGCCGGTGGTGCTGGTCGGCGACATTGACCGTGGCCACGTGATCGCGGCCCTAGTCGGCGCCTATGAGGTGCTGGAGCCGGAAGATCGCGACATGATCGCCGGCTTCCTGATCAACAAGTTCCGCGGCGATCCGGCTCTGTTCGACGACGGCCGGACCGAGATCGTGCGCCGCACCGGCTGGCCCGACTGCGGCATGGCCACCTGGCTCGCCGCCGCCCGCCGCCTGCCCGCCGAGGATGCGGTGGTGCTGGACCAGCTTGGCGGCCGTGAGCGGCGCAAGGTGAAGATCGTCGCGCCCTTGCTCTCGCGCATCGCCAATTTCGACGACTTCGATCCGTTGCGGTCAGAGCCGGAGGTCGACTTCGGTTTCGTGCCGCCGGGTACGCCGCTGCCCGGCGACGCCGACCTAGTCATCCTGCCCGGCACCAAGGCGACGCTCGGAGACCTGGCCTTCCTGCGCGCCCAGGGTTGGGACATCGACATCGCCGCCCATGTCCGGCGCGGCGGCCGGGTGCTGGGGATCTGCGGCGGCTTCCAGATGCTGGGCGCCACGATCAGCGATCCTGACGGTGTCGAGGGCCCGCCCGGCCAGGCCGCAGGCCTTGGCCTGCTCGACCTCGCCACCGTGCTGACCGGCGACAAGGTGCTGCGCCCAACTTCGGGTCGCCTCGCCTCGGGCGGCGCCTTCGAAGGCTACGAGATCCATGTCGGCCGCACCGAAGGTCCCGCCCTGCAACGCCCGCTGCTGATCCGTGACGACGGGGCCGGCGAGGGCGCGATATCCGCCGACGGGCGGGTGTCGGGCGCCTATGTCCACGGCCTGTTTGGCCTGGCCTCGGCGCGCGCCGCTTTCCTCGCTGAACTCGGCGCGGCCTCCGACGGCGTCGACGAGGCGGTCCGCGTCGATGCGGCGCTGGACGAGATCGCCGAACGGCTGGAACAGCAATTCGACATCCCCCTCCTGGCGTCGATCGCCGGTCTGGAGCCACGACCATGACGTCGCGACCTGCCATCGCTCCGCTCGACCGTACCGACGAGGCCGCCTACCGCGCCCTGGTCGACGGCAAGGCCAAGCCGCTCGGCGCGCTGGGCCGCATTGAGGACCTCGCCGTCCGTCTGGCCCTGATCGCCGGCCGCCCGAACCCCAGCTACGAGCGCGCCCTGCTGCTGGTCTTCGCCGGCGATCACGGCCTGACGGAGTCCGGGGTCTCGGCCTATCCCTCGGCCGTCACCACCGCCATGGTCGCCACCCTGCTGGCCGGCCGGGCCAGCGCCAACGCCTTCGCCCGCGCGGTCGGGGCCGAGGTCAAGGTCGTGGACGCCGGCGTCGCCGCCGACCTCGCCCCCCATCCGCTGCTGATCGACGCCAAGGTGCGCAAGGGCACGCGCAACGCCGCCCTCGGCCCGGCCATGACCGCGCAAGAAGTGGAGTCCGCCCTGGCTCGCGGCGCGGCTGTCGCCCGCCGCGCCCAGGACGACGGCTTTGACATCCTGGCGCTGGGCGAGATGGGCATCGGCAACAGCGCCTCGGCCGCCTTGCTGCTGCATCGCCTCGGCCCCGCGCCGCTCGCTGAGAGCATCGGGGCCGGCGCCGGTCATGACGCCGAAGGCATGGCCCGCAAACGCGCGGTGCTGGAAACCGCCGCCGCCCGCACGCCGGTTACCGATCCCCTGGAGGTCCTGGCGCAGTTCGGCGGGCTGGAGATCGCCATGATCGCCGGCGCCATCCTCGGCGCGGCCGCCGCGCGCCTGCCGGTCCTGGTCGACGGTTTCATCGTCAGCGCCGCGGCCCTGGTCGCCATCCGCCTCGACCCCGCCTGCGCCGACTACTGCATCTTCGCGCACCGCTCGGCCGAGCGCGGCCACGAGGTGATGCTGGCGGCGCTCGGCGCCGAGCCCCTGCTCGACCTCTCCCTGCGCCTGGGCGAGGGGACCGGCGCGCTGCTGGCCCTGCCGTTGGTCCGCGCCGCCGCCGGCCTGCTCACCGAGGTGGCCAGTCTCGACGACGTCCTGGCCGGACGGCTCTGATGCTGCGCCAGCTCCAGCTCTTCCTCTGCGCGGTCCAGTTCCTGACCCGCATCCCCACCCCGGCCCTGAACGGGTTCGAACCGGACTGGATTTCGCGCAGCGCCCGCTACTTCCCGCTGGTCGGCCTGTTGGTCGGCGGCGCCTGCGCGGCGGTGTTCTGGGCCGCCTCGCAGATCTGGAGCGGTTGGCTCCCGGCCCTGCTGGCCATCGCCGCCGGCGTGCTGATCACCGGCGCCTTCCATGAGGACGGCCTGGCCGACACCGCCGACGGCCTGGGCGGCGGCACGACCGTGGCCAAGCGCCTGACCATCATGAAGGACAGCCGGATCGGGACCTACGGCGCCCTGGCGCTGGGCCTGACGCTCGCCGTCAAGGCTGCGGCGCTCGCCACCCTGCCGGCTGGGCTCGGCGCCTGGGCCCTGGTCGCCGCCCACGGCGCCGGGCGCGGCGCCTCGGTGCTGGCCATGCGGGCCTTGCCCTATGTCGGCGACGCCAAGACCGGCAAGTGGAAGCCCTCGCCTAGCGATCTCAGCCTGGCCGAGGTGCTGACCGCGCTGGCTGTCGCCGGCCTGCCGCTGGCCCTCTCGCCCGATGGCGTGGTGATCTTGGCGGTGCTGGTCGGCGCGGTCCTGGCCGTGGCCCTGGCGCTGACCGCGCGGCGCCTGCTCGGCGGCTACACCGGCGACGTGCTGGGCGGGGTCGAGCAAGTCTTCGAGCTGGGCTTCATCCTCGGGGTGGCCGCCAGCCTCGCGCTCGCCGCCCCCAAGGGCGCATGAGCGTAAGCGGCGGCGCGATGTGGGTTAAGTCGTTCATCTTAAAAGAGTAGTATTCAACTTTCGCGGCGCGAATTCGCCGCCTACTGTGTGAATTCCTGAGACATCTGTTGTGTCTCCGACCGACGGTGAGCGTTGGCGGCGATCTACTTGATCTCAGTGTGCGTGGCGTGGGGCGGCTACAGCGATGACGGACGATTGCCGGGACGATGCGCGCGCCGAGGAGCTGCGCCACCGCACCGCCAACACCTTTCAGCTCATGTCGGCCCTGGCGCGGATGCGCAGCCAGCGCGCCGGCGAACCTGAAGCCCGCCGTCAACTGGTGTGGATGGCCGACGCGATCGGCTCGCTCGGCGCGCTCGAGCGCCACCGCCGCGACGGCGGCGTCGATTTCTGCAGCTATCTGGACGAGATGACCCCGGTCTGGCGGCGCCGCGCCGGCGCCGAGCAGGCCGAAATCTCCATTGAGGTCGCCCCCATCCTGGCGCCCGATCAGTCCGCCTCGACGCTAGCCTTGATCATTCAGGAACTGGTCGGCAACGCCCTGGCCCACGGCTATGTCGGCGGCCGTCAGGGCGTGGTGCGCATCTGCCTGGCCGTAGCCGAGGCCGGGCGCTACGAGCTGGCGGTGATCGACGACGGGCATGGGTTCGACCCGGCCTCGCCCGCCGCCCGCGAGCGTTTCGGCCTATGGTTCGTCCGCAGCCTGGCCGCCCAGGTGCGCGGCGACTTCAAGCTCGACACCAGCTCCGGCGTCACCGCGCGGCTCACCTTCTCGCTTTAAGGCGCGCCCCCGATGTCATCCCGGACAAGCCCTGCGGCGTTCCGGGATGACATCGGCGGGGGGTGTCGCGCCGCCTCAGCCCGCCTCGGGCAGCAGGCGCTCATAGTGTCGGCGCACGACCTCGTAACACTCGCAGCTCAGCGTCTTCAGGCCGTCGCGGTCGACGATGTCCACCACCCCGCGCCGATAGCGGATCAGGCCGCGCTTCTGCAGGGTGCGGGCCACGGCGGTGACGGTGGTGCGCTGCACCCCCAGCATGTCGGCCAGGAACTCCTGGGTCAGGGCCACGGTGTTGGTGGAGATTCGGTCCTGGCAGGTCAGCAGCCAGCGGCAGAACCGCGCCTCCACCGAATGCAGGGCGTTGCAGGCGACCGACTGGTTGGCGTGGCTGAACAGGGCCTCGGTGTGCAAGTCGATCAGTTCGCGAATACGCGGGCTCCTGGCCCAGGCTTCATGCAGCTGGCTGGCGCCGATCCGCGCGCAGCGGCACGGCGTCTGCACGATCGCCCGCGACAGCGATTGCCGAGGGGCCACCGCGGCGCGGAGTCCCAGCGCGCCCTCGCGGCCGATGGTGGCGCTCTCGATCGCCGCGCCGTTCTCCATCAAGGTCATCAGCGAGATCACGCCGTCGTGCGGGAAGTACACGACATCGACCCGGTCGCCCGGTTCGTACAACATCCTCCCCCGCTCTAGGTCGATGTGTGTCAGGTGCGGCGCGACCAGCCCGTAATCTTCGGGGGGGAGCGCCGCCAGTAAGCGATTTTGCACCGAACGACCGGGCCTTTGCATCGGGGAATCGAAACGTCGCCTTATGGGCTTCCCATCCAACCTATCGGCGCTCGCCCTCCAAGACTGTCGAGAAGACGACACATCTTCGCGAGGTCAGTCGCAAAATAAAAATCGGGCGATGAACAACGCGTGATGACTGGCGTCAGGCCGCTTCGGTTCTGCGGTTTAACCAATCGAATGAAGTATAGGCTTTGCGAATCCCAGCGGCCTTGCAGCCGACTCCAATCCCATCACCGGGTTCCCTGGCGGCGACCGGCCACAGGGGCGCGGTCAGTGGAAGTGCAGGTTCGCCTTCCCGCCGATGTGGGGCTGATGCTTGGTCGCGTTGGCCTTGGCGATCTCCCAGGCGAAGCGCGCCGGTCCGACCTGCGAGATCCAGACCTCGGCGTCCGTGCAGTTCAGCCGCATCATGGTCAGGCTGGGATCGTCCTTGCCCTGCGGGTACCAGGCGGCGACCACGGCGTTCCAGTATTTGGCGATCCGCAGCACATCGTGCTGCAGCGACAGCTCGCCGGCGATGCAGGCCTGCAATTCCCTTTGCTGGAAGACGAACATCGCCGGATGGCCATCGCCCGCCTGCCGGGCCAGATCGGCGCCGACGCGGGTGAAGAACCAGATCTGTTCGCGGTCGGGCTCGACGAAGGCGGTCATCGGCTGGGTGTGATGTTCGGGCCCGCCGACCACGCCCAGCATGCCGACCTGATGGCGTTCGATCTCGTCCCACAGTCGCCGTTCGACGGCGGTTCGGTCGCTCATATCGATATTCATCACGGCCTCCCGGGTTAGGGTGCTGTGGTTTCAACCCCGGACAAGCGTGGCGGTTCCACGGTGAAGGCAGGTCTTTCCCCTGCGTCACGCTTCCCTCACGGCCCGTGCTTGGGCCATGATGNCCCCGCCAATTTCGCGGGCCTCCTTTCACCGCCAATGGCGGCTATATCTGCGGCGTGTTGTCCAACGCCGTCGGCGGACGTGGCGTGGCCATGCTCCGCTCGGGCGTCCCGCTCGACACCGCCGTGACCCTGCAACCGGGCGAGGACGGCGCGGTGACGCTGGTCAACGCCGAGGGCGTGGTCATGGGCTCGGCCCGTCCGGCCGACGACAGCCAGATCCCGACCCCGCCGCCCGCGACGCCGAGCATCGAGGAGGCCCGGGCCTTCGCCGCCGCCGGCCAGTTCGCGGCGAAGTCCCTGCATCGCGGCTGCTTCTCCTGCTGCATCGAACGTGAGGCCGGCGAGGGGCTGGGCGTTCATGTGGGCCAGATCGACGGCGCGCCGCTCGGCCACTGCGCCGGGATCTGGACCCCGCACGCCAATTTCGCCGACGCCGACGGGACCATTCCCGACGAGATCACCTGGGGCGCGCTCGACTGCTCGGGCTCGATGGCCTGGTGGATCAAGGCCGGGGCGCCGGTGGGCCTGCTGGGCACCATGGCCGGCGAGGTCCTGAAAAAGCCGAAGGCCGGCGAGACCTATGTCGTCGTCGCCTGGGCGCGTGAGGTCGAGGGCCGCAAGCACTTCGCCGGCGTCGCCCTGTTCGACGGTGCGGGGCAGGTCATGGCCCGCTCCGGCCAGATCTGGATCGGCCGCCCCCCGGGCTCGCCGATGCCGATGCCGGCCTCCGCCGCGACCACCGCCTAGGGCCACGTCGCCGTCCGCCGTCTGATCGCAGGGCTTTCGCCTGCGCGTCAGACGGGCAGGGCGCGCACGTTTCTCAAGCTATAGAGACTGATCAACGAACGTTGTTCAGCTAACTCGGTATATTTTAAGGTCTCGCTAACTATCGAGGGCCACCCTGTGCGTACGGGATCGTACGGAAGGGCCGGCGATGTTCAGAGTGGAACACCATTATCTAGGGGCGGGGCTTTGGAACCGAGGCGCGCCGCCCATGACGGAGCAGGGCGCGACCTTCTACGCCCAGGCCCTGCGGGACACCGGGCTCGCCGACGACGCCCGTGTCGTGCTCTCGCAGCCGCTCGACGGCGACCCCGGCCCAGGCGTCGATCTTCGGGTCTGATCGGCCCAGATAGTTAACACCCCGCTGCCAATTGTTGTGTAAAGCGAGGACTGCGCCGCAGTAGAGCGGTTTCAGGGGATTTGTACGCGTGGCGCGGGACCGTTCGTATCGCAGTCTCGAGTTCCTGAAGAAGAGCGCCGCCACCTCCCGCGTGCTGAACCTCTGGCAGATTTCCCTGCGCGAGGCGGGCAAGCAGGAATACGAAGCCAACCCCTTCTTCAAGAACGCGCTGCTGAACCGCTGCATCGTGGTCAAGCACCGGATCCGCGGCGGCGAGGCCGACCTCTTCGACTATCCGGTCCAGAACGCCACCAAGATCCTGTTGCCGATCGCCGAGCGCGAACTGCGCTACGGCGCCCGCTTCGTGTTTGTCGGTCAGAAGAACTTCGAGGAGGTGGTCTCCGTCTCGTTCGGCGACGACCTGCAGGTCGGCCGGCGCGACCGCAACGTCCTGGAGGTCATCGACCGCCTGCCATCGCTGGACCCGTTCCTGATGCGCGAAATCCTGAAGACCAACGGATTTACGCCGGCGTCCTGCTACTTCAACGTCTCCGACGCCGACCTGCAGCGGATGTTCGAATCCGCTCGCGCCGAGTTGGAGCCGCTGGTCCAGATGTCCTTCGGCACCGACCTGGCCTTCTCCACCCACGCCGCGACCTTTCTCAACAAGATCCTGTCGGACTCCAACAGCGTCGAGTTGGAGCCCCTGCGCCGGGTGATGAGCATGGACGCCCGCCAGTTCCAGGAGGGCGTCTTCTGCTGGAAGGCGTTCCTCTATTACAAATGGCAGCTGCGCGACCTGCTTCCGCGTATCCGCGAGGTGCTGAACGAGATCGCGGTCATCCGGCCAATGGGCAATGTCGACTATGAGGACAAGGCCTATATCGCCAAGATCAAGGTCGACCTGCGCGGCTGGATCTTCAACGCCGTCGAGAGCGTGACCGAGTCGCTGGCCGTTTACGACAAGGCCTATGCGTCGATGACCATGCAGAGCGAGGCGGCCGCTTTCCGCGAGTTCCTGCTGCGCGCGCCGGCCATGTTCTACAGCCTGGGCGAACGGCTCAGCGGCATCGAGCATGTGGCCAGCTTCTGGCGCTACCGCTTCCCGCCCCAGCAGCTCCAGCGCGTGCCGGTGGACGAACTGGTCGACATCTTCATGGACTTCGAACAGAGCCTGAACTCGACGGTCGTGCAGAACGTCTGACGCCGCGCGGCCGGGCCGCGCCATAGGCGCTTGTCGCCTCGCCAATATCGCCGTCCTATAGCCCAGGTTGTGTCTTGGGGATCAGGATGTCGCACGAACAACAAGGCTCGCGCCTTATTCAAAGCCGCCGCACGCTGCTGACCACGGGCGCCGCCGCGGCCACCCTCTTCAGCCCGGGCCTGGCCTTCGCCGCCAGCGGCGACATGAGCGCCATCCGCAAGGCGGCCGAGCAGGGCTACGGCGCCTCGGTCAAGCGCATCCAGGACTGGATCGCCCTGCCGTCCATCGCCGCCGAGGACCGCGACATGGACAAGGGCGCCGACTACATGATGGCCCTGGCCCGCGACGCCGGTTTCCAGCAGATCGAGAAGGTCCCCACCGACGGCTATCCCGGCGTGTTCGCCACCCTCGACGTCGGCGCCAAGCGCTGGATGGGCATCTACTTCATGTACGACGTGAAGCAGTACGACCCGGCCGAATGGAGCTCGCCGCCGCTGGAGGCGCAGGTCGTCGACAAGCCAGGCTTCGGCAAGGTGATCGTCGGCCGCGGCGCGGTGAACCAGAAGGGACCGGAAGCCACCTTCCTGGCCGCCCTGCACGCCATTCGCGCGGCGGGCCGCAAGCTGCCGGTGAACCTGGTGCTGATCTGCGAAGGCGAGGAGGAGATCGGCAGTCCCCATTTCCGTCAGATCGTCACCCGGCCGAACGTGCTGGCCGCCCTGAAGAAATGCGAAGGCGTAGTCATTCCGGCCGGCTGGCAGAGCCCCAGCGACGGCGGCGTCACCGTCAACCTGGGCGCCAAGGGGGTGATCGAGTTCGAGCTGATCGCCAGCGGCGCCAAGTGGGGCCGTGGTCCCAAGACCGACATTCACTCCAGCGAGAAGGCGCGGGTCGACAGTCCCGCGTGGCGCCTGGTCCAGGCCCTCCAGAGCCTGGTCTCGCCGGATGGCAACACGCCCGTCGTCGACGGCTATTTCGAAAAGGTCCGGCCGCTGACCGCCCGCGAGAAGGAACTTCTGGCGCTCGCCGGCCGGCAGTTGAGCGAGGCCGACGCCAAGAAGGCGCTGGGGGTCGAGCACTGGATCGACGACCTCTCCTGGGACAAGGCCCTGGAGCGACTCGCCTCGCAGCCGACGATGAATATCGAGGGGCTGGTCGCCGGCTATACCGGGCCGGGCGGCAAGACCGTCTTGCCGGGCCGCGCGGTGGCCAAGATCGACAGCCGCCTGGTGCCCAACCAGACCATGGAGGACTCGGTCGCCAAGATCCGCGCCCATCTCGACAAGCGCGGTTTCCAGGACGTCGAGGTCAAGGTCAGCGGCGGCTATGACCCCACCGAGACCGACGAGAACAGCCGCCTGATCAAGGCCGAGCTCAACACCTATAAGCGGCTGGGCGCCAAGACGACGATCTATCCGCGTCTGGCCGGGTCGTGGCCCGGCGCGGTGTTCACCTCCGCCCCGGTCAACCTGCCGGCCGGCCAGTTCGGCCTCGGCCACGGCAGCGGCGCCCATGCGCCGAACGAGTACTACGTGATCGAGTCCTCCAACCCCAAGGTCGAGGGGCTGGTCGGCGCGACCATGAGCTATGTGGACTTCCTCTACGAGATCGCCGCGATCCGCTAGCGCTCCCTAGATCCTCCCCCGTTGGGGGAGGTGGCGCGCCAAGCGCGACNATGCTGAAGGAGTCAAAGTCCCCCTCACCCGGCCAAAGAGGCCAGGAGCTCCCCCAGCGGGGGAGCATCTGAGGCCCTAAGCCTTCTTCACGAATTCGGTCTTTAGGACCAGGTCGCGGACCTTCTCGACCCGGCACTCGATCTCGCCCTCGTCGCCGGTCAGGCGGATGTTCTTGACCATGGTCCCGCGCTTCAGGGTGACCGAGGTGCCCTTCACCTTCAGGTCCTTGATCAGGGTGACGGAGTCGCCGTCGGCCAGGAGCGCGCCGTTGCTGTCTCTGACGTCCATCTTGCTCTCCTGATCGCCAATCTAGAGGGGGCGGGGTGTAGGCCCCACGGCCTTTCGCGGCAAGTGGGCACGAAAAAGCGCCCCCGGCCGGAAAGCCGGGGGCGCTCTTGTCGATCTAGACGATCAGACGGACGTTCTTAGAACGCGCCGACCGCGGCGATCACGCCTTGGCCCAGCGAACCGCCGAACAGGTTCGAGGCCGAGCCGAGCGAGGCGCCCGACTGGTCGCGATCACGCAGGGTGCCGCCGAAGGTGTAGCGCAGGCCGACGCGGAAGGTGTCGGACTTCAGGTCGAGGTCGTCGATCTCGCCGTGCTCGTAGCCGCCGGTGATGCTCCACGGGGTGCTGGCGAACTGGTATTCGGCGTCGGCGCCGATGTTCCAGATGTCGAAGTCGGCGCCCTTGGTGTCGGCCTTCGTGTAGCCGGCGGCGCCTTGAACCTTGAAGTTGTCGGTGAAGAAGTGACGCACTTCACCCTTCACAGCCCACAGGTCGGCGTCGGCAAGGTCTTCGGCTTGGCCGTAGCCAACTTGACCGTACAGGGTGGTCGAGGGGGCGACGTTGAATTGAGCTTCGGCGCCGACGGCCCACAGGGTCACGTCGTCGCTGGTGCTCACGCCGGCGAAGCCGCCGATCAGGCCGCCGTCGAGCTTCTTGTTCAGGTGGCCCGTGGCCGACCAGACGGTGGCGTCGCCGCCATCGGCGTCGAAGTTCTGGACCGAACCGTCGACTTGCGCGCCGAGCGAGCCGGCGTCGAAGCGCACGGCGCCTTCGAGTTGCAGGGCGTCAGCGTCGGTGTCGCCCAGGGCGCCGGCGTCGAGTTCAACGCGGCCGTAGTTGGCGCCGACGTGGCCGACGGTTTGGGCTTGGGCGGCGCCGGCGACGGCGAACAGGGCGACGGCGGCGGCCGAAGCGATCAGTTGAGTTCTCATTTTCTTGTCCTTGGGTACTGAAGAGGCAGCGGACCTATGCCTGTCGCGCCACTGTCACAATGGTTTGGGCCTTCGCATTTCGCCGGTCGGCGAAAGGGTGTGACCGGTCAGTCACACCTCGTCTTAGTGGCCTTGAAAAAGCCTCGCGGTGGCCTAAAGGCGCCGGCGAATCGCAAGATCCGGCCTTCGAGGCGCTGCATTTCAACGGTTTTGGGCAAGTTCGGCCATCGCGGCGACGCGATTGGCGGCGGTCGCCAGGGCCATTTGTCATCGCCTGATGACAAAAGTCATCGCCCGATGACAAAATTCGACACCGGCGTGATTTGGCGCCTTTCACCCCTTGAATGCGCCCAACCGGGTGTCCGGAGCCGTCGCCCTTCTCCCGGCCTTAGCCAAGGACTATCTAGGCGGCATGTCTGTTGAAGCGCCCGCCCTCACCCCCGCCTCGATCCGTGAGCTGGTCGGCCGGTTCTACGCCCGCGCTCGGCAGGACGCCGAGCTTGGCCCTGTGTTCGAGGCGGCCGTTCAGGACTGGGACCACCACCTCGACCATATCGCCCTGTTCTGGTCGAGCGCCCTGCTGGGCGTTGGGCGGTTCACCGGCAGTCCGATGATCGCCCACCGCCGCAACCCGATCACCCCGTCGATGTTCGACCGCTGGCTGGTCCTGTGGGGCCAGACCACCGACGAGATGTTCCCCGGCGAGATCGCCCAGGCGCTTCAGGCCCGCGCCGCGCGTATCGGCGAGAGCCTGAAGCTGGGTCTCTTCTACAATCCCGCCGACCACGCGACGCCGGCGGTAGGGCGCGCCTAGGCCGAAGCCTTGGCCTTGGCCGCCATCTTGGCGATCAGCTCGCGCCGCTCCACCAGGCCCCGATGCAGTTCGACCAGCACCTTGGCGGCGTGCTCGTTCTGCTGGATAGCCGCCCAATAGGCGGCGACCTTGGGCGAGTTCGGGATCGGGTTCTCGACGCCCACCGTCGGCAGCACGTTCTCGATCAGGAACAGCGCCGGGACCAGGGTGCAGTCGGCCATGGTCAGCCGTCCCGACACGGCGAAGCCATCGACGCCGATATAGTGCTCCAGCGCCTTAACCCCGCGGATCACCTGGCCGCTCAGCAGGGCGACGACGGCGGCGTCGCGGGTCGATTTGCGCGTCTGGCCGCCGAGCATGAACATGTTGTTCATCAGGTAGATGTCGGCGATCCGCGACACCGTGCGGATCTGCGCGGTCTCCCTGGGGCTGGCCCCCAGCAGGCGCGGCTGCGGATAGAGCTCTTCCAGATATTCCGAGATCACCTCGGACTCCGGGATGATGTCGCCGCCCAGGTCCAGCACCGGGATGCGGGCCAGGGGCGAGGTCTTGTGGAACTCGCCGGTCAGGAAGCCCTGCGGCAGTTCGATATCGATGTCAGAAATGGCCTTGGCGTAGATCTGCATCCGCACCTTGGCGGAGTAGGGGCTGAGGTCGCCCGAATAGAGTTTCATCTTGAAATCCGTCCCTTTGAAAATGGGCAGGTCCGCGACGACTCTCGCCGCCGCGGCCGGCTCTGGGACGATGACGCGCAGATTTAGGCGTAGTTCGCCAGCGCATTGCCCGAGGCGTCGCCCGCCCCGCTGCCGCCGTCGACGGGCACGATCGCGCCGTTGACGTAGGCGGCCTGGTCCGACGACAGGAACAGCGCCATGTCGGCGATCTCGTCCTTGGTGCCGTAGCGGCGCATGGGGTTGCGCTCCTTCACCCGCGCCTCGGCCTCCGGCGTGGTGGCCAGCCGCGCCATGCCCTCGGTGTCGGCGATGGGGCCCGGCGAGATGGCGTTGACCCGCACCCCGGCCGGTCCCCACTCCAGCGCCAGGCACTTGGTCAGCATGTTGATCCCGGCCTTGGCGGCGCAGACATGGGCCTGGAACAGCGAGGCGCGCTCGGCCTGGCCGGCGGTGATCGAGATCAGCGAGGCGCCCGGCCGGCGCAGGAACTCGAACGAGGCGCGCAGCACGTTGAAGGTGCCGATCAGGTCGATGTCGACCACGGTCTTGAAGCCGTTGGCGCTCATGCCCAGCGCCGGGGCCACGAAGTTGCCCGCCGCGCCCGACAGCACGATGTCGATGGGGCCGAACTCGTCGAAGGTCCGCTTCAGCGCGGCCTCGACGGCGGCGTAGTCGCGCACGTCGGCGGCGATGCCGATGGCCGGCTTGCCGAAGGTGGAGACCTCCTTGGCCGCCGCCTCGATCTTCTCTTGGCTACGGCTGATCAGCACGACATTGGCGCCCGCCGCGGCGAACCGCTTGGCGATGCCCAGGTTGATGCCGCTGGAGCCGCCGGCCACGAACGCGGTCTTGCCGGCCAGCTGGGTGTCTTGAGCCATGATGTTCTCTCCCTGTTGTTGCCCATAGTCTTAGACCTCGCGGCCCAGGCAGAGGAAGATTGACCCAGCGTCGCCCTCTAGACGGACGCGCCAAGCCGGGCGGCCTTCAGGTTGAGGTAGTTCCGTTCCGGCAGGCTGGTCGTGCGCCCCGCCGCCGTCAGGTAGTGGGCGACAGCCGCCTCCCGCTCCCCGGCCATCTCCAGCAGGTGAGCGCGGACGGCGGCCAGCCGGTGGTGCCCCGCCAGCGCCCCGTCCAGGGCGGCCAGCTGCTCCAGCCCGGCGCGCGGACCCTCCACCATCGCCACGGCGACGGCGTGGTTGAGCGCCGCCATCGGATTGTCCGACATCTGCGTGAGGAGGCCGTAGAGCGCCAGGATCTGCGGCCAGTCGGTGTCCTGCGCCCTGGCCGCCTCGTCGTGCACGGCGGCGATCGCCGCCTGGATCTGATAGGGACCGACCATCCCGCGCGGCAGGGTTTCGGAGATCAGCGCCACCCCCTCGGCGACAGCCCGCCCGTCCCACAGCGTCCGGTCCTGTTCGGCCAGCGGGACCAGCGCGCCCTCGGGCGTGGTCCGGGCCGGCCGCCGCGCGTCGGTCAGCAGCATCAGCGCCAGCAGGCCCGCCGCCTCGCCGTCATCGGGCGCCAGGCGGCGCACCGCGCGGGCCAGCCGGATCGCCTCATTGGCCAGGTCGCTGCGCTGCAGGTCCGGGCCGATGCTGGAGGCGTAGCCCTCGTTGAAGATCAGGTAGAGTACCTGCAGCACCGACCCCATCCGCTGGTCGCGGTCCCGCGCATCGGGGGTATCGAACGGCGTGCCGGAGGCCTTCAGCGCCTGCTTCGCGCGGCTGATCCGCTGGGCCATCGTCGCCTCGGGAACCAGGAAGGCGTTGGCGATCTCGGCGGTGGTCAGGCCGCCCACCGCGCGCAGGGTCAGGGCGATGGCCGAGGATGGGGTCAGGGCCGGATGGCAGCACATGAACAGCAGGACCAGGGTGTCGTCCTGGTTCGGGTCGGTCTCGTCCTGCATGACCTGCTGGTCGCTCTCCTGCGCGACCGCCGCCTCGCGACGGCGCCGCGCGGTCTCGCTGCGCAGGTGATCTTTCATGCGGCGGCAGGCGACCTGGATCAGCCAGCCGCGCGGGTTCTGCGGCGTCCCGTCCCTCGGCCACTGTCCGGCCGCGGCCAGCAGCGCTTCCTGCACCGCGTCCTCGCAGGCCGCGAAGTCGCGATAGCGCCGCATCACCGCGCCCAGCACCTGGGGCGCTAGTTCGCGCAGCAGGCTGGTCACATCTCCTCACCCGGCGCGCCCATCACCGGCCGCACCTCGATCGGCATGTTCATCGGCGCGCCGTCGGGGCCGGGCGCAGTCGAGGCGACAGCCGCGATCTGCAGGGCGCGTTCGTGGCTGTCGACGTCGACGATCCAGTAGCCGGCCAGGAACTCCTTGGCCTCCGGGAACGGCCCATCGGTGATCGCCGGCTGGCCGCCTGGCCCGGCGCGCACGATCCGGGAGTCCTCGGGACTGGTCAGGGCCACGACCGAGGCCAGTTCGCCGCTCTCGGTCAGCGTCTTGTTGAGGGAGATCAGGAAATCGATATGGGCCTGGAAGGCGCCCGGCGGCCAGGTCGTGCTGTTCTGGGCCTTCCAGTCGGCGATCTTGCCCTGCATCATCAGGATGTACTTCATGGTCCTGGTTCCTTCGCTGCGGCGCGCGAAATGCGCGCCTTCAGGGTTAGGTCGGAACAGGCGGCGCGTTCTCGACATCGGGCCAGAAAATTTCCGACCTGGCGAGGCTGGATAAACGCCGGCGCTCGCCGTCTAGTCGGGGGGCTCCAGAGTTCGAGGTTCTCCATGCGCCGCGCCACAACCGCCCTAAAGACCGCAAAAGCCTCGGCGGTCCAGGCGCCCGGCAGTTGTGTCTGCGGCCAGGTGCGGTTGGAGATCGACGTCCCGGCCCGCTGGGCCTGGCACGACCATTCCGCCGCCAGCCGCCACGCCCAGGGCAGCGCCTACGCCACCTATGTCGGCAGCTGGCGCAGCCGCTTTCGCGTCGTGCAGGGGGCCGAGCACATCACCCGGTTCGAGGATGTCGAGGCCGGGACCACCCGCAGCTTCTGCGCCCGCTGCGGAACCCCGCTGTTCTACGAACGCGCCCGCTCGCCGCAGATGGTCAACATCCCCCGCGCCCTGTTCAGCGCGCGCACCGGCCGCGAGCCGCGCTATCACATGTCGATCCACGAGCAGGCCGACTGGACCTATGACGGCGCGCCGCTCGCGCCCCTGAAGGGCTATCCCGGCGTCATGTGGGAACGCCCCCGCCGCAAGCCGCGCCGCGAACCTGACGACATGTTCTGACCGCCTCAGCGGCAGCGCGTCACCGTATCGGTCTGGCCCTTCGAGCGGATCGCGCCGCCGCGCAGCACCAGCGTCTGCTCGGTGTTCGCGCAGACCTTCCGCGTCCGCCCGCCGGTCTGGATGGTGGAGATCTCGCGGCCGGTGAGCTTGGCGCTGGCGCCGCCGGGCGCGATCGCCACCGTGTCGACCACCCCGCGCTCGACCGAGGTCGCGGTCGCCAGGAACTTGCGGGTCTGGGCCTTGGCCTTGGCCAGGTCGGACTGGCCATAGGGGATCAACTCGCCCTTCGGCGTCCGCGTCTGGTCGATGAACACCGCGTCGGGCGTGAACATCGCGAAGAAGCTCGTCAGGTCGCGGGCGTTCCAGGCGTTCTCCTGACGCCGGGCGAAGTCCCGCGCCTGAGTCTCCGTCAGCCCCGCCGCATAGGCCGGCGAGGCGGCGAGCCACCCGGCCAGCAGCAAGTATCCCCAGATGC
>NZ_LMHT01000030.1:6423-6554 GCF_001429025.1 Phenylobacterium sp. Root700 | reverse complement strand
GGGGGGGGGGGGGGGGACTTTGACTCCTTCGGCAAGCCCCCTCCGTCCCGCTGCGCGGGCCACCTCCCCCAACGGGGGAAGATCTAGGTGCGCGTGCGATCCGTTGGCCGTTTTTTCCTCCCCTGCGTAGC
>NZ_LMHT01000030.1:0-6388 GCF_001429025.1 Phenylobacterium sp. Root700 | reverse complement strand
GGGGGGGGGGGGGGGGCGAGCCGGCGGCTCGGCGCCCAGTCATGCCCCCTCCACCGCTTCGCGGTCCCCCTCCCCCATGAATGGGGGAGGAAAAGGGAGCGAGGGAGCTTCACCCCCTAACCCAGCTTCAGGACGCGCGCGGCGTTACCGCCCATCCACTTGGCGCGCACGGAGTCTTTCAGCGGTAGTTCGTCGGTCTCGGCGACCAGCTGCGCCAGCGGGATCATGTGCGTGCCCCAGCCGGAGCCGAAGATGATCTTGTCCTGCAGGTTGCGGGCTCCGTAATAGACCAGCGCCTCATAGCCCGCGCCCGGCGCCAGCATGTGCTTCACGCGCCGGCAGGCGAAGTCGATGTAGAGGTGCTGGTGGCGCGAGGCGATGGCGCAGGTCTCGGCCACCCACGGCCATCCCGACAGCCCGGCGATGATCCGCAAGGTCGGGAACCGCACCGCCACCTCGTCCAGATATTTCGGGTGGGCGTAGTCGTAGGGCCGGTCCGACAGCAGGTGCAGGCCCGCGGTGATCCGTACCGGGATGTCCAGCTCCACGCATTTGGCCAGGAAGGGCCAATAGGCCGGATCGTTGATGTAGCGGCCCTCGCGATAGCTCGACACCTCGAAGCCCTTCACGCCCAGTTCGCGCACGCCATGCTCCAGCTTGGCCACCCCGGCCTGCCCTTCCTCGCCCCAGATGCGGAACCAGGGGATCAGGCGGTCGGGATACTCGGCCGCGAACTTGGCGACGTCCTCGTTGCTGGCCCGGCGCCCGGCGTTGCCGATACAGGCCCTGGCGACCCCGGCGGTGTCGAGCATCTCGATGACCTGCGCGTGGCTCATGGCCCGGGTCATGTCGACCTCGCACAGCTTCAGGGCAAGCGAGGTCAGGCCTTCGCTCGCCTTGGCCTCGTTGAACTCTTCCAGGCTCATGCCGATCTGGGCGGCCCAGCCGGGCGCCATCTGCTGGGCGTAGCCCTCCTTGTCGAAGCCGCGCCCGGACTGGATCAGCCGCACGGTGTCCTCGACCGCTTCCTTGGTCGGCGTGTCGCACTCGAAATCGATGATGTTCATGAGGGGGCTCGATCAATGAATCTGCGGGCCCAGCGGCCCTAATCCCTCCACCCTAGAGACGCTGGCGCGGCGGGGAAGCCCAAAGCGCGGGCGCGCCTCCAGGCCGCGCGCTTTGCCTGGCGGTTGGATCATGCAACCATCCGTTTAGGGCGGCGTTGTTGCCCGACTTGGTTCTGTTCAACTCGATTTGTGAGTGGCTGCGACCCGATGACGGAGACGTTTTCCGCCAAGCTCGGCCTCGTTCTGAAAGCCTTGTCGATGAGCCGGGGGCGGCTCGCCGCCGATGTCGGGGTCGACAAATCCGTGGTCGGACGATGGGTGACCGGCGTCGTCCAGCCCTCCAGCCATAATCTCTCGCTGATCACCGCCCTGGTCGCCCAGCGCGTCCCCTCGTTCACCAGCCTGGATTGGGACCGCAGCCTCACCAGCCTGGCCGAGCTTCTGGGCGTTGATCCGGCCACCATTCCGGGGCTGGATCGCCCGGCGCCGGCCCTGCCGTTCACCGTCCTCGATCAGGTCCAAGCCCTGACCGCCCTGCGCGGGGCCGCCTATGAGGGCATCTTCCGCTCGACCCGGCCCTTCATCCTCCAGCCCGGCCGTTTCCTGCACGACCACGCCCTGATCCGCATGGACCCCTCGGGGATGCTGCGCTTGACCATGGGCGCCGGCGGCACGGTGGTTCACGGCTGGGTGCTGCTGCTGCACAATCAGCTGTTCTGCATCGCCGCCGACGTGACCAGCGGCTCGATGCTGTTCGGGATCTTCAACGGCGTGGCTACCGCTCGCGCCGAGGTGCTGGACGGCCTGCAGCTCGGCTCGGCCCTGGATGGCGGCCGCACTCCCACCGCCACGGCTATGCTCATCGAACGGGTTCGCGATCTGAGCGATGATCCGGCCGCCGACGACCGCGACTTCGCCGAGCTGGTGGCCCAGAACCCGGTCGCGCCGGAAGGCTCGATCTCCCCGGCGATCAGCGCCCACCTGATGCGCGATATCGGCCCGCTCCAACTGGCGCTGGGCGGCGACCTGCTGCTCCAGATGCCGCTGTCGCGCTCCCTGGCTCGCGGTCCGGCCTATGACGAAGAGGCCGCGCGTCGCACCGGCGGTTAGGGCTTCAGAATAGTGTCCAGCGCCGTCAGCAGCTGGTCGATCTGGGCGTCGGTCCCGACCGTGATCCGCAGGTAGTCGGCGATGCGCGGGGCCGCGAAATGGCGCACCAGCACCGCGCGCTCGCGTAGGCTCGTGGTCAGGTCCGCGCCGGCGTGGCCTGGGTGGCGCGCGAACACGAAATTGGCGCTGGAGGGCAGGACCTCGAACCCTAGCGCGATCAGTCCCCGCGTCATCCGCTCACGGCCGGCGATCACGCTCGCCCGGCTGGCCTGGAAGAACGCCTCGTCCTCGACCGAGGCCATGGCCCCGGCCTGGGCCGGGCGGCCGAGTGGATAGGAGTTGAAGCTGTCCTTCACCCGCACCAGCGCCTGGATCAGGGCCGCGTCGCCGATCGCGTAGCCGACCCGCAGGCCCGCCAGGCCCCGCGACTTCGACATGGTGTGCACCACCAGCAGGTTGGGATGGTCGGCGACCAGCGGGATGGCCGTCTCGGCGCCGAAGTCGACATAGGCTTCGTCGATCACCACCGGGATGTCGGGGTGGGCCTCCAGCAGCGCGGCGATCTGCGCGCGGCTCAGCGCCACCCCGGTCGGGGCGTTGGGGTTGGGCAGGATAATCGCCCCGGCCGGTTGGTCGTAGTCGGCCAGCTCGATCTCCATCGCCGCATTCAGCGGCACGGTGACGTGGTCGATGCCGAACAGCCGGCAATAGACCGGGTAGAAGCTGTAGGTGATGTCCGGGAACAGCAGCGGCGCGTCGTGCTTCAGCAGCGCGGCGAACGCATGGGCCAGCACCTCGTCGGAGCCGTTGCCCACGAACACCTGCGCCGGGCTTACCCCGTGATAGGTCGCCAGGGTCTCGCGCAGCGCCTTGGCGTCGGGGTCGGGATAGAGCCGCAGGCTGTCGGCGGCCTGCGCGGCGATCGCCGCCTGGGCGCGAGGCGAGGGGCCGATCGGGCTCTCATTGGTGTTGAGCTTGACCAGGCCCTCGATGCGCGGCTGCTCGCCGGGCACATAGGGCTTCAGGTCGTGCACCAGGCTGCTCCAGAAGGCGCTCATCGATCTCTCTCATCAGGCGACGCCGGTGGTCATGGGCCAAGACCGCGGCGCCACGCAATACCGCAGAGCTTCGAACTACCCAAGGTGGGAGGTCCTGGAGAACATCCCTGGCGATCGTCAGGCCGCCATCCAGGCCACCGCCGTCCTGCGGCGCAAATCGTCAGGGCCGGTCGTCGCGGCCGGCGCCGTCGATCGCGGTCGCGGGCCCGAAGGCTGCGTCGGTGACATAGGTCATCAACGGGCGCAGCTCGTAGTTCGCGGTGGGATTGGCGCCGTTGAGCTCGGCCATGATGGCCAGCGCCTCGTCCAGGCCGCCGACATCGAGCGTGTAGACGCCCAGCAACTGCTCTTTGGTTTCGGCGAACGGGCCGTCGATCAGGAACTTGCTGCGGCCCTTCGTGTGGATCGCGGTGCTGCTCGGCATCAGGCGCAGGACGGGCCGGAACTTGTCGCCCCATTTATCGTGGACGGCGATCAGCGCCTCCACCACAGCGCCTTCCTCAGCGGGGCTCCAGGCGTTGGTGATCGCCTCGTCATGATAGCAAAGCACGGCGTAAAGCATCTTGGGTTCCCTCCAGGTGAGACGACCGGGCGCGGCCCGGCCGCCCGCCGGTTCCTACGCTACGCCCTCGGGGGCCTCGCCCATGACGGCGTCGGGGTTCATCCAGACCAGTTCGATCACATTGCCGTCCGGGTCTTCGACGGCCCGGTTGTACAGGAATCCCATATCCATCGGCGGCCTTGGATCGCTCTTGCCGCCGTGGCCCCCAGCGGTCCCCGCCAGGTGGTCGACCTCCTCGCGGCTGGTCGCCGACAAGGCCAGCAGGACCTGGCAGCTCCCGTGGGCGTCGCCGACCGGCTTGGAGGTGAAGGTCTGGAAATAGTCGCGGGTCAGCAGCTGGAAGGTGATCTGGTCGGACCACACCATCGACGATGAGCTGTCATCGCTGAACTGATCGTTCTTGGTGCAGCCGAGCGCGGCGTAGAACGAGGTGGCGGCGGCGAGGTCGGCCACCGGCAAGTTGATGAAAATCATCTTGGACATCTGACGTCTCCTTGAGCGAAGCGACGTGCTTCGACGCTACAAGGACGGCGGCCGCCGGCTCAATCCGACATAGGCCTCAAAAAAGTGCGCGGCGCTCTACGGCTTCCGCCCCGGACGCGCCTAAATTGAAGACGAGAACCGCCTTGGAACAGTACGGAGCGACGCGATCTTGAGGACGTTGGCGGTCATCGCCCTGAAGGGGGGCTCGGGCAAGACCACCGTGGCCACGCATCTGGCGCTGGGCGCGCACCTGCGCGGCGTCGACACGCTGCTGGTCGACATCGACCCCCAGTTTTCCGCCCGCGACATCCTCAGCGCCCGCGAGACCCCGGGGCCGGAGTGCGTCACCTCGTCGGGGCGCAACGTGCTGGCGGCGCAGTTCGGGGCGCTCTCCCAGCGCAAGGAGCTGCTGATCATCGACACCCCGGCCGGGGCCGTCGAGGCGGTCAGCGAGGCCATCGTCATCGCCGACTTCGCCCTGTTGGTCGTGCGGCCGACCCTGATCGACCTGTCGGGGCTGGCGCGGACCCTGATGCTGGTGCGCAAGCTGGGCAAGGCCTGCGCGGTGGTGGTGAACCAGGCCCCGGTGGCGCGCGAAAACGTCGAGGCGCCGCTGGTCAAACGGGCGCTGAAGGGCCTGGACTACATGCAGGCGCCGCTGGCGCCGGTGATCCTGCGCTCGCGCTCGATCTACCAGACGGCGCTGGAGCGCGGGCGCTCGGCCGAGGAAATGACCGACCGCGCCGCGGCCCGGGAAATCGCCGCGCTCTGCGACTTCGTCCAGGCCCGGATGGCGGCCAAGCCGGACGAGGCCTAGCGCCCTGACCGCCCCCGCCGCCATTCTCCAATTGTCCGGCGAGCCGCGCCCGGCGATAGAGTGGGGCGATGTGAACGCGGGGGAGACCAGATCATGAGCGACCTCAAACGCCGCAGCCTGCTGGGCGCCGCCGGCCTGCTGATGACCACGCCCGCCGCCAGCCTGGCCGCCCCCGGCAAGCCGCGAGTCGCCATCGAGACCCGCCACGGCGTGATCGTCGTCGAGCTCGAGGCCCAGAAGGCCCCGCTCACCGCCGCCAACTTCCTGCGCTACGTCGATGCGCGCGCCTATGACGACGGCGTCTTCTTCCGCGCCTCGCGCGATCCGGGCGCGCCCACCCAGGGGACCATCGTGGCCCGGCCCCGCGCCAAGGTGCTGCCCTTTCCGCCGATCCGCCACGAGAGCACCACCAAGACCGGCCTGCGCCATGTCGCCGGCACCATCTCGCTGGGCCGTTTCGCGCCCGGCACCGCGACCAACAACTTCTTTATCTGCGCCAGCCCCGAGCCCTATCTGGACGCTCACCCCGGCGCGCCGGGCGACAATCTGGGCTACGCCGCCTTCGGCCAGGTCGTGCGCGGCCTGTCGGTGGTCCGCAAGATCCTGTCGCTGCCCACCAACGGCAAGTCGGAATACGCCGAGCAGCGCGGCCAGTGGCTGAGCCCGCCGGTGACGATGTCCAGCGTGCGTCGAGTTTAGGAGAGACCAGATGAGCCAAGACCGCGTGCAGGCCACCAGCCTCAGCTGGGGCGTGAAACAGAGCTTCCGCAATTATGTGGAGGCCACCGGCGGTGTGACGCAGGCCTCTGACGGCGCGGCGCGCGACGCTGACGGCGGCTTCACCTTCACCGCGCTGGCGGGCGGCGACCTGCGCCTGGGCGCGGACGGCAAGCTCCAGGGGACCGGCAAATTCCAGGGCGAGCTGCGGTTCGAGGCCCACGGCGGCATGCTCTCGGTCTGCCTCGTCGACCCCGCGGTGGAGGTCGACGCTGACGGCGCGGCCCTGACCGTCGCCGACAGCCCCGCCCGCACCCGCCGGCTGGAGATCGCCCGCCTCGACCTCAGCGCCATGACGCCCGGCGAGGCCGGCGAGATGATCATCCCGACGGCGCTCTCGATGGACGGCGTCCAACTGCTGGGCGACCACTATCCGCCCCGCACGCCCCTCGACCCGGTGCGCCTGGTGCTCGGCTAGCGCTCAGCGCCAATCCGCTCATCCCGGCGAAGGCCGGCGACTGTGTTGATGGTCAAGGCTGGTTGGTTCGCCAGGGCCGGTCTGCCTTGAGCATGC
>NZ_LMHT01000029.1 GCF_001429025.1 Phenylobacterium sp. Root700 | reverse complement strand
TGCAGCGCAATCGTGTCGCCAGCTTGCGCAACCTTCAGCGCCTGAGCCAGACCCGCGGTACTGTCTACGGTGACGCTAGACAACTGCTCGACCTCCGTTGATCTCGATCAACCTAAAAGATTGGGAGTTAACGCAACCCTCTCGGCAAATTTCGGCGCCGAAACGATTGGAAGCAGCACCATTTTGCGCGCGCCATCCACACCCAGGCCGCTCACCAACCGACTATGCGGCCACATAGCGCGTCGGCTTCACCGCCCTGAGGCTTGCGCGCGCAAAATTCTCGCGCGAGCCTTCATAAACGCCGCCCCCCCGTCCTTCACCGCAGCAAGCTTAGCGTTTCGGACAAGTTGCACGTTGCTCAAATCACTAAATACGAAATCACTCGCCTGATTGTCCCGAACACTCCCCCCCCTCGCGCGCGACACTCTCACCCGACAGCCTTCGTCCGGAAAGGCCAAACAGATGTTGCGAGCGACCTCCACATCCACCCCGCCCCCTATCGTCACGCCATTCCAAGCCCCGCCGATAACGACGTTGTCCAACACCTTCGGGCGGATATAGGGCAAATCCCCCCCGCTCTCATCTCTCAGAAAAACACCCTGCATTGTCAGCCCCGCGCCGCGCTCAATCAAATTGCCCTGAATAACAATATCCTCGGCAGAAACGGTGGTGTTCGTAGTCCAAAACTGGATCGCATCAGGATGGTCTCCCTTCCCATCGGCACGCATTTGCGGATGGAAACTCGAGAAATGATTTCCCAATATTGAAACACGCGACGACCCCCCGCCCCGCACCCCGTCAGAGCGTATGTTGAAGAACTTATTGCCCTTTATACTCACGCTAGCGCTGGCAAGATGGCCAATGCCATGCATTAGATTCTGGAATTCACAATTCTCGACGACGATCTCTCGGCTACGGCGGATCAATATGCCATTCGCATTTTCCTGAGGATCGCCTTGAAAATTAAGCTTTAAGAACCTAAGCCCCCGGCATTCGGCAACAACAACTCCATGCAGTAGAGCTCCTGCTCCAGTTATCGTCACGGTCTTGTCAAAGCTCAGGGAACTAATGATGAAGGCAGGATACATGCCAGGAGCTAAAAAAATTGTCTCGCCCCCCCTCGCAGCTTTCAAGGCGGCTTGGAGTTCACTCACTCCAGTTACTCGCTGCTCGTCGTTTCTGGCCCGACAATCCCCAGGAATTACCACAGGAGCTAGTGCCGCAACGATGAAGCTACGCCGGTCCATATTGCCGCACCACCTCCGACCAGATCAAACTAGATAGCTCCCTGCTGCGCCTTTTCGCGGCATTCCTGGGTCTCGTTGCGAGACCGCGCACCGCCTGGAGCGGATACGACGCAACTGCCCATCATAAATGTTATCGGAAGTCGCACACGGAACCGCCTAAATGAGAGAACTCATTGAAAAATTTAGCCTACTGGGCATGGCATTAGTCATCGTAGCCCTTGTTTTCTACGTCTTCTACATTGGAGCGAGGGACCATCGGCGCGAGCGTCAAGAGGCACTGCAGGCCTCACAAAAGGAACGTACGCCCAATGAGTCGAGTTAGCTTTCGATTTCCCGCACGTTCTCAATCCCCGCGCCCTTCAGCGCCGCGACCAATTCTTCAACCGCGGCAGCCAGCTCGCCTTCATCGCGGCTGCGCAGCACCAGGTTCGAGCCATAGCCGCCGTCGCCGAAGAACGGATAACTGCCCAGCGACATGTCCGGATGGGCCTTGGCCACCGTCTCCAGCGGCAGGGCGATCACACCCTCGCCGGAGCCTTCGACCCGCACGGTCCGCGAGATCGTCACCGCCCCGCCCTTCAGCCGGTGGCCGACGTCCTCCAGCATGCCGCGCATGATGGTCGGCACCCCGGCCAACACGAAGACATTGCCAATCATGAAGCCCGGCGGGCCCTGGACGGGGTTCTTGACCAGCACCCCGCCGACCGGAACCCTCGCCATGCGCCGGCGCGCGGCGTTGGGAGACTCGCCCCAGCGCGCGGCCATCATGGCCAGGATCTCGGGATGCTCCTCCAGCTCCACGCCAAAGGCCGCGGCCACCGCGTCGGCGGTGATGTCGTCATGGGTCGGGCCGATGCCGCCGGTGGTGATGACGTAGTCGTAGCGGCTGCGCAGGGCGTCGAGCGCGGCGACGATCTCCTCGATCTCGTCGCTGACGGTGCGCGCCTCGGCCAAATCCACGCCATGGACGCCCAGGTATTTCGCGATATCGCGCAGGTTGGTGTCCTGCGTGCGGCCCGAGAGGATCTCGTCGCCGATGATCAGAACCCCCGCGGTCACCCGCCCGTCCGCCGAACCCGCCATACGCCTCGCCCGCTTCACAACGCGCCACGCGGCGCCTGTCTTTCGACTAACCCCGCTCGCCGACCGGCCGCAACCGTTCGTTGGCGATCGGGGGCTTGCCGACGCTCTAGGCGGGCTGGCCCTATTCGCAGCGGCCGCTTACATCACCTGCTCTCTGGCCACGCTTGGACGCCAAATGAACTTCCCCCAGCCGCTCACGCGCGGCGTGCTCGTCAGCCGCTACAAGCGCTTCTTCGCCGACGTGGTGTTGGATGACGGGACGCCGGTCACCGCCCACTGTCCCAATCCGGGCGCGATGCTGGGCGTCAACCTGCCGGGCCTGCCGGTCTGGCTCTCGAAATCCGACGATCCCAAGCGCAAGCTCGCCCACACCCTGGAGCTGGTCGAGGCGGACGGCGGACTGGTCGGCGTCAACACCATGCACCCCAACCGCCTGGTCGCCGAGGCGCTGGCCGCCGACGCCATCCCAGAGCTCACCGGCTACGCCACCCACCGGCCCGAGGTGAAGTACGGCCAGGCCTCGCGGGTCGACTTCCTGCTGGAGCACCCAGGCCGCCCGCCCTGCTGGCTGGAGATCAAGAATTGCCATCTCTCCAGGACCAGGGGCCTGGCCGAGTTTCCCGACTGCGTGGCGGCCCGCTCGTCGAAGCACCTGCGCGAACTCGAAGCCATGGCGGCGGCGGGGGACCGCGCCGTGGCGCTGTTCGTCGTTCAGCGCATGGATTGCGAGGCGTTCCAAGCCTGCGCCGAGCTCGATCCGACATTCGCCGCCGCGCTCGACCACGCCGCCGAGGCGGGGGTCGAGGTGCTGGTCTATGCGTGCGAGGTCTCCGCCCACGCGGTCAGGATCGACCGCCCCCTGCCCTGGGCGCGCTGATCTCAGGCCAGCGCGACGCCGCGCCTGCGGCGGCTATCGCGAATGCCCACCCCAGCCAGGCCGAAGCCGAGGATCATCATCGCCCAGGTCGCCGGTTCCGGGACCGCGGCCGTCGTGACGGCCAAGGTGGTGGGGGATGAGAGGTTGAGCTCCACGTCATACTGCCCGGTCGAGTAGTTGTATTTCGCCCAGCGCGCCGAGGTCTCTCCCGACGATCGGGTGTAGGCGTCGGTCAAGTCGAGCGGCGGCGAGACGCCGAACAGACCGATGTAGAAGTAGGTCTGAAAAGCTCCGTCATCGTAGATGCTGAGGTGCTGCACGTCCGCCGTCGATTGCTGCACGCTCCCATAATAGCCGGTGGGAACGTGGCTGATGAGGCCGTTGATCTCCAGATACGCATCGAGCATCACGCCAGGACCATAGGCATGCGCGCCGGTCGGGGTGATGTCGCTCACGCCGCCGTCAGTGTCGTACTTGAACACCGCCTTGAACTGCTCCCCCGCCAGGGAAGATCCGAACATCCCGATCTTGTCGACGCCGCTGCTGACCGTCCCGGTATAGGTGGCGATCATGATCGCCGCCGAGGCGGCTGACCCGCCAAGCATCATCGCCGCCGCGGCGGCGGCCGCGGCCAAACCTGAAGTCAATCGCACAAGTGTTCCCCTAACCCATGGGCGGCCGCATCCGCGCCGCCATCGCCGACAGCCGTCAGCCTTGCGCCACCCGTACTCGAACGCGCGACGGCGGCGGGGTGCACCGACGCGCGGCGACGTGCATCTCGGTGCGACTGCGTTGCGCAGGTTGTATCGCCAGGAAATGCGGCGGGCGGGCGAACCTATCGGTTCCGCTAGCTTGCGGCCGGGGCCTGATCGGCCAATCTGAGGCAGGTGCGCCCGCCGCCTTGGAGGCCAAATCGTCCGATGACCACCAGCGACATCCCAAGCCCAGTCGGCAAGATCATCAGGGATCATGCCGGCTCCCTCCCCACGGTCGACTTCACCCAGCCGGCCGGCGAGGCGGCGCTGGCGGCCCCGGATTCGGTCTCCTGGCAGGTGTTCAAGAACCCGGTCTCGCTGTTCATCGGCGGAACCGCCGCGGTGCTGCTCGAACTGGCCGAGCCGCGGGTGCGCTCAGGGGTCTGGGACCACACCACGTTCCGCACCGATCCCTTACCGCGCATGGCGCGCACGGGCCTGGCCGCCATGGTCACGGTCTATGGGGCCAAATCGACGGCGCAGGCGATGATCGCCGGAGTCGGGCGCATGCACGCCCGGGTCGGCGGCGTCACCCCAGCCGGGCAGGTTTATCAGGCCGCCGACCAGGAGCTGCTCGACTGGGTGCAGGCCACCGCCTCGTTCGGCTTCCTGCAGGCCTACCACGCCTTCGTGCGTCCACTGTCGCTGGCCTACCGCGACCGCTTCTACGCCGAGGCCGCGCCCGCCGCCCGGCTCTATGGCGCCCTGGGCGCCCCCACCTGCGAGGCCGCCCTGGAACAGCAGTTCCAAGCGATGGCCCCGAAACTGGAACGCTCGCAGATCGTCTTCGATTTCCTGGACATCCTGCGCCGCACGCCCGCCGCGCCCGGTCCCCTGCGGCCGCTGCAAGCCCTGCTCATCCGCGCCGGCGTCGAGATCCTGCCGCCGTGGACGCGCGCCCTCCTGGGCCTAGGCGCCCGCTACGGCCTGGCCCCGTGGGAACGCCCCCTGGTCGCCATGGCCGGGCGCGCCGCCGATCGCCTGGTCCTGAAATCAGCGCCGCCGGCCCAGGCCTGCACGCGGCTGGGCCTACCCGCCGCCTATCTCTACCGCCGCCCTTGAGGACGCCGGAGAGGCGGGCGTTGAAGTTTGGTGCTAGGATTGCGACATAAGCCGCCAGCGCCGTCGCCGTCGCCCGCCCGGTCCGTGGGCGACCCGAAGCGCCAGGGAAGAGTTAAGCAGATGACCGACATCCTCGACGCCGAACACCGCACCGGCCAGATCCGCATCCACGACGCCGCCGGCTTCGAGGGCATGCGCGTCGCCGGCAAGCTGGCCGCCGAGTGCCTGGACCTGCTGACCCCGCACGTGGTCCCCGGCGCGGTGACCGAGAAGCTCGACGACATGG
This sequence comes from Phenylobacterium sp. Root700, assembly GCF_001429025.1. Taxonomy (GTDB): domain Bacteria; phylum Pseudomonadota; class Alphaproteobacteria; order Caulobacterales; family Caulobacteraceae; genus Phenylobacterium. The sequence goes on along the minus strand of NZ_LMHT01000029.1, from coordinate 134,980 downwards.
CGCGCGAGTTCATCCTCGACCATGGCGCGATCCCGGCCTGCCTGTTCTATCGCGGCTACGGCAAGACCACCTGCATCTCGCCCAACCATATCGTCTGCCATGGCATTCCCGGCGAGCGGGTGCTGCGCGAGGGCGACATCGTCAATATCGACGTCACCGTCATCGTCGACGGCTGGCACGGCGACACCAGCCGCATGTACGGCGTCGGCGAGATCGCGCCGCGCGCCAAGCGCCTGATCGACGTGACCTACGAGTCCATCCAGCGCGGCCTGGACCAGGTGAAGCCCGGCAATCGCACCGGCGATATCGGCCACGCCATCCAGCAGTATGTGGAATCCATGCGCTGCTCGGTGGTGCGCGACTTCTGCGGTCATGGCTTGGGCAAGGTGTTCCACGACGCCCCCAACATCCTGCACTTCGGCCAGAAGGGCACGGGCGAGGTGCTGCAGCCGGGCATGTTCTTCACGATCGAGCCGATGGTGAACCTGGGCAAGCATCCGGTGAAGCTGCTGGCCGACGGCTGGACGGCCGTGACCCGCGACAAGTCGCTCTCGGCCCAGTGCGAGCACTCGATCGGCGTCACCGAGACCGGCTACGAGATCTTCACCGGCTCGCCCACCGGCATCTTCAAGCCGCCCGTCCAGGGCGGCTGAATAGAAAACCTGCAGTTAGCCACGACTAACGTGAACGCTCTCGACTTGGGCCGGCCAGACTTGGCATCGCCGGCTCCAGCCCCGGCTTACCACCGCGCCCGTGGTCCTTTTCGTACGACGATCTTAGCTGCTCGGCGAGTTCCTGCCTTCGGGTTCTAGGCTCCGGCAGCTCACGCAGGAAGGCCATCGCGGCCAACCCGAGAGCTCGCTCTTGAGGCTCCTGCGCTTGGGCGAGGAGCCCAGCTTCGATAACCAATCGCCGTCGATAGTCCCCATGTTTCTGAAGGGCCGCGACTTGGCCTGCTGGTGCCGGTACGCCTGCGAACGCCACAAGCGCCGCATCGACATATGCATTTCGCAGCCTTGAGGGCATCGGCCCGTCTCCCGCCGACCATCGCCCTCGTAGCTTTCGGAGCGGAGTACTATCCCGTCGTAACGTCACCCCCCTCGCCCACCGTGGCGAGGCCTCAGCATCAACCCCCAGACTACGAAGTTCCTGGGCAAACGCCTCCCGCCAGGCCTGCAGAACGCCACGGTTAGGATCGAGTTTTCGGCCGCCTTGGCCAAGGGCATGAACCGTTAGATGGACATGCGGGTGCGGCTGATCTTCATGCAGGACAAACACGTAGGGGCGTTGATCTCCAAAAGTTGACGACGCGAAAGTCGATACGGCTTCGCGAACTCGGTGGGGATCAGCGCCTGCGGGCATCGACAAGATCAATGGCACCGCAATCGACCTCCCACATCCTGCGGCGAGCGCCTCGAAGCTCCAGCGCGACGTCAAATCGCGATTATCTTCCCTGCCGACGGCGCGCTCGCCATCGGGGCCCACTAGGGCCAGCCTGCCAGCTCGGGAAATGTAATCTAGGTGCCGGGCTAGGTTCCGGGCGCCATAAATACGGCCGCTTACCTTGACTATGACTTCAGGTGCCCCCCGCACAATCCGCGCAAGCTGAGACCGGACGACGCGAGAAGGAGCAGTCTCACCCCGAAAACTCCATATCGAGACGCGCGCGCCTCCCCGGAACTCCACGCGTGGGGGATACCCGTCTTCAAAGCCTCTTTCTGTGTGAAGATCGCTCACGGCTCGCCAGCCCAGTAGCTGAAATTGCCTTCGAACGCCTGGCGCAGCGCCTGCATGTTCTGGCCAACCTCGTCAGCCAGAACTGATACTGCGCCGCCATCGGAGGCTAGAGATCCAGCAACGTCCCCTCTCGCCACCTCATTCTCTACCAAGCGGGTCAGAAGGACGCGGATCCTGTGCAGATCCCGATGAGCTTCAACAATCAATATGCGATCGGGCCGTGCGAATTGCGGCCTCCGCGCAAGTTGCGCGCGAACGACAGCGACGATCCATTCGGTACGGGTCATGCCCGCGGCCCGCGCCGCCTGGCTGATCGCGCCGGTGTCATCTTTCCCAAATCGAACATGGATCTGCACCGAACCGGATGGGTGATCCTTACTCGGCTCGATCAGCGGCCCATGAGTCAGACGGCGCTCCAACATCTTGCGCACCAAGCGTGAGCGGCCGGTCGGCCCGAGCGCCGCCTCGTCCAAGCGCGCCAGAATGTCCACCGGAATCTGCAATACAATTCGGGCCATAGAGGCAGGATCACAACGTTCACCATGAGGTCGCAAGCTATACTTCGCGTACATGATGTATATATTCGGCCCGCGTTGGGGCCCACCACTATACAGTGGTTGAGGTCACCAGGGTGTCTCCATCGCCGTATCGACGATTACGCCCCCTCGCCTGTCGGTGGTTTTAAATAGAGAAGTGGCGCGGAAACCGCTTGAGTACCCGTTGAAACAAACCGGCGGCATCTAATTCCAGCGCATGTGCAATTGCACAGAATTCAACGACATCTACTCGCCGCTGCCCTTGCTCAATCTTTGACACAAACGATTGCGGCTTGTTGAGCCGATTGGCGAGCTCAACCTGTGTCACGCCCTGACTTTTCCGAGAGGCGACCAACGTCTCGATGAGGGCGGCATAGGCATCGGTAAAGACCGACTTGGGCATCTGGGGCCATGGCGAAGCGGAGGACGCCGACTCCTCTAGAACCCATTTTAGAATATCCCATAATAGGTTATTGATGGTGGAATCAGCTCTCAACTGAGAGACACCATGGAGAGGCATCAGTTCAAAGATGACCCTTTCAAGCCTATACACCCGCTATGTTGGCTGGTTGACGAACGCCGTGCGCCATCGGTTCGGCCATGAGAGCGTGGACGACGTCGTCCAAGAAACCTACCTTCGGGTAGCGCGTGCGGAAAACTCGGTTGTTCTGCACCCTAAGGCCTACCTGATACGTATCGCCACCAACGTGGTTTACGATCAGGCGCGCCGCGCGGCGGCCCGCGGCGGGCGTTACGCGCTGAACATTGATGACGTAGCGGACGACGCCGCGCTACAGGTCGCCGCCGATCAAGACGCGGCGCTGCTTCTGAAACAATTGATCTTGGGACTTCCGCCGCTCCACCGGAACGTGTTTATATTGAGCCGCTTTGGTGGGCTTTCCTACGAACAGATCGCCGGGCGCCACGGGGTTTCGGTGAAGACGGTCGAGTACCGGATGTCTCGGGCCCTGGCCCTACTGGAAGCCCAGCTTCGCGACTAGGCGAGCCGAGGACGTCATGGCCGAAAAGGTCTCAAAGCCCGAGCGCGCGCGCATGGAAGCGGCGGAATGGTTCGCGCGCCTGAACTCACGCACGATAACAACCCAAGCCATCCTCGACTTCCGCGAATGGCGCAACGACCCTCGAAACGCCGCGGCCTATGCAAGTCTCGACACGCTCTGGCGCGCCGCCAATGGGCTTAGCCGCGACCCTCACATTCAGGACGCGGTCCGCGCGGCGATGGAGCGCCAGGCGAAGGGGCGCAAGCTGAACCTGCCAGATCGCAGGACGACGAGCTTTGGCGTTATCGCGCTGATCGGCCTTTTGACGTTCGGGGCGCTCGGATTTCTCTCGCTCGGGACCAGCTACGCCACTCCGGTCGGCGAGCAGCGTCTAGTCCGGCTGGAGGATGGTTCACGCATCCGGCTCGACACCGACACGCGGCTCAAAGTCCGCTTCACTAAGGGCGAACGACACATCGAACTCGGACGCGGACGCGCGCTCTTTGAGGTCGCCCACGACACCTCGCGCCCCTTTGTCGTCAGCGCCGGCAAGACAGATGTGCGCGCGCTCGGCACCCGTTTTGACGTGCGTCGCGACGACCAAGAGGTGGACGTAACGCTCATCGACGGCAGCGTCCGGGTCGGCGGCGAGGTGGACGGCTCGGCGACATGGACCCTGAAACCCGGCGAACAGCTGACCTTGACGGAGAATCACGCCGCTGCGCAGGCGCGCAAGGTCGACATCTCCGCGGCCACAAGTTGGACCAGTGGGCGGTTGGTGTTTCATTCCGTGCCGCTGGCGAGCGCGCTGGCTGAGGTCAATCGTTACAGTCGCCGTAAGATCGTGCTGGAGGACGCCGAACTCGCCGCGACGCCGGTAACGGGAGTGTTCGACAGCGGCGACACTGAGGCATTTGTCGCTGCTGTGGCCGACCTCTACGATCTGACGCCCGTCCGACGCCAGGATGGCGCGATCCGGCTGACCACCAATCCCAAACGGGCTCCCTCCTAATTCCTGAAAATTAGTATCGCCGCCTATTTAGGGTCGAGCACCTTGTGTCGCGTCCTTCTCCTCAGACCCGCTGCACGGCCAAGACAAGACCGATCACCGAGATCGGCGCCGGCGACGAGGATCGAAGGGGAGACCACGTGAAGCTATCATTTTGTCGCCGCGGCCTGTGTTCCGGGCTCGTAACGCCCAGCCTGCTCGCAGCGCTCGCCACGCCCGTCGCGGCTCTGGCGGCGCCGGCCCAAACCATCAGTTTCAACATTGAGGCCGGACCACTTCACGCCTCGCTCATGACCTTTGCGGCCCAATCCAGGCGCCAGTTGCTTTACAGTCCGCAGTTGGTCGCCAACCATCAAGCTCCGGCCGTACATGGACAGCTGAGCGCCGAGAGCGCGCTGAAACAGCTGCTGTCGGGCTCCGAGCTGATCGCCCGCAGCACCGGGCCCAACACCTTTGTCCTGAGAGCTCGCGCCAAGGCGCCGCCGCCCAAGCAGAACCCCACCAAGCCGGTCGCGGCCTCCGAGCCTGACGGGTTGGCCGAACTGAACGCCTCCACCGCAATCGACGCCGCTACGCCTGGCCGGATTGTCCCTGGCGCGGCGCACATGGTGGATGAGGTCGTCATTACGGGCACGCTTATTCGCGGCGCCAACGCGCCCACCTCCCCGATCGTCATATTCGACCGCGAGGAGATCGATCGCGCCGGACACGCCACCGTGGCCGACATGCTCTCGGCCCTGCCCCAGAATTTTGGCGGCTCGGGCTCGCCTGACACGTCGTTGGTCAGTTCTGACACCCGTCCCACCAACGACACGGTCGCCACGGGGGTCAACCTGCGAGGACTGGGCACTCAGTCGACGCTGGTCCTGGTCAACGGCCGCCGGATGGCCGGAGCTGGTCTGCGGGGGGACTTCGCCGACGTCTCGGCCATTCCGACCGCAGCCATTCAACGCGTGGACGTGCTGCTCGACGGCGCCTCGGCCCTCTACGGCTCCGACGCTGTAGGCGGGGTCGTCAACATCATTCTGCGGCGCGACTTCGAAGGCTTTGAGACCCGTTCCCGGGTCGGACTGGCGACACAGGGCGGCGCTGAAGAAGCGCAGTTCGCGCAAACCTATGGCGCGACCTGGAATAGCGGCAGCCTGCTCGTCGCCTACGAGTTTCACCGCCGCACACGCGTGGCTGGCTCGCAACGGGCTTACACGGCGACCACCGACCTGCGCGCCTTCGGAGGCGAGGATCACCGCCTAGTATTCGGCCATCCCGGCAACATCCTCAATTTCGACGCCGCCACGAACTCATACGCCTCGGCCTACGCTATTCCGACAGGCCAGAACGGGCGCGACCTGAAGCCCAGCGATTTCCTTGCCGGTCAAACCAATCTGCTGAATCAGCGAGCAGATGCCGATCTCTATCCGGAGCAGGATCGCCACAGCGCCTACTTCAACATCAGCCAGGAGCTTGGTGAGCGGGTGCGGTTCAGCGCCGATGCTCGTTTCAGCCGACGTGAGATCGAGCTGCGCCGACCGGCCTCCATCGTCGTCTTCAACGTCACCAGGGCCAACCCCTTTTTCGTTTCACCTAACGGTTCGACCAGCCACACGATCGGCTACTCGTTCGTCGATGAGATAGGCCCAGCCCTCACCACCGGATCTTCCGAAAGCTTGGGATTGTCGGCAGGCCTTGATTTGGACCTTGGACGCGACTGGCGCGGAGAGATCTATGTTTCGCACGCTTCGGAGACCGGGCGACGCCAGGCCGTCAACCTCGCCAACACCCGCTTCCTCAACGAGGCGCTTGGGGTCATTCCCGATGATCCGGCCACGGACTACATCGCCGCGCGGGATGGATACTTCAATCCATTTGGCGACACGGGAGCAAACTCAACCGCGGTGCTCAGCTTCATCGGCAGCGGATATAATCGCACCGTCAGCGCCAGCACGGTGGACGCGATTGAGGCCAAGGTCGACGGGACGCTGCTTCACCTGCCGGGAGGAGACCTGAAGGCAGCGCTGGGCGTGCAGTTCAGGCGCGAGAGTTTTGAGCCGCGAGGGGTCAGTCAAATCAGCCGCGCCACCCCCACCTCGGTCGGTGAGCGCACCTATGAGCGTGATGTGGCCGCCGCCTTCCTCGAGGTGCGCCTGCCACTGGTTGGCCCCGACAATCCGCAACCCTGGGCCAAAGCCCTGGAGGCGTCGATCGCGGGACGCATCGAGCGGTACGACGGTTTTGGCGAGACCGCCAACCCCAAGATTGGGCTGCTATGGGCGCCGACATCAACAGTACGCCTGCGAGCGAGCTATGGAACCTCGTTTCGCGCGCCTAACCTGACCGAGGTCAACGACATCGAGTCGATTAGTCCAACCTTCCTGCCCAATGGCCCGACCCAGAGCCTGGTGATCATCCAGTCAGGCGGCAACCGCGACCTGGAGCCTGAGGAGGCGACATCCTTCACCGCCGGTGTCGACTATACCTCGCAGGCGCTTCCCAATCTGACGCTGAGCGCCAGTTGGTTCGATATCAAATTCTCGCGCCAGATTGGGCAGCCGGTTGTTGGTGACACCGCCAACGCCCTTAGCAACCCAGCCTATGCTCCATTCGTGCGTCGGCTCAACGCGACCAATCCCACCGACCTTGCCTTCGTGAAGGCTCTGATCGCCAGATCCACCAACGCCCAGATCGGCCTCTTTGCGCCAGAGTCCTTTGGTGCCGTAGTCGATAGCCGCTTCGTCAACTCCGCGGAGGTCCGGGTTCGCGGCATTGATCTCCTGGCCGCGTACCACCACGATTTTGGCGCCGACCGGTTGGACCTAACCGGCAGTCTCTCCTATCTCGTCGACTTCAAGCGCCGGTTCACCCCGTCAGCCGGACCGGCGCAACTCCTCGACACCCCCGGACAGCCGGTCGATCTGCGCGGCAGGCTCTCGGGCACTTGGACCCGCGACGCGCTCAGCGTCATGGCCGCAGCGAACTATGTCGACAACTACCACGATCGGTTGGGGCAAGAGATCGACGCCTGGACGACCGTGGACGTTCAGCTGCGTTGGAGCCCGAACACTGACAGCGGCCTGCGCAACGGCCTGACCCTCGCCCTCAACGTCCAGAACCTGTTCGACGCCGATCCTCCCTTCTACGACTCCACAGCCGGCATTGGTTACGACGCCGCAAATGCAGATCCGCTCGGTCGGTTCATCTCTCTCCAACTGACCAAGCGTTGGTAGGTCCCCCGTGCGCATCGCTGCGATCGCCAGAACGGGTCTGGCCGCCTTCGCGCTGTTCGTCGTGGGGGCCGGGGCGCTTGCCGATCCACTCACCCTGGAGGACCTGCTTCAAACCGAAGAGGTCGGCGCCGTCGGTATCGACCCGACCTCGCGCTGGGCTGTTCTGGAGCGACTGGTTCCCTACGCCAACTCTCCGCGTTTCGACTATGACGGCTACACCAGCCTCATCCGCAGCCGGCTCCTTCGCGTCGACCTGACGGCGCCGGCGAGCCCGCGCCCGCTCTTCCCACAGGAGCCGGGCGCGGGCTATGTGGCCGGTCCGTTCTCGCCAGACGGCCGGCTGATCCTCGTCTATCGGCTCAAGGACCGTCGATACCAGCCAGGCGTCGTAACGCTCATAACTGGCGAGGTTCGCTGGTTGCCCCTCAGCCCGGACTATGTCCTCTACGGCCGAACGGCGCAGTGGCGCTCGAACCACGAACTGGTGATGATCGCCAGCGCCGATGACGCCTTGCCCGTTCGCCTGCGCCTTGGGTGGCAATCAAAGGAGATGGCGCCCAGGCTGTGGGCGCGCTCGGCCACTGGATCGGCGGCGGCGGCCACTCTGATCGGCAGCGGCGCCTTCCTGCCCTTACGCCCGAAGGCGGTGCTGAAGCGGTTGGTTCAGATCGACACCCGATCGGGAGAGATCAGGACGCTCGCACGAGGCGACTTCTTTGATCTGGAGATCTCTCCCGATGGGCGTCATGCCGCCGCGCTCTCTGACGGCGAGGACCTCCAGCCGCGATCATCGGACAAGGTGTGGGTGTCGATGGCGGTGCGCCGACGCAACGTCACCCTGGTCGAGCTCGACACCGGGCGAACGTCTCTCCCCTGCCCCGCCTGCGATCTAGCGACCCACCTCCTGACCTGGTCGCCCCGATCGGATGCATTGCTGGTCTTCAACCGCAGGCCAGGCGCTGACTGGGCCTCGGGACGGCTCATGGTGCTCACCTGGCGCCGTCCGCCGAGGCCCGTCGGGGGCCAGGTGCGCCCAGCGGTGTTCTATACCGGCGAAGGAATTGCGTACGTCCAGGCTGACTGGATGGGACAAAGTCCCGTGGTCTACGGCCAGGTCGCGGGCGCAGAGCGCAACGATTGGTACCGGTTGGCCGGCGGAGCGCCGATCAAACTGACCTCAGCCCTGGCCGAGCCACCGCCGCGCCTCGCGGCGATCACCCCTCAGCACCTAATGCTGGTCGAAGGCCGTCAGACTTGGCGCATTGATCGATCTGGTCATGCTGAGAGTCTCGCCCCCGGCCCGCTCAAGACGGTGACACTCACTGGATTTGGGCTCGGAGACCGCGCGCGGATAAATGGACCGCGACACTCACTGGCCTTCCCGGCCCTCATATCGACGTCGGAAGCTCCGCGGCTGGCGTGGATTGGCGACAGCACCCCGCGTCGTCACAATCTTACTCTTCCTGATGCAAACGCCGAGCCTCTGGCGATCGCGCGCGGCCTGGCCGTTATCTCTCAACGCGATCGCCATGGCGTCCAGACCCTCACCCTGCTGGCGGCGGGACAGGCTCCCCAGTTGATCCTCACCCTCAACTCGCACCTTGCGAAAATCACGCCGCCGATCGTGCGGCGGATCTCACACCGTGACCCTAAGGGGCAGGAGCGCATAAGCTGGCTCTATCTTCCTGCGGATTTGCGCCCTGGCCAACGCCGGCCCCTGGTCGTCATTCCCTATCCAGGATCTCAGAGGCCCAAGCCGCCCCTCCTCTATGGCGGCGGAGCCGCAGCATTGCAGACCCACGCCGAGCTCCTGACGGCGCAAGGTTATGGCGTGCTGTTGCCCAGCCTGCCACGTGATCATCACTCCGGCGAGCCGGCGGCCGATCTGGCTGACCAGATCCTCACCATCGTTGACGCCGCCGTGGCGAGCGGCGGCGTCGATCCTGACCGGCTTGCCATCTGGGGGCATAGTTTCGGCGGCTATGGCGCACTCACGGTCGCCACCCAGACCTCGCGCTTCAAGGCCGTCATCTCGGCGGCGGCGCCGTCAAATCTCGTCAGCGCCCGAGGCGTGTTCTTGCCGCACAATCGTATGCTCCCAGAGGACGGGTACGAGCTCACATCAGGAATGGGCTGGGCTGAGATGGGACAAGCAGGCCTGGGAACGACGCCTTGGTCGGATCCTAAACGCTACGTGCGCAACAGCCCTGTGTTCGCCGCAGACAAGATCACCGCCCCAGTGCTGCTCATCCACGGGGACCAGGACATAGTGTCCCTGACCCAGAGCCAGGAAATGTTCGGTGCCCTCTACAGACAACACAAGGACGCAGAAATGCTGACCTTTTGGGGTGAGGGCCATGTCATTGGAAGTCCGCCCAACCTGCGGCGCCTCTACGACGAGGTATTCAACTTCCTCGATCGAACGGTTGGCGCGCCTGATCGTTAGCTCATCCCGAATTGTGCTGAGCCCCCCGGCTCGCCTTGCGCGGCCGCATATGGAACGTGAGCCTTGCCAATCGAGCTACTCCCGTCTCGAAACCCGGGCCTCAGCCTGCTCTCGCCAGCGCGTGCTGCTTAGGCCGTCTCGTACTCGTCAATGAGCATGTCAGCTGGAATGTCCCACGCCCTATGGATCGCTCTGATCATCGAGAGCGTCAGCGGACGCTTACGGTTCAGAATTTCGGTCGCACGGCTTTGACCTACCACCGCGGCCAGATCGGCACGGCTACGTCCGTTCATGTCCATTTCGGCCTGTATGACCGCCACCGGATCAACGCCACGGGCAGACTTGATCAAGCGGGCTTCGAACACGTCAACAAGCTCAGCCCAATCGGCCAGCCGCTGCACATCCTCATCGCTCTCCGCGTTCCACAGGCGCGCGATTTCAGCCTTGGCCGCTTTCAGTTCGGCTTCATTGTGGATGGGGTGAAGTTCCATCATGCCACCTTTCAAAACATATCCACGGTCAGGACGTCGACCCGGTCGTATCGGGCGTGGGTTCCGAGAAATTTCACCCAAATGATCTGCGCCCGGAACTGGAAAGCGCAAATCATCCGATAGTCGCCGCCGGCTATCTCGAAACGAACCAGCTCACCATTCAGCACCTTGGCCTTCGACCAGCGATGCTGAACCTCATCCATCGACTTCCACTCAGCCTTGCGGGCGACATCCAGCCACAAGCGCAGGCCCGCTTCGGTTTCTGGGTGCTTGTCCCAGAATGCTTGCAATGAGCTTTGAGCGACGATCCTCATAGGAAATCCATCGCATTTCCCATGGCGGGAAACAACTGACCTTTCCCGCCATGGGAAATTCCTGCACTCGAACGGGCGACGATGGTCCGGAACTGCCGCCCGATCAGACGCTGCGACCGCATCCACCTGCAAACCCATTTTGGGAGGAGGCCCATGGCTAGAAAGGCCTGCCCGCTTCGCCGGATTGCTGCTCACGTCTTTCAAGCAACGCATATGGGCGCCTCGCCAAGCCGGTACGGCCGCTCCATACTGATAGTCCGATCATGGAGCATAAGTGCGACGATCGACTCCCGTCGATCACCAGTTTGGCGAATGGCATAAGGGGAAGGATATTCAATGCGTGGATCTATGTTGCGCGCGTTTTGGGCCGCACCACTTTGCGCTGCACTTCTCGCTACGCCTGTCGCTGCGGCACAAGTGGTCTCGCTTACGTTCACCGACCCGGATCAGGACGGCTTTTTTTCCGCGTCGGGGGCCTTCGATTGGCCAATTGAGGGCACGAAAGCGCTGGCCAAGCTGACGTTCAGCGGCGCCCAGCTGCTTGATGGCTATCTGACCGGCTACGTAGAAGGTCAGGCCACGTGGTGGGACACGTTCGCTGAGGAGGTTACGGGCAATGAGTACTTGCTGGCCTTCGACTGCGACACCGCCAATGGTTGCCTTCAAACAGCTGACACCGGACTGGCGTATGGATGGCTGTCTACACCACGCGGATTCGATAAGCCGTGCGGGCCCGCGACGCTTGGCGACTGCAGCTTCCACTACGACCCGCAGTCGGGAAACTTTGACGGCTACTTCCGAACGATGGGCAGCGCCCCCTACTCCGTCACGCTGACGATTGGGGAGTTCGCAGCAGTTCCTGAACCAGCGACCTGGGCGTTGATGATCGTCGGGTTCGGCCTAGCGGGGGGAACGCTTAGGAAGCGCCGCGCCTTGGCGCATGCGGCCTAGATTTGGCTGGACAACAGCGCGGCTGCCGGCGGACGAGCAAGCGGTTGTCCAAAGGCGAGAGCCAATGAGGGCGCAGCCCCAGCCAAGCTCCACTCTCGCCGGCTCGCGCTTCCGTCGAGGCGTTGTTTCAGAGAGATCGTCATCGATGCCGACATTTCAGGCGGCACGGAACTATCTGTCCCAGTGACCGACCCACCCCTCAATCGCCGTGAGGGTCATCAGCTCCCCATAATGTCCGCGCACGATGAGATCGTCTTCGTCGAGGATGACCTCCAGCCTGGAACGATCCACCAGGCCCTGCGCAGCGAGCCGTCCCTCCAGCAACATCGGCCTCAGCACGGGCAAGCTCGCCGCAAGCATCCGGCCATAATAGGCGGTCATGGCGCCTTTTGAACGACGCTGGATGACGGTGTCGGGCAAACGCCCAGCGAAGGCCGCGCGCGCCAAGGCGCGGTCACGTCCTCCCTCGGTCTGAGCGACCGCCGACAGGCCAAGCGCATACTCAACGATTGGTTGGGAGAGTAGCGGATGGATTAGATCGGCTCCCCGCGAGCGTGCACACGCGCCATAAAAAAGTTGGGTATGTGCGAGCCCTTGGACCTGCCGCCGCTTAGCTGGGCTCAGGTCCTGGTCAGCAAGCCAGGGATGCACAGGCATCGCCTTCGCCCGTCGTCGAAGATGAGCCGATAGGAAATCCGGAGGCGTGCGTGCGGCGCCACCGCCCCACCCCGCCGCCTCGACGGCGGCGATCCGCAGCACGCTCCAGAGCGATTGGCGGGTCCATCGCGCGATATCAAAGAAAACCGACGAGTTGAGGCCCGTAAGGCCAGCCTGTTGAAGATGGTCGGCGGCGATCAGCGGGGTCGCCATCTGGTAGAAGACTGTGTCCCCACCCTGACCAGTGAGTATCCTGTCAGCGCCGGCAGCTAGGCAACGATCAAGAACGTCTTGATCGTACTGGGCGTCGAGCCCGTTCAGGCCCGGTCGCGCATTCGTCGAGCTCTCAGCTAGGCCAGCCTTGCTCAAAGAGGCCTCAGACTTCAGCGCTTCGGTCAGGTCCAGGCCCAGGCGCCCCGCGACGGCGCGGGCATAGAGCCGCTCGTCACCTTGTCGGTCAGCGACATGGTAGTTCAGCCAACTTGCCGTCGGCGCCGACGCGCGCACGATCGCCGAAGCCACAATGGCCGAATCCAGGCCCCCTGAAATCTCGGCCAGCAGGCGGGAGTTCCCCGCGTAGGCCCCGACACACCCGTCAACGAGGCGTGGCAGCTCGTCGAGAGCATCCTTTCTCGATGCGGCGTTTAGGCCTGCAAACTGCGACGGCGCCCAGAGGGTCGTCACTGACGCTGAAGATGGCCCGAGCCGCTGGATCGCGCCCGGCGGCACAGCTCCGACTCCGCGGAGCCCTGGCTCAAGCGCGAGCTGGGAGGAGTCCAGCAGCATGTCCTCAACCCGCGACCAATCGACCGCCACCGATCTCGGCAGAAAAGCGTGAAGCCAGAGCGGAAGATCCGTCGCCACGAAGGTGACGCCCGCCTCGCGCCAGATGAGGCAGTCCAGGGCGCCAGACGGATCCCTGAACACCGACGTCGCGCCATCAGGAGTGCGCAGGATGGCGACATACCTCCCCCAGTAGCGCTTAAGCATTTCTCGGCACGCCGCCTCCGGCGCCGGGCTGTCGGTCGCTATATTTTCATCAACCCTGACGCCCAAAAGATCGCGCCGAAAGAGATCGCCGATGACCACACTGTCTTGGTTGAGACGGCGCAGCCCCAGAGGCGCGCGTGCGCCGGTTAAAACGCGCAGCCCTGGAGCCCGCAACTTCCAGGACCATGCCGGCTGACGTTTTGCGGCGCGATCCAGAACCCTTAGCCGTTCAGCGGTCTCCCGATCGCCAGGCGTCCAAAGGGCGGCCAGAAAACCCGCCATTTCAGATCACCATGATCGGGGTGTAGCCGGCGGTGTGATCGACCGTGTCGTCAAGAACGGTATCGCCCAGCTGTAACCAGCAATGCGCCTCGAACGGCCAGGTTCTCACGCCAAACATCCAGACCGCATGAAGGCCGCGCCGGCGCAGGTGGCGTAACAAGAAGAACGAACGATAGAGGCACACGCCCGGGAAGGGAGCCAGCGGCAACAGCTGATGGAAGGTGAGCACCGGCTTTAGGACGTTCGCCGCAGCGTTGAGGGACGGCGTCTCAGCGCGATATCCACGAGCCGACGAAATCAGATGGTTGAACCCCCGCCCGTAGTAGTGCGGTGCCATGTCGAGAAAGGTCATAATGAAATCGGCCATATCGGCCGCTTTGGCGGGCCCGGCCGCCAGACCTTTGAGATCGTTCGACGCGGGGGCTGGGGGTTGGAGTCGGATAGGATCATGATCAGGCGGGACGCCCTGAACCAGTCGCCCCTCGACCAGACCAATGGCCAAATCGGCACTGGCGACGCTGATAGTCGCCGCACCGGCGCTCGCATGACCGCCCAGCCCAGCGTTCGGCATGCAATAATAGTCACCGCGTCGAGCGTCGAGAATGACGATGTCGGCGTCGCGACGTGCGGCGTAGACATTCGCACTGAGATACCAAGTCGACATGGCGTTCCTCGATGGGAATACGCTTGGCCAAACTGGCGCCGGCCAAGGCCGACGCCAGCCTCTGTCAGCCTTCCGGCTGCAGGTTGGACGCGCCGATTTCGTTGGGCACGCCGAAGTCGCCCTTAGTCAGACGCTTGGCGTTGCCGAGCTTGATCAGACGGCGCTTACTCATGGTCTTGACGATCATGATCTACTCCCGCTCTCAGACTGTCGCGAAATTGCGACAAGACCAGATCAACACTCACGCAATGCAGTATTCAAACCATACTACAACTATAGTCGAACTATATCGACCCAAGGCCCCTCCCGGGGCCCCGCATCGCCGCAATGATGTCCGTCGCCAGACGAACCCGTCGCCCATAGTAGCCGCCAAAGGCGTCCTGAAGCTCCTCGACCGTTGCGTCGGGGAGCAAGGCTTCCAGGTGGTCGAGCTCGATTTCCAGGCCGCTCAGCACCAGCGGCTCGACGCGCCGCGCCGGCGCCAAGCGATCGGCCAGCAAACGATGCGAGCGGGTGAGCCAGAGATTGCGCGATCGCGCGATCACCCGCTCATGGATCCGTTCGGTTCGAGTAAGGTGTTTGGCGTCATCTGCGACCTCGCCCACCCCCAGCTCATCGACCGACCAGGCGTGCGCTGGGCGCAAAAACGCGCCCCGAAGGTAGGCCATCTGAAGATCATACAGCCCCTGGAGATCGATAGCATCGAGTCGCCATGCGAAGTGGCCAACGCCCCGCCGATCTTCGATAAGGCCCTCACCGGCCAAGCGTGACAACGCCTCTCGGATCGGGGTTGCGCTCAAGCCGAGCTCCCGGGAGAGATCAGTGATCATCAACTGCTCGCCGAGCACTAGGCGCCCAGCCCTCAGCCTTGAACGCACAGAAGCGATTACAACGCCAAAGGGATCGCGATTCACGTCCACCGTTCGACCTTTCTGTATCCAACCGCCGCCACGTGCGCCTAGCAGTTGTAGTACAGCGTGACATCACGAAGAAAATGGGTCCTGAAAGGCGCCGAACGAAAGCGGTGTACGGACGAAATCGATCGCACGGTCATAGCGGTGCGATAAATACGCAAACTCTTTTCGCGACAAAGATTTTGGCGATCCGGAGCGGCCGACGCGATGAATTTTGGCCCTTAGCTCCCACGTCGCCAGCGACCATCTCTAGAAATAATGTGCGAGCGCGCAAGATCGAGTAGGTATTTTCAGACACGTTTTGGTTGTGCACGGCAGACGCATGTCTTCTTCGTTTCCCACCGCCCCTGACGCCCGCAGAAGACTGTCACGTATTCTCCGCGCAATCCGCCACCATCGCGGCTTACGCTCCCGCGACGTGGCTATGGCGATGGGCATAGGCCTGCGGAGCTACGAATACTTTGAAGCTGGGCGCGGCCCGCTCACCAATGAGCGCCTGCAGGCCTTCGCGCTCGCCACCGATAGTGACTATTTCGCCCTGGCGTTAGGCGCATCGTTGTCCTCGCCGACGCTTGCCTTTGAATGTGCGGACAACAAGTTCATCATGGCTTTCGTCAGCGAGCTGCAGGCCTTTGAAGCTGAGCTCGCAGGCGGCGTCAGCACACTTGAGGCGACAGCCATCTTCAGCGCCTTCGGCGCGGCCTTTCGCGAACTCGCCGGGCATGCGCGTTCACGAGCCGAAGCCGCCCCCCCGCTCCACGATCCCATCGTCATGGATGGCGGTCCCCATCACGCCCCCCTTACGCCGCGGCAAATCGAGTGTCTGGCCTGGGCGCGCGATGGAAAGAGCTCTGGCGACATCGGATTGATCCTTGGCATCTCAGCCCGGACCGTCGATGGGCACGTCGCTGAAGCCTGCGCCCGTCTAGAGGTCAGAACCCGCGTTCAGGCGGTCGCAATGGCGACACAACTAGGATATCTGGAGCCTTCAACCCCGTAAGGTTACGGGGCGACTAGTCGCTGCTCTCGCAGCGCCGGGGCGCCGTCAATCCCGTAAACTAGCGGGGTCGTCGCCTCCCCCAAAACCGCTCCACGCTTCGGTCCGTCACATGCCCTGACGGGGAGAACGCATGTTCGGGCCGATCGAGAACACTGCAGAGCACATGGCGAGGATCGGCGCATGATCCTCGATCTCGCCGCGGCGCTCAGTCTCGCCCAGGCCTGCGCACCGCAGGTCGCCACCGAGACCTTGCTGGCCATTGTTCAAGTCGAGAGCGGCTTTGACACCCTTGCGATCGGCGTGAATGGGGGCTCAAGGCCCGGCGCCCGGCCATCGTCTGCTCACCAAGCCGCGCGCGAAGCCGAACGGCTTCTTCGGGCGGGCGCAAACCTCGACCTCGGCCTTGGACAAATCAACAGCCGCAACCTCGCCTGGCTGGACCTCAGCATCGAAGATGCCTTCGATCCCTGCCGCAATCTGGCCGCCGCAGGACGGGTTTTGACGCTCAACTATCGTCGCACCTCGCGCGACACCGGTCATGGCCAGACTGCGCTGAGCCAGGCCCTCTCACTCTACAACACGGGTGACCAGGTCCGAGGTCAGCACAACGGCTATGTCGCCAAGGTCCGCGCCGCCGCCCGCGCCATGGCGCCTTCGCTCACTCAAACTCTTGGTGCGCCTTCCACCGCCAACGTCCCGTCGCACGACGTCTTCTCCGGCGCAGCCTCCTTGGCCCTTGTCTTCATCACGCCAGACCAGCGCGAGACCTCCAGCCTCGCCTTACCGGAAGGAGCCGGTCGATGAAAAATCTTGCCTTACGCCAAGCGGGAGCCGCGGCAAGCGTCGGCCTCCTTGTGGCCCTGGCCTACTCGACGCCAGCTGCCGCCCAGAACGTCGAGAGCCTGCTGCAGAACGTCGTCGACTTGCTGACCGGCAACACGGCGCGCCTCCTGGCGATCATCGCCGTCATTGTTGTCGGCGTCCTCTGGATGTTCGGGCTCTTCGATCTTCGTCGCGCCGCCACTGTGGTCCTAGGCGTCATCGTGGTCTTCGGCGCGGCCGAGATCGTCGACATGCTGACCGGAGGATAGGGTGATGGCGAGTGAGCGCCTTGTCGAGGACACCCTGTTTCTGGCTTGCACCAGGCCAGCCATGGTTCTTGGCGTGCCGATTGAGGCGATGGGGCTCAACATCATCGCCTCAGGTCTCTGTTTCCTGCTTGGCGACGATCTAACCTACCTGTTGGCTGCTCCGGCGCTACATGGCGTCTCCCACGCAATCTGCCGGACCGATCCCAACGCCTACCGCCTGCTGTTCGCCTTCCTGAACACCAAAGGCAGAGCGCGCAACATCAGGCTCTGGGGCGGGAGTTCGCCCTCGCCGCTACCTCTGCGCCGATCGCGCCGCCTGAACGAGCTGCGCCATGGCTGAAAACTCCACCGTGTCGCGACGCTTGTTGGCTAGAGAGCCTCACCCCCGTTCGACCTTGCCTTACGCTCGGCATGTCGATGAGCAGATCATCGCCCTCGACACAGGGGCGCTGATGGTCAGCTTCGCCATCGACGGGGCGAGCTTCGAGACCGCCGACGTCGGCGAGCTCAACAATCGCCACGACAAACTAAATAGCGCCTGGCGCAATCTGGCGGACGACCGATTGGCTGTCTGGCACCACATCGTGCGCCGCCCCGTCAGCGCCTACCCTCAGGGAGAGTTTCGTTCGGCTTTCGCCCGCGAACTCGACGACGCATACCGCCGTCGGCTCGCCAGCCGGCGAATGTTCGTCAACGACCTCTATCTTACGCTGGTTCTTCATCCGGACCGCGATCCACACGACCGCGCCCGCGCTTTCCTCGGACGCCTGGGCGGCAACTCGGCGGCGAGCCGCGAGGATGACGTTGGACGGCTATACGAGGTCGCCCGCGACCTGACCCAGCATCTCGGCCGCTACAATCCACGACAACTCGGCATCTACGAGCGCGAAGGTCTTTGCTTCTCAGAACCGATGGGAATGCTGCGCCTGCTGTTCGGCGGCGCCCCGGAACGTATGCCCCTGGTTCAAGGGCACCTTGGCGAAGCGCTGTACTCCGACCGTGTGATCTTCGGGCGTGAGGCGCTCGAGATCCGGACCGCTTGCCAGACGCGGTTCGGCGCCATGCTGGCGGTAAAAGAATATCCTGCGGTCACACGACCGGGGCATTGGGATGAACTCCTCCAGGCCCGGTTTCCTTTCGTCGCGGCGCAATCATTCACCTTCCTCTCAAAATCCGCCGCGCGGGGGGTGATGGAGCGCAAGCAAAACCAGATGGTGAGCGCTCGCGACCGCGCCGCCAGTCAGATAAGTGCACTGAGCCAAGCGCTCGACGACCTCGCCAGCAACCGTTTCGTCATGGGCGACCACCAGGCCTCGGTCCTGGTGTTCGGCGACAGTCCAGACGAACTGGGTGATGCGACCTCACAAGCGCGCGCGATGTTGGCTGACTCCGGCCTCGTCGTAGCTCGAGAGGATCTGGGGCTCGAAAGCGCATTCTGGGCCCAGTTCCCCGGCCTCTTCTCGCGCCGCACGCGGCCAGCAGCGATCACCTCACGGAACTTCTCCGGGCTAGCCCCCCTCCACACCTATCCGGCCGGCCGCGCGAGGGGAAACTGCTGGGGCGAGGCCGTCAGCCTGCTGCAGACGACAGCAGGCTCACCGTTCTACTTCAACTTTCATGTGGCCGACCTTGGCCACACCTTCATCTGCGGCCCGTCAGGATCGGGCAAGACCGTCATCCAGAACTTCCTGCTCGCTCAGCTTGAAAAGCACAGCGCTCAGCAAGTCTTCATCGACAAGGATCGCGGCGCCGAGATCTTCGTACGCGCTTGCGGAGGAGCCTATCTTTCGTTGCGGCCTGGACGCCCTACGGGGCTCGCCCCCTTCAAAGTCCTACCGTTCACGCCGGCCAATCAGGTTTTCCTCTGCGACCTTATCCGTAGAATCGTAACGCTGCCTGGCGAGCGGCTCGGCCCGGGGGCCGAACACGCCATTTCGACAGGCATAGCCGCGCTCGCGGCCCTACCTGCGCAACACCGTTCGATTGGGGCTTTGCGCACCCTGCTTGGCCATCAGGACATCGGCGGGATCGGCGCGCGCCTCGAACGCTGGGCCTCCGGCGGTGCGCTCGGCTGGGCGTTGGACGGCGCTGTCGACACCATGGCGCTGGAAGCACGATTGGTCGGTTTCGACATGACCGAACTCCTCGACCACCCGGAGATCCGCAATCCGGTAATGATGTACCTTTTCCATCGGATCTCCGGCCTCGTGGACGGCCGTCGCCTTGTGCTCGATATCGATGAATTCTGGAAGGCGCTCGGTGATGAGGCCTTCCGTGATCTTGCCCAGAACGGCCTAAAGACCTGGCGCAAGCAGAACGCATTCATGATCTTCGGTACGCAGTCGCCGGCCGATGTTCTGCGTTCGCCGATTGCTCACACTGTCGTGGAGATGTGCGCCACCAAGATCTTTCTCCCGAACCCGCATGGCGCCGCGCAGGACTATGTCGAGGGCTTTGGCCTGACCGGTGAGGAATTTCGCCTGATCCGTGACGAACTCTCACCAGAGCAGCGGCGCTTCCTCGTCAAGCAGGGGCACGACAGCATTGTCGTCGAACTGGACCTCAACGGCATGGAAGCCGAGCTCGCGGTCCTCTCTGGCCGCACTGCGACCCTTGAACTGATGGACCAACTGATGGTCCAGCACGGAGAACGCCCCGAGGCCTGGCTACCCCACTTTCACGACCAGTGGAGGCACCGCGTATGAAATCGCTTCTGCCAACCTTCATCGCATCCGCTGTGTTTGTGAGCGGCGGACCTGCGGCCGCTCAAGTGCTTGTCCATGATCCGGCGGCCGTAACCCAGCTGATCACCCAAGCCCAGACCGCCGTCTCCCAATTGCAGAAGCTGCGCGAACAGGTGACCCAAGCCGAGCGGCTCTACGAGAGCTTCAATGACCTCTCGAACGTCAACGCCATCGCCGGTCAGCTCTTGACCCCAGAACTGCGCCGGTTCGTGCCCGGCCTAGACAAGCTGGAGGCTGCGGCCAGGGGCGACCTGAAGGCGCTAGGTGAACTTGCCGTTCGGGCCGAAGAAATTCGCGCGACCTACCGGGCGTACACCCCGGCGCCTGACCATCCTGAGGCGCTCAGTATCGAAGCTGCGGGCGCTCGCGGCGCCCGCGATATGGCGCTCGGAGAAGAGGTGACACGTATCGCTGAAGCGCGGCTTGATGGCCTAGACCAGCTCCGTGAGGCATTGGATGACGCGCCAAGCGCCCGAGCCGTGATGGACATCAGCGCTCGCCTAGCTTCCGAACAGGCGATGATCCAGAACGATCAGATGCGCCTGCAAGGTGTCATGATGATGCAGCTCGCCGAAGACCGGCTTGCTATCCAACGTCAACGGGAAGAAGCAATCGCGGCGCGCGAGTTGCGAATGGACATGTTTCGTCGCGGGTTCACACGTCCATGACCCCGGCGACGACGCTCAGCATCGCGGCCACCGAAGGGCCAGGAAGGCCGAAGACGCTCGCGAGCCCGATGGGCGCCGAGCCGCAGGGTCGTTTCCGCGCCGGCAACGGGAGCCTAGCGAGCTAGATGGCGAGCGATCTCACGTTCTTTGCACCAGCCTATGATTTCGTCGACGAACGGCTGACGACCGTTCTCGACGACGGGTTAGCTGGAGTCCTAGCAGAAGTGGTCGGTCCGCTCCGGGTCGCGCTGGTCCTCTATATCGTACTCTATGGCTTCGCGATCCTGCGCGGCGCTATCGCCGAACCCGTCATGGATTTCGCGGTCCGCAGCATGAAGCTGGTCTTCATCTACGCAATCGCGACAACCCCGGCCTACGCCACCTACGTTACGACACCGCTGTTCATCGAACTTCCAAGCACGCTCGCGAGCGCGATCAGCGGCGGCGCTGCGGTGACCGCCGGCGAGGCCTTCGACGAACTGATCAACTACGCCGGCTACCTGGCGGACAAGGTAAGCCAGGAAGGCACCGCGTTCGACCCTGCGCCATGGATCGTTGCTGGGACGGTGTTCGTGATCGGCGCGGCGGCCTCAGCACTCGGCTTTGGTGTCGTGCTTGTCGCCAAGATCGCCCTTGCCCTCCTAGTGGCTCTCGGTCCGATCTTCATCGGCTGCGCGCTGTTTGAGGCCACGCGTCGCTACTTCTTTGGCTGGCTTTCGCAGGGTGTGAACTTCCTCGTCCTTTTCGCCCTCATCCTAACCCTGGTCCAACTGGTGCTCGACCTGGTTCGCAGCCAATGGGGCTCCATAGACGGCCTTGACCCCGTTGGCGGCGGCCTGATTTTCATCGCGCTTTGCGTGCTGGGCGCATTTTTCTTCCTGCAGATGCCCGTCTTGGCGGCCGGAATTGCGGGCGGAGCGAGCGCCGGCATCGCCGATTTCGGACGTGCGATGACCACAGGTCATGGCGGCGGTCTCGACAGGGGAGCGGTTAGGACAGCGCGGGCGCCGCCGGTCAGCTCGGGGCATCAAACGCGATGAAGCAAACCATTCTTCTAGGCCTAGCTTTGCTTGGCCTCGCCGCTTGCGCGACCTCAATTCCCTCGCCGCTGGTCTGCGAAGGTCAACATCGACGACCAGCCAACCCTCACGGCTCGGTCCTGTCGCCAACACCCAGCGGGCGGCCTTCCGGAGCCAGGGCTCCATCTGGGCCGAGCGCCTCGGCTCGGCCTAGCGTCGCGCCAAGCTCCGCGCGCACCCATAGCTGTCAAGGGCTCGATCAATGACAGGAGTTCACGACGAAGGACTCAAGGCCTATTTCGAGGCGGCCGCCCGGTGGGACCATGATCGGCTCAAGGCGGCCGTCCGCTCCCGCACCCTGGCCTGGATCCTGGCTGGCTGCGCGTCCGTGCTTGCGACCGCCTCCGTCGCTGCGGTGGCCGCCCTCGCGCCCCTAAAGAGCGTCGAGGCCTTTGTCGTCCGCGTCGATCGCACCACTGGAGCCGTCGACGTCATGACCGCACTCTCGGGCGCGAAAACGATCGGCGCCGATGAAGCTGTCTCAAAGCACTTCCTCGCCCAATATGTCCGGGCCCGGGAAGGCTGGCTGCCGGCCTCGGCCGCCGAGGATTTCGCCCAGGTCGCAATTCTATCGACGCCGGTCGAGCAACGGCGTTTCGCCGAGCAACATCGGGTCGGGGCCCCCACCAGCCCCCAGGTCCGGTTCGGGATAGACGGCGCCGCAGAGGTGCAGATCCGCGCTGTCAGCTTCATCAATGGGCAAGTCGCCAACATCCGATTCCGCCGGATCGTGCGCCGCGCCCAGGCGACAACTACCGAAGACTGGATCGCCACGGCGGCGTTCACCTACACGCGCGCGCCCATGCTGGAATCTGATCGCCTGCGAAATCCACTGGGCTTCCAGGTGGTTTCGTATCGCGCCGACCCAGAGGCCGCCCCATGATCTGGCGCCTCCCTCCAACACTTGCCCTCCTGGCGCTCTTGAGCGGCGGACCGGCGTTCGGCGCCGTGGCCGACCCACGCGTCAGGACGCTCCAATATGACCCAGATCAAGTCTATCGCATCGTGGGAGTCGTTCGCTCGGCCACCCAGATCGTTTTTTCCTCCACTGAGACCATCGAGCATGTGGCGCTAGGCGACAGCGCGACCTGGGAGGCTGCGCCGCAAGACCAGGTGCTGTTTCTAAAGCCCCTCGTCACAGGCCGCCCCACCAACCTAATCGTCACGACACGGCTCGGGTCTCTGCAGCGCCACTACGCCTTTGAACTGGTCACCCGTAGCGGATCGATTGGCCGCAGTACGGCGGAGACCTACTTCCAAGTCCGCTTCTCCTATCCCGCAGATCAGCGAGCCGAACTCGATCGGGCGTTGGCTGCTGAAACCGCGGCGCTCGAACAGCAGGTGCTCCAGCTGAAGCTGGATCGAGCGGTGCTCGAGGGCCCGCGCAACCTCTCCTACGAGGTTCAAGGCGCCCAGGCGCTGGCGCCGTCAGAAGTCTCCGATAACGGCCGCTTCACAGTCCTGCGTTTCCCCGCCAACCAGCCGCTTCCAGCGCTCTACATCGTCACGACCGACGGAACCGAGACGCTTGCGCCCTTCGATGTACGTGGCGAGTTCGTCGTCGTGCATGCGGTCGCGCCCCAACTGCGCCTGCGCCGAGGCCGTCAAACTCTGTGCATCTTCAACACGGCCTACGATCCCCATGGCGTCAATTCGGGCCTTGGCACCGCAGCTAGCGACGTCGAACGCGTGATTCAACCGGAGCGCCGACATTGAGCGGTCCCAACCCCGAAGACCCAGTCAGCGCCCTGAGCCAAAGTGGATCCAGGGCCGGCGCTGACGTCGTTGATCGCACGATCACCCCGGTTTCCGGCTCGCTCTTCGGACGGCCAGCGCTGAAGATCACGGGCCTGGCCGTGCTCTGCCTCAGCACAGCCGCCCTCCTGGCCGCCACCTTGGAACGTGAAACGCCAATTGCCGAGGTAAGGCGAGACCCCGCCCGCCAAATCGTCCGTTTCGAGACGCTGGGAGCGCCGGCACCCGCTCAGCCCGGCCCCAAGGCGCCCCGCCTCGACGATGGACTGACTGAAGTACCAGCCATCGATGTCAGCCCCGCGCAGCCCACGAGTGAACGAACATCCGGCGGCCGAACTACGCAGGCGGCGGCGACCTCCTCCTTGTTGATCTACTCGCGCGCCCAACGGGAACAACCCGTGAGCGCCACAGGAGCGACCGCAACCAACAAAGGCGCAGGAGAAATACGCGTTTCCCCTACCGAGCTTGAAACCCTGAGCCAAGGCTCATCTGTCGCGACCCTGTCGGCTCGCCGCCTTCCTGATCGCAACTTCCTGATTGTCGCCGGCGCCAGCCTCCCCTGTATTCTTCGCACCGCCCTAGACACCACCGCGCCGGGTTTGGTGTCCTGCGTAATCCCGCTCGACATTCTCTCAGACAACGGCGCCGTCGTGCTGCTTGAAAAAGGCACCCGCGTACTTGGAGAGTACAGATCCTCAATGGGGCAAGGCCAGCGACGGGTCTTTGTGCTCTGGACGCGGGCCGTGACGCCTCACGGTATCGTCGTCGCTCTGGCTTCGCCGGCCACAGATCAATTGGGCCGCTCCGGCTTCGATGGTGATGTCGACAATCACTTTTGGACTCGCTTCGGAGGCGCGCTCCTCCTGAGCCTGGTCGATAGCGCTTCTGGCGACATGGCCGGTGACGATAATGACCTACGCCGACGGGGTTCTGAGGTCGCCAACACCGCCCTTGAGGCCACGGTCAACATCCGACCTACCCTGCGCAAGGATCCGGGAGCCGGCGTTGCGATCTTCGTCGCCCACGACCTCGACTTCTCTGCGGTCTATGGTCTGAGGAGCCGATAATGGCCGACGCGTCAGTCCTTGAGCACTACCTCGCACCGCTGACTCATCTGCTCGCATCTCCTGGCGTCACCGAACTCGTGGTCAACCGCCCCGGCGAGGTCGGCGTAGAGACCTCCGGACGCTGGAGCTGGCACAACACCCCCGAACTCAGCTTTGAATGGCTTTCGACCCTGGCGACAGCGGCGGCCGGCCACACCCGCCAGGACATCGGAGCGGACCGACCGATCTGTTCGACAGTCCTACCGGGCGGCGAGCGATGCCAGATCGTAATCCCTCCGGCGACGCCGCCAGGCCTGGTCTCGCTCACAGTGCGCAAGCCCTCTCAGGCCCGCCTTGGCCTCGACGACTTGGCCCATTCCGGCTTCTTCAGCGCGGTCGCCTCAAGCGATAGCGTCTTGCAGCCGAATGAAGAGGAGCTCCTGCGTCTGCAGGCAGCTGGCCAGTGGCCCGCCTTCTTTGATCTTGCTGTGCGTGCACGGAGAAACATCCTCATCAGCGGCGCCACAGGCTCGGGCAAGACCACGTTCGCTAAGAGTCTGATCGCACTCATTCCGCTTGAGGAACGCCTGCTGACGATCGAAGACTGCCGTGAACTCATCGCCCCCCACCGCAACCTCGTGCATCTGCTCTACTCCAAGGATGGGCAGGGCGTTTCGAAGGCCGACGTGAAAGCGTTGCTTGAAAGCGCACTGCGCATGCGCCCCGATCGCATCCTGCTGCAGGAACTGCGCGACGGGATCGCCTTCTTCTACCTGCGCAACATCGCCAGCGGTCACCCCGGATCCATCACCACGATACATGCGGATTCGGCCGCTCTCGCCTTCGAGCAGCTCACGCTGCTGGTGCGGGAGTCCGATGGCGGCCGTAACCTTCCGAGAGATGACATCCACAGCCTCCTGCGATTGCTCGTCGATATCGTCGTCCAGGTCAGAAAGACGAGCGGCTGCTTCGGCGTGACCGAGGTTTACTATGAGCCGCTTCTCAAACGCCGGAGCCCAGTCTAGGGCCCTCATCCTTGGCGGCGGCCTGTTCGTCGGCGCCGTGCTCATTGGCGCGCTGACGATATTGGTCGCGCTCGCCGGGCTGCGGCGGCTTGGCGACGACACCGACTTGCTCACGGCGGCCGCCTGGCTCTGGTATTATCGGTTCGATCCAGAGGTTGCGCGCTGGACACGACTTGGACTGCTCACCTCAGGCCTGTCGGTCACCACCATCGCGTTCTCCATTATGCTGAACATCCGAAGGCCTTTGCATGGTGCTGCGCGCTGGGCCCGCGCTGGAGAGCTGCGCAGAGGGGGCCTGCGCAGCCGCGAGGGCATAGTGCTCGGCATCCATGGGCGAAGGCTCATGGTCTTCGGCGGGCCCGAGCACGTGATGCTCTACGCTCCCACTCGAACGGGGAAGGGCGTTGGCGTCGTCATCCCCAATCTACTGTCGTGGCCTCATTCCCTCATCGTCCTCGACATCAAGCGCGAGAATTGGGCCGCCAGCGCGGGTTTCCGGGCCGCCCATGGCCAGGACGTGCTGCTTTTTGACCCGTTCGCCGCCGATGGAGCGACAGCGCGCTTCAATCCGCTGGGGCACATCGATCGCTCCGACAGTAGCGCCACGCTCGATGAGCTTCAGAAAATCGCGATGATGCTGATCCCGACATCCGAACATTCCGATCCCTTCTGGTCGGAGGCGGCTCGAACCGGCTTCATTGGAGTGGGCGCGCTCGTCGCCGAGACATCGGAATTGCCTCTAACCCTGGGCGAAATCCTCCGGCAGCTCACCACCGGCGTCCCACGTGCGCGACTTCAGGAGTTGGTCGTCGACCGGGCCAGGAGCGCGCGCCCGCTCTCCAGCGGCTGCGTCAGCGCCCTTGGCGACTTCTGCAGCGCCAGCGAAAATACGTTCAGTTCTATTCGCCAGACGATTACGTCGCGCTTAGGGCTCTTCCTCAATCCGCGGGTCGACTGGGCCACAGCGGCATCAGACTTCGATCTGGCGGAAATTAAGTCTCGGCCGACGTCGCTCTATCTGGGCGTGAGCCCCGACAATCTCTCCAGGGTCGCACCCCTTTACAATCTTTTGCTGCAGCAATTCATCGACTTGAATACGCGAGGCCTCCCCTCTCACGACAACTCAAAGCCAATCTTGGTCGTGCTCGATGAATTCGCGCGGCTGGGCCATGCGCACGTCATCGCGCGCGGCTTTTCCTTCGTGGCCGGATACGGGATTCGCCTTCTGGCCGTCCTCCAAAGCCCGTCACAGCTACGGGCCGAGTACGGCCCTGATCTCGCCGACGAGATTATTGGCAATTGCGGCGTGGAAATCGTCTTCGCCCCCAAGGATGTCAGGGTGGCGCAGACACTCTCCGAACGACTGGGCTACTATGGGGCGCCTGCGCAGTCACACTCTCGCCCGTTTGGCCTAGCTAATGGCCGGCACAGCATCACCCAGAGTGATCAGCGTCGCGCCCTCATGCTCCCCCAGGAATTGATCGGTTTGTCGCAGGACGAGCTCATCGTACTGCGCGCCAGCCTGCCCCCGATCCGCGGTCGGAAGCTCTGCTACTATAGGAATCCGGAATTTCGCCATCGCGTTTTGGCGCCTCCGAAACTCCGGCCGCGGATGGATACGTTCAGCGCCCCGCCAGGTCAGCCCTATGCCGACGCTCAGGGGCGCGAAGACGCGATAGATGCATCGCCCGTCAATCGAGAAGCCGCAGTACGCGCTTGGACCGAAGCTGTTCTTGATCGCGACCTGAAAGCGCCGCCACCTCATGAAGGCCGATCCAAGTCTTAACGATACGAGCGAACTACTGGGCCGAACTTTGTGTGACACTGGCGACTTGGCGCAGCGTCAAGACCCTCCGCGCCTGCAGGTGATCGCTCTTGATTAGTCCAGGACGACTGGGCCGTAAGTTCGTCGCAAACCTGGCTGGGTTCGTCCACTTTAGGGATGTCCCGACTGCGCCCAACCGCTAGCTGGACTGATCATCCAGTCCGTGAGCATCCATTGCCCAATTCCCAGTCCCCGTCGGCGGCGATCGCACCGCGGTCCGCTCGCTTGTTGACGCTGCTGTTGCTTCTGGCGGCCTCGGGCGCCGCCTGGGGCTATTTCATCGCGACCTTCGGATGGTCGGGCGCGCTGCTCGGATGGTGGCCTGCGGCCGTGATTGGCGGCGGCGGCGGTCTCACGACCCTGCGGGGAATCGAGCTTTGCTGCGCCGGCTTCAGGAGGCGGCCCGCAGGGCCTCCACCGGCTCCTGCGGGCGCTCAAGTTCGGTAAACCAGCACTCGTCGTCGCGGCAGTGCATGATCAGGGTCGCCTCGCCGTCAGCCGGGCTCAGCTCGTACTGGCCATACCAGGCACGGTCCTGAGCAGGGTCGCAATCCAGTAAGACGGCGGCGTCGCCAAGCTCACGGAACAGCTGCTCAATGTCAGCGGGCGCGGCAAAAATCCGTCTGATCTCGTAGCCCTCTCCCACGAGTTCAGCGACCCTGGCGTCCAATATGTCGGCGAAACGCGAAGTCATCGGGGGCAAGCATTAACCAAAAACAGGCATCGCGCACTTCAAATTGTGTTGGCCGGTCAAAGATCTCGAGCCTAGCGATCAAACTCAGAAGGCACGAACGCTTCAACAGAGAGGCCCAATCTCAGCAGAGAGACCGCGCCTTGAACTGTAAGGCAGGAATTCAGGCGAAGGCCTGCAAACGACAACGATTGCTGCGAACCATGGCGCCTGCCGCCCCCCAAAGCCGATGATGATCATCGCCCGCGTTGAGAGTTCCGGAACACGTCGCCGGCGCACTTGCTGGTGGGACGCCCCTCCCAGTCAGTTGGCTACGCCCTTAGAAAGCGATCGATTTTCTGAGTGCGCTCCAAGAAGCCGGCCGCGATCGGCCCGCTCACCGACGGCGGAAAGGCCTCTGGCAGATCTTTCAACACCTGGTCGAGCGCCGCTGGCCCCTCGATGACCAGGTCGCTCAGCAGTGCAAGCATCGCGGTTTCCGCTAGCCCGGCCTGAACTCCTGTCTGCACGAAGTGCCGCGGGGTGATCTCATCGACCCGGTAACGGCGCTTGTCGCCAGCCGCCATCGCCAGTTTCATCTGGCTCTGGCGGATCTGGCCCGCGGCGAGGTTGGGCTGCGCCGAGAGCACGTCATAGAGCGGCGTCATACGTGCGCCACCTCCAGGGAACAGGAATAGGCTGAAGTTCTTAGCGTGGCCGTCGGTCGCGGCCAGGAGCCAGAAGGCGATGATCGCCTTCATGAACGTTAGGCGGTCGAGATTGGGCTCATCGCTGACGCTGAGCAGGTCAAGGCATCGCGCAACGCCAGGACCGCCGTCGCTCTCGTGCTTCAGCGTCCACGGCGTAGACAGGGCCTGGCAGAAGTCTTCCTGCGGAAGACGCAAGGGCCGGCCGTCCTCTAGCCATCGGCGATCGAACCGTTCGACAACGAGCGCCTGCTTGGCGCCGAACCTCGCCATTTCCACACTGGCGGTTGGTAGTCCCAAGGCGCGCAGCAAGGTGAGGCAGAAGTACTCGTTTTCGACGCTATTGGAGAGGTCGAGGCCGTTCGGAAGCTGACCGATCTGCGGCTTGAAGATATGGGTGGTCGGTGTCGCGCCGATCGGCCTTTTCCAGCCATCGACGGTCCTGAGGAAGGCGGTCTTTTCCTGGGCCCCAGCGATGGAAATACGAAAATTGATGTCGCGCTCGACGCCAGGTGGAGCTCGGGCGAGGTTTGAAAGGATCTCCTCGATCTGCTCATCGCTAACAGCTTCCCCCTCCGGCAAACCAACTTGCGGAGGGTTCAAGCCGTCTGGTGCGGGCGGTCGGAATCGAACCGACACGAGCCTCTCGGCCCTACGGATTTTCATACCACTTCGGCTTTCACCGCCGCACCTGGTCGTGACAGGGCGTTCGTGGTCTGGACTATCCCTTCATCCTAACCTCGAAAGAGGCCTTAGACGCCGCCCGTCTAGTCTCTACACCTTCCCTCCGAAGAGGGCTTGGCTCGGGATCGCCATCTGACAGGGTTCCCCGAATTTGAGCGGTTCTACGTCCGGGGTTTCCCCCAGCGCACTCAATCCTCAGCTTAAGTCCGTTGCGTCTACCAGTTTCGCCACGCCCGCGAGCCGAGCGGTCGGTATAGCGAGTAGGCCTGTCCAGGCCAAGGCGCTCACGCAGCGTTCACCGCTCAGACCACCCATTGTCTTGCTAGAGTGGCGACGCCGGGCTCGGTCCACCCCGACCGAAGCATGAGACTAAAGTGGCTGTTAACCACGGTCGGGGATGGTGGCGACGTCAAAGGATGGCCGGCGCCTAGGCTGGCCTCGGGAGCCGTCGATGAACGCCATGATCGCCGCTGACGCCAGGTCCGACCAGGTCGTCGCCGACTTCATTCGCGACGGCGCCCATCTGTTCCCCGAGCCGCTCGACCCGGTGGCCGCGAGCGACCTGCTGACCAAGGTCCGCGCCACCCGCGCCTTCGACGAGACCCTGTTCCTCAGCGAGGCGGAGTTCGACGCCGATCCCCAGTACACCGGGGTCAATCCACGTCCGGGCCGCAACCTGCTGGAACAGTTCGAGACCGGGCTTGGCTTTGTCGAGCAAGCCCCGCAGGTCGTGGCGGCGATGACCACCCTGCTGGGCGAGGGCTATGAGCTGCTGAACAAGAAGCTGGTCTGCGGCGTGCCGGCCAAGTCGATCCCGCCCTGGCTGCGCGAGCGGATCGCCGGCAACCCGGTGAACAACCTCGGCGCCTATGTGAAGCCGCAACACCGCGACATCACCTACTTCTACGGCATCGATTTCCACCAGGACCTGATCGACTACAAGGAGCGCGAGGCCGACTTCGTCACGCTCTACATCTACCTGCACCCGGTCACCCGCCAGGACGCGCCGCTGTTCCTGCTGAAGGGCAGCCACGCCTTGGGCGGCGCGGTGTTCCCCCACGACCTGACCCGCACCGGCCCCGACAGCTGGGCCTATCGCAACGGCGGCTATGGCGAGACACAGGCCGGACAGATCATCCTGACCGGCGCTGCCGGGTTCGCGGCCATGTGGCACGCCTGCACCCTGCACGGCACCCAGCCGGACGAGGCCGACCACGAACGCATCTCCCTGCGCTATCTGCTGGCTCGCAAGCCTGGCGTGAGCGCCGGCATCGACCAGGTCAACGCCGCCCTGCGCGGTCCGCTCAGCCTGACCGCGACCCGGATCGATCTCGACGTCGCCGGCGCGGCGGTGATCAAGGCCAACACCGTCAACCAGGCCTAAGCCCCGCTAACCCTTCGGCAGCGCCGCCACCGCCTCGCGCAACGCCGCCAGCCTGGGGCCGTCGGCCGGATGGGTCGACAGCACTTCGGGCGGCTGGGCCTGGCCCGCGCCCTTGGCGGCCATCCGCTCGAAGAACCGCACCGCCCCGGCCGGGTCCATGCCGGCCCGCTGCGCCAGGTCGACGCCGACCTTGTCGGCCTCCAGCTCGTGCTTGCGCGAATAGGGCAAGATCACCCCGTAGAGCGCGCCCATGCCCATGGCCCCGGCGATCTCGCCGGCATATTGGCCATAGTCGCCATTGGCCAGCACCGCCTGGACCACGCCCACCCCGACCTGCACGGCCAGTTGCTGGCTGACGCGCTCGGCCGGATGCCGCGCCAGGATGTGGCCGACCTCATGGCCCAGCACCCCGGCCAACTCGTCGTCGTCCTGGATGAAATCCATCAGCCCCTTGAAGGCGCCGACCTTGCCGTTCGGCAGCACGAAGGCGTTGATCTGCGGCCCGTCGAACACCACGAACTCCCAGGCCAGGTCCTCGCGCCCGCTGGCGGCGACGATCTTGCGGCCGACGCGCGCCAGGCGCGCCTGCAACGCGAGGTCGGGCGAGGCCGGGGTCTGGGCGCGCATCTCGCTCCAGGCCTGGTCGGCCATCTGGACCAGCGCCTCGTCGGGGACCACCGCGAACTGGCTGCGCCCGGTGGCCGTATTCTCCGAGCAAGCCACCAGCACAGCGCCGCAGGCCAGGAGCGCCAACAGATTGCGCCGCGAGACCGGCGTTACGCCCGGCGCATGGGCGCAGCCGCCCTCCAGGCTCAGAGCGACACCCTCGCCGCAGCTTCCCACTCCAGGAATTCCGGGGTCGCCAGCAGCCGTGTGGCGTAGGCGCCGCAAGCGCCGTCATCGCCATAGTCGGACAGATGGATGCCATAGCCGCGGAACCGCGTCGCCACCGGGGTGTAGAACGCATCGGCGATCGACCACTCCCCGACCAGGAACGGGCCGCCCGAACGCTTCAGCAGGCTCGACCACAGGGTCACGATCCGCCGCACGTTCTTCTGGGTGGCTTCGGAGATCGCCGTCACCTTCGGCTCGACGTCGAGCGCCATCGGGCATTCCCCGCGCAGCGACTGGAAGCCGGAGTGCATCTCGCTAGCCGCCGCCCGGGCCAAGGCGCGTAGCGCCGGATCGGCCGGCCACAGCTTCGCCTGCGGGAACTTCTCAGCCAGATATTCGCAGATCGCCAGCGAATCCCAGACCGTCAGATCCCCGTCCTTCAGGGCCGGAACCAGGCCAGAGGGGGAATGCGGCAATATGGCCGCTTCGGTCCGCCCCTCGTCCTGGCGCAGGCCGACCAGGGTCTCGATAAACGGCGCGCCGGTGCGTTTCAGCGCCAGCCAGGGGCGCAGCGACCAGGTCGACCACCGCTTGGTTCCGATCACGAGTTCCATGAGCCGCTCCTTTTCCTTAGGTCAGCCTATTGCCCAAGCCCCCCGTGCTTCGTCTAGAGTGGCGCCAACAATAAGAAATTCAGTTCCCCTATTTTCAGGAAACGCCATTTATGACCGAGACCGCCGCGCCGTCGGTTGAACCAACCGCTCCGCCCGTCACATCAACGGTCAGCGCAGCCCCATACTCAGCCGCCTACACCCGCTATGCGATGTTCCTCCTGCTGGGGATCTACATCGTCAATTTCCTCGATCGCGCCGTGGTCAACATTCTGGCCGAGCCGATCAAGAACGACCTGGGTCTCGCCGACTGGCAGCTCGGCCTGATGAGCGGCCTGGCCTTCGCCATCTTCTACACCGTGCTCGGCATCCCGATCGCCCGCATGGCCGAGCGTAAGAACCGTCCGATCATCATCGGCACCGCCGTGGCCGTCTGGTCGGGCTTCACCGCCATGTCGGGCTTCGCGCAGAACTTCGTCCAGCTGGTGATCTTCCGCATCGGCGTCGGCGTCGGCGAGGCCGGCTGCACCCCGCCGGCCCACTCCCTGATCGCCGACTACGTGCCCAAGGAGAAGCGCGCCTCGGCCCTGGCCTTCTATTCGATGGGTACGCCGCTCGGCGGCCTGCTCGGCCTGGTCATGGGCGGCCTCGTGGCCGACGCCTACGGCTGGCGCGCAGCCTTCCTCGTCGCCGGCGTGCCGGGCATCATCTTCGCCCTGCTCTGCTGGTTCACGCTGAAGGAGCCGCGCAAGCAGATCGCCCAGCACTCGGCCGCCATCCAGGCGACCCAGGCCAGCTTCGGCGCGACCCTGAAGTACCTAGCCACCAAGAAGACCTTCTGGCTCATCGCGCTGGGCGCCGCCATCAAGGCCTTCATCGGCTACGGCCACGCCCCGTTCACCGCCTCGTTCTTCCTTCGTGTCCACGGCGACGAGATCAAGGGCCTGGCCGAGGGCTTCGGCCTGCAGTCGATCGGCTTCCTGGGTCTGGCGCTTGGCCTGATGGGCGGCACCGCCGGCGCCATCTCGTCCTATCTGGGCGGCCAGATCGCCGACAAGTACGCCAAGACCGACCTGCGCGGTTACGTCGTCGTCCCGGCCTTCGCCTCGCTGCTGGCGGTGCCGATCTACATCCTGGCCGTCAGCGTCCCCTCGGCCTCGGTCGCGCTCTGGATCCTGGTCATCAACGGCCTGCTGGGCTCGCTCTGGTACGGCCCGGTCTACGCCATCGGCCAATCGATCGTGCCGCCGCACATGCGCGCCACCACCGCCGCCATCCTGCTGTTCACGATCAACCTGATCGGCCTGGGCCTCGGCCCGCTGGCGGTCGGCATCCTGTCCGACGTCATGTCGAACGGCGTCGGCCTGGGTTCGGCCCAGGGCGTGCGTTGGGCGCTGATGATCTCCACCTGCTTCGGCTTCGTCGCCTTCGCCCTCTTCTGGGTGGCCCGTAAGACGATCCGCGAAGAAATGGTCAGCTAGTCTCCGGAGCGGAGGGCGCAACCACGCCCTCCGCTACCGCAGGAACGCCAACCAGATCGCCGTGACGCCGAAGATCGCCGCGAACATCACATTCACCCAGCGGGTCCGCCGCGTCGGACGCCCCTGGATCGCCTGAACCAGAAAGACCCCGCCGGCCAGGCCGCAACCGCCCGCCGCCAACCAGGTCTTCCACGGCGGCCCGACGAACAGCGCGCCAGCCACGATGGCCAGGGCCAGCAGCCGGACAAACAGCTCCGGCGACACCGGCCGGCCCATCTTTCCCCCGGTCTTCCCATCGTCCGCCATGCCGCGCTCCCGTCGTTTGCGAATCCGGCGAAGATACGCACAAGCCCGCGACGCGGCTGCATCTGCTTGAAATCGGGGCCAAAGCCTCGACGGCGGCGCCCATCACACAATCGTCACGTGTGTCCCCCGCGCCATAGCGCCGCCTCCGCCGAGCCCATAGGCTCGTGTGCAAGCCACCCGCACCGGTGGAGAGTCCCTAGGGGGGAAAGCCGAATGATCTCCAAGCGTTCAGGCTTGCTTTGCGCAAGCGCCCTGGCCAGCGTCATGGCCATCCACGCCACCCCGGTTCTCGCCCAGCAGACCGAGGTTTCCGAGATCGTCATCACCGGCTCGCGGATCGCGCGCCAGGACTACGTGTCCGAAAGCCCGATCGTCACCATCGGCCAGGACCGCATCGTCGAAGCCGGCATGGCGACCATCGAAAACGCGCTGAACCAGCTGCCGCAGTTCCAGCCCTCCAACGGGGCGGGCACCAACACCACCAACTTCGTCACCACGCCGGGCCAGGCCTACGCCAACCTGCGCGGTCTTGGCCCCACCCGCACCCTGGTGCTGGTCGACGGCCGCCGGATGGTCGCCGGCAACCCCAACGCGGTCGTCGACCTGAACACCATCCCGACCTTCCTGGTCCAGAACGTCGAGACCATCACCGGCGGCGCCTCGGCGGTCTATGGCTCGGACGCCATCGCCGGCGTGGTGAACTTCAAGCTGCGGAAGAACTTCGAGGGCCTGGTCGTCGACACCCAGCTCGGCTCGACCAGCGAGAACGACGCCGGCCAACAGAGCTTCTCGGTCGGCTGGGGCAAGAACTTCGCCGAAGGCCGCGGCAACCTCTCGGTCGGCCTGTCCTATGATCGCCGCGAAGGCCTGGTGGCCTCCGACCGCGACTGGGCGGCCATCGGCTATTCGGTGCTGACCACCGGGCTGACGCCGTCAGGCGCGGCGACCATCCCCGACGGCCGGTTCGACCCGACCTCCAACGCCGGCGGCGCGGCCAACACCCCGACCCAGGCGGCGATGGACGCGGTCTTCGCCAAGTACGGCTTCGCGGCCGGCAGCATCGCGCGCGGCGCGAACCTGTCCTTCAACGCCGACGGCACCCTGTTCTCGACCTCGCCGGTGCGCAACTATCGCGGCGACCAGATGCCGGGCTTCTCGGCCACCAGCTACACCTTCAACAGCGCCGACTACCGCTATCTGAACCTGCCGCTGGACCGCTGGTCGCTCTACGCCTCCGGCCGCTACGACCTGGGCGCGGCCGAGGCCTACGGCACGTTCAGCTACACGACCTATGACGTCTCGCGGCAGCTCGGCCCGGCCTCGGCCTCGGACGGCGCCTTCCCGGGGCCCGACATCGTCGTGCCGGTGACCAACCCCTACATTCCCGCCGACCTTCAGGCCCTGCTGGCTTCGCGCGCCAACCCGACCGCCGCCTTCTTCCCCCGGCGCGCCTTCAGCGAGGTCGGCGGACGCCTCTCCGACAACACCTATGAGACCTTCCAGATCGTCGGCGGCCTGCGCGGCGACTTCGGGTTCAAGGACTGGAAGTGGGACGTCTACGCCAGCTACGGCGAGATGAACCACACCGAGGATCAGCACGGCAATGTCAGCCGCGCGGCCATGCGCGAACTCACCTTCGCCGCCGACGGCGGCAAGGCGATCTGCGGCGGCTTCAACATCTTCGGGGCCGGCAAGGTCAGCCCCGGCTGCGCGGCCTATATCGCCCGCGAGGTCAGCAACGACACCAAGATCCAGCAGACCGTGCTCGAAGGCTTCGTCACCGGCTCGATCTTCGACCTGCCGGCCGGCGCCGTGAAATTCTCGGCCGGCGCGCAGTATCGCAAGGATCAGTTCGACTACGCGCCCGACGCCCTGCTGCAAGGTCCCGACCTCGTCGGCTTCAACCCGGCCGTCCCGGTCAAGGGCGACATCTCGTCGAAGGAAATCTACGGTGAGCTGCTGATCCCGATCCTCAGCCAGGCGCCTCTGGCCTACAGCCTGGACCTGTCGCTGGGCGGCCGGATCGCCGACTACAACACCACCGGCACGATCAGCGCCTACAAGGCCGACCTCACCTGGCGTCCGGTGGAAAGCCTGATGCTGCGCGGCGGCTATCAACGCGCCGTCCGCGCGCCCAACATCGCCGAGCTGTTCTCGCCCCAATCGCTGGGCTTCTCCGGGATCGGCACGCCCGGCGCCGGCACCACGGCGGGCGATCCCTGCGACGTGCGCTCATCCTTCCGCACCGGCGGCGCGGCCGCCCAGGTCAGGGCCCTGTGCATCGCCCAGGGCGTTCCGGCCGGCATCGTCGACACCTACAACCAAGCCTCGACCCAGGTGGAGATCCTCGGCGGCGGCAATCCGGGTCTCAGCGAGGAGAAGTCCGACAGCTACACCCTGGGCGCGGTCTGGGCGCCGAGGATCGACGCGCCGTTCCTGCGCCGGCTCAGCGTCAGCCTCGACTACTACAAGATCGAACTGGAGGACGTGGTCGGCTCGCTGTCGGTGCAGACCATCGTCGGCGAGTGCTTCAACACCGGCGGCGCCAATCCCAGCTTCGACAACTCCAACTTCTATTGCCAGCAGTTCAAACGCATCGGGAACGGCAACATCACCGGCGTGCTGACCACCCAGGTGAACCTGGCGGCTTGGAAGACTTCGGGGATCGACGCCCAGGTCGACTGGGGCTTCGACCTCGCCGACCTCGGCCTGCCCGAGAGCGCCGGCGCGTTCGACCTGAACCTTGTGGTCTCCAAGCTGGAGAGCTTCGAGAAGCAGGCCCGCCCCGGCGCGCCGTTCCTGGAAAGCGCCGGCACCATCGGCGGCGACCTGTCGGGCGGCGCCTATCCGGAGTGGAAGTCGACCCTATCGGCCACCTATCGGGTGGGCCCGGCCAAGGCGACCCTGCGCTGGCGCCATATCGCGGCCATGCAGGACTTCCGCAGCGTGCCGGTGTTCTCGCCGACCGCGGTCGACACGCCTGACTACGACCTGTTCGACGTCGTCGGATCCTGGTCGTTCGACGAGCGGGTCACCATGCGCATCGGCGTCAACAATGTCGGCGACAAGGACCCGCCCTTCTATACGAGCTACTCCAACTCCAACACCGACCCCTCGACCTACGACGTCCTTGGCCGCCGGTTCTTCGTCGGCCTGAACGCCCGGTTCTGACCAACCTCGTTTCTCCCCCGCCGGGCGGGGGAGAAACGAGTTGCTTGCCCGTCGCCGCGTTCCTCCCGACAATGGCGGGGTGACCAAGCTCATCTTCGATTGCGACCCTGGTGTTGACGACGCCGTCGCCCTCTTCCTGGCCTTCGCGTCTCCGCAAGACCTCGAGATCCTCGCCATCACCACCGCCGCCGGCAATGTCGCGGCCGACCTGACCGCGCGCAACGCCGCGATCATTCGCCAGATCGCTGGGCGCGAGGACGTCCCGATCCATGCCGGCGCCCAGCGGCCCCTGGTCCGCCCGCCTATCGGCGCCGGCGACTTCCACGGCGAGAGCGGCCTTGGAACCCTGCCGGTCTTCAAACCCACGAAGGGCGCCGCGAAGGGCCACGCCGCCAACGTCATCGTTGACCTGGTCATGGCCCATGCGCCCGGAGAGGTGACCATCGCGGCGACCGGCGCGCTCACCAACCTGGCCCTGGCCATGCGGCTGGAGCCCGCCATCGTGCCGCGTCTCGGCCCGATCGCCATCATGGGCGGCGCGCGGCGCGAGGGCGGCAACATCACCGCCTCGGCCGAGTTCAACATCTATGCCGATCCCCATGCCGCCGACGTGCTCTTCACCTCCGGCGCGCGCTGCGTGGTCTTCGGCCTCGACGTCACCCACCAGGTCCGCGCCGACCCCGCCCGCACCGCCGCCATCGCCGCGATCAAGACCCCCGCCGCCCAGGCCAGCGCCAACCTGCTCGAATTCTCCAACGCCCTGGAACGCGACATCGTCGGGGGAACCGGCGCCCCGATCCACGATCCCTGCGTCATCGCCTGGCTGCTGGCGCCGCAGCTCTTCACCCTGCGTCCCTGCGACCTGAAGGTGGAGACCGCCTCGCCCCTGACCCTGGGCCACACCGCCGTCGAGTTCCGCCTGGCCGATCCGTCCGCCGCCACCGTGCAATGGGCGACCGGGGCCGACGCCGACGGCGTGTTCGCCCTGCTCAATGAACGGCTGGCCCGATGACCGCTGTCACCGTCATCGGCTCGGTCAATCTCGACTTCGTGGCCACGGCCGCGACCCTGCCGGCGCCGGGCGAGACCGTGACCGGCGCGACCCTGGCCCGCCATCCCGGCGGCAAGGGCGCCAACCAGGCGCTGGCCGCTCAGCGCCTGGGCGCCGACGTCAAGCTGGTCGCCCGCGTGGGCGCCGACAGCCTGGCCGACGAGGCGCTGTCCCTGCTTTACGCCGAGGGCGTCGATCTCTCGGCCTGCGCGGTGGACGAAGCCGCCGCCACCGGCGTCGCCCTGATCGCCGTCGCCGCCGGCGGCGAGAACCAGATCGTCGTCGCGCCCGGCGCCAACGCCGCCTTCACGCCGCGACACCTGCCCCACACGACGCCCGGCGCGCTGATCTGCCAACTGGAGCTGCCGCTGGACACCGTCGCCGCGGCGGTGGCCCAGGCCACCGGCTTCGTCTGCCTCAACCTCGCCCCCGCCGCAGAGATGCCGCCCCAGACCCTGGCCCGCGCCGACCTGATCGTCGTCAACGAGACCGAGGCCGCCTTCTATGGTGAGGCCCTGCACGCCCTGCCTGGCCTGATCGCCGTCACCTGGGGCGCCAGGGGGGCCGGCCTCTACCGCGCCGGCCAGCAGATCGCCGCCGCTGCGCCGCCGCCGGTCATCGCCATCGACACCACCGGGGCCGGAGACGCCTTCGTCGGCGCCCTCACCGTGGCGCTGCTGGAAGGCCAGGCCCCCGAGACCGCCTTGAAATTCGCCTGCGCCGCCGGCGCGCTCGCCGCCACGCGGGCCGGCGCCCAACCCTCCCTGCCAACCCGCGCCGAGGTCGACGCCCGCCTGGAGTCCGTCTGATGCCCGTCCCCACGCTCAGCCTCAAAGACTTCACCCACGGCTCGGAGACGCAGCGCGCCGCCTTCTCCGACGCCCTGATGGCCGGCCTGCAGGACTACGGCTTCTTCATCCTCACCGACCACAACGTGCCGACCGACCTGCTCGACGCCGCCTACGAGCAGAGCGCGCAGGTGTTCCACCTGCCCTATGTGGACAAGCGCCGCTACGCCGCCGGCCTGCGCGGCTACACCCCGTTCGGGACCGAGCACGCCAAGGATTCCGGCCTGCCCGACCTCAAGGAGTTCTGGCAGATCGGCCGCGAGCCGGCGCCCGGCCTGCCGGCCGACGACTTCCCGCCCAATGTCTGGCCCAAGGAAGTCCCGGCCTTCGAGCCGACCTTCAGCGCCCTGTTCACCGCCCTGGACGAAACCGGCCGCCTGCTGCTGACCGCGCTCGCGCCAAAGCTGGGCCTGAACGCCGACTACTTCGACGACAAGGTCGCGGCCGGAACCTCGATCCTGCGGGTCCTGCACTATCCGCCGGTGCCCGACGACGCCCCGGAGGGCGCGGTGCGCTCGGCCGCCCACGAGGACATCAACTTCATCACCATCCTGGTCGCCGCCAAGGGCGCGGGCCTGCAACTGCTCGACCGCGACGGAACCTGGCTGCCGGTGGAGACGCAGCCTCGCAACCTGATCGTCGACAGCGGCGACATGCTTCAGCGCCTGACCAACGGGGTCATCCCCTCGACCACCCACCGCGTGGTCAACCCGCAGGGGCCGAACGTCAGCCGCTACTCGATGCCGTTCTTCATGCACCCGGCCTCGGACGTCTCGCTGAAGTGCCTGCCGACCTGCGAGGGTGACGGCGCCAAGTGGCCGGAGATCACCGCCGGCGCGTTCCTGACTGAACGCCTGCGCGAAATCGGCCTGGCCAAATAGGCGTTCGCCGCGATGCGGCGCGATCGTCGCCTATTCGGAAACGGTGTGTCGCGAACGGTGACCTACAAGCGGGGCTTGCGGATCACTAGATTGTCCTCGCGCCTTTACTGTGGAGGCGCGATGTCGGCCCTCGGGGGGAGCACGATGCAAACCGATCCAGCGCGCCCTCCAAGGCATGGGGGCCTGCGCGCCTGTCTCGTCTAACCTGCCCGCCGACTCGTTCCCCCGCCAAACCCACACACGCCAACACCAGGAACCGCCTATGAAGACTCTCGCCATCGCCTTCGCCGTCGCCGCGATCGCCACCCCCCTCGCCGCCCAGCCGGCCTCGGTGGACATCTCCAAGATCGCCGCTGGAACCTACAAGGCGGACGGCTCGCACACCCAGGTGGCGTTTACGGTCAATCACATGGGCTTCACCGACTATCGGGGCCTGATCGCCGACGCCAAGGGCGAGCTGACCCTCGATCCGAAGAACCCGGCCGCCGCCTCCGTCACCATCGAGATCCCGATCTCCAACCTGGCGACCACCAGCGCGGGCCTGACCAAGCACCTGCACGCCGCCGACTTCTTCGACAGCGCCAAGTACCCGACCGCGACCTTCCGCTCGACCAAGGTCGTCGTCGACGGCCAGACCGCCAAGATCACCGGCGACCTGACCCTGCGCGGCGTCACCAAGCCCGTCACCCTCGACGCGCGCCTGACCGGCGCCGGCCCCAACCCGATGAGCAAGGCCCAGACCGTCGGCTTCCACGCCTCCGCCGTCATCAAGCGCAGCGATTTCGGCATGACCTACATCGTCCCGGTGGTCAGCGACGCCGTCGACCTGCAGATCGAAGCGGCCTTCGAAAAGGTCAACTAAGGCCTTCGGGCGTCGCGCTCCGTAGAGCGCGGCGCCCATCGCTACCCCTCGCCGTGGCGCCCCGTTAGGGTTGCGCCATGACCGACCCTTCCACGCGCCGACCAATTCTTGCTCAATCGCCTCGATGCGATGTGGGAGGAAGAATGGCGCACAATCACTCGCCTTGCGCCGGGTCGGTTCGACGAGGTCGCCACCCGGGCCCGCTGGCTGAAATTGCGCGCTCATTCGCTAGATCGCACTGCCGTGAGCGTGGCTCTAACCAGCGCGCTGATAGCCGGCGCCGCCACGCTCCTGGGCCATGGTATCGAAAGCAAAGCCTTCGCCCCCTGGCTTGAGGGGGAATCGCTCGCCCGGCTCCAAGCTTGGATCAACCACATACCCGCGGCCATAGGATGCGGAATGGCGATCTCCGCGCTGTATCATCACCGGCTGGCCACAAAGCTAAGTCGGGTGGAGTCCCTGATCTCCGAGGCTGCCCTGGCGGCCCAAGCGCTAGCTTTGCCCAAGCCTTCAGGCCCCGAGAGCTCCCACCCGCACGCCGCCGCGCCAAGCCCGGCTAAGCCGAGAGCGGTGAGGCGTAGCCCGTCCAAGATCCAGGCCTAGCTGGCGTCGACCGATCAACGTCACGTGTCCGACTAAGGTCAAGGTTCGGCGGGAGAAAATCCCTCCCAAGTGCAGAACTCAAGAACGCAAACCATTGCAAGCAGGCGGAGCTAGCCGCGCGCTAGCCCAGCCGTCTCACCACGACCCGCCGAATTTCGCCATGGCCATCGCGATCTTCCATCCTCTTCGGCCGCTAGGCTCAGCAACTCCCACTACGGCGACGCCTGTTGCGATGGGCTCTGACGCTCCGACCACCACCGGAAGGTGGAATGTCATAGGCTTTCCAAGAAGCCAGCCGGCTGCTGATCGCCCCCATCGTTACAAAACCTAGGACTTTGAAAATATTCATCTAGGATTTATAACACTCACATGGAACCAAAAGGCCATCGTCAGCGCGCCATCGAAGTCGCCCAAACTCGTGGGATCGCCCGTGGGTCGGACTTCGACGCGGCGGGTGTAGCGCGCACGTACCTGAAGCGCCTGACCGAGGAGGGCGTCTTCCTACAGGTCGGACGCGGGCTCTATCGCCTCGCCGATTCGCCCGCCCATGCAGCGTCGAGCCTGGCGGAGGCCGCTCGCATCCAGCCCCGTGGTGTCATCGGCCTGCTCTCCGCTCTCCAGTTTCACGACCTCACCACCCAGACGCCTCATGCCGTGTGGATGCTGCTTGGGCCGAAGGACTGGTCGCCCACCAGCGCGCCCGTCCAGATCCGTGTCATTCGCGCCAGTGGCCGCGCGCTTACCGAGGGCGTCGAACGTCACGAGATCGACCGAGTGCAGGTGCCGATCACCTCGCCCGCAAAGACGGTCGTCGACTGCTTCAAGTACCGCAATAAGATCGGCCTCGACGTAACCGTAGAGGCGCTGCGCGATCTCCTGCGCCGCGCTGATAGACGCCCCCCCATCGACGAGCTCTGGCGCTTCGCCGCGATCGACCGGGTCCAGACCGTGATACGCCCATATCTTGAGGCGCTATCATGAGCGAGACGCCAAAGAACATGGCCGTATCGGTCCGCGCCCGCCTCACCAATCGGGCCCGGGAGCGCAGGAGAACGCACAGCTGTTGATGACCCGCTACGTCATCGAACGGCTACTCTGGCGCCTCAGCATCTCGGACTATCGCCAGCTCTTCGTACTGAAGGGCGCCATGCTCTTCAGCCTTTGGGCGCCGACGCCTTATCGGGCGACTGGCGACCTGGACCTGCTGGGATTCGGCAACAACGACCCCGAGCAGGTGGCCGGCCTCTTCCGGGAGATCATGGTCATCGCGGCGGACGATGGCGTCGTCTTCAAGCCGGCCACCATCGTCAGCGCCGCGGCCCGGGCGGAAGATGAGTACAGCGGCGTTCGCCTGGACTTCCAGGCCGAGCTCGCCGGCGCTCGCCTGTCTATCCATGTGGACATCGGCTTCGGTGACGCCATCACCCCCAGTGCCCAAGACATCGACTACCCCTCCCTGCTCGACCTGCCGCAGCCGAAGCTCCTGGCCTATCCGCCCGAAACGGTGGTCGCAGAGAAGTTCCACGCGATGACGGCGCTCGGCATGATCAACTCGCGCATGAAGGACTTCTTCGATCTCTGGGCGATCGCCAATACCTTCATCTTCGAAGGTCCGGTCCTAGCCGAGGCCATCGCCCTCACATTCGCTCGACGCGAGACACCGCTGCCAACAGAGCCGCCGGTCGCGTTCACGGCAGCGTTCGCGGATGCGAAGCAAGGCCAATGGTCCGCCTTCCTAAAGCGCACC
Source organism: Phenylobacterium sp. Root700 (assembly GCF_001429025.1). GTDB lineage: Bacteria > Pseudomonadota > Alphaproteobacteria > Caulobacterales > Caulobacteraceae > Phenylobacterium. The sequence continues at coordinate 91,694 of NZ_LMHT01000029.1, read as the reverse complement.
GAAATCTCGATGGCACCCGAGCCATTCCCGGAAATCCAGGCCCAGGTCGCAACGTTGGTGATGCCGCCAGTGCTCAGCCTGACAAAGGGTGAGGTGTTCGAGGCTCGCTGGCCGGCGGGCGGCGCCTGGGTCGCGTGAGCGCCTTCGCCCACCCCCGCGAGCCGAGCGATCAAGTAGCCGGAGGCCTGCTCAGGCCAAGTCGATCACGCGGCGTTCGCCGCCTTCCTCGCTGAAGCCGTCCGTTTGGCCGGCTTGGGCTTGCGAACATTGATCGCCGCCGCATCAAGAGTGTTCTTGATGTGAGAGGCGTAGAATTTCTCGATCATCTCGACGCTGGTGCGGCAGTTCTTGGCGACCTGATAGATGTCTGCGCCCTCCATGAGGCGCATGCAGATGTAGGTATGGCGAAGGCTGTAAGCGGTCCTGCGTTGGCCATCGCGGTCCGTCCGCAAGTTCAGCTCGGCGAGCAGAGTGTTGAAGAGTTCGCGCTGGAAGGTCGGGAAAATGAGGTCGGTCGCTTGCCCTTTGTTGCGCTCCTTTAGGCGGCGCAGAGGCATGACCGCGCCCGGCATGCTCTTGCAGTAACCAACGCCGCGTTTGCCCCGGACCTCGATCTCCAGGATGCGTTCACCCGTGGGCGACTGAGCTGCCGCTTTACAGCGCCATCGCCTGCCGTGCTCTGGTCGAACTTGTGAAGACGATCACACCGGACCAATTGCGTGCCTACGGCTGGTCGCCTGAAGACAGGGCGCCCACTTGGAAGACGCCCACGCTCCTCAACTCTGAAGAGCTTCAGTCAGTACTCGAAGAGGCGGACGCGAGCGACGCTCTGTGAACAGGCCGCTCGAGGCAGTCTCCAGCGGACGTCAAAATGGCTACAAACAGCCAAAGGCCGTTTGGCCTCGGTTCGCTGAAGGTCTCAGATGGGTCGATGGCGGTCCTGGGCGCCAGTGCGACTAGCAGACGTCAGGCGCGTCCGCTTGACCGCCGGACGGTGATTTCGGCTTTCGACCCATGGCGACGCTCGAAAGGTCTGCTATTGGGGACCATGCTCGACTTCGGCAGCGCTGCTTCGGCCGCCCCCGCTAAAGTTTGGCCGCCTCGTCACGGACGATCCCCAGCAACCAGTTGACCGGCTGGCTCTCGCCGGCGCGGATCACCGCGCCGAAGCTGGCCGGTTCCGGCTCGCGGCTGGGTTCGATCAGCACCAGGCGGCCGCGCTGCTGCGCCAGCATCGCCAGCCGACGCGGCAGCAGGGCCGCCATGTCGGTCTGGCCGACGATGATCAGCGCCGAATAGGCGTCGGGCACTGTCACCGGCCCTTGGAAGTCCCGCAGCGAAACCCCGCCCAGATCGTAGTCGTCGCCCCAGGAGGTGATGGTCCGCAGGCCCAGGTCCCGCCCGCCCATCCGCGCCGCACCCTCCATGGCCGCGTCGCCGCTGGCCACGATCAGGCGCGGCAGCCGCGCCAGCACCGCGTCGTCCAACTCGCCATTGGCGGCCGGGTGGTCGGCGCGGATCACCCAGACGCCGGTCTCCATGAACAGCGGCGCATAGGCGAAACGCGCCGCCACATAGTCGAAGCCGCCGATCACCATGTCGAGCCGCCCGCGGTCGAGGTCGTCCACCAGGCTGGCGTCCGGGCCGCGCATCCGAAGCTTGACCCCCGGCGCCTCGCTCAGCAGCCGTTGGACCACGCCGGGCATCAGCACCGAACAGGCATAGGCGCTGGCCGAGATGTGGAACGTGCGCTGGGTCGTGGCCGGGTCGAACCGGGGCGTGGTGACCGCGCTCTCCAGCAGCTTCAGCGCCGCCCGGATCGCCGGCCCCATCTCGGCGGCGCGTGGCGTGGCGCGCAGGCCGGTCGGCCCGCGCAGGAACAGCTCATCGCCAAGCGAAGCGCGCAAACGGCCCAGGGCATGGCTGACCGCCGACTGGGTCAGCCCCAGCCGTGCGCCCGCCCGCGTGGCGCTTTCCTCCTCCAGCAGGGCGACGAACACCCGCAGCAGATTGAGGTCGAGGTTTCGAAAATGAGTATCAGGCATAATGGTAGTGACCAATTATCATTTGGCTCATGGCGCGGCGAGGCCTATCTGCCGCAGCCTAGGTTCAGCCTCCCCGCTGGGCCTTTCACAATCACACACCCAATCCAGCGGGCGACGTCATGTCGGCCGCTTCAGCACGTGGAGCAGCCCGTGAGCGACGCGGAAGGTTATCAGGCGATCGCCGAGGCCGAGCAGGAAGCCGCCAGCCATCGGCCGCCGGAACGCTCGCTCGGCCAGAAGCTGCGCCTGCCGCTGATGCTGGGCGGGCCGTTGGCGGTCGTCGCCATCGTCGCCTACTTCGTCCTGACCGGCGGGCGGTTCGAAAGCACCGACGACGCCTATGTGCAGGCCGCGCGCGCCGCCATCAGCCCCAGCATCGACGGCCGGGTGATCGAGATCGACGTCAAGGAGAACCAGCAGGTCCGCAAGGGCCAGGTGCTGTTCAAGCTCGACCCCGCCGACCACCAGGTCGCCCTGGCCCAAGCCGAGGCCGCCCTCGCCGCGGCCCGCTTTGAGACCCAAGGCTCCCAGGCGGTCTATGGCCAGCGCCAGGCCGATCTGGCCGCCGCCCAGGAAACCGTGATCTACACTGAGCGCGAAGCCGCCCGCCAGAAGTCGCTGGCCGCCGCCGGGGTCTCCACCCAGGCCCAGGCCGACCAGGCCGCCCACGAGGCCGAGCAGGCCCGCCGCCAGATCGCCGTCGTCCGCCAGCAGATCGCCTCGGCCCTGGCCGACATCGGCGGGCGCACCGACATGGCGGCCGACCAGCACCCGAAGGTCATGCAGGCCAAGGCCCAGCTGGACCGCGCCAAGCTCAACCTCTCCTACGCCACGATCGTGGCGCCGGCCGACGGCGTGGTCGCCAAGGTCGAGCAGCTCCAGGTCGGCAACCGGGTTTCGGCCTCCCAGACCCTGTTCTGGCTGATCTCCGGCCAGCCCTGGATCGAGGCCAACTTCAAGGAAGACCAGCTGGCGCACATGCGAGTCGGCCAGCCGGCGACGATCAAGGTCGACGCCTATGACCACGACCTGAAGGCCCACGTCGCCAGCTTCAGCCCCGGCACCGGCTCCAGCTTCGCCCTGCTCCCCCCGGAGAACGCCACCGGCAACTGGGTGAAGGTCGTTCAGCGCCTGCCCGTCCGGCTGGTGCTCGATGAAGCCGCGCCGCATCTAAGCGGCGGCCTCAGCGCCAAGGCGATCGTCGACATTCGCTCGGCGAAGACGGCGGCGGCGGCGCGATGACCCGCGCCGGAAACGGCAAGGGCGACGCGGCCAACCGCGTCGCGATCACCGTCTCCATCATGCTGGCGACGGTGATGAACTCGCTGGACACCACCATCGCCAACGTCGCCCTGCCCCATATCCAGGGCAGCGTCTCGGCCTCGGCCGACCAGATCACCTGGGTCCTGACCTCCTACATCGTCGCGGCCACCATCATGACCCCGCTGACCGGCTTCCTGGCCGACCGGCTGGGCCGCAAGATGGTGTTCCTGATCTCCATCGCCGGCTTCACCATCGCCTCGATGCTGTGCGGCGTCGCCGCCAGCCTGTTCGAGATCGTACTGTTCCGCCTGCTGCAGGGCCTGTTCGGCGCGGCGCTGATCCCGCTGTCGCAAGCCGTGCTGCTCGACATCAACCCGCCCGAGAAGCACGGCCAGGCCATGGCGGTCTGGGGCGCGGCGGCCGTGCTCGGCCCGATCCTCGGCCCCGGGCTCGGCGGCTGGCTGACCGACAACCTCGACTGGCGCTGGGTGTTCTTCATCAACCTGCCGATCGGCATCCTGGCCTTTGGCGGGGTGTTCCTGTTCCTGTCGGAGAAGAAGGGCGAGGAGAAGCGGCCCTTCGACATGCTGGGCTTCGCCAGCCTGGCCCTGACCATCGGCGCCTTCCAGATGATGCTGGACCGCGGCCCCGGCCAGGACTGGTTCGCCGCCACCGAGATCTGGATCTACCTGATCGTCGCGATCATCGCGGCCTGGATCTTCGGGGTGCAGCTGGCCACCGCCGCCAAGCCGTTCGTGGCCCGCGCCCTGCTGGCCGACAGCAACTTCATCACCTGCTGCGTGTTCGGCTTCTTCGTCGGCATCCTGCTCTATTCGACCTTGGCCCTGCTCCCGCCGATGATGCAGAATCTGCTCGGCTATCCAGTGGCCTTCACCGGCCTGGTCTCCATGCCGCGCGGCATCGGTTCGTTCATCGCCATGTTCGCGGTCGGCCAGCTTATCGGCCGGGTGAACATCAAGCTGATCCTGCTGGCCGGCCTGAGCATCAGCGCCATCTCGCTCTGGCAAATGACCCACTTCAGCCTGGGGATGGACACCGACCTGATCATCGTCTCCGGCTTCCTGTCGGGGGTCGGCACCGGCCTGATCTTCGTGCCGCTCTCGACCATCGCCTTCGCCAAGGTGGCGTCCCAGTACCGGGCCGAGGGCGCGGGGCTCTTCACCCTGGTCCGCAACATCGGCTCGTCCGCCGGCATCTCGATCATGCAGGCCAGGTTCATCACCGGCATCGAGACCCACCACGCGGTGTTGGTCGAGCACGCCCGCCCCGACAACCCGCTCTACCAGGCCTACGCCCCGACGGTCTTCCAAACCCAAGGCGCCATCGCCGGCTTGAACAATCTCATCACCCGCCAAGCCTCGATGCTCTCCTACATCGACGATTTCCGGCTGATGTTGGTGATCACCGTCCTCTGCGCTCCCCTGATCCTCCTCATGCGTACCCCCAAAGCCACGGGGGGAGAGACCGTCCATGTCGCAGCCGATTAAGTCCCGCCTCGCCGCCATCCTCGCCTGCGCCAGCCTTTCGGCCCTCGTGGCCGGCTGCGCGAGCGTGGGCCCCGACTTCGCCCGCCCCGACGCCCCGGCCGCCAGCAGCTATGCGATGCAGGGCGACGCCGCCCCGCCGCAGGCGCGCCTCGACGCCGCTTCCAGCGCCAGCGGCCCGTGGTGGAACGCCTTCGGCTCCCCGGCCCTCGACAGCGTGATCCGCCAGGCCCTGGCCGACAGCCCGACCATCACCGAGGCCGACGCCACCCTGCGCCAGGCGCAATCGGCCCTGGCCCAGGCGCACGGCGCGGCCGGTCCCCAGGTCGACATGAACGCCGGCGCCAAGCGCGAGCACGCCAACCTCCAGGCCTTCGGCTTCACCGGTTTCGGCGACGTCGAACTCAGCAACCCGACCTTCAACCTCTACTCAGTGGGAGCCGGGGTCGGTTACGATCTGGATCTGTTCGGCGGGCAGCGCCGGCGGATCGAGGGGGCGGCCGCCCGCGCCCAGGCCCAGAGCCAGCGCGCGGACGCCGCCTATCTCACCCTCACCGCAAATGTGGCCCTCCAGGCGGTGACCATCGCCACGCTCCAGGCCCAGATCGACGCGGTCGATGCGATGATCGCCGCCGACGAAGCCAATATCGACCTGGTCCGCCGCGCCAATGCGCTCGGCGGCTCGACCAGCACGGCCAAGGTCGCGGCCCAGAGCCAGCTCGAGCAAGACCGCGCCCTGCTGCCGCCCCTGCGCGGCCAGCTCGCCGCCGCCCGCCACGCCCTGGCGGTCCTGGTCGGCCACGCTCCCGCCGATTGGACAGCGCCTGACTTCAAGCTGACCGAGATCGCCCTGACCTCGGCCGTGCCGCTCGCCCTGCCTTCGGAGTTGGTGCGCAAGCGGCCCGACATCCTGGCCGCCGAGGCCGACCTGCATGCGGCCACCGCCGACATCGGGGTCGCCACCGCCGACCTCTATCCGAACATCCGGCTGACCAGCTCGCTGACCCAGGGTTCGCTGAAGCCCGGCGACATCTTCTCCTACGACGCCAGCGCCTGGGACCTCGCCGCCGGCCTGACCGCGCCGCTGTTCGACGGCGGCGCCCTGAAGGCCCGCCGCCAGCAGGCGCGTGAAGCGGCCCAGGCGTCCTCGGCCCGCTACCAGCAGACCGTGCTCACCGCCTTCGCCCAGGTCGCCGACGCCCTCACCGCCCTGGCCGCCGACGACGAGGCCATCGCCGCCCAAGGCCGCGCCCAGGTCCAGGCCGACGAGACCCTGCGGCTGGCCAAGGTCGCCTACGAAAAGGGCGGCGGCACCCTGCTGGAGGTGCTCGACGCCCAGCGCCGCGCCCACGACGTCCAGTCGTCCCTGGCCCGCGCCCAGGGCCAACGCCTGGCCGACGCAGTACGCCTCTTCGCCGCCTCCGGCGCCGACTGGCGCACGGCGAGCTGATCGCCACCGGCCACAACTCGTCATCCTAGGCACAAGGCCTAGGATGACGAAAGCTGGGGATGACGAAGTTTGGGGCCCGCGCTCACGCCAGATCCTCCCCCGCTGGGGGAGGTGGCGCGCGCAGCGCGACGGAGGGGGCCAGCGGCAAGAGCCGCAAGTCCCCCTCATCAGCCATTCGGCCGACAGATCCCCCAGCGGGGGAGCATCTCGTGATCAGCCGGCCGCGCCGAGATAATCCATCTTGCCGATCTTCACGCCCTGGCTGCGCAGGATGTCGTGGGCGGTGGCGACGTGGAAGAAGAAGTTCGGCAGGGCGAAGGTCAGCAGATAGACGTCGCCGGGGAAGCTGATCTTGCGCTCGGGACCGAAGTTCAGCTCGACGGTCTTGGTCTCGCTGCCTTCCAGCGCCGCCTCGTCGAGGGTCTCCAGATAGGCCACAGTGTCGGCCACCCGCTTGATCAGGTCGCCGAAGGTCGTCTCGGTGTCGGGCATCGGCGGCGAGGCCACGCCGCTCAGCCGCTGGCCCGAGAGCTTGGAGGTGTCGCTGGCGCGCTGCACCTGGCCGGCCAGGTTCAGCATGTCGGGGGCGAGTTGGGCGTTGATCAGATCGGCTTCGGCGACGCCGGTCTGGGCCGCGTGGGCCGCGCCCTTTTCCAACAATCCGGAGAGCGCCTGCAGCCCCCGGACGAAGACCGGGATCGAGACCTGATGCATGGAAAGGGACATGGCGTGCTCCAACGGTAGAGGTGAGCGCCCGATATGGTCCCGCCCCTCGCCCGCCGCAACGGCGTTCGGCGTTCAGGCCGGTTCGGCCACCAGGCTCGGCGGCAGCGGCGCCGTGCGGGCCTCCTCGATCAGCCAGTCTCGGAAGGCGCTGACCACAGGGCGCGGCGAGGTCTGCGGCGCCACGAAATGGAACCGCGCCGGACTGCGGACGAACCCGAACGGCGCCGCGAGCCGCCCCGAGGCGATGTCGCCGGCCACGTAGATCCAGGGCGAGACCCCGACGCCCAGGCCCGCCACCGCCGCCTCCAGCATGTAGAACAGGTGCTCGTACTCGCGGTGCTCGGCCGCCTCGCCGATCTGGACATCGGCATGCCGCGCCCATTCGGCCCAGGCCTGGCGGTGCGGACGGGTGTGCAGCCGCGGCGCGCGGGAGATATGCGCCAGATCGCCGGCCAGGCCAGGCGCCATCACCGGGCCGTGGAAGTTGTCGAGGAACGGCGTGGCCTCCAACCCCTCGCCTGGGATCGTCTCGGCCAGCCGGATCGCCGCGTCGAACTGATCGCGGCCGAAATCCACCGGCCCATAGGCCTCGGTGACCCGGATGCTCAGGCCCGGATGCAGGGCGTGGAACCCCGACAGCCGCGGGATCAGCCAGCGCATCGCCAGGGTGCCGACGCAGGAGACATGCAGTTCGCGGTCGGCCGTCGACTTCAGCGACAGGAACGCGCGCTCCATCCCGTCGAAGGCCTCGCCCAGGCTGGCCGCCAGCCGCACCCCGGCCTCGGTCAGCCGCAGGCTGTTGCGCGGCCCCTGGGTCAGCCGCACCCCGCATTCGCGCTCCAGGCTGCGGACCTGACGGCTGATGGCCCCATGAGTGACGCAAAGCTCGTCGGCGGCCACGCTCATCCGCCCTAATCGGGCGAACGCCTCGAAGGCGCGCAGGGCGGTCAGCGGCGGCAGGGTTCGCTTCGACATGTGACCTCAGATCACAGACATGACGCGGTTATATCGGCGGATGACCTGGCTTGGTAGCGGTCTCACCGATCCTTCTCGGTCGGCCCCTGAAGCACCTTCAGCCACGGCGCCGGCGGGTCTTCCAGGCAAGACCGAGGGATGCCGTGACGCGCGGCGACATGGACCCGCAGCACCCACCAGTAACAGGCCCAGATCCGCTCCAGCTCGTAGATCGAGCGCTCCAGCAGCCAGTCCAGGACGCCGCCCTGCCTAGCCTCGCTGATCGGGATCTCGTTGGCTCGCATCGAACCGCCCTCGCGTCATGAGGGCAGGATGCGAGGCCTCGCCCCGCACCGCAAACGACATCTGCGCCGCCTCTTCGTGATCTGAACTCACAGAGGTCGGGCGGGCCGCGAATACCTCACCTAGCGGCGACGGCGGGTCTTAGAAATTGACCACGACATTGACGAAGCCGCCCGTCCAGATGGGCGCGTCGTTGTTGACCACCGAGTCCACGCCCGCGCCGGGAACCGACACGCTGAAGCCCGCCGTCAGGTAGGTGTTGCGGTTCAGCGCGCGATTGTACTCCAGGAACACGTCGTCGGAGAGATGCGCCCGAGTGACGCCGGCGATCGGGTTCACCACGCCATCGACGATCTCGACGCGGGTCGCCTGGCCAAACTGGATCGGACTGCGCAGTTCGTTGGCGCTGATGTGCGCGTAGCGCAGGGTCAGCGTGTCGCGCGGCGTCGGCTGAGTGCGCAGCGTCAGCTGATGGGAATTGACGTTGGAGTTGATGAACACCATCGCCGACTTCGACCCCGTCGACCAGGAACTGGGGCTGCCCTCGTAGTAAAGCGGATCGAACCGCTCCAGCCTGCTGGTCGAGGGATCATCGCCCGAGAAGGTCTGGTAGGCGTAGGACAGCGTCGGCGACCAGGGCGCGCTGGCGAAGGTGTAGCCGACCTGGATGCGCCCAGCCCACGCCTTCAGGTCGATGTCGTTGTTGCGTTCGATCGCCAGGTCGCCGGCGATGAAGGCGTTCTCGAACGCCCCGCTGAACGGATAGGCCCGCCCATAGAGGCTGACGAACTTCAGCCCGTCGCGGGCGCCCGGCAGGATGCTCGGCGCGCCGATCCCGTTCGGCGCGGCCTTCGGATAGGGCGATCCCGATTGCAGCACCTGGCCCACGCTCATCCCGGCGAAGGTCCCGGCCTGCCCGTCGTAACGCAGGTCGACGCCGGCGATCTTCGTGCCGCTGTCGCCGCCCGACTGCTCGTTGGCGTCGACATAGAACCCCGTCCCGGTGAACTTGCCGTAGCCGACCTTGCCCAGCATCGCCATTTCCCAGGCCCGGTGCGGCCCCAGCTTCAGCGCCCCGCGATCAAAGCCGCTGGACCCGCCGTTGGAGATCAGCATCCCGGTCCCGGCGCTGTACTCACGCGGACCGACCGAGAGGTCGAAGGTCAGCCCGCCGGCGCTGCGGGTGTGCACGCCGATGAAGCCCTCCTCCAGCGTGACCCGTCCGGTGTCTCCGGTGTCGAAGGCGTCGGTCCCCACGGTTGCAGAGGCTACCCCCGAAACCATGCCGTAGAGCGTCGTCCCGCCGCCGCCCTGTTTGTAGAAGCTGATCCCAGGCTTGGCGTAGAGCTCGAGCCATTCCTTGTCGGCGTCGAACCGGGTCGTCGGCGCCAGGGCCTTGGACATGTTCCAGAACAGGTTCTGCTCGGCGACCGCGTTCACCCCTGCCTGGAAATGGCCCCGAACCACCAGCCCGTCGCTGTCGTGCAGGACCATCGCGTCGGCCGCCTGCGCCCGCGGCGCCGACGGCGCGAGCAGCAACAGCGCCGCGCTGGCCCACAACGCCCGCCCCGCCGTCCTGCGTCGCCAATCAGCCCCCATCATTCGTGAACGCCCCACAGAACCCCGCCCCGGTTTTCCTCGGTGCTCCAATGCGACTCTCCCTGATAGGTTGCCGGGCGCCAGGGAAATTTGCGCCGGAGAACCCCGCAGCATGACAGGACAGGTCACCGACATCGGCGCCCTTCGCGCCTTCGTATGGAACGCCGAGGGACCGCTCCTGGCCACCTCGCGCGATGCGTCCGACCTAGTCGGCGAAGCGTTCTCCGCCGACGCGCGCCTGGTCGTCGTTCCGGTCGAGCGGCTGGGCGGCGACTTCCTCAAGCTGTCCTCGGGCCTGGCCGGCGAGGTGCTGCAGAAGTTCGTCAACTACGGCCTGAAGATCGCAATCCTCGGCGACGTCTCCGCCGCGAGCGCCGCCAGCGGCCCGCTGCGCGACTTCATCTACGAGTCCAATCGCGGCAAGAGCGTGTGGTTCGCGCCCGACATGGCGGCGTTGGAGGCGCTGGTCGCGCGCGGTTGAATTCCGCCCCCTCGCCGCTAAGCTGGCCCGGTCGAAAAAGGCGGATCGGTATGGTTAGCCCGATCGCACCCCGCCGGGGTGTTCTGGCCGAGGCTTAGCCTTCGAGTCCCACGACCCTGACCTGCCGGCGCATGGTGCGCCGGCACAGCAAAGGGCGTGTGTGATGCAACAGCAGATTTCGGTGATCACCCTCGGCGTCACGGACCTGGCCCGTTCGCGCCGGTTCTATGTCGAAGGCTTCGGCTGGACGCCGGTGTTCGAGAACGAAGAGATCGTCTTCTACCAGATGAACGGCCTGATGCTGGGGACCTGGCTGCAGTCGGGCCTGGAGGACGACATGCGGCGCCAAGGCCTGTCGCGGCCCGGCGCCTTCGCCCTGGCCCACAACGTCGCGCACCTGACGGACGTCCAGCCGCTGATCGACCAACTGGCCCTGGCCGGCGGAAAGGTCCTGCGCGACGGCGACGCCCCGCCGCACGGCGGCTTTCGCGGCTATGTCGCCGACCCCGACGACCACGCCTGGGAGATCGCCTGGAATCCGGCCTGGACGATCGACGAGCATGGCGCCGTGACCTTCGGCCTGTAGGAAATCCTTGTCATTCGGCGCAATGAGGCGCGCAGTGACGCTTCACGCCAAGCCATGGGAGAAACCCGTGCCTCAGTTTGTCATAGAGCGGAACATGCCCGGCGTCGGGGCCCTCAGCCCCGGCGAATTGCAGGGCGCCTCGCAGACCTCCTGCAATGTCCTGCGCGACCTCGGCCCCGATATCCAATGGGTCCAAAGTTACGTCACCGACGACAAGATCTACTGCGTCTATCGCGCGCCCAGCGAAGACCTCATACGCGACCACGCGCAGAAGGCGGGCTTCCCGGCCAACACCATCTCCCAGGTCCGGGCGATGATTGACCCGACGACCGCCGAGTAGACCCAAGCCTGCGCGACGGCCGAGATCTGACGCTCCTCCGGCTGCCTGGCTGGTCGGAACCATTCCAGCTTGGCCGTCGTTCGGGTTTCTTGACCCGGAGCGTTCCATGAAGCCCATCGTCTTGGCCGGCCTGCTTGCGGCCTGCGTCCTACCCACCGCCGCCGCGGCCCAGCCCGTGGCGCTCGGCCTCACGCGCCTGCAGCTGGAGGACGCCGACCTGGTTGACGCCAAGGGCCGCGAGATCGGCGAGGTCGAGCGGGTGCTCGTCGACGCCAAGGGCGCGGTGACCGGGCTGATCGTCGAGATCGACCGCCCCGACCCCACCCCCGACCACATCGCGCGCATCCCGCTGACCAGCCTCGCGGCCATCCCCGACCCCGACGAACCGGGCGACTTCGACATCCAGACCCAGCTCACTATCGACGATCTGCTGGCCCTGCCGGCGACGAGCGTTCGCTAACCCTCGCCCGCAGATCCGCTCATCCCGACGGAGCCCGGGCCCGAACCCCGGACATGCAAAAGGGCGCGGTCCAGCCACGCCCCTGCACAACTATCGTATCTTGATCCCGGACCGCCGCGACGCGGCGGTCTCCGGGATGACCGTCAAACGCCGAGGTAGGCGTTAGACGTGTTCAGGCGCCTGATGCGTCGCGGCGCAGATGGCGCTCAGATGGCCTTGCAGCGACCGGCTGGCGAGCAGAGCGTCGACGGCGCGGCAGCCTTCTTCCTTCAGCCGGGTCTTCAATTGCCCGATGCTGGCGAACTGACCGGTGCGGGCCAGGGCGTAGGCGCGTTCTACAGTGGAGACTTCAGCCATAACAATCACCGCTTCCTAAAGGGAGGACGTTGACCACCGCCGACCCGGGGGCCGTCGGTCTTGTGCCGGAAGGTGATCCGACCACGGGTCAGATCGTACGGCGTCATCTCGACGATAACACGGTCCCCGACCAGGGAGCGGATTCGGTTCTTCTTCATCTTGCCGGCGGTGTAGGCCAGGATCTCATGATCGTTATCGAGCTTCACGCGGAACCGGCCCTCTGGCAGCAGTTCAATGATCAGCCCGTCGAATTCGATGAGCTCTTCCTTGGCCATACATGGCCTCCTTTCTGCTAGGCCGCGTTTTATCCCGTAGCGATAGGATAACGCGGCAAACGAAAAAACGGGCCGGCGAATCGCCGGCCCGTCTCAACTTAGTGCAGGCTTGAAGCCTGCCGCCGTCTTAGACGGACTGGAGCTGGCCCGCGGACATCTTGCCGCTGCGCTGATCGCGCTCCAGTTCGAACGCGACCTTTTGGCCTTCGTTCAGGGTGCCCATGCCGGCACGCTCAACGGCCGAAATGTGCACGAAGACGTCCGCTCCACCTTCATCAGGTTGGATGAAGCCAAAGCCCTTGGTTCCGTTGAACCACTTCACAACGCCGGTAGCCATGTTTAGTCCCTTTCCGGGTCTAGTATATTCTCTGAACCAAGTTCGGCCGAGAGATCAAAATTTCGGAGAGGGTCGAAGGCGGGTTCCGGATGTCCGCAGAGCGAACGAGGGATAGCGGCCGAACCACAACGATATTCGATGGGTCCTTAAATCCTACATTGGCGCGAAAAGCAAATTCTTTCGGGAAAGCTGAGCCGCGACAGATCCGCAACCCCCCAGCCGCTAAGGCGCCGGCGCCCTAAACATAACTGTCGGTGACGACCATGAGGGCCAGGAATCCGGCGACGATGGTCAGCCCCGTCATCGCCAGCCCGAGGCATTGGATGAAGCGGCGAACCGGCCCCGCGTCCCGCGCCACGACGACCGGAAGGGCCAGGCTTACGACGATCATCAGATAGATGAACCAGGTGCGCCAGTCCGCGGCGCCCCGGCTGGCGGCCGCCTGACCGCCGAACGCCACGGCCCACATGAGCGCGAGGGCGGCGGGGACCGGCAAGATCAACACGGGAAGCAGCCGACGCTGCGCCTCCTGGTCCTCGTAGGGGAACGTCACGACCGCGCCCGACACGCCGCAGACGATGGCGACGACGGGCAGGACCTCGAAAAGCAGCAACGTCCACATGACGCTGATCATGACACTTTCATCGACCCTGGGGCAGGCTGCGCGCCGCGCGACGAGCTGAGCTACCCCTCACGGACCGGAGTGTGGAACATGATCGTCAGGTGACCGCGCGCCGCCGACGCCAGGGCCGCCGCGAGCGTTCCGATCAGCAGGAACATCGCGGCCTCCGCAAAGGCCGGCGCGAACATCGTCAGGTCCGGCGCGGGCCTGACATTCACCAGCCCCAGACACACCTTCATCACCTCATAGATCGCCCGGACGAACGCCAGCAGCGGCGCGGTGACGACCACGGCCGACAGATAGGCCAACGCACTATCGCGCCAGGCCCCTCGCCCTCTGACGAACGCGATCCACTGCATCGCCCAGACGATGATCGTGGCGACGATGGACGCCAGCAGCACCGCGAAGACGATCTGCGCCAGCCAGTCCGAGTGAGTGAAAATCCTGAGTAGGGTCAGGCGCTCCTCGTCAGGAACCAGTCTACGCACCTCGACCATCGTCACGCCCCTCGCCCAAGCTTTTAACTAGGCTGATAAGGCCCGAGCTTGGCAATATCGCCCACGCCGCTCACCACCCGGAAAAGTTGATTGTCGTGGACAACGCACCGACCGCCCGCTCAATAGAAGCCGTCGTGTGGGGCGACGGTTTGAGGGGCGAGCAATGAAATCCTGGACGTTTTGCATCGCGCTGACGGCGCTCGCGGCCGCGTCGACCGCCGCCGCCGACACCCTGACCTTCACCCCGCAGCCCAGCGCCTCGCAAAAGCTGGGCGTCGCCAGCGGCAAGCCGGCCCTGCAGTCGGACGGCCGCGCAGTCAGCGCCGTGCTGGTGCTGAACAACGCCACCCTGGACGCCGCGGCCGCGCCGATCTTCCTGGTCGGCGTGCACAACGCCGCCGCCGCGCCGCTGAACATCACCATCAAGTCCATCAGCGCCAAGGCGGGCGAGACTGTCGTCCATGTGTTCACCGCCGAGGAACTGCGCAAGTCGGCCCAGGACCACCTGACCATCGCCCAATCCCAACTGCGCGCCAGGACCGACCCGAACGCCGGCCTCGGTCAGTCCAGCAACATCGGTTATGTCCGCAAGCCTGGCGGCGCCTATCTGGTCGACACCACCCCGCAGGTCGGCTCCAACAAGCGGCTCGCCGCCGAGGCCCAGGTCCGCGTCGAGGCCGCCACCGCCGCGCTGGCGAGCGCCGACGCCGCCGGCTTCAAACCCGCCACCATCGCCGCCGGCGAAAACGCCTGGATCCCGATGACGCTCGCGGCCCTCCCAAAGAAGGCCTCCACCCTCCAGCTCACCCTGACCGCCGCCGGCGAGACCCACGTCTTCACCTACGCCGTTACGCGCCAGCCCTAGCGTCTGGGCTCCGGAACCAGCTCAGCTCTTGGTCCCGATCCAGATCACGTGCCGCGCGCCTCGCCCCTTGCGGTTGGCGTGGACGCGGACCTCCTCGACGGCGTAGCCCGTGGTCCGCAGCCGCCGGGCGAACTCGTTGTTCGGCCCCGACGACCACACCGCCAGCAGTCCGCCGGGGCGCAGCGCCTTGGCGCAGGCCCGCAGGCCGGGGACCGAATAGAGCCCGTCATTGGCGTCGCGGCTGAGGCCGCCCGGCCCATTGTCGACGTCCAGCAGGATGGCGTCATAGCCGCCGTCCGCCGCGCCGATCAGGGCGGCGACGTCCACCTCGTGGATCGCCACGCGCGGGTCGGTCAGGCTGTCGCCGAAGATGTGGGCCATCGGCCCGCGGCCCCAGGCCACCACCGCCGGCACCAGCTCGGCGACGTCGACCTGCGCCGTGTCCGGCAGCTCGGCCAAGGCCGCGCGCAGGGTGAAGCCCATCCCCAGCCCGCCGATCAGCATTGCCGGCTTGGGCCGCCCGGCGATGCGCTCGCAGGCCAGACTGGCCAGCGCCTTCTCCGACCCGCTCATCCGGCTGTTCATCAGCTCGATCGAGCCGGACATGATCGAGTATTCCTCGCCGCGCCGCATCAGCCGCAGCTCGTCCTCGCTGTCGGGAATCTTCGCGGTGTCGAGATGGACCCAGGGAATCAAGGAAACCTCACCTTTTCAGCAGCCGACACACCTATTCCATGCCGGGCCGCGCGGCCACGCCGCCGCACCTCCATCGACCAATCGCGACGCTGGCGCGACCAAAATGGAAGCCTCGCCGCCTGGCCTGAGTTATGGTCAAGTCCGGCTGGAGCAGAGGGCGCCCCATGTTCAGGACCGAGGAAATCCGGCAAGTCGCCTGGCTGACATTGGGCGTATGGCTGCTGTCGGCCACGCTGTTCGTCATCACCTATATTCTGGTCAACGGGTCGATCTCGGCCGTGTATTTCGCCACCGCCGTGGCGATGAACCTGCTCGGCGTCGTCGGCTCCATCGGCCTCTACCAGGCCGCGTCCCATACCCGGTATCGGTCCACCCTGGTGCGGGTCGGCGTCGTCGCGGCCGCGGCGGCGGCGGCCTCGGCGGGGCTCAGCCTGATCGACGTCCTGATGATGGACTTCGTCAACGGCGTTTTCGACGCCGGCAAGATGTCGACCAGGCCGCTGTGGATCCGCTCCTCGGTGAACTTCGCCGCCTTCCTGTGGGTGTTCGGCATGCTGGCGGCGATCTACCTGACCCTCCAGGCCAACTGGACGGTGCGCGAGCGCGAGCGCCAGCTCGCCGACGCCCGCACCGCCGCCAGCGAGGCCAACGCCGCGGCTAGCGCCGCGCGGCTGGCGGCCCTGCGCTACCAGCTCAATCCGCACTTCCTGTTCAACACCCTGAACGCCGTCTCGGCTGCGGTGATCACCCGCAAGACCGACCAGGCCGAGAGCATGCTCTCCAAGCTGGCCGACTTCCTGCGCGTCACCTTGGTGGCCGATCCCCAGGCGATGATCCCGGTCGAGGACGAACTGGCCACCCTCCAGGCCTATCTGGAGATCGAGGCCGTCAGGTTCCGCGAGCGTCTGGCCCTGGAGTTCGTCTGCCCGAACGAGCTGCGCGAGGCTCAGATCCCCAGCTTCCTGCTGCAGCCGCTGATCGAGAACGCCATCAAACACGGCGTGGCGCCCACCAGCCAAACCGTCACCATCCGGCTGGAGGTCCACCGCGAGGACGACGACCTGGTGATCCTGGTTCAGGACGACGGCGACGGCCAAGGCGCCCAGGGCGAAGTCCGCCCCGGCGCGGGCGTCGGCCTGCGCAACATCCGGCTGCGGCTGGAGACCCTCTATGGCCCGCGCGGCGCGCTGCAGGCCGCGCCGCTGGACCGCGGCTTCCTGGCGATGGTCCGCCTGCCGCTGCAATGGCCGCCGGCCAAGCCCTTGTCGCAGGCGGCCTGACCCGATGCGCGTGCTCCTGGTCGACGACGAACCCGCCGCGCTTGAGCGGCTCTCGGCCCTGCTCGCCGACGCCAGCGACGTGAGCATTGTCGGAACCGCGCGCAACGGACGCGAGGCCGCCCAGGCCATCGCCGACCTGAAGCCCGACCTCGTCCTGCTCGACATCCAGATGCCCGAGGCCAGCGGCCTGGCCGTGGCCGCCGCCCTGCCCCTGGACGAACGCCCGGAGATCGTCTTCGTCACCGCCTTCGAACTCTACGCCGCCGACGCCTTCGAGGTGGAGGCCGCCGACTATCTGCTCAAGCCCGTGCGGTTCGACCGGTTGCGGCAGGCCATCGAGCGCGCGCGCCGCCGCCAGGCCCTGCGCGCCGCCGCCGCTCGCGCCGAGAGCGCCCTGGCCGCGCCGGCCGATGAGGACCCCGACGGCTTCTGGGTCCAGGTCCGCACCGGCTTCGTCCGCGTGCCGCTGGCCGATATCGACTGGATCGAGGCCGCCAAGGACTATGTGCTGCTGCACACCGCCACCCGCAGCCACATCCACCGCGCGACCATGAACGCCCTGGAGCGCAAGCTGAACCCGGCCGAACTGACCCGCGTGCACCGCTCGGCTTTCGTGCGCCCCTCCCGCGTCAAGGAGGTCCAGCGCCTGGGCAAGGGCCTGATCTCGCTGATGCTGCAAGACGGCGTCAGCGTCGCCGTCGGCCCGTCCTACGTCAACGCCGTCACCGGCCGCCTGGCGCTCTATCAGGACTGAGCGCGCGGCCCCCCAGCATCGTTATCCTCCGGTCAGCCGCAGGCTGATCCGGGGGACCCAAGCTGAATTGCAAACCTGGAGCCGCCACATGGGTCCCCCGGATCGTCTTTCAGACGACCGGAGGATGACGAACGTGTGGGGGACGCCAACCCGCCGCCCTCACAGAATTTGCGGCCCCATGTCGGGAGCGGGCATACTCGCCCGTCCTTGGGGAGAACGAGAACGCAAATGCTCTACGCCGTCCTTTGCTACAACGACGAGGCCGTCACCACTTCCTGGACCCAGGAAGAGGACGACGCGGTCATGGCCAAGCTCATGGTCGTCCACGACCAGCTCTATGCCGACAAGCTGCTGGGCCCGTCCATCCGGCTGATGCCGACCACCACCGCCACCACCCTGCGCAAATCCCAGGACCTGGTGATCGACGGCCCGTTCGCCGAGACCAAGGAACAGCTGCTCGGCTTCTACATCATCGACGTGGCGGACCTCGAGGCTGGCCTCCAGGTCGCCCGCGATCTCGGCAAGGCCAATCCCGGCGGCGCCTATGAGCTGCGCCCGATCAACCTCTACATCCCTGGAATGGAGATCAAATGAGCGACCCGGCCTGGATCGATGCGGCCCTCACCTCGGCGCGCCCCCAGGCCGTTGGCGCTCTGCTGCGCTATTTCCGCGACCTCGACACCGCCGAGGAGGCGTTCCAGGACGCCTGCCTGCGGGCGCTGAAGAACTGGCCGGTCAACGGCCCGCCGCGCGATCCAGCCGCCTGGCTGATCATGGTCGGCCGCAACAGCGGCATCGACGCCGCGCGCCGCAGATCCAAGCAACAGGCCCTGCCCTCCGAGGACGCGATCTCCGATCTCGACGACGTCGAGGCGCCGCTGGCCGAGCGGCTGGACGGCGCGGACTACCGCGACGACATCCTGCGGCTGCTGTTCATCTGCTGCCATCCCGACCTGCCGGCGGTGCAGCAGGTGGCCGTGGCCCTGCGCATCGTCTGCGGCCTGTCGGTGGCGCAGATCGCCCGGGCCTTCCTGGTCGGCGAGAGCGCCATGGAGCAGCGGATCACCCGCGCCAAGACCCGCATCGGCCAAGCCAAGGTCGCCTTCGAAACCCCCGGCCCGGCCGAACGCACTGAGCGCCTCACCGCCGTCGCCGCCGTCGTCTATCTGATCTTCAACGAGGGCTATTCCTCCACCGGCGAGGAGGCCGACCGCAAGGCGCCCTTCGCGCAGGAAGCCATCCGCCTGGCCCGCCTGCTGCTGCGCCTGTTCCAGACCGAGCCGGAGATCATGGGCCTGGCCGCCCTCATGCTGTTGCAGCACGCCCGCGCCGGCGCCCGCTTCTCCCCCAGCGGCGAACTGATCCTGCTCGAGGATCAGGACCGCACCCTCTGGAACCGCGCCATGATCGCCGAGGGCCTGGCCCTTCTCGACAAGGCCCTGCGCCACGCCGCGCCCGGCCCCTATCAGGTCCAGGCCGCCATCGCCGCCCTGCACGACCGCGCGCCGCGCGCCCAGGACACCGACTGGCCCCAGATCGACGCCCTCTACGCCAACCTTGAGCGCATGACCCCCTCGC
Source organism: Phenylobacterium sp. Root700 (assembly GCF_001429025.1). Lineage (GTDB taxonomy): Bacteria > Pseudomonadota > Alphaproteobacteria > Caulobacterales > Caulobacteraceae > Phenylobacterium. The sequence continues at coordinate 72,721 of NZ_LMHT01000029.1, read as the reverse complement.
CGGTCATCACCCTCAACCGCGCCGTGGCCGTCAGCAAGGTCGCCGGTCCCCAGGCCGCCCTCGACATGATCGAGCCCCTGGCCCAGCCCCTGGCCGGCTACTTCTATTTCTACGGCGCCAAGGGCGGGTTCCTGATGCAGCTGGGCCGAGGCCGCGAGGCCCACCAAGCCTTCGACCGCGCCATCGCCCTGGCCGGCACCGCCGCCGAAGCCGCCCACATCCGCCTGCACCTCGACCGCCTGGCCAAGGACGCCGAGGCCGGCGCCCGCTGAGCGCCCAACAAAAAGCCCGCCCCCAAGGCTGGAGGCGGGCCGATTTCGTTCAGCTCATCAACGCCTAGGCGGCGCTGAAAGCATTCCGGCGGCGCGAGATCCGAACCATCGAGCCGGCGGCGCCGAAGCCGATGATCATCATCGCCCAGGTGGCCGGTTCGGGAACCGCCGCCATGACCGAGACATTGTCGAGCGCCGCGCCCCAGCAGCAGTTGGCCGGGGTGTCGCTGGTGCCGGTGAAGACGATCTGGGTCAGGGCGCCGGTCGCGACGAACGACATGCTACGCGACGACCACAACATATTGGCCCGGGTGTTCGTCGGCCCCATGACGTATTGGGTCGCGCCGACCGCCGCGCCTCCGGCGCTGACGGTGATGAAGCGCGCGGCGGCACGTTGCAGGTCCGGATTGCCGGAGATGTCGAACGTCAGGTTGTAGGTCCGGCCAGCTTCGGTGGCGATGGTCTGCCCGATGGCGCCGAGACCGTAACCCCCCATGAGATCAAGACTATAGCCGTCGCCGTCCGACGACTGCCAGGCGCCGTTGAACCAATCGACATAGTTGGTGAGCACCGTCCAACCGGCAATCTGGGTGGCGCTGACAGCAGAAACGGCGGTGGAGCCGACTTTCACGCTCCCCGTGAAGCCGCCGTTGACGACGAGTTCGGTGGCCGCGTTGGCGGCGCCCGGCGACACGGCCAGCGCCAGAGCCAAACTCGACGCCGCGCAAACGGCCTTCAATCTATTGAGAAGCATTTCCAAACCCCACCCACTGTTCAGTTTTCATTAATCGTGACGCTTAGCTACCACAGGCTGCGGCCCTAGGTTGCGTTAACTGACGACATCGTTGCATTTTGTCGAACGCAGCGCGGCCAGCGGATCCTCCCGTCTGGGGAGGTGGATCGACACGCAGTGTCGAGACGGAGGGGGGCTTCCCCGCCGCCGCCAAAAAATCCCGCGGCCCTTGTCGGAACCCCGCGACCTCGTTCGTCCTTGGGACATCTGCGGGACAAACCCGCGCCGAACTGCTCGCAAGAAGGACGGAAACAATGGCCAGCGAAACCATGACCCCGCCGACCGTGACCGGCGTCACCCCCTATATCAACGTCCAGGGCGCCAGCGACGCCTCGGCCTTCTATCAGAAGGCTTTCGGGGCTCAGGAGCTGATGCGGATGCCGGCCCAGGACGGCAAGCGCCTGATGCACTGCCACCTGGTCATCAACGGCGGGCCGCTGCTGATGAGCGACTGCTGGCCGGAGGAAGGTTACCCCTACGAACCCTCCCGATCCTTCACCATGCACCTGCAGGTCGACGACATCGACGCCTGGTGGACGCGCGCGGTCGAGGCCGGCGCGACCCCGGTCATGCCGCTGGCCGACATGTTCTGGGGCGATCGCTACGGCACGCTCCGCGACCCCTTCGGCGTCACCTGGTCGCTCGGCCAGACCCCCAAATCCGCCTGATTACGCAGCAGCTCGGAGCCAACCCCATGGTCACCCTCACCGACACCGCCCCCGCCGCGACGCCCAGGCTGATGCTCTGGACCGGCCGCGTCCTCACCGGCCTGGCGATCGCCTTCATGACCTTCGACACGGTCATCAAGCTGATCGACCTGCAGGTCGTGCGCGACAGCCTGACCCAGCTCGGCTACCCGACCGCGCTTGGCCCCACCATCGGGGCGATCGAGCTGATCTGCCTGCTGCTCTATATCTTCCCCCGCACCGCGGTGCTGGGCGCCGTGCTGCTGACGGCGGTGATGGGCGGGGCGATCGCCAGCCATATGCGGCTGGGCGATCCGCTGGTCTCCCACACCCTGTTCGGCGTCTATCTGGGCGCGGTGATCTGGGGCGGCCTCTACCTGCGCGACGCCAAGCTGCGCGCCATCTTCCCGATCCGGCGTTAGGAAAGGAAACCCACCCCATGTCCGACAAGGTGGACGCCTACATCGCCGCTCTGGACGGCTGGCAAGCCGACACGGCCAGGCTCCTGCGCCAGGAAATCGCCGCCGCCGGCGACCTCGCAGAAGATTTCAAATGGGGCCATCCCATATGGTCGGCGGGCGGCGCGGTCTGCCTGTTCAAAAGCTTCAAGAGCCACATGACCTTCGCCTTCTGGCGCGGCGCGCAGCTGACCGACCTCGACCCTCGGCTGGAGCCTGGCGGCAGCTTCAACATGGCGGCGATCAAGCTCACCGGCCCCGATCAGATCACGTCAAATGAAGTCGGCCGCCTGGTCGCCGCCGCCATCGCGCTCAACCGCGAGCACGGCGACCCGATGAAGACGGCCAGGGCCTAGCCCCCCTTTCCCCCCTGCGCAGCGGTGGAGGGGGCGAGACTGGGCGCTAAGCTTGGGAAGCGCCCCGAAGGGCCCCGCCCTCAGGCCGCCACGCGCTGCTCGGTCGGCAGGACCTGCTCCAGCGAGAGCAGCGTAACGATGCCGTCGTCGGTCGAGATGATGCCCTGGACGAACTCGCGCACCTCCTCGGTTCCCAGGCTCGGCGGCGGCTGCACCATGTCCTCGGTCACCGCGATGATGTCGCAGACCGCGTCTACCAGCAGCCCCACCGGAATGCCGCGGATATGGGCCACCACCACCACCGACGAGCTATCCGGCTGGCAGGCGCCCAGACCCAGGCGCGCGCCCAGATCGACCACCGCCAGGACCACGCCGCGCAGATTGATCATCCCCACCACATAGGACGGCGCATGAGGCATTGGCGTCGAGGCGGTCCAACCCCGGATCTCCCGCACCGCCATGATGTCGAGGGCGAACTGCTGCTCACCGATGCGGACGCTGATCAGCTCCGCGCCGGAGAACCCCGCACGATCTTGGATGTCCACCTAGAACTCCTCCCAGCCTTCGGCTTGCGGAGCCGGTTCATACTTGCGGGCGGTCGCCCCGACCGACACCGGGCCACGGGCCGGCGACGCCCGATACTGTTGTTGTTGCTGCTGCGGCGGCGTGCGGGCCGGCGCGGCGCGGCGCGGCGGTTCAGCCCGGCGAGCGGTCGCCGGCTCCCCGATCGCGAACTCGCCCATCAGGTGGTCCAGCTCCCCGGCCTGCTGGGCCAGGGCGTGGCTCGCCGCCGTCGATTCCTCGACCATGGCCGCGTTCTGCTGGGTCATCTGGTCCATCTCGTTGACCGCGGTGTTCACCTGGGCCAGGCCCGTGGCCTGCTCCTGGGCGGACGCGGCGATCTCGGTGACCAGGTCGGTGATCTTGGCGACCTCGCTAACGATCCGTTGCAGCGCCTGGCCGGTCTTGCCGACCAGCTCAACGCCTGAGCTGACCTGGGCCGTCGAGGCCGAGATCAGCGCCTTGATCTCCTTGGCCGCCTCGGCCGAACGCTGGGCCAGGGCCCGGACTTCGGAGGCGACGACCGCGAAGCCACGGCCAGCTTCCCCGGCGCGCGCGGCTTCAACGCCGGCGTTCAGGGCGAGCAGGTTGGTCTGGAAGGCGATCTCGTCGATCACGCCGACGATCTGGCTGATCTGGGTGGCCGAGGCCTCGATCTTGCCCATGGCGGTGATCGCATCGGCGACCACAACCCCGGAGGCTTCGGCGTCGCCGCGCGCGGCATTGACGACGGTCTGCGCCTCCTTGGCCCCTTCGGCGGTCTTCCTCACCGTGGCGGTGATCTCGTCGAGGGCGGCGGCGGTTTCCTCAAGATTGGCCGCCTGCCGTTCGGTGCGGCGCGAAAGGTCGTCGGCCGCGCTGCTGATCTCACCGGTCCCGGAGCGGATCGCCCCAGCGGTGTCGACCACATTGCCCATCACCTCGTGCAGGCGGTTGTTCGCGGCGTTGAAGTCCGATTGCAGCCGGAGATATTCTTCAGGGAACGCACCGTCGATGCGATAGGTCAGGTCGCCCCCGGCCAGCTTCGACAGCGCCGTCGCCGTGGCTTCCACCGCATAGACCTGCTGCTCGCGGGCCGTGTTGCGCTCGATCTCGCGGCGCTGGTGCTCCTGCTCGGTCGCGGTGATGTCGGTGGCCAGCTTGATGACCTTGTAGAGCTTGCCCGACGCGTCGAACATCGGGTTGTAGGAGGCCTGAAGCCAGACCTCGCGCCCGCCCTTGGCGAGCCGCAAGAACTTGCCGGCGGCGAACTCCCCGTTGTTCAGAGTTCTCCAGAAGGTCCTGTATTCGTCGCTCGCCGCATATTCTGGCGTGGCGAACATGCTGTGCTTGCGGCCTTCAATCTCGGCGGCGGAATACCCCATCGCCTTGGAGAAGTTCTCGTTCGCCCGAATAATCGTACCATCGAGTTGAAACTCAATGACCGCCTGGGACTTGTGGATGGCCCCCAGGACCGCCTCTAGTTCAGCGGTCTTGTCATTGGTCTTCTCGTTTGCGCGATTTCTTCCGAATATCATGAAACTACCCCCCAGCAGCCAGACGAACGTGCAGATGCCCTCCGCACAACCTGAGAGTTGCGCCAGGTAAGTAAATGAAAGCGTAACAACGCGCCGCCTCGCGGGCCTACCCGCTAAGAATTCACAATCTCAGACTGCGCATTTTACGTATAATCCTACAAATCCGTGTATTCGCCTGGCCGCTTATCGGCAAACGAGCGAGCACTCTGGTGTCGTCAGCGTGCAACCGCCTGTTAGGCTGCTTCCCCAAGCGTGAGTTGGAGACCCCATGGACCTTGACCGCATCCTCACCCCCGGCGCGCTCGCCGTGATTACGGGCGCCGCGAGCGGCATCGGCCTGGCGGCGGCCAAGCGCTGCGCCGGGCTTGGCATGCAGGTCGCCCTGGCTGATCTGGGCGGCGAGGACCTGGACCGCGCCCACCGCGCGGTGGCCCAGCTCGCGCGCCGTCCCGACCAGGTGGTCGCCGTCCCCACCGACGTCTCCAGCTTCGATGACGTGGAGAACCTTCAAAGCCGCACGGCGCAGGTGTTCGCGACCGCGCCCGCCCTGTTGATGAACAACGCCGGGATCGGCCTCAATCCGGGCGGGGCGGCCAAGGACCTGGCCGGCTGGCGCCGGCTGATGGACGTCAACCTCTGGGGCGCCATCCACGGCGTCCAGGCGTTCCTGCCCGGCATGATCGCGCGGGCCGCCCCGGCGCTGATCATCAACACCGGCTCCAAGCAGGGCGTCACCACCCCGCCCGGCAACGCGGCCTACAACGTCTCGAAGGCCGCGCTGAAGGTCTATACCGAGGCCTTGGCCCACGAATTGCGCAACACGCCGGGCGCCGAGACCATCACCGCCCACCTGCTGATCCCCGGCTTCACCTTCACCGGCATGACCACCCGGCCCGGCGCCGAGCCCGCCGCCAAGCCGCCCGCCGCCTGGACGCCCGAACAGGTGGTGGACTTCATGCTGCAGCGCCTGACCGCCGACGACTTCTACATCCTGTGCCCGGACAACGACGTGGCCCGCCCGGTGGACGAGCGCCGCATGCAATGGGCCGCCGCAGACATCATCGAGAACCGCCCCGCCCTCTCCCGCTGGCATCCGGCCTGGAAGAAGCGCTTCGAGGCGTTCATGGCGCGAAAATAGCCGGCAGGTCGCCGCGCCGATCAAGCCGACAACTCGTATTGCGTCCGCAACTTCCCGCCGCCGCACAATAAGCAGCCACAGGTAGCATCAATTACTTGACCTGACGTCTATTGGCTGCCGAGATTGCGCGTGGCTCGCTCCAGTCTGGGCGTCGCACGTACTGAACCTGTATCGCGTACACCAACCCCTAAGGGCGTGAATATGCTGCGGAGTTCTGACGCCGCGCTCACAGATCCGCATCCTCGCCCGGTACTCGACGATGAACGCATCGAACGGATCGGAGAAGTCTATGGCTGAAGATTGGTACGCCGACGTCAAGAAATACGCGCCCAACGCCGACACCAACGTCGTCGCGGCGATTGTCCGCTACTGCGGCATCGCCCTGCAAAACAGAGATTCATCATTGGTGGCCTTCACCGATGAGGTCGAAGTCGGGCGCGTCCGCGAGAATTTCCTGAAGAAGAAGCTCGGCCTGACCGACAGCGACGCAGACCTCAACCAGGCGATCGCCGCGGTCGGCGTGAAGATGAAGCAGGACCCCACGCGAAATCGCGTCACCGTCTACTACCTGCTGGCCGAACACTTCAAAAAGCTCGGCCTGTTCGGCGGCGCTGACGTGGTCGAAGGCCCGGGCGCCGCCCCGCTCGCGGCGGTCGGCGCGGCTGCGGCCGGTGTCGGCGCGGCCGCCGGAACCGGAGCGGGAGCCGCGGCCAAGGCTTCTGCTCCGCTCGCTGCGGCGGGGGCTGGCCTAGACGCCGCCGCGACCGGAGCCGGAGCCGCCGCCACCCAGGCCTTCGCCGGCGGCGCGGCCGCCGCCCCAGTCGCCAAATCGGGCCTCATGCGTTGGCTGCCGTGGCTGCTGCTGGCCGGGTTGCTCCTGCTGCTCTGGTGGTTCTTCGCCAACCGCCAGCCGGCCGCTCCGGCGATGGACACCGCCCAGACCACCGCTCCGGCGGTTGCGGCTGCTCCCGCCGCCACGCCGGAAACCCCAGCCGTAACGGCGGCGGCCCCAGGCGCGCCCGTCGCGGTGGCGGTCGTTGGCCTGCCGGCCAATGTCTACTTCGATGTCGGGTCGTTCGCGCCGGGCGACGAAGGCGGCAAGACCATCGCCACGGCGGCTGGCGCGATCACGGCGAGCGCGGCCAAGATCGCCATCACCGCATATACCGACAAGACCGGCGACCTGACCAAGAACCAGGAGCTTGCGAAGAACCGCGCCAAGGCGGTTCGCGACGCGTTGATGGCCGCCGGCGTGCCGCAGGCCAGCATCGAGATGCGCCCGCCCCTGTCCGTCGAGATCGGCGCCGCCGGAACCAGCGACGCCCAGTCCCGCCGGGTCGAGATCACCAGCCAGTAACCTAAAGAAGCAGGGACGGGTCCGCCCGTCCCTGCTTCACTATCGCAGCTAGGCCGCGACCATCCCGCGCCGCGCGCGGCGGACCGCCGTGCCGGCCAGGCCAAAGCCCACGATCATCATCGCCCAGGTCGCCGGTTCGGGCACCGCCGAGCCGCTGAACTGCACTTCCGACAGGCCGACCGGCGCATAGCCGTAGGTTTCCGGGAACTGCTGGTGATTGCCGTCCAGGCTTAGGCGGACGTACCGCGCCACCCCGGCCACATCGAAGGTCTCGCCGGCCAGCAGCTGGCCCGTCCCCCGCGAGAAGCTGTCGGACAGGATGTCGGTGAAGGTCACGCCGTCGGTGGAGATCGACATCACGAAGGCCTTGGCCGCGCGGTCCAGGGTGCTCACCGCGAACTGATCGTCGCCGAAGTTGTAGTTCCACACCTTCAGGCTATCGAGCTTGTAGGCCTTGCCCAGGTCGAAGGTCAGGGTCGCGGCGTCGACGCCCAGATCGGTCATCCACATGTTGGCGAAGCCGGAGTCGTGCTTGTCGCCGACCATGCCGCTGCCGTTGATCAGGTTCTCGGCCTTGTACTGGTTGTAGTGCGTGAAGGTGCTGGAGGCCTCGATACCGACCGGCGCGATGGTGGCGGCCGCGGCCGGGTTGGCCAGCGCGATGGCGGCGGCGGCGAAGGCCGCCGAGAGGATCATGGCCTTGGTCATCATGCTTTCCCTTTTGTTAATTGCGTGGGGAACACATGCCCGGCGCCCATGGCGGCCCGATAAAGCTTCGATGACGGTTTGGCGTAGCAGCGCTTGCGATCCCCCTTCCCCTGGACCCGCAACCCCGCCACAGTTGGCGCAACAAGATAGAGTCCCGGGGGAAGACGCCTATGGCCATGACCGACGCCGCTGCACCGCCGGCGGGGCGAAAGCCCCTGTTTTCAGAGAGCTACAAACAGTCAGTGCTCTGGCTGCTGGTCCTGGCCTACACCTTCAATTTCATCGACCGGACGATCATCGCCACCATCGGTCAGGCGATCAAAGTCGACCTGAAACTCACCGACACCGAACTGGGCCTGCTGGGCGGCCTGGCCTTCGCCCTGCTCTACACCACCCTGGGCATCCCGATCGCGCGGCTGGCCGAGCGCCACAGCCGCATCAACATCATCACCGTCGCGATCATCATCTGGTCCGGCTTCACCGCGCTCTGCGGCACGGCCACCAGCTTCCTGCAGCTGCTGCTGTTCCGGGTCGGCGTCGGGGTCGGCGAGGCCGGGCTGTCGCCGCCCGCCCACTCGCTGATCTCCGACTATTTCGAGCCCAAGAAGCGCGCCTCGGCGCTGTCGATCTATTCCTTCGGCATCCCGCTCGGCACCATGTTCGGCGCCGTGGCCGGCGGCTGGATCGCCCAGAACCTCGACTGGCGCATGGCCTTCATGCTGGTCGGCCTGCCCGGCGTCATCGTCGCCATCCTGCTGAAGATCTTCGTCAAGGAGCCGCCGCGCGGCTATTCCGACGCCATGATGGCCCAGGCCGCCGCCGACGAGGCCGCTGATCTCGCGGGCCTCGCCCGCGCCGACGAGGCGCCCGCCGTCCACGCCTCCCCGCCCTCCGTCCTGGCGGTCGCCAAGCGTATCTTCGGCAAGTGGGGCTTCTTCCACATGGTGGCCGGGATCACCGTGGCCTCCTTCGCCAGCTACGGCACCGGCCAGTATTCGGCCCCCTACTTCATCCGCATGTTCGGGCTGGACCTGGCCACCGTCGGCCTGATCTTCGGCGTGGTCGGCGGCATCGCCGCGGGCATCGGCACCCTGATGGGCGGCTTCCTCACCGATTGGGCGGCCAAGAAGTCCGGCCGCTGGTACGCTCTGGTCCCGGCCTTCGGCCTGCTGATCGCCTGCCCGCTCTACATCCTCGTCTACACCCGCGACGACTGGAAGCTGGCCGCCGGCCTGCTGCTGATCCCGGGCATCTTCCACTACACCTATCTCGGCCCGACCTTCGGCGTGATCCAGAATGCGGTGTCCCTGCGCATGCGCGCCACCGCCACGGCCCTGCTGTTCTTCGTGCTGAACCTGATCGCGCTCGGCTTTGGCCCTCCCTTCTGCGGCTGGTGCATCGACATGCTGTCCCAGGCCCAGTTCGCCCTGACCAACACCGGCTCGTTCTTCGAGATGTGCCCCGGCGGCGTCGGCAAGGAAGGCGCCGGCGCGGCGCTGGACACCGCCTGCAAGCTGGCGACCGCCCAAGGCACCCGCCAGGGCATCGTCTTCAACCTGCTGATCTACGCCTGGGCCGGCGTCCACTACCTGCTGGCCGCCATCACCCTGCCCAAGGACATGGCCGAAGCCCAACGCCTCACCGAAGCCGAAGCGCTGAAGGCCTAAGCCCCGGGTTTCTCCTCCCCCATTCGTGGGGGAGGAGAACCGCCAGCCGGGCAAACCTGACTTCACTTCCTATCGCGTGTTGGAGACCTTGGTGACAGCGAGCGTGAGCATGACCGGAGGATGTCAGTGCGGAGCGGTGCGGTTCCGCGTCGATGGCGAGCTCGGAGAAGCGTCCATCTGCCATTGCCGCATGTGTCAGAAAGCGACCGGCGGCTTCTTCGGCCCCTATGTGGGCGCCCCCCACGACACGGTGGCCTGGACGCGCGGCCGGCCCAAGCGCTTCCAGAGTTCAAACAAGGTCGCTCGGGGGTTCTGCGGCGACTGCGGCACGCCCCTTACCTTCGAGTACGACGGCCAGCACGTCGCCCTGGCTATCGGCGCCCTCGATCGGCCAGGTGAGGTGCGGCTAAGCGAGCAACTCGCCTCGCCCGCGCGCCTGCCCTACTTCGAAGAGCTTGCGACCTTGCCCGTGCACGAGGCCGACGAGCCCCGGGCGGCGGCGCATATCGCCAGCATCGTCTCCTATCAGCACCCCGATCACGACACCGCCGACTGGACGCCGAAGCTCTAAGGCCCAGGCGTCGCCGAGCCGCCAAAACTACTCCGGCCAGCGCCCCACGCCGCCGTCCTCGATCAGCAGGCCGGTCAGCGTCCGGTCGGCGTGCTGGGCGCGCCACGCCAGCATCGCCTGGGCCTGGGGCAGCACCCGCGCCGGGTCGGTGAGGTTCGTGCGCCAGCTCGGGTCCGCCGCCAGGTCGAAGCATAGCCAGTCGCCGTCGGCCAGTTGCACATAGGCCGCATCCGTGGTCCGCCGCACCGCTAGGCTCTGGCGCTCCAGCCGCCGATCCCAGGGCCAGGGATGATCGCCCTGCAGGATGTTCCCCACCCGCCAGTCGAACTCCCAATGAGCGGCCTCGCGCCACCAGGGCGGTTCCTCGCCGGCCAGGAACGGCGTCAGCGGCAGGCCGTCGCACTGGGCCGGAACCGGCGCGCCCATCGCCTCGCAAAGGGTCGGCAGGATGTCGACGTTCTCGGTGAACCGCTCGACCACGCCGCCGTGCGCCTGCGGCTGGCGCGGATCGCGCACGATCCCCAGCACGTGATAGCTCTGCTCGAAATAGCCGGCCTTCTGGATCAGTCCGTGGTCGCCCAGCTGCTCGCCGTGGTCGGCGGTGACCACGATGAAGGTCTCCTCCCACTGGCCCGCCGCCTCCAGCGCCGCCCAGACGCGGCCCAGCTGATGATCGACCTCGCTGATCATCCCGAAATACTGGGCCTGGACCCTGGCCATCTCGACCGGATCGCCGGGCGCGGGCAAGACCCGCAGCAGCCCCTCGTGCAGCCGGTGCCGCTCGGGCGACGGCGCGATCGGCGGGGCGATGTCTCGCGGGTCGTACATCGTCGCGAACCGCCCGGCCGCCGCATAGGGCGGGTGCGGGCGAAGCTGGCTCAGATGCGCGAACCACGGCCCCGTCTGACGGCCCATCCAGCCGATGAAGGCGTCGGTGTGGAACGCCGAGAGGCTGTGCTCCGCCGGCCGCCCCGGCTCGCCCAGCAGCGCGGCCTCGCTGTCGTCTGGAACTTCGTGGCCCAGTTCCCGCAGCCAGCCGATCCAGGCGCTGGGGTCATGGGTGGTGAAATCGAGTTCGACGGCGAACCCCGGCAGCACGCCTTCATAGGTCTGCAGCCGTGGATCGTCAGGCCCGCTGACGTCGCGCGGATCGACCGCCTGGTCGGTGTAGCCGAACAGGGTCGGCTCATAGCCCGCCCGCCGCGCGGCCAGCGCCACATTGTCCAGCCGCCGGTCCAGCGGCGTACCGTTGGCCACCACCCGGTGATTGAGCTGGTAGGTCCCGGTGTAGAGGCTGGCCCGCCCCGGCCCGCAGGGCGCGGCCTGGCTGTAGTGCCGCGCCAGCCGCACGCCCTCGCGCGCCAGTCGGTCGAGGTGCGGCGTGCGGACCACGGGATGCCCGGCCACCGAGAGGCAGTCGGCGCGGAACTGATCGAGGGTGATGAAGAGGATGTTCACCCCGCCACCCTGGACGCCCTCCGCGCCGGAGGGAAGCGGCGCCTTACGCCAGGGCGCTCCACATCGCCGTCGCCATGCCCAGGCCCCGGGCGTCGCCGATCGTCGTCACGCCCATGCGGTTCATGGCGAAGGCGTAGGTGGCGCGCGCGTCCATGTCGATGATCGCCAGGGAGCCGCCATAGCCGCCCCAGAAGATGCAGTTGGGACCCGGCAGCGGGATGATCGGCGCCAGGCCAAAGCCGAGGCCGTACCGAGCCGGCATGCCCAGCACCAGATCGACGCCCTCGACCTGCGGCTCCAGGGCCCGGCGGCAACCGGCCTCCGACAACAGCCGCTTGCCGTTCGCGACGCCGCCGTTGGCCAGCAGCATGTGGATCTGCGCGATGGAGCGCGCATTGCCCTGCCCGTTGGCCGCCGGGATCTCGGCGCCGCGCCAGGCCCGTGTCCTCGTCTCCAACGGATCGGACGCCGGGTTGGTCATCACATTGATCAGCAGCGGGGTCAGCGCGCCCAGATCGGCCGGCGCCGCGGCCGGCGGCGGGATCAGGTCGGCGACACGCGCGTCGTGCTCCGCCCCCATGCCGATGTGGAAGTCAGCGCCCAGCGGCTCGGCGATCTCTTCACGGAAGACCGTCCCCAGCGAGCGGCCGGTGATCCGCCGGACCACCTCCCCCACCAGGAACCCCTGGGTCATCGCATGGTAGCCGGGCGCGCTCCCCGGCTCCCAGAACGGCGCCTGGGCCGCCAGCAGCCCGGTCGCCTTGTCCCAGTCGTAGAGGTCCTCCTGGCTGATCGTCTCCTGCCAGCCGGAAAGCCCCGACGCGTGCGCCATCAGCTGGGCGACCGTGATCTGCGCCTTCCCATTGGCCGCGAATTCCGGCCAATAGCGGGCGACCGGCGCGGCGAAATCGAGCTCGCCACGGTCGGCCAGCAGCAGCGCAGTCAAGGCGGTCATGGTCTTGGTGGTCGAGTAGACATTGACCAGGGTGTCGGCCTCCCAAGGCCGGGTGCGGGCCTCGTCGGCGAAGCCGCCCCAGAGATCGACCACCGTTTCGCCCTCGATCGTGGCCGCGAAGCTCGCGCCCACATCGGCCCCGCTGGCGAGGTTGGCCTCGAACAGCCCACGGACCGCCTCGAAGCGCGGGTCGCATGATCCAGATACTGACGTGGCGGTCATCGGCGCTCGGCTCCTTGTCCAGCAACAGGTTCAATCGGGCGGCGCATCACCAGGCGACGCCCAGGGTCACGCCGAAGGTGCGCGGCGCGCTGTAGATCTTGGTCCCGAAGCCGAGGCCGGTCAGGTCGATCACCTGGGTCAGATATTGCTCGTCCGTGAGGTTCTTGCCCCAGACCGAGAAGGTCCACGGCGAGCCGGCCGACGACAGCAGCACATTGCCGTCCACCGTCCAGTAGCTCGGCGTCTTGGCGATGCGAGTGTTCTCAGAGTCGCGGTAGGCGCTGCTCGCATGGCTCGGCTGGATCGTGACCCGCGCCATGTAATCCCGCGGCAGGTGGACGTCGTAGGACGCCGAGCCCTTGAAGCTGAACGCCGGGGCGTTCGGCATCTTGTTGCCGTCCTGCACCACGCCGGCCGCATTGACGAACTCGCCCAGCTCGGAGTCCAGGATCCCGACCGCGGCCTGCAAGGTCAGGTCCTGGGTCGGCCGCCACGAGACGTCGGCGTCGATGCCCTTGACCGTGGCCTTGTCGACATTGCCCAGGATCTGGATCGGAATGAAGCCGGCGGTCGAGCGCTTGAACGTCTGGATGTCGCGGTAGTCGTAATAGAACCCGCTCACATTGACCTGCAGCGAGCGCTGCAACAGCGCCAGCTTCACCCCGACCTCATACGAGGTGAGCTTCTCCGGGTCGTAGGGCATCAGCTGCCGCGGATCGGTGGCCAGGCCTGAGAAGAACCCACCGCTCTTCTGCCCCTGCGAGATCGAGGCGTAGATCAGGCTGTCGTCGTCCGGCTTGTAGTTCAGCCCCACCGTGCCGGTGACGTTCTTGTCGCTGATGGTCTGGTCGACCACCGCCAAGGGAAACGGCTGGGCGCAGCCGCCGCAGAGCGCGCTGGCGCCGAAGGTGTTCAGGTCGAACGATCCGCCCGCGTAGTGACGCTCCTCCCAGGTGTAGCGCAGGCCCAGGACCCCGGTCAGTTTCGGGGTGATGGAATAGAGCCCGTGGGCGAAGGCCGCCGCCGACTTGGTGGTCTGGTCGGCGGTGATCAGGGTGTTGGTGTTGAACAGCGCCCGGTTCTGGCCGACCGACGAGTAGGTGTACTGGTCCCAGGAATAGAAGCCGCCGACGATCCAATCGAGCGGCCCGGACTTGCCGCCGAACCGGACCTCCTGCGAGAACTGATCGATAGCGTACTTGTTCAGGTAGTCGAGGATCGGCGCCGGCGTGGTGTCGATGTTGGAATCGGTGCGCTGGATGAAGCTGCGATAGCCGGTGACGCTGGTCAGGGTCAGGCCGCCCACCTGCAGATCGTTGCGCCAGGTGGCGTCCCAACCGTCGCTGTTCTGGATCGGCTTGCGCTCCCAGTCGCCCTTATAGGGGTCGCCGTCGCGGTCGGTGTAGCCGAGATAGTTCGTGCAGCTGGTGTCGTCGATGCGGCCGGCCGCCAGGGCCGCGCAGGGGCCGAAAGTGGTCGGGTCGACGCCGCCGAAGAACTCGGTCAGGCCCTGCTGGCCGCGCTGGCGCAGGCCCTCGACCTTCAGCAGGCTGCGATAGTCGTCATTGGGCGTCCAGAGCAGCATCGCCCGGCCGGTCTGGATGCTCTGCTTGCCGATCGTGCCCGGCAGCAGGCGGCTCTTCCAGTACCCGTCCTGCTGCTCGATCAGCTTGCCCGAGACCCGCAGCGCCAGGGTGTCGGAGATCGGCATGTTGACCATGCCGTCGAGGGTGAAGGTGTTGTAGTTGCCGTACCCCGCTTGGACGCGGCCGCCGGCCTCCTTGGTCGGGGGCGCGGAGATGAAGTTGATCGCCCCAGCGGTGGAGTTGCGGCCGTAAAGCGTGCCCTGCGGGCCTTTCAGCACCTCGACCCGGTCCAGGTCGAACAGCTGGCCGTTCATCATCACCACGGTCGAGAGGAAGATCTCGTCGACATAGATCCCGGCGGGCGGGCTGGTGTTGCCGCCGAAGTCGTTCAGCCCGACCCCGCGGATCGTCACCACCGGCAGCACGCCGGGCGCGTTCTGCTTGATGTCGACATTGGGCACGATGCCGATAGCCTCGGACATGTTGTCCAGATGGCGCTCGGCGATGGTCTGGCCCGAGACGGCGGTCAGGGTGGCCGGCACGTCCTGGGCGCTCACGCTCCGGCGGTCGGCCGTCACCACGATCTCCTCGATGGCGGTCGGGGACGGGCTGGCCTGGGCCATCGCCGCGTCGGCCACGCAAAGGCTGGCGAGCGAGGCCGTGCAGAGCAGAGCCCAGCGGCGCTTGGCCGCCAAGGCGGTCTGGTTCGATCCTGAGTGCATTCCGTTCCCCGTCCCGAACTGCGTCGGTTTTTAGTTACGATTAGGTGCGCACATTCCGCAAATCGTTACCCTGTCGTCAAGTGGGTTTCGAACGAGTACAGTTCCGCCCCTATTCGAAACTCCGCTGAGAACCCGCCGAGAACCCGCTTGAACGTCCAGGAAACGACAGCCCGCTCCCGAAATCGCGAGCAGCAGATTCTGGATGTCGCCTCCCGGCACCTGAACACCATGGGCGTGTCGGTGGAGTGGTTCGGCGAGATCGCCGCCGAACTCGGCCTGACCCGGCCGGCGATCTACAAGTACTTCACCGACCGCGAGGATCTGCAGTTCCGATGCTACGCCGACGCCTGCGACGCGCTCGGCGCGCGCCTGGACGCCGCGACGGCGGCGTCCTCCGACATCGTCGAAGTCCTCTCAGCGTTCCTGACCAAGGCCGACGCCGCGCCCGAGCCGGCGGTGCTCAGTGAAATGATGGCCCTGCCCACTGAGCAGCGCGACCTCATCTGGTCACGCCAGCGGGCGATCATCGATCGGCTCGCCGCGCTGATCCAGGCCGGGATCGACGCCAAGCAGCTTCGCCCCATGGACCCCGTCGTGGTCAGCCACGCCATCCTCGGCATGGCCAACTGGACGCCGATCTACGCGCGATGGGCGCCGACGGACGCCGACCTCGACCTGGTCGCGGTCGGGGCTCGCGAAATCCTGTTTCAGGGCCTGGTCGCCGACCGCTCCGCGCCGTCGGCGAGGCTCGCGCCCCTGACCTCGCTGGCCCCGCCCCAGGCCGACATCTTCAATCGCCACGCCGTCGACGCCGCCAAGCGCGAGGGGATCCTGATCGCCGCCTCGTTCCTGTTCAACCGTCGCGGCATCGGCGCCACCCGGATGGAGGATGTCGGCGCGGCGCTGGGGCTCAGCAAGCGGGCGATCTATCACCACATCGGCCAGAAGCAGGATCTCATCGACGCCTGCGTCGAGCGCGCCTACGCCCATTTCCTTGAGGTGATGCGGGCCGCCGAAAACGCGAGCGCCCCGCGCCCGGACGTGATCCACGCTGCGGTGCGCGACATCATCTGGTCGGCCAGCGAACCTGGTGTCTGCATCATGGCTCCCTATGTCGGTTTCGGCCTGCTCAGCGTCGGCGAACGCCAGGCCGCGGCCGACCACGCCGGCCAGCTGGCCGCCGGCTACCACCGCGTACTTCGGCAAGGCGTCGCCGAGGGCAGCCTGCGCCCCGTGCCCGTCGACGCCGTCGTCGCCGCCCTGCCGGGCGTCTTTTCCTGGGCCGCCAACGGCCCCGAACAGAGCGCCGAGGCCCGCGCCCACATCGCCGACGAACTCGCCACCCTGGCGACCCACGGCGTCTGCTTGGAGCCTCCGCGCTAAACGCCTCAGTGGCCGCCCTCGACCCAGGGCACGCCGGCGGCCTGGAACACCTCGGCCAACGCGGCCTCAAGCTCCAGCGCCTCCCAGGCCCGCATCGGATTGAGGTGCGCGCTCAGATCAGGCAACAGCCGCAAACCGAACCGCCGCACCGCGCCGCTGGCCTTGTAGCCGCTCTTATGCTGATCGAAGCGCAGGTCGGGATCGCGCGAGGTCTGGCCGACATAGAGCCCAAAGGGATCGGCCCGCCGGGCGTCGCGCAGCAGCACCACATAGACCGAATGCCCCGCCCCGCGCGCGCCGCGCGTGCTGGCCTTCAGCGTGCGCGCCGCCCGCGCCGCCCTCCCCAACCACGCGGCCTCAGGATCGTGAAACATGGGCGCTAAACTAGGCGCCTGATCGGCCTCGCGCCAGCCAGCGACCTTCGGGCCGCGCGGAGCCCCGGCCAAGCCCTCCGCCCCCACCATCGAGTTTCTCGATGCTGTCGACAGAGTTTTCCCATTGGCCAGCGCCAAACGCGGAGCCTAGGCTCTGCGGATCGCTGTTACGGGAGGACTTCGACATGGACGACGCAACCCCGCTCAATGACCCGCGCAAGGATCGCGCCGCGCGCCGCTCGCTGCTTGGCCGCACAAACCGCGACTGGTGGCCCAACAACCTGTCGCTCGAAATTCTCCCGACCGCCAACCCGATGGGCGAGGACTTCAGCTACGCCGAGGCGTTCAAGAAGCTCGACTACCAGGCGGTGAAGCGCAACCTCGTCGCGCTGATGACCGACAGCCAGCCCTGGTGGCCGGCCGACTACGGCCACTACGGCCCGTTCTTCATCCGCATGGCCTGGCACAGCGCCGGCACCTATCGCAGCGGCGACGGGCGCGGCGGCGCGGGCGCCGGCCAACAGCGGTTCGCGCCGCTGAACTCCTGGCCCGACAACGGCAACCTCGACAAGGCGCGGCGCCTGCTCTGGCCGATCAAGCAGAAGTACGGCGCCAATCTCTCCTGGGCCGACCTGATGATCCTGGCCGGCAACGTGGCCATCGAATCCATGGGCGGTCCGATCTTCGGCTTCGGCGGCGGCCGGGCCGACGTCTGGGAGCCCGAGCACGCCGTCTACTGGGGCACCGAGGAACAGTGGGTCGGCCAGGAAGGCAACGAGACCCGCATCCAGCCTGAGAAGGGCATGGCGCTCGAGAGCCCGCTGGCCGCCATCCAGATGGGCCTGATCTACGTCAATCCCGAAGGCCCCGGCGGCAACGCCGACGCCCTGCAGTCCGCGCGCGACATCCGCGAGACCTTCACGCGCATGGGCATGACCGACGAGGAGACCGTCGCCCTGACGGCCGGCGGCCACACCTTCGGCAAGGCGCACGGCGCCGGCGACGCCTCCAAGGTCGGGGCCGCTCCCGAGGGCGCCGACATCGCCCAGCAGGGCCTGGGCTGGCAAAGCAGCCATGAGAGCGGGGTGGGCGACCACGCCATCACCTCGGGCCTCGAAGGCGCCTGGACCCCCACGCCGATCACCTGGGACAACAGCTTCTTCCACATGCTGTTCGACTATGAGTACGAGTTGGTCCGCAGCCCCGCGGGCGCCAAGCAGTGGCAGCCGGTGAACCAGAAGCCGGAAGACCTGGCCCCCGGCGCGCACAGCCCGGACCGCCGCGTGCCGACCATGATGACCACCGCCGACATGGCGCTGAAGGTCGACCCGGAATACCGCAAGATCTCCGAGAAGTTCCGCGACGACCCGGCCGCTCTCGGTGACGCCTTCGCCCGCGCCTGGTTCAAGCTTTGCCACCGCGACATGGGGCCCAAGGCCCGCTATCTCGGCCCCGAAGTTCCGGCCGAGGACCTGATCTGGCAGGACCCGATCCCCGCCCGCCAGGGCCCGGTGATCGACGCGGCCGACATCAAGGCGCTGAAGGACAAGATCGCCGCCTCGGGCCTCTCCGTCGCCGAACTGGTCTCGACCGCCTGGGCCTCGGCCTCGACCTATCGCGGCTCCGATCACCGCGGCGGGGCGAACGGCGGCCGCATCCGCCTGGCGCCCCAGAAGGACTGGGAGGTCAACGATCCGGCCAAGCTGGCCAAGGTCCTGAAGGCCTACGAGGCCATCAAGGCCGGGTTCGACGGCGCCAAGAGCGTCTCGATCGCCGACCTCGTGGTGCTGGGCGGATCGGTCGGGATTGAGAAGGCGGCCAAGGACGCCGGGACCAACATCGAGGTCCCGTTCACCCCGGGCCGCACCGACGCCTCCCAGGCGCAGACCGATGTCGACGGCTTCGCGGTGCTGGAGCCTCGGGCCGACGGCTTCCGCAACTACCTGCAGGTGGCCTTCAACGTGCCGACCGAGGAGCTACTGGTCGACCGCGCCCAACTGCTGGGCCTGTCGGCGCCGCAGATGACCGTGCTGGTCGGCGGCCTGCGCGTACTGGGGGCCAACCAGGGCGGCTCGGCGCACGGCGTGCTCACCAAGCGGCCCGGCCAGCTGACCAACGACTTCTTCGTCAACCTGCTCGACATGGGCACGGCGTGGAAGGAGGTCGACGGCCACGCCGACGAGGTGTTCATCGGGACCGATCGCAAGACGCATGCGGAACGCTGGACCGCGACCCGCACCGACCTGGTGTTCGGCTCCAACTCCCAGCTGCGCGCGCTGTCGGAGGTCTACGCCTCCGCCGACGCCGGCGAGAAGTTCGTCAAGGACTTCGTGGCGGCCTGGACCAAGGTGATGAACGCCGACCGGTTCGATCTGGCCTGACCCAAGGCGCCGCCCGGCGATCCCGCCGGGCGGCGCTACTTGGTCAGAACGACGGGCCTGCGCATCGCATGCCGCGCGGCGTACACCGCGCCGACCACGACCACGAACGCCAGCGTCGCCACCAGTTCGCGCGTCGCCAGGGTCGTGAACAGCCAGACGATCATGGCCGCCGCGGCGATCGGCGCCACCCACCCGCCCGGCGCGACGAACGGGGGGCCGTCACCCTCCACCCCCAGGGCGCGCAGGCGAAGCACGCCGAGGCAGCAGATCAGGTAGGTCACCAGCGTCCCGGACACCGCCAGGACGGCGATCTGCTGGAAGGTTCCCGACAGCGCGACCAGCACGACCGACGCCGAATAGAGTCCAATCGCCACGACCGGCGTGCCCAAGCGCGGGTGGATGCGCCCGACGACCTGCGGCAGCTGCCCGGCCCGCGCCAGGGCGAAGGCGATCCTCGGCGAACTCAGCATGTCGGCGGCGAGGTACCCTCCGGCCGACAGCAGCGTCAGCACGCCAAGCAGCTGCGCCCCCCAGGGGCCAAGCGCGACGCCGGCCGTGTCGGCCAGCGGCGCCGTCGACATCGCCAAGGCCGGACCCAGCACGCCCTGGGTCACGGTTTGCAGGCCGATATAGAGCGCGGCGACCGTGGCCAGGCTCAGGGCGATGGCCCGCGGGATGGTGCGCGCCGGATTGCGGGTCTCCCCCGAAACGCAGAGCCCGGACTCGATGCCCATGAAGGCGAAGAAGAGCAGCAGCGTCGCCTCCCCGACCTTGGCCACCGGCGGGATCGAGGTCCAGACCAGGTTGTGCGGCTGCACAGCGAAGGCGCCAATGATGATCAGCAACGCCAGCGGCGTGAACTTGAGGAGGCCGAACACGATGGCCAGACGGCCGCCGCCCCGCGTCCCAAGGATGTTGGCGATCGCCAGAGAGCCGTACAGGGCCAGGAGCACCACGACGACGCCGACCGGGCTCCCCGCGGCGGGAATGAAGCCCGCCAGGGTATCGATGAAAAACCGGGCCAGGGCGGCGGCGCTGCCGATCGAGGACGCGAAGAGGGCCAGGGCGCCGGTCACGCCGCCGACCACCGGGCCGAACGCCGCGGCGGCGTAGGCGTAGAGGCCGCCGGCGTGCGGCACCCGGCTGCCCGCCTCGGCCAGGCACAGGGCGACCAGGGCCAGCAGCAGCAGGCACGTCCCATAGGCCAGGATCGCGGCCGGGCCCAACACCCCGGCGACGAGACCCGGCAGGCCGAAGATGCCGACCCCGACGATGCAGTTGAAAGAGGTGAACGCGACGCCGGCGATCCCGATGACCCGACCCGGCTCGGCTTGATGGGCGGGTTCCGTCACGACCAGGCGCCCCGGTCGCTGGCGACGCCTACCAAGACCCTGCCCATGGCCATCTCCCGATTGCGCCGAGCACTATGGCACGCACAAAGCCGCGATTGATGAGCAAATACTTGGGGATCCGTCGGCTTCTACGCCGCGGGCGTTCCAGCTATCCTGCAGACCCTGGAATGGAGGTTTGCAGCATGGCCAAGCTCGTCTTCGGAATGAACCAGTCCCTGGACGGCTACGTCGACCACGACAAATTCCAGACAGGCCCCCAGCTCTTTCGTCACTGGACTGAGCAGGTGGGCGGCCTGGCCGGCAGCGTGTACGGCGCCCGCATGTACGAAATCATGCGCTATTGGGATCAAGACGATCCTGAGTGGGACGCGGCCCGACGCGACTTCGCCGCGGCGTGGCGACGCCAGCCGAAATGGGTCGCGTCGCGCTCGCTCAAGTCGGTCGGCCCCAACGCCACGCTGGTGGGCGACGACGTCGAGGCGGTGGTCCGCGGGCTGAAGGCTGACCTTGCCGGAGAGATCGCCGTCTCCGGACCGACCCTGGCGCACAGCCTGACCGATCTCATCGATGAGTACCGGCTCTACCTCCACCCCGCCGTTCTGGGTCAGGGCGTGCCGTTCTTCGCCGGCCCCCGGCCCCCGCTCCGCCTGGCGGCCAGCGATCTTATGGGCGAGGACGTGATCAGGTTGACCTACGTTCCGGCCTGATCGCGCGTCCCGCCCTAGCCGACAGGGTGCAACACGCCGGCCAGGAACTCCCCGCCCAGTCGCAGTCCGGCCTCGTCGATGCTGTGGCCAAGACCCCGCGCCGCATGGGTGCCGACCTCGAACCCCATGGCTTTGAACTCCGCCTGCGCCTCGCCCATGGCGGTGAAGGGCACCATCAGGTCGGCGTCCCCGTGGACCAGCAGCAGCGGCGGCTTGGTCTTGACCTCGGCGGCCAACGCCTCGGGGTCGGCCAGCATGCCCGAATAGCCCACGATCCCCGCCAGGACTTCAGGCCGCCGTGGTCCCACATGGAGGGCCATCATGGTCCCCTGGCTGAACCCCACCAGCGCCACCTTGCTGTTCGGCAGGTCGTGGGCGCTCCGGTGCATGTCGATGAAGGCGTGCACCAGCGGCGCGGCCGCTCGCACGCCCGCCGCGCGGCTTTCCCGTCCAAGATCGGCCAGCGACCACCACTGATAGCCGCCGGGCGCGGCGGGACAGATCTCCGGGGCGTTGGGCGCCATGAACACGGTGTCGGGCAGGCTCGCGCGCCAATAGGGGACGAGCCCCATCAGGTCATCGCCGTTCGAGCCGTAGCCGTGCAGCAGGATCACCAGCGATTGAGGGTCGCGGCCGCTGGCCGGGGCGGCCTTGGGGCCCTTGAGACGGTTGAGGTCGGTCATCGCTCGGTGGTGCGGCAAACGGCCAGCCCGGTCAACGGTGAGGGTTGCGCCAGCCGCCGACCTGGTCCGCTAGCGATCCAGTTCGGCCCGCCCCGCTTGGCTGAAATCCACGAGAAAGTTCATCCGTCCCTCGGCCATCAGCAGCCGCAGGTCGCGCAGGCTTTTGTTCGGGGAAAGGTAGGCGTCGATCACCGCATCAAGCGTCCGCTCGGCCGCCGTCACGACCGCAGCGGACGAGATCAACCTCATGCGCGCCACCATGGCGTAGAGCTGCACCATGTCGAGGACGCCGTCCTTCTCATGACTGAGGGCGTCGCC
The DNA here is from genome assembly GCF_001429025.1 of Phenylobacterium sp. Root700. GTDB lineage: Bacteria > Pseudomonadota > Alphaproteobacteria > Caulobacterales > Caulobacteraceae > Phenylobacterium. The sequence goes on along the minus strand of NZ_LMHT01000029.1, from coordinate 50,496 downwards.
ATAGAGGCGCGAAGCCTCAGCGATAAAGCCGGTGTACAGCGCCTCGCGCCGAACCTGATCGCGCTCCTGGTTCCGGGCGCTCAGCTGAATCCATTGCGTCAGCCACGAGCTGCCGAGCGACGCCATGCCGCCGATCAGCGCCCCGACAAGAGCGGCCAGGGCGCTGATGAGGGTCGGGTCCATCGCGACCTACTGCGCCGCGGCGGCCATCATGACGAGGGCCGCCACCGTCCGGGGCTGGGAGACATAGACCGAATGGCTGCCGGGCGACTCGACGGTCGTCGCCCCGGCGCGCTGGGCCATCATCTGTTGGGCCGGCGGCGGGATCATCTGGTCGTCGGTGGCGACCAGATACCAGCTCGGCTTCGACTTCCAGGCCGGCTCGCTGACCGCCCCACTGAGCGCCGCCACGCCCCAAGGGACCTGGGAATCGGCCATGAACGCGGCCTTGTCGGCGTCCACGTCGGCGGCGAAGGCGGCCTGGAATTTCGCGCGATCGAGGAACAGGTAGCCGTCCTTCGGCGGCAGGATCGGCGGCGTCGGCGCGCCGGGCGGCGGATTGGCGATCAGCGACGAAACGGACTCCCCGGCGTCGGGCGCGAAGGCGGCGATATAGACCAGCCCCTTCACCTTCGGGTGGGTTCCGGCCTCGGTGATCACGACGCCGCCATAGGAGTGACCGACCAGGACCACGGGATGGTCCTGCGCCTCGATGATCATCGCGGTGGCGGCGACATCGCCTTCCAGGGACAGCGTCGGGTGCTGCACGACGCTGACCTGGTAGCCGTCCTGGCGCAGGATCCTATGCACGGCCTCCCAGCCCGAGCCGTCCACGAACCCGCCGTGAACCAGAACCACGCTTACGGTCTTCGGTTGAGCCATCACGATCTCCTTCCATCCGTCAGGTCGGCGAACAGTTGAGGCGGCGCTTACGCTCCCGAAAAAGACTTTGTAGGTTCAGCGCCATACCTCGCGAGCATGGGACGTCTCCATGGAACTGCGGCACCTGCGCTATTTCATCGCCGTCGCCGAGGAAGGCAGCGTGACCCACGCCGCCGACCGCCGGCTGCATACGGCCCAACCCTCCTTGAGCCGCCAGATCCGCGACCTGGAGGCCGAGGTCGGCGTCCCGCTGCTGACGCGCAACGTCCACGGCGTCGAACTGACGCCCGCCGGCTGGGCCTTTCTCGATCACGCCCGCCTGGCCCTGTCCCAGGTGGAGGCCGCGGGGGAAGCGGCCCGCCGCGTCGCGCAGAGCGCCAAGTCCAAGTTCGAGCTTGGCTTCCTCACCGGCCAGGAACTGGCGTGGCTGCCGGCGGCGATGCGCGTCCTCACCGACCAGATGCCGAACATCGAGATCACAGTCTCCAGCAAGTACTCGCCGGACCTGGCCGACGCCCTGATGAGCGGCAAGCTCGACGCCGCGTTCATGCGGCGCGAGGCCCATGCGAGCGGACTGGAGTTCGTTCGCGTCGCCACCGAACCGCTGCTGGTGTTTCTGCCGATGGACCACCGGCTAGCGGCGCAGGCGGCCATCGACCCGCGCGAGCTGGCGGGCGAGAGCTTCATCAGCGTCTCGAACATCGCGCCCATGCTGCGGATCGCCATCGACGGCTATCTGGCCGAGCAGGGCTTGGACATCCGCCCCAGCCACGAGGTGCACAACCTCACCATGGCCATGTCGCTGATCGCCTCGACCCACAGCGTGGCGCTGGCCCCGACCTACGCGCAGAGCTACCTGCCCTCGACGGTGATCACCCGGCCGCTGACGGGAACGCCGCCGACCATCGACCTGGTGGTGGGCTACCGAACGGGAAACGCCTCCCCGATCCTGGAGCTGTTCGTCTCGCGATTGCCGGACCTGGCGCTCCCGTGACGCCCGCCAAGCAAGTCAGGCCGCGATGACCTCGACATGCAGCGGGCCGCCGCCGGCGGCGATCTCCAGCAGGCGGTCGATATTCGGATGCGCGCCCGGGCGGCTGCGAGCATCCGCCGTATGCTCCGCGAACACGGCCAGGCCATGTTGCGCGGCCTTCTCATCCAAGACGCCAAAGGCCTGCTTTAGGTACTGGTAGACGGCCAACGAGCCTTGCTTGCCCGGCTGATTTTCGATGCAAGCGACCACATCTCCCTTCCCGTCCACCAGGTCGATGCGTTGCACCCCGTCAACCGGCGGCAATTGCTGGAGATTTTCCTTGAACGTCTCACCGGGTTGAATCATCGCCAGCCTGCCTCGAGTTCCTGAGTTGATTGCGGCGGCATGTAGCACCTGCGCCAAACATCGGCGATGCATCGAATGCGGGCGAGCACCGACCAAGGCGCCCGCAGGCGACGTCGGCCACCTTGCGGGAAAGCGGACGTCACCATGGTCTCCGAGGGGTGAAAGCGGCCCCTCGCCTGGCCTGAATCAACGGCGAACGAGCGGCTCTCGTGTCCGGACTGGAAAATTTGTCAGCCGCATTCGACCTGGGGCGTTTAGGCCGGATTGGCCGCCCTTCGATTAGTTTAGCTTCCCGCCGCAGAGGTCGAAACTGCCGTTCCCCCGGGAAGATGCTGCGTCATCCATGCGCACATTTCGCGGCTTACGATCCGACGGATCACATCGGGCATAGGAGCGATTTCAAGTCGCCGGAGGATGGCTAGCCACCCAGGTCGGGTTGCCGGGATCGAAAGCGGAGCCGTCGTTCCAGGCACCAGTCGTTTCCCCTGCAGTTGCAGGAAACAAGGCCCCCGCGTAGCTCCCACCAGACATGGCGGTGCCGCCCGCAAGCGGCGTATACGCTAGCAGCACCTTTGCCCGAGTATTCAGGTCGGCTGGATCTCCCGTGTAGTTCGGAAGCGCTCCCCGATAGCGAGCCAAGGTTGCCGACTTGTCGTCAACGAAGATGGGCAACGGGACGTTGTTGAGTTGGGACACGATGGTGGTGTTGGCGCTCAAATCCAGCGCGTTCACCAAGTTGCCGTTGAACGTACCGCCCGAGCCCGCCAGGCTGCGCGTGGTGAGCTGGAACCCGGACCCGGCGCCGCCAACCGATGACGCCGCCACACCGAGAACATCGCCGACAGCGTAGCCAGAGCCTTGCTTCCTAATGACGAAGTCGGTCACCGCGCCGCCTGTCACGGTCAGCTGCGCCAGCATTCCTGACCCGCCGCCTCCGGTCAATGGCACGCCGGCCGCAGGGTGCGCGCCATAAGTCCCGTCCACATATCCAGCTCCGCCCGCTGTAAGGGTTCCATCCAAGTTACTGTCGACCTTGAGAAACGAGTTCGGGTTGCTACCGGGCGGGTCGTCGGTAACGACTGGCTGCTGTGCGAAATCCGCCAGAGCAGTATTGTAGCTGTAGTTCGGGTTTGCCTGTGTCGACAGCCAGAACATGTTGGCCATGGTCAGCCCAAAGATATTGTTGATCGCCACTGTCCCGTCATAGCTGTCGCTATGGGTTTGATTTCGCGCAAAGAAGCCCTGCGCATCGATGAAACCCGGGGTGCCAGCGCCACGCACCGATATGTTGCGGGCGATCGTGCCGATGGAATAGGTCTGGTCGTTCGAAATGGCGTTGTGCTGGATCGAGTCGGGGTGGTTCCCTACCACCCAGTTCCAGTCATAGAAGAAGTTGTCGGTGACGACATGGTCACCCTTCGACAGGGCGATCGCATCGTTGCGCATCTTCGGGCCAAAGATGTTGCGACTCGCCGTCAGCGTCCCGTCAAGCGCGGAGAGGCATTTTCCGCAGTTTGTAAATGTGCAGTTGGTGACAAAAGACCCCCTGTTTAGATCGAAGCCAGGGTTGTTCACCGGGGTCGCGACAGATGGTCCGCAAGAAATCTTGCAGTCATCAAATCGATACCCATACCCGCTCGCATTGTTTTGATCGAAGAACGCCTGCGTCGAGTGAACATTTCTATAGAACTGCACCGACTGGAACTTGATCGGGTGCAGAACATTCCCTGACGATGCGGAAACCGACCAAAGAGCGCCGATTTTGAATCCGTGATTGCGCGCGGGGTTGCCGCTGGCGTCCAGGGAGTTGTCGACTTCCTCGGAGGTGATGGTGATGAGCGATCCGGATCCTGCGCCATAGGATGCCCGCGGACGGATGGTCATCTGCACAGCAGTGGGGTTCAGATGACACGTGCGCCCCACAATCGTGTCGCCGAGAAGCACCGCCCCAGGTTGTCCGGCATCGGTTACGATCAGGACGTTGAGCTGGTTCCCAGTGTCCGTGTCCGTAGAGGTAGAGCGAATATGGGCCGTGTTCGCGACCATTGTGATCGTCAACGCGCGCCCATCTGAAAGCGTCAGATCGTAACTTGAGCGGCTGAAGGTTTTGACCGCGCCATAGTCGCCGCTTGGGACCAACAATCCACCAGCGTTCGCCCAATCCGACGCCCCAATCCCCGCGATGGTTGCTGAGCCAAGGCCCTCTACGCCGCCATAACCCGAGCGCGTCTTTACTCCAAAGTTAACCTGGAACGGCCCGGACGGGCCGCCTCTGAATATCTTGAGCTTCAGGCGAGATCCGCTCATCCAACCCCCAGGAGCGACAGATTTGATGAGGACGCGTTCATCACGAGGACTGGCGTATAGACGATGACCAGGATGCCCTGAGCGCCGCTGGCGCCCGTCGCCCCGCCGCCGCCGAAGCCAGCGCCGCCGCCGCCGCCGCCGCCGCCATATCCGCCGCCAACGCCCGGAACGCCTGGCGATCCCGAACCGCCTGAGCCGCCGCCGCCAGAGCCCGGGCCATGGGCGCCCCATGCGGTGATGAAATCTTGCGAACCCGCACCGCCAGCGCCGCTGGCTCCAGAGCTACCCCCGCCTCCGCCGCCGCCGTTTGCGCCCGCGGACGCCGGCGCGCCACCGGCGCCCGAGCCGGTTCCGGCGCGGCCTTGGCCGCCCGCGCCGCCTGCGCTCGTAGTTGCGCTTGAACCAACCGTCGATGATCCGCCGTTAGCGCCACCCCCGCCGCCAGCGCCGGTCGCGCTCGTGCCGCCACCATTGCGGCCGGCGCCGTTCGGCCCCGCCGCCGCCGCCCCGCCGCCGCCGCCGCAGTTCTGGGCGCTCGACGTGCGTCCGGCGCCGCCCGTGCCGCCATTGAAGTTGGCAGCGGCGCCGGTTCCGCCGGAGCCGCCGGCCCCGCCGCCGGCGCCCGAAGCATTCGCTCCCGCATGGGCTTCAAGCACCGTCGCGTTGGTGTTGTCGCGAAGATAGGTGGAGTTGCCGGCGCCGCCCGCACCGATCCGGATGTTCAGAACATTCCCCGGGGCGATGTTCGCCATGGTGGTGATCTTGCGATACTCGCCGCCGCCGCCGCCGCCGCCGCCATAGGTCGACGCTTGTCCAGTAGCGCCGCTCCCCCCCGGACCGATGGCTTCGACGGAATCCAGAGAGTCAAAGTCGACCGGAACCGTCCACGTCGTTCCGCTTGTCAGTACGACAGTCGTCGCCATGAATCAGGTGTTCTTCACATAAAGCGCCGTCACGAAGATCGACGTCACGCTGTCGGCGCAAGTCGCCGTCCAGTTGGTGTTTGTGGCCGATTGCGGAATGGCCCCGCCCGGGTCGAGGGTGAAGCCGGCGGATGCGTTGCCTGGAACCGCAATGGTGGCCCGCGTTGCGCCGCCGGTCGCGTCTTTGATCGTTACTTCCGTCGCGGTCGCTGACGAATTGGCGATGACCAGGCCGTAGAGGTCGTGGAACGTCGACGCAGCCCCCGCGACAATGGTCGTTTCGGTGGTCGTCGTGAGGGCCGTATGCGTGGCGCCCTTCAGTTCGCGCACCGCGGAAACCGCGACCACCTTGCCAAGCTTGTCGTGCAGGGTGTTGACCACGTCGCCGTCATCGACAGCCGCAGGGTTCGCAGTCTTGGCGAGGCCGCCCACTGTCACCGGGGCGTTGGCCAACGCCGCGCCGGAGGAGGTTTGGCCGACGACGTCGGCTGGCGCGGCGCTGATCGCCGCGTCGGCGATCGCGCGGAGATAGCCTTGTGACGTCGTGGCTGTCACGCCGGCATAGGCGGTGTCAGCAATCGCGCCTTGGGTCGCGTCGGCGCCGTCGGCGAGGACTGGCATCGCCTGCAGTTGCCCACTGATGGTCCCATCGGAAGACCAAATACGCTCGGTGCGCTTGTTTCCGTCTCCGTCCAGGAACGTGACAGTAATGGGGCCTGCGGGCATGCGACGAAATCCTCCAGCGCGCATAAATCTATGCTGATGACCAGTTAGGCACGCGGCAAAACCAAGCGCAATCCCGCTACCTTAGATTTTGTTTGTTAGAAATAATCAACCTCAGGAGGTCATTCCTGGCTGAGCCACAAGGTTCGACCGAGCAAGGATGCAGAGAATGGTGTCTTCCGCGAGATGCGCCCCCGCCGCCCGATCGCCAACGTCCGCATTGGATGGCTAGTCATTGGCCGATCGGCAAGACCTGGACATCGGCGGCCCGGCCCACAAGCTGACGTGTGCGGTGTCAGAGAGGGGTCGCAAGTAGTCGTTGGCGCCAGATCGGAAACCGGTCGGGCCCAACGCACAGCAGCTTAGGAGCCCTTCTCGGATAGCGTGGCGTATGATGGCGTAGGCGCGCCGTCTCAGAAGGCGCCGAGAACTACACGTTCGCCACGGCCCTCTGATCTGCGATAGCCGAGGGCATCTGCCGGCGTGTCCGCTAGGCGCCCATAAGCGGAACCTCGCTCCCTTCCTGAAACCGGAAGTTCGAGGCTCCGCCTGCGCCGCTCCATGTGCTTGCGAGCAATCGCACCGCCTCGGCGGCGGAAGCTTTCAGTTACAACCTGCAGGCGGCGAAGCGCGCCGTCATCGTCGGCGAGACCAACGCAGGTGGCGTCAAACCGGCGGCATGGCGCCCGTAGACGATGGAGTTCGCCGCCTTCATCTCGGCCGGCAGCATGGTGAGCTCATCACCCGGACGAACCGGGAGGGGGCCGGCGCGATCCCTGACGTGGCCGCTGGAGTGTCTCGGCGATCTTTGGCTTTTCCGCCTTTGGGAACGGAACTGGGCTGGCGCTCAATGTGCTCAAAAACGCGATAACGTTGGCGCGGTCCTCCGCTTTGCGGAGGCCGGCAAAAGCCATCTTGTTGCCGGGAACAGCCTTTGCCGGATTGGTCAAATAGCGGTCGAGCCGCTCATATGTCCAGCTGCCGCTCTGCGCTGCGAAAACGCTGGAATATGTAAAAGTCTCGCGAGCGGCGACATCACGCCCCACGACGCCCCAGAGACTCGGACCGATGCGGTCTTGGCCGCCTTGATCGAAGGTGTGACAAGACGTGCAGACACGCGCGGTCTGTCGGCCTTTTTCCACGTCCGCCGCAGCGAGTAATGTCGCCAGATCGACTTGCGGCGCGGGCGCTGCGACAGCTGGCGGACCTTCGGCGCTCCGGGGAACCGCGACCTTCTCAATGTTGCTCATATAATCGCGAAGCTTCGCGCGGCCACCCGGCTCGCTCAAGCCGGCCGGCCAGCTCCTCTGGAGGGCGCTGAGATCAACGGCAGGTTCGCTCACACCGGGAATCTTGTAGGCGGGTTCGGTGACGTAAGTCTCGGGGTATACAAGGTCGGCGGTCCAGCGAAGGACAGATATCAAGAAAACGACGCCCGTGATTGCCGCGCCAAACTTGAGTCTTTCCCAGCCATCCATCATTCGCACCCGCCGTCCTCAGGCGCGATCTCCTGTGCGTTCGGACTTGGCCGACGCTCCGGTATTTGACCCGCGTTCATTCGATCCAAATCCGTCAAGGACCTCTTCCGAAGAAGATAATCCGCGTCCAGAACGTGTAGTCAGATTCAATGGCCATGAGGAGGACAAGCGTCCCCAAGCAGATCGGTGGGACGAGAATGGCATACATCAAGGCGAGGCGTTCCCAGGCCATGTGCATGAAGATAGCGACGATCAATCCCGCCTTCAAAATCATGAATGTAAGGATGAGCACCGTTCTCAGAACGCCCTCGACATGAAAATAGTCGACGAGGTAGGACATCGTGCTGAGGACGAACAGGTAACCCCAGACCTTCAGATAGAGTCCGATGGGATGCTGTTGCCCGTGGACCTTGGTGGTCTTCGATATGCTGGCGGGCGCCGTTTCGTGCGACGAAGCCGGTTGGGGGGCGGGCTGGGCCGCCTGTCGAATGACGCGTTGCGCGACGTCGTCGCTGTCGGCCGCCATCTGCTTCACCCTTACCAAAGATAAAATAACGCGAAGATGAAAACCCAGACAAGATCGACGAAATGCCAATAGAGCCCGGCGATTTCGACGGCCTCGTAATTGCCCTCCCGCTCGTAACGTCCGCGCGCAACCTTGGATGCGATGACCGAAAGGTAGATCACGCCGGCCGAAACATGCAGGCCATGGAAACCGGTGATCATGAAGAAGCAGGCGCCAAATTGCGCGGCCCCCATGGGGTTACCCCAAGGACGCACGCCCTCCTCGACAATCAACTTGGTCCATTCGAACGCCTGCATGCTGACAAAGGTCGCGCCGAACGCCGCGGTCGCGAGCATCAGGAGCGTCGTCTTCAAGCGATCGCGGCGATAGGCGAAGTTGACCGCCATCGCCATCGTCCCGCTGCTGCTGATCAGGATGAAGGTCATGATGGCGATCAGGATGAGCGGGATGGGACGACCGCCAATGGTCAGCGCGAAGACTTCGCTCGGGTTTGGCCACGGCGCCGTCGTCGACGCCCGCATCGTCATGTAGGAGGTCAGGAAACAGGAGAACACGAAGGTGTCGCTGAGCAGGAAGATCCACATCATGGCCTTGCCCCAGTGGACCTGCTTGAACACCTCCTGGTCCGACGACCAGTCGGCGGCAAGGCTCCGCAAGCCCTGCGCGACCGGAATTGTGTCTGTGGTCTCAGTCATTGGCGTCGCCGTCATCTTCGATTCAACAACAAAAGCCCAAACATCACGAGCCAAACCAGCAAGAGGAAGTGCCAGTAGATCGCACAGAGGTCGACGCTCTGCCTGACCTCGGCCACCTCGCTTCCCCCCAATACCTTGACGGAGGTTCGCCCCCACACCGCCAGGCCGCCCAGCAGGTGCAGACCGTGCAGCGCGGTGATCAGGTAAAAGAACGCGCTCATGGTCGTGGCCGTCATGCCGCATCCGGCGGCTTCGAGTTGCCGCCATACGGTCAATTGGCCTGCCAGGAAGACAAGGGCGAGGACGCCGCCGGCGATGAGGCCCGCCCGCAGGCTCTCCATATGCCCGCGGTATCCGGCGGCTCGCGCCCATTGCCAGGCCGCGCTGCTGAGCATCAGAACGCCGGTGTTGAACCACAGGAGCGGCGGCCAAAACATCGGCTTCCAATCAGGCTGTTGGCCTGTACTGACGCCATGCCCATCCATGCGCATGACGAAGATCACGGCGATCAGCAGGAACATGACCGTCGCAACGCCGAAGTAAACGCGCAGACCAACCGCGGCCGAAGATAAGGACGGGAGGCTTTCCGCGTCCGCCTCGGTCAATGGATCCACACCCGGCGCCAGCCAGGGTTTCTCGGACAGCCTGCGTAAAATGCTCACATCTCATCCTCCGACGGGATTTCATGTCGCGTGATCGCGGGTCACCTCGTCAGGTGGAACATTCTGTGGAATGAAATCCTGTGGCGCGCCTGGCACGCTGTAGTCGTAGGCCCAGCGATAGACCACCGGGAGCTTCGGCCCCCAATTGCCATGAGCCGGCGGCGTCTGAGGCGTTTGCCATTCCAGCGTCGTCGCGCCCCAGGGATTGCTGTCGGCCCTGGGACCTTTGAACAAGCTCCAGATCATATTGTAGAAGAACAGCAGTTGCGCGACGCCGACGATCAAGGCGGCGATTGTGATGAACTCATTCGCCAGATGGGCCGAGGGTGGAATGAACGCCGTCTCGCCCAGTGCATAGTATCGCCGCGGCACGCCGAGGAAGCCCAGGTAATGCATGGGCAGGAAGATCGCATAGACCCCCAGGAACGTGATCCAGAAGTGGATCTGACCCAATGTCGTGTTCCACATGCGCCCGGCTATCTTGGGGTACCAGTGATAGATCGCCCCGAAGATCACCAAGACGGGCGAGACGCCCATCACCATATGGAAATGGCCGACGACGAAAAACGTATCGGACAGGGGCACATCCACGCTGACGTTGCCGAGGAACAGGCCGCTCAATCCACCGTGTATGAAGGTGAAGATGAAGCCGATAGCGAACAGCATCGGGACTCTGAGGTGAATGTCGCCGCGCCAGAGAGTTAAAAGCCAGTTGTAGACCTTGATGGCAGTGGGGACTGCAATGACCAGTGTAGATGTCGCAAAGAAGAACCCAAAATAGGGGTTCATCCCACTGATATACATATGGTGCGCCCACACGAACATGCTGAGGGCGCCGATCACGACGATCGCCCACACCATCATTCTATAGCCGAAGAGATTCTTCCGCGCATGGGTGCTGATGAGATCGGAAACGATGCCGAAAGCCGGCAAGGCGACGATGTAAACCTCGGGATGCCCGAAGAACCAGAACAGGTGCTGGAACAACAGGGGACTGCCGCCATTGAATTGCGTCTGTTGGCCCATCGACACCAGCGACGGCATGAAGAAGCTCGTGCCGACCACGCGGTCCAGCATCATCATGACGGCGCCGACGAACAGCGCGGGAAACGCCAACAACCCGAGGATGGCCGCGACGAAGATGCCCCAGACCGTGCACGGCATGCGCATCAACGTCATGCCTCGCGTGCGGGCCTGCAGCACGGTGGTCACATAGTTCAATCCGCCCATGGTGAAGGCGACGACAAAGATCGCCAGGGAGGCCAACATGAGAATGATCCCCCAGGGCCGCCCCGGGGTTCCCTCGAGAATGGCTTGCGGCGGATAGAGCGTCCAACCGGCCCCGGTCGGTCCACCGGGCGCAAAGATGCTTGCCACCAGCACGAGCACGGCAAGCAAGTAAACCCAGTAGCTGAGCATGTTCACAAACGGGAAAACCATGTCCCGCGCGCCGATCATCAGCGGGATCAGGTAATTCCCGAATCCTCCGAGGAGCAACGCTGTCAACAGATAGACCACCATGATCATGCCATGCATGGTTAGAAACTGAAGATAGGCGCTGGGCGTAATGAACTTAAACGCGCCCGGGAATCCGAGCTGCAGGCGCATCAGATCGGACAACACCAGGGCGATCACGCCGACTGCGATGGCCGTCACCGAATACTGCAAGGCGATGACCTTGTGGTCCTGACTCCAAACATATTTTCCAACCCACGTCTTGGGATGGTGAAGCACCTTGGTGTCATCGGCGATCGTGTAAGCCATTGCGCTCCTCAATTCACTGATTTGGCAGCCCAACCTCCGCCGTCAATTGCGCGAAGGTCGGTTGCTGACTTAGCCACGCATCAAAGGCAGGTCCTTCGTCTACGATCATGGAGCCCCGCATTGTGTAATGGCTAACCCCACAGAGTTCAGCGCACAGGATTTCGAAACTTCCCGTGCGCGTCGGTGTGAACCAGAAATAGGTGACCATGCCCGGCACCAGATCCATTCTGGCGCGGATCTGCGGCACGAAGAAATCGTGCAGGACGTCTTTGGACCGTAGAACGACCTTAACGGGTCGGCCGCGCGGAAGGTGCACTTCGCTGCCTTCCACAAGAATGTCGTCCCGTCCAAAAGGATCATCGGGATTGAGGCCGAAGGGATTGTCGGGGCTGATCTGTCGCGAGTTGACCGTCCCCAATACCCCGTCTTTTCCAGGGAACCGAAAGCTCCACTGCCATTGCTGACCCACGGCTTCTAGGACCGAGGCGTCCTTGGGCACCGTGACAAATTCTTTCCAGGCGATCAGGCCAGGCGCCAGGAGGGCGGCGATCCCGATCGCCGTCCAAACGGTGAGGCGCCGCTCGAGGGTTACGCTTTCGGGGTCGTAGTGGGCCCGATGACCTTGGCGATGCCGGTAACGGAAGATCGAAAAGGCCAAGAACAAATTCAGGACAATAAAGAAAAACCCGCAGACCCACATCGTGACGTGGAGGGCGGTATCGATCGATCTCCAGTTGGACGCCAACGGCGTCAGCCACCACGGCGACAGAAGTTGAAACGCAATTGAGAACAAAACCAGCGCAGCTATTACAATTGCTACAGCCATGACTTGTCTCGCCTAACAGCGGGTCTCCAGGCGTCGCGCATGTTGACCTCGGAGTTCCTTAAGAGGTCGGGGATATGTTCGATCGACGTCGCGAAGCGCCTGCCGCAGTCCGGCGCCGGAGGCGAAATTCTGGGCGCGTCGAGTCACGCCGGCGTCGCCATTTGTCCGGGATCGCAACAGATCTAGCGAAGATTGCAGCACGGCTGGTCCAGCGCGGCCACGAAGACCAGCGCCGATACGGCGTTGCCGAATTTTTTCTTGTATCAACGCCGCCCGGGTCATCATCGACACCCTCGAACAACCGCTCCGTGGGAGCCTCACAGCTCGCGCAGCCATCGCTTGGCTTGCATCAGCGCACGGGAACCACCTAGTTCATCGCAAATTATGGCGCGCTGAACGTCACCATAGCACATTTCGATGGCCAAGAAGAGCGGGTTTTGGCAGCGCTGCAGTGCGATCGCGGGCTTTACCCAAGCGGCCGACACAATCGAGAGTTGGTGATCGAGCGCAATTGGGCGATCCTCCCTCGATATCGTGGACGCGGGTTTAGACCATGTGTCGCTCGGCCTGTTTCTGGGGTTCTACAGCCAAGAGCGGAGTGGATCCGCCGCCTGTTATAGTAGCCCTTGATGTCGACGAAGAGGTCTCTTCGGGCCTCCTCCGGGTCGCCCATCGCCGCTGGTGGACGAGCGACACGACCGCGGCTCGCCGTCCTGCCTTCCGCGCGAAGCGCCGCGTGCATCCTGGGACTGCCATAGCGGCCGTGATGTTCGGCATGGAGGTGGCGCAAATCGGTGAGCAACGCACGGTTCGTCGCCGATCGCTTTTTTTAGCACATGGCGCTCCATGCGCGGGCGGTCGAGTTCCCGCTTCAGCCGGTTGATCTCGGCTGCCTGGTCCGTCGGCGACGGCATCAGCGACAGACCTGAAGGCGCTCCTCTCAAGCGCGCCGCGCCACCACAGATCACGGCCCGCCAGTTCCGCAACATTGATGACGAAATACCCCCACTTCCGTCGCAATCTGCATCAGCGGTCGACCAGGCCGCCAGATTGCGGCCGGTCTTGAAGGCCGTGGGATCGGCGATCGTCGCTGGCCCGATCCTCGTCACCGCGCTCGTAACGACATCCTACGCTGAGGCGGTGTGCGCCCATCTGGTCTCGGCCGCCGCCTTTGTCGCCCTCGGACTGTCCGGCTGTTTCGAGAGGCTCATCGAGCTAGTCCCGTACGGTGTGTCGCGTCAGGCCGCGGCGCGAGCGCCGATCCGCTGCTGGTCGACCTAGGAGCTCACGTTGACGCCTTCGCCGCGGAGCGGGCTTCGCCATGGCCTCAGGCGGACGGACGTTGGCATTGAGGCTAAGCGTAGCGTCACTACGCTGGAAGCCATGTCGGATGTCCGCCTGGTGGCGTCGAACACGCCGCTCCCTGAGCATCGCCGCAATCGAGCGCGCCTCGGAGGAGATCAGCTGAATGTCCGCGCGGCCGTAATCATCGGCCAAGCAAAGGCGGCGATGTCCGCAACCACAACGGCAAGGTCGGCTGGCGCATCGCCGATGTCGGCGGCAAAGGCGCTCCACTGCCGCCGCTTGGCGGGGTCAGATCCGAAAGCTTCGCTAAGGGCGTCGGGCAGAGCCGCGGGAAGCAGGGTGCGCCGGCGCTCGAAGGTCGCCCGCAGAGCCTCCGTCAGGCGCGCCTGATCGGCGGCTCGCCTGCTCAAACTCCAGACATCGTAAAAGTCCTTCATGCGCGTGTTGGCGCGGCCAAGCACAACCATCGCCTGGAGCTTCTCGGCGACTACGGTCTAGAGCAGACGCTCCAACACATACCGGGTCAGCACCAGGTCGAAAGGTTGGCCAGTGGCCCGCGACAAGTTCAGGAGACGCTGGCGGACCGAGGCGGCGACATTGGATGGCCCTCTAGCCATCGAGCGACAGCGCCTCGAGGTAAGGAGCCATGACCCGCCAGACACCCGCGGCCTGTGCTTGAGCCGCCAGCTCCGCCGGCGTCGCCATGCGCCGGCGCACCGCCTCGCGCAGCGCCTGCAGAGCGACTTCACGCGAGACCCGGCGGCGCGGCTCGAAGACGTCGGCCAGACTACGGGCGACGCTGAACACTTGGATGGCCACGCCCTCGACCTCATGGACTTCGACGTCGTTCACAAGCCGGTCGTCGGCATAGCGGACCACCTGAAGGGGCGTCCCTTCGCCGCGCGACGCCCAGGACTTTCGGCCAATGGCTACCTGGACGCGCCTGGGCATCTGGTCGGTCAGGCCGTGAAAGGCCAGCGCGGAGACCAGGCAGATGACGCCCTTGGGGACACGCTTGGCGACCTCGGCAAGGCTGTGATGCTGGTCAAGCGCGACATCTGGCAGCTGATAGATGCCGCGGCTGAGGCGCGCTATGGCCCCTTTGCGCTCAAGCCGCGAGACTGTTGCAGCGGTGATGCCTTCTGCGCGCAGCTCGGCAAGACGGGCCATTCCGTAAATGCGCAGGTACGCAAGCAGACGGTCCGCTTGCGTATATGATACATTTCCTTGGTCAATTCCGGCATTCATCCGAGGATTTGTATCACCGAACCGGTTTATTGGCCAGGGTCGTGCGAGCGACGGCCACCACTCGTACTCGTTGGTCGCCTTGGACATCGGCCCTCGCAGCCTCAAGCAAACCCGCCGACATCGATCTCGTCGAGATAGCGCCAGACCAGTCTGGCTTGCCCGCTCTTCACCAAAGCCTCGGCGGTCCGGCCATCCAGCGCTCGAATTGGCCGGGTGCGATACGAGGCCATCGCTTCGGGACGCCCCCCCTGCCCAGGCGTCAACACGGCCGAGAATTTCCAGCATCTCAGTCGCCAATGGACATATCCCTTAGCCGCGCCAGGGTTCAGCCCGATCGCGCTTGGGCTGAACCCACGCTGTCTATCAAATGGTCTTGAAGCTCCCCGCGCCCGCCGAAACAAGCGCGCGAAGTTCATCCCCGCTCAGAATTCGCAGCGACTTCCCCGCGGCGATGAGGGCCTCAGCCTTTTGATAGTTCGCGCTGCGGCGGATTCCGAAGGTGAATGGGCGGGCGGCGGCGACGACAAAGAGCGTGGTGGTCTCGCCAAGGCCCGACATGATCCGGCCACCGGCATCAGCCACGACCGCCGGCAGCTCTGGGTCGCTGTGACGGCTCATGAACGCCACGCGCTCTCCAGCCAGGGGACCGTTTTCCGCCGGCGTCGGCCAAGGCGACCTTGCAGATTTGGCTCCCTGCCTGCGCCAAGGCCCGGCCATCCAGCCATCGAGGTCGATGCCGGTGTGGTCCATCGCCTTCAGAATCGTCCAGCCCGCCACCCGCGCGTCGCTAAGCGCGTCGTGGTGACGGTGCTCCAGGCCAAGGTGCGCCGCCACGACATTGAGCTTGTGGCTTGGCAGGTCTGGCCAAGCGTGACGGGCGACCCGCACACTGTCGAGCCACCTGGCGTCGATCACTGGAAGGCCCGCATTGGCGCAAGCCGCGCCGAGCGCCGCCCTATCGAAGTTCGAATGGGCGACAGCGACGCGGCCCCCGAGGTGGGCCGAGATCATGCCGTGCAGCCGGGCATAGTTCGGTTTGCCGCGGACATGCTTCGCTCCGATGCCATGTAGCCGCGTATTGAAGGCGTCGAACCGATCCTCCGGATCGATCAGGCTCTCATAGGTCAGGACTTCCCGACCTCCCGCGAAGCCGACAATGCCAATCTGGCAGATGCTGGAACTACGCGAGCAGGCCGTCTCGACATCCACGACGACGAAATCGAGGTCGAGATCCTTGATGGCTGGGTCCGGCGTCAGGGGAAGCGTCAGATCAGCGGCTAGGCGAAGGCCAAGCCCAGCAGACAGTTGATCCAGCAACTTCAACCTACACCCCTTCGCCCAAGCCCGTAGACGTTGACGACCGTCCACGCAGGGATCGTTGGTTAGCCGTTCATTGGCGCCCAACCAAGAGCGCCGCGCCGAAAGGCCGCTATTGGGTCGGGAGAAAATGGGTGCAAATCAGCCCCAAATACCCCGGACTATCGCGCACAAGGCCAAGCCCGACGCGCTCGCTCGCAAGGGTTTGCCCGAGTCACCTGGGGGAGAGGCTGTCGCGTAGCTCTCGGCGCCTTCCGAGTCGGCGCACCTACGCTAGAATGCGACAGGCTATCCAGCACCGCGCCAGAGGGGCCTCTCTTGACCCCCAGCTGAAGTCGCGTGGTGGGTGGGCGACGGCTACACTTCTGCGACCCTCTGCTCGGCGACCCGAGCGCGTGGCCCAAAGGTTCCGCTGGGCGCCCCGACCGTCAGGCGACGCCGAAGGAGGCCTTTGCCTGGGCTTCGTAGTGCGCGGCCAAGCCCCTCAGAGCCGTGGCCCCGTCGCCCGAAAATGATGATCCGTGCATCAGGGCGAGCGTCTTCGGGGCGAGATCGGCGAGCGCGCGGATCACCGGCCCGGTGTTCGGGCCGAGGCACATGGAGTGGAACATGTCTTCGGTGGCGATGGCGGGCGCGAGGATGTCGGTTTCTACCAGGGCGGGACCGGACCCGACCTGGGTGAAAAGGTCGCCGCAAAAGAGCGTCCCGGTCGTTTCCTCGAATATCAGGCCGGCTTCCCATCCGTGCGGCACGTGCGGCGTGTCGCGCCAGGCGACGCGCTTGCCGCCAAGATCGAGCACCTCCCCATCGGCGAGCGCGCGCGGCGCCCGATCCGCCAGGTCGTTCAAGGAAACCATGCAGGCCGTCTGGCCGTGCGCCACCTGAGCGTTCGGCGCTGCGGCAAGCCATTGGTTCATGCTGCCGCACTCATCGGATTCCACGTGGCCGAAGCTGATCCAGCGCAGGCGTTCAAGCGGGACGACCGCCGCAACGGCCTCCGACACCAGGGGGAACAGTCCCCGGCCCCCGCAGTGAAAGAGCATCGGCTCGTCGGCCAGGATCAGGAACTGATTGAACATGAACCCGCCGGGCCCCGCCACGTCGGGAACCAAGGTCGAGAACCTGTAGACGCCGTCCGCGATTTCGTTGGTCTGAGTCTGCAAGAGAACCTCCTGGAGATGCCGTGCGTCCGGCGCCGACGGGCGCCCACGGGCTACTGGGATGCTCCCCTCCTCTCGTTGTCAAAGGGCGTTGTGACCCGTAGCGGCGGAGAGACGTGCCGGGGGGCCGATCAGCCTGCCTGCGCTCCAGGGCCTGTTGGGCAAGCAGCGGCCCTCCCGCCGCGTTCAGCGCAGTTGATCATCTCCATTCGCTTCCCATCGGCCGGCGCCCAGGCGAGATGCGCCTACCTGAGCGTCCAACTGACAGTCGCGCCCACCATCCGAGGCGCGCCCAGGTAGCCGACGCTCTGCGGACCCGTGGTCCCGAATGGACTGGACGTTCCGGGATAGCTCAGTCGCGCGGTGCGATAGTGCTCATCGAGCAGGTTGCTGGCGAATACGGTCACTCGATATGCGCCTCGCGACAGCGAAGCGCGCAGATCGACGGTCGTGTAGGCAGGTTCACGGTTGCCTGACGACACGCGGTCTTCACCCGGTTCGAAGAAGAACGACGACGTGTAGGCTGCGCTCGCACGAACCTGAAGCGTCAGATCCTCGCCAAGATCGCGGTCATACTGGACGCTGGCGTTGAGTGTGTTCTCAGGGGACCGCACCATTCGGGTCTCCGAGAAATCGACGCCTGGTGCAAAGACATAGTTGTCGTATCTGGCGTTCAGATAGGCGTAGCCGACATTGATCAGCCACCCCTCCCCCGGCCGCGCCGTGACTTCAAGTTCGCCTCCCTTGATCGTGCTCGCCGCAGCATTCGAGATGACGTTGGACGCACCGCCACCCGGCGTTCCCACCAGCCGCTGCACCTGAAGATTGCGGTAGTCGTTGTAGAACAGCGCCCCGTTGACGACGAGCGCGCCGCCAAGCCAGCGGGTCTTCGCCCCGAGCTCGTAGTAGTCGACCGTCTCAGGATTGAAGATACCTGCGGCGAGAGCGGGGTCTGTCACCGCCCATTGGAAGCCCCCGCTCTTGTAGCCGCGGCTTACCGTAGCGAAGACCATCACGTCGCGAGCCGGCTTCCAGTCCACCGTCAGCCGTGGATCCGTCGAGGTCCAGGTTCGATCCAGCGGAATGGAGAACGGCTGCGACAACACCGGAAGGCCGATGTGGTCGGTCGAGCCGACATAGACGCCCTCCTTATGATCCCGGGAGTACCTCAGGCCCGCCGTCACGCTGACAGCGTCGGTGACATGCACGGTGGCCTGGCCATAGATCGCCTGGCCATCGACGACCCGGTCAAGGGTCGCGTCGTTGGTGACCGACGTCAGGCCCGTGACGCCGCTGAAGCGGCCGACCAGCACCGGCAGGCTGTCGGCCCCCCAGACAAAGCGATCCGTTCGAACCGCGTCATCGCGGTAGAGATAAACGCCGGCGAGCCAGTCCAGGCGGCCTCCCAGCGACCAGCGACCAGCGCGGTCAGATACGATCCGGAATTCCTGGGACAGTTCTCGTGAGCGTTCAAAGGTCGCCTGCTCCAGCACCGCCAACGGCGTGGAGTCCACATCAGCGTCCTCCACGAGACGCGAGCGCCGGAACGCCGTGATCGACGTCAGAACTGCATCATCACCCGCCCATTCGGCGCGCAAGGAGGCCTGGTCGACATTGCGGTGTGTCGGGGAGTCAAGATTGTAGGCTTCAGAGAACCGGTCGGGCGTCAGCGTCGGAAGCGCGACCAGGGGGCTACGCAGGAAGACGTCTGGGCCTTCGGACTCGCCCTGTTGACCCGGAGACCTGTCCCGCAGCAGGTCGACCGTCAGTACGGCGCTCAATCTGTCTGTGGGCGTGAAACGTAGTTTGCCGCGAACACCGAACTGATCGAGGCCGAGCGCCGTATTTCCCGTGGCGGTGTTCACGACATAGCCGTTCCGCTTCACGTAGAAAGCTGAAATCCGCCCATCGAGCCGTTCGGGGATCAACGCGCCGTTCAGATAGCCCTTGACGTTGTAGGCCTCGAAATTTCCGCCGCCGATCTCAAGATTGGCGGCCGTTTCGTCGCTCGGATCGGGAGTCGTCACCGCGATCGCGCCGCCGATCGTGTTGCGGCCGTACAGGGTTCCCTGCGGCCCCTTCAGAACCTCGATCCGCTCGATATCGGCGATGTTCGACACCGAACCCGAAGAGCGCCCGACATAGATGTCGTCGAGGAAAACCCCGACCGACGGATCCGAGCCGATATCGATCTGCCGCGTGCCGATGCCTCGCATGTAGATCTGAGGCTTGCTTGGCGCGAAGGCGCCAACGTTGAGACCTGGCGTCAGACGCGCCAACTGGTCCACCTGGCTCAATCCCGCCGCCTGGATCGTCTTCTGATCGAACGCCTGCATTGTCACCGGGACGTCCTGCAGCCGCTCGCTGCGGCGCTCGGCCGTCACGACGATCTCCTCGACCTGAGCCGGCAATGCGTTCTGCGCATGAGCGGGCGTGGCCAGCAGAGCAGTCGTGAGCGCTAGAACGCTAGCGCCGCTAAAGGCATGTGCAGTCATCTATTTCCCCCAGGAGACTATTGGATCGCGTCGTCAGGCGACGGCGTTCAGGTGACGGCGGGGTTCAAATCCCACCTGCTATTTGATATTCAAATAGCATATGAAATCTGCAGTTCAATCGCTTTTTATGTGAAGCGCGCGAGCGCTCTCGCGCGGTCAGAAATCGCGTGCGCGTCTCGTCGAGCCAGTCAGGCTGGTCTGCGGGCGATGGGTTCTTTGACTGCGCCAGGTCTTCAGGACTGCGCCGCGGCCCATGGTCGTGGGCGGGGCATGTTCCTCGCCCCGACACCTGGAGCTTTCGCCCATCTTGCGAGGGGCAAATCCGTTAGTCAGCGGATGTCGTATTCCAGCAGCACTCGCTGACTGAAGTTTCTGACCGGCGTGGCGACACTGGTGTAGGTCGAGCGCGATTTGAGACGCGGCGATGAGGCGGGTCAGACCACCTCGGGTCCTCAGGAAACGAGAGTTCGCGACGAGGACGTTCTCCTCCTCGCCTGGTGCAGTAAGACCTCCGTCACGGCTCACCCACCGCGTTCAGTACGTAGGCGGATATCGTGTAGTGGCCGACCAGGACCACAAGTTCGAGGATCAACGGAACGTCGAAGTGGTGGCGAAGCTGGTCCCAGATTTCGTCATCAACGGCGCCCCGGCGATGCAGAGCGTCCGCCAAGGCGACGACCACCGCCCACCGGGCATCGGGCCAGACCGCGGCCGGCGAGGTTTTCCAGCTTGCGATCATGGCTTCGGGAACACCTGCGGCTATCGCCGCGCGCCAGTGGCCGCGCCACTCCTGGTCGCAGCCTGTATTATGAGCGACCCGGAGGATCGCCAGCTCGCGCAGATCGGCCGGAAGCGCTTCGCTGGTCAGCAGCTCCGACCTGAGCGCGAGCCATCTGCGATAGAGGATCGAAGGGTTCGCGACGAGCTGCTGGCCCAACGACGGCGGCGCGCAATGGTGGTCGGTGACGCCGGGGAAGACCGTAGCCAAGGGCCCGCGCGCCGCGTCAGCTGGAACCGGCGAGATGCGAGATTCCATGAGGGCGACTTGCCCTCCGGTCACGATGGGCCGCCGCCTTGAAGCTGTTCGACCAGGGCCAGTCGATCATAGATGACATGCTGATATACGACCCGCCCATCGACGATCCGGTAGCGCGCCACATAGGGAGCCGAAATCTGCACGCCGGTGGGCGGCAGCACCGGCCCGCCTGGCAGGGCCAGCGGACCCGTGTGCATCGCTGACATGATCGCGAAGTCGACGATCTCGTCGCCATCGACGAACCGCCGGGTGGTTTCAACATTGTTGCTCGTAAAGGCGTCGAGCCACACGTGTTCGGCCTGGATACGAGCAACTTTCCCGAGGAGCTCGACCCCGGGCGCCTGATACTTGACGTCGTCGGCCCAATACCGGGCGATGCCGTCCAGATCCGACACACGGAACGCGGCGTGCATGGCGTCGACCACCTGGGCGGCGGTCGGAATGGTCTTGGTCATAATCATCTCCAGAAATGGGGAATGCGGCGGTCGACCCGCTACGGCGCAGGCGATCCAGCGTGGACGTGTCAGGCTTTCGGGATCGGAATGGAGGCCGGGTAGCGATCGCCGACGATCGCGTCGGCAGGCGCCGCGCGTTCGATGGCGGCCAGGTCGTCGGCGCTTAGCGACAGGTCGACCGCGCCGACATTCTCGGCGAGCCGGTGGAGCTGGCGGGTGCCGGGGATCGGAACCACGTGCGGCCCCCGCGCCAGCACCCAGGCGAGTGCCAGCTGGGCGACGGTGCAACCCTTTGCAGACGCGAGCTCCGCCAACCGGTCCACGACGGAGAGGTTCTGTTCGAGCGCGCCGGGCTGGAAGCGCGGAAGGATCGTGCGGAAGTCCGCGCCCTTGAAGTCCTCGGCGGACCTGTAGGCGGCTGTCAGCAGGCCGCGACCGAGAGGAGAAAAGGGGACAAAGAGCGCGCCGAGCGCGGCGCAGGCGTCGATCATCGCCTCCACGTCCGGGCCGCGGGTCGATAGCGAGTACTCGCTCTGGACCGCGGCGATCGCGTGCACCGCATTGGCGCGGCGTAGCTCCTCAAGGGTGACCTCGGACAGACCGAGATGCCGAACCTTGCCCTCCTCCACCAGGCGTGACAGCTCGCCGATGCTGTCTTCGACCGGCGTCACCTCGTCCAACCGGTGCAGATAGAAGAGGTCGATCGACTCGACGCCGAGCCGTCGGAGCGAGGCCTCGCAGGCGCTGCGGATGTAAGCAGGGCTCGTGTCGCGCCGCTGGTCGGCCGGCGTCGCCCCGCGCACGATGCCGCACTTGGTTGCGATGACCACCCGGTCGCGGTTGGCGACCACAAAGCCGCCGATCAGACGTTCATTCTCGCCGCGGCCATACATGTCGGCGGTGTCAAAGAACGTGACGCCAAGCTCCAGGGCCTGCTCAAGCACGCGCTGGGCGGCGCGTGGGTCGCTCTCGCCATAGAATTCGGACATGCCCATGCAGCCGAGGCCGAGCCGGGACACGGTGAGGGAGGTCTGGGTCGTGCTACTCTGCATTGTGGTCTCCAGAATTTGAGGTCAGGCCGAGACGGACAGGAGGGGCTTGCCGGCGCCGGCCTCGAGGCCGCGATCTGTTTGGGCGGCCTGCTCGAAAGGGATCGTGCGGGCGACGAGGGAAGGCGCCGGCCGGCGGCGGCGAGCGCTCTCCGGCGACAGCGCCTGTGAGTCCCGATGGGATTCGACGACGGCCGGCCGCATCGCAGTCAGCCAGCCGCAAGGTGTTCGACGAACCAGTCGGCGGCCGCTGCGCCGGCGAGCTCGGCCCCCTCCCCCTCGTAGACCGCGTAGTGCCCGCCCGAGATCTCCAGAAGCCGCTTGGGTTCAAGAGCGCGCTCGTACGCGTCGCGGATCAGGCCGGGCGGCGTCCATTGGTCCTCGGTTGCGAGGATCATCAACAGCGGCCGTGGCGAGACGCGTTCGATCGACTTCGCCGGGGCGTGTTCCAGGATCGCCTCGAACGAGCTCACAGCCACCTCATTGACCCAGGAAGGCGCCACGGTGGCCTGCGCCTGGATCAACCAATCATAAGTCTCCCGATCCACCTGCATGGCTGGGCCCTCGCCGGGCGGCAGGGCGTTGGCGATATAGACCTCGCCGCACTCCCCATCGCGCCGAAGGCGTTCGTCCACCGCCAGCTTCTGGAACGCGGCGAACTGTTCAGGCGACATGACCTGGCGGGCGTTGGCGTAGAGGTCCATCGCGCCCACCTGGCTGACCACCGCCTTGACGCGCGGATCGTAGGCGCCGACGTGCAGGACATGGCCGCCGCTGAAGCTCGTTCCCCAGATGCCAAGGCGCTCTGCGTCGATCTCCTCTCGGAGCGAGAGCCAGGTCAACGCGCTTCGATAGTCTTCCATCTGGTCGCGCGGAGCGATTTTGTGGCGCGGCGCCCCATCACTGGCGCCGAAGCCGCGATAGTCGAACAGCAGCGCCGCCACGCCCGCCTCTGCGAAGCGCCGCGCGAATTGCTCCAGATACATCTCCTTCACCGCTCCCATGCCGTGCGCCATGGCCACGGCCGGCAGAGGTACGTTGGCGGCCCGTTCGGCCGGCAGGAAGAACCAGCCTGCACACGATGCATGTCCGCTTGAAAAGGTGATGTTTCGGCGTTCGACGGTCATGGGGGTGCGCTCCAACTTGGATGTGGATGATGTCGCCGTTTTCAGGCGATGCGGCCGCGCGCGCGGAACCAGGCGATCTCGTCGCGCAGGGTTTCGGCGACCGGACGGAAAGTTACGCCGAGCTCCCGCTCGGACTTTGCGTGGTCGAAGCGGGAACGCTCGGCCTCGCGCAGCATCAGCCGCACGGTCGCCAGGCTTAGGAGGGTAGGCTTGCCGGTCAGGCGCGCCATCGCCTCGCTCACGGTCGCGATGACGAGCAGAAGCAGGGGCGGAATTTTTCCCTTGGGCGCAGCGACACCGGTGACCTGCTCATAGACTTTGAGCAGATCGGCCATCGTCATGTGCCGGCCGGCCGCGAGATAGCGCTCCCCCCGCCGGCCGCGCTCGGCCGAAGCGACCAGGGCCCGGGCGACGTCGCGCGCATCCACGACGGAGAACGTGGCGGGGACGATCCCGGGTAGCTTTCGGTTGATGAAGTCGAGGGTCACTTGTCCCGCCGAGGTGGGGCCAGCGTCCCCCGGGCCGTGCATCCAGCCCGGCAGCACCAGGGTGATGTCCAGGTCGGAGTGCGCCTTCATCGCCTCGAAGGCGACCTCGTCCGCCAGGATCTTGCTCCTGTAGTAGTCGTCAGCCCTATCGACCCTGCGGACCATCGTCTCGTTGATGACGGCTCCCCTTGGTCCGTCCAATACGGCGATCGAGCTGGTCATCACGGCGCGCCGCACGCCTGCGTCATAGGCGGCGGACAGGAGGTTGCGCGCCCCATCCACATTGGTGGCCCGCAGTTTGTCCCAGTGATCCCCGCCCGTGTAGCTGTCGCGGAAATGGGCCGCCGTGTGGAAGAGCACGTCCACTCCGGCAAGCGCTGCAGCGAAGCCGGGAACCGCGAGCATGTCGCCCTCCACGATCTCGACGCCGGCCAGGCCGCCGAACTGCAGCGCGGCCTTGGCGGGTGATCGCGCCAGCGCCCTTACCCGCACACCGCGAGCGGCGAGTTCGCGGACCAGATTGCCGCCAAGCAAACCTGTCGCGCCCGTCACGAACGCCGTTTCAAGGCCCCTCACCGCTTCACTCTCATAACAAATGCTTTCTGGATTTCGATCGCTCCCCCATCTATGGGCTTGCGATCTGGATTGCAAATGCTATTTCAGATGAATGGCCACGGCGCGTAAGAGACTCACCCGAGACGAAAGTCAGGCGCAGACGCGCGAGCGCATCCTGCTGGCGGCGAGGGCTGTCGTCGCGCGCAACGGATTCGCCGGGGCGTCCGTGCGGGATATCGCCGAAGAGGCCGGCTACTCGCAGGGCGCGCTCTACTCCAATTTCTCAGGCAAAGAGCCGATCATGCTGGAGCTCCTTCGCCAGCACATGCGCGAAGAGGCTGAGCAGCTTCAGGCCATCGTGAAGGGCTCGGATGGCGCAGCATCTCTGGACCGGCTGGGGACATGGGCCGGGACGCTCAACTCCGAGGTCGACTGGTCCATGCTCGCCCTCGAGCTTCAGCTGCTCGCTCATCGCTCGCCGACCTTCGCGGCCGACTACGACGAGGTGCATGAAGCTCACGCCAAGAACCTCGGGCAAATCGTGGCGGAGTTCTACAGGTCGCTTGGCCGCGAGCCCCAGCTGGATCCCCGTGAACTTGCAGCGGGCTGCATGGCTTTGGCGCACGGCCTGGCCTTGCAGCGCCGTAAGGACAGCGAGGCCCCTGCGGGCCGACTGATCATGACCTTCCTCGGCGCGCTCCTCGCCGACGCAAAGCCGTCAGAGAGCCCGGGGTCTGAAGACAGGGAAACCTGACAACGCGTAGCGACGGATCACGTCGCCGGCCTAGCGCCGGACCCCAAGGTGATCGACTCCGTGTTGGCGAACGTCGTGTCCGATAACCTTCGATAATCGGCCGCGGGTCAGCAACGCGACATTTGCTGCGGGGGACGATCCTGAAGTTCGACCGCACAGAATTCACGGACCGATCGCGCCTAGATCGCCGCGTAAACGAGCGATTTCAGCCAGTCCTGCAGCCGGTATGCGCTCGTCGGAAGCACTTGCGTCAGGAAGATCACCGAAAGCTCCGCCGCCGGATCGACCCACCAGATCGTGTTGGCCGCGCCGCTCCAGTAGAAATCCCCGTCAGCGGCCAAGCCCGCGCGCACGGCGTCCGTGGTCAGCCCGAAGCCCAGTCCAAAACCCATGCCGCCGGGGATCAGTCTGGGATCGCTGATCAGCGCCAAGTCAGTCAGGTCGCGCCCCTCCGGCAGATGATTTCGCGTCATCAACCGGACCGTTCGCGGGCTCAGCAGACGAACCCCATCCAGTTCTCCGCCCCGTCGCAGCACCTCGGCGAAGCGGTGATAGTCCGCCATGGTCGAGACCAGCCCGCCGCCGCCCGACAGAAAACGAGGCGGCGTCAGGCGGGCGCTCTCGAGGGGATCGTCAGCCAACGACAACGGATCTTGCGGCGTGACCATGTAGCAGGCCGCCAGCCGCGCCGCCGCGTCCTGGCGCACGCTGAATCCGGTGTCGGTCATGCCGAGCGGCGCGAAGATTTCCTCATCCAAGAACCGGTCCAGCGGCCGACCGGAGAGCTCTTCGATCAGGGCTCCGACGATGTCGGTCGAGTAGGAATACATCCAGCGCGAGCCCGGCTGGTAGCGTAGCGGCAGCTCTCCGACTTTCGCGGCGAACGCGCCCAGCCCCTCGGTCTCGCCGAGGACGTCGACCTGCGCGGCCGCATAGGCCAGGCCCACGGGATCGGCCGTCCTGGCGCCGCCGACGCTGGCCAGCCGCGCGCCGTAGGTGACGCCGCCCGTATGGGTCAGCAGATGGCGGAAGGTCACCGGCCGCGCCGCCGGCTCGGTGACCATCGAAGTCCCCTCGCCCGAGACCCACACCCGCTGGTCGCGCCAGGTCGGCAGGACCTCGCCGACCGGCTGGTCGAGCTGGAAGAGGCCGCGCTCCCACAGCATCATCAGCGCCACGGAGACCACGGGCTTGGTCATCGAGAAGATGCGGACGATGGCGTCGCTCGCCCAGGGCTTGCCACGGGCGACGTCCATCATGCCAAAGCACTGATCCAGCACGACCTCGCCGCGATGGGCGATGCGCAATTGGCCGCCCGGCAGCAGGCCGGGGCCCAGATAGCGCGCCTGAAGCTCCTCGCCGATCCGCGCCAAGCGGGCCGGCGAAGGCCCTGACGTCGTTTGCATGCTCATCGCCCGCACCTGTCGATCAGTAGCTGGCGCGCAGGGTCACGCCGAAGGTGCGCGGCGCGCCCAGGAAGGCGTCGACGCTGCCGGCCTGGAACGGCGCGTCATAGGCGGTCTGGACGTACTGGGTGTCGGTCAGGTTGGCGGCCCAGAGCTCGACCGCCCAGCGCGCGTCCTCGCTGGCCAGGCTGAGCCTGGCGTTCACGACAGCGTGGGCGGCCTGTCGCTTCAGCGGGCTGAGGTCGCTGCCGGCGTTGTACTCGGAATTGTACTTCACGCTGGCGTTGGCGCGGACCAGCAGGCCCTCGGCGACTGGATGCTCGTAGGTGACCGAGGCCGAGCCCGAATAGAGCGGGGCCAGGTTCAGGCGCTGGCCCGGCAGCCGGGCGGTCGACGGGGTCAGGGCGAGCAGCGAAGCGGTCGACTTGGGATAGCGGGTGTCGGCGATGGTCAGGCCGCCCTGCACGGTCAGCTGCTTGCTCGGCCGGTACAGCATGTCGACATCCACACCCTTGGACGTCACCTCGGGCACCGGGAAGACGTTGAAGAAGAAGCCGTTGAAGGCGTTGAGCTGGTAGTCGGTGAACTTCTGATAGAAGGCCGTGGCGTTCAGATAGAGCCGCCGGTCGAGCAGGGTCGACTTGGCGCCGACCTCGTAGGAATCGACGAACTCGCCCGGGAAGCTGGTGTCCAGCACCGGCTTCAGCGACAGCGCCGCGTTCGGCTGCGAGGGCGCGACATAGGGATAGGCGACCCGGTCCAGATTGAACCCGCCGGACTTGTAACCCCGCGAATAGGACGCGTAGCCGAGCAGCTCAGGGCTGAAGCGATAGGACAGCTTCGCCGTCCCGCTCAGCGCCTCTTCCGAGCGTTTCTGACGGCTGACCACGCCGATGAAGTTGCTGTTGAAGAACGGGTTGCAAAGCGCCCCGATGATCGCCGCCGAGCCCGTGCCCTGGCCCGCATTGCAGAGCCGGCCGCCGTCGGTGGCGTTGAAGGACGAGACCGCGCTCTTGCGGTCGGTGGTGTAGCGAAGGCCGACCGTCAGCTCGAGGGCGTCGGTGAAGCGCACGCTGTTGTTGGTGAACAGCGCGAAGGTGTCGTCCTTCTGGGCGTAGACGTCCCGCGACCCGGTCCCGGCCGTGGCCAGCGAGAGGATCGGCGCCAAGAAGTTCGGGTTGGTCCCGCCGGAAAACAGCAGGGCCAGGAACTGCGGGAAGTCCGCGCCATAGAGTTGGGCGACGCGGGAATCCAGCTTCTCGTGGGCGTAGAAGGCGCCCACCGTATAGTCGACGATGCCGGCGCTGCCGCCGATCCGCAGCTCCTGGCTGAACTGCCGGAAGCGGTTCTGGGTGTCGCCGTTGTCGCCCCGATAGATGATGTCGGCGTTCGTGTAGTCGGAGTCCGACCCGGTGATCCAACGCCAATCGCGATAGGCGGTGATCGAGGTCAGCTGGGCGCCGCCCAGGGCGTCCAGGTCCTGGTTCATCTCCAGGGAGACGCCGCCGTCGCGGATCTTCTGGGTGGTGTCGCGGTTGGCGAAGGCCAGGCGACGATAGGGATCGGGCGGCGACAGCACCCCGCCGCCGGCGCCGGCCAGCGCCTGGACGATCGGCGCCGTGGCCCCGTTCACCCGCTGCACCCCGACGCAGCAGCTTTCGTCCCGACGCGTAAAGTCGCCGATCAGCCGCGCGTCGAAGCCGTTCCCCGGCTCGAACACCAACTGCCCGCGTAGGGAGTAGAAGTTGCGGTTGGAGTCGTCGTCCTGGGTGCGCGGTCCCTTTCCAGGCGCCACGTCGTAGAACCCGTCGCGCTTGCGGCTGACCACCACCAGGCTGCCGGCCACCTTGTCGGCGATGATCGGTCCCTCGATGCTGAGCGAGCCGCCGACCTCGCCATAGTTGCCGATGGTGAGCTCGGCCTTGGCGCCGGGATCGAACGACGGCCGGGCGGTGACGACATTGATGACGCCGGCCGAGGTGTTCTTGCCGAACAGCGTGCCCTGCGGCCCCTTCAGCACCTCGATCCGCTCCATATCGCCAAGGTCGCTGAGCGCCACGCCCACGCGCGGCCGATAGACGCCGTCGATCACGGTGCCGACTGAGGACTCCAGGCCGATATTGCCGCCGGCGGTGCCGACGCCGCGGATCAGCGCGGTCGACTGCGTTTCATTGGCGGTCGAAACGACCATCAGGCCGGGCGTCAGCACCGTCAGGTCCTTGATGTCGCGAACCCCGGTGTCCTGCAGCAGCTGCGCGCTGGCGACCGTCACCACGATCGGCACGTCCTGCAGGTTCTGCTCGCGCTTCTGGGCGGTGACGACGATCTCCTCGATCGCGCCATCCGTCCCTTGGGCCAGGGCGGCGCTGGTCGTGGTCAGGCTGGCGCCGGCCAGCAGGAGCACGCCAAGCCTGCGTGAACGACGGCGCGACGAATGGATGGTTGTCGACATTTGGATCCTCCCCTGGGCGATGCGACGCCCGCACGGCGCTTGACTGCGCCACCCGCGATATGCGTTAGATACGGTACAACATGTACCGTAAGTCAAGCGAGTATTGCGGGAGGCCCTGATGGACGGACGACAATCACCACACCGCCGGTCAGGCGGTTCGCCGCCGCCAGCGCAGTTCGGTGACGAGGCCGCCCCGGGGCGGCGGACGCAGGATCAGCTGGTCGCCGGAGAACGCGTATTCGCGGGGCATGACGGTCCCGACCCAGTCGGGAATGAGGGCGCTTTCGACAAAGTGCGAGACCACCCGACGATCGGCATCCACCGAGTAGCGGCCGCAATAGCCGATGTAGCCGGCCGCCGCGGCGACGATCAGGTCAGGCGCGATGACGTCGACGCCGGGCCGCCGCCCACCCCCGAACGGCGTGCGCTCCGCCCGCATCAGGTGCGCCGACATCTGGCCGGCGGCTGTGTAGATCCCAACACCGAACGGATGCTCGCCAAGGGGATGCGTCACCGAGCCGTCAGGCGCTCGGCCCTCATAGGACAACAATTCCCAAGTTCCCACGAATTTATCAATGCTCATCAGTCGATCTCCAATTCTCGACAATGATCAGCATATCGCCAATTATACTTCAATAGAGATTGTTGAATCATGAGCGAATCACCAGATTACGCACAATCAATACTTCATGGCGACTGGAAACTCGACGGCAAGGTAGCCTTCGTCACCGGCGCGGGGGGCGCCATAGGCCAGGCGATCTGCGTGGCCCTGGCCGAGGCCGGAGCGAGCGTCCACTGCGCCGACCTGCGCGCTGAGGCCGCGACCGAAACGGCCGCCCTGGTCGGCGGAATTCCGGTCGCCCTGAACGTGTCGGACAAGGACGCCGTCTTCGCCGCCGTCGCCCGCGCAGCCGCCTCGGACGGCCTCCACATCATGTGCAACATCGCCGGCATCGCCGGGCGTTCGCAGAAGGTGGTCGACCTCGAGGAACAGGGCTTCGACGAGATGTTCGCCGTCCATTTCAAGGGCGTGCTCTACGGCTGCCAGGCCGCGATGAAGGTCATGCGCCCGGCCGGCCAGGGCGCGATCATCAACATGTCGTCCGAGGCCATCGACATCGCCCCGGCCACCATCGCCAGCTACGCGGTCGCCAAGGCGTCGATCTCGATGCTGACCAAGATCCTCGCCTCCGAGGTCGCCGACTGCGGGGTCCGCGCCAACGCCGTGGCGCCCAGCTTCATCCCCAGCGAACTCTCGCTCACCCGCTATCGCGACGCGCAGGCGCGCGAGCGATACCTGGACTGGTGGCGGGCGAAGTCGCCGCTCGGCGAGCTCTGCGCGGTCGAGGATGTCGCCGCCCAGGTGCTCTACCTCGCCTCCGACGCCTCCAGCTTCATCACCGGCCAGACGCTCCGCGCCAATGGCGGAATGTCGATGCCGTGGTGACGTCGCCCCAGACGCATCTCGCCGCTGCTCCTCAAGATCGCGCCGCGTTCAAAGGAATTCCCGTGACCTACTCATCTCGCCTCTCCCTGGTCGGCAAGGCCGCCTTCGTCACCGGCGCGGGCGCCGGCCTAGGCCGCGCCGTCGCCCAGTCGCTTGCTGCTGCGGGCGCGCGAGTGCTCTGCAGCGATCTCGACGCAGCGGCGGCCGCGCAGACGGCGGCCGCGATCAGCGCCAGCGGCGGCCATGCCGACTCCGCCTCGCTGAATGTCACCGACTGCGCCGCAGTCGTCGACGCCGTGCGTGCATTTGCAGGCGCCGCCGGACGCCTGGACATCCAGTGCAACATCGCCGGCGTGGCCAGCAGCGGCCACCGCATCGAGGAGATGGACGAGGCCGCGTTCGACGCGGTCTTCGCGGCGAACTTCAAGGGCACGCTCTACGGCTGCCAGGCGGCGCTGCCGATGATGCTGGCCGCCAAGCGCGGCTCAATCATCAACATGGCCTCGTCGGCCATCGACCTGTCGATCCCCACCAACGCCAGCTACTCGGTCTCCAAGGCCGCGGTCGTCATGCTGACCAAGGTGCTCGCCAACGAGGCGGGCCCTGACGGCGTGCGCGTGAACGCCGTGGCGCCCGGCTTCATCCCGACCACCCTGTCGATGGGGCCAGCCCCCGTGGAGCCCCACGCCCGCAGCGCCTTCGTCGACCGTTGGGCGGCGCGCGCGCCGCTGGGTCGGGTGGGGACGCCGGAGGATGTCGCCCATCAGTTCCTCTACCTCGCCTCCGACGCCGCGGCCTTCATCACCGGCCAGGTCCTGCGCGTGAACGGCGGCGCCACCATGCCCTGGTGAGGCGCTGGACAGCCCTTCTTACTTACGGTACATATTGTACCGTAAGTAAGAAGGATCGGTTCAGGGAGGACCAGGCCATGCGCATAGGCGCCATCAACGGACGGGCATATCTGCTCGCAGGCGAAGACCAGGGCGTCGATCTCGCCGAGGCTTCCGGCGGGGCCTTGCCCTCCGACCCCCAACAGGTCTTCGAGCGCTGGAACGAACTGACGGCCTGGATGGCTTCGGCGCCGTCCCTCGCCTTCGCTCCAATCGATCCGGCCAGGCTGGAGCTTCCCGTGCCGCGCCCGCGCCAGGTCTTCGCCATCGGCGCCAACTACCGCGCCCACGCCGCCGAAGCCGGCGTCGCGCCGCCCGAACAGCCCGTGGTCTTCACCAAGTTCCCCAGCTGCCTGACCGGCCCGAACGCCCCCGTGACGGTGGTGTCGGCCAAGGTCGACTGGGAGGCCGAACTGGTCGTGGTCATGGGCCGCGAAGCGCGCAATGTCAGCCGCGCCGACGCCTGGTCCTATGTCGCGGGCCTCACCGCCGGTCAGGACATCTCCGAACGCGCCATCCAGCGCCTGGGTCCGATGCCGCAGTTCAGCATGGCCAAGTCCCTGGCCGGCTTTGGTCCCATCGGCCCGACCATCGTCAGCATCGACGAGTTCCCTAATCCCGACGACCTGGCCCTGGGCTGCGCGGTGAACGGCGAGGTCATGCAGTCCTCGCGCACCAGCGACTTCATTTTCTCGGTCGGTGAGTTGGTCGAGTACATCTCGGGCCTCTGCACGCTCTACCCCGGCGACCTGATCTTCACCGGCACGCCCGAGGGCGTCGGCGCCACGCGCAAACCGCCCCGCTTCCTGGCGGCCGGCGACCTGCTGACCACCTGGATCGAAGGGATCGGCGAGCTGCGTAACCCCATGATCGCCCCCGCCGGCCAAGACGGAGTGGGCGCATGAAAGCGATCATGATTTCGGACGCCCGCAAGATGGTGGTGACGGAGGTTCCCGAACCGGAAGTCGGCCCGGGCGCCGTCAAGGTGCGGGTCGCACGCTGCGGCATCTGCGGCACCGACCTGGCGGCGCGCAGCAGCAGTCTGCCCCGCTGGCATGTCGGCTGCGTGCTGGGCCACGAGGTGGTTGGTGAAATCGACGAGGTCGGTGCAGCCGTCCAGAACTGGTCGCCCGGCGACCGGGTCGCGCTCTCGATGGGCTCGCCCTGCGGCGCCTGCCAGACCTGCCGCGCCGGCCGCGGCTTCCTCTGCATCCATCACCTCGACCGGGCCTTGGGCCACGGCGTGGTCCAGGGCGGCTACGCCAGCCACATCGTGGTCTCGCCCGAATTGCTGCACCACATCCCCGACCACCTGTCCTTCGACCAGGCCGCCATCGCCGAGCCGTTGGCCATCGCCATTCATGGGGTCAACCGCTCCAATGTGAGGCCCGGCGATCCAGTGGCGATCCTGGGGGCCGGACCGATCGGCTCCCTGACCGCCGCCGCCCTGCGCGCGCGCGGCGTGGACGACATCGTGCTGGTCGACCCCAACGCCGCCCGCCGCGCGCTGATGGCCCCCGCCGGCTTCGTCGCCGTCGATCTGGCCGGCTGCGAGGAGAGTGTGCCCGCCGCCCTCGGCGGCCGCAGCCCCGAGTTCATCTTCGAATGCACCAGCCACCTCAGCGCGCCCGGCAAGGCCGTCGAGCTGGCCGCCTACGGCGCGCGCATCGTGCTGCAGGGCGTGCCCAAAGCGCCGGTCCAGGTCTCGCAGTACCTGGTCGTGCAGAAGGAGTTGGAGCTGGTCGGCTCGGCCAGCTGCAACCACCGCGACATGGAGGAGGCGATCAGCCACCTCGCCGCCGGCCGCGTCCGCGCCGAGGACTTCGTCACCGCCGTCGTCCCGTTGGAACGGGCGAACGAGATGTTCGACGCCCTGCTCGATCCGGCCGGCTCGCACCTGAAGGTGCTGCTCGCGCCGAACCTCCCTGCTCCCGTCAACTGAGGACAACCGACATGGCGATCGCCGAACTGGGCCATATGGGCTTCCAGGTGAACGACCTCGACAAGATGGTCGATTTCTACACGCGGGTCCTTGGACTGAAAGTGACCGACGAGGCGCCGCAACTGGGCGCGGTGTTCCTGTCCTCACGGCCCGATGTCGAGCACCACGAACTGGTGCTGGCCAAGGGCCGGACGGCCCCGCTCGACACCAAGCTGATCAACCAGGTCTCCTGGCGCGTCGACAGCCTGGAGGCGCTTCAGACCCTCTATCAAGCCCTGCTCGCCGCGCAGGCGCCGATCCACATGGTCATCACCCACGGCAATGCGATCGGCGTCTATTTCGCCGACCCCGAGGGCAACAAGTCCGAGATCTACTGGCGCACGGGTCTCGACGTGCCCCAGCCGTTCGGCAAGCCGATCGACCTGACCGCGTCCGCCGCCGAGGTGCTGGAGGAAAACCAACGCCTGATCGCGGCCGGCGGTCCGGCTTTCTAGCCGGCGCAAGATCAACACCGGGAGGCGCGCATGAGCGGTTCGGCGATATCGACGACCACCCCCGCCAAGGGCGCCGAGCGATCGGCGCGCCTTCCCGCCTCGGGCCTGGCCTGGGCGGTCTATGAGGGCGCCCGTACGCCCTATGTGATCCTGATCAAGGTCTACATATTCATCCCCTACCTCGCGACCGTGCTGGTCGGGGATCCGGTGCGCGGCCAGACCCTGGTGGCGCAGCTGGTCATGGCCTACGGGCTGCTCTCGGCCTTCACCAGCCCGCTGCTGGGGGCCGCCCTGGACAGGATCGGGCCGCGCAAGCCGGCCCTGGCCGTGGTCACGGCGCTGCTGGTCGCGCTGATCGCCTCGCTATGGTGGGCCAAGCCCGATGGAAGCGGCCTGCCGCTGAGCGCGACCTGCGCGGTGGTGTTCGCCGCCGGCCTGCTGTTCGCCTACACCGAGGTGCTGCACAACTCGATGCTGCCTTACGCGGCGCCCGCGGCCCAGACCTCGGCGGCGTCGGGCCTTGGCCTGGCGTTGGGCAGCGCCCTCTCGGTCGTGCTCCTGGCCGCCGTCCTCTGGGGCTTCGCCCTACCCGCCAAGATGGCGCTTCCAGGCTTCCCCGCCGAGCCGCTGCTTGGCCTGTCGGCGGCGGCGCATGAGACCGACCGCATCACCGCGCCCATCGTGGCCGTGGTCTTCGCGCTCGGCGCGCTGCCGCTGTTTCTCGTGGGGAAAGACGCGCCTCGCGGGCTGGGCGGCGGCGGCGTCCGCGACGCCTTCGCCGGGGTCTGGCGGATGCTCAAGGCGCTTACGACCAACAGGCCGATGGCGATCTTCCTGGGCTCGCGCATGCTCTACACCGACGGCATGACGGCGATCTTGCTGTTCACCGGCGTCTACGCGGCCGGCGTCATGGGCTGGAGCGCCTTGGAGCTGCTGTCGCTCGGCGTGATCGTCAGCGTCTTCCTCTCATTCGGCGGCCTGCTGGGCGCCCGTCTCGACCGCGCGTTCGGCCCCAAGCGCGCCATCCAGATCGAACTGGCCATCGTCATCGTCGGCCAGATCCTGCTGCTTGGCCTGGCGCCAGGCCGCCTGCTCTACGCGCCCTGGTCGCCCGAGCCGGTCTGGAACGGCCCGGTATTCCGCTCAGCTCCTGAGATCGCCTTTGTCGCCATCGCCTGCCTGAACGCACTCGGCATCTGCGGGTCCTACGCCTCCAGCCGCTCGATGCTCACGAAGCTGAGCACACCTGAGGATATCGGCGGCTGGTTCGGACTCTACGCGCTCTCGGGCACGGCGACGGTCTGGCTGGGCTCGGCCCTGGTCGGCGCCGCCACCGCCGCCTTCGGGGCGCAGCAGGCCGGCTTTGTCGTGTTGCTCGGCCTGCTGATTGCAGGGTCCGTGGGCATGGCCTTCCTGCCGTTCAACTCCGGGCGAGACGTCCGGTAACGCCCCTTGCGGCTGGCCGTCGCCGCGAACTCAAGGCATATGTGGCCTGCGAACGTAGTGCAGGAAATGACCTGATGGCTCCGGCCAAGATCCAGCAGAGCCCCCTCGCCGAGCCGCCCGCCAAGGCGCCGGCGGTGATGGGCCGGCCACGCTCGCCGGAAACCAACGCCCGGATGCTGCGCGCGACCCTGGAGGTCCTGGCCGAGCGCGGCTTCTCGGGCCTGACCGTCAACGAGATCTGCACGCGGGCGGGCGTCTCGCGCACCACCTTCTATCGTCGCTGGCCTGACCCGTCCGACGCGGTCGCCGAGGCGATCACCAACGCCTTCCATGACGTGACCGTGCGCGGGGCCGACCATCCGGCCGACTATCTGGTGCAGTACACCCTGGCCATCGAGGAAGTGTACGCCGACCCGCTCATCGCCCCGTCGATCGGGTTCGCGGTCGGGGAGATGCGCGCCAATCCGCGGGTCGCCGACACCGTCCAGAGCCAGGTGCGGGTGCGCCGCGCCGAAGTCCGCCGCTACCTCGAGGCCATGCCCCCAACGCCCGGCGTCACCTTCGGCCTGGGCGTCGACATCGTGCTCGAGATCGTCAGCGGCATGGTCTGGAGCGCCGTCGTCAGCCACGCGCGGCTCGACCACAAGATGCTGCGCGCCGTCATCGACCGCCTGATCGCC
Source organism: Phenylobacterium sp. Root700 (assembly GCF_001429025.1). Classification (GTDB taxonomy): domain Bacteria; phylum Pseudomonadota; class Alphaproteobacteria; order Caulobacterales; family Caulobacteraceae; genus Phenylobacterium. The sequence continues at coordinate 14,625 of NZ_LMHT01000029.1, read as the reverse complement.
TAGCGCCCTTCGGCGGCGGCGACCAACACGCCGATCGGCCGGGCGATAGCGATCAGCAGATCGGCCGGCGGCTGGTTCGGCGAGGCGACCGTCTGCATGAAGGTCGAGGAGGCCCGCTCCGCCGCCGCCTGTTTCTCCAGCATTACAGCCGCCCGTGCGCGCCATTCCGCCTTCGGACGACGACCAGCCTCGATGAAACCGACCGCCTCCAGCCCGAGCTCGGCCAGGGCCGCGATGTCCGCCGAAACCGGCGCGGCGGCCTGGAGCATCGGCCGGCCCTCGGCCACCTTCAGGAACCGCACATGATTGTCGCGCCACATCCGTAGCTCGGCCTTCAGGGCCGGGGCGCCGGCGCGCTCGCCGCCGATCAAGGCTCGGACATCGAGGCCGAAGCGGCGCGCGACCAGGCTGTCTGGCGAGGCGATATCGGCCAGTTGGTTGAAGTCCTGGCGGCCACCCGGCCGGCCATGAAAGATGGCTTGCACCGAGGCCTTGTGCGCGAAATTGCGGACCGGTGAGACCAGCGACACCAGAAGCGCCACCGGCTCGCTCTCGCCGGGCGACAGTCTGGCGATCATCCGGTCGCGGTTGGCTTCATCCTTCAGCCCCGCCATGCGCAGCCCGTCCTGCACCCGCAGCAATCTGCGGTACAGGTCGTCGGTGTCGCGGACCTCGGCCGGCGACCAAAGCCGCTCGGCGATCACCGCCGCGCGCGGCCAGAGCCGTCCATCCAGCATTTCGTCGGTGACCAGTTCGCTCCACAGCGCGGCCTCGCCGCCGAGCACCAGGGCCTGCTGGGCCGCCGTCAGCTGTAGCCCCGGAACCTTCAGCACGTCCTCGTGCAGCAGCGATTTCAGCACCGGATGCGCCCGCGCGCGGGCCGCCTCCTCGGCGTCCATGCCGTAGGCGGCCGCGTCCAGCGGATCGATCTGATAGTGGCTCTCGCCGGTCTCCAGCAGGTCCAGATAGTAGCCGGCCGAGACGATCACGCGGTTGCCCTGCCCCGTGCCGCGCGCGATCGCCGCCGACCCGCGCCAAGCCTGGACCAGCACGTCGTCGGCGATCGGCGCATGGGCGATCTCCTCCCAGCCGATCATGGTCTTGCCGCGCGCGGCAGCGATGTCGCGGACCTGGCGATGGAAATAGGCCTCCAGCTCGACCTTCGAGGTCAAGCCGTTGCGGCGCATGAAGTCCTGGACGCGCGGACTGGACGCCCAGTCTCCGCCGGCCACCTCGTCGCCGCCGACATGGAAATACCGGTCGGGAAAGAGCTCGGCCATCTCCGAGAACAGGCCGCCCAGGAAGGCGTAGGTTTCCGGCAAGGATGGATCGAGGGCCGAGTTCAGCGCGGCGAAGGCGCCGTCCGCCTCGCCCTTGCGGGAGGCCAGTTCGGGATAGGCGGCGAGCAGGGCGCGGGAGTGCCCCGGCACGTCGAACTCGGGCACGATCCGCACCCCGCGCTCGGCGGCGTAGACCACCAGCTCGCGAACCTGGGCCTGGGTGTAGTACTCGCCGCCGGAGGCCAGCGCCTGAAGCTTGGGATAGCGGCGGCTCTCGACCCGGAACCCCTCATTGTCGCTGAGATGCAGGTGCAGGACGTTCAACTTCACCTGCTCCATGGCGTCGATCTGGCGCTTCAGGGTCTCCAGCGTCATGAAGTGGCGGGCCACGTCGATCATCACTCCGCGCCAGGCGAAGCGGGGACGGTCGTCGACCTGCATTCGCGGGACCACGAAACCCTCCGGCCCGGACGTGATCGCCTGCCTTAGGGTGGCCAGACCGCGCAGCACGCCGATCGGCCCCTCGGCGGTGAGCGTCACCCCCTCCGCCTCGACGGTCAGGCGATAGGCCTCCTTGGCCTTGAGCGTCAGGGCGTCCGGATCGGGACCCGCGCATATGATCCTCAGCCTCGTCGGCTTGACGAGGCGCGCGTCGATCCCGGTTCGCAGCGCGACATAGGCGCCAAACCGTTGCGCGGCCCGCTCCAGAGCCGGGTCGCGATGGCCGCTCCACTCGACCTGGAACGCCGCCGCCGGGATCGCCGCGCCGGTCTGCTCCTGGATGCTGAGCGGCTGGGGCAGCACGGCGGGGGCCGCCGCCGCAGGCGGCCCCCAAACCAACAGCCCAAGGCCAAGGGCCAGCGCCGCGCAGGACGTGGTGGCGGGAAAGCGGCGCATGGCTGTCAGCTCCGACATGGCTCTACGGGGTATGAGGGTTCGCGCGACGCATCGTGCCTGGGAAGATCGGCACGATGCGCCGCGCCCGCACGATCAGTATCGGACGTCCAGGGACACCCCGACCGTGCGGAAGGCCTCGTTGCTGATGAAGCGGTTGAAGCCGCCGGGATCGGCGACCGAGTGCACCGGCGAGACGAACAGCGTGTCCAGCAGGTTGCGTCCATAGACGCCCACCCGCCAGCGGCCGTCCTCGTCGCCGATCCCCGCCGACATGCCCAGCAGCCCATAGTCAGGCGTCTTGGTCGTCGGATCACCGGCGCGATTGAAGACCGCGCCGCGCCAGCCCCAGTTGGCGTTCAGGTCGAACTCGAGCCCGTTGCCGACCGGGCGCGAATAGTTCGCCCCGATCGAATAGGTCCACTTGGGGGAATTGGGTAGGCGTCGCCCGGCCATGTTGGCGACCTGGGCGCCGGTTCGCGGATCGACGTAGCAGCCGACCCCGACCTGCGCGGAGATCGGCTCGCCCGGATAGCAGGTGGAGGTGAAGTCCCGATAGGTCGCCTCGCTGAAGGCGCCGTTCGCCGACACCGTCAGGTTCGAGGTGACCTTGCCGGTCAGCTCGACCTCCACCCCCCGGCTCCGCAGCTCCCCAGCGTTGGCCAGGATCAGCGTCGGGAAGGTCAGGGTGGTGTCGTAGGTCTGGGCCTGGAAGTCCTTGTAGGTCGACCAGTAGAGCGCGGTGTTCAGGATCACCCGCCGGTCCAGCAGGCTCGACTTCAGCCCCAGCTCATAGCTCTCCGAAGTCTCCGGTTTCAGCGACCGGGCCTGCCCCTGGATCACATTGACCGAGGGTCCCTTGTAGCCCGTCGCGTAGCTCGCATAGGCCATCACGTCGGGCGCGAAATCGTATTGGAAACCGACGCGGCCGGAGATGTTGTCGTGCTCGACCTTGCCGGTCGCCGGCACGGTGATGTTGAGCGGTATGATCCCCGGGATCGGCGTGATGTCCACATTCGCCGAGATCTGGTCGTGGGTGTAGCGCAGGCCGCCGATCAGCCGCAGGTCGTCGGTCAGGCGATAGGTGCCCTGTCCGAACAGGGCCGTGCTGCGGGTGCGGACCTTGTAATGGTTCGTGCCGCCGCCGGTCAGCGACACCCGCACGGGCTGGAAGAAGTAGCCGATGGCGGTCTCATCGGCCCGCACGTCGACGTCGTAATAGTAGGCGCCGGCCACGTACTCCAATCGCTCACCGGCCGGCGAGGTCAGCCGGAACTCCTGGGTGAACTGCTCATCCCAGTTGGACGTCAGGAAGTAGTCCATGATGTTGACCGGCGCGGCGTCGACGTCGCCCCGTTGCTGGAGCCGCATCCGGCGATAGGCGGTGACCGAGGTCAGGCTGTAGTCGCCGAGCTTGTAGGTCGCCTTGCCCGACAGCCCGCTCACCCTGGTCAGGGCGTAATAGGGGTCGTTCTGGTAGCTCACCAGCCGGTCTGGGGCCGGCGTGGGAAGCCCCGTGAAGGCCGCGGCGAACAGCGGGTTGAAGCCCAGGCTCTGCACCAGGACCGGATCGCGGGAGAACAATCGTTGCTGCTGGGCGGCGACCTGGAACGAGAAGCGGTCGTTCGGCTCCCAGAGCAGCTTGGCGTAGACGCCGCGCCCGTTCCGATCACCCGCGCGCCAGTCGTTCAGCAGGTTCGGAATGGCGCCGTCTTGCTTCTGGTAGAAGGCCGAGATCCGGGCGGCCAGGGTTTCGGTCAACGGCAGATTGACCGCCGCCTGGGTCACCACCTCTTCGCGGCTGCCATAGGCCAGGTGGGCGTTGGCGCCGAACTGGCCCAGCTTCGGGCTCACGGTCGTAATGGCGACCACGCCGGCGGAGGAGTTCTTGCCAAACAGCGTGCCCTGGGGCCCGCGCAGGACCTCGATGCGCTCGATATCGCCAAACCCCGCCACGCCGGGGTCGCGCGGCATGCCGATGACCACGTCGTCCACGACCATGCCGACCGTCTGCTCGGTGCCGTAGTTATAGGCCTGCGTCCCGACCCCGCGGATCTGGAACCCGCCGGCGTTGGCCGCCGGCTCGCTGGAGAAGGTCACGCCCGGCGCCAGATACTGGACGTCGGCCAGCGCGGTGTAATTGGACCTGCGAAGCTCCTCGCCGGAGACCGCGGTCACCGCCAAGGGCACGTCCTGCAACCGCGCCTCGCGGCGGGTCGCGGTCACCACCACCTCGCTGATCTGCAGACTTTCGTCGGTGGGGGTCGCCGCCGCGGCGGCCAGGGGAAGGCTCGTCAGGGCGCTCGACGCCAGGGCGAGGATCATCAAGGCGCGACGCTGCGCGCCGCTCCCGCATGGGAAGGTCATGATGGTGGCTCCAGGTATTTTAGGTGACCCGGCGGCGTGGCGCCCCCGGGAAGGGGCTTTAGCGCCCCAGTTCGGAGGTCGGTGTCGCGGGGTAGGACGCCGCGAGGGCGTCCAGGGGCGCGGCGTTGGGAGTCGCCATCGCCCTTGGCCCCGCATTGGTGAAGTCGATCAGTTGATCGCCGTCGCCGTATCGCGGCCACCTGGGTCGGCCGGGCCCATTCGGGTCTCCGGTCTTGGCGAAGGAAACCCAGTAGGCGCTGATGGTTTTCGCCAGCGCCGCGTCACGCTCGTCGGTCGGCCAGGGCGACGCGGCCAGGGTCTGGAAGACATATTGCCGGTCCGCGCCGTGGACCGCCCCGCTCATCCCGGCCGGCGCCTTCGCCGACACCACCGAGAAGCGATAGAGGTAGGTCGGCGCCCCCCGCCCAGCATGAGCCTTGGCCAGGGTCCTGGCCGGTTCGGCGAAAACCAGGTCCGTGGCGATGTGCTCGGCGTATGCGGCGGGCGAGCCGTAACCGGCGATCGCGGCGGCCTTGCGCGCCTCCGGGACCCCGATCAGCTTCTCCAGCAGGAGCCCGGCGCTGGCCGCCGGAAGCTCCAGGTCGTTCGAGCCGATGATCATTGGGATCGGCGCGACGGCGCCCTCGGCGAAGGCGGCGACCGGACCTTGCCTCGCGACCTTGCCGTCGAGGATCGGGGCCTCGCCGGCGAAGAGGTTGAGATCGCCGGCCACCAGGATATCGGCGGCTGGAACCGCCCGCAGTTGCGCGGCGCTGACGGCTTTCAGGCCGCGCCGCGCGGCGAAGGCCTCGCCGCTGGCCTCGGCGGTTTTGAGGCTCTGGCCCTGCTCTCGCCCAAGGCCCGAGGCGATGATCGCCTTGTGGAACAGCCCCCGTGCCGCCTCCATGGCCATCAACCGATTGACCGACATGCCGCCCGCCGATTCCCCGAACAGGGTCACGTTGCGCGGGTCGCCTCCGAACTGAGCGATGTTACGCTGGACCCAGGTCAGCGCCGCGGCCTGGTCGAGCAGGCCGTAATTGGCCAGCGGCCCCTCAGGGGTCTCGGCGGTCAGGGCCGGATGAGCAAAGAAGCCGAAGCGTCCCAAGCGGTAGTTCAGGGTGACCACCACCACGCCCTGCCGGGCCAGCTGTGTCCCGTCATAGAGCGCCGCGCCGCTCGAGCCGTTGACGAACCCGCCGCCGTGAATCCAGACCATTACCGGCAATCTACGGCCCGCCGCGCCGGCCGGGGCGAAGACGTTGAGGGTCAGGCAGTCCTCGCTCGCCAGGCCAGGTCCCACCCCGTTGTCTGGAACGATCTTCTGCATGCAGATCGGGCCGGGGGTCGCCGCCTCGCGCACACCGGTCCACGCCTTCGGCGGCTGCGGCGCCCGCCAGCGCAGCGCGCCGACCGGGGGCTGGGCGTAGGGCACGCCCTTGAAGCTCCAGACCTCTTTCGCCAGACGCCCCCTGAGCGTCCCGCCATCCACTTTCGTCAGGCCCTCATCCAGGCCTCTGCTCGTCGCCGCCTCGCACGCGATGGGAACCGCGGCGAGCGCCAAGAGGAGCGCACCGCCAGCCAACCCATGTCGCATGTCAGCAAACCGTCTCATGGTCGCCTCCCGCCCTATGTGTCGGATCGATGCCCCGATCCATTATCGGCAATATACGATACATATTGTGCCGTATGTCAAGCACATCGAGGACACGGCGTGACCACGCGAGACGAGGCGTCCGCCTGGACGCCAGGGCGCCTGCGGGGATAGAGGCGGCTAGAACAAATAGAGCGCCAATGAAATCAGAGAAGAGCCCATACCAAGCCAAGTCCGCGTGCGGTAAGTAGGCCGTCCAGCCGGGGGATCTCCGGAGCGCGGCTGAACTGATCCAGCGTCACGGGAAATTTATGGCCGAACGGACGGTTTAGTAACCAAAATAGCTTTGCTTCTTAAAACACCCATCGATGGTCAGTGAGAACTCAGTATGACTAACGTTGTCTCGGTCAATTCAAACACCACCGACGGCTATTACAATGCCGGCGACACGGTGACACTGACCGTCGAGTTCAGCACGGCCGTGGATGTAGACACCACGGGTGGCACGCCGACACTGATCCTGAACAGCGGCGGCGCCGGCGCCTTCGTCGGCGGCGGCGGCAGCTCGACCCTGATCTTCTCCTACACAGTGGCGCCTGGCCAGACGAGCGCCGACCTCGATTACGGTTCGACGTCGGCCCTGATGCTGAACGCCGGCGCGATCACCCAGAGCGGCACCGCGATCGACGCCGTCCTCACCCTGCCGTCGCCGGGCACGGCGGGCTCTCTGGGGGCCAACGCGGACATCGTGATCCTCACCAGTTCACCCACGAACACCGTCGCCTCGGCGGCCTTTTCAGCAGACACCGGGACCTCCGGCTCCGACTTCGTCACGAAGACAGCGGCGCAGACCATCAGCGGCGTCCTGGCAAACAATCTCGCGGCCATCGAAACGGTGGAGGTCTCGACCGATAATGGCGCGACCTGGAGTGCGGCCTCGGCCACGGTGGGCGCTAGCTCCTGGTCCTTGGCCGGGGTGACCCTCTCCCAATCCAGCACGTTGAAAGTGCGGGTCGTCGATCTGGCGGGCAATCAAGGCGCGACCTACGCCCAGGCCTACGTCCTCGACACGGTCGCGCCGACCGGGGTCAGCAGCGCCAGCCTGTCCGCCGACACCGGCGCCTCCTCTAGCGACTTCATCACGAAGACCGCGACGCAGACCATCAGCGGCGCCCTGGCGAGCAATCTCGCGGCCGGCGACACGGTGCTCGTCTCGACCGACAATGGCGCGACCTGGATTACGGCCTCCGCCACGGTGGGCTCCAGCGCCTGGTCCTTAGCCGGGGTGACCCTCTCCCAATCCGACACGCTGAAAGTGCGGGTCGTCGACCTGGCGGGCAATGCCGGTGCGACCTACGCCCAGGCCTACGTCCTCGACACGACACCCCCCCTCGCGCCTTCCCCGCCGGACCTGGACGCGGCGTCAGATACAGGGGCGTCCAACACCGACAATCTCACCAGCGACGCGACGCCCACCTTCAGCGGCGGCGGCCAGGCGAACGCGGCCGTTGTGCTGTACGACACCGACGGGATCACCGTGCTGGGGACCGGGACCGCCGACGGGTCAGGGGCCTGGTCGATCACCTCAAGTGTCTTGGCGAGCGGCCCACACACCGTTTCGGTCAAGGCGGTGGATCTGGCAGGGAACGCCTCCGCAGCCAGCGCCGACCTGGCGATCTCCATACAGGCCGCCCCGCCGCCGCCGCCGCCATCAGTGGACACCTACGTCACGACGAACGGCTCGGTGGCCGTAGGCGACGCCACCGACAACCGCATCTACTGGGGCGGCGTCGGCGCAGACACGATCTCGGGCGGGGGTGGCGACGACAACGTGAATGGCGGGCCGAACAATGACCTCCTGCAGGGCAATACCGGCGCCGACACCATCTCGGCCGGCCCGGGCGCGGACGTGGCGCGCGGCGGCCAGGGGAATGATTTCATCAACGGCAACCAGGGGAACGACCTGCTTTTCGGCGACCTTGGCGATGACAGCGTCGCCGGCGGCCAGGGCGACGATTTCCTCCAGGGCAATCAGGGCGACGATGTGCTCTTGGGCGACCTCGGCGACGACGTCCTTTTGGGCGGCCGAGACAATGACATCCTCCGGGGTGGCGACGGCGCCGACCGTCTTTCCGGCGACCTGGGCGACGACACCCTCACCGGAGGCGCCGGCGCGGACATCTTCAGCTTCATCGGTGGGGCCGGCCGGGATGTCATCACCGATTTCAGCCACGCAGAGGCCGATCGCATCCTGCTGTCGACAACCCAGGCGGCGGATTTCCAGGGCCTGTCCGGCAAGATGGTCATGGTCGGAGCGGACACCGTTATCACTCTGGGCGGCCAGACGATCGTGCTCGCCGGGATATCAATGAGCAGCCTCACCGCCGGCGACTTCCTGTTCTCCTAGCGGGCCGACGGAGCGTTCACGCGAAGATCGAGCTGGCCCAGCGGCCAAGCCCCCTAGCTCCGACTCCGCCCCTTCGCTTAGGTTGAGCCCCTATGGATCTCAGCCCCCTGCCCCTCACCACCGTCGTCGGCGCCTTTCTCCTGGCGTTTCCGGCCCTGTTCTCGATCGTCAATCCGGTCGGGGCGGCGATCACCTTCCATCAGGTCACCGAGGGGCGCAGCGACCGCCACGAGCTGGCCTGGCGCATCGCCCTCAACGCTCTGCTGATCCTGCTGGGGTCGCTGCTGCTGGGCGGCTACATCCTGAACTTCTTCGGGGTCAGCCTGGGCGCCCTGCGGGTGGCCGGCGGGCTGGTGGTGGCGATCCGCGCCTGGCAGCTCCTGATGCAGCCCGAGGCCCAGGAGAACCGCAAGGCCAACGCCGCGGCCTCGGCCGAGACGGTGCAGGAGGACGTCGCCTTCTTCCCGCTGACCATGCCCTTCACCACCGGCCCCGGCGCGATCTCGGTGGCCATCGCGCTCGCCTCCCAGCGCCCGGCCGACGGCCACGGCGCCCTGTCGTTCTTCGTGGGCGTCAGCATCGCCGCGATCCTGGTGGCCCTGCTGGTCGGGGTCTCCTATCGCTGGTCGAGCAAGGTCCTGGCCCTGCTCGGCGCGTCCGGCGCGCGGGTGATGTCGCGGCTGGTGGCCTTCCTGCTGCTCTGCGTGGGGGTGCAGATCATCTCCAGCGGGCTGGAAAGCCTGGTCACCTCCTACCTGAAAGCGGCCGGCTGACGCCCCCGAACATTGCGATTGACGGCCTACGGGGCTAAGCAGCGCGCCGAAGGAGCCCTCGCCATGATCCCCCGTTACGCCCGCCCCGAAGCTTCCCAGATCTGGGATCCCCAGACCCGCTTCAAGATCATGTTCGAGATCGAGGCTCACGCCGCCGACAAGATGGCGCAGCTGGGCGTGATCCCGAAAGAGGCCGCCGAAACCATCTGGGCCAAGGGCCGCGACGCGGTGTTCGACGTCGAGCGCATCGACGCCATCGAGCGCGAAGTGAAGCACGACGTCATCGCCTTCCTGACCCACGTCACCGAGATCGTCGGCCCCGAGGCGCGCTTCCTGCACCAGGGCATGACCTCCTCGGACGTCAACGACACCGCGCTGGCCGTCCAGCTCTGCCGCGCCACCGACCTCCTGATGGAAGACGTCGACATGGTGCTGGCCGCGCTGAAGAAGCGCGCCTTCGAGCACAAACTGACCCCGACCGTCGGCCGCAGCCACGGCATCCACGCCGAGCCCACCACCTTCGGCCTCAAGCTCGCCGGCCACTACGCCGAGTTCGTGCGCGCCAAGGAACGCCTGGCGATGGCCAAGTTCGAGATCGCCACCTGCGCGATCTCCGGCGCGGTCGGCACCTTCGCCAACGTCGCCCCCGAGGTCGAAGCCTACGTCGCCGAGAAGATGGGCCTGGCGGTCGAGCCGGTCTCCACCCAGGTCATTCCGCGCGACCGCCACGCCGCTTATTTCGCGGCGCTGGGCGTCGTCGCCTCCTCGATCGAGCGCCTGGCCACCGAGATCCGCCACCTGCAACGCACCGAGGTCCTGGAGGTCGAGGAGTTCTTCGACGTCGGCCAGAAGGGCTCGTCGGCCATGCCGCACAAGCGCAACCCGATCCTGACCGAGAACCTGACGGGCCTGGCCCGCCTGATCCGCTCGGCCGTGGTCCCGGCCATGGAGAACGTCACCCTCTGGCACGAGCGCGACATCAGCCACTCGAGCGTTGAGCGCGGCATCGCCCCGGACACCACCATCCACCTCGACTTCGCCCTGCGCCGCCTGGCCGGGGTGGTCGACCGCCTGCTGGTCTATCCGGAAAACATGCTGAAGAACCTCGACCGCCTCGGCGGCCTGGTCCACTCCCAGCGCGTGCTGCTGGCCCTGACCCAGGCCGGCGTCGCCCGCGAGGTCGCCTATTCGGCGGTCCAGCGCAACGCCATGCGCGTCTGGCGCGGCGAAGGGACCTTCATGGAGTTCCTGGTCGCCGACCCGGACGTCACCCTCAGCCAGGCCGAGCTCTCCGAGCTCTTCGACCTCGGCTACCACTTCAAGGCCGTCGACACCGTCTTCGCCCGCGTCTTCGGACAAGAGGCGATGGCCAAGGCCGCCGAGTAGCTCCACCCCATCTAAAGCTCGCCAATCGGCGTGCGTTAACTCCATGATACCGGTGCGGGCGCAGGCTCGCGCCGGTCAGTTGGAGTCACCGCCGCCTATGAGTTCCGCCCCCAGCAACGATATGCTCCAGGCGGACAGGATCGCGGCGGGTCCAGACCTCGCCAGCTTCTTCTCCGTCTCCCTCGACCTGCTCTGCATCCGCGACCGCGAGTTCCGCTTCGTCCGCGTCAACCAGGCCTGGGAGGCGACCCTCGGCTACCGGGTCGAGGAGCTGGAGGGCCAGAAGATGGCCGCCTTCATCCACCCCGACGACATGCCCGCCAGCCTTGGCCACATGCAGCGGCTCGAGATCGAGGACGAGGTGGTCGGCTTCATCAACCGCTACCGCCATCGCGACGGCACCTATCGCCGCCTGGAGTGGCGCGCGCGCCGCGGCGGCGACCACGTCTACGGCGTCGCCCGCGACGTCACCGAGCGGCTGGAGCTGGAAGCCCAGATGGCCGCCGCCCGCGAGGAGGCCGAGGCCGCCAACCGCGCCAAGAGCGACTTCCTGGCCAATATGAGCCACGAGATCCGCACCCCCCTCAACGGCGTCATCGGCGTCGCCGCCGCCCTGGCCCAGACCGACCTGACGCCCGCGCAGCGCGACATGCTGGACCTGATCGCCAACTCCGGCGCCACGCTCGAGCGCCTGGTCTCCGACATCCTCGACTTCTCCAAGATCGAGGCCGGCCGCCTGGAGATCGAGACCCGCCCCTTCGACCTGCGCGCCGAGTTCGACGGCCTGCTGGAGATGTTCCGCCTGCGCGCCGCCGACAAGGGCTTGGCCTTCCCCGCCACCTTCGGCGAGAGCGCCCGCGGCGAATTCCTCGGCGACAGCGTGCGGCTGAAACAGGTGCTCGGCAACCTGCTCTCCAACGCCGTGAAATTCACCCACCAGGGCCAGGTCGCCGTCGTCATCGACCTCCAGGAGCAGCACGCGAACCAGCCCGCCCGCCTGGTGCTGGAGGTCGCCGACACCGGCGTCGGCTTCGAGCCTGAGTTCGCCGCCAACCTGTTCCAGCGTTTCCGCCAGGCCGACAGCTCGATCACCCGCCGGTTCGGCGGCGCTGGCCTTGGCCTCTCCATCACCCGCGCCCTGGTCGAGATCCTCGGCGGCGAGATCACCGCCGCCTCGCGGCCCGGCGCCGGGAGCCTGTTCCGCGTCGAGCTGCCCCTGCCCCGCGCCCGCCCGCTCGCCGACTACGACCTGGCCCAGGCCAGCGCCGCGCCCCGCCGCCCCGCCGCGCCGCGCACCGAACACCTCGCCGCCCTGCGCATCCTGCTGGCCGAGGACCACCCGATCAACCAGCGCGTGGTCGAGCTGATCCTCGCCCCGTTCGGCGTCGAGCTGACCATCGTCGAGGACGGCCGCCAGGCGCTGGCCGCCCACGCCGCCGACCGCTTCGACCTAATCCTCATGGACATGCAGATGCCGGTGATGGACGGCCTGGCCGCCACCCGCGCCATCCGCGCGCGTGAGGCGCCCGGCGGCGTCCGCACCCCCGTGGTGATGCTCAGCGCCAACGCCATGACCCAGCACCGCGACGAAGCCGCCGCCGCCGGCGCCGACCTCCACCTGGCCAAGCCCGTCACCGCCGCCAGCCTAATCGAAGCCCTCGGCCTCGCCCTGGCCTAGCGGCGAAGCCCCCGCCACCCCCACCACCCCAGATCCTCCCCCAGCGGGGGAGCATCTGAACGCCCAGCCCTCACAACGGCTGCGCCTCATCCTCCCCGAACTTCTGGATGAACACATTGACCTGCGGGCGCCCGCCCTCGCCGTCCTCCGCGACCTTGTCGCCATAGCGCTTGGGCGCCAGCCGCAAGGCCTGCCAGCGGGCCGCATCGATCTTCACCCGCGCGGCGAAGGCGGTCTCGGGCGTCGCCGCCTCGGCGATCTCCCACACATGGTCGAACCGCCGGCGCGCCTGCACCGTGCGCGCCCAGAAATAGGCCTGCGCGAACTCCGGGATCTTCCTCACCCAGCCATAGACCGTGTCCTCGACCGGCATCCCCGGTAGGTCGCAGGCCTGCCGAAGGCTCATCCCCGAGGCCAGCCGCTCGCAGATCAGCCCCGCCACATGTCGGCAAAAGGCCGGCCGCCCCCGCCCGTAGGGATTGCGCGCCGCCTCGGCCCGCGCCTGCGCCAGCCGCGCCCCCAGGCCACAACCGCCGCCCGGCTGGGCATGTCGTCGTCGGCGCAGATCTGCATCAGGCTTTCGCCCGCCGCCACCCGCGCGCAGATCACCGAGCCCAGCCCCTCGGAAAACCGCCGCCAGGCCCGCGGCCCGCCCTCGCTCGACACCGCCCCGTCGTCCAAGCCGGCCCGCGCCGGCAAGTTCCCATCGCTCATCGCCACCATCCCAGCGCCCGGACGCGCGAACGCGCGCCTCGCCCCAAGGACGAAGCGGCCCGCCGCGCATCGATTTCCAGAAAATCCCGACTGCTCGCAGGATCACCCGCCGCCGGCCCTCAGGCCGGACGCAGCCTCGTCACATCCCACAAACCTGCCCGAATATCCGCGATCGTCAAGAACAAATAACGAACATTACTCTTGACCCCGGCCGCCAATCAGCCGCCTGCCATGGGCATGGCCAAAGAAACCGTCCACATCATCCAGGCTTACAAGCAGGGCCGAGGCAAGAGCCTCAAGGCCGAGCAGCAGGTCGGCTGCGCCAATCCCGAAGAGGCACGCCGCAAGGCCGAACGCCTGGCCCCCCACCGCGCCGCCGTCGTCGCCTTCACCGTCACCGCCGACACCGAGATGGGCGACTATGACGAGAACCCGACCATCCTGTTCCGCTCAGGGCCGCTGCCGCATCCGTTCGCGGAATAGAGCTTCACGCGCTGCGCGGGTGAAGAAGCTCAGATTCTGTCCGACGTCTGGTTGCGCGAATCAAAACCAATTACTCGCTGAGCGAGAATCTTGGTTAATCAATTGTAAAATCGGCTCCCCCGCAGGTTGAGCGGTATTGTGGCTTGAATTTGGCACGGGTAATGCAGTTGACCGAACGACGGCCTTCGAGCGGCCCGATTTTGAAACACTCACGGTCAGCCCCTGATGGCCGCCAACGGGAGATGCAAATGAATAAGCTTATTAGCGCTGCCTGTGCCACTGCGGCGCTGTTCTTGTCCGCTTCGGCGGCGAATGCCGCCACGGTCTATCAAACGACCTTCCAGGGGGCGACCTTCACCGTCACCCAGAACAGCAACACCAACGTCACCTTCGATATCGCGGGCGCCAACGCGCTCACCGGTGACTGGGCCGGCGCGCAGTTCCTCGGCGCCTTCTCGTTCAAGGGCCTCGGCGCCAGCAACCTGACCGCCACCCAGATTGGCGGCGGCGGCGCCAGCGTCAACGCAGTCGCCGGCGGCCTCAACGCCAGCGGATGCAACGGCGCCGGTTCGGGCTTCGTCTGCTTCGACTACGCGCCGAACGTCGCCGCGAACACCAGCCACCTGACCTTCGACCTCACGGCGAACAGCGGCGCCTTCAACTTCGCGTCGACGGGCCCGCACCTGAAGATCCTGTGGACCAACAGCGGAACCTTGGACAACAAGATCGGCGATCTGTTCTCGCAAGACATTCCGTTCTCGCCGGGCGGCGCCGTGCCGGAACCGGCGACCTGGGCGATGATGATCGTCGGCTTCGGCCTCGCCGGCTCCGCCGTGCGTCGCCGCCGCCACGTCCTCGCCCACGCCTAACCGCGCGAGCCACGGCCGCAAGACAATTGAAGCCGCGCGATCCGTCGCGCGGCTTCTTTGTGTCCGCCCTCCGGCGAAGCCTGGGGCAAAGCCCACCACGCCAGATGCTCCCCCGCTGGGCTACGGGATGCACGGAAGTGATTCCCCTTGCTGAGCTGAGCTGATTCAACGGTCCGATCT
>NZ_LMHT01000028.1 GCF_001429025.1 Phenylobacterium sp. Root700 | reverse complement strand
ACGAAGATCGACAACGAGGTGAACACCGCCGTAACGGACTTCGGGAAAGCTGCCATAGAGCAGTGGATGATCGATCATGGGTTTGTGGCGCCGCCCGAAGCGTCGTCGCCCGTTGCCCCGCCTCCGGTCGCCGACTCTTCTGGCGGGCTGTTTGTGCAGGCCGGACCGAACGGTGACGCTATCAGTGGTTCGTCTGGCGCGGATACTCTGGTTGGTGGTGATGGATCGGACAAGCTCAGTGGCGGTGAAGGGCGTGATGTCCTGACCGGCGGCGCTGGCAATGACACGCTGTACGGCCAGGACGGTGATGATCGGCTTGATGGCGGCCTCGGGAGTGACGTCCTCTACGGTGGTGCGGGGAGCAATACCCTTGCCGGGGGAGCGGGAGACGACAGCTATGTCGTGAACTCAAGCGGCGACGTGGTGATTGAGGACTCGAATGCTGGGTATGACGTCATCACATCGTCTGTCGATTATGTAATGGGCAACAACGTCGAAGCCCTGCGCCTATCGACGGGCGGTCTCGTGGGGACCGGGAACGACGGCGACAATTCGATCGTCGGCAATGGCGGGAACAATGTCCTGTCCGGCCTTGGCGGAGATGATCGGCTTGATGGCGGCGACGGGAATGACACGCTCGCCGGGGGCGGCGGCCGAGATAACCTAAGCGGGGGAGCGGGTAGCGATAGCCTCAATGGTGGTGATGGCGCTGACACCCTCTCTGGAGGCGATGGCAATGACATCGTTGCTGGTGGTGCGGGCAATGACCTGATCTACGCGGGCCTGGGTTCTGACACCCTAACCGGGGGGGGCGGAGCCGACAGCTTTGTATTCAAGGCGAACGATATCATCGCTGGGGTTGCTTCTTCGACAGACCGGATCGTTGATTTTTCACGCGCTGAAGGGGATCGTATCCACCTGGTGGATATCGACGCGAATGTGCTCACCGCGACCAATGACCCGTTCAAATTCATCGGCTCGAGCGCTTTCCACCGCGTTGCGGGGGAACTGCGATATGAGGTCTCTGGCGGCAACACCACGCTATACGGCGACGTGAACGGGGACGGGGTGGCGGACATGAAGATTCAGCTCACCGGCGCTCACACTCTCGTTGCGGGTGATTTCTATCTCTAATCGCTGATCGTGCTTAGGGCCGGCGCGAGGTCGTAATCTCGTGCCGGAGGCGCGGCGGAAATGTCCCGCGGCGGGGGAGCCGACTCCCGCCCGAGCGCGCTTGGTCTTCTAGTGGCAAATTTTGCACATGAACTGGTGGTCTGGTCGGCGGCGTGACCGTAGGGGCGGTTGTCCACGGTTCGCCGCGGGTCATGCGTGGGGCGCATCGAGAATGCCCCGTTACATGTCTGATCTTGCGCCGCGGATGAAAATTCTCATTTGAACGGGTATAGACGACGCACCACCCGTTTTGCATGAGAAGCGCCGAATGCCGCCCTTGGTGAATAAACCCGAATTGGCGGATAAACGTTCCGTCGGGAATGGGATAAAATACTCAATATGCACGCTGGTTACGCGCCCCGCGCAGTATGAGGGGATGCTTGAGTCCTTTCAGCGGGGCGGTTTTTTTGGCGATGATTGTGAATATTTGTATTTGGACAATTCCAAATCAAACGCCCATGACGCCTTTAGTGGTTTAAATTTGTTCCTTTCTGTCGCGCGGGGGGAGCGAGTTATTTTTTGCCACCAGGATGTGCTCCTTTTGGCGGACGGCAGGCCGAGACTTGATCTCGTGCTCGACGAATTGGAGGCGCTTGATCCGGCTTGGGCCGTATGTGGGAATTCTGGCGGGATCTCGCCGGGACGTCTCGCGGTCAGGATTACCGATCCCCATGGCGCGGACCAACGGATCGAGGACCTTCCGGCACGTGTAGGGGGGCTTGATGAGAATTTCCTTGTCGTCAAGCGAAGCGCCAATCTCGGATTTTCGCGCGATATGTCAGGCTTCCATCTCTATGGGACCGATATATGCATTATCGCCGATGTCTTGGGCCACACGTCATATGTCATTGATTTTCATATAGAACATCTCAGCCCCGGCGTGCGAGATGTGACATTGGCGCGTAGCCGCGCAGCCCTTGTGGCGAAATACGCCAGAGCATTCCGAATGCGATGGGTCACCGCGCCCTGTGAGATCATCTTTCTGTCTGGAGGATCGCTATTGTCGAAGGCGTTCAGTTCGCACTTCATCACGCGTTCTCTATATCATGTTGGTCGCCGTTTTCCGGCCTTGATGAGGCAAGCTTCCAGGCGTCGTTGACAAGACGCTCGCCCGCGGCGCGGGCGGATTCGGCGGTCTAGGCCTCATGCCTGGGCCAGCCGTAACACCGGTGAGCGTCTTGGCGTCCCAGCGGTCTCCAATGACCTTCGCGAACCCTCAGCCGTGGCGCAGTTCTTGCTTTTTAGGTGCGTGAACGTGATCGGGGAGATATCTCTCCCTCATCATCCGGCAGTTTGATTTTCTCGGGGCGGGAAGGGTTCGTTGATATGATCTACGGAAAACTGGCGGTCGGCGGAGCCCTTTGGGTTGCGTTGTCTTCTTCAGCAATGGCGCAGGAAGTCCGAAAATTGGACTTCGGCCTTCAGGGCGGAATTGAACACAACTCGAACGTTGCACGCACCAGCAAAGGGCAGGCGGCGTTGCGTGGGCTTTCACCTGCCGACACAATTTACACTCCTTCGGCGACCGTTGATGCGGTGCTGCCTGTGGGACGCCAGGCGCTCTTTCTCAACGGAGCGGTGGGATACTCATTCTATGACAAGAACGACAAACTCGATCGTGAGCGGCTCAATGTGGCCGGCGGTGTGCGCGGCCGAGTGGGGATGTGCGCCGTTACGCTAACTGGGGGATACACCCGCGGTGTGAGCGAGTTTGACGATCCGACGCTTGTGGAAAATGTGGAGAACATTCGCGAGACCGACCGAGTGGCCGGCGATGTGCGATGTGCGCGTCAGACTGGGCTCGGCGTTGTGGCGTCAATTTCAAAAGATTGGGCAAGAAATGATCTTGCTTTTGCTCAGCAGTCAGACTCAGAGCGAAGATCGATGATGTTGGGGGTCACCTATAGCCGTCCGACACTTGGTGTTCTGACTATCTATGGGAATCGCGACAAGACTGAGTATCCGCATCGCATCATAGAAGATGGCTACGATCTGGATGCTATTGGCGTTACTTATGAACGTCAGTTGGGTGCGCGGATACAGGGATCGGTCACTGTGGCCTACACCCAAGTTACGCCGCACCTAGTTGTACCGGGGTCCAGCGGGAAATCCGAAATCACGGCCTACTCCGCCCATTTGTCATACCGCGCGAGCAATCGCCTGCGGTTCTCAGGCGCCTTTGACCGCTCGGTGATGCCGTCGACAAGCGTGGGGCGATCCTACGACTTGACGGACATTTATCGGCTTTCCGCGGATTACGACCTAGGTTCGCGGATAAAGGTCAATGCCGGTGCAGCCAAAGTGAAACGAAATGCCGAAGGCGCTCTTGGGCTTCCGATCAATCAACTGACAGACTCCGAAACCGAGTCAGTTTTTGGGTCCGTGCGCTATCAACAGAGCAAGCGGCTCGCCTTCACCGTTAGTGCAGGGCGTGAGGAAAGAACCACCAACGCACCGCAATTTAACTATACGAACGAGCGTATCGGTGTAAGCGCCGACGTGGCCTTCTAGATCGAGACGGAGAGAAGCTCATGGCTATTCGCCACGTTCCCAATTTCGCCGCTGTGCTAAGCCTCCTGATAGTCGGCAATCCTTTGGCTGCTGCCGCCCAGGTGAATTCGGGCGCCGCCCCGCCAATCGCGCCGATTCCTTCTCCTTCGGTGTCTCAGCCTGATGGCGGGACGGAATATGTTCTCGGCCCCGAGGACGTGATCGATGTGGAAATCGTCGGGCAGCCCGACAAGACACGGGCCCGAGTGTACACGGACGGCACTATCCAGTTGAACCTAGTCGGCAAACTGGTCGCCTCCGGCAAAACTCCCAAGGAGCTGGGTGGAGAAATCGCCCGCGCGCTGAAGGGGGGGGGATTCTACGCAAACCCCGCAGTGAACGTCGAGGTTTCGAACTATGCCAGCCGGTATGTAACGGTCCTGGGGGCCGTCGCCAGTCCGAGCCTCGTGCCGATCAATCGCGCCTATCGCCTCTCCGAAATCCTAGCGCGGGTGGGCGGTGTGCAGGCCAATGCGGCAGACTTCCTTATCGTGCGTCCGGAGAAGGGGGCTGAGCGCCGCTACATGATCGCTGATCTGTCGGCAGGCGATTCCAGCCAGGATCCCTACGTTACGCCGGGCGACAAGATTTTTGCGCCTGTCGCTGAGGTTTTCTACATTTCTGGTCAGGTAGTATCGCCGGGCACGTTCCCGGTTCGATCGGATCTAACTGTCCGGCAGGCCATCGCGCGCGCAGGCGGCCTGACACCCTCAGGCTCCGATAAGAAGGTCGAAGTCAATCGAGGCGGAAAGAAGGTCAAGTTGGCCGGGGACGCCAAGATTGAACCAGGCGACGTACTGATCGTCGGCGAGCGACTATTTTAGGGCGCTTTGGCGGGAGGATTATGAGATGAGTCTCTTTCAATTTCTGCGAATTCTCTGGGCGCGACGCTGGGTTACTCTAGCGACGACCACTTTTACCGTGCTCGGTGCGCTGCTCGCGATCATCATCGTACCCCCAAGGTATGAGGGTGTGTCGAGAGTGATGCTCAATATCTTGAAGCCGGACCCGATCACTGGCGAAGTGATTTCAAGTGGTGCATCGAGAACCTACATTGCCACGCAGACAGAGCTCATCAAAGATTATGATGTAGCGGGCAAGGCCGTTGATCAGCTCAATTGGACCTCCAATCCGGATGTTATTACGCGGTATCAGACGACTGACAATGGTGGCATGGACATGCGCCGTTGGCTCGCGCAAAGGATTATCGATAGTACAACCGTGACTGTCGTGAACGGCACGAATATTCTGGAAATCGGTTATAGGGCGAGCACGCCCAGTGAAGCCAAGTCGATGGCTGATGCGCTTCGCAACGCCTATATCGAGTCTACCCTCGACACGCGACGGCGAGAGGCCACTCGGACTGCCGACTGGTACGAAACCCAAGCCCGGCAAGAGCAGGCCCTCTTGAATTCGGCCGATGGGGCGAAGACGGCTTACGAGAAAGAGCACGGCATTGTCATGCAAGCTGACAATACCGATGTCGATACTGCCCGTCTTCGGGCGCTATCCAACCAAGGGGCCGCCCCCCCGCCGATGGTTGCGGCGCCGATGCCGATCTCTTCACCGTCGTCGATTCAGCTTGCTCAGCTGGATGCCACCATTGCGCAGGCCGCGCAAAATCTTGGGCCAAATCATCCCCAAATGGTGCAGTTGCGAGCGCAGAGGGCGTCCCTTGCCCAAGTCGCCGCACAGGAAATGGCCGCGTCGCGTGCGGCCGCCAATGCGGCCGCGAGCGCCGCCAGCGCCAGCGTTGGCATTCTACAGCGTGAGGTTGCTTCTCAAACCTCACGAGTTATCCAGAAGCGCGAGCAGATCGAAAAGCTGACCCAGCTTCAGTCGGAAGTGAATTTGCGGCGCGATCAATACAATAAGTCGATGGCTCGCATCGCCGAGCTCCGTCGGGAAGCTTCTGTTGCAGATTCCGGGATCAGTGTGCTCGGTGAGTCTGTAACGCCAAAGCGGCCGAGCTTCCCCAATAAGCCGCTGATCCTTGGTGGTGCGCTAGCGCTCGGTTTTGGGCTCGGAATTTTGCTATCATTGCTCCTTGAACTTCTCGGGCGCCGAGTTCGCAGCGTCGAAGATCTGCAAAACTCGATCGATGTCCCCCTACTCGCTGTGATTGACGAGGGGCCGAGCGGGGAACGGCATGCTCGAATTCCAAAATTGCCTCATCGTCGGCGTCCTCCATCGACCGGAAAATTGGCCAAAGCATGAGCCAGAAAGCACATCTGATGGATGGGATGATCGCTGAACCCGCTGAACTGCGCCAGACTTTCGGCTTTTCGCCGGAGGTCGTGATGCTGTCGGAGCCAAAGGGCGCGCGCGCCGAGGCCATCCGAATGCTGCGTACGCACATCATGGCCCAGCACCTGGAGGATGGCCGTCGGGGCCTGGCAATTTGCGCCGCCAGCGGGGGGGTGGGGGCAACATTCACAGCCGTGAACTTGGCGGTTGCGATGGCTCAGATTGGGACCAAGACTCTGCTGATCGATGGGGATCTGCGCAACGCTCAAGTCGACAACTTCATCCGGCCGTCGCTGGCGGTCGAGGGGCTGAGCCAATGCCTTGAACGCGAAGTGATCGACCTTTCGGCGAATATTCAGGGCGATGTTGTCGACAATCTCTCGGTGATGTTCGCTGGTGAGGTATCGGGGAGGGCCCAGGAGCTGCTCGCGAGCGATCGGTTTGGAGAGGTCGTGGAACGGTGCCTGCGTGACTATGATCTGACGATCATTGATACTCCTCCAGCAAACAGCTGCGCTGATGGACGACGGATCAGTACAGTTGCTGGCTACAGCATGATCGTGGCTAAGAAACATCGTAGTTTTGTTAATGACATCAAGACTCTAGCTTCTCAACTCCGTGAGGATCGGGCTCATGTTATCGGAACGGTCCTGGTTGAGGCCAAGTCATGACATCGGCCGCCTCGCGAATTGAAAATGGAGCGGGCTTCAAATGGTGGTCGTCGTGGCCGCTGATTGTCGCGCTTGCGGTCATGGCGATTCCGACGGCAAAAACCCTTGGTGAGCAGGTCTGGTCAAGAGAGGCCGGGGCTCATGGACCAATTGTGCTGGTCACCGGCGCTTGGTTGATTTGGCGAAAGATACCTGAACTCAGAGAAATCGCACGCCCAGGTAAATCATGGATCACGATGCTGATGCTCGTGTTCGCTCTGCCGACCTATGTATTTGGCCGCGCCTATGACTTTATCAGTCTCGAGGTCGCAGGCCTCTACGGTGTAGCTCTTGCTATGATGCATACACACTTTGGCGTCAAAGCGATGCTGAAGACCTGGTTTCCCCTGTTTTACTTAGCCTTTCTGATCCCGCCTCCAGGCTGGTTCATTGATGGTATCACTGCACCACTGAAACTCTTCGTTTCCTATATTTCAACAGTCGGTCTACAGGCCGTTGGGGTGCCGGTGTTTCGCGAAGGCGTGACCCTGATGGTGGCTCAGTATCAACTTTTGGTGGAAGACGCTTGCTCCGGGATGAATTCAATTACCGGACTGGTGGCGATCAGCCTCTTCTACATTTACCTTCAACGCAACGCATCATGGAAGTATTCGCTGCTTTTGGTTTGCTTGGTCATTCCGATTGCCGTAGTGGCGAACATAATTCGCGTTTCGACGTTAGTGTTGCTCACCTATTTCTTCGGTGACGCGGTAGCGCAAGGCTTCCTGCATATGGCGGCGGGGATGCTGCTGTTCACGTCTGCTCTCTTGCTGGTGTTCCTTGTGGACAACGTTATGTCTCTTGCCCTCGGACGTCGGGAGAAATCTGCATGATCGCCCGCCGCGACCTGCTAATTGGCGGAACCTGCCTCGCGGCCGCCGGCGCGGCCTACGCCCTCAAGCCCCGTGCTCGGCTGGTGCTGTTGACGGGCGGTAAGATGGCCGATGCCATACCGTTGACCTTTGGGGACTGGTCAGCGGAGAATTCCGATGGCCTTGTCCAACCCAAATCGGAGGATTCACTGGCGGCGATGCTCTACAGCGAAATGGTGAGCCGGATCTATCACCAGGCTTCTACTGGAGCGGCCGTGATGATGCTCGTCGCCTACGGTGATACCCAAAGCGACCTCTTGCAATTGCATAGGCCCGAGACTTGCTATCCTGCTGTTGGCTTCAATATTCTATCGGCCAGGACAACTCGGTTGAACCTCCCTGGCGGCGGGGCCGTGCCAGTGCGTGAGGTCGTCGCAAAGACGGCGGACCGACAGGAGAATATCGTCTACTGGACGCGCATGGGCGAGTTTCTGCCAGACACTAATGGCGAACAGCGGAAGGTCCGGCTTCGGACCGCCATGCAGGGCTACATCCCTGACGGGGCGTTGTTCCGCTTTTCCGTGGTGAGTGGCGACTCGGCTGCAGCTTTCGCTCAGTTGGACGGGTTCGTCGCGGCCTTGTTGGCCGCGGTGCCTGCGGGCAAGCGTCGAGCGCTTATCGGGACGGAACTGGCTAAGACGATAAGGGCCTAGGCGCCGTTTCATTTTGTCGGGCTGATCTGTTGGCGCAATTGCTGCGGCTATCCCGGCGGCGGCGGAGAAGTGCGCCGGCCAGCATGAAGCCGCCGGTCAGCATCGCCCAGGTCGCGGGTTCCGGGACAGCCGATGGAAACGTGTTGCCGCTTCCACCTGCGGTCGGAGGCGCGATCAGTTGGCGCCACAGAGGCGGCCGAACGGCGAATTCAGCAACTACCGGCATCGGCCTAATTTGGTCGAAGGAACCGGGAGATTCCTCTCTGGCCTCGTAAATGATCGAAGTCGGATCCACGATGCCGTCCAGGACAGCGTCATCCACCATGGCTATCGGCCGTTTTGGGGCGCCAGGTCGGACGGGGATGAAGTAGATCGGCACAGATCGTGCCGCCTCGGCCCGTGAAACAGTCGAGACCAGGGCCATCGCGCCAACCGCATCGGATAACAGCGCGGGCGTCATGGCGGGCAGCGGAAACGTGACTGTCAGCAGCAGCAGGCCGAAAAGAGCCCTGTTGGCTGTACCATTCGATGCGAACTGCATTGATCGTCCCCCCGTGTGGCCCGGTGACCCACTCCATTCGCAAAACTTCGATGGACTGAGTTTCTGATTTCGAAGACTTAGATGCCTGTCAAAGGGGGATGACTGCAAGGTTCGTTCCAGCCAATGAGACACACATTGATCAGGCGACGCTTGTCTGGATGCGGGACGTGGGCAGTCTTCGGAATTGGCCAGAAGTTCTCAATGTCATGCCGTGCGATTGAGTTTACGCCTTTGCAAGAGGCGCCGACTAGTTCTCTAGCATGGGAGGGGCGTCGCAATGCTGAAGATGCTAAGAAGCTTGGCCTCGAAAAGCCAAGTCTACCTGATGCGCCGCAACCAATTCGACAGCCAGAAACTGCGGGCGTATTTCCTAAGCCATCACCAGATCGAGGTGGGGCTCTATTCCTATGGATGTTTCGATCAATGGAGAATGCCGGGCCCGATGCGGGTGGGGCGGTTCTGTTCTATCGCGAGCACGGTGAGGTCTGTGCTGGCTAATCATCCAATGACGGCGATGACGACGCATCCGGCGATCTATGAACGGCAGTTTGGAGTGGTGGACCACGACATGGTTCGCAACACCCCGCTGATCATCGAGGATGATGTGTGGGTGGGCCACAATGCGATGATCTTGCCAGGATGTAAGTTCATCGGACGGGGAGCAATCGTCGGAGCTGGGGCGATCGTCACGCATGACGTCCCAGCCTACGCTGTAGTGGCGGGAAATCCGGCGCGAAAATTGCGTGACCGCTTCCCACCAAATTTGATTGAAGCGATCGAGGCCAGCAACTGGTGGGAACTAAGTTTGGCCGATCTGCGTGGCCTGATTGAGAAACGTGAGCAGATGGTCTTCAATCCATCGGTCGCCTTAGTAGAGGATTGGCTCCGCGAACGTGGCTTTCGGCGTGGTAACGTCGATGTCTAGGTGCTTTGGAGCGGGTGAAGTGTATCGAATGTCGCTGCCTTTTGAGTCTCGCCCGTGAGTACTGCGCCCTTCATCAGTGTCATCATTCCGCACTACCGAGACCTGCGTGCATTGGACCTGTGCCTTGAGGCGCTTGGCCGTCAGACCTATCCCGCGGCAGATTTTGAAATCATCGTCGCGGACAACAATTCGCCAGAGGGGGAGGCCGCCGTAGCCGCAGTGATCGCTGGGCGCGCTCGCTTGACGGTCGTTCACGAAAAGGGGGCCGGACCGGCGCGAAACGGTGGCGTCGTGTTGGCCCAAGGGGAGATCCTCGCATTCACCGATTCCGACTGCGTTCCGGAGCCGGAATGGTTGGTTGAGGGGCTGGCTGCGCTATCGACATGCGATTTCATCGGCGGCCGCGTGACGGTGTTAGTCGCCAATGTTCTGAAAATGTCAGGCGCCGAGGCGTTCGAGCGCGTGTTCGCCTTCGATTTCGAGACCTATATCACCAAAAAGGGATTTACGGGCGCGGGCAACTTGTTTTGCGCTCGTCGTGTTTTTGACCAAGTGGGCGGTTTTAGAGTCGGGCTGTCGGAAGATCTCGAGTGGTCAAGGCGGGCGACGGCGAAGGGCTTTCGCCTTGGCTATGCGCCGGGGGCAGTCGTCGGCCATCCCGCCAGACGCAATTGGGAAGAGCTCTGGGGGAAGTGGCGCAGGGTCAATGCTGAGACCTATGGCCTTTACAGGGAGCGGAGGGGGGGGGACCTTAAGTGGTTGATCCGCAGCTTCGCCTTGCCATTGTCGGCGTTGTTCCATGCTCCAAAAGTTCTGGTCAGTGATCAGCTCCTCACTGGCGAACAGCGTGTTGCCGCCATCCAAACGCTATTCAAGTTGCGGTTCTGGCGCTTTGGGCACGCTCTGGACTTGCTGCGCAAAAAGATGGGGCGCTAACAAATATGCATGTCGCCGTGTGCATCGTCGGTTTTCGAAATCCCCACGATATCGTCCGCTGCCTGGATGCTCTATCGACCTCCACTTACGTCGATTTTGAGGTGCTCATCTGTGAAAACGGTGGGCCGGAGGCATTCAGGGAGCTGAGTGCCCTGCTGCCACCCAAACTGCCCCATGGACAGGAGCTGAGAGCGGTGCTGGCTTCCGGAAATCTCGGGTATGCCGGAGGAGTGAACCGCTGCCTTGATGAGACGCCGACGGCAGACGCATGGTGGATACTTAATCCGGACACTCAACCGAGCTCAGTCGCCATGTCTCTTCAGGTCTCCAGGCTGTTGAGGGGGGACTGCGAGGCGGTCGGCTCTACGATCTATCTCGCCGACGGCCGGGTGCAGTCGCACGGCGGGCGCTGGAGATCGTGGTTAGCTCGGGCCGAATCCATCGGATTTGGGAGTGATCTCTCAGTAATCCCGAGCATGGATGCAATTGAGAAAGAGCAAAACTACCTAAATGGCGCCTCCATGATGGTGAGTCGACGGTTCGTTGACGCATATGGTCGGATGCGTGAAGACTATTTTTTGTATTGTGAGGAAGTAGAGTGGTGTTTGAGGGCGATGGGGCAGGGGGCTCGTCTTGGATTTGCTGCTGACGCCCATGTTCTCCATTATGCCGGAACGACGACTGGTTCCTATGACGACATTACGAGGCGCCCGAGAGCGCCGGTGTATCTTAATGAGCGGAACAAGCTGCTGACGACGAGGGACCGCTTTCCCCTATTGCTGCCTGTGGCCGCGCTTGCGTCCCTTGCTCTTATTTTTCTTCGTTTTGCGCGCCAAGGCGCTTGGCGCCAGGTGGGGTACGCATTGTCCGGCTGGCTAGCGGGGATGGCGAACCGCCGGGGTCGGCCTGATTGGCTTGGAGACTGACATTGTGTGTCGTTTCGGAGCGCACTATTCCCAAATCGGCTACGGCTGCAAATCTGTAGGTCGTGCTGCGACAAATTTGAGTAAGGGGTAAATGTAAATGGGGTTAGCTGACACGCGGGATCCGAATTCCCTCTCGACGAAACTGCGTCGGCGCCGCGACGTCCGGCTGCGAGCAGTAATCTCGTCTATTTCTCGGAGTGAAGGCGGGATTTCCATCCTTGATATGGGGGGGACGTTTGAATATTGGCAACGGGTTGGATTGGATTTCCTCAGGGGCGAAAGGGCGAGAATTACGCTCATAAATCGTTTCGCGACTGAGCTCTCGGAGTTCGCGGGCCATGAGGATATCTTTAGCGCCGCAGTTGGTGACGCCTGCGACCTAGCGCAGTTCGGCGACAAGAGTTTCGATCTTGCGCACTCGAACTCCGTGATTGAGCATGTCGAGACATGGAAAAATATGAAGGCGTTCGCCGCTGAAACCCGGCGAGTGGCTAAATATTACTACGTCCAGACTCCGTACTTTTGGTTTCCACTGGATCCGCACTACTATCGAATGCCGTTTTTCCATTGGTTTCCTCGGCCGACCCGAGCTTGGATGCTGAGAAATTTCCCCATTGCCTATTCTGGGAAAATTCAAGGCGTAGATCTGGCTTTTGATGTTGTAGATCGGGCGCGTCTATTGGACGGCGCTCAATTCCATTTCCTATTTCCGGACGCAAAAACTACGTTTGAACATGTCTTGGGGTTGAGAAAGTCTCTTATAGCAATCCACATGCCGAATGAGTGCAGTACTACTGACGCAGCTTAACGCGTTCCACGATGTCGTTCAGATAGGCAACCAGTTCGGTGGGATCGGTTGTCGCCATAACTGGAGGGCGGGCGCGTACAATTTTTAGCGCTTCGCTTAGTTCAGCAGGCGTTTCGGCCAAGGTGATGAGACCGCGAGCGGCGAATGCCTTTGTAATTTCGGCTTGGTGATTGTCGTAGTGCTCGCCTCTTTCCTTCAGGCGAGGCATGGCGATTACACGGCAGCCCTGACGCAGGGCGGTGATTAACGAGCCGGTACCACCATGACAAACGACGATAGCCGCATCTCGCAGGAGTTCTTGGATCTGGTCGAAGGGGAGCGTTTCAAACGTCTCGATGCCATCGGGTGTGTGACCGCCGATGCCGGTCTGAATGATCAACTCCTCCGGGATCTCTCCTGAGGCCTTTAGAGCGGTCACCGTGTCCACCAGTCGATCAAATGGAAGGGTGGCGCCCACGGTCGCAAACAACAGGAGCTTCTTGGGCGGCGGCTGATCTTCCAGAACGCGCAGCGGATCAAATACCTTGGCTTTGGGATAGAACGCGGCCAGCGCCTTGGATTGGACCACCATGTCATGGGCCCAGGGAGCTGCGACGCGGGAGAAGATAGACGGGTGATCGAAGCGCGCAAAAGACTCAACCACCACCGTGTGGGCGCCAAATAGGCGGGCCCAAGCGACGGCGAAGAACACGGCGCCGGCGCCGGTGGAGATCACGACGTCTGGCCGCTCCTTCCAGATAATTCGCGCCGATTGGAAGAAGCTGAATAGGGCGCCTTTCAGCATGCGCATAGGAGCGCCCAGCCGGGCCTGTCCCACAGCGACGTGGGGGACAAAATAGGTCCTATGCTCCTTCGCGAGACTCACCCCAAGCGCAGTAGCTTCGGTGATGAAGAAGTGGTCGTGAACCGACCAGACCGGAGCCAAGTCGAGAAGTTGGCGCACATGACCACCGCCCGATGCAGCTAGGCACAGCTTGAGTTTCGGCTTCTCGGGGAGGCGCACCCGAGTGTTGGGCGCAGCGTTCGATGTTGTGGGCGTTGCTTTCATTATATGCCTTCGCGTCACCACCCGGTGCCGTTCTGCTACCGTCAAAATCAGTCGCGACTATTTTTGACCCTAGATGTCGAGTGCTGATCGACGATGCGTCACCACAAATCCCCTGGGCCTGGCTCCCCTTCCCGCTTCGCGATGTCGAGCAGGTAGCGCCCGTAGGCGGTTTTCTCGAACAGCTTGCCTCGGGCGACGAGCTGAGTGCGATCGATAAATCCGTTGAGGTAGGCGATCTCTTCCAGGCAGGCGACGTGGACGCCCTGGCGCTTTTGGACGGCGCGGACGAACTCGGAGGCCTCGACCAGGCTCTCGTGGGTACCGGTGTCGAGCCAGGCGTAGCCACGCGACAGTTGCTCCACGAACAGGTCGCCAGCTTCCATGTACATGCGGTTGAGGTCGGTGATCTCAAGCTCGCCACGGGCCGAGGGGACGACCTGCCTGGCCAGCTCCACGACGCGTTTGTCATAGAAATAGAGGCCGGTGACCGCCTGGCGTGATTTCGGCTCGACGGGCTTTTCCTCCAGGCTGATGGCCCGGCCGGTGTCGTCCAGCTCGACCACGCCATAGGCCTGGGGTTGGTCGACCTGGTAGGAGAAGATCGTGGCGCCATGCTCGCGGGCGGCGGCGCGCTTCAGCAACTGGCTCATGCCGGCGCCGAAGAAGATGTTGTCGCCGAGCACCAGGGCGACACGGTCGTCGCCGATGAATTCCTCACCGATCAGGAAGGCCTGGGCCAGGCCCTCGGGCTTCGGCTGGATCGCGTACTCCATATTGACGCCGATGGCCGAGCCGTCCTCGAACAGCCGCCGGTAGTTGTCGATATATTCCGGCGACGAGATGATCAGGATGTCGCGGATACCGGCCAACATCAGCACCGACAGCGGATAATAGATCATCGGCTTGTCGTAGATCGGCAGCAGTTGCTTGTTCACCGCCAGGGTGGCCGGATGCAGCCGGGTGCCGGAGCCCCCGGCCAGGATGATGCCCTTCATCGCGTGTCCTATTCTTTCTGCGCGGCCAGCAGCGTCTCGACGATCTCTTCGACCGCCGTCCGCCACGGGCGCGGCGCTATGGCGTAGTCATGCGCCAACTTTGCGACGTCCAGGCGAGAGTTCGCCGGACGACGCGCCGGCGTCGGATAGTCCGCCGTGGTGATGCCCTCGACCTTGGGCGCGGGGCGTCCATGCTCGGCGGCGATCTCGAAAATGGCGCGGGCGAAGCCGCACCAGGTCGCTTCGCCGGAATTGACGAAATGATAGGTGCCGACCGGCGCCCGGGGATCGGCGATCATCCGCTGGGCGATGGCGAGCAGCGCCTGGGCGATGTCGCTCGCGCTGGTCGGGCAACCGTGCTGGTCGTCGACCACGCGCAGCTCGGGCCGTGTCTCGGCGAGCCGCAACATGGTCTTGATGAAATTCGCGCCGTGCGGGCTGACCACCCAGGCGGTGCGCAGGATCACGTGGCGCGGGTTGCCGGTGCGGACCGCCTGCTCTCCGGCCTCCTTGGACGCGCCATAGACGCTGACCGGGGCGACCGGATCGGTCTCGACATAGAAGCCGGCCTTCGAGCCGTCGAATACGTAGTCGGTGGAGACCTGGATGAGCGGTACGCCCGCCTTGGCGGTGGCCTGGGCCAGGGCCGCGGGGGCCAGGGCGTTGGCCTTCCAGGCCTCGACGATCTCGGTCTCGGCCCGGTCGACGGCGGTGTGGGCCGCGCAGTTGATCACCGCCGCCCAGGGGCGCGAGGCGACCAACGCGGCGATGGCGTCGGGATCGGCGAGGTCCAGCTGATCGCGGCCTGGCGCGACGATGTTCAGGCCGGCGGGCGCGAGGGCAATAACCTCGGTCCCGACCTGGCCGCTGCCGCCGGTCAGCAGGATGTCCCTGGCGGGCGGGGAGCTCATGCCTTGACGGTCTTCAGGCCCAGGCGTTGCCCGGCGTCGCTGCGGGCCAGGATCGGACCCCACCAGGCCTCGTTGTCGAGGTACCAGTTCACGGTCTTGGCGATCCCGGTCTCGAAGCTCTCTTCGGCGGTCCAGTCGAGGTCGCGGGCCAGCTTGGTCGGGTCGATGGCGTAGCGATGGTCGTGGCCGGGCCGATCGGCCACGTGGGCGATCTGGTCACGATACGACTTGCCGTCGGCGCGCGGGCGCAGACGATCGAGGGTGTCGCAGATCGCGTGGACGACCTGCAGATTGGTGCGCTCGGCGCGGCCGCCGATGATGTAGCTCTCGCCCGGCGTCCCGGCCTCGAACACCCGGGTCAAGGCGCGGGCATGGTCATCGACATAGAGCCAGTCGCGGACATTGGCGCCGGCGCCGTAGACCGGCAGCGGTTCGCCGGCCAGGCTCTTGACGATGATCAGCGGGATCAGCTTTTCGGGGAAGTGATAGGGGCCGTAGTTGTTCGAGCAGTTGGTGACCAGCACGGGCAGGCCATAGGTGTGGTGCCAGGCGCGGACCAGGTGGTCGGACGAGGCCTTGGACGCCGAATAGGGCGAGCGCGGGTCGTAGGCGGTCTCCTCGGTGAAGAAGCCGTCGTCGCCCAGCGAGCCGAACACCTCATCGGTGGAGATATGGTGGAAGCGGAAGGCGGCCTTGGCGCTCTCGTCCAGGCCGCGCCAGTACTCCAGCACCTGCGAGAGCATGTTGAAGGTGCCCAGGATATTGGTCTGGATGAACTCCGACGGACCGTCGATGGAGCGGTCGACGTGGGATTCAGCGGCCAGATGGGTCACCACCTGCGGGCGGAAGTCGCTCAGAGCCGCGCGGATCGCCGAGGAGTCGCAGATGTCAGCCTGGCGGAAGGCGTAGCGGTTGCTGTTCGCGACCCCATCCAGCGAGCGCAGGTCGCCAGCATAGGTCAGCTTGTCGAGGTTGAGGACCTCATGCTCGGTGTTGGCGATCAGATGCCGAACAAGGGCCGAGCCGATGAAGCCGGCGCCGCCGGTGACAAGAATACGCAAAATCCATTTCCCCTACATTCTCAACCGGATGGTTCGCGCGAACAAATGAACTTCCCAGCAGAGCTCCAGATTGGCTCAACTCGCGCAAGCGTTCAAAATTGGCACGAGACAGACTGTGCTTCTCGACGCCTAAGACCGATCGGCCGCCCGGCTGCTGGCGCCGGAAGGTCGTGCGGTCGTCTTGTCCAGGGCGGTAGCAGGGGCTTGAACGGCGATCTTGTCGACGGCGGTATCGGCCGGTTTCTCGGGAGGCGGCGCTTTGCGATTTTCCAAAAATCGTTTCTGGGCCGCTAGGATCCACAGATAGGGGAGAACACTTTCCTCGGCGAACCGATAGCCGCGACCGTACTCGTCCTCATGGACCTCGATAAGTATCTGCCGAGCGGCGAGTTCGTCGATGGTGCCCTTGAAGTTCGCTGCGTTAGCAGCGCTGGGATAGAGTGCGTCAACGTCTCGGCCATCGAAGCGGCCGTTGTTGAATAGGGCTGCACCAGCCATGACGCCGAGGACGTGGCGCACGCCGCTTTTCGCCGCTTGGTCGATCTGAATTTGAGAATGCTTGGAGATCCGACCGCGAAATTCGGCAAGGGCTTGATCCACCGCAATGGAGACATCCTCGGCGGTGACCTTGGTGCGCGACTTGTCGATGGCCGCTAGGCCAGCGTGGTGGCTGAGGAGACTAGCAAGGTAGGGCGAGCCGTTCGCGACAAAGACAATGAATTCTATCGCTGTCCTGTCGAACGTGACTCCGCTGACTTCCTCGCCGTTCTCGACGAGGTGGCTGATCTCGCTGGCGGTCATCTTCGGGACTTGCAAGGCGAAGATGTTGCGGCGGATCGAGGGAATGTGTTCGACCAGCTCTGTCAGGTCCGCGGCCACGCCGGCTATGACAAGTTGGGTGCGGATCGCGCGGTCCGACAGATTTTTGATCAATTCGGCGATGTTGCGACGAAATTCTGGGGATTCGCAGACGTCGAACTCATCAAGCACCACCAACAAACGGGTGCCGGTCATTTTTGCGAAGAGATCGGCGACCAAACGTGGCGATAACGGGCCGCTAGGCAATAGGTCCGCGAGGGTGCCGCCCTTTTCTGCTTCATTGGCGGTGGGAGCGAAGCCGCGGTGGAAAAGCAGCGGGACGTCGGCGGCGACGGCTCGAAAAATCTCGTCGAAACTCGATCCCGCGCCGCAGGATACGTAGACGACAATGTAACGTGCCTCTTGCGCGGCCTGGGTTAGGACGTGGACCAGAGAAGTTTTACCGATGCCACGCTCGCCATACATAATTACGTGGACGCGTTGGTCCTCGAGGGAGCGGATCAACGTAGTTAGGACGTCAATGCGGCCCGCGAACATGCGACGGTCGGTGATCGGCTGGGACGGTGTGAAGGCGCCGCGCAACTTTACGCGCGCCGCGGCGAAACGGTCGCTCAATCGTGGATTGAGCTGATCGCTGGCGGTCGATTGGAAGCGCGGAAATGCAGAAGGTCCTGCGGATTTCCTGCTAGCTTCGTTGCTCAACGCCGAGGGCGGGGCGGCTGAAAAGATCATGCCAGGCTGAGCAGCCTGAGAAGTTTTCGGCCGGCGTCCAATGGAACGCGCCATTAAGCTATTTATCCAACTCACGGCGCCTCCAAGCACGCATGCTGCGGTGCATTTAAGATTTCGACGGGTTTAGGCCGGTGGGCCTGTACCCGCCATTGGTAAACACGTCGATTGTGGCGAAATCTTAAATCAAGCCGAGTTGAGTCAACGTTAATTGGTCGGGACATCGGAAGTCCGTCTCTGTCGTGCGCCCCAAAACCCCAGCCGCTTCCGACATGCTCTGGGCGGTTTGCGTCACGTCAGCCCCGTCATGGCTGCGCTAGCGGCGCGCTGAGAAAGCCAATATGCGCCCAGGCCAATCGCGATCGATACGGGCAATGTGACGGCGAGACTCTTGATGTCCAGCATCCAAACCAGCACGTGCACCGGCACACCATGGGTCAGATAGATGTAGAAGCTGGCCGCAGCTATGATGCCCACAGCTTGGTGTAGGATATTAGGCAAGAGCAGCCTCGGGACCCAGAGGATGAGGCCTGCAGCGACTGCAAACCATAGCGAGTGGGACAGATTAGAGGGGTAGGGGAAGCGGCCCCAGAGCGCTCCGGGATCGACCATCTGCAGAAAGATGATGATGGAGGCCAAGGCGCTGAGCACGACCTTGCGGTGTGTCGTCGTCGCCTGATGCAGGCACCATCCGAAGGCCAACATATAGAAGATGGCATCTGGTGTGCGTTCGAGCAGGCGGTCGTGGTGGAATCCGGTATGGGCCGCCATGCGCACGACCACCGATCCTGCGAGAAGGGCGAGCCCGAAGGCCCACGGATCGCGGGCTGCAGTTCGCCTGACCGGCGGCAGGGCGAATAGTCCCACCAAGATGATGATTGACTGAAGCAAGGCCTCCAGAAACCAATAAGGCTCAAGAAATGAGCCTGATCGTCCAAATAAATTGCTTATCAATAGTAGAGATGGGACATCAAATTCTCGTTTCACCGCAAAATATACTAATAGGATTGCGTAGTACGGGATGATGATCCGCCTTAGGAAGGAGACCAGCACAGACATGCCGTCGCCCTCAACTAAGCGAGTGCGCTGATAGCGCGAGAAATTATACCCGGAGAGCATGAGCAGGACGTGGGCGCCACCTCCGACCACCAGGGTCGAGGCGTGATTTATGACCACCGCCATGATCGCCGCGGCGCGGATTGCCACTTCTGCTTCGATGTTGCGTAGACTGAACAAGCTGCGGCTGTGTCCGGAGGATCGGCCAGCAAGCATCTCAAGTTCCGCGATACTCTGCTCTTCCCAGCGCGGAGGTAGGAGGCCAAGCTGCTCTTCGACTTCGAGGGAGAGGCGAACATAGCTTAGGGAGTCGCCACCTAGACTGATGAAACTGTCTGAGGGCGAGATGGCGGCGCGGGGGAAGGTGCGGCGGAAGGCGTCTTGGATGGTGCCAGCACCCGGCGGATGAGCAGTCTCCAGACCCGCGCTCTGCGCCTTCGCAGCTCTCAATATGGCCTGATAGTCGAATTTTCCGGAGCTGAGGGTCGGGAATTCGGAGTAGGCGACAACGCCGATGACCGACGCAGGGAGGTCGAATTGGCGCGATAGAGTTTCGGCGATCTCGACGGGGTCGCCGTCGGTGACGGCCACCGCCACGAGGCTGTCGTCGCCCGCGACCACTGCGCGGAGACCGCGACGCTCCATTGTCGCCTCGACCTCGTCGAGGCTGATGCGAAGGCCGAACAATTTGGAGAAGCGGCTCTTGCGGCCGACGATGCGATAGAGGCCGTCGGCGTTGCGAACTGCGAGGTCACCAGTTCTTAGCTCTAGGAGTTCCCGGCCCTTTGCAAGATCTGCTTCTTCGAGCGCGTAGCCCATCATGACGTTCGGTCCAGAATAGACCAATTCGCCAGGGGTTTCTGTGGCCGTGATCGGTTGGCCGTCCTCTCCGACGAGGCGGAACGCCCCTCCCGGAATGGCTATGCCGATACATCCCGAATGGTCGAGGAGCATGCTTGGCGGCATGTACGCCATGCGCGCGGTGGCCTCAGTCTGGCCATACATGACAAAGAAGTTCACCCCGACTTGGCGAGCCCATTCGCCGTAGGTCTTGGCGGTTTGAGGCGGCAGGCGGCCGCCGGCCTGCGTCATGCTACGCAGGGATGGTAGGCGCTTGCCGCGCATGCCGATGCGCTCAAGTAACTCGTAAGTGTAGGGAACGCCGCTTATCGAAGTTGCGTTCTGATCCTCGAAGAAAGCCCAGAACGCGTCGTCGATCACCGAGCGACTGGTGAGCAGGAGGGTGGCTCCGACCTGGAGGTGCGATGTGATCACCGACAAGCCGTAGCTATAATGCAGCGGCAACGTGGTGATGGGGCGGTCCTCGGCGCGCAACCCCAGGTATTCGGCGATGGACCGGGCGTTGGCGTCAACCGCTTCCTGCGATAGGCGCACGAGTTTCGCTGCCCCAGTAGAGCCTGAGGTCGAGAGTAAGACCGCCAAGTCGGCGTGCAAAATCCTGGTGCGGCGTGGCAGAATATCCAACGCCCAGGCGTCCTGCGATTTGTGAAAACGCGCGTCAGGTCGATAGGTATCGATGATCTGCTTTAGCTGTGCTCCGCTGTCGCCTGCAGCAAGCAAAACCGGATGGCCGTGACGCAGGGCTCCGACATACGCGATCAGCGGAGGGATTTCGTTGGCGGCCTCGATCAGGAGCAGGCGTCGACCTGGCCCCAGAGAAGCGGCGAAGGCGTCCGCACGTGCCGCCAGTTCGGCGTAGGTGATCTGTTCGCCGCCTTCGGAAATCACAGCGATCGCGTCGCCGAACTCTTCAAGACGCGTCGCGAACGTCGCCGCGGGCCCCGCGGGGACGACGATGCTATCGGACGGACACAACGACTCGTTTCTCCGTCTCAACCGGTTCCAAGGCGACGTACCGTCGCGCAGAGTTTGGGAATTTTTGGAACCCCAATATTCTACTTAGAACTTCAAATTGAACGGTTTTAAGACGTAGACGATATAGCCTACGACCGCCACGATGATCCCGAAAGCGACCGCTCCGTGGCCCTGGTTGCCCACATAGTTGGCTGCGGCGCAGCCAAGGCAGGCGGGAAGGTACTGGAAGATGTTGTCTTGGGGTTCTTCTTGCGCCGTCGAGCGATGCAGAAACAGGACGATCAACGCCCCGAAGATCGCGACCGTCACCCAATCATAGATCGTCTGCAAGACACCAGCCCCTAAGCATTGCTGTTCAAACTCGAGCAAGCCATCCGCCTGCATAAACCAGACCACACTCAACCCTGCAACGCGTTTGTGGGAAGCCAGTGCTTCGGATCGTGTTGCAAGCTAAGGTGCGAGCGCTTGATTGTCCCGGCCTGAACCAGGTGTTGGTCGGTCGGGGGGCGCCGCGCCGATAATGGGGACGGTTCCATTCATGAAACCAGATCTTCTGCATTGAAAACGCGTTGCGTCGTCGGCGCTGGAGCGGTGCGCCCGACTATATTGGGCGCATGCGCCGTGGGCGTGACTTCGGTGCAGTGCCGTTCGCATGTGACGCCCGCGCCCTGACGCGTTATCGAAGGGCGTCTTCGAGGCAAGGTGCAGCGAGTTGGTTGGCGATTCTGTGATGATGGGGTGTGAGGCTGGTGCGCGGTCAGGCCTGAGCTTCCAGGCGTTCGGGGATCTGGCCGAGGCGGCCAGATGGTACGACGACTGGGCGCGGACCGCGGCCATGCCGCTGTGGTGGACGCAGGGCGCCGATCGCGTGCGAGGCGGCTTCCACGAAGCGCTCAGCATCGAAGGCGAGCCTCGCCCAGGCTTTCGTCGCGCCCGCGTGCAGAGCCGGCAGGTCTACAGCTACGCCACCGCCGGGGCGATGGGGTGGGATGGGCCGTGGCGGGAGGCGGCCTGGCACGGCATGACGTTCTTCCTGGAGCGCTTCCGGCGGGAGGACGGCCTATTCCGGTGTCTGGTCGGTCTTGACGGCGCGGTCCTGGACGACACCGCGATGCTCTACGATCAGGCCTTCGCGCTCCTGGCGACGGCGACGTTGCACGGCATGGATCCGCGCGGCGGCGAACTGCCTGAGGTTGCCCTGGGCGTTCTGAACGGCCTGAACGCCATGCGGCACCCGGCCGGGGGCTTTAAGGAAAACATCGCCTATCCGTTCCAGGCCAATGCTCACATGCATATCCTGGAAGGCGCCATGGCCTGGGCCGAACATGGCGGGCAGGCCTGGGACGATCTGGCCGACGAGATCGTGGAGATGGCCTTGCGCGTCTTCATCGACCCGCAGGGCGTCTTCTTGAGGGAGTTCTTCGACGCGGACTGGCGGCTGGTTGGCGGCGACGAAGGTCGCCTGCTCGAGCCTGGCCACCAGTTCGAATGGGCGTGGCTGCTGGAGCGTTGGGGCCGTTTGCGCGGCCGGGACGACGCGCTGGCCGCAGCGCGCGGGCTCTACGCCGCCGGCCGTCGGGGACTCGACCCGGGCCGCGGCGTGGTCATCAACGAGCTATGGGACGACTTCAGCATCCGCGAGACGACGGCGCGGCTGTGGCCGCAGACCGAACGGCTGAAGGCCGAGCTGGTGTTCGGAAATGAGACAGATCAGGTCGCGGCGGCCGAGGCGCTGCGTCTCTATCTCATGACGCCCGCCGCCGGCGTCTGGCACGACAAGCTGCGAGCCGACGGAACCTTCATCGACGAGCCCGCGCCAGCGACCTCGTTCTACCATATCCTCTGCGCCTGCACGGAACTGTTCCGGACGGCGGGGCGCTAGCGAGACCGACGGATGCTGTTGAACCCATTTACGCAAACGCCTGCGAAGATCGGCGTGATCGGTCTCGGCTATGTCGGCCTGCCGCTCGCCGTGGCGTTGGCGGCGAAGTACGACGTCGTGGGATTCGACATCGACGCCGGGCGCATCGGCGAGTTGGCTGTTGGGCACGATCGCACTCTGGAGGCGACGGCTGAGGAGCTCGCCGCGGCGAGCAGGTTGAGTGTCGTCTCCGATGAAGCCGAGCTTGCGGATTGCAATGTCTTCATCGTGACCGTGCCGACGCCCATCGACCGCTACAAGCGCCCTGATCTGACCGCGCTGCTGGCGGCGAGCCGAACGGTTGGCCGGGCGATCCGGAAGGGTGGTGTGGCGATCTTCGAATCCACAGTCTATCCCGGCGCGACGGAGGAAGACTGCATTCCGGTGATCGAGGCGATCTCGGGGCTCAAGTTCAATACAGATTTCTTCGCCGGCTATAGCCCCGAACGGGCTAATCCAGGCGACCGACAGCATCGGCTCTCGTCGATCATCAAGGTCACGGCGGGGTCGACGCCGGAGGCCGCAGCTTTTGTTGATGCGCTCTACGGCGCGGTGGTGGGCGCGGGCACGCACCTGGCAAGCTCAATCAAGGTCGCCGAGGCTGCCAAGGTGATCGAGAACACCCAGCGCGACCTCAATATCGCGCTGATCAACGAGTTCGCTTTGATCTTTAATCGACTGGGCATCGACACCCAAGAGGTCCTGGCAGCGGCGGGGACTAAGTGGAATTTCCTGAAGTTCACGCCTGGTCTCGTCGGCGGGCACTGCATTGGCGTCGATCCGTACTACCTGACCTCGAAGGCAGAGGACGCCGGGTATCATCCGCAGGTGATCCTGGCCGGACGTAGGATCAATGACGGCATGGGCGGCTACATCGCCCAGGAATTGGTCAAGACCATGATCCGGCGAGAGATTCAGGTGCGTGGCGCTCGTGTACTGGTGATGGGCTTGACGTTCAAAGAAAATTGCCCGGACCTGCGCAATACTCGCGTCATCGATATTGTGCGCGAGCTCGGCGAATATGAGGTCCAGGTTGATGTTCATGAGCCGTGGGCAGATCCGGCCGAGGCCACCGAGGAGTATGGCGTCACCCCGATCGCCGCGCTGGAGCAGGGTGTCTACGACGCCATAGTCGTAGCGGTCGCGCATACTCAGTTCATTGAAATGGGTGTCGCAGCGATCCGGAATCTCGGTAAGCCGGGTGCTGTACTGTATGACGTGAAGGCCGTGTTTCCGCAGGGCGCGGCGGACTTGCGCCTCTAAGTTTTGGGTAAATTGCGCCAGATCAGTAAACTGACATCCAGTGTTCCTGCTGTTCTAGTGCAGAAGTGCCGCCGTGGATCAGCTTGCATTGCCGTTCTTGGGGCTCAGCGTGCTGGGCATGCTCGTTTGGGCGATCGTCGCTGAGCGCAAAGGCGCTCAGCTTGAGGCGCGGCGCGAGAAGGAAGAGGCGGCTGCGACGTCGCCGAAGGCCGCTCGCCGCCGCTAGTTCTTTCCGACCCGGTAGTACTCCAGGTACCAATCTACGAAGTTCGACACGCCGACCTCGATGGGGGTTGAGGGCGTGTAGTCGAGCGCGGCTTGGGTGTCGGTGACGTCGGCTTCCGTGCGAGCGACATCGCCGGGCTGCATGGGCAGGAGGTTGAGCTTCGCCTTGCGGCCGAGCTTTTCCTCCAGGACCTCGATGTAGTGCATCAGTTCGACACGCTGGCTGTTGCCGAGGTTCAAG
Source organism: Phenylobacterium sp. Root700 (assembly GCF_001429025.1). Taxonomy (GTDB): domain Bacteria; phylum Pseudomonadota; class Alphaproteobacteria; order Caulobacterales; family Caulobacteraceae; genus Phenylobacterium. Next base: position 39,530 of record NZ_LMHT01000028.1, on the reverse strand, counting down.
ATCCGCCAGGGGGCGACGCCGCTGGTCGCGGGGTCGGGGTTGGCCGCGTCCCAGGTCGGGTCGACCTGCGCGGTGCGGTCGAGGGCGGCGACCACTCCGGAAACGATGTCGTCCACATAGGTGAAGTCGCGCTGCATCTGGCCTTGGCCAAAGACGTCCATCGGGCGGTCGTCGAGGATCGCCTGGGTGAACTTGAACAGCGCCATGTCCGGGCGGCCCCACGGTCCGTAGACGGTGAAGAAGCGGAAGCCGGTAGCTGGGATGCCGAACAGGTGGGCGTAGGAGTGGGCCATCGACTCGTTGGCGAGCTTGGTGGCCGCGTAGAGGGTGATCGGGTGGTGCACGGAGTCGTGGACCGAGAACGGCAGCTTGCTGTTTGCGCCGTAGACCGAACTGGTCGAGGCGAAGACCAGGTGCTGGACTTGGGCGGCGCGGCAGCCTTCTAGGATGTTGCCGAAGCCGACGAGGTTTGAGTCTACGTAGGCGGCGGGTTGTTCGAGGCTGTAGCGGACGCCAGCCTGGGCGGCGAGATTGACCACCCGGTCGGGCTTGGCGTCCGCGAACAGGCGGGCCATGGCGTCGCGGTCGGCCAGGTCGATATTGGCGTGGCGATAGCCTCCGCGGGCTTCAAGGCGCGCCAGGCGCGCCTGTTTCAGCGTCGGGTCGTAATAGGGATTGAGATTGTCCAGACCCACGACCTCGTCGCCGCGATCAAGCAGGCGGTGGGCGAGGTGGGAGCCGATGAAGCCGGCCGAGCCGGTGACCAGAATAACCGCCATAGGCACGACTTAGACGCTTGGAGCGCCTACGTCACGCGCTGGAGACGACCCGGAGCGCCGGAACCGGCGGCTTCTCGCCGCGGACCTGGGCGACAATGTCGAACAGCTTGCTGCGAACCTCGTCCACGTCACCGCGTTCGGCCAGGGTTTCCAGCTCGTGCAGGTGATTGGCGGTGATGCGCAGGGCCGAGGTCGAGACGACCTCCATGACCTTGGGCGCGCAGGGCAGAGAGCTTTCGGTTTCGTCCAGCAGGGCCTCGGTGAGCTTCTCGCCGGGCCGCAGGCCGGTCACCTCGATCTCGATGTCCTTGCCGGGCGTGCGGCCCGACAGGGCGATCATCTGGCGGGCCAGGTCCATGATGCGGACCGGTTCGCCCATCTCCAGCAGGAACAGGCGCGCGTGGTCGGCGTCCTCGCCCTCGGCGCAGGTGGCGGTGGCGTGGAGAACCAGCTGGGCGGCCTCCGGAATGGTCATGAAGAAGCGTTCGATGTCTTCATGAGTGACGGTGACCGGGCCGCCGCGCTCGATCTGCGAGCGGAAGATCGGCACCACCGACCCCGCCGAGCCCAGCACATTGCCGAAGCGGACCGCCGAGAAGCGGGTGCCGGGGCCGACCTGCTGGGCCTGGATGACCGCCTCGGCCAGGCGTTTGGTGGCGCCCATGACATTGGACGGATCGACGGCCTTGTCGGTGGAGATCAGGATCATCTGGGCCGCGCCGCAGACCTTGGCGGCCTCGGTCACGTTCCAGGTGCCGACGACGTTGGTGAGCACGCCCTCGCAGGGGTGCTGCTCGACCATAGAGACGTGCTTCAGCGCCGCGGCGTGGAAGACTAGGTCAGGCTTTTCATTCGTGAAGGCGGCCTGTAGGCGGCGCGAATTGCGCACGTCGCAGAGCACGGCGCTGCGCGACAGGCCAGGGAAGGTCTCGCCCATCTCGCGGTCGATCTCGAACAGCGAGGTTTCCGAGAAATCCATCAGGGTGATGTGGCCGGCCTGGAAGCTCGCCACCTGGCGGGTGAGCTCGGCGCCGATGGAGCCGCCGGCGCCGGTGATCAGCACCCGTCGGCCGCGGATCAGCGCGCCGACCGCCATGCGGTCGAGTTCGATCGGGTCGCGGGCCAGCAGTTCCTCGACGCTGATCTCGCGCATCGGCAGCAGCGACATGCCGTCCTGGTGGGCGAACTCGACGATCGAGGGCAGGCGGAGGAGGCGCACGCCGTCGTTCTTGAGCTGGCCGAGGTGGTCGGCGGTCAGGCCCTTCAGGTGGCCTGGCTCGTCCAGGAACAGCACCGCGCGCGGATAGCGGTTCCAGCGGCGCAGGTCGGTCAGGGCCGCTTCGAGATTGTTCAGGCTTTCGATCACGCAGACGCCGCGGACCTGCTGGCCCACGTCGCGGGCGTCGGGACCGACGATGCCGATCGGCGACCAGGTGTGGTCATGGCGGCGCGCGACGTCGCGCAGATAGGAGTCGGCCAGCGACGGCGGGCCGATGAGCAGCAGGGCCGGCGCCTGGGCCGCGCGGTCGCGGATGGTCTTGAGCGGGGCGAAGCTGTCCAGGGCGTGCTCGTGCAGGGCGCGGCGAACGATCCGCGCGCCCATCGAGCCGACCATCTGGAAGACGACGGCCATGGCGAGCGCCGAGCGGGGCAGGCCCTCGGCGCGGGTCAGGACGAAGATGATGAGGAGGAAGACGCCCGCCGTCAGGAACGCGGTTCGGGCAAGGACCATCGCGTCTGGGATCGAGACATAGCGCCAGGGCGAGAGCTCGCGGCGGAAGACCGCGGAGAACACCGCGGCCAGGGCGGTGTAGATGCCCACGAGCTGCAACAGCTTGAGTGTAGGAAGTCCAGGCGTCGCCGCGTCCAGGAATTGTCCTGACGAAAGAAGGTAGGCGAGAAAGAAAGCACCGGCGGCAATCAGAGCATCAGCGGCGATGGTTTGAGCCCGATTGGCCATTTGCTCCATGAATCGCGCTCCGCTGGTCGTCTCAAGTGGCAACATAGACGCGTCGACGCGACCGTCCAATGAAACTCGGTCGCGACGATTTCGCTCCACGCGCGAACGTCGTTTTTTTATCCTGACCCCAACTATCCAAGAATAGTCGCTTTCGAGACCAGAAAATAGAAGAGCCGCCCCGTCGCCGGAGCGGCTCTCCATGTCAATATTTCAAAGTGTCCTAGAATGCGGCCTTCACGCCAAGAACCACGCGGCCGTCGTAGATGTCGCCGAGGTCGTGGGCGTCGGTGTCATGGTAGCGCAGGTCGAGGCCGACGACGTCGTTGACGGCGTAGCTGACGCCAAGGTTCCAGGTGGTGTAGTCGCCGTCATAGGCGACCTTCTGGTGGCCGAGCGCGCCCGAGACTTTGAACTTCTCGGCGATGGGCATCGCGCCGTTCAGCTCGACATAGGTGGCCTTGCCGGTCTGGCCGAAGAAATCGTTGGAATGGTGGACCTCCGCGCCGAGCGTCGCCGCGCCGAGCGGAATCGCGCCGCCAAGCTTGAAGACGATGAAGTCCTGTTTCGGGCCCACGGCTTGGTTGATGTAGCCGTAGTAGATCACGCCGAGGTCGAGAGTGACCGGGCCGAGTTGCGGCCTTGCGCCGACATAGAGGTCGTATTCGGCGTTGGTGCCGTTGTCGAAGTCGGCCGTCGAGATCCAGGTCCCGACGTAGCCGACGCCCCACAGGGTGGTGTCGACGCCGGCCGACAGCTGTGGGTTCCCGTCGCTCTGGCTGACGCCGTGGTACACATAGTCGGTGGCCGCGCCGAGATTGAACGAGACGTCGAGCGCCTTGGTTGGCTCTTGCGCCATGGCGCCGCTGCTCAAGGCGAGGGTCGCCGAAGCGGCGAGAAGCGTGGTTTTGAAAACGTTCACTACGGTGGTTGTCCCCTGATCCAGTCGAGCTCCCGACCCGTCGCAAGATGGAGATCGCCGCGCGGGCGAGCGCCAGATCAACGAAGGGGGGAGCTCGAAGAGGGGGCTACCTATTGGGTCTTCGATTGTTGAACGTTAACAAACCCCGGGGCGGGGCTCTATGACGCAGGCCTGTGGTTTGCGGGTGACGCCTGTGGCGTCTAGCGCATGGACATCGGCGTGTAGCCGAGATGGGTCCCGGCATCGACCAGCAGGGTCTCGCCGGTGACGTGCCGCGACGCCGTGGAGGCGAGGAAGACCGCGGCGGCGGCGATATCCTCGGCGGTGGAGGCGGCCTTCAGCGGCGTGGAGGCGGCCGCGCCGTCGCGCATCTTCTGAGCGCGCTCGGCGCCCACGCCCTTGTCGAACCAGGGCGTGTCGATGAAGCCGGGGCAGATCGCGTTGACGCGGATCTTCGGCGCGAGGGCCCGGGCCAGCGACAGCGTCAGGGTGTTCATCGCGCCCTTGGAGGCGGCGTAGGGCACCGACGAGCCGATACCCGCCACGCCGGCGATGGACGAGGTGTTGACCACCGCGCCGGGGCGCGGCGCGGCCTCCAGCAGGGCGCGGGCGGCGCGAACCATCTGGAAGGCCCCGACCACGTTGACGCTGTAGAGGCGCAGGAAGTCTTCGGCCGAGACGGCCTCCAGGTCGGCGTGGTTGGGCGCGAACTTAGTGACGCCGGCGTTGTTGAACAGGGCGTCGATGCGGCCAAAGGGCTCGGCCGCCGCGGCGATTTTCCGGCAATCGGCGTCGAGCGCTACGTCGCCCTGGACCAGTACGGCCTTGGCGCCGTGGGCCTCGACCTGGCGGGCGGTTTCCTGGGCTTCCTCGGCGCTGCTGGCGTAGTTGATCACCACCGCCGCGGCGCCGCGGCTCGCGGTTTCGACCGCGATGGCCCGACCAAGGCCCGTGGAGGCGCCCGTCACTACGACGACGAAGTCTGTGAAATCCTTGCCGGACATTGTTCTCTCCCCTTCGATGTTGGCTGTTGATAGCGGCTGCGCCGGTTGCCGCAAACCTCGCGGCGGGATAAATCGCGGCATGGACGAAATGCATCTGACCCAGCTGGGCCGGGACGTCCGGGGCTTCGACAGCCCCGAGACGGCCGTGCTCGAGCGTGTCCCCAATCCGCAGAGCGATACGCTCTATCTGGCCCGGTTCACCGCGCCGGAATTTACTTCGCTATGCCCAGTCACCGGGCAGCCCGACTTCGCGCATCTAGTGATCGACTATGCGCCCGGCGACTGGCTGATCGAGTCCAAGTCGCTGAAGCTCTATCTGGGTTCATTCCGCAATCACGGCGCGTTCCATGAGGACTGCACCGTGGCCATCGGCCGGAAAATCGTCGAAATCGCCGCACCGCGCTGGCTGCGGATCGGTGGGTACTGGTTCCCGCGCGGCGGCATTCCGATCGATGTCTTCTGGCAGTCGGGTCCGGCGCCTCAGGGATTGTGGGTCCCTGATCAAGGCGTGGCGACATATCGCGGGCGCGGATAACGAGCATTCGCGCCGGATATTGGTTAATTGTCCCAGAACGGACGGTTAACCATCGCCTGGCGGCGGTGTCCCTTAAAGTATTCGGAATATCGAATACAACTCTGGATCAGCGCTCTTTCCGAACCTGTGGCGACTAACGCGCAAATTGTGTGCGTGAGAAGCTCGGTGTCGACTAGGCGACCGGTTGCCGGTGTGTTATGACGCTGTCGCCCATCTCTCCTCGGGCGTGTCACATCAGGCCGGGCGGCGCGCCATCGCCGTTCGGCCGTTGTGTTTTTTTGGGGCCTTATGGCCGCCAGACGGTCGTCAGGGCCGCGGGATCGGGCCGCTCACGCTCCAGCGGCGGCTCCTTCAGAGTCCCCATGAAGATAAAGCCCGCCACCTTTTCATCGGCCTCGACGCCCAAGATGGCGTTGGCCTGGGCGTCATAGGCGTACCAATCGGTGATCCAGTTGGCGCCGTAGCCGAGCGCTTGGGCGGCGTAGAGCAGGGTGGTGCAGACCGCGCCCGCCGAGAGCACCTGCTCCCATTCCGGAATTTCGCGGACCTTGGGGCGGGAAATCACCGCGACGCCGGCCGGCGGGATCTTCAGCTTGGCGAGTTTGGCCACGGCCTTGGCGTCGCCCCGCGACAGCGCGAGCTCCTCCAGGCGCGCGGCGAAGGCGGCCTTGCCATCCCCCTCCAGCACGATGAAGCGCCACGGCGAGAGCTTGCCGTGATCGGGAACCCGGGCGGCCAGGCTGATGAGGGCGGCGATCTCGTCGCCGCTGGGCGCCGGCGCGGCCAGGGTCACCGCCGAGGCCGAGCGCCGCGTAGCCAGGAAGTTCAGCAGCTCCGGGTGAGGGCGCTGTTCGACGGGCGTTCCGAAGGCGGGCGCGTTGGGAAGAGCGATGGTCAAGGGAGCGCCTCGTTAGGAAAGCCGATAGGGGAAGCCTTTATTGGGGACCAACGGCCCGATCTGCAAGGCTAGTTGAGAATATGTCGCAAAAACCTGCGTGGCTCGAAGCTCATGGAACGCCCTGGAGGCCGGGCGAGGCCAGGGTTGTCTACGAAAACCCCTGGATCGCGGTGACCGAGCAGCAGGCCGTGGCGCCGACCGGCGCGCCGGCCTGCTACGGACTGGTCGGGTTCAAGAATGTGGCCTTGGCCATCCTGCCGATCCATGAGGACGGAAGCATCGTCCTGGTCGGTCAGCATCGGCTGGCGTTCGGCGACTATAGCTGGGAGATCCCGGAGGGCGGCGGGCCGAAAGGCGAGGATCCGTTGGACGGCGCCAAGCGTGAATTGGCCGAGGAGACCGGGCTTTGCGCGCGCGACTGGCGCGAGGTTCTGCGGATGCAGTTGTCAAACTCGGTGACAGACGAGCTGGCGGTGGGATACCTCGCCACCGGACTGGCGCCGGCGAGCGAGACGCACCATGCCGACGACACCGAGGAGATCGCGCAGGTGAGGGTCCCGTTCCGCGAGGCCCTCGATGCGGCGAGCGACGGACATATTCGTGACGCCCTGACAGTGGCGATGCTGCTGCGGGCGTACCATATGGCTCGCGAGGGCCATTTGCCGGACGCGCTTGCGCGCGCCATGTTAGGATAGGGGACCGCCTTTGGGACGGGAGGAGCCTTTGAGCCAACGCCTTGAAGTCATCGATCCGACTGCGCCGCCGCCGGTTTGGGCGTCGTTGCGCATGGAGGCCGAGCGCGCCGCGAAGGCCGAGCCCGCGCTCGCCTCGCTGCTGAACGCCGTCATTCTAAGCCACGAGGACCTGGGCGACGCCCTGTCCTATCAACTGGCGCGAAAGCTGGGCGACCAGGAACTGCGGGCGATGAGCCTGCGCGAACTGGCCGACGCGGCCTATCGCAGCGACCCGCGCCTGGTCGGCGTGGTCGAGGCCGACCTGAAGGCGGTGTTCGAGCGCGACCCGGCCTGCAAGGGCTATGTGCAGCCGTTCCTGTTCTTCAAGGGCTTCCAGGCCCTGCAGACCCAGCGGGTGGCGCACTGGCTGTGGCATCAGGGCCGCGAGACCATCGCGCTTTACCTGCAAAGCCGCATGTCCGAGGTGTTCCAGGTGGATATCCACCCGGCCACGCGGATCGGCTCGGGCGTTTTCATCGACCACGGCACCGGCATCGTCATCGGCGAGACCGCGGTGATCGGCGACGACGTGTCGATGCTGCAGGACGTGACCCTGGGCGGCACCGGCGCCGAGCGCGGTGACCGCCACCCCAAGATCGGCAAGGGCGTCCTGCTGGGTGCGGGCGCCAAGGTGCTGGGCAACATCACCATCGGCGACTACGCCAAGATCGCGTCGGGTTCGGTGGTGCTCAAGCCCGTGCCCGCCCACTGCACGGCGGCCGGCGTGCCCGCGCGGCTGGTCAACTGCCCGACCTGCGAAGAGCCGGCGCGCAGCATGGACCACACCCTGGCCGAGGCCGTGTACGACTACGTCATCTGACCGGCGTCGGCGCCTGGGCGACACCTGAGGCCTGCGCGCCATAGTATCGGCGTAGCAGGGCGAAGGCGGCGGTGGTTCCCAGCAGCGACAGCAGGATCGCCGCCCACAGCGGCGCGCCCGCCCATAGCAGTCCGGCCGCCGCCAGGCAGCCGGCCGCGCCGCCGGCGTCCCAGCCGCCCTCCGTCGCGACGTGGAAGCGAAGCGTGCAGGGCGAGGCCTGGGCCTGGTTGTAGACCGCCGTCATCATGGTCGGGGTGTAGAAGGCGTTGACCAGCGCGCCCGCCGCATTGGCGACCACCGCGACAGCAGGGTGGCCGTATCCGGTGGCCCGGAAGATGAGCGCGGCGGCCATCGTCCCGGCCGCCAGCCACACGGCCCGCCGCCCATGCCCCGCGTCGATGAAGCGGCCAAGCAGCAGGCCGGTGATCGCGCCGGCGACAGCGGCCAACGCCATCGCACCGCCGAACGCGGCGAAGCTCTCGCCCAGCGAGAGGAAGAGGGCGATCTGCCAGACGAAGACGTAGCCCGCCGCGGTCCAGCCGTCGGCCGCGAGCATCAGCACCCCTGGCCAGGCGGCGTGCAGCGCGCCGGGGGCGTCGGCGGCGACCAGAACGTTGGGGGTCTTGAGCAGCGGCAGGGCCGAGAGCGCCAGGGCCAGCGCCGTGGCCCCGAACGCCACGCGCGGCCCGAGCGTGACCAGGGCCCAGCCGGTCAGCAGCGGCGCGGCGATCCCGACCAGGGCGGCGATGGCTTCGCGTGCGCCGACCTGGTGGCCCCGGTGCTCGGCGTCGCCGAGCGAGGCGAAATAGGCGTGGTAGGAAGTCCAGTAGAAGGTGTCGCCCAGCGAGGAGACCGCGCACAACGCCAGCAGCGGCCAACCGACGCCGTTCACCTCGGCCAGCAGCGGGTACTGCAGGGCGGTCAGGATCGTGCCGGCGATCACCAGCGGCTTGAGGCCATGGCGCTTGCCCAGGATCAGCACCGAGGGGCGGATGAAGAACCGGCCGATCAGGATCGCGGCGAGCGAGGCCAGCACGCCATGGGCTGGGACGCCCGCCCGCAGCAGGAACACCGCGAAGAACGCGCCGCCGCCGCTGAGTGCCAGGGCGTGGACGCCATAGTGCAGGTTCAGCAGGTTGACGGTGGTGTTGCGAAAGAACGCCATGGCGGCTGTCCCAGAGGCCCGAAACGAGGCGGAAATCAACGCAAGCGCCGACGCGGCCCGCAGGCCTTATCGGCGGTCGTATGGGTTGATCACCCGGCCACTGGGGGTTTCCTTCGCGATCTGATCTGCGATTCATAGGCCGTTCGGGGCAGGACGTCCCCAGGAATACGAGCCGCCACGGTTTCCTCGAGAGCGCAAAGCGATGTAGGTTCCGCCACTGTTGAATCCGAAGGAGCACGGCGTGCTGGACGAGAGAACTATCCGCAAGGTTGAAGGCCATCTGCGCGGCACCTTCGCCAATGCGCGGATCACCCTGGTCCCCCGCCCCAAGCAGAAGGACTCCGCCGAGGTCTATATCGGCGAGGAGTTCATCGGGGTGGTCTTCGAGGACGAGGACGGCGACGGGTCGTTCATGTTCGAAATGGCCATCCTGGCCGAAGACCTGCCCTAAGCGGCCAGCCCTGGCCGCCTGAACGGAGGGGGCCATGTCCGACGCGCCGAACGCCCAGCAGTTCCTGGCGCGGTTGGGCGCCCTTCGCTCCGACGAAGAGCTGGCCAAGATCCAGCGCTACTTCAAGACGGGCGAGGGGCAGTACGGCGCCGGCGACGTGTTCGTCGGCGTGCGGATGGGCCAGGTCTTCGACCTGGCCAAGACCTTCATCGACATGCCGCTAGGCGAGATCGAGGCGCTGCTAGGCAGCGAGGTCCACGAGGCGCGGGCCGGCGCGGTCAGCATCATGGCCAAGCAGGCCGGCCGCAAGGCGACGACAGCGGACCAGCGCAAAGCGCTGTTCGACCTCTATGTCCGCCGTCACGACCGCATCAACAATTGGGACCTAGTGGACCTGGGCGCCAAGTTCGTGGTGGGCGCCTATCTGGCCGATAAGCCGCGCGACCTGCTCTACCGGTTGGCGCGTTCGGGCGACCTTTGGGAAAGGCGCACGGCGATCATCGCCACCCTGCACTTCGTCTCACGCGGTGATCTGGACGACACCTTCGCCTTGGCCGAGATCCTGGTCGGCGATGACCACGACCTGACCCACAAGGCGGTCGGCGGCCTGCTGCGCGAGGCGGGCAAGAAAGATCGGGGTCGCTTGCTGGCCTTCCTGGAGCGCCACGCGGCGACCATGCCGCGCACCATGCTGCGCTACGCGGTCGAGCATTTCGCGCCGGACGAACGGGCGCAGGTGATGGGGATGAGGGGCGGCTGAGGCTTGGCCGTGGCCGTGGCCGTGGCCAAGCATACTCCGCCTTCGGAGCTGGTGAGGACTATACAGTGGGCGTCATTTCCGTGGCTCGCGGCAGGCTTGGCCGTTGTCGTGGCCGGCGAGGTGGCCGGCGACGTGTTTGGCCTGCCGCCCCAGCTACGAACATGGTCCTTTCTGTTTGCCATGCTGGTTATGGCGGGCGGCCTCTACCCGGTGTTGCGCATCAGCGCCTACCGCCTACGGATCGACCGCACGCCGCGTGCGGCGCCTTGGGTTGAGACCTCGGAAGGCAAGCTGCTGATCCAAACTCTTCGACGGATCACGCTCAATGCTCTCTCGCACGTCACCCTCGACACGAGGCTCAAGAGGGACCTGTGGCTGACAGGGGCTGACGTGTCGATGTTGCTCACAGTGCTTGCTGATGAATGCAACCTGGATCCGGCCACCTAGAAACGGACCAGCAATGGCGAACTGACCATCCAGGCGCTCCTTGATGGGATGCACGCGGCGGACCCCTCTGAGTGACTGCTTCGAAGCGGACCTCGCCGTGGTCTGAGCGCCGGCCCAGTCGGCGGGAAACTAAGGCGTCATCGAGAAGGGTGCGCGCGCAGCCGGCGCGACCATCATCGGCGGGGTGAGCGTTGGCGAGAACTCGGTCGTGGCGGCCGGATCGGTCGCCATGCTGAGAACCGGAATGCTGATCGCCGTGAGTATCCACCTGAACATCGCCGCAGATCATCATCGCCAAGCTCTAGTGGCAACTGCGCTTCCGTTATTTCTGGGCGGGTCGGGTGTATTGGGCCGGAGCGGTTAAATCGCCTGCGCACTCGGTTGTGGGGAAGAGGGGTGGCCACCAAGGTCATCGATTTGCTCGGAATTTTGGCGATAACTCTCGAACATCCCGGAAAATGATGTGGTGGAGCAGCGACCATATCTGGTGGACTGTATTCAATCATTTGGAGGCGCCCCATTTCCGCCATTGTTAATGAAGCATTAACAAGGCTAAGCTTCGGCCAATTCCATTAATTGCGACTGGGGAAGCTTCCATGAATATCAAATTGGCCGCGCTCGCGGCTCTCGCGCTCGGCGCGGCTGGCGTTTCAGCGCCGGCTTCGGCCGCCATCAATGCGCCGATTCCGTCGGCGAACTACATCAGCTTTGGCGCCAATGACTGGGCCTGGGCCAGCCCGTGCCCGCCGTCCGGCGGCGCGAACGGCACGACCTGCGGCACCGGTCCTGTGCTGGATCTTGGCTATCAGAGCACCCAAGGTTGGCGTCTGCCGACCGGCGCTGAGCTGGCGGCTGGCCCCTCGGTCGCCGACTTCGGCACGGCGAGTTCCTTCGCCTGCGCTTCGGCCTGGTTCACGACCTATTCGCACTGCGATTATGGCGATGCCCAGGGCGGCGCGATCTTTGGCGCAGCCGGTGGTGGCAACTGGTATGCCGAAACCTGGGTGGTCCGCTCGACCGATTGGGGCGCGGTGCCTGAGCCGGCGACCTGGGCGATGATGATCGTTGGTTTCGGGCTGGTTGGCGGCGCCGTGCGTCGTCGTCGCACCTCGGCCGCCTTCGCCGTCTAGGTCCTGCATTCGACCAAAGAAGCCCGGCGGCGTTCGCGTCGCCGGGCTTTTTGCTGTCTGCTTGGCGCGCCTTAGGGCGGGCCGATAGGCGCCAAGGCCACCTGGAGAAAGCGCTCCAGCGTCGGCGTGGCGTCGTCGCGTCGCCAGACGATCCCGCTTTCCAGGGTGGGCGCGGCTCCCTTCAGGCCGATGTAGCGAACCCCCGTGCGCGCCAGGCTGCGCAGAGACGCTGGGACCAGCGCCACCCCCATTCCGGCCGAGACCAGGCTGATGATCGTCTGCATCTGGATGGCTTCCTGGACGATGCGAGCAGCGCCGCCATGGGCGGTGAAATAGCCGGTCACGAGATCGTAGAAGGCCGGGGCCGATCGTCGGGGAAAGATGATCAGCGGGGCGCCGATGATGGCCTCGGGAGGTAGCTGGTCTCCGGCGAGCGACAGGCGGCCCTCTTCGATCCAGCTCTCAGGCACGGCCGCGACCAGCGGTTCCGACACCAGCCTGCGGTAGCTCAGCGGCTGCGGCAGGTCTCCGCCTGCGGGCGGAATGATGATGCCGACATGGCCCTTGCCGTCCAGCAGCGCGGCGATCTGCAGGTCGCTGGTCGCCTCGGTCAGCGCGATCTCGACGGCCGGATGCAGGGTGGCGTAGCGGCGGACGAGGTCGGGCAGGATGCTGTAGTCGGCGGTGCTGACGAACGAGAGCTCCAGGCGGCCGGCCTCGCCGTCGCGCAGTCGCTTGGCGAGCTCGGGCAGGGCGGCGACGCCGGCGAGCGCGGCGCGCACATGGACCAGCCACTGTTCGCCAAACGGGGTGAGGGCGACGCTGCGCTTGCTGCGAACGAACAGCGGCGCGCCCAGCTCACGCTCCAGCGCCATGATCGATTGGCTGAGCGGCGGCTGGGTCATGTTCAGCTGCCTGGCGGCGCGGCCGAAGTGCAGGAACTCGGCGACCGCCGCGAAATGCCTGAGCTGCCGGGTGTCCACCAATCATATCCTGTGCGACCTAATGGGCTCACACTAATATATTTCACAGCCGTTCGGCGAGGCGCTATCGACACCAGATCAACATCTGGATTTCGCCATGCCCGTCTATCGCTCACGCACCTCCACCCATGGCCGCAACATGGCCGGCGCTCGCGGCCTGTGGCGCGCGACGGGCATGAAGGACGGCGACTTCGGCAAGCCGATCATTGCGGTGGTGAACTCGTTCACCCAGTTCGTGCCGGGCCACGTGCACCTGAAGGACCTGGGCCAGCTGGTGGCGCGCGAAATCGAGCAGGCCGGCGGCGTGGCCAAGGAATTCAACACCATCGCGGTCGATGACGGCATCGCCATGGGCCACGATGGCATGCTCTACAGCCTGCCCTCGCGCGAACTGATCGCCGACAGCGTCGAGTACATGGCCAACGCGCACTGCGTCGACGCCATGGTCTGCATCTCCAACTGCGACAAGATCACGCCCGGCATGCTGATGGCCTCGCTGCGCCTCAACATCCCGACGGTGTTCGTGTCCGGCGGTCCGATGGAGGCCGGCAAGGTCGTCCTGCGGGGCAAGGAGGTCGCGCTCGATCTGGTCGACGCCATGGTCGCGGCGGCCGATGAATCGATGACCGACGAAGAGGTTGCGGACATCGAGCGTGCGGCTTGCCCGACCTGCGGCTCCTGCTCGGGAATGTTCACCGCCAACTCGATGAACTGCCTGACCGAGGCGCTTGGCCTGTCGCTGCCGGGCAACGGTTCGGTGCTCGCCACCCATGCCGACCGCGAGCGGCTGTTCCTGGAGGCTGGGCGCCTGATCGTCGACATCACGCGCCGTCACTACGAACAGGACGACGACAGCGTACTGCCGCGTTCGGTCGCCAGCTTCGAGGCGTTCGAGAACGCCATGAGCCTGGACATCGCCATGGGCGGCTCGACCAACACCGTGCTGCACCTGTTGGCGGCGGCCCACGAGGGCGGCGTCGACTTCACCATGGCCGACATCGACCGGCTGTCGCGCCGGGTGCCGTGCCTGTCCAAGGTGGCGCCGGCCAAGTCCGACGTGCACATGGAAGACGTGCACCGGGCCGGGGGCGTCATGGCGATCCTAGGCGAACTCGACCGCGGCGGCCTGCTGAAGACCGACCAGCCCACGGTCCACAGCGCCACCCTGGCCCAGGCGCTCGATCGCTGGGATATCGCCCGCACCAACAGCGAGTCCGTGCAGACCTTCTTCAAGGCCGCGCCCGGCGGCGTGCCGACCCAGGTGGCGTTCAGCCAGGCCCGGCGTTGGAAGGAGCTCGACCTCGACCGCGAGAGCGGCGTCATCCGCTCGGTCGAGCACGCCTTCTCCAAGGACGGCGGCTTGGCCGTCTTGAGCGGCAACCTCGCCCTTGAGGGCAGCATCGTGAAGACCGCCGGGGTCGACGAGGGCTCCCTAGTCTTCGCTGGTCCGGCGCGGGTGTTCGAAAGCCAGGACGCGGCGGTCAGCGCCATCCTCACCGGCGTGGTCAAGGCGGGCGACGTGGTGGTGATCCGCTACGAAGGACCGCGCGGCGGGCCGGGGATGCAGGAGATGCTCTACCCGACCAGCTATCTGAAATCGAAGGGCCTGGGAAAGGCCTGCGCCCTAATCACCGACGGGCGCTTCTCCGGCGGCACCTCGGGGCTGTCGATCGGCCACGTGTCGCCCGAGGCCGCCGAGGGCGGCTTGATCGCCCTGGTCGAGGACGGTGATCGGATCGAGATCGATATCCCCAACCGGAGCATGGACCTGAAGGTTTCCGACGCGGTGCTGGCCGAGCGGCGCGCGGCGATGTTGGCGCTGGGCGATAAGGCCTGGAAGGCCCACGGCCGCACGCGGAAGGTCTCGGCGGCCTTGCGCGCCTACGCCGCCTTCACCACCAGCGCCGCGCGCGGCGCGGTCCGCGACGTCGACCAGGCGCGCTGAACGCGATCAGATCGCGTCGTCACGCCGACGCCCGGGCTGGGCGCCGGCGTGGCGACCTCAAAGAATGAAGTCGCTGGCCTGCAGGGAGGTCAGTCGTCCAGACAGCACGATCTCGAAGTCGGCGATCCGATCACCGTTCGTGTCGCCCTGGATGATCGTGCGGTCGTCCGCCGTCCCCGCGAGATCGTAGATCTGGTAGCGCACCTCGCCCAACCCGCCTGAGAAGGCGGCCTGCCCCACAAGGTGGAAGGCCTCGTTGGTCGTCGATCCGGCTTGGGCGTCGATCGTGGCGAGGTCTACCCGATCGGACCCCTGCGTGAAGTCGAGGATTCGATCGGGGGCGGTCGCCGTGCTGTCGGCGGCTGTGTCGAAATCGAAGATGTCGGCGCCGGCCCCGCCAGTCAGGACGTCGCCGCCGGTGCTGCCGACCAGCGTGTCGTTTCCGTCGCCGCCGTCGATCACGTCGGCCCCGCCGCGACCGTAGAGTGCGTCGGCGCCGGCCTCACCTTGCAAGGTGTCATTGCCCGCGCCCGCATCGACGACGTCGGCGCCATCGCCGCCCGAGATCTGGTTGGCGCTGCTGTTCCCGACGATCTGGTTGTTCAGCGCGTTGCCGACGCCGGACCCTCCGCTCCCCAAGAGGGTGAGGTTCTCGACGTTGTCGGTCAACGTGTAGGTCGAGAGCGAGCTGTACACCCGGTCGAGTCCCTCACCGACCGCTTCGACGACCGCGTCGCCGGTGTTGTCGACATAGTAGCTGTCGCCGCCCATTCCGCCTTCGAGCCGGTCGGCGCCGGCGCCGCCATTCAGGGTGTCGCCGCCGCCCAGGCCCAGCAGGATCTCGTTGTCGCCGCCGCCCGACAGGCTGTCGGCGCCATCGGTCCCGGTGATCGTCGGCTGTGAGGGCGTCGTCGGCGGAGGCGTTGTGGGCGGCGGCGTGGGTTCGACGACCGCGCCGGTCGCCACGACGACCTGGACGTCGGCGAACTGCAGAACCTCGACGCCGACCAGATGGTCGCTCCCTTCGCCGGTGACGTTGTCGACGACGACGACCGTCCCGGAGGCGTCGAGCGTCCAGCTGTAGTTGGCGCGTACGCCCGCATAGACCGCGGTGTCCTGGCCGTCGCCGCCATTGAGACGGTCATCGCCAGCGCCGCCGGTCAGCCTGTCGTCGCCACGATGGCCGTCGAGGATGTTGGCCGCGGCGTTTCCGGTGATGGTGTCGGCCCCGTCGCCGCCATGCGCATTCTCGATCACGGCGCCGGGCGCGAGGGTCAGCGGCTTGCCGGCGATGGTGCTGGCCGCGCCGGGGCGCAGGTCGATGACGGAGGCGCTGCTCACCGCCGCGGCGTTCAGCGTGTCGACGCCGCCGTCGATGTCGCTCAGCGTGGAGCGGGCGGCGTCGCCGGCCACCGTCGCGTACTCGTTAGTGTAGATGTAGGTGTCGGAGCCGCTCACCTCGTCACCGAAGGTTGTCAGCGTCACCGAGTTCACGGTCCCAACGCCGCCCTTTTTGCCGTCGCTCACCGTAACCACCCAGTTCCCGCCGCTGGTTTCGCCCCAGAAGGCGTTGCTGGAGAGCTTGAAGGTCAGGTTGTCGGTGGTGTCGGAGCCGTTCTTCGGACGGTCCAGCAGCGTGCTGACCGTGCCGTCCGGCGAGGTCAGGGTGATCTTCAGGTCGCCGCGGTTCGGATGGGTGATGTCGACGCTGAGCTCGACGTGGTCGATACGGACCTTGTCCGTCAGGGTCAGGGTGAAGCTCACGCTCTCGGTGCTGCGGTCGGGGATCACGGCGTTCGGACTCGCTGACCGGCTCAAGGAAATCTCGTTGGCCGATACGCCGTGAGGTTCCCAGGTCTCGGCCAGGCGCACCGCCGCCAGGGCGTCCACCAGGCCAAAGCCGTAGTCGTTCGAGAAGTGAAGCCCGCCGCCGTTCCAATCCTCGGCATGGTTGAAGGCCCAGCGGTATTCCTCGTAACCCGACGGGGCCGCGCCGACGGCGCCGCCCACCCGTCGCGCGGAGTAGGCCAGGATGTCCTGGACGTCGCGCCAACCCAGGTCCGGATTGGCTTCAAGCATCAGGGCCGTCACGCCGGTGACCATCGGGGTCGCCGCGGAGGTGCCGGCGAAGTCGGTTCGATAGTCGGTCGAGGTCTGGCCGGCGGCTCCGGACAGGTCGGTGGTGGTGATGGCGACCGAGCCGTTGCTGCTGGGGGCGACGACCAGCAGCGACGAGCCGGGCGTGCTGGAGCTGGTGACCATGCCCTTGTGGTCGACGCCGCCGACCGCGATCACATGCCGGTCGTTGGTGAAGTTGTCGTAGTTGGTCTCTTCGCCCTGGGCGCGGCCGTTGCCGGCGGCCTTGACGATGATCGTGCCGAGGCCGCCGCGGCCGAGGTCGGCCGCTTCGCTCACCCCGGCCGCGAAGCTGTTCCAGAAGGCCGTGCCGCCGGAATAGTTGGCCACGAAGCTGCCGACATAGCTCCAACTGGCGTTGACGACGTCGAAGCGGTCCATGGCGTTGATCGCGGTCAACATGTCGGTCGGCGCGGAGGAGCGCAGCACCGCGACCCCGGTGAGATCGGCGTCATAGGCCACGCCGACGACGCCGACGCCGTTGTTCTCAGCGGCGATGATGCCGGCCACGGCGGTTCCGTGGACGTCGCCGCCCGTGCTGGAGGTCCCCCAGCCGGTAGGCAGGGCGTCGCTGACCACCCCGTTGACGAGCAGTTGCTTGCTGGCGTCGTAATTGCCGTCGAGATCGATGTGGCGATAGTCGAGCCCATCGTCATAGACGCCGATCGAGACGCCCTGGCCCGTATAGTCTTCCCACACGCTGGTGACGTTGAGGTCTATGCCCGCCAGGCCGCCGGTCTGTCCGGTGTTCTTGAGGTGCCATTCTGAGGCGAACATGCCGTCGCTGGGCGTGTAGAGCGGCGCGACCACCAGGTCGGTTTCGGGGACGGGTTGGGCCTGTAGCGCGTTGCGCCCTTCGGCCTTGGACCATGTGGGCAAGGGCGCTCTCCAGTCGATCGGGTGGGAAGTTAGACCCTGGGCTTAACGTGCTGCGGCCGGTCCTCACCATGCGGCAAAGAGGCTGGAACCGGGCCGCGTGGAAGTCGTGGGTCATTGTAAAGAAAGAAGTTTCCAGAGAGTTTCCGGTTGGCGCGACGATTCCCCGCAGGCTAGGCCCAGCTTGGCTGAAAGGCGCCCCCGGAGGTCTGCGCGCGGTCGAACGCAGGTATCGACAGATCCGTCCCGCTCGCCGCAAGATGGCGAAAATGGCGGCGGGATCTGCAAGCGACATGGCGAAGAGCGCGACGACCAACGAGGACGCCCCCGGGCTGATCGATGCGAGGATCAAGGAACTGGGCGACTGGCGGGGCGCGATGCTCGCCCACGTCCGCGCGCTCATCCAGCAGGCGCTTCCCGACGTAGTCGAGGATTGGAAGTGGAGGGGCGTTCCGGTTTGGTCCCGCGGCGGCATGATCTGCACCGGCGAGACCTATAAGAGCGTCGTGAAGCTGACCTTCGCCAAGGGCGCGTCGCTGGACGACCCCTCAGGCCTGTTCAACTCCAGCCTCGAGGGGAACACCCGGCGGGCTATTGATCTGCATGAGGGCGACAAGCTGGATGAAGCCGCCTTCAGGGCGCTTGTCGCCGCCGCTGCGGTCCTGAACGGGTCGCGCGCCCGGTAGTCAGCCGGTCAGCCACCGGAACGCTCTGGCGATGAAGGCTTGGCCGTCCCGTTGCACCGGGGCGCCGTGGGCCATGACGACCTTGCCGGCCGGCCATTCGAGAATGCGCGCCAGCGCCGCGCGGGCGGCGCGGCGATCGACGAAGGCGGTGCGAAACTTCCTGGGCACCGAGGGTTCGGGGGCGGTCATCAGGTCCAATCGCGCAACGATCGCCCGCCAGCCGCGGAACCAGCCCGGCGGGAACTGCTGGAGCAGGTCGGTGAAGAGGGCCGTGCCGCTGGGGCGGTGGAAGAAGACGACTTCGGTGGTGATCCTGTTGCCGCGCATCAGGACCTGATCAAGGTCGGCGGACCATTCCGAAGGCGGCGCGTCGCCGAGCTCTGCGTCGAAGGCAAGATCCTTGCGGCGCACGTCCAGGCCAGGCGCGGCGTAGAGCTTGGCCAGCGGATAGGCCTGCCGCCATTGCTCAAGGAACAGGTGGTGCAGCGAATTCGGCGCGACCAGATGGCGGACCTCGCCCAAGTCCTGCAATTGTTGCTGAAGGCTCTTCGTGAGCGCGACCGGCGACCAAATGAAGAGGCCGCCGCCAGCCAGCCGGATCACCGCCATCCGCGTCGGATATCGGAAACCGATCACCTCGGTTTCCGAGCCATCGGCCAGCCATATCTCCGGCCCGAACGGCTGCAGCGACGAGGTGCTCATCGAGACAATCTCAAGTGCGTTAGTCGAGTCGGCAAGAAGGAGCCGGCTCCGCGGCGGTTTGCGGAGCCGGCCCGAGTGGGGCTAAGGCCTCAGAGGACGCCGAGCATTTCGGCCACCAGCGGGTGGCGGACGATGTCGACATCCTGCAGGCGGACCACGGCGATGTTGGCCAGGGCCTCGAACTTTTCGGCCACTGGGCCAAGGCCCGAGAGTTCCGGCAGCAGGTCGGACTGAGCCGGGTCGCCGGTCACCACCATGGTCGAATGCCAGCCCAGCCGGGTCAGCAGCATCTTAAGCTGGCCGTAGGTGCAGTTCTGGGCCTCGTCGATCACCACGAAGGCGTTGTTCAGGGTGCGGCCGCGCATGAAGCCGACCGGCGCGATCTCGATGGCGCCTTCCGCCATCAGGGCGCGGACCCGCTTCATCGACAGGCGGTCGGACAGGGCGTCGTAAAGCGGCCGCAGATAGGGGGCGAGCTTGTCCTCGGCGTCGCCTGGCAGATAGCCGATGGATTCGCCGGCCTCGACGGCGGGGCGCGACAGCACGATGCGGCCGACGCGGCCGGCCTCCAGGGCCTCGACCGCCTTGGCGATGGCCAGATAGGTCTTGCCGGTGCCGGCGGGACCCAGCGCCATGACCAGGTTCTTGGCGTCGATGGCGTCCATCAGTTGCTGCTGGCCGGGCGACTTGGCCTTGATGGTCTTCACATAGCCCTGGTCACGATCCTCTGTGTTGTTGTTGTGGGCCAAGGGCGACCAGGCGCGGTCCACCGGGAGGCGGCGAATTTTCGCGTCTCCCTCGAACTGGCCGGCGTCGAACGCGCCTTCGCGCAGTTGTCGCTTCATAGCTCGCTTGGTCATCTAGGCCTCCACAGGGGCAAGAAAAAAGGGCGACGCCGGAATGGCTCGCCCTTGAGGATCGATCGAATGTGCAATGAAGCGACGGCGGCGCGCGCAGCGGCCTGGAGGCTCGCTTCCGGTTCGGGATCCGGGCGGGGTTTCCCGCCGAAGCAGACGCAACACCTTAAAACCCTCGCTTGAACGCAAGGCCGCGAACCGGACGCCGGCTAGCGGCGTGATGCGGAAGGGCTATCGCCCTCTCGAATCGCATCACTAGAATGATGTTAGCGTGGTTTATGAATGGTTAAGCACGCCTTCGAGATCAATAAACGGGGTATACGGATGGGTGTCTATAACTTGGGCGATGTCGCGCCCGAACTGCCTAATGAAGATGAATACTGGATTGCGCCCACCGCCGCCGTGCTCGGACGAGTGATTCTAAAGAAGAACGCATCAGTCTGGTTCAATGCGACAATTCGCGGCGACAACGATCCGATCACCATCGGGGAGAATTCCAACGTCCAGGACGGCAGCGTCCTGCACACCGACACCGGCGTCCCGCTGACCATCGGCGCCAATGTCACCGTTGGCCACATGGTGATGCTGCATGGCTGCACCATCGGCGACAACTCGCTGATCGGGATCGGGTCGATCATCCTCAACGGCGCCCGGATCGGCAAAAATTGTTTGATCGGGGCGAACTGCCTGATCACCGAGGGCAAGGAGATCCCAGACAATTCGCTGGTCATGGGCGCGCCCGGCAAGGTCGTGCGTGAGATTAGCGATGATCAGGCTCGCGTCATCGCCGGCGGCGCCATGCACTATGTCGAGAACTGGAAACGCTATCGCGCGGGCCTGACGCAGACCGCTTGACCGACGTAGCGGCGCCCGGGCGAGCCTGGGCGCCGCAATCATGGAGGACGCCTCGATGGCCTATGAGTTCATCCGCGTGGACCGCGAAGGTCCGGTCACCATCTTCACGCTCAACCGGCCGGAGGTGATGAACGCGCTGCACTCGCCGGCGCACTTCGAGCTGCACGAGGCGTTCGACGCCTTCGCCGCCGATCCCGACCAGTGGGTAGGGATCGTGACCGGGGCGGGCGAGCGAGCCTTTTCCGCCGGTAATGACCTGAAGCATCAGGCCACGGGCGGGGGAATGGCCTCGCCGCCGTCGGGTTTTGCAGGACTCACCTCGCGGTTTGATCTGAACAAGCCGCTGATCGCGGCGGTCAACGGCGTGGCCATGGGCGGTGGTTTCGAGATCGCGCTGGCCTGCGACCTGATCATCGCCTCGGAAGCCGCGACCTTCGCCTTGCCCGAGCCCCGGGTCGGGTTGGCGGCCCTGGCCGGCGGTCTGCACAGGTTGCCGCGGATGATCGGCCAGAAGCAGGCCCTGGGCATGATCCTGACCGGTCGGCGGGTTTCGGCGGCGGAAGGCCAGGCGTTGGGCTTCGTCAATGAAGTGGTCGCGCCGGCCGAGCTGCTGGACGCCGCGCGGCGCTGGGCGGCCCAGATCTGCGAACTGTCGCCGATGTCGATCCGCGCCTCGAAGGAGGCGGTCTACAAGGGCTTGGACGAGCCGACCTTGGAGGCGGCGATCAAGGGCCAGACCCGCTACCCGTCCGTATCGGCGCTGTTCAAGTCCGAGGATTTCGTCGAGGGGCCGATGGCCTTCGCCCAGAAGCGCGCGCCGGCCTGGAAGGGGCGATAGCCCTCAAGGCGCAGGTGCGACAATCGACCCTGCGCGTCGAACACAAAGCCGCCGTGGTCTGCGCCCACCAACTCCCCTCACAAGTGAATTACGGCCGTCAGGGGGCGAGCGAGAGCATGCGGGATATCAACAAGGCGAGGCCGTCGGAGCGCATTCGTTTTCAGCAGGAGCTGATCCGTCAGCAGGACGAGATGATCGATCTGCTGAAGGGCGCGCTGGCGGCGGCCGGGATCCAGGTGCCGGCGAAACCGGAATCGTGGCTTTCCGAATTGACCACCCAAGAGCGCGCGCTTGTCGGCGCGCTTTTCGCCCGTTTCCCCAGGGTCGTGGATCGTTACGATCTTCTCGACGCCTTGCCGGGCTACAGCAATACCGAGGATCGGCAGGTGCAGATTCTGAACGTTGTCATCCACCGAATCCGCAAGAAACTTGGTGAGGGCGCGGTTCGCACCGAACGCGGAGAAGGGTTTCGGTTGGGGCAGGAACTTTACGCGGACCTGAAGTGTAAGGCCGAGGCCTACAACACCGCCACGATCGCCCCTGAGCCAAGGAGCGTTTTCGGCTAGAGCTCAACCGAACTGCGGCCCTTTTGGATCTCTTGGAGGCGAGCATGGCGGACGGCGCGAGAATCGGGTGCGACCGATTGAGGTCCAAGATCATGAGCGCCGCCGACGCCGCGGCGCTGATTGAGTCGGGCAGCACCGTCGCGATGAGCGGCTTCACCGGTTCGGGCTATCCCAAGGCCGTCCCCCTGGCCTTGGCCAGTCGGATCGAGGCGGTGCATGCGGCCGGCGGCCGCTTCCGGGTGCGGGTCTGGACCGGCGCCTCGACCGGCCCGGAGTTGGACGGCGCTTTGGCCAAGGCCGACGGCGTCGAATTCCGCCTTCCGTACAATTCCGACCCCATCGCTCGCGAGAAGATCAATCGCGGGGAGATGGAGTATTTCGACATGCACCTGAGCCAGGTCGCGCCGATGGCGTGGCAGGGCTTCTTGGGGCCGATCGACACCGCGGTGGTGGAGGTCTCCGGCATCCGTCCGGACGGCTCGCTGATCCCCTCGTCCTCGATCGGCAACAACAAGACCTGGCTGGACCAGGCCAAGCAGGTGATCCTCGAGGTCAACAATTGGCAGAACCCCGCCCTGGAGGGGATGCACGACATCTATTACGGCACGGCCCTGCCGCCGAACCGGGTGCCGATCCCGCTGGTGAAGCCCGACGACCGCATCGGCGAGGCCTATTTCCGCTGTGATCCAGACAAGGTCGTGGCTGTGGTCGAGACGCAGGCGCCGGATCGCAACCTGCCATTTTCGCCGCCCGACGACGGCGCCCGCCAGATCGCCGGCCATCTGTTGGAATTCTTCAGCCACGAGGTGGCCAAGGGGCGGCTGCCGGCCGATCTGCTGCCCCTGCAGTCCGGGGTCGGCAACATCGCCAATGCGGTGTTGACCGGGCTGGTCGACGGGCCGTTCGACAACATGACCGCCTATACCGAGGTGATCCAGGACGGGATGCTGGACCTGCTGACCGCGGGCAAGCTGCGGATGGCCTCGGCCACGGCGTTCTCGCTGAGCCCCGAGGCGGCCGAGGCGATGAACGCCAATATGGGCTTCTTCCGCGACAAGCTGATCTTGCGGCCGCAGGAGATCAGCAACCACCCCGAGTTGATCCGCCGCCTGGGCTGCCTGGCGATGAACGGGCTGATCGAGGCCGACATCTACGGCAACGTGAACTCCACCCACATCATGGGCTCGAGGATTCAGAACGGCATCGGCGGATCGGGCGACTTCGCGCGCAACGCCTATGTCTCGATCTTCGTGACACCGTCGACGGCCAAGAAGGGCGCGATCTCGGCCATCGTGCCCCAGGTCGCCCACGTCGATCACATCACCCAGGACGTGCAGGTGATCGTCACCGAGCAGGGCCTGGCCGACCTGCGCGGCCTGTCGCCCAAGCAGCGGGCCAAGGTGATCATCGAGAACTGCTCCCACCCGGACTATCGCCCCGGGCTGGAGGACTATTATCGACGCGCCAGGCGGGATGCTTATGGCCAGCAATCGCCCTCGCTGCTGACCGAGGCGCTGTCCTGGCACCAGCGGTTCATCGAGACCGGGTCCATGCGCGGCTGACCCAGTTCGGCCGCTGCTGACAGGATGCTGTCAGTAGCCCGGCGCTATCTCCGATGCAGCAGCATCAGGGAGAGCCGCCATGACCTCGGCCCACGATTTCGACTTCAACCAGGGGGACTGGGAGGTGACGAACCGCCGGCTGACCCAGCGCGGCGTCGGCTCCGACGACTGGGAGGTTTTCCCCTCGAGCGAGACCGCCCAGGTGCTGATGGGCGGGATGGTCTCCATCGACGAGAGCGACTTCCCGACCAAGGGTTTCAAGGGGATGACCCTACGGCTCTACGATCAGGCCCAGGATCAGTGGGCGATCTATTGGATCAACTCGAAGGACGGCCTGCTGCAGCCGCCGGTCTATGGCCGGTTCAAGGACGGCAAGGGCGTGTTCGCCGGCGACGACATGGACGGTGATATCCCGATCAAGGTGCTGTTCGACTGGAGCGCGACCGACACCGACACTCCGCGTTGGAGCCAGGCGTTCTCGTATGACGGCGGGAAGACCTGGGAGACCAACTGGATCATGGAGTTCCGCAGGCCCGCCAGCTGAAGCGGGGCCTAGCCGATCAAGGGAAGGTCGAAACGGGCGGTGGCGCCTTGGCCCAGGATGCTCTCCAAGCGCAGCCGCCCGCCATGCTGTTCGATCAGGGCCTGCGAGAGGGTCAGCCCCAGGCCCGAGCCTTGGGGACGGGAGGCGGCGTCGCCGATCTGAACGAACGGGCGGCCGATGACCGCCAGTTCCTCGACGGCGATTCCCCGGCCAAAGTCCCTGACGCTGATGACCAGGCGATCATCCTGGCTGACGGCGGCGACCTCCACCCGGCCGGCCGGCGGTGAGAACTTCACCGCGTTGGAGAGCAGGTTGATCAGCACCTGCTTGACCGCGCGCTGGTCGGCATGGACCTGCGGCCAGTCTCCGGGCTCCATGATCAGGCTGACGCTGGCCTCCACCGCCAGGCCGCGGACCAGCCGCAGGGACTGTTCGACCATTTCGCGACTGGAGACCGGGGCGGGGGTGAGCTCTATCCGTCCCGCCTCCACCTTGGCGGTGTCGAGCAGGTCGGTGACCAGTTCGCTGAGGTGCGACCCCGCCAGCTCGATGGATTGGGCGTAGTCGAGGTACTTGGGGTGCCCGACAGGGCCGAAGACTTCCTTGGCCATCATGCTTGAGAAGCCGACGATGGCGGTGAGCGGCGAGCGCAGTTCGTGGGCCATGGTGGCGAGCAGCAAGGTGCGCGCGGCCATCGCGTTCTCGGCCGCCTTGCGGGCGGCGGTCGCCTCGCGGAGCAGTTCGTTGCGTTCGGCCATGGCGCTGGCCACGGTGATTGGCGCAAGGGCCACCAGCATCACGCCCAGCCGCAGGGACACCAGTTCAAGGCCCGTGAGATGGGTGAGGCTGGCGGTGGTCATCGACAGGATGACCAGGGTCCAGACGGCGAATGACAGGGTCAGCAACGCCGAGGCCGCCAAACCGTAGGTCAGTGCGCACCAGAGCAGACTGGGAACCGGAAAGGCCAGCGCGCCCGGCCCGCCGACCACCGGCACCATGGCCAGGCAGATCAGATAGGTGACCAACGGCGCCGCCACGCTCAGCTTCGGCGGCGTGCGCGCGAGGCCGCCCAACTGTCGCTTGAGCGCAGCCGGGCCGGGGAAGGTCAGGACGATCGGCAGGATGACGATGTAGTTGGCCAGTTCGGTCGCCAGCCAGATGAAGAAGCCGCGCGCGGGATCACCGTGGAACAGCCAGACATTGACCGCGCCGCCGAAGATGCTGGTGATCGTCGAGGCCGCCAGGACGATCAGCATGATCGCGACGAGCGACGACGGCCGCTCCAGCAGCCGGTCCTTAGGCGGCAGCCGCACCATGAGCATGTAGGCGGTGGCCGCGCCGACCATGTTGCAGAAGGTCAGCAGGACCGCCTTGGTCCAGTTGCTTCCCGTCAGCGCGTCGGCCACCACGAAGGCGATCGCCGCGGCGATCCAAGCGCCAGGTCGTGCCAGCCGCGGGAACCTGACCAGCAGGCCAAGCAGCACGGCGTTGGCGGGCCAGAAGGCGCTGAGGTTTCCGACCGGGCGAAGCAGGATGCCCAGGAAGGCCGAGGCCAGCACCGCGCCGCCCACGACAAGTATGGCGAGGAGCTCGGCGTTGAAGCGCCGGCGATCGCCGGACTGCTCCACCTTCGAGGCCATCTGCTGGGCGCTCATCGAGTCTCGCGAAGCCTTTGGTAGATAAGGCCGCCAGACTGTCACGACTGGGGTCAAATCGCCTATCGGAAATCCCATGCCCGCGGGATGGGCCCGTGGATGTGGCCCGGCCGCCTCGCCACAGTTGACGTAACGGCGCTCAAAAAAGCGGGGCCGTCAGCCTTGTTTCCCTGCTGGCCTTGAGCCAGGGTGCGGCAAACTTAACAGTGTTTAGGGACGGACGCATGGATCGCTACGACTACGTCATCATTGGCGCAGGCTCCGCCGGGTGCGTGTTGGCGAACCGCTTGACCGAGGACCCGCAGGTCAAGGTTTTGCTGCTGGAAGCCGGCGGCAAGGACAACTCGATCATGGTCAAGATGCCGGCCGGGGTCGGTTCGCTGATCTCCAAGCAGGGCGCCTACAACTGGGGCTTCTGGACCGAGGAAGAACCCAATCTGGAGAGCCGCAAGCTGTGGTGGCCGCGCGGCAAGGGCTGGGGCGGATCGTCCTCGATCAACGGCATGATCTACATCCGCGGCCACGCGCGCGACTACGACCAGTGGCGCCAGATGGGCCTGCAAGGCTGGTCCTATCGGGACGTGCTGCCCTACTTCAAGCGCTCGGAAACCCTGGAAGGCGGCGGCGACGACTGGCACGGCGGCGAAGGCCCGCTCCATGTCTCCAAGGCCTCGACGCCCAACCCGATCTACAAAGCCACCATCGAGGCCGGCCGCCAGGCAGGCCACGCGGTGACCAACGATTTCAACGGTTTCCAGCAGGAAGGCTGGGGCCCGTACCAACTGACCATCCGCGACGGGCAACGTTGGAGCGCGGCGCGCGCCTATCTGCACCCGGCCATGGGGCGTCCGAACCTGACCTGCCTGACCGGCGCGCGGACCACTCGCATCATCGTCGAGAACGGCCGGGCCACGGGCGTGGAGTACGTCGACGACAAGACCAAGGCCAAGCACGTCGTCCATGCGGACAAGGAAGTGCTGCTGTCGGCCGGGGCGGTGCAGTCGCCGCATATCCTGCAGCTCTCGGGCATCGGCGATCCCGAGGAGCTGGCGAAGTTCGGTATTCCGGTGGTGAAGGCGCTGAAGGGCGTCGGCGCCAACCTGCAGGACCACCTGGACGTCACCATGTCCTGGGAGTGCCCGCAGCCGATCACCGCCTACTCGCTGCGCAAGGGGATCGTGAAGACCCTGATGATCGGCATGAACTACGCCTTCTTCGGCAAGGGCATGGGCCGTCAGCAGTTCCTGGAATCCGGGGCCTTCCTGAAGTCGCGCCCTGATCTCGACCGCCCGGACCTGCAGGTTCACTGCGTGCTGGCGATCATGCAGGAGCACGGCAAGGTCGAGGTGGCGAAGGACGGCTTCACCTTCCACGTCTGCCAGCTTCGCCCCGAGAGCCGGGGCCGGGTGGGGCTGAAGTCGGCCGATCCGTTCGCCGATCCGGCGATCTTCGCCAACTACCTGGCCACCGACGAGGACCGCCGGGCCATGCGCGAGGGCGTTCGGATGATGCGCCACGTAGCCTCGCAGGCCGCGCTTGATCCCTATCGCAGCCAGGAACTGTTCCCTGGCAAGGAGATCGAGACCGACGAGCAGATCGACGCCTGGATCCGCAAGCACGCCGAGACGATCTATCACCCGGTGGGCACCTGCAAGATGGGCGCGGCCTCCGACGAGATGGCGGTGGTCGACGGCGAATTGAAGGTGCGCGGCGTCGAGGGCCTGCGGGTCATTGACGCCTCGGTCATGCCGACCCTGGTCGGCGGCAACACCAACGCCCCGACCATCATGATCGCCGAGAAGGCCGCCGACATGTTGCGCGGCCGCGCGGCCTTGCCAGCCGAGGATGCGCCCATATTTGAGGACGGCCAGGCAGCCGCCTAGGGCGTCATCAAGATTGGGGAGACGGCGATGGAACTGCGCAGGCTTGGAAAGTCGGAGCTGAAGATCGCCCCCCTGGTGCTGGGCGGCAACGTGTTCGGATGGACGGCGGACGAGAAGACCTCGTTCGCCATCCTCGACGCCTTCGTCGATGGCGGCTTCAACGCCATCGACACCGCCGACGTCTATGCGGCCTGGACGCCAGCCGGCGCGGGGGCCTCGGAAAAGGTCATCGGCGCCTGGCTGAAGCAGTCGGGCAAGCGCGACAAGGTGGTGCTGGCCACCAAGTTCGGCATGGAGATGCCCGAGGGAAAGAAGGGCCTCTCAGCCGCCTACATGGTCGAAGCCGTGGAGGCCTCGCTCACGCGTCTGCAGACCGACCGGATCGACCTCTACCAATCGCACCGCGACGACCCAGACACACCGCAGGAAGAGACCGCCGAGGCCTTCGACAAGCTGGTGAAGGCCGGCAAGGTGCGGGCCATCGGCTCGTCGAACTTCACCGCCGAGCGGCTCAAGTCGGCGTTGGAGGTCAGCGAGCGCGGCGGCTATGCGCGCTACAACAGCGAGCAGCCGCTCTACAATCTCTATGCCCGTCAGGGTTTCGAGGGCGCGTTGCAGCAGACCTGCATCGAGAACGAGGTCGGGGTGATCCCGTTCTCCGGCCTGGCCTCCGGCTTCCTCACCGGCAAGTACCGTACCGAGGCCGACCTTTCGAAGAGCCCGCGCGGGCGCGGCGTGAAGCGCATGATGGATGAGCGCGGCATGGCGATCCTGGCGGCGCTCGATCAGGTGTCGGCCGGCAAGAGCGCCAGCCAGGCGCAGGTCGCCCTGGCCTGGGTGATGGCCCAGCCGGGTCTCACCGGCCCCATCGCCTCGGCCACCAGCCTGGAGCAGCTTGACGAACTGATGGGCTCGGCGCGGATGAGGCTGGACGCAGAAGACCTGGCGCTGCTGGACAAGGCGTCGGCGGCCTAACCGCACGGCGCAATTCTATCGGGATGGTTGAAAAAACGACCGATCGTGCTAAATGATGCGCATGAGAAAAGGCGCAGCTACGCGTGAGGCGATTGTCGACCGGGCCCTGGACCAGGCGGTGGCGCTGGGCCTGGAGGGGCTGTCGCTCGGGCCGTTGGCCGAGAGCCTGGAGCTTTCGAAGAGCGGGCTGTTCGCGCACTTCAAGTCCAAGGAAGCCTTGCAACTGGCGGTGTTGAACGAGGCCGTCGAGCGGTTCCGGGTCCGCATCATCGAGCCCAGCCTGGCGCTGCCGCGTGGTCGGGTCCGGATGGAGGCGATGGTCAGCCGGTGGCTGGACTGGATGGAGGGCGAGCCGGACATGCGCGGCTGCCTGTTCGTCGTCTCATGCCAGGAATATGACGAGCGGCCCGGCGCGATCCGCGACCGTTTGGTGGCGTCGCAGAAAGAGTGGCACGAGACCCTGGCGCGCGTGGCCGCCGACCTGCCGAAGGCTGGCAAGGCGCCGGCGGACTATTGCCGCCAGGTGGTGTTCGAACTGGTGGGGGTCAGCCTGGCCTATCAACAGCACGCCAAGCTGTTCCGCGCGCCCAACGCCCGGGCGCGGGCCGAGGAGGCCGTGTCCCGGATCCTCGACGACGCCGAGCAGGCGGCCTGATCGTCAGCGTCTAGGCGACGCGGCGGCCGTCCAGGGTGGCGAGTTTCAGCCGGTGGGTTTCTTCATTGGCCGGGCCGACGCCGCGGATCGAACGCACCGCGAGGTCGCGGATCGGCATGTCGTTGAGCTTGGCGACCAGCGACAGCGGTTGATAGAGGCCGAGGAACCGCTCGGGCGAGCCCGGAGCGCCGGCGAGCGGCGCGAACAGGATTTCCAGGATCAGCGAGGCACCCTCGGTGCGGCCTTCCATCTCGGCGACCATCGGCTCGGGACGGCGGCGCGCGGTCTCCAGCGCGGTGTGCAGGTTGAAGCGGTCGCGCTCGCTCACCAGGCTCAGCATGTTCTGGCCGCGCAGGTCGCGTTGATGCAGGTCGGCCACCAGTCCGCCCGACAGGCGCACGGGATAGACGCCCGACGAGGTGCGTCCGAGCATGAAGGTCTGGGGCATCAGGGTCGAAAAGTCGGCCGGGTTGATCGCCGCGCGCACGGGAAGGCCGCCGTAGCCGCCAAGGCTGCGCCAGTAATCGATCATCTTCTGAGTGTTCGAATGAAACATTTCGACACCTCCGGATGCGGCCGGACGTGGCCGCATGGGGCTTGCAAGCAGATCGGCGCCAGTCGCCCGGCGTTTCAGATCGGGACGGTGCAAGGTGCAAACCGGCTGCGGCGGCTCAGAGATTCTTAAGCTGAACAAGGTTTACTGCCGGCATCGACTTTTCCGCCTCGGCGGTCAGCGGGCCTTGGAGGGGCCGTCCATGAAGACGCGTTCGACCCTGTTGGGCTTTCTGCTGGGCTTTGGCCTTCTGACGCTGGCCGGCGCTGCGGCCGCGCAGTGCTGCGCGCCGCCCCCGCCGCCGCCGGTTTGCTGCCAGCCGCCGCAGCCGCCGTGCTGCACGCCGCCGCCCCCTCCGCCGCAGCCGCCGAGCACGCCCTGCTGCACGCCGGGCACGCCCAACATCAATGTCCACGTCTCGAGCGTCAGCGTCGCGGTGGCCGGCGCCAGCGCAGGCGCGCGGGCTGGAGCCGGCGCCGGCGCGGGCGCGGCCGTCTATTATGGCGGCGGTGGTTATGGCGGCGGTTATTCGCCGCCGATGGCGACCGGCGTCGTTCAACTGAACGTCGACGCGGGCAAGCGCATGAAGCGCATCTCCTATGAGGCCAGCCGCATGCGCACGCGCCGCGTGGTCATCCAGGCGGTCTGCCTCGACGCTCGCCAGATTCCGCATCCGGCCTCGCAGGTCCGCCCCGACCGCGACATCGACTCCTCCTATGACGGCGAGCTCTATCGCTGCATCGCCGGCACCTGGCTGCAGGCGACCATCGCCGACTTCGACCGCAAGGTGGACTTCAGCGGCGGCAAGACCCTGGCCTGCGGCAAGGGCGACGCGCTCTATCATGGCCGCGACGGCAAGGTGACTTGCCGCCCGCAAACCCGCGCCCGTGACTGCAACGAGCGTTCGCTGCTTCGCCGGTTCGGCGCCGGGATCAAGGTGCTGACCATCACCGAGATCGAAAAGTACACGGCCTATCGCGAGGAAGAAGAGCGCGTGGCCGAGTCGGTCTCCACCAGCATGAGCCTCGACGGCGGCGTGGGCGGTTACGTCTACTAGGCTTGGAAGAACTGAAAGCCGCAGGCCAATGGAGCCGGCGGCGTGACGTGGAGGCCTTCGCGGGTCTCCACGAAGGCGATCCCGGCGATGTGGAACGTGGCCTTGGCCTCGACCAGGGAACGGACCCGGACGCGCAGGGCGACCTGCGGCTGGCCGGCGCCGAAGGCGGCGGTGAAGCGCGCGGCTTCCCAATAGTGAAAACCTGAAATGTCGAGAATCCGTGCTGCGCGCTCGGCCATCGGACCCGGCGCGGCGGCGCCGAAGATCAGGCCCGCGATTTCTTCGGCGGAGTTGGTGTGTTCGAACCAGGCCGTCAGGGTGTCGTGGCAGGGGTAGTGATGGGCGATGACCGCCAGCCCCAGCGGGCTGATGCGTTCGCGGATCTCAAGCAGGGCGAAGGCTTCCGGCGGCAGGCCAAGATCCTCGCGCCAGCGCCGTTCAAGGCGATAGGGCGGCCGGGTCCGCAGACCCTCGAGCGCGCCGAGGGCCGCCTCCAAATCATCGGTCAGAAACAGGCAGCCGCCGGGGGACGCGCCGGCGTCGGCGGCGGCTTTGGGATTGTGCAACAGGTCGAGCCAGCCCTTCCGCAGGAAGATGCTGTGGTTGCTCCAGCTGGCGCCCGGCGTTTCAGGCGAGGTGTAGGCGCCGCGCGGCGAGACCACGAAACCCAGCCTTTGAAACGCGTCGGTCAGGGCGCGGAGATCACCCGTGGTGAACGGCAGGTGGTCGAGCTGCAGCATGGAGCGGCGTCTCCTTCAGTGCGGAAAGCATCGTTCCGGACCGGGGAAATCGCCAGCGTAGATTGTGCTGGATTTCGAAGGCGGTGAACGCGGCGCGGGGCGCCGGCTCACCTCCTCGCCTCCGCGCGCAGCCTGCGCGACGGAGGATATAGCGATGGGTCGCTGAGACGGGCGAACATCCCCAACTGCCGTTCCAGTCCCGCGACAAGCCGCGAGTTCGCTGGGCCGGATAGAGCCATCGCCCCGGGAGTCGGGCCAGACGACGGTTTGTCGCGCGTCATCCCGTGCGACACTATTTTCCGGCGGGACGAACCTCCAGCTTCCACATGGCGTCGTCCTTCAGCGCCGCCTGGGCGGCGCGCTGCACGTCGGCGGCGGTGACGCGTTCGGTGCCCGAGATGATGGCGCGGGTCGCCTCGAGGCGGCGCGGATCGTTCTGGGCGCCGGCGAGCTCCGACAGCCAGTAGCCGTTGGTTTCACGAGCCTTTTCGATCTGGTCGACGCGCGGCTTCTTGGCCCGGGCCAGTTCGTCGGGGCTGATCTCCTTGGTCCGCAGGTCGGCGGCGATCTTCTTCACGTCGTCGAAGAAGGCAGGCAGCTTGGCGGGCGGGATCTCGACGCTGGCCGAAACATAGCCCCAGCCTGGCCAGACGAAGCTGTGGCTGTAGGCGACGTTGGGCGAATAGGTCGCGCCCTGGCTCTCGCGCAGTTCTTCGATCAGGCGCAGCTCCAGCACCTCGCCCATGACCGCGGTGTCGCGGGCCCGTTGCGGGTTGGCGAAGAAGTCGTTGGTGCGCCAGGCGATGTAGCCGATCGACTGGTCGGCTCGGCCCTTGTGGGTCAGGACCACAGGCTTATCGACGCCGGCCGGGAAGCTGATGTCGCGCTGGCCGGTGACGGCGGTCTTCTCGGGGCGAGGGGCCAGGGCGCCGAAGGTGCGGGCCACGGCCTCAGTCGCCTTCTCGACGGTGATGTCTCCGACCACGACGACTTCGATGGGGCCGGCGGTCAGGGCCGGTTCGACGACCGCCTTGAAGTCGTCCAGCTTGGCGTCGGCGATCTGCTCGCGGGTCGGGAAGACCCAGCGCTGATCGTTGGGGTGGAGGAGAGAGGCCAGGTCGCGGGAAACCACGCCGGAATCGGTGGATTCGTACTGGTCGTGGATGGTCTTGCCCGCGCCTTGCAGGCGCTTGAAGGCTTCCGCGCGCCAGCCGGGCTCGGCGACATAGGCCGTCAGGACCTGCATCTGGACGTCCAGGTCGTCGGGCCGGGTGGAGCCGGAGAACACGAAGGCTTCGTCGGTGATCGAGAACTGCGCGCCATAGACCTTGCTGGCCAGGACGCGTTCCATGTCCTCGGCGTTGATCTGCTTCAGCCCGCCTTCGATGTAGGCGCCCGACGCCCAGCTCAGGCTCTGCTCGGTTTTCGGCAGGTCCAGCCTGCCGCCGCCGACATTCACCCGGACCAGGACCTCGTCGTCCTTGAAGCGGGTCGGCTTGACCGTGAGGCGCACGCCGTTCTCGAAGCGGATGAAGGTGGTGTCGAGATCGACGGCGTCCTTGGTCTCCACGACCTTGCCGGGCGCGCCGAAGGTCTCATAGGGCCAGGCGACCTCGACTGAGGCCTTGGGCTCAGCGACCGCGACCTTCCGTGAGGCTTCCAGCGCCGACAGCAACGTGGTCTCGCCGCCGTCGATGGCCTTCGGTGAGGCCATGAACAGCAACGGGCCGTCGCCCTTGAAGGAGGCCGTCAGCGCGGCTGAGACCTGTTCGGCCTTCAGGTCCTTCACCGTCTCCTCGAAGAGGGAGAGGTCCTGGCCGGGATTGGTGACCACCTCGTGTTCGCCGAGCGAGCCGATGATCTCCCCGGCCAGCTGGCCGGGCGTGCGGGTGGCGGCGCCGGCGGCGTCGGCCTTCAGGCTCGCCCGGTATTCGGCGATCTCGCGGTCGAGTTCGTCCTGACGTACGCCGTATTGAACGGCGCGGCGTTGTTCCTGCTCGGCGGCGTTCAGCGCCTCGCGCCAGCGAGCGGGCTCGGCGTTGACGATGACCATGGTCATCTCGGCCGCGTCGTACTCGTTGCTCTCAAAGACCCCCGCGCCGAGGAACGGCGGCTGGGCGCCGCGAGCCAGGCCCTGCAGGCGGCGGTTCATGACCGAGAAGCCGAGTTGCTCGATCAGCTCGCGCTTGCGCTTGGCCAGGGTGTCGGGGGAGGTGTCGGGTTTGCGCAGCCAGGCGAACTGCATGGACAGCGGCGCGCCAGGCTCGATGACCAGCTTGGCTTCGGTCTTGCGCGGTTGGACCGGGCCGAGGTCGGGCTCAGCGCCGGCCGGGCCGACCGGCGTCCAGTCGCCGAACTTGGCCTTGATCTTGGCTTCCATGGCGTCGAGGTCGAAGTCGCCGACCACGGCCAGCACCGCGCGCGCGGGCCGGTAATAGTGAGTGTAGTAGTCGGCGAGCTCCTTGGCCGGCGCGGTCTGCAGCACCTCGACCTTGCCGATGGGATAGCGGGTCGGCGGGCGTTGGCCCTTGAGGAAGAACTCCAGCCGCTTTTGATAGATGCGATAGGGCGGCGTATCGCGGGCGCGTTCCTCCGACAGCACGACGCCGCGTTCGCGGTCGATCGCGCCCTGGTCGAGGGTGAGGTTTCCGGCCGTTTCGCGCATCAGCATCAGCGCGGCGTCGACCGTCTCGTCATTGGTGCGCGGCAGGTCGAGCTTGTAGATGGTCTCGTCGAAATTGGTCGAGGCGTTGGTGTCGGCGCCGAAGGCCAGACCCAGGCGCTCCAGGATCTTGATCATCTCGCCCTCGGGCACCGCCTTGGAGCCGTTGAAGGCCATGTGCTCGAGGAAGTGGGCCAAGCCCTGCTGGGCGTCGGTCTCCATCAGCGAGCCGGCGTCGAAGCGCAGGCGGACGGCGGCCTGGCCGGGCGGGACCTGCTGCTTGCGGATCGCATAGCGCATCCCGTTGGGCAGGGCGCCGAAGCGGATGTTAGGATCGGGAGCCACGTCGGATCTCGCCTGGGCCCATTCGCCGGGTTTCGGCTGGACCGTCGCCGCCGCGGGAGCTTCCTTCCCAAACCCGAATTTTGGCAAGGGGAAGCTCGATGCGCCCGTGGGCAGGGCCAGGGCGATGGCGAGCGCGGAGGCCGCGCCGAACAGACGTATCATTGAGCGTTATAGTTTCCGCGAGCGATTAGGCCCGGCACCATGCGCTGGCCAGCGTGGCCTTCGCAAGGCGCGATAGGGGCGGGGATTGGGGCCTTTATTGGCCCGAAGGACGGCTGACGTAATAGGTGGCCGAGTTGCCCATCGCGTTGGATACGCCATGCGCCGAACGGCCCGATCCGGTGACGGTGACGAGGCTCTGGGCGCCGACATCGGCATTGCTGATTTGGCTGTTGTTGGCGCTCATCCGGCCCTCGCAGTCGGAGCAGGCGTAGCCCATCACCGAGTTGCCGACGGCGCTGGCGTTGGCCGAGGCGTCATAGCCTTCCGCGCCGGTGAAGCTCGCCACGGCCTCGATGCCGCCCTGGTCGTTATACTGGGTGGTGTCGATCAGCAGTTCGCCGCCGATGTCGCCGGCGACGATGGAGTTGCCGACGCCCGAGGCGACCGCCGAGCCCGATCCATACTGATAGGCGTTGGAGTCAGCCTGGGCGCGAACATAGGCGGTGTTGCTCTGCCGCGCGTCGACGTCCAGCAGATGGCCCTGGTTGCTGGCGTTGATGTTGTTGCCCGCGGCCGTGGCGGTGGTCAGGGCGTTCTGGACGTTGCCGAAGGCGGTGAACTGCGCCGCCTGGGTCAAGCCCGCGACATTGTTCTGGTCGACGATCACCCGCGCCGCCGAGCCGTTGGCGCCAGACAGCGTGACGTCGTTCGCCGCCGTCGTGGCCCCGAAGCTGGCTGTCCCCGACACATATCCATAGATCCCGCCGCCATCGGTGGTGACGGTCGCGGCGTTGTTCTGGCCGATCCGTGCGCCGGTCGAAGCGTAGTCGAGCCCGACGGTCTGGGCGTTGCCGGCGGCCTGGGTCTGGCTGGAGATCTCGCCGGCCGAGCCGTCGGGCGCCTCGACATGGCTGTGGCCGGTGACGGAGGCGCCTGCGGTGGTGGCCTGGGTGTAGACGCCGGTCATGGTCGCGCCATAGCCGTTGGCGAAGCCGGAGTTGCCGGTGGCCGTGGTGGACAGGCTGACGACGTCGCCCGAATGGCCGGTGACATTGACGCGGGTGTCGGCGCTGACCGCGCCGTTCACTTCTTGATAGGAGCGCACGTCGGCGTCGTAGCGGTCGGCGCCGGCCGTGAAACCGTTACCGGTCGCAGTCGTGGCGCCCACGGTCTGGTCGGTGACCTCGACGACGTTGAGGGTCTGCTGGCTGAAGACGTCGCCGAGCTGGATCTGGTTGTTCAGAACCGAGCTGGGCGCGGTCTGGCTAGTAGCGGCCCCGCACGGCAGAATCGCGGCGAGCGTTCCAACGAGAAGGATCTTCGCGCGTCTGGCCATTGTTCGTACCCAGGTTGTTGTAGGCCGGCACGTATCCGCCGGTGAGGCCGACAGTTCCGCCGCCCAGCGGGTCGGAGGTCAGGCAGCCCTGGGGCCCGGGCATGCCGTAGAGGTTGGCGGTCATCTCGACCACGGCGCGTTCAACGAGGCTGCGCACGGCGAGCTGCATCGGCTCCAGAGCCCCGGCGCCGGCCGAGATGTCGAAGACGTTGCCGTTCAGGAAGTCGAAGAAGCCGACGCCGACTTCGCGGCCGATCACCTGCTTCTGGTAGGAGATGACGTCCACCACCTCGAGCGTGCGCGTATTGATGAGGCGCAGGTCCATGCCGATGTTCATGACGAACAGGCGGCCGCGGAACGAGCCCTTGGCCGCGGTGGGGTCGGGATCGCCGCCCGCGGCGTCGAAGCCGGACGAGCGGATGTTGTAGTTCAGCTCGGTGACGCCGCCGGCCACATAGAAGTCCGAGCCCGGCACCTGGCCCGCCAGGATGCGGCGGTATTCGGCGGCCTGGTCCGGCGCGGGGTTGGGCGCATCGGAGATCAGCTTGTTGTTGGCGTACTTCAGCTCCAGCTCGGAGACCGAGGTGTCGAAGCGTTCGACCAGCGGCATGCCCGCCTTGGCGAAGGCCGACATGGCCATCAGCGAGGCGCCTTGGGTGATCTTGCGGCCAGAGCCGTCGGACTCCGACTTGCCGGTATAGTCGGCGATGCGGCCGACCGCGATGCGGGGCGCGACCAGCCGGGTGCTGCGCGCATAGCCGGCCATGCAGACCAGGGCGTCGGAATAGGGTGTCGGGTTCACGGTCACCGGCGCCGTGCCGATGCTGCGGGCGTAGTTCCCGCTGGGGCCGGCCACCGGTGTGGCGCAGGCCGACAGCGCCAGGGCCGCGACGCTCAACATCGCGCTGGCGCGGGTGATGCTCTGCTTAATCATTGGGAGCGACCCCTCCGTTGAGGGTCGTACCCGCCGAGACCTTGCCATTGTTGATCTGGGTCGAGTTGACGATGACCGTGTTGTGGCTGCCCTGGGTGACCACTACGAGGTTGTTCCCGATGGCCGTGGAGCCGCCGCCCAACGAGCCGACCCCGGCATAGGCGTCGGCCGCGCCGGAGGCGAAGGAGAAGCCCGACTGGTCCTCGCCGCTCTGGATGACGCCGTCGATGATGACCCGGTTGCCGTTGGCGTCGCGGGTGGCGACATTGACCGGATGGTTCTCAGAACCCGCGCGGCGGCCGTAGCCGGCGTTGAAGTCCGCGGAATTGGTCGACATGCTCTGGGCGTGCGCCGGAGCGGCGGCCAACAGGGCGCTCGCCATGCAGGCGCATGCCAGCGCTCGCGATGTTGCGAAGATAGCTGCGGCCATGACCTGTTGTGGACCCCACCCCGAAAATGACTAAGTCAGACCGCACGCCAGAGGCGCGACGACGCCGAACTTGTGCGTATCTAAGGGACAAGACCCTCGCGATTTGGTTAAGGCCGGCGTGAGAAGGCGAACATTGGTCTTTTTATTGAGCGTGCGTGGAGAGCCGGTTTTGAACGAAGAGCGCCAGCCTATCTTCAACGCGCCGTGGCCAGCGGTCATGGCGACCCTGGTCATTGTTGTCGGCTACTTCTTCCAGACGTTCCTGCCCCAGGACTGGCTCCTGCGGAATTACGCCTTCTCCTCGGCGGCCCTCGATGCAGGACGTTGGCCGACGCTGTTCACGGCGATCTTCCTGCACGGCAGCTGGGCGCACGCGCTGATGAACGCTGGCGCGGCCTTGGCCTTCGGAACCCCGGTGGCCCGCTATTTCGGCGCGAGCCTGAAAGGGGCGCTGGTCTTCCTGGTCTTCTATCTATTGTGTGGCGGGCTCGCGAGCCTGGGTTATGGCCTGTCCAACCCGGGCGGAACCGCCTTGATGGTCGGCGCGTCCGGCGCGGTGGCCGGCCTGGTCGGCGCCGCGGCGCGGCTGATGGCGGGGCAGGGGGAGCCGGGCAAGTATCTGAGCCCCCCAGTGATCAGCATGACCGTCGGGTGGATCGTGGTGAACCTGCTGCTGGCTCTGGTCGGGTTCGCGCCTGGCCTCGGCAACGCCGGGGTCGCCTGGGAGGCGCACATCTTCGGCTATCTGGCGGGGTTGGTGCTCATCGATCTGTTCGGTTGGGTCGCCCGTCCGCAGAGCGCCTGACACCTTTGTGAGAGCGTTGATTTTCAAGGCGTCCTGAGCGACGCTGTATCCCTCGGAATTAGGGAGAACGCGCTTATGTTGGTGTCTCAGATCCTTAAGACCAAGGGCGACCTGGTGTTTACGGCCTCGCCCGCGGAGACGGTGGGCGCGATCTGCGCTCTGCTCTATTCCCGCAAGGTCGGCGCGATGGTCGTGATGGACGGCGACCGCGTGGTGGGGATCGTTTCGGAGCGGGATATGGTGCGCGCCTTCGCCGAAGAGGGCGCGGCGGCCCTGACCAAGCCGATCTCCTCCTGCATGACCCATGACGTGATCTTCGCAGAGCCGAGCGAAACGATCGATTCCCTGCTCAGCCGGATGACCGACCGGCGGATCCGCCATCTTCCGGTCTGCCAGAACGAGCGGCTGGTCGGGATCGTGTCGATCGGCGACCTGGTGAAGTGGAAGATCGACGAGGTCGAGACCGAGGCCGACGGCCTGAAGGCCTATATCGCCGCCGGTTAGGAGAAGACCTCGGCCCCTTGACCCGTGGCGGCTTCGGCGAGGCTGTAGCCTTCCAGCACCTCCGAGGTCGCATCGCGGGCTCTTAATAGAGCCTCGCGCAAGGAACATGTCGCCAGGTCGGGGCAGTCGTCGCATTTCCGGAAGGAGAGGCGGCTGACGCAGGGGGCCAGGGCGAGCGGTCCATCTATAATGCGGATCACCTCGGCGAAGCTGATCTGAGCGGCCTCGCGAGCCAGGGTGTAGCCGCCGAACTTCCCGCGCCGACTGACCACCACCTTATTACGGGCGAGCTCCAGCAGAATCGCCTCGAGGAATTTGCGCGGCGCATCGGCGCGACTGGCCAGTTCACCAGACGTAACCTGGGCTCCGTCGGCCCTGGCGAGTTCGACAAGGGCGCGTAGCGCGTAGCGAGCCTTTTGCGACAGCATTCTCTAGAGAGCCTCCTAAGCCTGTCCCTTAAAGGATGATGCTGGCTTTTCCACAAGCCAGGAGCCTCTTTTGTCGTGATCTCGTCATCGGGGCTTGCGGACTCAAAAACCTCTGGGTAGAAGCCGCCCTCGCTCGGAAACGGGCCGGACGGAGACGGGGTTGGCGGCGGACAAGTCGTTGATTTTGTTTTGGAAAGGTTTGTGACTGGGGGTGGCGATCGAGCCGCTTGAGTGAGCCTTGGGAGTGATCCTGA
>NZ_LMHT01000027.1 GCF_001429025.1 Phenylobacterium sp. Root700 | reverse complement strand
GCATGCTCAAGGCAGACCGGCCCTGGCGAACCAACCAGCCTTGACCATCAACACAGTCGCCGGTCTTGCTGCGCAAACCTGGATGACACGGATGGTGGGCGTCCGGGCCTAATGCTTGCCGCGATCGCGGCCGAAGTTCGGCTCGGCGCTTTCCTGGCCCGCGGCGATGATGCCGCGGCGGATCTCGCGGGTGCGGGTGAAAAGCTCGTGCAGCTTGTCGGCCTCGCCCCAGCGGATGGCGCGCGACAACGCCTGCAGGTCTTCGGTGAAGCGGCCGAGGATCTCCAGCACCGCGTCCTTGTTGGCCACGAACACGTCGCGCCACATGGTCGGGTCGGAGGCGGCGATGCGGGTGAAGTCGCGGAAGCCGCCGGCCGAGTATTTCATCACCTCGGCCTGGGTGACCTCCTCCATGTCGGCGGCGGTGCCGACGATGTTGTAGGCGATCAGGTGGGGCAGGTGGCTGGTGACGGCCAGGACCAGGTCGTGGTGACGGTCGTCCATCTGGTCGACATTGGCGCCCAGCGCCCGCCAGAACTCCGACAACCGGCCGACCGCCTCGACATAGGGCTCGTCGGTTCTGGCTTGGGGGGTGAGGATCACCCAGCGGTTCTGGAACAGCTCGGCCAGGCCCGCGTCGGGGCCCGAGTGCTCGGTGCCGGCGATGGGGTGGCCGGGAATGATGAAGACGCTGTCTGGCAAGGCGGCGGCCAGGGCGTCGGCGACCGAGCCCTTCACCGACCCGACATCGGTCACGGTGGCGCCGGGCTTCAGCGCCGCGGCGGCGGCCTTGGCGGCCTCGCCCATGGCCAGCACCGGCACGGCCAGCACCACGAGGTCGGCGTCCTTCACCGCTTCGGCGATGTCGGCGGTGACCTCGTCGGCATAGCCCAGTTCGACGATGCGCTGGCGGTGCGCTTCGCTGGCGTCGGCGACGCCGACCACGCCGACCACGCCGGCCTCGCGCGCCGCCCGGATCACCGAGGAGCCGATCAGCCCGCAGCCGATCACCGCCATCCGAGGATAGATCACGCTCACGCCGGTTGGTCCTTCATGAAGTCTTGCAGCGCCTCGACCACGGCCCGGTTGTGCTCTTCCAGGCCGATGGTGATGCGTAGGTGGTTGGGCAGGCCGTAGCCGGCCACGTAACGGACGATTAGGCCGCGCGCGCTCAGGAAGGCGTCGGCCTCCTTGGCGGTCTTGCCAGGCGTGGTCGGGAACCCGACCAGCACGAAATTGGCCGCCGAGGGCAGCGGCTCGAGGCCAAGGCCGCCAAGCTGCTGCGTCAGCCACGGCCGCCATTGGTCGACCAGGGCCAGCGAGCGCTGCTGGAATTCGTCGTCGGCCAGGGCTGCGACGGCGGCCAGCTGGGCCGGGATATTGACGTTGAAGGGCAGGCGGATGCGGTCGATGGCCCCGGCCATCTCCTCGGGCATATAGGCCCAGCCCACCCGCAGGGCGGCGAGGCCATGCAGCTTGGAGAAGGTGCGGGTGACCACGACATTGTCGAACTCACGCACCATCGACATGCCGTCTTCATAGGCCGGGTCGTGGCAGAACTCGGCATAGGCGCCGTCCAGGCAGAGCACCACGCTGGGCGGCAGGGCCGCGTGCAGCCGGCGGATCTCTGCGGCCGAATTCCAGGTGCCGGTCGGGTTGGCGGGGTTGGCGACGAAGACGATGCGGGTGCGCGCGTCGACCAGCTTCAGCAGTTCGTCGACATCGACGCGGTAGTTGGGTTCGGGCGCCATCCGCACCTGCGCTTGGCAGGCCCGTGCGCCGATGGCGTAGGCGCCAAAGCCGAACTCGCCCTGGACGATGTTGTCGCCGGGCTCGAGGAAGGCCTGGTTCAGGAGCTGGAAAATCTCGTCGGAGCCGCAGCCGAATAGCAGGCGTTCCGGCTCCAGGCCGTACTTGGCCGCCAGTGCTTCGCGCAGGGCGGTGGTGCGGCCGTCGGGGTACATCTGCAGCTTGTCGAAGGCGGTGGAGAAGGCCTCGCGGGCGTCTGGGCTGGAGCCCAGGATGTTCTCGTTGGCCGACAGCTTCAGCGGATGCTCGACGCCGTCGACCTTGGACTGGCCCGGCACATAGGGGGCGATGTCCATGATGCCCGGCTTGGGCGTCGGACGGGGCGCGGCGGAACGGTCGAGAACGGTGTCGGTCATTGGGGCGAAGGCCGGTCGTGACGGGAGGGACGGCTCGTCCTTACACGTCCAGCTGCGCAGGCGCAGCCCCGATGACGCCGGTGAGGCGGCCCGGCGCGCGGGCCAGCCGCGCGTCGTCGGGCTGATAGAAGCCGAGCAGAGCGAACAGTTTCAGCCCCCCGGCTTCGGCGATCAGGTCGCCGGCGACGCCGTCGCGGCCCAGGGCGTCCTCGATGGACTGGGCCGAGCCGGCGGCGTCGGTGACCCAATAGGTCAGGTCCGACCCGGTCGGCTCGACATCGACATCAGCCACGGCCAGGGCCGAGAGCGGCCCCCAGGCGGTCAGGCAGGGCAGGGTCGCGAACACCTTCAGTTTCGGTTCGGCCAGCAGACGGCCCCACCAAGGGGTGTCGGAGGCCAGCGCCAGGATGGCCACGCCGCCCGGCGTCTTGGCCGCGGCCAGGGCGTCCTCGGCCTTGGCGACCTGGCGCAGGGACGGCGCGGCGCCGAAGCGCAGGCGCGCGCCCTCGACCGCCCGGCCGGAATCGCGACCGCCGAAGACGGTCAGATGGAAGGCGCCTTGGCGCGAGA
Organism: Phenylobacterium sp. Root700; assembly: GCF_001429025.1. Taxonomy (GTDB): domain Bacteria; phylum Pseudomonadota; class Alphaproteobacteria; order Caulobacterales; family Caulobacteraceae; genus Phenylobacterium. The sequence goes on along the minus strand of NZ_LMHT01000027.1, from coordinate 39,096 downwards.
GGCTGTCGCCGATCAGCTCGCGCCAGATCCGCACCACCAGGCTGGGACGCGCGGCGTTGCGGGGCTTGTCGAGCAGGGCGCGGACCACCTGGGCTTCGCGGCCGGGGCGCAGGGCGAACTTGTCGCCGTCGCCGGCGGCGGCCTTGGCCGCGGCGACCTGGATGGCCAGGCCGGCTCGCTCATCCACCAGGGCCAGGAGCTGAGCGTCGATCGCGTCGATGCGGGTCCGGACGGCGTCCAGGCTCGGCGCAGCGGTCTTGGGATCGGCCTCAGCCATTTTGTCCCCCGAAAACGAAGGTTTGGCGCTTAGGTCATTGCGGCGAGGGGCGCAATAGGCGCCGTCGCCGCAAGAAAGTTGCATCGGAAACTGCTTGGTTCAGTAGACCTTGGGCGCGGGGCCCACGGCGACAGGACCCAAAGTGGTCTGGCCGGCCTGGAAGGTGACATTGGCCTGCGCCACGTCGCCGGTTCCCTGGCGGGCGGCGGCGACCGCCGAGGCGGCGAGCGCGGCTTCCGGGCGGATGACGCCGGTCTCGGCCATGGCGCTGAGCGCCTTGGGGGCTTCGCGCAGGGTGACGTCCAGATGTCCCGTCAGGCGGCCGTCATAGCCGACGCCGAGCGTGCCCGACTTGGCGCCGATCACCGCCTCGCCGGCGGTGACCCCGGCTTGGCGCACGGTCATCAGGCCGCCGGCGGCGACCCAGCTGCGAACCGCGTCTGGCCAATCGCCACCCTTGAAGGCGCTGACCTTCGAGAGCGTCGAGTCCCAGAGGATGGAGATCGGCTTGTCGCCGGCCAGTCGGGCGAACAGGCCCGACAGCTGCGCCTTGCCGGCGTCGACCTTGAACATCACCGCGGCCTGGTCGTCGGGACCCGGGCGTAGGTGGAACTCCACCTTGTCGGCGGCCGAGAGGGCGAAGGGCTGGGCGCCGGCGGCCGGCGCGAAGGTGAGCTTGGTCCCCTCGAACGAGAAGTTCGGCAGCGGGCTGTCGAGATGCGAGAGGCTGGCGTGGATCACGTCGCCCTTGACGCTCACCGCCCCGCCGGTCGGGCGGGTGAAGGTGAGGCCGGTCGGCGTGGCGATCACCCAGGTTCCCAGGCCGTGCATATAGGCCTGGGTCTCCAGGCGCGGCGCGGCCAGACCCCAGCCGGACGGCTCGCGCAAGCGCGCGTCGGTCAGGGTGACGTTCAGCCGGAAGGGATAGCCGGTGATCCGCCGTTCGGCCCAGGACACGTCGTATCCGGCCTTACGCAGCTGTTCGGCGCCGGCCTCGATCCGCTCGGCCGCCTGGGCGCGGGCATAGATCCAAAAGCCGCTCCAACCGACCGCCGCGACCAGGGTTATGGCGAAGGGAAGATACAGCCCCATGCGTCCGCGTTTGCGGGGCGCGAGCGGATCGGGCACAGGAGAGAGAGGCGGAGCGGGTTTTGCGCGGCGGGCCATGTCGGTTGAGCGTTGGGTTTTCGGTTACGGGTCGCTGATGTGGCGGCCGGGTTTTGACCACCTGGAGCGCCAGGCCGCCACCCTACACGGGCGGCGTCGGGCGTTCTGCATCTATTCGGTGCATCACCGCGGCACCTATGAACGCCCCGGCCTGGTCTTGGGGCTGGCCCCCGGCGGCGCGGTGCGCGGCGCCGCCTACCGCGTCGCCGAAGAGATCTGGCCCGAGGTCTACGGCTATCTGCGTGAGCGCGAGCAGCCGACCGAGACCTATGTCGAGGCCAGCGCCACCGTGCGGCTGGCCGACGGACGCAAGGTGGAGACCCTGACCTTCCTGTCCGACGTGCATCATCCGCAATGGGCCGGCGCGCTGTCGCTGGAGCGCCAGGCCGAACTGATCGCCGGGGCGACCGGGCTGTCGGGGCGCAATGTCGAATACCTGCGCGACCTGATCATCCACCTGCGCCAGCAGGAGATACGCGACCACGCCATGGAAAAGCTGCTGGTCATGGTCGATGCGCTGGAGCTGGTGGCGAAATAGACCGCCAGATGCTCCCTTGTTCCTCCCCTGCGTAGCGGGGGAGAGGGAGGAACGAGGCCTACAGAACCAGCAGCTTGTTCGACGCGGTCTCGATGCGCTCTTCCAGCAGGCGCATGAACTCGGCCCGCTTCAGGCCGGGCGCGATCGGCTCCAGATACTCGAAGACGATGGTCCCGGGTTTGCGCATGAAGCCGTGCTTGGGCCAATGGACGCCGGAGTTGGTGGCCACCGGGTGCACTGGCACGTCGAGCTCGCGATAGAGCGCGGCGATGCCGGGCTTGTAGTCAGGCGGCGCGCCGGGCTCCGAACGGGTGCCTTCCGGGAAGATCAGTACCTGGCGGGCGTCGACGAAGCGCTCCTTGGAGTCGCGCATCAACTTGCGCAGCGCCGTCGAGTGACCTCCGCGGTCGACCACGATCATCTTGCCCTTCATGGCCCACCAGCTGAAGAAAGGGATCCACATCAGCTCCTTCTTGGTCACCATGCAGGCGTCCGGCAGGAAGGCGAACTGGGCGAAGACGTCGAACATGCACTGGTGCTTGGACGCCACCAGCGCCGCGCCCTTGGGCATATGCTCGCGGCCCCGGACCTCGATCCTGATGCCGCAGATCACCCGCAGCAGGAAGATGATGCCGTTCGCCCAGACGCCCATCAGACGCATGATCCACCAGCGCGGGCCGAGCAGGGCCGGCGACAGGCCGACAGCCACCATCACCGACCAGATGTAGAACAGGGCCACGAAGAGCAGGGAACGCAGGGCGGTCAAGAACGTCAGCCTTTCTTGGGCGCGGGGTCTTCCGCATCGGCGCGGGGCCCCAGACCCAGGACCGCTTCGCGGCCCAGGATCGCCAGATATTTGCAGTATTCTACGACCATCAAGCGCGCGCCGCCGCTAGTTCCCCACCAGCGACGGGCTTTCAGCACCGAGGTCGCCACGGGGTAGGGGGTCAGCTTGGTGTCGGGCATGGCGCCGCGCAGCTCCAGCATGGCGCGCGGCATGTGGTAGTCGGCGGTGACCACGATCAGGCTGTCGAAGCCCATGGCGCGCGACCACTCCTGGGTCTCGCGGGCGTTGCCGACGGTGTTGGCGGCGTCGAAGCCCAGGTCCACGCAGCAGTCATAGAGCCGGCGGACCGCGCGGCTGACCGTGCGGATGTCTTCGCGCGAGGCCTCGCGGTTGACGCCCGAGACCAGCATGCGTTTGGCCTTGCCGTCTTCCAGCAAGCCCATGGCCGCGCCGATGCGGGCGTTGGAGCCGGCTCCGGTCAGGGCGACCACGCCGTCGGCGATTTCCGGTTCGGGCGCCGGGGTCGAGCGTTCGACCCGGGCGGCGAACGCCAGCAGGCCCGCGGCCCAGATGGCGGCGACCACGAGGATGGCGGTGAGCCCCCTCACGCCAGGTCTCGGATCATCGCCTGGGCGGTCAGGCGCGCGGCGAGCGCGGCCACCGCGCCGGCGGCCAGCGGGGCGGGCAGGACCGCCAGCAGGTCGAGCCAGGAGATCGGCAGAACGGGCGTCAAACCTTGGCCTCCCCCCGCCAGGCGCAAAACAGCCCCCATGATCGCCGCCGCGCCCGCGCCGAACAAGCCCGCGATGGCCGCCATCTTCGCAAACCGCAACTGGAACAGTCCGGCGATGAAACTGTCCTCGGCGCCCGACAGGTGCAGCACCTCGACCACCTCGCGCCGCGCGGCGAGCCCGGCGCGGGTGGCGAAGGCGACGACCGCCGCAGCGGCGGTGGCGATCAGGCCAAACACCGCCAGGCCGATCCAGCGGGCGATCTGGGCGGCGTGCTGGATGTCGGCCATCCAGACGGAATGATCATCGACCACGGCGTCCAGGCCCTGGGCCTTCAGCGCGTTATCCAGGGCGGCCGCGTCGGCCGGGGCCTCGGTCGTCAGCTGGACGGCGACCAGCCGCGGCACCGGCAGGTCGGAGAGGTCGGCGTCACCGAGCCACGGCGCGATCAGCGCCTCGGCCTTTTCACGTTCCAGCGCCCGGGCCTCGGCCACGCCGGGCACGCCGGCCAGGGTCTCGGCGGCGCGGGCGGCGGCGCCGTCCGGGGTCTCGTTGGCCTTGGGGCGCACGATGACGGTGGCTTGGCCGTCGAGCTGGCCGGTCCAATCACGGGCTGCGCGGTTGGTCGCCAGCACGGCCAGCAGGGTCAGGCAGGCCAGGAAGCACAGCGTCGCCACCACGAAGGTCAGCGACCCGTCGCGGGAGTCGGCCTCCGGCAGGAAGGCGGCGGGGCGCCAGCGCTCGACGTCGAAATCGCTCATGAGCGATGGCCATGGGCGGTCAGCCGCCCATTGTCCAGGTGCAGGACCGGCATGCCCGAGCGGGCGACCAGGTCCTCGTCGTGGGTGGCGAACAGGACGGTGGTGCCCAGGCGGTTCAGTTCCACGAACAGCTTCAGGATACGCAGGCCCATTTCCGGATCGACATTGCCGGTCGGCTCGTCGGCCAGCAGGATCTCGGGACGGTTCACCACGGCCCGGGCGATGGCCAGCCGCTGCTTCTCGCCGCCCGCCAGCGTCGCCGGCATGGCGTGCATCCGGTGCTTCAGCCCGACCCAGGCCAGCAGTTCGGCCACGTCGCCGCGATAGCTGTCGGCCTTGCGGCCCTCGATGCGCAGCGGCAGGGCGGTGTTGTCGAACACCGACATGTGCTCCAGCAGCTTGAACTCTTGATAAACCACGCCAATCCTGCGGCGCAGGAAGGGCTGATCCTCGCGTGCGACGGTGGAGACGTCCTGCCCGAACAGGTGCATGAGTCCCTTCGAGGGCTTCTCAGCCAGGAACAGGAGCTTGAGCAGCGAGGTCTTTCCCGCTCCCGACGCGCCGGTCACGAAGTGGAATGACCCAGGCGCAAGGGAGAAGGTAAGATCCTTCAGAGTCTCGGGGGCACGACCATAGCGCATCGAAACATCATCGAAGCGGACAACAGCGTGATCGGCGTCAGGTGCGCCTGTGGCGTTTGGGTTTCTGGACATGAGAGCCGAAATCGGCGACCTCGGTTGAGGTTGCTGGAGCGTCCGATTCGGCCGTCATGATACTGACCTGTCCAGAGTGCGCCACCAGCTATTTCGTGGATGATTCCAAGATCCCCACGGAAGGCCGCGCTGTGAAGTGCGCCAGTTGCGGGGCGCGGTGGACCGCAAACCTCGAAGACCCCTCGCTCCAGCTCGAAAAAAACGACGAGGAAGGCGCCTTCGCCCGCGAGCCCGCGCCGGAGATTTCCGAAGATCGCCCGATCCGGGAGCTGCCCGGCGAGGAGCTGCCCAAGGTCTTCCGCGCTAAGGCCGATACTGAGCGCCGGGTGCGCGAAGCCGCGACCACCGGGGTGATCTGGGCTGGCATGGCCGCGGTCCTGGCGGTGCTGATCGCCGTCGCCATTATTTTCCGGGTCGACGTCGTGCGGCTGTGGCCGCGGACGGCCAGCGCCTATGCGGGCGTCGGCCTGCCGGTGAACAGCCTGGGCCTGGTCATTGAGGGCGTGCGCTTCGAGCCCGCCTTGCAGGACGGTCACGCCGCCCTGGCCGTCTCGGGCATGATCCGCAACATCGAGGACAGGCCGGTGGTGTCGCCGCCGCTGCGCATCAGCCTGCTGAACGCCGACGGCAAGGCCATCGCCACCAAGATCGCCCGGCCCGCCGACGCCAAGATCCCGTCTGGCGAAACCCGCCACTTCGCGATCGCTCTACTCGATCCCCCGGCCAGCGCCCGTGAGCTCGAGGTGGCGTTCGCGCCGATGGAGCCGATCAATCTGAAGGTCCATCAAGCCGACCCGGCGCCTGGCGCGCACGACGCCGCCCCGCCGGCTCTGCGCCCGGCCGCCGGCGCGCCGACCCCGCCGCCGGTCGAGGCCCAGCCCCTGGCGGTCGGAACCCCCGACGCCTTGTCGTCCCATGACTGAGACCCCTGACAACCGTACGCCCGTCGTCCTGCTGAGCGAGGACGAGGTGGCGCGGCGCGTCGAGGCGCTGGCCCGCGAGATCGCGCCGCGCATCGACGACGACACCGTCGCCGTCTGCCTGCTGACGGGCGGGCTGTGGTTTGCTTCCGACCTGACCAGGGCCCTGGCGCGCGCCGGCCGTCATGTCCGCTTCGATGCATTGTGGCTGGCCTCCTACGGCGACGAGCGCGCCAGCCTGGGCCGCTGCGAGGTGCGCGCCGACCTGCAGCGCCCGCTGTCGGGCCGCACCGCCCTGATCATCGACGATGTGATCGACACCGGCCTGTCGTTGTCGGAGGCCCAGCGCCTGGTCCGTGACGCCGGCGCCAGCCGGGCGCTGACGGCGGTGTTCGCCTCCAAGCCCTGGCCGACCCCGCGCGCCATCGTGCCGGACTTCGTGGCCTGGCAGGCCCCGGCCCGGTTCCTGGTCGGCTACGGCATGGACGCGGCCGGGGCGATGCGCGGCCTGCCCTATATCGGGGCCTTGGACTAGGCCGACAGGCGCGCGGGCACGTCCTGGGCGCACCAGCCGGCCACCGCATAGAGCAGCTCGGCGGGTTGGATCGGCTTGGGGTGGGCGTCGTCGAAGCCCAGCCCCATCAGCCGCTCGCCCTCGCCGGACATGGCGTCGGCGGTGAGCGCGATCACCGGAATATCGATGCGCCCGGCCTTGCCGGCGCGGATCTGGGCCAGGGCCTCGATCCCGTCCATCCGCGGCATGTGGACGTCCATCAACACGGCGTCGAACTGACCGGCGCGCAGTTCCTCAAGACCGAACAGGCCGTCGTCGGCGAGCGTCACCACCGCGCCGGCCGCCTCCAGGATCGCCTTGGCCACGGCCTGGTTGACCTTGTTGTCGTCGACGACCAGCACCTGGCGGCCTTCGAGGCTGACGATGTCGTGCTGGATCTCGGCCTCAGCCGGGGCCGCCGCGGTGGGCAGCGGCAGGGCGACGCGGAAGGTCGAGCCCTCGCCCGGCGTGCTGGCGACCGAGATGTTCCCGCCCATCATCTCGGCGAGCTGACGGCAGATGGACAGGCCAAGGCCGGTGCCGCCGAACCGCCGGGTCGTGGAGATCTCGGCCTGGGAGAAGGCCTGGAACAGCTTGGTCTGCTGGTCCTCGCGCATGCCGATGCCGGTGTCGGTGACGACGATCTCGAGACCTTGGCGCGGCAGCGGCGCGATGCGGATGCTGACGCCGCCGCTCTCGGTGAACTTCAGGGCGTTGGAAATCAGGTTGAGCAGGATCTGGCGCACCCGGATGGGGTCGCCCGCCAGCCAGGCCGGGGTGGCGGGATCGATCTCCAGCGCCAGTTCCAGGCCCTTGAGGCGCGCGGTCTCGCTCCACAGCAGGAAGATCTGCCGGCCGAGTTTCTCGACGTCGAAACTGACGATCTCGAGCTCCAGCTTTCCGGCCTCGATCTTCGAGAGGTCGAGAATGTCGTTGAGCACGGCCATCAGCCCGTCGCCGGACTGGACGATCATGTCCAGGTAGTCGGCCTGCTGGCGGTTGAGTTGGGTCGCGGCCAGGGCGTGGGCCATGCCGAGCACGCCGTTCATCGGCGTGCGCAGTTCGTGGCTCATCATCGCCAGGAAGGCCGACTTGGCGCGACTGGCGTCCAGAGCCTCGGCCCGCGCGGCCTCCAGGGCCTTGGCGTTGCGCCGGATCGTGCGCGCGACATTGGTGATGACGATGGCCAGGCCCAGCAGGGCCAGGAGGACCAAGGCCAACTCCCATCCGCGGAACCCGGTCAGCAGGATCGGGGCGAGCGCCAGGGTCACGAAGGGCGCGGGCGCCAGGAACACGAACCCGGCCCAGCTCAGCGCGGCGTATTTGAGCGAGGCGACCAGCAGCCCGAGCAGGATCGCTAAGCCCGCCACCTGCAGCGGCGGGGGGCCGTAGAACAGGCAGACGCTGCCCATGGCCGACCATGCGGCGCTGAAGGCCAGGATCGGTGCAAGGCGCTCAACCAGGGGCGGGCGCCGGCCCAGGCGCGCATAGCGCGCGCGCGCGAACACCAGCGAGGCCTCAAGCGCGATGTTGACCAGGATCCAGATGCAGGCGGCCGGAATTCCAAAACCGATCAGCAGCACGGCGGTCGCCAGGCCCGATCCGAACAGCCGGTTGCGCCAGCTGCGCTTGCTGGCCTCCAGGGTCGAGCCGGGCAGCCCGTCTTCGAGTATCTCGCCCCAGGTCAAGCCCTGCAAACCCTGCACTTCTGTCGTCTCCGCTGCTCTTCCCCATTATGGCGCAGCTAGTGTGCAAGAAGAGTTTAGGATTAACGCCCCGAGGCGAGAGACTTTATTGCCAGGGCGCGGGGGCTTCCTTGGCCAGCATGTCCTCATAGGTCGGGCGCGGGCGGACGACGGCGTAGGCGCTTGCCTTGACCAGCACCTCGGGAACCAGCAGGCGGCTGTTGTACTCGCTCGACATCACCGCGCCGTAGGCGCCGGCGCTCATGAAGGCGATCAGGTCGCCGGCTTCCAGCGGCGGTAGGGCGCGTTCGCGGGTGAAGGTGTCGCCGGTTTCGCAGATCGGGCCGACCACGTCATAGACGACGGGCTCGCCAGCGCGCGGCTTCAGCGGGACGATCTCGTGATAGGCGTCGTACATGGCCGGCCGGATCAGGTCGTTCATGGCCGCGTCCAGCACCACGAACTTGCGGCCGCCCGGCCGCTCGTGGATGTGCTGCACCTTGGCCAGCAGGACGCCGGCGTTGGCCGCGATCATCCGGCCCGGCTCGAAGGCGTAGGCGATGTCCAGGCCGTTCATGGTCTTGGCGATCATGCGGGCGTAGTCGGCCGGCGAGGGCGGCGTCGGCTGGTTGAAATAGGGCACGCCCAGGCCGCCGCCCAGATCGAGCCGCTGCACCGACAGTCCTTCGCCGCGCAGGCGCTCGACCAGGCCGCGCATCTTGGTGAAGGCCGCCTCCATGGGGGCGAGGTCGGTGATCTGGCTGCCGATATGGCAGGTGACGCCGACGGGGTTGAGGCCCGCGTCGTTGGAGGCGTTGGCGTAGAGCCGCTCGGCCTCGGAGAACGAGACGCCGAACTTGTTGTCTTCCTTGCCGGTGGCGATTTTGGCGTGGCCGCCGGCCGAGACGTCGGGGTTCACGCGGATGGCGATGGTGGCCCGGGCGCCCAGCGACTGGGCGACCTGGCTGGCCAGCCGCATTTCCGGCTCGGACTCCACATTGATCTCGGCGACCCCGGCCTTCAGCGCGAAGGCCAGCTCGTCGGCGGTCTTGCCGACGCCGGAGAACACGATCTTCTCGGGTGGAACGCCGGCGGCGAGCGCGCGGCGGATCTCGCCTTCGGACACGGTGTCGGCGCCGGCGCCCAGGCGGGCCAGGGTCTTCAGCACCGCCAGGTTGGAGTTGGCCTTCACGGCGAAGGCGATCAGCGGATCGCCGCCGTTGTCGCCCTTGACGCCTTCAGCCACCAGGGCGTCGCGCAGCACCGTGTAGTGCCGTTCCAGCGTGGCGCTGGAATAGACATAGACCGGCGTGCCGACGGCGTGGGCCAGGTCGGTGAGGGACACGCCCTCGCAGAAGAGCTCGCCCTCCTTCAGCTCGAAATGATTCATCGCGGGTTCGCGTAGGGGTCCGGAAGGGCGCCCTGCGGGGCGCTGGAGGTGGGGTTCTGGGCCGAGTCGACCGGCAGGGTGCGCGGCGGCGCCGGGCGGTCGGCGCGGTTACGCGGATCGACGGTGTGGATCGTGCGTCCGGGGTCGGCGCCGGCGTCGGCGCCCGATCCCTTGCCGACCAGCGGGCCGGGACGCTCCAGGGCGCCCATCTTGCCGCAGCCGGCCAGCGCCGTCGCGCCGATCAGGGCGATCGCGAGCAGGGGACGAAGGGTCATGACAGCTTCTCCTTCCAACGCGCGATCTGGGCGCGGACTTGTTCCGGCGAGGTTCCGCCGTAGCTCTTGCGGCTGGCCGCCGACGCTTGCGGCGTCAGGACCTCATAGACGTCGGACGTGATGCGCGGCTCGATCGCCTGCAGGTCGGCCAGCGGCAGGCCCGGCAGGTCGCAGCCCAGGCTCTCGGCCTTCTTCACCGCAGCCCCGGTCACGTGGTGGGCGTCGCGGAACGGCATGTCCAGGGTGCGCACCAGCCAATCGGCGAGATCGGTGGCGGTCGAGAAGCCGGCGCCGGCGGCGGCGGCCATGCGCTCGGTCACCGGCTCCATGTCGGCGACCATGCCGGCCATGGCGGCCAGCGACAGCTCCAGGGCGTCGAAGGCCTCGAAGGTGGGGACCTTGTCCTCCTGCATGTCCTTCGAATAGGTCAGCGGCAGGCCCTTCATCACCACGGTCAGCTGGGTGAACGAGCCGAGCAGTCGGCCGACCTTGGCGCGGACCAGTTCGGCGGCATCGGGGTTCTTCTTTTGCGGCATGATCGACGAGCCGGTGGTGAAGGCGTCGGTCAGCTTGATGAAGCCGAACTGCGGCGTCATCCAGATCACGATCTCCTCGGCCAGCCGCGACAGGTGGGTGGCGCAGATGGTCGCCGCCGCCAGGCTCTCCAGCGCGAAGTCGCGGTCGGCGACGCTGTCCAGCGAGTTGGCGGTGGGGGCGTCGAAGCCGAGGGCGGCGGCCGTCGCATGGCGGTCGATCGGGAAGGGCGAGCCGGCCAGCGCCGCGGCGCCCAGCGGGCTCTCGTTCATCCGGGCGCGGGCGTCGGCGAAGCGCGAGGCGTCGCGGCCGAACATCTCGACATAGGCCATCAGGTGGTGACCGAAGGTCACAGGCTGGGCCGGCTGCAGGTGGGTGAAGCCCGGCATCAGGGTGGCGGCGTGCGGCTCGGCCTTGGCGACCAGGGCGCCCTGCAGGGCGGCGATCTGCGCAATGGTGCGGTCGGCGGCGTCACGCACCCAGAGCCGGAAGTCCAAAGCCACCTGGTCGTTGCGCGAGCGCGCGGTGTGCAGCCGGCCGGCGGCCGGGCCGATCAGCTCGCGCAGGCGGGCCTCCACGTTCATGTGGATGTCTTCGTACTCGTCGCGGAACGGGAAGGTCCCGGCCGCCATCTCCGCTTCGATGGCCTTGAGGCCGCCCTGGATGGCCGCCTCGTCCTGGCTTGTAATCACGCCTTGCTTGAGCAACATCGCGGCGTGCGCGCGAGAGCCGGCCAGGTCCTGCGCCGCCAGTCGCTTGTCGAAGCCGATGGAGACGTTGATCGCCTGCATCAGTTCGGCGGGCTTGGACGAGAACCGTCCACCCCACATGGCTTGGCCCGCGCCTTGCGGGTCTTGCGCCGGCTTGCCGGAAGCAGTCGAGGAAGAGTGCGTCATATGAGCGAAAAATCAGGTGGTGAGGCCAAGGGCGAACCCAAGGCGATCCCATTGAAGTGGGCGCTCCGGGGCGCCGCCGTGCTTGGCGTCGCCGGGATTGTCTACATCATCGCCCAGGCTTCCATAAACCCCCAGCGGGAAACGAACTTGAAGTCGCTGTCCACCGGCGAGATGGCGAAGTTCGTCACCCCGGTCGAGGCCGCGCCCGCGCCGGTCAACAGCTTCCAGGATCCGACCGGCGCGCCCAAGCGCATCGCCGACTTCAGGGGTAAGGTGACGGTGGTCAATCTGTGGGCCACCTGGTGCGGCCCGTGCGTGATCGAGATGCCGACCCTGGCCAAGCTGGCGGCTGAATATCAGGGCAAACCCGTGGAGATCGTCGCGATCAGCGTCGATCGGCCCGACGACGCCGACAAGGCCCGCGCCTTCATCGCCAAGCACGCGCCGCTGGCCTTCTATCACGACCCGAAAATGGCCCTGCCGTTCGCCTTCAAGCCGACGGCTTCGGGCATGCCGACCACCATCATCTATGGCGCGGACGGCGTCGAACGCGGCCGGCTGGCTGGCGGCGCGGACTGGGGCGGCAAGGACGCGAAGGCCCTGATCGACAAGGTGTTGGCGGAAAGTTGAACCGCAGGGGTTGTTGACGGTGGCGCTGGCCCGTGTGCAAAAATTTCGCCCGCAATCCGGACTTGGGCCTGCTCACGTTCCAACCGCCGCCGATGCGGGCCGAACTGGCGCCTTCCCAGACGACTGTGATTGTTTCCGGGCGACCTGACGGGGGTCCGTCGCGCGCCCAACGCTTGTCAGGGAGACAAGAGCGTTATGGCCACGGGTACCGTCAAATGGTTCAATTCCGCCAAGGGGTTCGGCTTCATTCAGCCTGACAACGGCGGCAAGGACGTCTTCGTCCACATCTCCGCCGTCGAGCGCGCGGGGATGCAAGGCCTCAACGAAGGTCAGAAGCTGGATTATCAGGAGAGGGAAGAGCGCGGGAAGATCGCCGCGGTCGACCTGAAGCCCCTCTAGGGCTCAAGCGTCAAACACTGCGGGCGTCGACTTCCAGCGAGGTCGGCGCCCGTTACTTTTAGGCTAGGCTGACACAGTTTCCCGGTGGCGGGTGGTCTTCTGGCCGGCGTCCGGATCGGTCATCACCCGAAGCAGGTTGACGAGCGACGAGCGGGCTTCCTGCGGCAACCGCTCGAAAGCGGTCAGCAGTTCAAGCGCGCCAGGCGTGCGCATGCGGCTAAGCAGATCGACGTCACCGTCCCCGGCTGGGGTGTCGAGAACATCCATCAGGTCCACAACCCGGCATCGCAGCGCCCGCGCAATCTGGACGAGCCGCGAAAACGAGATGCGGTTGGCGCCGTTCTCGTACTTCTGAATTTGCTGGAAGCTGACCCCGCACTGTTCGGCAAGCGCCTCTTGCGACATGCCGATCGTCCGCCGTCGAATACGCACAGCTGCGCCCAACGCCACATCCATTGGATCGGGAGTTTTGTTTGAAGGTTCCGCAGACATCTTGGCCTCCTCACCCTAAACGTCCGCCTACGGAGCAGCGGCTCCGGGGTTCGCGTTGGATTCGAGTGAGTTAAGGCCCATATTCACGCTTTGAAAAGCGCGAGTATCATCCACAGGCGCACGATAGACGAGCATGCTCACCGAACGCGTTTGGTGGAATTGGAGTGATCAATCCGCGAAGGCTTGGCAATTTGAGTAAACGCGGCCGGAAAATCGTCCTGAACTGCGTTAACTTGAGGCGAGAGCCATCCAAATCGCCCGAAGTGGCGCCAGGTCGTCGCTGATTTCAGTCTTCAGGTTGTGCTGGCCTTCAAACTGGACGCCGATCAGATCGGCCTTTCGCCAGCTTAAATGCGCGTCAAACGCGAGTCCTGCGACCACATGCAGCAGGGTGAAAACCGATGGCAGGGGCTGGCCGGCAGGAATTTTGACCTGCGCGCCCTGATCGCTGAGGTTGCGAATGCCGCAATCGATCGAGATGACGTGGCGCGGCCCGTAGCAGATCCGGCCGCGCAACAGGGTGCGCTGGCGGGGCTGGGCGCGTCGTTCCTGGCCGATGGGCGGCTCGTATCCCATGCGACCAAGGTTAAGGCGTAATGTTTGCGGCGGCGTAAAGACCGCGCCGCGGTCAGGTCTCGTCCAGCAGCGTCACCGGCGGCAGCCGGTAGCTGCCGTCGAGCAGGGCGGGCTTCGGCAGATAGGCCCGCATGAACAGGGCGAAGCCGGCGGGCGGGGCGGGCAGCCAGTTCGATACCCGCGCCTCGTCGGGACGCTGGTGGCCGATCCAGATGTCGAGCGAGCCGTCGTCGTTATAGGTCAGGCCCTCGGTGCGGTCGCCGATCGCGTAGCGGTCCAGCGGATTGTCGGCGAAGAAGAACTGCCCGTCGGCGGTGGCCTCGTAGAGACTGAGCGACCAGAAACTGTCCACCGCCGGCATGCGGTCGGCCGCGAAGTGCAGCCGCCAGGACCGCAGGCCGTCATAGATGCCGCCGCGTTCGCCGCGCCCGCGCATGTACATGGCCTCGACCGGCGGCAGGGCGGCCAGGCCGGCCAGGGCGACGCCGGCCCGGTAGGCGTAGCTCTGGCCGAAGTTCCCGAGGTCGGCGCGCGGATAGAACCAGCCGTCGATCCAGTTCGCTCCGCCGCCGCCGCGCCGCACCGCGACACGGGCCTCGGCCACGCCCGCCTCGATGGCGACGGCCTTTTCGGCGGTGAAGTTCTCAGGCGCGAACTCGCCCGTGCCGAGACCCAGGGCCGACACCTTGCGCAGCAGGGCGAGGTCGGTCGCCGGCGGCGGGTTGGCGACCATCAGCGCATCGACGCTGGCGAAGTACTCGTTCCAGGGCGCGGAGCGGCGGGCGTGGGTCTGGGGCTGCGGGGCGGGCGGGCCTTGCATTGAAAAGCCGGACTGGATGGCGCGGGCGGCTTCCAGATCGGCGGGGCCGTCCACCAGGATACGGGCCAGCGCCCAGACATGGTTGGTCGGCGCGCGCACGACATTGGGGCCCTCGGCGGCCTCGGTCGGGCCGACCAGCCGGAAGGTCCCGCCGTCCGGGCCAGTGGTCCGGGTGCCGAGGATGGCGAAATTGTTGGTGTAGGCGTCCATCAGCGCCAGCGAGAGGTAGCGCTCTCCGGCCGCCGGCAGGGTGATGGTCACGGGCCCGGCGCTCAGGTCGATCTGGGCGCTGGTGTAGAGCGTGTCGTTGTTGGGCGTGGTCACCGCCCGCATCTTGTGGTTGGCGAGGTTGCGCGCGTGGCTGAAGGTGTTGATCTCACCGCCAAACCCGGCGCGGCTGGCGCGGGTCATGGCGATCTCGATCAGCGGCAGGGCGTAGAGCCAGGCGTCGCGCGCGGCCTCCCGCAGTTGGTCATGGGCGGAGAGGGGGACCTGCGAACTCGACATATGAAGACGCCCTGGCCGCGAGTTTCATGCGCGCCGCCCCACGGCCGAAGGGCGGCGGCGGGCAACCTGCCGCGCCGCCCCGCCGATGGCAATCGCCTCTAGGCGAACACGAAGTCCGCGGCGGTCAGCGAGCCGGCCGAAACCCCGACCAGCACCACGGTCTGGGCGCCCAGGGTGATCAGCGTGTCGGCGCCCTGGCTGGTGATGTGGCTGGACAGGGCCGAGAAGTCGGCCGCGTCGCGGATCGGCCAGTCCGAAATGGCTCATGCCGGGCGGCGCCTTGGCCCTGGTTCGCCGCCAAATCGAGTGGTCGCTGCGTGTGGCGGCGGGCCTAGGTCTTCCGCATCCAGAACGACGCCCCGTAGAGATTCAGGCCCTCTAGCGGTCCCTGGCGCAGCATGGCGCCGGCGTGGCGCGACAGGTCGGGGTCCTGGCCGACGAACCAGCTGGGGAACAGGATCTCGAAGGCGCCTTGCCCGAACATCAGGGCGACGCCTAGCAGGTACTGCTCGTTCCACATCCGCTGGAGGTGGCCGCTGACATAGTCGTCGGGCAGGTAGATGTCGTGGATTTGGATGATCACGCCGGGCTTCAGGCGCGGCAGGATGTCCATGAAGAACACCGTGACGTCCGAGCCCTGGAATGATCGGTGCGAGGAATCCAGGAACAGGATGTCGCCGGCGTTCAGGTCCTCGAACATCGCCGGGTTGCAGGTCTCCAGCGGCTTGCGGAGGACCTGGTCGCACAGGGCGTCGACCTCGTTGCGCGGCTGCGGGTCGATGGAGATCAGCTTGGTGCGCAGGCCGTAGAGCTCGACGGCCCGCCGCGCGAACTTGGTCGAGACGCCAGAGCCGATCTCCAGGAAGCGGGCCGGATTGGTGGAGCGCAGCATCTGGGTCAGGGCCATGCCGTCCAGCGGCGGGAACCAGGCGTTCAGCCAGAATGGGGTGGTCGTCTCGTAGCTGCCGCCCAGCGGCAGCTGGGAGAAGTCGGCCTGGATCTCGCCCATGCCTGTCAGGAACGCGCGATAACGCTCCCGGCCCTTCCCGATCAGTTCGGCGAGCTCGCGATGCGGCGGCCGGCCCGAGCCATAGCGGACCGTCGAGCGATAGGGGTAGTCGACCACGGTGAACTCATGGGCCGCGCGCTCGCTCCAGAAGGCGAGGTCGGACGGCGTCTCGCCCACCGCGCCGCCGGTGGCGCGGGCATAGGCCTGCGCGGCGCCCGGTCCGTCGCCCAGACGATGGAGCGCGGTGGCCAGGTCCATCCATCCGCCGGCCGCCTCGGGCTCCAGTTCGACGCTCGTGCGGATGAGCGTCAGCCCCTCGTCGTGGCGACCGAGCTTGTAGAGCGTGACGCCTAGGAAGCGCTGGCCGGCCGGGTGGTCCGGCGCGGTGGATAGCACCCGGCGGAACAGCAGTTCGGCGTGGTTCAGCAGGTGCTCGCGCAGCCGGGTCACCCCGATCTTCAGGTCGCGTTCGGCGGCGGGCGCGAGGGCCGGTGTCGGCATGCTGAGATCCGGAATCGAAGGGACGCCCACCCTAGCCCGGTCTCGGTCGCCTGACGCCAGCCCAGATGATCGGAATGTCAGTTCAGGGACAGTTCCATCCGCACGGGCGCCGAGGTCGCCGTGAGCGGAGGATGGGCGGTGACGAAGATCCGGGAGGGTTCGATCTGTCCTCCGTCCAGCAGCGCGGCCTGCACCGCCTCGGCCCGGGCGCGGCCCAGCTGTTGGAGGGCCGGGTCATCGATGGCGATGCGCGCGCGCAGCTTGTCCTCCAACCAGGCCAGCGCGGCCTGGTCGGCGTCGGGCTTAGCGCCGCCCTCGGCCGCCTGGGGCTTGGGGATGTCGGGTTTGGCGCCGAACTGCTTGCGATAGAGGTCTTCCAGCACCCCGCGTCGGGTTTTCGGATCGGCCAGGGCGGCCTCGACCGCGCCGGCCTTGCCTGCGCGCTTGCCCAGCTTCTCGCTCGCCGCCGCGGCCAGTTCGGCCTTGAACCGGGTCTCCACCAGGGCCGGCTTGTCGAGCGCCGGGCTCACCGGCATCGGGATCTCGAGATTGAGCGCCGGCCGCTCGACCAGGGCTTTGGAAAGCGCCGCGACCTTGCCGCGGCCGGTGTCGTCGAGGACCACGGCGCCCGGCGCGAAGTCGATGAACTGCAGCTCCTCGCCGCCGCCGCCCAGCGACCCCAGCAGGGCGAAGGGCGAGGTGGCGATCTTGACGAACAGGTTGCCGACTACCTTCCAGATCACCGGCCAGATCTTGAACTTGGGATCGTCCAGGGTGCCGCTGATCGCCACCGGAATGTCGATCACCCCGTGACGGTCCTTCAGCAGGGCGACGATCAGCTTCATCGGCAGTTTGACGGCGTCGGCGCTGTCGACCTTCTCGCCCAGCTCCAACTGGTTGATGACCACCCGGTGGTTGGCGTCCAGCTTCTGGTCGTCGATCCGGTAGTTCAGGTCGACGTCCAGCTTGCCCTTGTTGATCCGGTAGCCCGCGAACTTGCCGGAATAGGGGGAGAAGGTGGTCAGCTCCATGTTCTTGAAGCTCATCTTCACGTCGGTGAAGCTGCGGGCGGCGAAGTAGTTGACCTGCCCGGCGATCTTCACCGGCGCATAGCGGTCGACCTGGCCGGCCAGGTCGACGTCGGCGCGGGCGTCCTGGCGTCCCGACAGGCCCTTGATCGTGCCGTCCAAGGATTCGATGCCGGCGATGAAGTGCGGCTCGATCGACAGGTCGGAGAAATCCATCCGCCCGTTCTCGATCCGCACCAGTGCGATCTCGACCGGCAGGGCCTCGCGCTTGGGCGGTTCAGGTTTGGGCGGCGGAGGCGGCGCCCGCTTGGCCTTCTTGAACAGGCTGACCTTGGGCTTCACCGGCTTGGGCGCCGGGGCTGCGAGCGCCTGGGCGGCCGCGGCCTTGGGATCAAGGACCGTAGTGGTGTTCATCACGTAGTTCGGGCCGATCACCACGCGGGCGTAGGGCTCCAGGGCCACCGCCTCGCGGACCTTCACGGCCAGCGGCAGGGTGCGCGCGCTGACGCCCTCAAGCCGCAGCGAGCGCCAGTTGACGAAGTCCTGCTCCAGGGTCTTGTCGACGGTGTGGAAGTTGTCGACGCGCAGGGCGCCGTCGAACTTGGCCGCGCCGCTGGCGGCGTATCCGGCCCGGCCCTTGCCGGAGATCCGGCCCGACAGCAGCCGCAGGTCCGCGCCGCCGTCGATATAGGGCTGGAAGCGCGGCAGATCGATGTCGCTGGCCTCGACGTCGAGGTCAGCCGACACCTTGTCCAGGGTGACCGTTCCCCTGGCGGCCAGCCGGCCTCCGCCCTCCAGGCCGGTGCTGGCCTGCACCTGCACAGGCTTGACGATCGGCAGGGCCAGGCCCGTGACGGCGACATCCAGCGGGGTGGCGACGATGCGCAGCGGGGTGGCGATCGAGCGTTCTTCGAAGGCGATCTTCGCGGCCTTCACGCGCAGGTCCGGCAGGTCGACTTTCCAGGCCGGCGCGGCGGGCGCGGCCCCGGCCCCGGGCTTGGCGGCTGGGGACGGCGGGCCGGCGTAGCGCGCCAGATTGATCGCGCCGCCGGGCTCGGTCCAGGCGGTCACGGTGGGGTTGTTCGCCTCGATGCGGCCGACGCTGACGCTCTGGCCCGGCACGTCCACATGCACCTTGGAGACCACGACCTCCGGCAAGGTCACCCAGTCGGCGGCGGCGCCCTGGGCGCGCAGGCCCGCGTCGGTCAGGCGTAGATCATTGACGTCGACGCCCAGGGTCAGGTTCTCGCCGTTCAGGGCGAAGGCGTAGCCGCCGGACAGACCCAGCTCGCCGCTGGTCACGCCAAAGGGCAGGGCGTCGTCCGCCAGTTCGGCCAACGGCGCGACCTTGACCCTGGTCAGGGCGAAGGTTCCGCGCGAGGCCAGCGGATTGAGGCCCAGCACGCCGCGCCAGGCCAGGCCCTCGCCGCGCTCGGAGACGGCGTTGAGCACATAGGCGGCCCCGTCCTTCACCGTGCTGAAGTTGTTCAGGGTGAAGCCGATAGGGGTGAAGGTCTTGGAGAACGGCTTGCGGCGCGCCAGGTCCACGACCTCGGCGCGGCCATGGCTGACCGACAGGTGCTCGATCGTCACCTTGGCCGGCGGCTTGTCCTCTTCCTTGGGCGGGATCAGGTCGACGATGTTCAGCCGTCCGTCGGCGCGGCGCACCAGCCGCACCTTCGGCGCTTCCAGGCTGATCTCGTTGAAGACCACGCCGCGCCGCCAGATCGAGGCGATCGACAGATCGACCTTTAGGCGATCGAAGCCGATCATCGGCTTGCCGTCGGCGTCGGGCAGGCTGAAGCGGTCGGCCTCCAGCTTCAGCGTGAAGGGGTTGAGCCTGACCTCGCCTAGCGTGGCCTTGCGCTGGTAGCGCTCGGCGACCTGGCTGACGACCTGATCCTTGATGATCCGCGGGGCCACCCAGAAGCCGAGGCCCGCATAGAGCCCGACCAGCAACGCCGCGCCGGCGGCGATCCAGAGCGCCAGGCGCACCGGCCCGCCGCGTCGTCTCGGCCGGGGAGACTCCTCGGCCGCGTCCTGCGGGTCAGGCGAAGATGGCATGCGCGCTCCCATCGGCGGCGGCGCAGGGCGCCCGGCCGCCAGGCGACGATACCTCAAACCTCAGCCTTGGCTATCTCAGGTTGAGGCGGCGAGCGCCTGCTGGAGGTCGGCCAGCAGATCGGCCTCGCTTTCCAGCCCAACCGAGAGCCGCAGCAGGCCGTCGCCGATGCCGGCCACCGCGCGGGCCTCGGCCCCCATGCCGACATGGGTCATGGTGGCGGGATGGGCGACCAGGCTTTCGACCCCGCCCAGCGACTCCGCCAGGGTGAAGACCCCCACCGCCTCGACGAAGCTGCGGACCGCGTCCACGCCGCCCGCCAGGTCGAAGCTCAGCATCGCGCCGAACCCAGCCTGCTGTGCCTTGGCGATCTGATGGCCAGGATGGCTGGCCAGCCCCGGATAATGGACGGCGCGAACCGCGGCGTGACCTTCCAGGAAGGCGGCGACGGCGGCGGCGTTCTGCTGCTGGCGCTCGATGCGCGGGAACAGGGTGCGGACGCCGCGCAGGATCATGTAGGCGTCGAACGGCGCGCCGGTGACGCCGGTCATGTTGGCCCAGGCGGCCAGGGCCTCGACGTCGGCGGGATCGGCGGCGATGACCGCCCCGCCGACCACGTCGGAATGGCCGTTCAGGTATTTGGTGGTGGAGTGGATGACATAGTCGGCGCCCAGGCTGATCGGCCGCTGCAGCGCCGGCGAGAGGAAGGTGTTGTCGACCGCCACCTTGGCGCCGGCCGCTTTGGCCAGGCCCGCCAGGACGACGATGTCGACCACCCGCATCAGCGGATTGCTGGGGGTTTCGATCAGCACCAGGGCCGGGGCGCGGGCAAGCGCCTGGGCGAGCGCCGCCGGGTCGGACTGGTCGACAAAGGCGATCTCGAACTGGCCGCGCGCCGCGCGCGCCGCCAGCAGCCGATAGGTGCCGCCGTAACAGTCGTGCGGCGCCACGATCAGGCGGCCGGGGTCGACCTGGCTCAGCACCAGATCCACCGCCGCCATGCCGCTGGCGGTGACCACGGCTCCGGCCCCGCCTTCCAGCTTGGCCAGGGTGTCGGCCAACTGGTCGCGGGTCGGGTTCGCCATCCGGCTGTAGGCGTAGCGGCCCTCGCGGTCGAAGCCTTCGAACAGATAGGTCGTGGACAGATGGAGCGGCGAGGTCACGGCCCCGAACGCGGTGTCGCTCGCCACCCCGTTGGCGGCGGCGATCGTCTGGGGGGCCTTGGGCGTCGTCATTCGAACTGGTGCTCCATCGGCGCCGGAGGCCGCCCCGGCGAGGGCTCTTCGTCGCCTCCCATCCATAGCGAAATCAAGGCATGCCGGGGTATATCGTTAGGCGATGCATTGGGCGATGAAAATGAACATGACGCCACCGCGAGCGCTGCATATCAAAGGGTGCGCCGCGACGAGGAGACGTCCATGACACCAGTCGGAGATCGAGCGGCGGACCCCGGCGTGCTGACCTTGGCCGATTACGAGGCCCTGGCCTCGTTCCGATATGCGGTCCGGCGCTATCTGGCCTTCGCCGAGGCCGGCGCCCGGTCGGTCGGATTGACCTCGCAACAGCATCAAGCCTTGCTGGCGATCAAGGCGCATCCGGCGCCCAAGCCGATGTCGATCGGCGACCTCGCGGCGCAATTGCTGATCAAGCACCACAGCACTGTCGAGTTGATCGGCCGTCTGGAAAAGGCCGGCTACACCCAGCGCGCGGTGGACGACGACGACCGGCGCAAGGTGCTGGTCTCGCTGACCGATCATGGAGAGGCGGTGCTGGCCGCGCTCTCGGCGAACAATCTCAACGAGCTGCGCGTGATCGCTCCGGCGTTCTCGGGCCTGCTCGGCCAGCTCGAGAAGCTGAGCGGCGACTGACCTCGCCTCAGATGTAGGGCATCAGCAGGTGGGGGCTGTAATAGGCCGCGACCTTCTCGCGCCAGGCGCCGTCGCCCGCCCCGAACCACTGCAGCTCGTCGCGCGTCAGGCTGGGCGCGGCGGCCAGCGACGAGGTGTCGAAGGGGACGACATAGCCGTCCTTCTCGAGGTCGTAGGCCAGCAGCGCCCAGGGCAGCGGGTGGAACCGTTCCGAGGGGCGGGCGCCAAACGCGACCAGCGCATAGGTGATCCGGCCTGAGCGCCGATCAATCGACAGGTCGCTGATCTGGCCGACCCGCCTGCCATCCTTGCGGAAGATCGGAACGCCGCTCATCCGGCTGGCGGCGATCAGCCATTCGCGGGGGTGAACCCTGGGATCGCAATGATCCAGCCCCGCCACGGCCTGCGATAGGCGGCGGTCAGGCGCCGTCTCGACGCTCCAGGTTCTCGCGGGGGCTGCGGCCGGTCGGCGCGCCTGGACGACGCCGAGGTCATGGCCGTGGCGACCCGCCTCGGGATAGGCCCGCCAAGGGGCGCCGCTATGGGCCAGCCAGCCCATGAAATCGGTCACGAACTTCATCTCCGTCCTCCTTCATGGAATCGAGATAAGTATCGTAATGCGATATATTAAGCTGTGTCATGGGGAAGAATGAACACGATGGCGTGTCCCGGCGGTTTCGCCTGCAGCCGCGCTGCTGCAGGCGAAGGCCAAGCGTCTTAAGCGGGCGCCTTCGCCCGGGCTTCGCCAAACCCGGCGGCCTGGGTGTTGGCCTCGAGGAAGGCGACCAGGTCTTCAGCGGTGTCGGGCGAGTTCGGGGTGTGGGGATAGATGTGGGCGGTGCGCTCCTTGCGGTCGAACCAGATCACGTCCTCCTGGGCCTGGTCCGGCCGGGCGGCGGCCAGCCAGTTCACGGTGTCGGCCCCTTGCGCCTCGGTGCGCAGCACCGACTTCAGGATCTTGCGGAACCGGGGCATCGATCGCCGCACGCCGACGGTGTCGGCCCAACCCGGATGCATCGCGTAGAACCGCAGATCGGTCGCGCCGTAGGCCTTGCGCCAGTAGCGGGTCAGCACGACCTGGCCGCGCTTGGCCAGGCCGTAGGCGCGCACGCCCTCGTAGCCGGTCCCGACGTCGTTGAGCTTTTTCACCAGCAGCGGCTGGTTGTACATGCCGCCCGAGGAGACCTCGATGACGCTCGCCCGTGCGGTGAGCATGCCCCTGGAGATCAGCTCCCGGGTCAGCAGATAGTGGCTCTGCAGATTGGTGACGAACGAGGTTTCGAGGCCTTCGGAGGTGATCTTCAGCTTGCCCAGCATGCAGCCGACATTGTTGACCAGCACGTCGATTTTTACGCCGCGCGCCTGCAACCGTCCGAGCAGCGCGTCGACCTCGCTCTGCAGCGAGAAGTCGGCCATTTCCGGAACGATCTGGCCAGGTCCCTTCACCGAGGCCGCGAATTCACGGAGCCGGTCGGGGTTGCGCGCCACGGCGATGACGGTGGCGCCGGCCTGCGCCGCCGCCCGGGCGGCGGCGGCGCCGACGCCTTCAGAGCCGCCGTTGACCAGCCAGGTCTGACCGGAAAGGTCAGGCCGCAGCGTCCTCCAGAACGGCCGCCTCGCATAGTACCCGATGGCGCTGTAGCTCGGCGTGAAGCGAGCATAGAAGGTGATGATCTTCCAGATCTTAGCCATGAAATCCGCCCCTTAGCAGTACGGCGTTCAAACGAGGCGCCAGTCGACGCCGCAAATGACACGATGATCGCCGCGGCGCTTGCGCGCCAGGGCCTTGAGGTCGAGGGCGACAAGGCCCCGCCAGGGCGGCTTGGCGTCTACGAAGCGGACCTGCTTGTCGACGAAGGTGACGGTGTCTCCCTTCACCGGGGACTGGAACAGGCCCCCGATCTGGGTGGCGATTTCGCGGGGGTTCTCCACCGCGACCTCGGCCCCGACGATCTCCGCGGCCACCTTGCTCTTTGCGTAGCTGCGCCCGACCGGGTCGCCCCACCAGCCGTCCGGCAGGCTGTACTGGTAGGTTTCGAACCGCGTGCCGAACCGCTTGTAGTCCAGCTGGATCATGTCTTGGCCGCGGAACTGCATGTCGCGCGCCAGCCGCAGCTTCTCGGCGGTCGTCCGCGCTCGGAAGGCTTCGGCGTCGAAGGTCTGCAACACGATCATGAAGCCGCCGTCGCCACCGCGTTCGGCCAGCCAGGCGTGCACCCGGTGATCGGGGGCGACGGGCTGGATGATCTCAACCATGGTCTGGCCGATCATCATCATCTCATTGGTGAAGCCGAGCGCCGCGCTCATGTCATGGCGGAAGCCCTGGTCGACTTGCAGAAAGTCCTGCAACTGACTGGAAACCGCTTTCAGGTCGTGGGTCGCGAGCACGTAGTGACGGATCACGTTCGGCTTGGCGGCTTGAGCCGCGCCGGCGCCGGCTTCTTTGTCTCGGGTCATGTCGAGCATCCCACTAAACCAACCGGAACTTCACGCCGCCGATCCGCGCCCAGTCGCCGACCCGCCGGGCCTCGCGGGCTTTCAGATCGAGGGCGACGAGGCCGCGCCATTGCCCGTCGGAGGGCACGAAATTGATCTTCTTGTCGCCGAACCGCACGCCGTCGCCGTCCGGGGTTCCCCCCTTGAACAGGCGAGCGACCTGCGCGGCGATCTCCTGCGGATTTTCGACGGCCACCTCGCCGCCGACCACGTCGCTTGCGACGCGGGCGTCGCTGTACGGACCCGTCAGCGGGTTGCCCCACCAGTCGTCCTCGGGACTGTACTGGTAGGTTTCGAAGTGGGTTCCGAACCGCTTGTAGTCGAACTGGATCATGTGCTGGCCGAGGAACATCTGATCGCGGGTGAGCTTGAGGTTCTCCTGGGCGGCGCGAGCCTTGAGAGCCGCGGCGTCGAAGTTCTGCATCACGACCATGTAGCCGCCGTCACCGCCCCGTTCGGCGAGCCAGCCGTTCAGGTGGTGGTCGGGTTTGATCGGCTGAACGATCTCCAGCATCGTCCCGCCGACCCGCATCATCGTGCTGTAGAAGCCGTATTTTTCGGTGGTGCCGGGACCTGGGGGTTTCGGCGTCGGGGCCAGGCCCAGGAACTCGTAGATCTGGTCGCAGACGAAGTCGCGGTCGTGGGTCGCGAGCACGTAGTGGCGCACCCGATCAGGACGGGCCTGCACCTGGCTCACGGCTTGGCCGGCCACCATCGCACCGCCCAGCAGGCTGCCCCCGCCCGCGAGGAGCTCACGGCGCTGTAGCAGGGGGGACTGAGGATTGTCGGAATTCATGGTTGCTCTCCTTGCTCAGAATTTCGCGCGAAGCTCGGCGCCATAGGTGCGCGAGGGACCGAAGAAAGCGGAATAGGACCCGGGGAAGGCTGGGGAGTCGTAGATCCGCAGGGCGTAGCTCTCGTCGAAGGCGTTCTCGACAAAGGCCGAGACCTCGTAATCGCCGTCCGCGAAGGTCAGGCCCACCCGGAAGTTGGCGACGCCGAAGGCCGGCTGGCGGGTGGCGGGATTTAGGTCGCCGCCATAGGTGACGTCGTCGCGCCAGGAGTACTCGCCGCGGACATAGCCCTCGATCGCGTCGGCGAGCGGGAAGTTCTGCTGGCCGCGGATGTTGTACTGCCACTTCGGGTTATTGCTCAGCGGGCGACCCGACAGGTCCTGACCGCCGACCGGGCAGGTGCGCAGGGCGTTCTGAACCACCGTGCAGGGCGCGCCTTTGAAGTCTTCGAAGACCGCATCGACATAGGCCAGGCCGCCGGAGATCGAGCCGCCCTGCCAGGGGATGAGCGCGAAGTCGGCCTCGACGCCCTTGGTGTTCAGCTTGCCGGCGTTGCGCAGGATGACCGTGCTGGTGACGTTGTCGAACGACCCGGCCTGATAGTCGAAGAAGTCGCTGTAGAAGAAGGTCAGGTTGAGAACCAGGCGGTTCTCCCACCACTTGGTCCGCGCGCCGAATTCATAGGCGTGGACCAATTCCGGATTGAGCACCGCCCGGTCCGGATTGGTGAAGAACAGGTTGCCGGTCGAGTTGTCGACGGCGCGGCCCTTGTAGCCTCGCGACGCTGACAGATAGTAGGATTGGTTGCTGTTGGGGACGAAACGAACCCCGACCCGGCCGACCCAGTTGGTGTCGTCGGTGCTGATTTTCCCCTGGAACGTGCCTGGCGAGAAGGCGAAGTAGTTGCCGCTCCGCTGCGAGCTGACCTCCATCTTCTCGTAGAGCACCCGCAGGCCGGCGAAGGCTTGCCACTGCTCATTGAAGTCATAGGTCCCATCGGCGAACGCCGCGTAGTTTCGGACGTCGACCGTCCCGCGAGAGGTCGTCGAGCTTTGGCCGAGGATGGTGCCCGCGCCGCCGGCGGTGATCGAGTCGCCGCCCGAGTTCTGATCGTAGAAATACAGGCCGAGCACGTACTGGAGGTTCTGGTCGCCCGGCGAGATGAGCTGCAGTTCCTCGCTCAGGATGCTCAGGTCGCGCTGCTGGCGCGCGTCGTTGCCAAGGTTCACGTCGACGCCATCGACGTCGATGGTGTCGAGCTCTTCCCACTTCCGATAGCCGCTGATCGAGCGCAGCACGTGGCCGTTCTGGAACTCGTGCGAGGCGGTCGCCACCAGATGGGTGGTCTGGGTGCTCTCGTTCAGCGGGCCGTCGGCGATGGAAAGCCGGTTGTCCGGGCTGGGCACGACGCCGTTCGCGGCCTGCCTCGGCAGAAGGTAGAGCCGGGTCAGGGCGCCGTAGGCCCGTGAGTCCAGGCCGTAGAACGACACGCGGCAGCAGGCGTTGTCCTGCTCTTCGTACTGGGCGATGAAGTCGAGCTTGTTGGGGCCGATCTCATAATCGGCGCGCAGACGCAGGCCCCAGCGGTCACGCTTGTTCTCGTCGGTCTTGCGGACCGGGTTCCAGACCTGGCCCTCGTTCTGGGTCAGGCGATAGCCGGCCAGACGCGCCCGCAGGTTGGGGGCGATCGTGCCGCTGATCGCGCCTTCCGCGCGGATTTCGCGCAGCGCCTCGCCATAGCGCAGGTTCGCGAAACCTGAGAATGCGTCGGTGGGCGCGCGGCTGACGACATTGATCGCGCCGGCCGATGAGTTCTTGCCAAACAGCGTGCCTTGCGGACCGCGCAGCACTTCCACGCGCGCCACGTCGAACAGGTCGGTCAGGGCGGCCCCGCCGGGGCCGGCCACCACGCCGTCGATGATGGTGGAGACGCTGGATTCGGTCGCCGAGCTGAAGGCCGCGCTGCCGACGCCGCGGATCCGCAGGCCTGCGCCGGAGGAGGATTGCGCCGGCGAGAACGAGACCGATGGGGCGATGGCGTAGAGGTCTTCCACGCGGCTGACGCCGGAGCGTTCGAGTTGCTCACCGCTGAGCGCGGTGATCGAGATCGGAACCTGCGACAGGCCCTGCTCGCGCTTCTGAGCGGTGACGATGAGTTCTTCGACCACCGCGCTGTCCTGCGCTGCTGCGGCGAAAGGCGTTCCAATCGTCAGCGCGGCCCATGCGACGCCGCACATCATCTTCAATTGCATCTGAAGTCTCCCCGTTTCGTCAGCGAAGCACTTCGGCTTCGTCCGAACGCAACCTGCACTAAGCGGGTCTCGTAATGCAAGTAATGAAGGTGGTTAGCGGAGCGAGGCGATGAGGCCTGGAAGGTCTCGCGCCACAATTTGTTGATTTTGATTTTTCATAACTATCTGAATTATAGACATAAAATGTCGTTCTGATTTGTCGGGCGTGATGGCCCGCACCGAGAATTTTTCGTTGAAGAGGAGCGTTTCCGGACGGTTGACCGCTGCCGAGCAGGCCACTTTCAAGCTTGCCGAGTGGGTGCGGCGGCAACAATTTTAAGTGGCGCCTGGGGCGAACCTTGCAGACCTGAAATTGTCAAAGCCCGCGTTGAGAGTTCCCGGGAATGCGAAAGAAATTATAATTAAATCAGATAATTATGGCGAACCGAGTGACGCTTGTAGGGTTTCAGATTCGCGGCGGCGCAGAGGTCCATGTCGTGATCTGGCCGCAGGGGCGACTTGGCGACCTACCGATGACTAAAAACTTGCATATCCAGACCGATGGGCTCGCCGGAAGCCCGAAAACACACTCGCACGCCACGTCGTCGCCCGGTCCCGCGCGCCGGCGGCGGCGCGCGTGGACAAGTCTTCCGGCGTGGCTTCAGTGTGGGAGACGCCGAGCCTGGCGGTTGGGACCACGGCCTGTGATCGAAGCGGCGACGGGCCGCCATCGAGGTGGAGCTTCCAGAGTCAGAGCTACGATGCCGGCCTAGTCTTGGCGGCCACCCGGTTTCGCCCGGGCTACCCATCGAAATCGAGGCCTATGCCGGGCCGTTGTTCCTGAGCGCCGGGGACAAGGATGGCTCTGGCCTTCGGAGATGACGCCCAATCTGGCCGCCAATCTTCGCGACGCCGGGCGGGACCCTGAGGTTCACATCTATGCGGGGCAACTGCACATGCCCGACCCCGAGACATGGAACGAGGATCTGGGCCTGCTGCTCGACTTCTTCCGTCGCGCGCTGCAGGCCTGATCGGAGAGACCGCCGACGCGCTGAGCGCGCCGGCGGACCGGGCCTAGTTGGAGGCGACGGTGGCCTTGCCGTCCTGCTTGTAGACAACGCCGCCCTTCATCACGAAGTCGACGTGCTGCAGTTCGGTGATGTCGGTCAGCGGATCGCCGTCGACGGCGACTAGGTCGGCGAAGCGGCCGGGTTGGACCGAGCCGATCTGGTCGGCCACGCCCAGCAGGTCGGACGCCGACTGGGTGGCCGAGAGGATCGCCTCCATGGCCGGCATGCCGGACTTCACCATCAGGGCGAACTCCTTGCCGTTCTCGCCCAGCGCGGTGTCGGTGCCGAAGGCGATCTTGACCCCGGCGCGATAGGCGTCGCCGAAGTTGCGCAGGGTTTGGGGCACCACGACCTTGGCCTTGGCCGCGGCCGAGGGGTTCATCAGCTCGGGATGGGTGAGGGCCAGCTCCAGCGAATTGGAGGCCACCAGCAGGGTGGGGACGAGATAGGTCCCGTGCTGCTTGAACAGCTTGTAGCTCTCTGCGTCGGCGAAGGAGCCGTGCTCGATCGAGTCGACGCCCAGCTTCACGGCCATGTCGATGGCGGTCTTGCCGTGGCCGTGCGCCGCGACCTTGAGGCCGAGGCTATGGGCGGTGTCGATGGCGGCCTTGACCTCGTCGACGGTCATCAGTTCGTGGCTGGGATCATCGCCGATGCTGAGCACGCCGCCGCTGGGCATGATCTTGATCAGGTCGGCGCCGCGCTTTTGGTGAGCGCGCACCTCCTTGCGGACCTCGTCGGCGCCGTCGACCACCGAGTTGCCCCAGCCGGAATGCAGCAGTTCGGGGTCGAGGCCGTTGGTGGGGTCGGAGTGGCCGCCGGTCGGGCCGAGCGGTTCCATGGCGACCCACATGCGCGGCCCGGTGACCTGGCCGGCGTTGATGGCGCGCTTCAGCGCCACGTCGACGCCGCCGCCGCCGCCGACGTCGCGGATCGAGGTGAAGCCGGCGAGCAGCAGGTTACGGGCGTTGACCGTGGACGACAGGGCCGAGTCCAGGCTGGTGCGAGTCATCTTCCGGGCGATCGGGTCGCCCTTGGGCTTCAGCGACTGGATATGGGTGTGGCTGTCGATGAAGCCGGGCATGACCGTGGCGCGCGACAGGTCGATCACCTCGGCGCCGACCGGGGTTACAAAGCCTGGTTCGACGGCGACGATCTTGTCGTCGGTGATGCGGATGCTGACCTGGCTGCGCGGCAGCTTGCCGACCCCGTCGATGAGCCGGCCGGCATGGACCACGATGTCCTTGGCCTGGGCGGGGGCGGCGGCGAGGGCCAGGACGGCGACCGAGGCCATGGCCGCGGCGCGAAGGGGCGGGCTGATCTTCAAGGGCTAATCTCCTGCGGAAAATCCGGTGCTTTGAACACGCCGAGGCCTAGCCGCCCTGGATGGGGACGGGCGGAAGGTCTGGGTCGAAATAGGGTCTGGGTCGAAATGGAGACCGTTCACGCGGCCGGCGGCCGCGTGAACGGTGAAGGCGATCAGAACTTCTTGTTGAAGGTCACGCCGACGGTGCGCGGACGCACGGTGACGCCGTTGATCGTCCCGGCGCTGATCGCGCTCTGGTTCTTGGTGACGTAGGCCAGTTCGTCGGTGATGTTGTTGACGTAAACGTAGGCGCCCCAGTCCTTGGCCTCCACGCCCACGCGGACGTTGGCGAGGGTGTAGGACGAAACCTTCTGCCTGAAGGCGTTGGTCGGCCGGAACTCCGAATAGCTGGTGCCGACATAGTTGGCGTCGAGCCGCGCCAGACCGTCCAGGCCATCGGTGAGCGGCCAGGTGTACTGGGCCGCCAGGCCGGTGGTGACTTTCGGAATGAACGGGATGCGGTCGCCCTTGCGGCCCGGAGCGTTGACGTCAGGGTTGACCTGGTCCTCGACCAGCTTGGCGTCGCTGAAGTTGGCGTTGGCCTGGAGCTGCAGGCCCTGCATCGGGTTCAGGACGGCCTCGATTTCGGCCCCCTTCACCCGGGCGGCGCCGGCGTTGCTGATGAACGAGAAGGCGCCGTTGGCCGTGCGGCCGCTGACCTGCATGTTGTCCCAGTCGATCTGGTAGACATCGAAGTTCAGGGTCAGGCGGTTGCTCCACCAGGCGGTCTTGGCGCCGAGCTCGTAGTTGACCAGGCTGTCGGAGTCGTAGGGCGTCAGGGCGCCGGGCAGGCCGATCACCTGGTTGGCGCCGCCGGGGCGGAAGCCTTCCGAAGCCTGGGCGTAGACCATGATGTCGTCGTTGACGTCATAGGAGGCGTTGAACTTGAACACCCAGCCGTCTTCCTTGGAGGAGACGGTGGTCGGCGGGGTCACGCGGGCGCCGATCAGGTCGAGGCCGACGAAGGTCTGGCCGACGATCTTCTTTTCATACTTGAAGTAGCGGGCGCCGGCGGTGAGCGTCAGCTTGTCGGTGATCTCGTAGGAGCCTTCACCGAAGGCGGCCGTCTGCTTCAGGCTGTCGTCGATCGTGCGGACGGTGGAGATGCGGGCCGGCGAGTAGGCGATGCCGGTGACCGGATCCACGCCCTGCTGCTGGCTGACGATGAAGGCGTCACGGTCTTCCGAGAACAGGCCGACGGTCCAGTTCAGCGGCCCTTCGGCGGTCGAGGACAGGCGCAGTTCGTTGGTCCAGGTGTCGACGTCCTGCGGCTGGTGCAGGGTGCTGGGCGTGTGGGTGTTCACATAGGCGTTGAACGTCGCGAACTCGGCCGGGCCGCAGGGGACGCCGCCGTTGCGCGAGGCGCAGAGGCCCGGATTGTTGCGGAAGTTGCCGATGAAGTTGCTGACGTCGGAGGTCTGCAGCTGGCTGCGCGAATATTTCGAGGTCACGCCGGTCAGGGCGGCCCAGCCCAGGTCCCAGCGGGCGGTCAGGCTGTAGATGTTGTAGTCGTCGTACAGCGGCAGCTGGGCGCGGCTGGTCGAGACGTAGTCGCCGGACTTGACGCTGACCGACTGGGCGACCGCGTCCGTGCGTTGGACGAAGGCCGCGGCGTCGATGGTCAGGTTCTCGGTCGGCTCGTAGCGCACCAGCAGGCGGCCGGCCCAGGTGGTCTCGTCGTTGAGGTTCTTGAGGCCAAGGACGTTGTTGTCCACGTAGCCGTCGACCTCGCGGTAGAACACCACGGCGCGGGCCGCCAGCTTGTCCTCGACCAGCGGCAGGTTGACCATGGCGTTGGCCTCGTAGCCCATGCCGCCACCATTGGTGGAGAAGACGTTGCCTTCGAAGGCGCCTTCATTCTCGTAGCCCGGCTTGCGGAAGATCACCCGCACCGTGCCGCCCATCGAGCCCGAGCCGTAGAGCGTGCCCTGGGGCCCGCGCAGCACTTCGACCTGCTGGACGTCGAACAGCTTCAGGTCCGGCGAACGCGCGCCGCTGTCGCTGGTGGTGCCGGGCGAGCCGCCGACCGGGGTTTCGTCGTAATAGATGCCGACCTGGGCTTCACCAGCGCCCTGGATGCCGCGGATCACCACGCGCCGCGCGCCGGGGCCGCCGTCGACCAGGGTCAGGCCGGGCACCGCCTTGGCGTAGTCGCCGATGTTGTCGACGCCCATCTTGGCCAGGGTCTCGCCGGTGACGGCGGAGATGGCGATGGGCGTATCTTGCAGGACGGTCGAGCGCTTCAGCGCCGTGACGACCAGTTCTTCGACCGCCGGGCCGCCGCTGGCGGTCCCTTGAGCCCAGGCGGTTCCGCCGCCCGCCGCGATCAGCAGAGCCGAGCCCAAGGCCGTGGCTCCGAGCAAGCGGGTGCGCTGTCTTGTTGAAATGAGTGTGGTCATGTAATCCCCCGGCCGCGATATTCTTGATCTGAATTGTCGAAAATAGTTCCATTCGAAACTATTCGTGGCAACAGCAGAGTTTCCTCGCTGAGGAAATTTCTGCCTGCTGTGGTCTTTACGCCATCTTGGATCGCCAAATTCCAGCCGAACTCAATGATCCGGCGCAAATTTGTGCCTGAAAGCGCCCGCCCCCGGCCTTTTAGCCGCGCAGAGCCGAAACGTAGGTTCCGATGTCGAAATAGTCGCGCCAGACCTTGATGCGTCCGTCCTGCATTTCGAACACGCCGCAGCAGGGCAGGTTGACCGGCTTGTCGCCGACCATCGTCCGATCAAGGCGCTCGGCGATGACGATGTTCCCCTTGGACACCAGGTTCAGGACGTCCCACTCGGTCGAGGTCCAGTCCTTCAGAAACGCCGCGATGAACGGACGCAGGGCCTCGTGCCCGGTCACGGGCTTGGTCGGCATGTTGTGATAGACGCCGTCCTCGCAAAAATACTGAACCAGCTCCTCGACATCCAACCGCGACCACGCGGTGATGAAGTCGGCTATCACCTGTTCGTTGTTCGCCATCTTTGGCTCCCCCTCTTGTTGTTTGAGACCGCCTAGGCCGCCCGCAGGTGGGCGCGCTCGTTCAGCGCCACCACGGCCCGCTGACCGCCACGGGCGCACATGTAGCGATGCACGCTGGTGTAGCCCGGCTCGAAGAACAGCCGCGGCGCCATGCCCAGGATGTGGGCGGTCCAGACATTGATGACTCCGCCATGGCAGAACACCGCCACCCGCTGGCCCGCATGGGCGGCGATCACCTCTTCCAGCGCGCCGACGACGGCGGCGCTGAAGGCGTTGATGTCCATGGCGTGCTCGCCCCTCGCAAGGGCCAGCCATGCCTCGTAGTTCTCGCGCTTCAGGACCTCCATCGGCACGTAGGAGCCGGAATCGCGATCGAACTCGGCCACGCCTTCGTGCTGACTGATCTGGTGGCCAAGGTGGTCGGCGAACGGCTGCGCGGTCTGGATGGCCCGGCGCATGGGGCTGGACCACACCGCGTCCGCGCCCTCGTGGGCCAACCAGGCGGCCACCTTGCCGGCCTGGTCGCGGCCTTCCTGCGACAGATCGGGATCGGAGCTCTCGTCGTTGCGCACGGGCAGGCCGTGGCGGATGAGGATAAGTTCCATGGCCCAATTCCCCCGTCGCGCCGGTTTTCCCCGGCTTCGCGCGCCTTATCGCTGAGGTTGTGGCTGTGCGCTAGGCTCTTGGCGGCGGGAGGTGGCCTTCGGGTTAGAGGCGTGGCGGCCGGGGGCGCATCATCAGTTGCGCTCGTCAGCCGACCCAGATCGGCGGCGTGCGGCGATACCACTGCAATTCGCGCTCAAGCTCGAAGGCGAGCTGCAGCAGCACGGCCTCGCCGCCGGCGCGGGTCGAGAATTGCAGGCCGATCGGCAAACCGTCCTGGCTCAGGCCCATGGGCAGGGTGATCGCCGGCGTGCCGGCGATGTTGTCGATCCAGGTGGGGGCGAAGCCGAATACACGCTCGATCTGGGTCTCGGCGGGCAGGGCCGGGTCGAGATAGGACAGCGGGATCGGCGGCTTGTTCTGCGTCGGGGTCATGTAGACGTCGATCGTCTCGAACTGGGCGTCATAGCCCTGGACCGCCTCGGTGAGCGTCGCCACCGCCGCGCCAAGATCGCCGGGGGCCGAGCGCCGTCCGATCTCGGCCAGGCCCAGGGTCAAGGGTTCCAGGTCGTCGGGGCCAGGCTCGCGTCCCAGATCCACCCCGACCGCCTTGACGCGACCGGCCGCCGCAGCGCCGAACATGACCCGCACGGCCTGGTTGGCGCGCGCGATGTCGAAGGCGAGGGGGCGATCGGTGACCTTGTGTCCGAGCCGCCGCAGCAGCGGCAGCGCCTTGGCGAACACCGCCTCGACGTCGGGGCTCGGCGGGGCGCCGTTGTTCTCGGCCGGGTGGGCGCCGATGCGCAGCCGCCGCTGGCCCGGGCCGGTGACCACGCCGACCGGGGCGAAGCGCGCGGCTTCACCGGTCATTTCGGTCGCGGCGAACCAGGCGGCGGTGTCGCGCACCGTGCGGCTGACGCAGTTGTTGACGGTGAGGTCGGTGATCGCGTGATCGTTCTGCGATCCGACCATGCGCCCGCGCGAGGGTTTCAATCCGACCAGGCCGTTGGCGGCGGCCGGAACGCGGATCGAGCCGCCCGAGTCGCTGGCGTGCGCCACCGGCACGACGCCCGCGGCCACCGCCGCGGCCGCGCCGCCCGAGGATCCGCCGACGCTATGCTCCAGGTTCCACGGATTGCGGGTCGGCCCGGCGAGCAGCGATTGGGTGGTCCCGGACAGGCCGAGTTCGGGCGTGGTGGAGCGCCCGATCGAAACGACGCCCGAGCGTTCCACGGCGACGACATAGGGGGCGTCCGTTTCGCCGATGCGAGCGCGGTAGGCCCGAGATCCAAACGTGAAGGGCAGGCCAGCCTGCGAGGCGACGTCCTTGATCAGCGTCGGCACGCCGGGCAGCGGGCCGGCGACGCCAGCCGCCGCCATCTTGCGGGCTCGCTCAAAGTTCGGGAGCGCGACGGCGTTGATCTGCGGGTTGGCCTTCTCAAGGCGGGTGATCGCGGCCTCGACCAGATCAGCGGCGCTGGCCTTGCCCGTGCGGACAGCCTGCGCCATCGCCACGGCGTCCATCGGAGCGGCGCTCGCGCTCGAAGCACGCGCCTGAAGAGGGGCGGCGCTCGCCAGGATGGCGGCGGCCTGCGCGAACCCGCGACGGGTCAACTCGGTCATGGAATCTCTTCTTCTGATTTGTCAGTCGGACCGCGGCGATCAAGGCGTCATCAGCGCCGAGAGCGCAGGGCGACGGCGCGGCGTCGGGAGCCCATGGCTCCCGACGCCTTGGTCGTTAGAAGTTGGCTTTCAGCTCAAGTCCGACCTGACGGGGCGAGCCCCATGCGACGAAGCGGGAGCCGAAGTTGTCGGAGGAATCCATCTGCACGAGATAGTCCTCGCCGAACAGGTTCGTGGCGTACAGGCGCACACGGTACTTTTCCTCCGGGCTATCCCAGATCAACGCGGCGTTGACGATCGTATAGGCCTTCTGGGCGTCCTGAGCGTTGTTGAACTCGCGGAAGTAGATCTTGCTGCGGTAGCTCACGTCCGCGCGGGCGGTAAGCCGGCCGCCGACATTGAGCGGGTCGGTCTTGTAGGCGACGCCGACATTGCTGGAGACCTTCGGCGAGTTGTTCAGATAGTGCCCCTTCACGTTCTGGGTTCCGAGCGCTGGGTCCAGCGAGTCGATGTTGGAAAACTCGGTGAACTTGGCGTCCAGGAACGAGGCGTTGGCGTTGAACGTCCAGTGTTCCTCGGGCTTCCAAACCGCCTCGACTTCGAGGCCCTTCACCTTGGCGGCCGGGGCGTTCTTGATCAGGCGGACAAGGCCGACCACCTGGCTCAGCTGCAGGTCGGTGTAGTCGTAGTAGAAGACTGAGGCGTTCACGATCAGGGTGTTGTCGAGCAGCCGGTTCTTCCAGCCCGCCTCATATGACGTGACCTTCTCGGGCTCGAACCCGTTGTCGCAGGCGTAGAGGTTCCAGCCGCCGCTCTTGAAGCCCTTCGAATAGGTCGCATAGACGTTGCTGTCGTCCGAGACGTCGAACTGCGCCCCGATTTTCGGGGTGGTGGATTTGTAGGCCACGTCGTTGGTGCGCAGCGGGCAACTGGCGAAGGGCGGCGTCGGCCCGAAGCTCAGCAGTGTCCGTTGGGTCTGGGTGATCTTGTCTTCAGAGAAGCGGATGCCCGCCACGATGCGAGCCCGGTCCGTCAGGTTCCAGGTCGCGTCGCCGAAGACCGCTTTGGACTTCGTCATCGTGCGCATGGAGAGGTGGTCGAGGGAGCTTCCGGCAGGCAGCGGGAAGATGCCGAGCGGGAAGTCGTAGTGCAACTGATCGAAGGCGCTGTCGCGCATGTAGAAGGCGCCGACAACGGCCGTCACCGGGCCGACCTGGCCGCCGATATTCAGTTCCTGGGTCACGGTCCGCGAACGGGCGGTGCGCTCGGAGGGGAAGGCGCTGACATTGATGGAATCGTCGTCGCGCACTTCGTGATCGGCCAGGCGCTGGTAAGCGGTGATCGACTTGACCTGGAAGTCGCCCAGATCCCAGGTGAACGTGCCAGAGGCCGAGGCGAAGTCCCGTTCAGCGCCGATCGGGTCGTTCGCCGCGATGCGGCGTGGCTCCAGCGGTACGGTGGCGCCGGTCAGATAGGGGTTCACCGCCTGCGCTCCCGCCGTCGGGACATTGTACAGCGTGAAGTAGGAGGTCGGGCCCTCGCCGTGGAGCCCCGTGAGGCCAAGGTCGAATGTCAGATTCTCAAGTAGGTCGGCCTGCACGCGCAAGCGGGCGGCCAGGGTCTGTCCCTTGTCGACATCTTGGCCGTTCGGCAGGACGTTCTTGACGAAACCCTCGTCGCGGTCCCAACGGTCGATGACCAGCCGGCTGCGTACGCGGTCGCCGAACGGCGCGTTGATCACCCCTTGCAGCCGGGTCTCGTTGTAGGTGGCGTAGCTACCGAGCACGTAGCCTTCGAGTTGGTCGCTCGGCGCCTGGGTGATGAAGTTGATCGCGCCGCCGTTGGCGTTACGGCCGTAGAGCGTGCCTTGCGGGCCGCGCAGCACTTCGACGCGCTCGATGTCGGTCTGGGCCAGATCGCCCATGGACGGCCGTGGCTGGTAGACGCCGTCGACATGGATGGCGACCCCGGGCGAGCCCTGGTTCAGTCCCACGCCACGGATCGTGATTGCGGTCTGGCCGAGCAGTTTGCCCGCCTGCATGCTGGGAACCACGAACTGAAGGTCGACGGGAGACGCCACCCCGCGCTCCTGCAGCGCGGCCCCGCTGATTGCGGTGATCGCGGCCGGGACATCCTGGATGTTCTCGGCCCGCTTCTGAGCGGTGACGATCAGTTCGTCGATCTGAACAGGCCCGTCCGCTTGGGCCCAGGCTCCGCTGGCCGCCGCCAAACCGCTGATCGCGGCCGAGCCGCACAACAGCACTTGCAAGCACTTACGCATGGGATTTCCCCTCCACTAATGATTCCGCGTCCGGCCTCAGGCGGGCCGGTTTTGACGATCCGGGTCATAGATACCTTCTTGTGTAAGCTCGCTGTCAAGCAATTTGACGATGCGGTGCATCGTGGAGCTGGGTTTGCGAACCCCTGCGGTAGAAAGGTGAGGCGAGATAAAACCCGGCGTTGCGGACCATCACCGCCGCGAGCGCGTGCAAACGTAATTGTCCAAACTGAACCTTGGCGCCCTCATTTGTCGAAGCGCTTGACGAGCGGTGGCGATTTGGGGATTTTGTGCACCAGTACGTCAATTCGATCGCCCGTCGCGGATAGACCGCGGGCCGCCATCTGGGCGGTGGAATAGGCGACGGGCTTCTGGAGGATGCTGTGAACCCCACCCAAGACACCGTGTTGGATTTCGACCCCGTCGCCCTGCGCGAGAAGTATCGCGCTGAGCGTGACAAGCGCCTGCGCAACGAGGGGACCAGCCAGTATCGCTATGTTGAGGGTGAGTTCGCCCACCTGCTGGACGATCCCTATGTCGAGCCGGGCTTCACGCGCGAGCCGCTGAGCGACGAGGTCGACGTGGTGGTGATCGGCGGCGGGTTCGGCGGGCTGATGGCCGCGGCCCGGCTGCGCGAGGCCGGCGTCAAGAGCATCCGGATCATCGAGAAGGGCGGCGACTTCGGCGGCACCTGGTACTGGAACCGCTATCCGGGCGCGGCCTGCGATATCGAGGCCTATGTCTACATGCCGCTGCTCGAGGAGCTGGGCTACGTCCCCTCCGAGAAGTATGCGGGCGGGGCGGAGATCTTCCAGCACAGCCAGGCGATCGGCCGCCATTTCGATCTCTATCGCGACGCCTGCTTCCAGACCGAGGTGACCGAACTGCGCTGGGACGAGGCGGCGCTGCGCTGGATCGTCTCCACCGATCGCGGCGACGCCATGAAGGCGCGCTTCGTCTGCATGTCGACCGGGCCGCTGCAGCGCCCGAAGCTGCCGGGCATCCCCGGCGTCGAGAGCTTCAAGGGCCACACCTTCCACACCAGCCGTTGGGACTACGCCTATACCGGCGGCGACGCACAGGGGAACATGACCGGCCTGGCCGGCAAGCGGGTCGGCATCATCGGCACCGGCGCCACGGCGATCCAGGCGGTGCCGCACCTGGGCGAGGGCGCGGGCCATCTCTATGTCTTCCAGCGCACGCCCTCATCGGTGGACGCCCGTTACAACCGGCCGACCGATCCGCAGTGGGCCAAGAGCCTGGCGGCCGGCTGGCAGCAGGAGCGGATGGACAACTTCAACCTGCTGGTCAGCGGCGGCGTCGCCGACCAGGACATGGTCGGCGATGGTTGGACCGAGATCCTCTCGCCGATTGGCATCGCCATGAGCGGCGGGATGGGCCCCGAGGCCTTCGAGCAGATCCAGCTCAAGGACTTCGCGCGGATGGAGCGGATCCGGGCGCGGGTGGACGAGGTCGTCCAGGACGGCGCGACCGCCGAGGCGCTGAAGCCGTACTACGACCAGATGTGCAAGCGCCCGTGCTTCAACGACTACTATCTGGACACCTTCAACCGTCCCAACGTCACCTTGGTCGACACCAAGGGGCAGGGGGTTGAGGCGATCACCGAGCGCGGCGTCGTGGTCGACGGCCAGGAGTATGAGCTCGACTGCCTGATCTACGGCACCGGCTTTGAGTTCCAGACCGACTACGCCCGGCGGACCGGCTTCCAGACCTACGGACGCGGCGGGCTGAGCCTGTCGGAGAAGTGGAAGGACGGGGTCTCGTCCCTGCACGGCATGACCACGCGCGGCTTCCCCAACATGTTCGTGCTGGGCAATGCGCAGTCGGCCAATACGCCGAACTTCACCCACATGCTGAACGAGGCCAGCAAGCACGTGGCCTATATCGTCAAGCATTGCGAGGACCGGCAGATCCGCGCCATCGAGCCGAGCCAGGCGGCGGAAGAGGCCTGGGTGGCCGAGGTGATGTCGTACGCCGGCATGCGCCGCGCCTTCGACCAGGAGTGCACGCCCGGCTATTACAACAACGAAGGCATGCCGTCCGACCTGGCCGTGCGGAACAACTTCTACGGCGGCGGTCCGGTCATCTTCATCCAACTCCTGAAGGAGTGGCGGGCCGCCGACAGCCTGCCGGGCATGGAAATCGCCCAGGCCGAAACCGTCTCGGCTTGATCTGAACCTAAGGGGAGGGCGCATCGGCGGCCTCCCCATCTGCTCGATATTTTGGAGACCAGCGCCATGGCCCTCGACACCGGTGATCAGCCCAAGACCTTCAACTGGGAAGACCCGCTCGACCTGGCCTCGCGGCTGACCGAGGAGGAGCGGATGGTCTGGCAGTCGGCGCGGTCGTACGCCCGCGAGAAGCTGCTGCCGCGGGTGGTCTCGGCCTATGCCGACGAGCGCTTCGACCGCGAGATCATGAGCGAGATGGGCGCGCTGGGCTTCCTGGGCGCCACCCTGCCTGAGCAGTACGGCGGGGCCGGGGTCAGCCATGTGGCCTACGGCCTGATCGCCCGCGAGATCGAG
>NZ_LMHT01000026.1 GCF_001429025.1 Phenylobacterium sp. Root700 | reverse complement strand
GCTTCATCCACCTCGCCGCCACACTCATCTGGATGCGCTGAATGTCGATTCCACCTAGGCCGGGACGGCTTGCTTGCTGGGCGCGAAGCGCGCCAGGCGGCCGTGGATGATTTCCTCAGCTTCACGGACGATGCGGTGGATCAGTTCCTCGCACGACGGCACGTCGTGAATCAGGCCCTGGATCTGGCCGGCCGACCAGATACCGGCGTCGTTATCGCCCACTTCGTAGACGTTGCGGCCGCGCGAGCCGGCCACCAGTTCACGAACGTCCTCGAACTTGGCGCCCTGACGCTCCAGCGCCACGACCTGCTGGCTGACGGCGTTGCGGGCCACCCGGCTGGTGTTGTGCATGGTGCGGAAGATCAGGTCGGTGGCGCGTTCGTCGTTGGCGACGATCTGCTGCTTGATGGCCTCGTGGATCGGGCTTTCCTTGGTCGCCATGAAGCGGGTGCCCATGTTGATGCCCTCGGCGCCCAGCGCCAGGGCCGCGACCAGGCCGCGCGCGTCGCCGAAGCCGCCCGAGGCGATCATCGGAATCTTGATCTTGTCGGCCGCGGCCGGGATCAGAATCAGGCCGGGGACGTCGTCCTCGCCCGGGTGACCGGCGCACTCGAAGCCGTCGATGGAGATCGCGTCCACGCCCATCCGTTCAGCCGACAGGCCGTGACGGACCGAGGTGCACTTATGGATGACGATGACGCCGTGCTTCTTGAATTCCTCGACGTGCTCGGCCGGCTTGTTGCCGGCGGTCTCGACGATCTTGATCCCGGAATCGATGATCGCCTGACGGTACTCGGCATAGGGCGGCGGGGTGATGGCCGGCAGGATGGTCAGGTTCACGCCGAACGGCTTGTCGGTCAGGGTCCGGCAGCGGGCGATCTCCTCGCGCAGCTTTTCCGGCGTCGGCTGGGTCAGGGCGGTGATGAAGCCAAGCCCACCGGCGTTGGCCACGGCGGCCACGAGCTCGGCGCGCCCCACCCACTGCATGCCGCCCTGCACGATCGGATGTTCGACGCCCACGAGCTCGGTGAAACGGGTCTTCAAGGCCATGACGCCCTCCAAACGATTGTTTGGAAGACACTGAACCCGCAGACGCAGGGTCAGGCAAGCCGTTTGCGGCGATAGACATATGAGCGCGTATAGGTTTCAAACCCGAGCTCGAAGTAGAGCTTGCGAGGCGCGGGATAGGCCTCGTCCCCGCGGCAGGTGACGATCGCCTGATCCGCCCCCGTCTCGCGCAGGGCGTGAAGGGCCGCGATGCAGACGCCCCGGCCCAGGCCCAGACGACGGAAATCGGCGTCGGTTCCAACCGGTTCCAGTTCACCGACCTGGTTGGCGCCGTCCAGCCAAATGCAGCAATTGGCCGCCCAACGGCCGTCCGGCGCGACGATCGCCCAGTCCAGATCGCTGCGGTAGGGCCAGGCGGCCATGACGTTGCGATAGCTCTCGCCGGTGACCCGGGACAAACTGGGCGGCATGTCCTCGCGCCCGGCGATCCGGCTCCAGGCGTTGCGATGGGCCAGGGCCCGCGCGTCGGGATCGCCCAGCTCCGCCATCGACGCGGCCCGGTAACCCTCCGGCAAGACCAGGGGCGGGAGGCGCTCAAGCGTCCGGGCGGTCTTGAGATTGAACGGATAGGCGTCGCTGCCCGCCTGGTAGCCCCGGCGTTGGAGCGCGGCGATCAGGTCCGGCTGGTTCTCCAGCACACCGGTGGACAGCGCCGAGGCGTCGCTCGCAGCCTCGATCCAGTCGAAGACCTCATCGAACAGCACCGAATAGGCCGGATCGACCTGGAAATAGAAGTGTCCCGCCTCGACCAGCCACGCCCAGCCGACCACCGCCTCGCCGTCCCGCCAAATGCGGGTGCGCCAGGCTGGCTCACGTCCGAGATGCTCGAACCGCTGCCAGGCCAGATCGCCAACGTGATGATAGCTCGCCCGGCTCCAGAGCCTCTGCGCCAGGACCTGCATGGCGCGCAGATCGGCGGGGCCGGCGTAGTCGCGGCTGGAAACCGTGGTCATACGGAAGGCTGCACGCGCCGCGCGCAGCCGTCAAACCTTCAGCCTATTGCAGGCCCGAACGGCCGATCGCGTAGAATCGGTCGGCGCGCTGCTTGCGCAGTTCGTCGGGGCTGAACTTGGCGATCTTGGCCAGTTCGTCCTCGACCATGTCGCCCACCGACTTGATCGCGGCGTCCTTGTCGGAATGCGCGCCGCCGGCCGGTTCGGGAATAATCCGGTCGACAATCTTCATGCCGATCAGGTCCTGGGCCGAGATCTTCATCGCCTTGGCGGCTTCCTCGGCGGTCCGGGCGCCGCGCCAGAGGATGGAGTTCGCGCCCTCGGGCGGGATCACGGAATAGACCGCGTGCTCCAGAATCAGCACCCGGTTGCCGCAGGCGATGCCCAGCGCCCCGCCGGAACCGCCCTCGCCGGTGATGACCGCGATCATCGGCACGCTCAGCATCAACGACTTCTCGGTGGAACGGGCGATGGCCTCGGCCACGCCGCGTTCCTCCGAGCCGACGCCCGGATAGGCGGCGGGAGTGTCGACGAAGCTGATCACCGGCAGGTGGAAGCGTTCGGCCATCTCCATCAGGCGGATGGCCTTACGATAGCCCTCGGGCCGGGCGTAGCCGAAATTGTGTTTCACGCGGCTGACGGTGTCGCGGCCCTTCTCGTGACCGATCACCACCACCGGCTGGCCGCGGAATCGGCCGAGGCCGCCCATCAGCGCCTGATCGTCGGCGAACTTGCGGTCGCCGCGCAGCTCGACGAACTCGTCGATCAGCCCGTTCACGTAGTCCATG
Organism: Phenylobacterium sp. Root700; assembly: GCF_001429025.1. GTDB lineage: Bacteria > Pseudomonadota > Alphaproteobacteria > Caulobacterales > Caulobacteraceae > Phenylobacterium. The sequence goes on along the minus strand of NZ_LMHT01000026.1, from coordinate 38,144 downwards.
AAGTGCGGCCGGTCGGGATGACGCGCGACCTGGGTCTTCTGCCAGGCGTCCAGCTTGGAATAGGCCTGGCGGCGAACCTCCTGGGCGCGCGAGCGCAGGGCCTCGATTTCAGCGTCCAATGCGCCCGAACCCGTGGTTTCGGAAAGCTTGGACAGCTCCTCGATCTTCGCTTCGAGGTCGGCGATAGGGCGCTCGAACTCGAGATAGTGTGCGGCCATACGAGGAATCTTCTCTGCGTTCCGTTTGCGGAAGGGGGGGAAATTAGGCGCGAACCTTGCGCCTAACAAGTGCGAGGAACGGGCCAAGGTTCAGGCTTGCGTGCAACCGCGTTCAAATAACGGCGTTTCATAGTCGAGGTTGAACCGACGCCTGGAGAAACCAGCGCCGCGGGGACGAGGTTTCGAGGAGCTCAACATGCGCACGATCAAGATCGCCCTGGCGGCGACGGCCGCGCTTTCCATGGCCGCGCCGGCCTTCGCCCAGTACCCGCCGACCCAGCAATATCAGCAGGACATGCAGAACTATCAGGCCGACCGCTCCAACTACGATGCGGCCTTGCGCGACTATCAGGTCCGCCGCGACAGCTACGAACGCGAACGCGACCAATACGACCGCCGCTATGGATCAGGGGCCTACGCCCGCGCCTATGGCGCCGCGCCCACCTGGGACGACGGCTATGATCAGAACCGCTACGGCGCCAACACCTCCTATGAGAGCCGCGCCGATTTCGACCGCCGGGCCGGCGACTACGAGCGCGCCCGGCGCGACTACGACCAGCGCTATGGCTACGGCGCCTACCAACGCGCCTACGGCCCGCCGCCGGTCTGGAACTCAAACCAGTATGGCCAGAACCCGTCCTATGGCCGCTATGATCCCTGCCAGGGCCGCCAGAGCACCAACTCGGTCGCCGGCGGTGTCATCGGCGCCCTGATCGGCGCGGCGCTGGGCTCAAATGTCGCGGCCCGCAACGCCCGCACCGAGGGCTCGGTGCTGGGCGCCCTGGTCGGCGGCGCGGTCGGCGTCGGGGTCGGCAGGGCCTCGGCCAAGTGCGACGATCGCGGCTACTATTACAGCTACGACCAGACCACGCCGTACCGCGAGAGCAGCTATGACCGCAGGCGGCGTTCGGGTCAGTACGACTACAGCTACTACAACCGCCAGCGCTGCCGCCTGGCGCCGGCCCCGGTCAACGGCGACGAATATCGCTATGTCCGGGTCTGCCCTGACGGCGATGGGCGCTATCGCATCACCGGCTAGGTCGTGGTCGGGGCGCCGAGCTTGTGGAACATGCGGTCCAGGCGAAGGCCCGCCCATGGCTTGAGCAACGACGCGCCCTGCCGCCACGAGAACAGCACCATATCCGCGCGGCCCACCAGGTCGTCGAACGGCACGAAGCCCATGCCCACTTCCGGCGGGAGGTAGCGGTCGAGATCGCTGTTCCACGGGCATGAGGCTTCGCCGGTCCGAACCTGGCCAGGATCGAAACGGCTATCGAGCGAATTGTCGCGGTTGTCGCCCATCATGAAATAGCAGCCGGCCGGCACCAGATAGACCCCGGTGTTTCCCGCCGGCGTATCGGGGCCGTAGTTCTGGCTCGTGAAGCTCCGGCCGTTGGGCAAGGTCTCGCGGAACTGCGACACGCGGATCGCCCCGCCGGCCGGTCCATCCTCCAGGCTCGTCGCCCCAGGCTCCTGCTTCACGGGCTGGCCGTTGATCTGCAGCACGCCCTGCACGACCTGCATCCGGTCGCCCGGCAGGCCGACCAGGCGCTTGATAATATCGGTCCGCCCATCCCTCGGCGCCTTGAACACCACGATGTCGCCGCGCTTCGGAGCCTGGGCGAAGATCCGCCCCTCGCCCAGCGGCGGGCTGAACGGCACCGAGTGGCGGCTCCAGCCGTAGGGGAACTTCGAAATGATGACGTAGTCGCCGACCAGCAGCGTCGGCTCCATCGAACTCGACGGAATGGTGACCGGCTGACAGACCACCATGCGGGGAACAAAGGCGATGGCCAGGGCGATGGCGATCGTCTTGGCGATCTCGGAGAACTCGCTGGCGAAGCCCGTCCCGGGTTTCGCCATCCTGGCTGACGTCACATCGATCTCCACGCTGTCGGCGAAAGGCTAATCAGGTTTCCCCGACCTGGCTCGTTACAAAAAATCCAAGAACCTGCACGGTTGGCGGAAGGTCTCAGCTCTTCTTCGCCAGCGGGTGCTTGGTCTCGATCACCTCGCGCAGCCGGTCTCCGGCGACGTGGGTGTAGATCTGGGTGGTCGAGATGTCGGCGTGCCCCAGCAGCTTCTGAACGACCCGCAGGTCGGCCCCGCCTTCCAGCAGGTGGGTGGCGAAAGCGTGGCGCAGGACATGGGGGCTGACCCGCGCTGGATCGATCCCGGCGTCGGCGGCGGCTTCATCCAGCAGCTGGGCGAAACGGCGCGGCGTCAGCCGCCCGGCCTTGCTGCGCGAAGGGAACAGCCACGGATTGGCCGCGTCGCCCTTGGGCAGGAAGACCTTGCGGACCTCCAGATAGGCCTTCACCGCCGCGCGGGCCGCCGTGTTCAGCGGGGCGAGCCGCTCCTTGCCGCCCTTGCCCTTGACGATCAGATAGGCCGGGTCCCGCGCCAGGATCGCCAGCGGCAGGGCCGTCAGCTCCGAGATCCGCAGGCCCGACGCATAGGCCAGCTCGACCATGCAGCCCAGCCGCAGGCCCTGGCCGCCGTCGCGGGCCGAGGCCGCGGCGATGATCTTGTCCACCTCCTCGCGGCTCAGCACCTTGGGCAGGGGGCGGCCTTTCTTGGGCGCCTCGACCCGGCGCGAAGGATCATCGGCGCGCCAGCCCTCGCCCAGCACGAAGCGGTAGAACTGACGGACCGCGGCCCGGCGCCGCGCGGCGGTGGCCGGCGACAAGCCCCGGTCGCTGAGGGCGTTGAAATAGGCCTCGATATCTTCAGCGCTCGCCTGGGCCAGGCTGTTCTTGCGGGCGCGAAGAAAGGCCTGGGCGTCGACGAGATCCTTGCCATAGGCGGTCAGGGTGTTCTTGGCCGAGGCCCGCTCCACCGCCATCATCTCGAGGAAGGCCTCGACCCAGCCGGCGCCGCTCATCGCTGCGCCAGCAGGCCTTCGACCGCAAAGGCGCGCGCGTCGTCTTCCAGGCCGGCGGCCTTCAACGCCCGAATGATCCGGGCCCGGTCGCCCACCGGTGGACCGGCGGCTCCGGCGTCGGCGGACATCCAGAGGGCCAGCAGCGCCGTCTCGCCAGGAACCCGCTCGGCGCCGGCCAGATCCAGCGCCAATCCCCGGGCGACCGTGGCCTTACCGGGCTCGGCGGCGGTGAACTTCGCGAACTCGCCGCGCGCCTGCGGCGTCATCGGCGCGCCCAGCGCCGCGAGCAGGATGGCGGCGTTCTGCATCTTGCCGCGCGTCTTGGCCTCGCCAGCCCCGCCCCGCTCGACCAACCGGTCGAGCGTTGGACCGTCCGGCTTGCCCGACGCCGCGCTGATCAACGCGTCCAGCAAGGCCAGATCGTTCACCGCGACGGTGTCGGCGGTGAGGCTGGCGCGCTGGGTCTGGGCCCCAGCTAGGTCGCCAACCGCAACCGCCGCCATGGCCGTGTGAATCTGATCCGAGCCCTCGACCGTCCAGACGGCGGGACCAGGATCGGTCGGTTGCAACGCGGCGGCCATCGCCGGCGAAGGCTTGGCGGAGGCGACATCGAGGCCGAGCCCCCGCGACAACGCATAGTCCAGACCGTTGCGCAGCGACGGCGCGCCAGGATCGCCGCCACCGGCGAGCTTGGCGCCCATCAACCGGCCATAGACGGCGTCGCGCGCCACCCCTTGCGCCAGATCGAAGGTCAGTTGAGCCGGGCCGGCCTGCCCGGCGCGAAGCTGGCAATAGGCGCGCAGCCGCAGCCAGTAGATCTCTTCCCGGCCGGCCGTGAGCCCCTCGGCGAGATCGCAGGCGCGCTCCTCGTCGCCAGCCAGCAGGGCGGCCTCGGCCCCGGCCTGGGCCAAGGTCGGGCTCCGATCCAGGTTCGCGGTCCGCGACAGGATCGCCGCGGCGTCCTTCACCGCGCCCTGGGCGATCAAGGCGTTGATCCGCGCGCCGGCCAGTTCCGGGTCCTGGCCGGCGGTTTCGGGACCGCTCGCGCCGGTGGCCAGCACGCGCCGCGCCAGGGCCTGGGCGGCCGGCGACAGCGGCTTGGCGCCAAGCATCGGGATCACCGTCCGGGCGGTTTGCGCCGACGCGCGCCTCCAGAGATCTGGTCCCAGCCCGGTATCGCGCGCGCCGTTCGAGAAGAAGTCCGGGGCGCTCAGCGTCGCCACTTCCACCGGTTGCGCGAGCGCGGCGGTGGAGACCGCCAGGGCGCCGAGCGCCACACTGAGAAGTCTCCGGCCCATCATCACCTCGTCTTGCCCCATCCACGAAATTGGCGCGAATGACTTTGCTCGTGTAGACCTTCGCCGTTCATGGACCGTTACACACCGCTACGCGCCCGCACCATCACCCTTGTCGGCCTGATGGGGGTCGGCAAATCGAGCGTCGGCCGCCGCCTGGCCAACGCGCTTGAGCTTCCTTTCAAGGACGCCGACGTCGAGATCGAGGCCGCCGCTGGGCGCTCGATCAAGGAAATCTTCGCCAGCCTGGGCGAGCCTGCCTTCCGCGAAGGTGAGCGCCGAGTGATCACCCGGCTGCTGGAAGATCCGCCCCACGTCCTGGCCACCGGCGGCGGCGCCTTCATCACCCCCGAGACCCGCGCCCTGATCAAGGAACGCTCGATCTCGGTCTGGCTGAAGGCCGACCTCGAGGTCCTGGTCCGCCGGGTCGGTCGCAAGGACAACCGCCCGCTGATCACCGGCAAGGACCCGCTGGAGGTCCTGACCGAACTGGCCGCCGTCCGCTATCCGATCTACGCCGAGGCCGATGTCGTGGTGGAAACCGGCGACACCGCCCACCACGTCACGGTCGACCAGGTGATCCAGGCGCTGACCGCCCACCTGCAGGGACAGAACCCATGAGCCGCACCGTCCGCGTCGGTCTGGCCGAGCGCGCCTATGACGTCGTGGTCGGCGAGGGCCTGCTGGACCGGGCCGGAACGATCCTCGCCCCGTTCTTCAAGAACATGCGCACCGCCATCGTCAGCGACGCCACGGTCTGGGCGCTGCACGGGCAGCGGCTGACCGCGGCGTTGAGCGCCGCCGGCATCGCCTCGGACGCCATCGTGGTGCCGCCGGGCGAGCCGTCGAAGAGCTGGGAAGGCCTGGCCGACGTCTCCGACCGGCTGCTGGAGCTGGAACTCGACCGCGGCGACATCATCATCGCCTTCGGCGGCGGCGTGGTCGGCGACCTCGCCGGCTTCGCGGCGGCGATCTACAAGCGCGGGATCGACTTCATCCAGATCCCGACCACCCTGCTAGCCCAGGTCGACTCCTCGGTCGGCGGCAAGACCGCCATCGACACCGCCCGCGGCAAGAACCTGATCGGCGCCTTCCATCAGCCCAAGCTGGTCCTGGCCGATCTGGATGTGCTGGCAACCCTGCCTGACCGCGAGATGCGCGCCGGCTACGCCGAGATCATCAAGTACGGCCTGCTGGGCGACTTCGCCTTCTTCGAGTGGCTGGAGGCCAACGGCCCCGCCGTCCTGGCCCGCGAGCCGGACGCCCTGGCCTACGCCGTCGCCCGGTCCATCGAGATGAAGGCCGAGATCGTCGTCGAGGACGAGAAGGAAGCCGGCCGCCGCGCCCTGCTGAACCTCGGCCACACCTTCGGCCACGCCCTGGAAGCCGAGACCGGCTATGGCGAAGCCCTGCTGCATGGCGAGGCCGTGGCCGCCGGCTCGGCCATCGCCTTCCGGTTCTCGGCCGCCCAAGGTCTCTGCGACAGCCAGGACGCCCAGCGCGCCGAGGCCGCCATCGCCGCGGTCGGTCTGCCCACCCGCTTGACGCAGGTTTCCTCCGGCCAGTTCGGGGCCGACCAGTTGGTTCGCCACATGGGACAGGACAAGAAGGCCGAAGGCGGCAAGCTGACCTTCATCCTCGCCCGCGCGCTGGGCGACGCCTTCGTCGCCAAGGACGTGAACGCGCAGGCCGTGCGTGACTTCCTGGTCTCCGAAGGGGCGCTCCCGTGACGATCGTCGCCGTCCTCGCCGGCCTGGCGCCGGCGCTGGTCGTCCTCCTCAGTCTCTCAGGCCTGATCTCGGCGGCCGAAACCTCGATGACCGCCGCCAGCCGCGGCCGGATGCACCAGCTCGAACGCGAAGGCGACCGGGCCGCCAAGCGCATCAACAAGATGATGGCCGATCAGGAGAAGATGATCGGCGCCATCCTGCTGTCGAACAACGTCATCAACATCGGCGCCTCGGCCCTGACCACCGCGGCGCTGTCGGCCGTCTTCCCCGGCCCGGTCGGCGCGCTGCTGGCGACCGCGGTGATGACCGTGCTGATCGTCATCTTCAGCGAGATCCTGCCCAAGACCCTGGCCATCGCCCGCGCCGACGACGTGGCCCGCGCCCTGTCGATCCCGACCTATTGGGTGGTGCGGATCTTCGGCCCCCTGGCCAACGGCGCCCAGTGGGTGGTGCGCCAGACCCTGCGCCCGTTCGGCATCAAGCTGTCGATGGAGACCGACGTGCTGGCCGCGCACGAGGAAATTCGCGGCGCGGTGGAGTACCACCACTCCGAAGGCCTGGTGGAAAGCCGCGACCGTCACATGCTGGGCGGGGTGCTGGACCTGGCCGAGATGGACGTCACCCAGGTGATGGTCCACCGCCGGTCGATCTCAATGCTCGACGCTGGCCAATCGGCCCGCGAACTGGTCGCCGAGATGCTGGAGACCGGCCACAGCCGCGTGCCGCTCTATCGTGACGAGCCCGAGAACGTCGTCGGCATCCTCCACGCCAAGGACCTGCTGGCGGCCATGGCCGCGTCGGGCGGCTCACTGGACAAGCTCGACATCCCCGGCATCGCCCGCGAGCCGTGGTTCATCCCCGAGACAACCAGTCTGAAGGACCAGCTGGGCGCCTTCCTGAAGCGCCAGATCCACTTCGCCCTGGTCGTGGACGAGTATGGCGCGTTGCAGGGCCTGATCACCCTGGAGGACATCCTCGAGGAGATCGTCGGCGAAATCGAAGACGAGCACGACAGGGCCCTGGAAGGCGTTCGTCGGCAGGCGGACGGTTCGGTGATGGTTGACGGCTGGGTCGCCATCCGCGATCTGAACCGGGCGCTCGACTGGGATCTGCCCGACGATGACGCCGTCACGGTGGCCGGCCTGGTGATCCACGAGGCCCAGACTATCCCCAAGGTCGGGCAGACCTGGACCTTCCACGGCCACAGATTTCAGGTGGTCAAACGCGAGCGAAATCAGATCACCGCCCTGCGCGTTTCGCCACGTCAGGAAGCCGCCGAGACCTAGTTTTGGTTTCTAAGGTCTTGACCTAGATGCAAAAACGACTTTCGGTTGTGAACTCTTCCCAGGGAGCGCCCATACAGGTGACCGTTTCCGACACCTCGACTGTCGACCTCAAGATGCTTGAGGCCCGCCTCGCAGACGCGCGCGCCGCGCTCGCTGAGGAAACCGTGCGGGCCGACGCCTTGAACCGGATCGCCGCGGCCATCGGCGCCGGCGGGGCCTTGGAGCAGGTGGTGCAGACCGTGGTCGACGGCGGGGTCGAACTGACCGGCGCCGCCTTCGGAGCGTTTTTCTATACCGACCAGATCGGGGAAGACGAGGCGCTGTCCCTCTACACCCTCTCAGGCGCGCCGCGCTCGGCCTTCGACCACTTCCCCATGGTCCGCAAGACGGCGATCTTCGCGCCAACCTTCAACGGCGAAGGGATTTTGCGGTCCGACGATATCACCCGGGACCCGCGATACGGCCATAGCGCGCCCTATCACGGCATGCCGCACGGCCATCTTCCGGTGCGCAGCTATCTCGGCGTGCCGGTGGTTTCGCGATCCGGCAAGGTCCTCGGCGCGCTGCTGTTCGGGCATCCGGAGCCTGGCCGCTTCAGCGAGCGGCTCGAGCACCTGATGGCCGGCGTCGGGGCTCAGGCGGCCGTGGCGATCGAGAATGTCCGGCTCCATCAGGCGGCCCGCCAGGAGGTGGAGGAGCGGCGGCTGGCGGCCGAACGCCAGCGGATGTTGCTCAACGAACTCAACCACCGGGTGAAAAATACGCTTGCATCGGTACAATCGATCGCGCGCCAGAGCCTGATCAACGCCGACAATGTCGAAGGCTTCCGCGACGCCTTCGAGGCCCGCCTCATGGCGCTGTCCCAGACCCACAACCTGCTGACCGCCGAAAACTGGCAGGGCGCCAGCCTGCACGACATCTTTGCCGCCGAGCTGCGCCCGCACGGCGGCGGCCGTCAGGGCGGCGGCCCGCGCTTCACCCTGGAGGGCGACCGGAACCTGCGGCTCAATCCGAAGGCGGCGGTGGCGCTCGGCATGGCGATCCACGAGCTGGCCACCAACGCGCTGAAATACGGCGCGCTCTCGACGCCGTCGGGCCATGTCGCCCTGAGTTCGCGGCTGGAAGGCCAGGAAGCTGATCGACACCTGGTGATCGAATGGGTGGAGTCCGGCGGCCCAAGCGTTTCGAAGCCGGTGCGTCGCGGTTTCGGCAGCCGGTTGCTCGAACGGGGCCTCGCCGGCGAACTCGCTGGACGCGTCCAACTGGACTATGATCCATCGGGCGTGTCCTGTCGTATGGAGCTGCCCTTGCAGGACTTGGAGTCTTCAGAATGACGGGACTACCTGATCTCGCCGGTCTCCGTGTCCTTGTCGTCGAGGACGAGATGATGGTCTCGATGCTGATCGAGGACATGTTGGAGGATCTGGGCTGCAAGGTTATCGGGCCGGCCTCGCGGCTGGACGAGGCGATCGAGCTCGCCAACACCGTTGAACTCGACTGCGCGGTCCTGGATGTGAACCTCGGCGGCCAGCCGATCTTTCCCCTGGCCGACCTGCTGCGGGCCAAGGGCGCGCCGTTCGCCTTCGCCACCGGCTACGGCGACGCCGGCCTCCGGGAAGCCGACAAAGGCTCCCCGGTCCTACAGAAGCCGTTCCGCGAAGGCGACCTCGCCCGCATCCTCGGCGAACTGCGGCTGAAGGTCGGCTAGAGCCCGACCGCCAGCATCCCCGCCAGCACCTTCTCCGGCGTCATCGGATAGTCCCGCAGGCGCACCCCGGTGGCGTTGTAGATCGCGTTGGCCACCGCCGCGCCCGCCCCGCAGATCCCCAGTTCACCGACGCCCTTGATGCCCATGGGGTTGGCCTTGTCGTCGGCCTCGTCAAGGAAGACGGCGTCCAGATCGACGATGTCGGCATGGGCCGGCACCAGGTAGCCCGCCATGTCCTGGTTGATGAACGAGCCGTAGCGCGGGTCCACGACATTGCTCTCGGTCAGGGCCGTGCCGACGCCCCAGATCATTCCGCCGGTGATTTGGCTCTTGGCTGTCTTGGCGTTGAGGATGCGGCCGGCGGCGAAGACGCCGAACATCTTCCGCATGCGGACTTCACCGGTGACGACGTCGACCCCGACCTCGGCGAAGTGAGCGCCGTACGTATGCTGGGAATAGTCGCGAGCGTCGGCGGCGGGCGAGATCGAGCCCTCCACATAGACCCCCTCCGGCGCGGCGCGGGCGACCAGGGCCGCCAGGGTCTCGCTGCGGTTCTCGATGGCGATGTTGCCGTTCTCGAAGGTCACGTACTCAGCCGGCCCGCCATAGAGCGGCGAATTCGGGTCGCCGACCGCAAGCTCGGTCAGCGCCTTGCGCAGGTTCATGCCGGCGTCATAGGCGGCCGACCCGGCCGTCGCCGCGCCGAACTGCCCGCCTGAGCCGGGGGCCGGCGGGAAATCGGAATCCCCCATCTCGACCTTCACCTGCTCCATCGGCACGCCCATGGTCTCGGCGGCGATCTGGGCCAGGATCGTATAGGTGCCGGTGCCGATGTCGGTCATGCCCTGGCGCAGGGTGATGATCCCGTCGGCGTCGATGCGCACGCCCGCCTTGGCCGGCAGCAGGAAGTTGCCGCGGATCGCCGCGGCCATTCCCATCCCGACCAGCCAGCGACCGTCGCGAACCTGGCGCGGCTGCGCCTTGCGCCGCTCCCAGCCAAAGTGCGCCGCGCCCTCGCGCATGCACCGGACCAGTTGGCGGACCGAGAACGGCTTGCCGGTCTCAGGGTCGACCTCCGGCTCGTTGCGGATGCGCAGCTCAATGGGATCGAGGCCCAGCTTCTCGGCCAGTTCGTCCATCGCGCACTCCAGGCTGAGCATGCCCGGCGCCTCGCCCGGCGCCCGCATGGGCCCTGCCCCCGGCAGATCCATCTTCACCAGCCGGTGGCCAGTCAGACGGTTAGGGGCGGCGTAGAGGTTGCGCGAGAAATTGGCCGCGTGCTCGGTGAAGATGGCGTTGCGGGCGCAATGGGTCGTGGCCTCGACTGCGAAGGCCGTCAGCCGCCCGTCGGGCTGTGCGCCCAGCCGCACCCGCATGCTCACCGCCGGGCGGTGGATGGTGCCGTGGAACATCTGCTGACGGGTGTAGGCGAGCTTCACCGGCCGCCCCAGCGCCCGCGCGCCGAGCGCCGCCAGGATCAGGTCGTCATAGGCCTGGCCCTTCCCGCCGAAGCCGCCGCCGATGTAGCGGGTCAGCAGGTGCACATCGGCCGACGGGATCGCCAGGGTCTCGGCCAGGGCGTGCTGGCCGCCCTTCACCATCTGGATCGAGGTGTGAACCGTGACCTTGTCGCCATCCCACCAGGCGGTGGTGGCGCAGGGCTCCATCTGGACGTGGTTCTGGATCGGGCTTTCATAAGTTTCGTCGACGCTCACCGGCGCCGCAGCGTAGGCGGCCGGGAAGTCGCCGATATGGACGTCCTCCTCGCCGGGCGGCTGATCGGCCTGGTCCAGGCTGGCGACGAAATCGACCACGCCCGGTTCGGCGGCGTACTCGATCTCGACCAGGTTCGCGGCGGCCCGCGCGTTTTCGAAGGTGTCAGCGACCACGAAGGCCACGGTCTGGCCGAAGTTCTCGATCCGGTCGCTGGCCAGCACCGGATTGGACGGCCGCTGGCTACGCGGATTGGCCCGCGTCCCGCGCGGCGCCTGGGCCGGCGCGTTCAGGTGACTCCAGACCAGCAGCACGCCGGGCGAAGCCTCGGCGGCCTTGGTGTCGATGCGGGCGATCCTGCCCTTGGCGATGGCGGCGGTGGCCATGTAGCCGATGGCCGGCCGCGAGGGCGCGTCGACTTCATAGGCGTAGGGCGCCGAGCCGGTGACCTTAAGCCGGCCCTCATAACGATCGACGCCCTTGCCGATCAGCCCGCCGCGATTTTCGGTGATGGGGTTGGGCGCGGCCCAATCCTTGACGGAGCTCATGCGGTCCTCCGGGTCTTTGACTCTTCGATGGCCGCGGCGGCCAGGCGGCCGACCAGGGCGATCTTCAGGGCGTTACGGTCGCTGCGGTCGGCCTTGGAAAGCTCAGCCTCGGCCGCCTCGACGGCCGATGCGCCGGCCGCCAGCGCGTCTTCGATATGGGCCGCGCGCCAGGGCTTGTGCGCCACGGCGCCCAGCGCGACCCGGCCGCCCGCCACCGCCACGCTGGCGATGCCGTGGGCGTAGGAGGCTCGGCCGCGAACCTTGCGATAGACCTGCCCGCCCTCCGGCGGCGGCGGCAGCAGGACGGCGGTGATCAGCTCCCCGGGCGCCAGATCGGTCTCAACCTGGGGGGTGTCGCCGGGCAGGCGGTGCAGATCCTGGACCGCCAGGGTTCGCGAAGCGCCGCTTGGCGTCAGGGTCTCGACGCTGGCGCCGAGCACCGTCAGGGCCACGGCCATGTCCGAGGGGTGGCTGGCGATGCAGGCCTTGCTGGCGCCGAAGATGGCGTCATGCGAACCGTGCACGCCCTCCAGGGCGCTGCAGCCCGAGCCAGGCTGGCGTTTATTGCAGGGCTTGGTGGTGTCGTAGAAATAAGCGCAGCGGGTCCGCTGCAGCAGGTTTCCCGCCGTCGTCGCCTTGTTGCGAAGCTGGCCCGAGGCGCCGGAGACCAGCGCCCGCACCAGCACCGGATATAGCTCACGCACCCGCGGATGAGCCGCCAGCTTGCTGTTGACCATGGCCCCGCCGACCCGCAGGCCGCCATTGACCTCCTCGACCCCGGCGAAAGGCAGCCGGCCGACATCGACCAGGTGGGTGGGCCGTTCGATGTCGAGCTTCATCAGATCCAGCAGGTTGGTGCCGCCGGCCAGGAACTTGGCCCCGGGGTTCTCGGCCACCGCCTTGACCGCCGACAGGGCGTCGGCGGCGCGCTCATAGGTGAAGGGCCTCATGCGGCGTCTCCCGCCACGCTGCGGATCGCGGCCACGATCTGGGGATATGCCGAGCAGCGGCAGATGTTGCCGCTCATCCGCTCGCGAATCTCGGCCTCGGTCAGGTCGACCAGGGCGGCGACGTCCTCCATCACCTGGCTCGGCCAACCGTCGGCCGCCTCCTGCAACATGCCGACGGCCGAGCAAATTTGACCGGGCGTGCAGTAGCCGCATTGGAAGGCGTCGTTTTCCAGGAACGCCTGCTGAACCGGATGCAGGTTCTCGGCCGTGCCCAGCCCCTCGATGGTCGTCACCTGGTCGCCGTCATGCATGACCAGCAGGGAGAGGCAGGAATTGATCCGCGCGCCGTTCACCAGCACCGTGCAGGCGCCGCACTGGCCGTGATCGCATCCCTTCTTCGAGCCGATCAGCCCGAGATGCTCGCGCAGGGCGTCCAACAAGGTTGTGCGCGAATCGACGTCGAGCGTCCGCGCCTGTCCATTGACCGTGATCGTCGTCTTCAAATCTCGCCTCCCCAGGCGTGAGCGCTCACACACTTGTCGTTCGATATTGGGCGGAACGGATGCGTCTGTCATCCGATCCGCCGGATCATAATTTTCTTAAGCGCCCTCGCCGGGGGCCAGCGCCTTGACCGACAGCGCGTGGACGGGTCCGGCGAGTTCGGTCGCAAGCGCCTTGTAGACCATGCGTTGGCGCATCACCTTGGATGTTCCGGCGAAGGCCTCGGCCTCAATAGTCACGTTGAAATGGCTCTCTCCCCCCGGCGTCGCGCCCGCATGACCGGCATGCCGATCAGAGTCGTCCTGGACCTCCAGGCGGGTCGGCGAGAACGCCGCAGTGAGCTTGTCGTGGATGGTCTCAAATATGGCGCCCATCGGCTTCATGTTCAATTCTAGAAAAGCGAACTCAGGACCCTCATAATCAGGCCATGGCCGGTGCGTTTCAATACAAGCCTAAGTTCGTCGATATCCGGGTGCGTCCCCCCTCCTCGGAGGAAGCGACGCGAACCGACGACGTCTATGCGCTCAAGCCCGGAGAACGGGCCTGCGATCATCCGGGATGCCGGGTGGCGGCGACGGCGCGTGCGCCGAAATCCCGAGACATGCTGAACGAGCACTACTGGTTCTGCCAGCCGCACGCGGCGGAATATAACAAGCAGTGGAACTTCTTCGCCGGCATGAGCGAAGGCGAGGTCCGCCAGCGCCAGGCCCAGAGCGCGTCCGGCGACCGGCCGACCTGGCAGTTCAAGGCCAGCAAGTTTTCCCGCGAGGCGGCAGCCGCCGCGCACGGCTTCGGCAAGGGCCAGGGCTATAGCGACCCGTTCAGCCTGTTCGGCGGCGGCCAGCGCCCCAAGGCGAGCCCGGAGGCGGCCAACACGCGCCGCATCGGCAAGATCGAACGCAACGCCCTGGCCGACCTGGATCTGGACGATGACGCCGACGGCCCCGCGATCCGCGCCCGCTATATCGAGCTGGTGAAACGCTGCCACCCGGACTCCAACGGCGGCGACCGTTCGGCCGAGCACAAGCTGCAGCGGGTGATCAAGGCCTACCAGTCGTTGAAGAAGGCGAAGATGGCCTAAGGGCCGCTTCGCCGTAAGCGTCGCTAGGCCCAGCGCTGCGGCGGAGCCTTGGCGTGAAGATCCTCCAGCCGGTCCCGCAGCTCGGTCATGAACGCCGCCCGGTCGCCCTGCCAGTGCAGCGGCTCGCCCACCAGCACCGTGCAGTTCATCGGCACTGGGACGAAACCGCCCTTGGGCAGCACCCGGCCCGCCCCCTGCAGCCAGATCGGAATGACCGGCGCCTCCGGGACGTCGGCGGCCAGCCGGGCGACGCCGCTCTTCAGGTCTGACATCGCCTCGCCGTCGCCGCGCGTGCCCTCCGGGAAGATCAGCACGATATCGCCGGCCTTCAGCGCCTCACGGACCGGGGCCAGCACATCGACGCCGGTCCCGGCCTTGTCGCGGGCCACCGGCACGATCCCGATGATGGTGTTGGAAAACCAGCTGATCAGCCCGCCGCGCAGAAAATAGTCCGCCGCCGCCGCCGGCCGCACCCGGTCCAGCCCGCGGGACGGATAGAGGGTCAGCATCAGGATGGTGTCGACATGACTCGCATGGTTGGCGACCAGGATCGCCGGCCCCTTCAGCGGCAACCGCTCGCGCCCGACGATATCGGCGCCAGTGAAGATGCGGGCGATCGGCCGAGCGATCAGAACCAGGACAAGGCGGCGGAACCAGAGCATCAGAAGCGCCCCAGGGCGAAGTAGGCCAGGATGTGGAAATAGAGCGGCGCGGTGAAGGTCAAGCTGTCGGCGCGGTCCAGCAACCCGCCATGGCCCGGAATGAGCGCGCTGGTGTCCTTGACCCCGATGTCGCGCTTGATGGCGCTCATGGTCACGTCACCGGCGAAGCCCGCCACGGGGAGGAAGATCGCCAGGACCGCCAGCCCGATCCCGCTCAGCGGGGTGAACACCGGCCCCACGAACCAGATCAGCAGGCCTGTGGTGAGCCAGCCGCCCAGGAAGCCTTCCCAAGTCTTGTTGGGGCTGACCTTGGGCACGATCTTGCGGCGCCCGAACAGCTTGCCCCAGACGTACTGCGCCACGTCATTGGCCTCGGTCGCGACCAGCAGGAAGAACACCAGGCCAGCGGCCCCGGCCGGCAACGCCTCGCTGGCGGGGGTCCGCATCAGAAAGGCGATATATCCGAGGTTGTAGACGCAGGTGACGATGGCCCAATGGAAGGTCGCCGTGGTCGCCAGGAAGGCCCGCGTCTGGCCGATGCAGGCCATCAGGAACGGGATGATCAGGAACACGTAGGTCGGGATGAACACCCGGTAGAGGCCGTAGTCGTCGATGACGATGAAGAGGTAGTTGATCAACATGGCCACGAAGGCGGCCAGCACGATCAGGCGATCCTCTCGGCGCACCGGGGCCAGCGACAGGAACTCCCGCAGGGCGATGAACGAGATCACCACGAACAGGGCCGTGACCGCCTGCCAGCCCATCAGCAACGCCCCGGCCAACAGGGCGATCATCACCCACCAGGACGAGATCCTCTGGCGCAGGTTGGTGAAGTCTCCCGCCGGCTTGATCATCGGCAGCAGGGCGGTGACGGCGACCGCCAGGGTCAGGAACGCCAGCACGCCGCCCAGCCCCCACAGCAGGGCTAGCGATTGTCCTGCGAAAAAGGCTGTAATCGTATCCATGCCGACATGTTCCCGCTCGACCGGCGCGAGCAGGGAAAGCCGAACTCCCCTTCTCCGCGCGCCTTGACCGTAGCGTGTATGACAGCAAGGGTCCCACCCTTAGCAAGAGGGACGGCGCAGGCATTTGGGCTCGAGCTTTCGCAATTTCGCCGGATCGAGCGTCGCTCACATCGGCTTCGCGTTCCTGGCCATGGGCGGTTGGGCCCTGTTCGCCAACAGCGGCCACGGCCTGGCCGCCGCCTGGCTGCCGGCGCTATCGCAGGGCGTGCTCTCGGGCCTGATCACCTTGGTGCTCAAGCGGGCGCTGGAGGCGATGAACGGCCGGTTTCCAGCCTTGCTCAACTATGTCCTGCCGCCGGCGATCACCGCCGGGGCCGTGCTGCTCCTGCTGGTGAGCGTCCACAAGCTGATCGGGACGCCGGAAATTTTGCGCACCATCGCCGTACCGTGGTCGGTCTCGACCCTCTACGCCTTCATCTATTCCGCCACGCTCGCGCGCGGCCAAGCCAAGGCCGTCCGATGAGCGAACCCGCACCTGAGAACCGTCGCCCGCTGAAGACCCGCGGCGCCTCCTGGGCGCAGGGCCTGGCCTCCGCCCTCGCCCGCGCCGGCTTGAGCCCGGACGCCATCTCAGCGGGCAGCGTAGGGTTCGCCGTCCTCGGCTGCGCATTGTTCGTGATGGCCGGAAGCGCCTCTGGCATGGCCCGTGGCGGGCTGCTGATCGGGGCCGGCGTCTGCATCCAGCTGCGGCTGGTCTGCAACCTGCTGGACGGCATGGTCGCAGTCGAGCACGGCAAGGGTGGGCCTTCCGGTCCGATCTGGAACGAGCTGCCCGACCGCATCGCCGACGCCCTGTTCCTGGTCGGCGCCGGATACTGCGCAAGCGCCTCGGGCTTGGCGCTGGGCGTGCCGCTCGGCTGGGCCGCCGCGGTGCTGGCGGTGCTGACCGCCTACATCCGCGAACTCGGGCGAGGACTTGGCTTCCCCGCCGACTTTTCCGGTCCGATGGCCAAGCCGCACCGGATGGCGGCGCTGACCGCCACCTGCGCGGTGGCGGCCTTCGAACCGCTCTGGGGCTGGCGGGGCCAGGCCCTGGTCGTGGGCCTGGCGATCATCGTGCTTGGCACGATCTGGACCGCCGCCCGCCGGACTCGGACCCTGGCGGCCCGACTGGCGGGGAACGCCGCCTAGACCGGCGCATCGCCTGCGACGGTCGTGCGATGCATGACCCGCAGGTGGCCGTCATAGCCGCCCTCCGCCAGGTGGACGGTGCAGCGGTTGTCCCACATCAGCAGCATGTCCTTGCGCCAGTTGTGGCGATAGATGAACTCGTCCTGGGTCATGTGGGCGAACAGGAAGCCGAGGATGGCGTGCGCCTCCTTCAGGGTCATGCCCTCGATCCCCACCGTGTAGGTCGGACTGACGAACAGCGCCTTGCGGCCGGTCACCGGATGGGTGCGGACAAGCGGATGGCTGAGCGTCTTGTCGGCCTCCGACGAGACGATGATCTCCATGGTCCGCTTCTCGGTCTCCTTGGCGAAGACGCCCTGGGTTCCGTAGGCGCGGGTCGCCGAATGCACCGCGCGCAGCGGGGCCAGCATCGCCTTCATCGCATCCGACAGCGCGTCATAGGCGCGCGAGCAATCGGCGAAGAGGGTGTCGCCGCCGACCGGGGGCACGACCTGGGAACGCAGCAGGGTCGCGGCGGGCGGGGTCTTCTGGAAACTCCAGTCGGAATGCCAGCCAGCCCCAAAATTGGTCGCCTTCTCATCGGGCTCGCGGCGCAGCTCCAGCACGTTGGGGTGGCCGGCCATCGGAGCGATGAACGGATCGACCCCGAACGGACCGATCGCCTGGGTGAAGGCCTCCAGCGCCTCCAGCGACAGCGGCTGATCGGGGAACGCCACAACCGAGTGCGACGCCCAGGCGGCCTTCACCTGCGCCAGGACCTGCGGGCTCAAGGGCTTGGAAAGGTCGAGCCCGACGATTTCCGCGCCGAACCCGGTGGGCTGGGGCGTGACGACAATGTCGGGCGCGGCGGCGAGGGCCTGGGTCATGGTGCTTCCTCCTGGGTCGAGCCGGCTTGATCGCCCACCCATTCTCTGGCCGCAGCCTAGCCCCGCCGGGTTGATCTCGCGCGCCGAAGACATGACTTTGCGCGCCACGGGACTTGGCTCTCGCTGACGTCTGGTCTCTAGTCGCGCGATGCGTGGCGCCTCGACGATCATGGCCGGCTGGGTGAACGCCGCCCTCGACGGCCTGGTCCGCGAGGGCGTGGACCGGCGCGCCTTGACCCACGGGCTACGCGGCTTCGAAGCCGGTTCGGCGGCCCGCGATTCCCGGGTCGACGTCGCCTCGGTGCGGCGGCTGTGGCGACGCGCGGCGACGCTGAACCCCGATCCGCTGCTGGGGCTCAAGATCGGCGCCGGCCTGCCGTTCCAGGCCAGCAACGTCATCACCATCCTGGTCGCCCACAGCGCCACCGTGGGCGCCAGCATCGAGATGCTGCTGCGCTACCAGCAACTGGTCAGCAACAGCGGCGGCTATCGAGCCGTCCGCGAGGGCGACACCCTGCGCCTGACCTATGTGCCGACGCCCGCCCCCGTCGAGATCCACCGGCTGCAGGTCGAATCGGTGCTCGGAACCCTGGCCGCCCGGCGCGCGGTGTTCGGCGCGACCGGCGTGCGCCCCCAGCGGATGATCCTGATGAACGGCGCTCCGGCGCCGCGCGAGCGCTACGAGGCCTTCCTCGGCCTGCCGGTCACGTTCGAGGCCCGGGCCGGCGTGATCTTCGCGGCGGGCGACCTGTCCCGCCCGGTCCCTGGCGCCGACCCCCGGCTGCTGGAGCTGAACGCCGCCTACGCCGAAAGCCTGCTGCACGATCAGAACCGCAGCGAGACCCTCTGCGCCCAGGTCCAGGCCGTGATTCACAGGACCGGGTTCCGCACAGCGTCCGCGCCGGCCGCCGCCGCCGAACTGGGCCTGTCGGTCCGCAGCCTGCAGCGCCGGCTGAACGAGGCCGGCGTCAGTTTCTCGCTGCTTCGCGACGAGACGCGGATGCGGGAGGCGATGATCCTGCTCACCGAATCTCGCCTGTCGCTGGCGGAACTGGCGTTACGCCTTGGATATTCTGAGGAAAGCGCCTTCTCGCGCGCCGTGAAGGCGTGGTGGGGCGCCGGCCCTCGGGAGTTGCGGCGCGGCGCGGAATCCGCCTGACGTCGCGGCGCCCTCGCAACAGGCCCGCCGAGCATGCAAACTGGCGTTTGCATTGCGTCCGTAACCCTGTAATCGAAGCCCGCCATGACTTCTTTCGCCAATACCCAAGACGACAAGCTGATCGCTCTGGTTCCGGACAAGAAGGTGTCGGTTCGCGACACGTTCGGAGTCGATGTGGACATGACCGTGCCCGCTTTCAGCGAGCGCGACGCCCACGTGCCGGACATCGATCTCGCCTATAAGTTCGACCCGGAAACCACCCGGGCGATCTGCGCAGGCTTCGCCTTCGACCGCCGCGTGATGGTCCAGGGCTATCACGGCACGGGCAAGTCGACCCACATCGAGCAGGTCGCCGCGCGCCTGAACTGGCCGCTGATCCGCGTGAACCTCGACAGCCATGTCAGCCGGATCGATCTGGTCGGCAAGGACGCCATCGTCCTGAAGGACGGCAAGCAGGTCACCGAGTTCCGTGAAGGCATCCTGCCCTGGACGATCCAACGTCCCGTGGCCCTGGTGTTCGACGAATACGACGCCGGCCGTCCGGACGTGATGTTCGTGATCCAGCGCATCCTGGAGGCCCAGGGCAAGCTGACCCTGCTCGACCAGAACCGCGTGATCCGGCCGAACCCGTTCTTCCGCCTGTTCTCCACGACCAACACCATCGGTCTGGGCGACACGACGGGCCTCTATCACGGCACCCAGCAGATCAACCAAGGCCAGATGGACCGCTGGTCCATCGTGACCACGCTGAACTATCTGGCCCACGACGTGGAAGCCGACATCGTTCTGGCCAAGTCGCCGCATTACGACACGGTCGAGGGCAAGCGCACCATCGCGGCCATGGTCCGCGTGGCCGACATGACCCGCAACGCCTTCATGAACGGCGACATCTCCACCGTCATGAGCCCGCGGACCGTGATCACCTGGGCCCAGAACGCCGAGATCTTCGGCGGCGACATCGCGCTCGCCTTCCGCATGACCTTCCTGAACAAGTGCGACGAGCTGGAGCGCGGCACCGTCGCCGAGTTCTTCCAGCGCGCCTTCGGCCAGGACCTGCCGGAAAGCACCGCCCGGGTCCGCGTGGCCTGAATTTTCGTGCGGGATCGTCCGACTGGGCGATCCCGACGCAAATGTCGCAGCCCGTCTTCACGGTTTGATAGCTGCGTTATCGCACAACCGACATCCATGTCGGGCGTGATGCGATGAGTTCGAAATTACCTCACAACCGCGGCGCGGTTCGCCGCATCGTGGCGCTGGCGGCGCTGATCGTCGTCATTGTCGTGGTCGGCAGCTTCGGCCTGCTGTTCTACACCGCCCGCTCGGTGGACAGGCTGCAGGTCACAGAAGAACGCGCCCTGATCTCGAACTATCTCCGTGGTTCGGAGCGGGAGATGATCCGCCACATCGTCTCGGCCTCGATCTGGGACGAGGCCTACACCAAGCTGTCGCCGGCTTTCGATAACCAGTGGGCCGACCTCTACATCGGCGGTTATTTCGCCGCCTATATGGGTCACGAGTTGAGCCTTGTGCTCGATAGCGACGATCGCCCGGTCTACGCCTGGCGCGGCGACGGGCGTATCGCGCCGGCCGAAACCACCGCCTTCCTGAGAGACGCCGCGCTGCTGGTGAGCTCGGTCCGGCAGGAGGAAACCCTGCGCCAGGACGACGTCCTGCTCCGCAACGGCATCGGCGCCCTGATCGCCAACAGCGGCGTGGTGTGCTCCGGAGACGGGTTCTATCTGGTCGCGATCTCGAACGTCATCCCCGAGACCCGCTCGGTCGCGCCGCGGCCGGGACCGAACTATCTGGTGATCACCGCACGCAAGATCGACGCCGAGTTCCTCGCCGACCTCAATAACGACATGCGCGTCACCGCCAGCCACGTGGCCTCGACCACGACCCGGGAACTCGCCGCCCTGCCCATGGTCGGCGTCAACAACGAGACCATCGGCCAGCTGGGATGGACGCCGAAGAAGCCCGGCGTCGACGTCATGCGCAACGCTGTCCCGCTGTTCGCCATGGCGGTGACGCTCCTGGTGCTGGCCGGACTGGCCATGGCCACGCGGATCCGGATGATCTTCCGCGAGCTGGCGGCCAACGACGCCAGCCTGCAACAGGCCATGGACGAACTGGTCCGCACCCGGGACGAGGCGGCCGCCGCCAATGTCGCCAAGTCGCAGTTCCTGGCCAATATGAGCCACGAGATCCGCACCCCGCTGAACGGCATCCTGGGCATGACCCAGGTGATGGCGCGCGAGGACCTGAGCCCGGCCCAGTGCGAGCGTCTGGAGGTCGTGCGCGACTCCGGCCAGGCCCTGCTGACCGTGCTCAACGACATTCTCGACATCTCCAAGATCGAGGCCGGCAAGCTGGAGATCGACAATCACGAGTTCGATCTCGCGACCGCGATCCATACCGCCTGCAACGCCTTCGCCGGCATCGCCGACCAGAAGGATGTCGCGTTCCGGATCGGGATCGACGACGAGGCGCTAGGCATCTGGTGGGGCGATGGCGCGCGTCTGCGCCAGGTGGTCTCCAACCTCGCCTCCAACGCCGTGAAGTTCACCCACCAGGGCGAGGTCGCGGTCATCGTGCGCCGCACCGAGGCCGGCGTGCACCTGACCGTTCGCGACACCGGCATCGGCATCCCGCCCGACCGGCAGGGAGAGCTCTTCCAGAAGTTCAACCAGGTCGACGCCTCGACGACGCGGAAATTCGGCGGCACCGGCCTTGGCCTGGCGATCAGCCATGAGCTGGTGGCCCTGATGGGCGGGACGATGACCGTGGCCAGCATCATGTCGGAGGGCTCGACCTTCGCCTTCGACCTGCCGCTGGAATGGCGCGCGCCGGCCCGCCCCGCCAGCCGCGTCGCGACCGCCGCCGCCGCGCGCGCGTCCGGCTCCCAGGCGGCCCCGCGCATCCTGGCCGCCGAGGACAACCCCACCAACCAGCTGATTCTGTCGGCCCTGCTGGAGCCCTTCGGCGTCGATCTCACCCTGGTCGGCAACGGGCGCGAGGCGGTCGACGCCTTTGCGGCGGGAAACTTCGAGGTCGTGCTGATGGACGTGCAGATGCCGGTGATGAACGGCGTCGAGGCCACCGCCGCGATCCGCCGACTGGAGGCCGAACGCGGGCTGGCGGCGACCCCGATCCTGGCCCTGTCGGCCAATGTGATGAGCCATCAGGTGACTGAGTATCTCGCCGCCGGCATGAGCGGCTTCATCCCCAAGCCGATCGAGAGCGCCAAGCTGCTCGCCGCCATCGAGGCGGCGCTGGACGCCGACGAGGCGATAACCGTCGAGAGAACCGCTTCCGCGCCATAGGTGATTTGGTCGATCTGGATCTTCCTGCCGGCCAGGAAAGCCGCAACGCCGCGTTCGACAGGCCGTTCCTTACGCCGTGGACGCCAAGTCACCCTTCCCTCGCTTCGCCCACCCGCGCTATGAGAATTGGCCATGGCCAAGAACCCCGAAAGCCCCATCGAGCCCTTCAAGCGCGCCCTGGCCCACGCGGCGCGCTCGCTGGCCGAAATGCCCGACCTTGAGATCGTCTATTCGGGCGAAGGTCCCCAGCTGTCCGGCAACCGCGCGGTGCTGCCGCACCCGCCGCGCGACCTGACGCCGATGGACGCCGCGCGCATTCGCGGGCTGGCCGACCAGATGGCGCTGCGCCTGGCCCACCACGACAACGCCGCGCACGCCAAGGGCCGCCCGGGCTCGGCGCTCGGCGGTCCGGTCTATGACGCCCTGGAGCAGGTCCGTATCGAGGCGATCGGCGCCAATGCGCTGGTCGGGGTGAAGGACAATCTGCGCGTCGTTCACGAGCAGATCTGGGCCAAGAAGCCGCTGAACCAACTCGAAGCCCTGGCCAATCCGCCGATGGCCGACATCGTTGCGCTGATGGCGCGCGAACGGCTGACCGGCGAACCGCCGCCGGCCATGGCCAGGCCCCTGGTCGACCTGTTCCGCGCCGAGGTCGAGAGCAAGGCCGGCGCCGATCTCGACAAGCTTGCCGACGTCGCCCACGACCAGAAGCTGTTCGCCAAGATCGCCCGCACGATCCTGCGCGACCTTTCGATGGGCGATGACCTGTCCGACGCGCCGGACCAGTCCGACGAGGACGGCGACAGCGAGGACGGCGAGGCCGAAAGCCAGGAAGACGGCGACGAGGGCGACGGCGAGGGCCAATCCCCGCAACAGGCCTCGATGGACGAGAACGACGCGACCCATCGCGAAAGCGAGGACGCCGACAGCCAGATGATGCAGGCTGAGGACGATCCAAACGCCGAGGACACCGACGAGCCGCCGGAGATGGGCGAGGGCGAACAGCCCGCGCGTCCGGACATGAAGGGCGACGCCAAGCAGGCGACCTACCGGGTCTTCACCACCGCCCACGACGAGGTGGTGGCGGCCGAGGAACTCTGCGACGCCGAGGAGCTAACGAGGCTTCGCGCCTATCTGGACCAACAGCTCGCCAGCCTTTCCAGCGTGGTCTCGCGCCTGGCCAACAAGCTGCAGCGCAAGCTGATGGCCCAACAGAACCGCTCCTGGACCTTCGACCTGGAGGAAGGGATCCTCGACGTCGCGCGCCTGACGCGGGTGATCACCGACCCCACCGCCTCGCTGGCCTTCAAGGAAGAGGAAGACACCGAGTTCCGCGACACGGTCGTCACCATCCTGATCGACAATTCGGGCTCGATGCGCGGCCGGCCGATCATGGTGGCCGCGGTCTGCGCCGACATCCTGGCCCGCACCCTCGAGCGCTGCGGCGTGAAAACCGAGATTCTCGGCTTCACCACGCGGGCCTGGAAGGGCGGCTCATCGCGCGAGGATTGGCTGAAGGCCGGCAAGCCGGCCCAGCCCGGCCGCCTGAACGACCTGCGCCATATCATCTACAAGTCCGCCGATTCCCCGTGGCGTCGCGCCCGCCGCAACCTCGGCCTGATGATGCGCGAGGGGCTTCTGAAGGAGAACATCGACGGCGAAGCCCTGATGTGGGCGCACCAGCGCCTGATCGGCCGTCCCGAAGCCCGCCGCATCCTGATGGTGATCTCCGACGGCGCTCCGGTCGATGATTCGACCCTGTCGGTGAACTCCGGCCACTATCTGGAACGCCACCTGCGCGACGTGATCACCGAGATCGAGGGTAAGAGCCCCGTCCAGTTGATCGCCATCGGCATCGGTCACGACGTCACCCGCTATTATCGCCGCGCGGTGACCATCGTCGACGTGGAGCAACTGGCCGGCGTCATCGTCGATCAGCTCGCCGAACTGTTCGACGAGGACGTCCGCAGGGTCACCCGCAAGAACGCCAACCTGTTGGCCCCGCCGCCCAGCACCCAGGGGCCGCAGGGCGGCGCGGCGCGGAGATCGACCTTCAAGGAAGTCCGGAGAGCGGTCGCGTGAGGCTCGCGGGGGCGAGATCGGCCTTCGCCCTGCTGGCGCTCGCCGCCTGCGCCCCCGTCCACGCACCCTTGCCGACCGCGCCGGTCGCCGCGGGCCATCGAATCGTCGTGGCGGCGGTCGCCGTGCCGCTCAATCCGCAGGATCCCGCCCAGAATCGCATCGGCGACTTCCATTATGCCGGCGGCCTGGCCCTCACCTCGCCCGATACCGCCAGGTTCCATGGCCTGTCGGACATGGAAATCTCGGCTGACGGCCGATTGAGCGCGATCAGCGACGAGGGCGACCTGCTGTCGGCGCGGCTTAGCTTCGATTCGAAGGGTCGGCCGACCGGCCTGACCGACGCGGCCTTGAGCGTCCTGAGCGATCTCAATGGCAAGCCGCTGCAAGGCAAGCTGGAAGCCGACGCCGAGGGCATGACCCTGCTGGCCAATGGCGACCGGCTGGTCAGCTTCGAACAGCGACACCGAGTCTGGCTTTATTCCGCCGCCGGCGGCCTTCCGCGCGCGGTCCCTTCGCCTGAAACTCAGTTCCCGGCCAACGGCGGCATGGAGGCCCTGAGCGCCGTACCGAGCCTGGGCCCCGACGTCTATGTCGCCGCCGGCGAGGATTCGGGTGAGACCTGGACCTGCCGGCTGTCGGGCGGCTGCGTCCAGGGACCAACCATCGCCAAGCCTGCCGAATTCGGGGTGGTCGCGGTGCGGCCGCTGCCGGGCGGGCGCATGGCCTGGCTGCTTCGCGCCTGGGATCCGGTGCGCGGCAGCCGCAACAGCCTGCAGATCCATGGCCCGGGCGGCGAAATCGCCCGCCTGGACATGGCCCGGCCCCTGACCGTCGACAATTACGAGGCCCTGGCGGCCATCCCGCGCAAGGACGGATCGGTGCGATTCTACCTGCTGTCGGACGACAACTTCCAAAGCTCGCAGCGGACCCTGCTGCTGGCCTTCGACTGGAAGCCGTCGAAATAGGCGTTTCGCCCAAAGAAAAAGGCCGGTGTTTCCACCGGCCTTTTCCGAAGTTCTGTAGCTGCGCTTAGGCGGCTGCGGCTTGCGTCGCGAGCTTGGCCTTCAGTTGGCGCTTGATCTTCAGAGCGCGCGGCGAGAGCTGCTCGTCGCGGGCGCCGACCAGGAACACGTCCAGGCCGCCGCGGAAGTCGAGCGTGCGCAGCGCCGCATTGGTGATGCGCAGACGGAAGGTTTGACCCAGCGCGTCCGATTGGAGCGTGGCTGGCGAGAGGGCCGGCAAGAACCGACGCTTCGTCTTGATATTCGAATGGCTGACGTTGTGGCCGACCATGGGACCGACACCGGTGAGTTCGCAACGACGCGACATGGCTTCTGACCTACGCGAGAATGGATGTGCCGCGGGGAAGGACCCGCGAGAGAGCGGGCGATATAGTCGAAAGCCCGGTCCGGCGTCAAGGCGGCGGCGACATTCATACCCGCCTGGGCGCCAGAAAGAGCTGAATTGCGCTTCAAGGCCCTCGAACCCGTTTGTGGTCCGAAGTCGTTGAGATACAATAGATTGTAGGGAACAAACACTGAATCGCGCCGAGTCGCTGATTCGGTCATGATTCGTTTCGCCCGTGTTCTCGAATCTCCCGACGCCCCGTTAACCTAAAAACGCAGTTCGCTGAGCGTGTACGAAAAACCCCGCGGCGAAACCGCGGGGCTTCCGATTTCTACAGTGTCCTAGGACAGGACCACCAGCACCACGCGGCGATTGGCCATCCGGCCGTCGCGGGTGTTGTTGGCGGCGACCGGTTCGGCCTCGCCATACGAGATGGTCGCCATACGGTTCAGCGCCACGCCTTGGGCGTTCAAGAAGCGACGGACCGACTCGGCGCGCTCGGCGCCCAGACGATCATTGCCCTCGGGCGAACCCGTCGCGTCGGTGTGACCTTGGATCTCCACATAGACGTTCTTGTTCTCACCCTTCAGCCGTTCGGCCACGGACTGAAGCCGGGCTTGGCCTTCGGGCGACAGGGTCGCCTTGCCGATGGGGAACTTCAAGGCGTCGTCGGACATCACGACCGAGTACAGGAACTTGCCCTCGGCCAGCTTGCCGGCGGCGGTCGCCCGTTCCAGGGCGTCGCGCGAGGTCTGATCGACCTCGCCCAGCTTGGTCTCATTGGTCGAGACCCTTGTGTCGACCACGGCCACCTGCTCGTTCACATACTTCTTGGTAGCGCAGCCCCCGAGGCCGAGCGCCCCCAGAGCCAGCGCGCTCAACAAAATTCCCCGAGTTTTCGTACCGATCATTTTGCGACCTCTCCCGTCGTCAAATTCAACAATGAATGCACGGCGCACCCCGCTTGAACCGAGGCCCCGCCGTACTCGCAATCAGGCTTCGGCGGATAAAACGGCCGTTTGGTGGCATGGTTGCGGCAGGGAAACGACGTAGCTTGGCCGTAAGGCACAAGCGATTTTCCCTTGAAACCTATTGTGAGGTTGTGCGTTTTAACACCACTAATAACTGACCAGTCAGTTATCTAAGAGCGCGCCATGCTTCCCGCCGGCCAGCCGAAATTCAAGCGTCGCAAGGCCGACCGCCCCGATGAGATCGTGGCCGCGGCGCTGGAGGTGTTCGCCGAAAAGGGCTTCGCCGCCGCCCGTCTGGAGGACATCGCCAAGCGGGCGGGCGTCTCGAAGGGCGCGATCTATCTCTACTTCGCCACCAAGGAAGACATTTTCCGCGCGGTCGTCGAACAGGGCGTCGCGCCCAATCTCAGCGCCGTCCAGAACATCCTCGCCAATGCGAGCGCCGACTTCCCTGATCTGTTGCGGGGGCTGGTGAAAGTGCTCGCCGGCGTCGTCGCCACCACGCCGGTCGGCGGCATCGTGAAGATGGTGATCGGCGAGTCGCGCAACTTCCCCGAATTGGCCCAGGCTTGGCACGACCAACTGGTGCGGCCGGCGCTCGCCGCCATGACCCAGGCCATCGCCGCGGCCCAGGCGCGCGGCGAGCTGCGGCCGGGCGATCCGCGCCTGCATGCGATCTCGCTGATCTCGCCGCTGCTGGTCGGCGTCGTCTGGCGCGAGACCTTCCTGCCGGTCGGCGCCGAGCCGATCGATATCCCCGCCCTGGCCGAGCAGCATGTCGAGCTCTGGCTGCGCGGAATGCTCACCAAAAGCGGAGCTGCGTCATGAAGCCACAACGCCTGCTGGTCGGCGGATTATTGCTGCTCGCCCTGATCCTGATCGTCGTGCTGTGGGCCGTGCCGCGCCTTTCGCGATCATCGACCCTGTCGGGCTACATCGAGGGCGAGGCGCTCTATCTGGCCGCGCCGGTCGCCGGCCGGGTCGATCAGGTCTTCGTCCAGCGTGGTGATCAGGTCAGCGCGGGCCAGCGGCTGTTCGTGGTCGATCCGGCTCAACTGAAGGCCCAGCGCGATCAGGCCGGCGCCGAGGTCAACACCGCGCAGGCCCAAGCCGCCGACGCCCGCAAGGGACAGCGACCGGTCGAACTGGCGGTCTTCGACGCCAATGTCGCCGCCGCCGAGGCCACGGCGCGGGATGCGGCCTCCACCCTGCGCCGCATCCGCCCCCTAGTGCAGAAGGGCATCTACGCCAAGGCGCGGCTGGACGACGCCCAGGCCGCCTATGACGCCGCCCAGGCCCAGGTGGCGGCGGCCAAGCGCCAGCGCCAGGCCGCAGCGCTCGGGTCTCGCGAGGATCAGATCCGCGCGGCCGACAGCCGGGTGCAGCAGGCCGGGGCCGCGCTGACCGCCGCCGACGCCCGGCTGGCCGACATCGCGCCGACCGCCCCCGGCCCCGCGCGCGTCGAGGACGTCTTCTTCCAGAAAGGCGAATGGGCGCCCGCCAACCAGCCGATCCTGGCCCTGCTGCCGGACGACAGGATCAAGCTGCGCTTCTTCGTGCCTGAACCGGCGATCTCCAGCTACCGGCTGGGCGCGCCGGTCAAGTTCAGCTGCGACGGCTGCCAGGCCGGAATGAGCGCGCAGATCACCTACATCAGCCCCCGGCCCGAGTTCACTCCGCCGGTCATCTACAGCCGCGAGGTCCGCGACCGGCTGGTCTATCTGGTGGAAGCCAAGCCCTCGGTCCGGCTGAACCCCGGCCAACCGGTGGACGTCCAGCCGATCGGAGCGGTCCGGTGACCCTCGCCATCGATGTCCGGGGGCTGAACAAGAGCTTCGGCGACAAGCATGTCGTGCAGGACGTCTCGCTACAGGTCGAGGAAGGCAAGATCTGCGGGTTCCTGGGCCCCAACGGCTCGGGCAAGACCACCACCCTGCGGATGCTCTGCGGCCTGCTGACCCCCGACAGCGGCGCGGGCAGGTGCCTGGGCCTCGACATCATTACGCAGGCGAGCGCCATCAAGCGGCGCGCCGGCTACATGACCCAGAAGTTCTCGCTCTATGAGGACCTGACCGTCGAGGAGAACCTGCAGTTCTCCGCCCGCGTCCACGGGCTGGACCGGCGCAGGGACCGGGTCGACCAGGCGCTGGAGCGCCTGGGCCTGACCGAGCGCCGCGCGCAACTGGCCGGATCGCTGTCGGGCGGCTGGAAGCAGCGACTGGCCCTGGCCACCGCCACCCTGCACGAACCGCGCCTGCTGTTGCTGGACGAACCCACCGCCGGGGTCGATCCGAAGGCCCGTCGCACCTTCTGGGACGAGATCCACGCCCTGGCCGCCGAAGGCCTGACCGTGCTGGTCTCCACTCATTATATGGACGAGGCCGAGCGCTGCCACGAGATCGCGTACATCAGCTACGGCCAGCTGATCGCGCGGGGGACCGCGCAGCAGGTCATCGCCGACACCAAGCTGATCACCCTCAACGGCGAAGGACCAGGCGCCGACCGGCTGTCGGGCGAGATCGGCAAGCTGCCCGGCGTCGACATGGCCGCGCCGTTCGGCCAATCGCTGCACGTGTCCGGAACCGACCGCGCGGCGCTGGAGGCGGCCATCGCCCCCTATCGGCGCGCGCCCTACCGCTGGACGGAAATCGAGCCCAGCCTCGAGGACGTCTTCATCCGCCTGATGGAGACCTCGCAGGACAATTTCCAATGAACGGCTTCTCGGCGAACCGCGTCCTGGCGGTGATGATCAAGGAGTTCAAGCAGCTCACCCGCGACCGACTGACCTACGCCATGATGCTGGCCATGCCGGTCGTACAGCTGCTGCTGTTCGGCTATGCGATCAATTCCGAGCCGCGCCACCTGCCCACCGCCCTGCTGGTGCAGGAAGACACCATCTTCGCCCGGTCGATCACCTCGGCCCTGAAGAACAGCGCCTATTTCGACCTGGTCGCCCAGGTCCGCACCCCGGCCGAGCTGGACGACATGGTGCGGCGCGGCGAGGTTCAGTTCGCCATCACCATCCCCGGCGACTTCACCCGCCGGGTGGCCCGCGGCGACAAGGCCCAGATGCTGGTCGAGGTGGACGCCACCGATCCCTCGGCCACCGGCGCGGCGGTCGCGGCCCTGGCCGCCCTGCCTACCCAGGCCCTGGCCCACGACATGAAAGGCGCGCTAGCGCCGAAGGCGGCCGCCACGCCGCCGTTCGAGGTCCTGGTCCACCGGCGCTACAACCCAGAGGCCGTCACCTCCTACAACATCGTGCCCGGCCTGCTGGGCGTCATCCTCTCCATGACCCTGGTGATGATGACCGCGCTGTCGGTCACCCGCGAGGCCGAGCGCGGGACGATGGAGAGCCTGCTCGCCACCCCGGTCGAACCGATCGAGGTGATGGTCGGCAAGCTCGCGCCCTATGTGGTGGTCGGCCTGATCCAGACGGCGATCATCCTGCTGCTGGCGCGTTTCCTGTTCGACGTGCCGATGATCGGCGGCTGGCTGGGCCTGTCGCTCGGCGTCAGCCTGTTCATCATCGGCTCGCTGGCCCTCGGCTTCCTGATGTCGACCGTCGCCAAGACCCAACTGCAGGCCATGCAGATGAGCGTCTTCTATATCCTGCCCTCGATCCTGCTCTCGGGCTTCATGTTCCCGTTCCGCGGCATGCCGGCCTGGGCCCAGGCGCTAGGCGAGATCGTGCCCGTCACTCATTTCCTCCGCGTTGTTCGCGGAGCCCTGCTGAAGGGCCAGGGAATAGAGGACATGTGGCGTGAGCTGCTGGCCCTGGTCGCCTTCGTCTGCGTGGTCACGGCGCTGGCCATGGCGCGCTACCGGCGCACGCTAGATTAGCGCGAATTAACGGGAAGCCCCGGCCGCGATCAGTGTAACAGCGATTCAAACTGTTACGCCGTTGGGGAACCCGTTTCGATGCAAAGCCGCCGTGAACTCCTGGCGACCGCCGCCGCCTTCGGCGCGGCCGCCGCCGTTCCAAAGATCGCCCTCGCCGCCGCGCCCACGGGCGAGGCCGCCAAGATGTACGCCTTCTTCGACACGTCGATGGCCCAGACCTTCCGGCGCAGCCCGGAGCTGCCGACCATGCTGGGTCTCGACAAGGGCGACCTAGCCTGGACCAAGTCGGAACTGTCGGACTTCTCGCTGACCGCGCTGGCCGAAAACAAAGCCAACACCGCCCATGACCTGAAAACCCTGCGCGCCATCGACCGCAAGCAGCTCTCCGGTATGGACGCGGTGAACTACGACACCGTCGAGTTCGTGCTGGCGACCCAGGACGAAGGCAACCGGCGCTTCCAGTACGGCGGCCAGGGCGTGAACTCTCCCTATGTGCTGTCGCAGCTGACCGGCGCCTACCAGCAGATGCCGGACTTCCTCGACACCCAGCACACCATCGAAACCAAGGCCGACGCCGACGCCTATATGGCCCGTGTGGAGGCCTTCGGCCGCCTGCTCGACCAGGAGGTCGACGTGGTTCGTCACGACGTGGCCCTGGGCGTCACGCCGCCCGACTTCGTCCTCGATAAGGCCCTGACCCAGCTCAAGGCCTTCCTGGCCTCCGAGCCCGACAAGGCGCCCGTCGTCGTCAGCCTGGAGCGGCGGACCAAGGAAAAGAACATCGCCGGCGCCTGGGCGCCGCAGGCCCAGGGCCTCTACGCCGAGAAAATCCGCCCGGCCCTGGCCCGCCAGGCGGCCCTGCTGGAAGGCCTGCGCGCCAAGGCGGTACACGACGCCGGCTGCTGGCGCCTGCCCGACGGCGACGAGTATTACCGCCTTGGCCTGCGCAACTACACGACCTCGAACATCACCCCCGACGAGGTCCACAAGACCGGGCTCGAGCTTGTCGCCAGCCTGGGCGCCCAGGCCGACGTGCTGATGAGGAAGGCCGGCTACACCAAGGGCGGCGTCGGTGAGCGCTATCGCGCGATGGCGACCGATCCTAAGCAGATCTATCCCAACACCGACAAGGGCAAGGAAGAGCTGCTGGCCCGTCTGAACGAGCAGGTGAAGGTGGTGAGCGCCAAGCTGCCGCAGTGGTTCGGCCAGCTTCCCAAGGCGCCGCTGGATATCCGCCGCGTGCCCCCAGCCATCGAGGCCGGGGCGCCGGGCGGCTACTACTACTCACCCACGCTCGATGGGAAACGCCCGGGGATCTACTGGATCAACCTGCGCAACACCGCCGAGGTGCCGGCCTGGACCCTGCCGACACTCACCTATCACGAGGGGCTTCCCGGCCACCACCTGCAGCTCGCCCTCAACAACGAGGCCGGCGACCTGCCGCTGATCCGCAAGGTGATCGGCTTCTCCGGCTACAGCGAAGGCTGGGCGCTCTACGCCGAGCAGTTGGCGGTCGAGATGGGCATGTACGACAACGACGTACTCGGCCACATCGGCATGATCCACGACGCCATGTTCCGCGCCGTCCGCCTGGTGGTCGACAGCGGCATGCACCACAAACGCTGGAGCCGCGAGCAGGCGGTGAAGTACTTCGTCGACAACATCGGCGACGCCGAGAGCAGCGCCATCACCGAGATCGAACGCTACTGCGTGTGGCCAGGCCAAGCGTGCAGCTACATGGTCGGCAAGATCACCTGGATGAACGGCCGCGAGCGCGCGAAGAAGGCGCTGGGCCGCAAGTTCGACATCCGCAAATTCCACGATGCGGGCCTGCTGGCCGGCGGCACGCCGCTGACCGTGCTGGACCAGGTGATCGACAACTACATCGCCTCGGCGAGGTAGACCGTGGGTCCGGCGGCGGCCAGCCGTCGCCGGACTAGGCCAAATTACCAATCTTTGGTACAATGGTCGCCATGGGCAAAAATACATCGATCAGCCTCGGGGAGCACTTCGCCAGCTTCATCGAATCCGAGGTCGCCAAGGGCCGCTATGCCTCGGCCAGCGAAGTCGTCCGGGCCAGCCTGCGCCTGCTTGAAGAACGAGAAGCGCAACTCGGCTCACTTCGAGCAGCGCTCGTCGAGGGTGAAGAGAGCGGCGCCTCGACGCCCTTCGACTTTGACCAGTTCATCTCCAGCAAGCGCAGCGCCCCATCGGCGCGATGAACCGTTATGTCCTGTCGCCAAGGACGGCGAGCGATCTGAACAACATCTGGGACCATACCCAGACTCAGTGGGGCGCCGCCCAGGCTGAGAACTATATTCGTGACATTCAGCGGGCCATCGAAGGCGCTGTCGCTGATCCACGGCGAGGCCGCCCTTGCGACCATGTCCGGCCTGGGTACTTCAAGCTGTCGGCGGGTTCGCACGTGATCTTCTACCGCCTGCGTGGCGACGAACTCGACGTGGTCCGCATCCTCCACCAGCGCATGGACTTCGACCGACACCTGTAACGACCGCGGCCCCGCTTGCCGCAGAGCGATTCCCGCCCCATTTTCCCTGGTATGAGTGCTCGTTCCTCGGGTGTGGGGCCGCCGAGACTGGTGGCGGTGCTCGGCCCGACCAATACCGGCAAGACCCACCTCGCCGTCGAGCGGATGCTGGGCCATGCGAGCGGCATGATCGGCCTGCCGCTGCGGCTGCTGGCGCGGGAAATCTATGACCGCATCGTCAAGCTGCGCGGCCCCTCCTCCGTCGCCCTGATCACCGGCGAGGAGAAGATCGTCCCGGCTCGGGCGCAGTATTTCGTCTGCACCGTCGAGGCCATGCCGCTGAGCCGCGAGGTCGAGTTCCTGGCGGTGGACGAAATCCAGCTCTGCGCCGATCCTGAGCGCGGCCACGTCTTCACCCACCGGCTGCTGCACGCGCGCGGCAAGTACGAGACCATGCTGTTGGGCGCCGGGACCATGGCGCCGCTGATCCGCCGGCTGCTCCCCGACGCCGAGATCGTCACCCGCGAGCGGCTGTCGCGCCTGACCTATTCCGGTCCCAAGAAGCTGACCCGGCTGCCGCGCCGCTCGGCGGTCGTCGCCTTCTCCGCCGACCAGGTCTACGCCATCGCCGAGCTGATCCGCCGCCAGCGCGGCGGCGCCGCCGTGGTCATGGGCTCGCTCAGTCCCCGCACCCGCAACGCCCAGGTCGCGCTCTACCAGTCCGGCGAGGTCGACTTCCTGGTCGCCACCGACGCCATCGGCATGGGCCTGAACATGGACGTCGACCATGTGGCCTTCGCCGGCCTGCGTAAGTTCGACGGCAAGCGCACCCGCTTCCTGCACCCACAGGAGATCGGCCAGATCGCCGGTCGCGCCGGGCGCTTCACCCGCGACGGGACCTTCGGCGTCACGGGCGAGTGCGAGGACATGGACGCCGACCTGATCGAGGCGGTGGAGGAACACCGGTTCGACGCCATCGCTGGCGCGGAATGGCGCAACGCCAAGCTCGACTTCACCTCGCTGCCCAACCTGATCCGCTCGCTGGCCGCGCCGCCGTCGCGCGAAGGCCTGAAGCTCTCGGCCGAAGCCCTGGACGAAAAGACCCTGCGCGCGGTGGCGGGCGAACCTGAGGTCATCGACCGCTGCGTTCGCGACCGCCAGGCGCTGATCAAGCTGTGGGACGTCTGCCAGACCCCGGACTTCCGCAAGACCTCCGGCGAGGAGCACATCCGCCTGGTGCGCGAGTTCTTCGGCTGGCTGACCAGCCGCAACCGCAAGGTCCCCGAGGACTGGATCGCCGGACAATACCGCCACCTGGACCGCACCGACGGCGAGATCGACACCCTGGCCGCACGGCTCGCCAGCGTGCGCACCCTGGCCTATGTCGCCAACCGCCCCGACTGGCTGGCCGACGCCGCCGGCTGGCAGGGACGGACCCGGCTGCTGGAGGACCGGCTCTCCGACACCCTGCATGAAAAGCTGATGGCCCGGTTCGTCGACCGGCGAACCAGCGCCCTGATGCGCGCGCTCAATGTCCGCAGCGAGATGCTGGCCGGGGTCGCCAGCGACGGCGCGGTCACGGTCGAAGGGCAGTATGTCGGCAAGCTGCTGGGCGTCAGTTTCGAACCCGCCCAAGGCTCCTCGGTTCTGGAAGAAAAGGCCCTGCGCGCCGCCGCCGTCGCCGCGGTCGGCCCCGAGATCGCCAAGCGCCTCGGCAAGCTGGCCTCAGAGCCCGACGAGGCCTTCACCTTCACGCCCGACGGCGTGGTCCATTGGCATGGCGAGGCGGCGGGCGCGATCGCCGGCGGCACGCCGTTCGCCCCGAAGGTCCGGCTCTATGGCGAGCTTGGCCCGGCCCCGGCCCGCGAGCGGGCGGCGCGGCGGCTGGAAGCCTTCCTCGCCGCCGAGGCGGTCAAGCGGCTGGGCGTCCTGCGCCGGCTCGAAGCCGCCCTCTCCAGCGGCAAGGTCAAGGGCCTGGCGCGGGGCGTCGCCTATCGGCTGATTGAGGCCGGCGGCGTGCTCGACCGCGACCAGGTGCGCGTCGAGGCCAAGGCGCTGAGCCAGGTCGAGCGACGCGGCCTCAAGGCGCTGGGCGTGCGGCTTGGCCACTTCAGCCTCTATCTGCCGGCCCTGCTGAAACCCCAGGCCCTGGCCTTCGCCCAAGGCTTCGCCGGACGCGATTGGCGGCCTGCCCCGAGCAGCGTCAGCCGGCTGCCCGATCCGCCGCCGCCGCCCGTCGCTCTGGCCGCCTTCGGCCTGCGCGCGGTCGGTCGCCACGCCGTGCCGGTCGAGGCCCTGGAACGCCTGGATGATCTGCTGCGGGCCGCACCGAAACAGGGTCAGCTTTCCGACCAGGCCCGCGAGGAGCTTGGCTGGTCCGATAGCGAGGCCCGCGACATCCTGCGCGCCCTCAACTTCGCGCCGACCACCAAGCCCAAGGACGGCGAGCCGATGATCTGGCGGCGTCGCAACGAAAAGCCCAGGCCGCAAGCCGTGACGCCGCCGCCGCCCAACTCGCCCTTCGCCGCCCTGGCGGCCCTGAAGGATCAGCCTGCTCCCACCCGCCGCCCACGTCGGCGGCGCAAGGCCAAGGCCGTGCGCGCATGAGCGACGACGCCTGCCGCGCCGATGTCTGGATGTGGCGCGCGCGGTTCTTCAAGACCCGCTCGCTGGCCGCCAAGTACCTGGACGAGGGCAAGGTCCGCCTGACCCGCGCCGGCGCGGAGACCCGCATCGACAAGTGCGCCAGGGCGCTGAAGGTCGGCGACCGGCTGGTGTTCGCAGTCGGCGGCCGCTTGATCGCCGTCACCGTCGAGGGCTTGGGCGAACGCCGCGGTCCGCCCGCCGAGGCGCGGGCGCTCTATTCGACCTTGGAGGCGGGTTAGCCCCTATTCCCCTCAAGGCTCGTCATGGCCGGCCCCGTGCCGGCCATCCATAAACACGGTCCATCGGGCCTTGCCTGCAAGGTCGGCGTCTATGGATCACCGGGACCAGCCCGGTGATGACGATCTTGGAAATGATGGCCTCAGGCCCCCACCAGCTCCCCACGAACCTCACGGCCAAGGCTGTCGAGCAGTTCGCTCCAGCCCGCCTCGCGGTTGGCCGGCTGGTCGACGCCGTCCAGGAACGCCCCCTGCTCGGTCAGCAGCAGCCGGGTCTTGCCGCCCTCGGCCTTGAATTCCAAGGTCAGCATCGAGGCCGACATCAGGGTGTCTTCCTGGGCCATGGTGTAGGCGTAGACGATCCGCTGGTCCGGGACGATCTGGTGATAATGGGTCTGGTTGTAGATGACCGGGTCGCCCTTCTTGACGGCGAAGCGACCGGTCTCGCGGCCGCCCTCGCGGAAGTCGTGGTCGTATTCAGTCATCTCCCAGCCCTCGGCGGCCACGAACCAGCGGTCGCTGGCGGCCGGATCTGAGAAGGCGGCGAACACCCGCGCCGGGGCGGCGTCATAGACCCGCTCGAGGTGGATGGTGGCGTGGGCCACGCTGCGTTCGGTCATGACTTGCTCCCTTCGTCCTGCGGATCTGCGGTGGCGGCCAGGAAGTCCCCCAGCCGGTCCAGCTTGCGCTCCCAGCTTGTCCTGCGGTCATTGACCCATTGCTCGACCAGGCTCAGCACGCCGGGCTCCATCCGGCAGGTGCGCACGCGGCCGACCTTTTCCGAACGGACGATGCCGCTGGCCTCGAGGATGGCCAGGTGCTGCACCACCGCCGACAGGGTCATGTCGAGCGGCTGGGCGAGCTCGCTGACCGACGCCGGCCCGAGGCTGAGACGCTCCACCATGCCGCGACGACCGGGGTCGGCCAGGGCCTGGAACAGCAGATCGAGATTGGGCCGTTGGTTTAGCATACGCTTAAGTATCACCACAGGCATCGAACCGCAAGCGCTTGGCGAGCGTCGGCGCGGGCCGTATGCAGGGCCATGGCCTGGACCCGCACCTACAACGACCCCGAACCGCAACGCGTGAACAAGTGGCTGGCGCAGAGCGGCGTCTGCTCTCGGCGCGAGGCCGAGGCGTTGATCGGCAAGGGCCTGGTCTTCATCGACGGCCAACGCGTCGACGACGCCGGCCGCAAGATCGAGAGCGGCCAGACCCTGGTGCTGAACGACAGCGCCCAGGCGATCCTGGAGACCATGCTGAGCGTGGTGATCCACAAGCCGATCGGCATCGTCTCATCCCTGCCGCAGGACGATCAGATCGAGGCCTCGAGCCTGCTGACCAAGGACGCCCTCTGGGGCGAGAACGGGGTCATCCCGGGCGCGGATAACAACCTGGCGCCGCTGGGCCGGCTAGACCGGGATTCTCGCGGCCTGCTGGTGCTCTCCGAGGACGGCGTGCTGGCCAAGGCCCTGATCGGGCCGGAGTCCAACATCGACAAGGAATACATGGTCCTGCTGACCGGGGTGATCACTCCGAAAAAGCTGGAGCTGCTGCGCCATGGCCTTGAACTCGACGGCCGCCAGCTACGCCCCGCCAAGGTGAGGCAGATCCACGATCAAAAGCTGAACATCGTCCTGAAGGAAGGCCGTAACCGCCAGATCCGGCGGATGGCCGAGGCGGTCGAACTGCGGGTGGTCGATCTGGTGCGCGTCCGCATCGGCCCGTTGCTGCTGGGCGACCTGCCCGAAGGCCGCTGGCGCCCCCTGGCGACCGAGGAACGCGCGGCGCTCCTGAAGGCCTCGGTCGCGCACAACCGCCCGGCCTGACCTCCAAAACGCTGAAGCGGTCGCTTGACCAATTCTTCGCGACCACATACTTAAGTGAACACTTAAGCGAATTGACAGGAGAAGACGATGACCGAACGCACCGTGAGCCACGCCACCTTCGTCATCGACCGCACCTATGACGCCGCGCCGGCGCGGGTGTTCGCCGCCTGGGCCTCGCTGGAGGCCAAGTCGCTGTGGTTTGGCAACCTGGCCAAGCCGGACCCCGGCTATCAGCTCGACTTCCGGGTCGGCGGGCGCGAATTGAACAAGGGCGGCCCCGAGGGCGGCGCGCTCTACACCTATGACGGCGTCTACCAGGAGATCGTCCCCGATCGGCGCATCGCGTTCAGCTACACGATGGATATGGACCAGACGCGGATCTCGGTCTCCATCGCCACGGTCGAGTTCAAAGCCGACGGCGAACGCACCCGGCTGATCTATACCGAGCAAGGCGCCTATTTCGACGGCCACGACAAGCCGGAGTTCCGCGAGCACGGCACCAAGGAACTGCTCAGCAACCTCGCCGCCTACCTGGCGCGCTAACCCCGAACAACCAGATCCTCCCCCGCTGGGCTACGGGATTCACACAACTGCGTCGGCTTTGGCGCTGACGAAGCCGGCGA
>NZ_LMHT01000025.1 GCF_001429025.1 Phenylobacterium sp. Root700 | reverse complement strand
GGCAGCCCCAGGCCCGCCAACATCAACCCAACTCACTCGCAGCGGGCGTAGCGCAACAGGCCCCCAGCGGGAGAGGATCTGAAGTCTCGCTATCCCGCCCGCAGCCGGGCGAGCGCCTCGGGGAAGCGGCGCGAGAGCGGGGCCTCCACGCCGCCGAGGCCGACCGCGTAGTCGCCGGACTTCTCAGGCCGCAGTTCGGTGACGCGGGCGGCGTTGACCAGCCAGGAACGGTGGGTGCGCACGAAGCCGTGGGGCGTCAGCTCGGCCTCGATGGCGGTGAGCGAGGAACGCATCAGCGGTTTGCGGCCGTCGGCCAGGACGAACTCGACATAGTTGCCGGCCGAACTGACGGCGAGGATGTCGGCGACCTGGGCCCTGACCACCTTGGCCCCGTCGCGGATGTCGAAGGTGGCGGGAGACGTCGTGGCGGCCTCACCTTGCTGCGGTCGGCCATAGGCGCGCAGCAGGGCCCAGAAGGCGGTGAGGCCGATGAAATAGCCGAGCCCGTCCTTGCGCAGTTCATAGATGAAGCGGTCGGGGACGACGTACTGGTAGGGGATGTCCAGGGCGGCGAAGACCAGCAGCCGCAAGCCATAGAACCCCAGGACGTGGACGCTCGAGAAGATCAGCAGGGCGGTGATGTGAACGGCCAGCACCCGCCAGCGCGGCCGGCTGTCCAGGGGCGCGATGCGGTAGGCGAGCAGGGCGATGGGCAGACAGGCGA
Organism: Phenylobacterium sp. Root700; assembly: GCF_001429025.1. Lineage (GTDB taxonomy): Bacteria > Pseudomonadota > Alphaproteobacteria > Caulobacterales > Caulobacteraceae > Phenylobacterium. The sequence goes on along the minus strand of NZ_LMHT01000025.1, from coordinate 25,714 downwards.
TGGCGCTGAGCGCGCTCGTGTACTGCTGGATCAGCGGATAGATCCAGTGAACGCCGGGGTTGTCCTGGATCTCGGTGAAGATGTTGACCGTGTTGAGCGCCAGGATGGTCAAGGCGAACAGCGGGAAGGCGCGCCGCCAGAAGATCCCGTTCATCCCCGATAGATCGCCGCTCGTCACGCCCGGCCTCCGCCCGTCCCGATGGCCGCGCCGCGCGTACCTGGGCGCTTCCCGCGCCGGGCGGACATCACCGAACACTGGCTGATCTCGTCCACCCCAGAGCTCACGCCATGACCTCCGCCGTTTCCTCAGAACGCCGCCCCGACCTCGACTGGATCCGGGTGGGCGCCTTCTTCCTGCTGATTCTCTATCACGTCGGCATGTTCTACGTGCCCTGGGGCTTCCACGTGAAGTCGCCCCATCCGGTGGCGGCGCTGGAGCCGTTGATGTTGATCACCAATCCTTGGCGGTTGACCCTGCTGTTCCTGGTGTCGGGGGCGGCGACCCGGTTCATGGCCGACAAGCTGAGCGCGGGCGGTTTGGCCAAGGCGCGGACGGCGCGGCTGCTGCCGCCATTGCTGTTCGCCGTCTTGGTGATCGTGCCGCCCCAGACCTATTACGAGATCGTCGAGAAGCTCGGCTACTCGGGCTCGGTCCTCGACTTCTACGGCAAGTACGTCACCGCCTCGGGCCATTGGCGGCCAGATGGCGAGCCGCTGATCACGCCGACCTATAATCACATGTGGTTCGTGGCCTATCTGTTCATCTACAGCCTGATCCTGGCCGGCCTGCTGAAGGTCGGGCGCGGCGCCGTGGGCCGGTTGGAGGCAGGGTTGGAGCGGGCGCTGTCAGGCTGGGGCCTGCTGGTCTGGCCGATGGTCTGCCTGATCGTGCTGCGGATGACGCTGTTTCCGATCTTCGACATCACCCACGCCCTGGTCGACGACTGGTACAACCATGCCCTGTCGTTCGGGGTCTTCGTCTTCGGGTTCCTGACCGCCAAGTCGCAGGTCCTGAAGGCGGCCTTCATCAGGGTCCGCTGGCCGGCCCTGATCCTGGCCTTGCTGGGCTACGGCGCCTACGTGGCCATTCGCATGGCCTATCGCGGAGACGAGCCGGCGCCGGACGCGGTGCTGCTGATCGCCCGCGTGGCCTACGGTGTCGACCAATGGGGCGCGATCGCCGCCATCCTCGGCTTCGGGGCCAAGCACCTGACCCGCGGCGGACCGGTGCTGACCTATCTGACGCTCGGAGTGTTCCCGTTCTACATCGTCCACCAGACCTTCATCGTGGTGGCCGGCTATCACCTGGCCAGGCTTGACCTGCCGCAGGGCCTGGAGGCCGCGATCCTGATCATTGGGACCTTCGCGACCTGCCTCCTGACCTACGAGATCGTCCGGCGGGTGAACCTGCTGCGGCCGCTGTTCGGCCTGAAGCCGACGCCGCCCGTGCGGGGCGTGGAAGTAGGGGGCAATCGTCCAGAGATTGCATAGGGCCACGGGCCGGGCCAATGATAGCGCCAGCCAAGCTCGGACTTGGCGCAGGCCTGGGAGAATTCTCACGTGACCATTCTTCGCAACCGCGTCGCGCGTGCGGTCTTGATCGTGCTGGCGCCTATGCTGATCGCCGGGTGCGGGGTCAACACCATCCCCACCAAGGACGAAGCCGCCAAGGCCCAGTGGGCCGAGGTGCAGAACCAGTATCAACGCCGGGCGGACCTGATCCCGAACCTAGTGGAGACCGTGAAGGGCTACGCCACCCAGGAGCGCGAGGTCCTGACCCAGGTCACCGAAGCGCGCGCCTCGGCGACCCAGGTCAAGGTCGACGCCTCGACCATCACCGACCCCGCGGCCTTCGAGAAATACGCCGCCGCCCAGGACCAGCTGTCGGGCGTGCTGGGCCGGCTGATGATGATCCAGGAGCGCTATCCGGACCTGAAGTCGAACCAGAACTTCATGGCCCTGCAGAGCCAGCTCGAGGGCACCGAGAACCGCATCGCCATCGCGCGGCGCGACTACAACGCCGCGGTCCAGAGCTACAACACCGAGATCCGCACCTTCCCCGGCGCCCTGTGGGCCGGGACCGTGCACCGCTGGGCCAAGCCGATGCAGACCTTCGCGGCCAACGCCGCGGCGCAGTCGGCGCCTAATGTCAGCTTCGGCGCGCCGGCCGCGCCCGCGCCGGCGGCGGCCAACGCCCAATGACAAGGCTTGCGGGACCGCGGGGCGTCTTTCGCCTCGCGGTCCTGGTCCTGCTGCTGAGCGTCGGTGCGGCGTTCGCCGCCGCGCCGAAGTTCCCCCCGCTGACCGGGCGGGTGGTGGACAACGCCAATATCCTGTCGCCGCAGGTCGAGGCGGAACTGACCACCGAGCTGGCGACCCTGGAGACCCAGACGGGCCGCCAGCTGGTCGTGGCGACCCTGCCGGACCTGCAGGGCTACGAGATCGAGGACTACGGCTACCAGCTGCTGCGCACCTGGGGCATCGGCAGCAAGGAGCGCGACGACGGCGCGATCCTGATCGTCGCGCCCAGCGAGCGGAAGGTGCGGATCGAGGTCGGCTATGGCCTGGAGCCGGTGCTGACCGACGCCCTGTCCAGCGTGATCATCAATCAGCGGATCCTGCCGGCCTTCAAGGCCGGGAACATGGAGGCTGGCGTCGTCGACGGCGCCCGCGGTCTCATCCAGCAGCTCTCCTTGCCTGACGAGGAGGCCCGCGCGGCGGCCGCGGCGCCGGCCAAGGCGCAGGGCGGCGAGAGCATCGGGCCGGCGACCATCCTGGTCATCTTCATCATCTTCTGGCTGCTCAGCGGCGTGCTCGGCGGCTTTGGCCGACGGCGCGGCGGCCGGGGCCTCTGGTGGCTGCTGCCGCTGCTGCTGAACGGCGGCGGAGGAGGCGGTGGTCGCGGCGGCGGCGACTGGGGCGGCGGCGGCTTCGGAGGCGGCGGTTTTGGCGGGGGCGGCTTTGGCGGCGGCGGCGGGTCCGGCGGCGGCGGCGGAGCTTCGGGGAGTTGGTAGGGATGCTGACGGAATCTGACCGCGCGCGGGTCGAGGCCGCGGTGAAGGCGGCCGAGCTCGGGACGACCGGCGAGATCTACTGCGTGGTGGCCGCCGAGTCCTCGGACTATCTGGAAGTGCCCATCGCCTGGGGGGCGATCGCCGCGCTGGCCGCGCCGGCGGTGCTGCTGGCGTTCGGCGTCCATGTCACCGCGCCCGACGATTTTGGCGGCGGCTGGTCGGCCGCCCAGATGAGTTCGGCCGCCGAGACCGCGGCGCGCGGCGCGCTGAGCGGGGCGATCTTGCTGCAGGGCGTACTGTTCGTGCTGGTGGCGATCCTGGTCGCCATCGGGCCGATACGGCGGTGGATGACGCCCCGGGCGCTGAAGCGCGAGCGGGTGCGCCGCCGGGCGCACGAGCAGTTCCTGGCCAAGAACCTGCAGTCGACGCGCGAGCGCACCGGGGTGCTGATCTATGTCTCGGCCAGTGAGCACATGGCCGAGCTGATCGCCGACGAGGGCATCGCCGCCAAGGTCAATGACGCGGCCTGGGACGGGGCGATGCAGCGGCTGATCGACGGGTTCAAGGCCGGGCGTCCCGCCGACGGCTTCGAGGACGCCATCGCGCTCTGCGGCACGATCCTGGCCGAGCACTTCCCGCCGCGCGACGACGACAATCCCAACGAACTGTCGGACTCGGTGGTGGTGCTGGGTTAGGGCGCGACCGATCATCGAGGCACATAAGATCCCTCTCCCTCGGGAGAGGTTAGGTGAGGGGGCCGCGTAGCGGCGCTCCTGGCCAACGGTCCTGGCGGCGCAGAGCGCGGTCAGCCGTAGCGGGCTTCCAGCAGGTCGATTTCGCGAACCATCCGGCGCGCCGCCTCCTCGTCCAGTTCGCGGCGGCGGGCCATGCGGAAGATCTCGTCGCGCTCGGCGCGCAGGCCGGCCAGACGCAGCTGGCGTTCGATCTGATCGACTTTCTGGTTATGGGCGGCGGCCTCGGGGCTTTGCTGGCGGCTGTCGATCCGCTGGCGATAGAGCTCCATGATCCTGGCCGAGGCGTCGGTATAGAGGTCGGCGTCCGCGCGGCCCTTGGCCATGGCGTGCTGGGCCTTGTCGATCGCTCGGATGGCCGACTGGGCGGCGGCGACGCGGGCCCTGTCCATCGCGCTCTGGTGGGACGGCTCGGGCGGCAGTTCCAGGTTCTTGAGCAGGCGCGGCAGGGCGATGCTGGCGACGACCAGCGAGACGATGATCACCCCGGCGGCCAGGAAGATGGCGAGGTTGCGGGCCGGGAAGGGCGCGCCGTCGGGCAGGGCGAAGGGGATGGTCAGCACGCCGGCCAGGGTGATGGCGCCGCGCACCCCGGCGAAGGACATGGCCGCCACCAGTCGCCAGCTCATCGGCGGTGGAACCTGGCCGCGGCGGACGGCGCGGAACATGTTCCAGCGCAGCGAGACCCACACCCACAGGAACCGCAGGGCCGCCAGGGCGGCGGTGATCGCCAGGACATAGACGGCCAGCCACCAGGGTTCCTGGTGGCCGGTGATGCGGACGGTCTCGGTGGCGCGGGCCAGGATGCTGGGCATCTGTTCGCCGAGCAGGACGAAGATCACGCCGTTCAGAGCGTATTGGATGGTGTCCCAGACCGCCGCCCGCCGCACGCGGGTGACGCCCAGGGCCTGGCCGCTCTGTTCGGTGAAGCTCATGGTCACGCCGGCGGCGACCGCGGCCAGGATGCCCGAGCACCCGAAGTGTTCGGCCAGCAGGTAGGCGCCGAACGGGATCAGCAGGCTGATCAGGATCTGGGCGCTGGTGTCCTCGCCGAGCTTGGCGCTGACCCAGTTCTTGGCCTTGGTGACGCTCCAGGTGACGCCGACCCCGATGGCCAGGCCGCCGATGGCGACCCAGAGGAACGAGACGAAGGCCTCGCCCAGCGAGAAGGCGCCGGTCATGGCGGCGGCCACAGCGAAGCGCATGCAGACCAGGCCCGAGGCGTCGTTCAGCAGCGATTCCCCCTCCAGGATGTGCATCATCCGCTTGGGGATCGGGGCGCGTGAGGCGATGGCGGAAACCGCGATCGGGTCGGTCGGCGACAGGATGGCGGCCAGGGCGAAGGCCACCGGCAGCGGCACCGACGGGATCAGCCAGTGGATCAGGAACCCGACCCCGAGCACGGTGAAGATCACCAGCCCGAGCGCCAGCTCCAGCACGATCGCCCGGTCGCGGAACAGGTCTTCCTTGGGGATGCGCCAGCCGTCGAGGAACAGCAGCGGCGGCAGGAACAGCAGGAAGAAGATCGACGGCTGCAGGTCGACGGTCGGGACCACGGACACGGCGATGGCCGCGCCCAGGGCGATCTGCACCAGCGGCAGCGGCAGGCGGCTGAGCCGCGCCAGGGTCCCGCTGACGATCACCGCCAGCAGCAGGAAAAGAATAGTGCTGATCGAGGCCAAGAGCTCTCCCGCGCCGCGTTACGGACCTCAGCCCTTGAAGTTGTCCTTGGCGGTCCGCACGGCGGCGAAGGCCTCATAGTCTTGAGCGCCGGCGAGCCCGAGGCGGCCCGCCAACTGCGGCGCCCGCAGGAACGGGTTGGTCGCCTTTTCGAGGCCGATGGTGGTGGGCACCGTCCACTCGCCGCGCTCGCGGGCGGCGAAGATCGCCTCGGCGCGGGCCTTCAGGGCCGGCTCGTCGTCCACCGACAGCGCGAAGCGGGCGTTGGAGGCGGTGTATTCGTGGGCGCAGTAGACCTTGGTCTCGTCGGGCAGGGCGGCCAGCCGTTGCAGGCTGTCCCACATCTGCTGCGGCGTGCCTTCGAAGAGGCGGCCGCAGCCGAGCGCGAACAGGGTGTCGCCGACAAAGGCGGCGCGGTCGGCGGCGTCGAAATAGGCGATGTGGCCCAGCGTGTGGCCGCCGCTCTCGATGACGTCCAGCAAGGTCTGCCCGAGCGTGACCTGATCGCCGCCAGAGACTTCGCGGTCGGGCGCCTGGCCGATGCGCTCGACCTCCTTGGGACCGACGACGACGGCGCCGGTGGCGGCCTTGACCTGGGCGTTGCCGCCGGCGTGGTCGGGATGCCAGTGGGTGTTGAGGATCAGGGCGAGTTTCCAGCCTAGCGCGTCAAGCTCGCGCAGGATGGCGCCCGCGTCCGGGGTGTCGATGCAGGCGGCCAGCCCTGTCGCGTCGTCGCGGACCAGGAAGCCGTAATTATCGGACAGGCAAGGAAACTGATGGACGGTGATCGACACGTATCTCGTCTCCCCTAGGGACTTCTGAATTCGTTTGCGATTTAAGGTCGGTCTGCAAACAAGTCGAGCATAAGCCAGATGCGCCGCGACGTCCTCGAGCTCCGCCAGTTTTACGCCTCCCCGCTCGGGCGGGCGGCGCGTGAAATGGTGAGCCGCAAGGTGATCGAGACCTGGGGCGACGCGCGCGATCTCGACGTGCTGGGCCTGGGCTACGCCACGCCGTTCCTGGGATCGATCCGGCCGTCCGCGCGCCGGGTGGTGGCGGCGATGCCGGCCCAGCAGGGGGTGGAGCTCTGGCCCGCCGAGGCCCGCAACCTGGCCTGCCTGTCGGAAGAGGACGCGCTGCCGTTCCAGAACGCCTTCTTCGACCGCATCCTGGCGGTCCACACCCTGGAGGAAAGCCGCGATCCGCTCGCCTTGCTGCGCGAGGTCTGGCGCGTGCTGGCGCCGACCGGCCGGGTGGTGGTGGTGACCGCGGCCCGCAACGGCCTGTGGGCCAACGCCGAGAAGACGCCTTTCGGCCACGGCCGGCCCTATACCCGCAGCCAGCTGGCCGAGCTGCTGCGCGAGGCCGAGCTGGAGCCCACCGGCTGGACCCGCGCGCTCTATGTGCCGCCGGTCCCGTGGATGGCCGGCGCGGCCGAGGGGTTCGAGCAGGCCGGTTCACGGCTCTGGCCCGGCTTTGCCGGTCTGGTGCTGACCGAGGCGGTGAAGGAGACCTTCGCGGTCAAGGCCAAGGTGGCGCGGGCCCGAGTCTCCACCGTTCGGCCCGGACTTTCGCCGCTGCCAGCCAATCGGGCGCCTGTTTCGCGGGCGCCGGAACCTTCACCTTAGCGAAGCGCTTGGATGGGGCGTCGGTTCGCCCTAGCCTTACGCGATAGCGGCACGTTCCGAGCCCTGGAGTTTCGCCATGAAGATGATCGTCGCGGTGATCAAGCCGAGCCGTCTGGACGCAGTCCTGGAGGCCGTCACCGAGGCCGGAGCCTCAGGGCTGACCGTCACCGAGGTGCGGGGCTATGGCCGCCAGCGCGGCAAGACCGAGGTCTATCGCGGCGCCGAGTACGAGGTGAAGCTGCTGCCCAAGGTGAAGCTGGAGATCGCGGTGCCCTCCGACATCGCCGAGACGGTGATCGAGGCGGTGGCGCGCACGGCCAACACCGGCAAGATCGGCGACGGCAAGGTGTTCGTGATGGACCTGGAGCAGGCGCTGCGGATCCGCACCGGCGACCGCGACGCCGCTGCCATCGCCGGCTGAGGCCTAGAAGAGGAACGACCCGTCGTCTGCGGGACGTTCGAGCCCGCCGACGCCGGCGAGGCTGTCGGCCAGCCCATAGCCGGAAAGCGTCTCGCCGTTGGCGCTCACCGGAGCCTTGAACCCGCCGCCGACCAGCAGATAGCCGTCCTCCTTGCCGTCGCCGTCCAGATCGACGTCAACGCGGTAGCCAGGCGTGGGCGGGGTCGGATTCTTCGAGACGAGGCTGGTGTTGAACCCATGAACGCCGCCCAACAGGTCGGGCTGTTCGGTTCGTCCAAGGACGTGGACGTCCTTGCCGTCGGCGCCGACGAGGCGGTCACCCTGGATTGTCGAGTAGTCGAGGATCACGCCGAGCAGGGCGCCGGGCGCCGGGTGGGCGACGACGAAGGTGTCGGCGCCCGCGCCGCCTTGGGCGATGGTCGTGGCGGCCAGGTTGATCTGGTCGTCGCCGTCGCCGCCGTCGAGGAAGTCGAACCGCCCCTCCGGCGCGCCGCCGCCGTCCAGGGTGTCGGCGCCCGCGCCGCCATAGAGATGGTCCGCGCCCGCGCCGCCGGACAGGCTGTCCTGGCCCGCGCCGCCGTGCAGGGTGTCGTCGCCGTCGCCGCCGCGCAGCGTGTCGTTGCCGTCCGAGCCTTGCAAGACCTGGCCCTTGGCGGGGTCCTCGGCTGCGGCGATCGACGCCATGACCGGGGTCGCGTCATCAGTCGGCGCATCGACGGCGGTGGTGTCGACAGGGTCCAGGGACTCTGTCGTCGCGACCGGGATTTCAGTCGCCGGTTCGGCCGTCGCCGCCACCGGCGGGGCGTCGTCCTGAGCGGTCTGTTGCAGGGCCAGCAGATCCTGGCGCTGTTCCTCGGTGGAGGCCTGCGCGGCCTCGGTCGCGCCTGGGGAGATCAGCATCGGCGCCGGGGGCGGGGTCTCGTCGTGGGGCGCCGCGACCGCGGCCTCGGCGTGTTCGACGTCGTAGATAAAGGTCCCGGCCACCACCAGCGCGATCAGGCTCTGCACCTGGCGGGCGCTCAGCGACACGACGACGTCCTCGCGAATCTCGCGCCAGTCGCCGCCCAGCAGACGGTCGCAGGCGCTCCACAGGGTGTCGCCTTCCTGCACGGCGTCGGCCGAGGCGTCGTGGATCACGAACTGGCCGTTGATCCGCGCGACGTGGATCAGGACTTCTTCGTTCTCATCCTTGATCACGCACCAGGGGTCGCCCTCGTCGGTCATCCCGTAGACGACCTCGACCTTCGCGCCGTTCGCCGACAGGCGGTCAGCCAGATCGGACAGCCGGTCGCGTTCGGCAGCGGTCCAGCCGCCGCCGGCGCTGGGCCGTGGTTCGAACGCGACGACGTTGGTCATTACGGCGCTGGTTCCTAGCCCCTACCCGCCAGGCGCGCGAACGGCGCGTCCTCGGCGGCTTCCCCGAACAACAGCCGGTAGAGTTCCGGCTCGTAGTAACGCAGCAAGGTGCGTGCAAATTCGGCGGGATTGAGGCCGACGGCCTCCGCCCATGCGCCTTGCGTCTCGATCGGGACGCGGCCCAGGCCGCTCTCCACCTGTGAGACGAAGGTGTAGTAGCGCAAGCCCACGCGTTCCGCCAGTTCGGCCTGGGTCAGGCCCGCGGCCTCACGGCCAGCCTTCAGCCAGCGCCCGGCCTCCTGGCGCAGGCTCTTGGTGACCGCCGCTCGCGCTGGGTCGACCGCGCTTCTTGGCATCTCTGTACTCCTCACGCTCGCGGCGGATGTGGGCCGCAAAGCCATCTTGCGACATTTGACGGGGCTATGTACAGTAATTACGAAACGTATTTATACGCGACGTGTAACACCTCGTCGTCTTCATAACATGGACCTGTGGCCGCAAGCCACGTCGTGAGGTCCGACTGGAGTGATCATGCGCCTTCGCCACGTCCTGTTCGCCGCCGCTTCACCGCTGTGCCTGTTGGCAAGCGCGGCCCAGGCCGAGACCGTCATCTCGACGAGCATCACCACGCCCGTGGCGACCGCCACCGCCGCCAATGGCGCCCGCGACGACATCAAGGTGTCGAGCGCCGGCGTGGTGCAGCCGACGAGCGGGACGGCGATCACGTTGAACAGCAACAACAACGTGACCAACGAAGGCGCGATCAAGATCCAGAACGCCAACGACGCCACCGGTATCCTGGTGCTGGGCGGCATGACCGGCGAGCTGAAGACGACCGGGTCGATCACCATCGACGAAACCACCGAGGCCAAGGACACCGATTCCGACGGCGACATCGACGGGCCGTTCGCCACCGGCGCGCGCCGCTATGGCGTGCGGGTGACCGGTCCGGCCGCGTTCCACGGCAATATCGTCCAGGCCGGCGGCACGATCACCATCGAAGGCAATGATTCGGCGGGCATCTCGGTGGAGACGGCGATCGACGGTTCGCTGCGCACCGCCGGCGCGATCGCGGTCACCGGCGACCGGTCCTACGGCGTTCATGCGACCAGCACGGTGGGCGGCGACGTCGCCATCCTGTCGTCCGTCGCGGTCCAGGGCCAAGGCTCGGTCGGCGTGGCCGCCGACGACAATGTCGGGGGCAAGCTGGTCATCGGCAATTCGGTGGTCGCCACCGGCTTCCGCTACACCACCCGGCCGGTCGAGACGGCCGTGGCCAAGCTGGACGCCGACGACCTGCTGATCGGCGGCCCGGCCGTGCGCATCCGCGGCGACGTGTTCGGCGGCGTCCTGGTCGACGCCCCGCCGGCCGACCTGGATCCCAAGGACGCCGACGAAGACAAGGACGGCGTTCCCGACGCGCAGGAAACCACCGGCCAGATCACCTCCTACGGCTCCGGGGCCGGGATGCAGATCGGCTCCGACACCCGCGACATTCGTCTCGGCGTCGGCGGGACCGGGGTCAACGCCTACGGCCTCAACATCAAGGGCACGGTCCAGGGCCTGGGCACCTATGACGGAGTGGCGGCCAAGGGCGTCCAACTCGGCGGCCAAGGCGGCAAGGTGAACATCGACGGCGGCGTCCGCGTCTCGGGCACCGTCAACGCGGCCTCGGTGAAGGCCGGCGCCGTGGGCCTGCAACTGGGCGCCGGCGTGAGCACGCCGAAAATCCTGGTCGACGGCGGGGCTATCAAGGCCTCGACCTCGACAGCCGACGCCGTCGACGTCCGCGCGATCCAGATCGATGCCGGCGCTTCGGTGGATTATCTGGGCAACTCCGGAACCATCACCGCCGGGATCACCGGGTCCAAGGGTTCGGCCACCGCGATCCTCGACGCCTCGGGCTCGCTGCGCACGATCGAGAACGTCCACACCATCACCGCGGCCATCGTGCCGACCGACTCCGCGAGCGTGACCGGCAAGGCCGTGGCGCTGGACCTGCGGGCCAACACCGCCGGCGTCACCGTGCGCCAGGGCGCCAACGCCTCGACCACGGTCGTCCCGACCATCACCGGCGACGTGCTGTTCGGCTCGGGCGCGGGCCGCCTGGAGCTGTTGGCCGGCGTGCTGAACGGCGCCGTGGCCTTCGGCTCGGGCGCCGACAGCCTGGTGATCGACGGCGGGGCCAAGATGACCGGCGCCCTGACCGACGCCGGGGGCGGCCTGACCGTCAACATCGCCAAGGGCCGGCTGACCGCCACCAACGTCGACGCCATCAACCTGACCTCGCTCAACCTTGGATCGACCGGCGAGCTGGTGCTCACCGCCGACCCGGCCGCCGGCAAGGCGACGATGCTGAACGTCGCCGGCGTCGCGGACCTGGCGACCGGCTCCAAGGTCGGCCTGCGCTTCACCTCCAAGCTCGCCGCCCCGACCACCTTCACCCTGATCAAGGCCGGCACGCTGACCTCAGGGACCATCGACCAGAGCCTGCTCGGCTCGACGCCGTGGCTCTACAAGGCCGAACTGCGGGTCGATAGCGCGCAGAACTCGCTGCTGGCCGACGTGCGCCGCCGCACCGCCACGGAAGCGGGGCTGAACAGCGCCGAGGCCGCGGCCTATGACGCGGTGTTCGCCAATTTCGACCGCGACAAGACCGTCAGCGACGCCCTGCTGGCCAAGACCGACGAGAAGGGCTTCGTCTCGCTCTACGACCAGTTCCTGCCGGACTTCTCGGGCAGCCTGTTCCACAGCCTGGCGGCGGCGTCGGACGCCACCAACCGGGCGATCGACGAAGACAAGGGCGTGATGACCGACCAGGGCCTGCGGGTCTGGACCCAGGAGATCGCCTTCCTGGTCAAGCGCGACCTGGATCGTTCGGCCAGCTACGACGCCGACGGTTTCGGCCTGGCCGGCGGCGTCGAGGCGCCCAGCACCGGCTACGGCACGCTCGGCCTGATGACCAGCTTCGTGAACGTCAACGTGGACGACAGCTTCGCCTCGGCGGCCGAATCGCTCGGCGGCCAGGTGTTCTCGGCCGGGGTCTACTGGCGCGACAGCGTCGGCGGGCTGACCGCCAATCTCGGCCTGACCGGGGGCTACGCCTCGCTGAAGAGCACCCGCGTGGTCTCCGACCCGACCGCCGGCCTCAACCGTTCGGCCAAGTCCGACTGGAGCGGCGGCACGTTCTCCGCGCACGGCGGCCTGAGCTACCTGCTCGGCGCCGGCCGCTTCTTCGCCAAGCCTCAAGTCACCGCCGACTACTTCCTGCTGAAGGAAGACGGCCGCACCGAGAGCGGCGGCGGCGACGCCGTGAACCTGGAGATCGGCAAGCGGTCGAGCAATCAGCTTAGCGCCTTCGCTGGCGTCACCTTCGGGGCCAGGTTCGGCGAGGAGAGCGCCTTTGTCTGGATACCCGAGTTGACCGCCGGATGGCGTCAGGCAGCCGGCGATGGAGTGGACGTCACGACCGCCCGCTTCGTCGCCGGAGGCCCTGCCTTCAGCCTGTCGGCTCCCGATCTCTCGGGCGGCGGACCGGTGCTGCGCCTGGCCCTTCGCGGGCAGGGCGAATACTTCGACTTCGCCATCGAAGGCGGCGGCGAAGTGCGTGACGACTACGAGGCCTATGACGGCCGTGTCGTGGTCCGGTTCCTGTTCTGACGGAGTATTTTACGATGACGATGTTGGCTGGAGGTCTGCTTGCGATCGCCGCGGTTTTGGTGAGCCTCGCACGCCGGACCTACGGTCGGCCGCCCCTTTGGCGTTCGCGCGCGGCCCTGGCCGGCTCGATCGCCTGCCTGGGGCTGGCCGGCGTCCTCGTCGCCTTTGACCCGAGTGCGTTAGTCGAAACGCCGGTCCTGTTCGTGGCCGCGTTCTGCCTCTTCGAAGGGAGCCTGGCGCTCCTCAGCCTGATGGCCGCGGCGGGACGCCCGCAGCCCAAATGGCTCTCCTGACGGCCCAGGCGTTCTCCCCCGGCGCCTGGGCGGGTCTATTCGAAGAGGTCCCCGGGAGGCGGGGCTGGCGCACCTGGAGGCGCCGGCTCCGCCTTTCGGCTTAGCAGGAAGAGGGCGGTTTCGGCCCGCCAGTTCTCGATCGGCCGCGAGGGATCGACCATCCGCGCGGCCTTGCCGGGGATCAGCGCCGAACAGGTCTCGATCCGCAGCTCCAGCAGGTCGCACAGGTCGGTGAAGTCCCGCAGCGTGCACAGGTGGATGTTCGGCGTCGACCACCAGGGCTCGGGCAGGGCCTTGGTCTCGGGCATCCGGCCGGTGGTGACCAGCGCCCAGCGCACCCGCCAATGGCCGAAGTTCGGCAGCGACACCACCGCGCGGTCGGCGATCCGGAGCAGCTCCGACAGCACGTGCTTGGGATCGCGGACCTGTTGCAGGGTCTTGGACAGCACCGCGTAGTCGAAGGCCTTGGTCGGGAAATGGTCGAGGTCGCGGTCGGCGTCGCCCTGCACCACGGCCAGGCCGCGCGCCAGACAGGCGGCCACGCCCTCGCCCGACAGCTCCAGCCCCTGGCCGTCGATGCGCTTTTCCCGCGTCAGCAACTCCAGCAGTTCGCCCTCGCCGCAGCCGACGTCCAGCACCCGCGCGCCGGGACGCACCAGGCGCAGGATCTCCTTGAAGTCGTCGCGCATGGTGAGGCTCACGCCAGTCCCCGCTTTTCGGCCGCCGAGGCCAGGAAGCCGCGCAGCGCCGAATCCAGCGCCGGTTCGTCCAGGAAGAAGGCGTCGTGGCCCTTGTCGGTCTCGATCTCGGCGAAGCTCGCCCGGCAGCCGGCGGCGTTCAGCGCCCGCACCACGTCGCGGCTCTCGGCGGTGGAGTAGAGCCAGTCCGACGAGAACGAGAGCACGCAGAACCGCACGTGCCGCGCGCGGCGGAAGGCTTCGGCCAGCACGCCGCCGTGGCTGGCGGCGAGGTCGAAATAGTCCAGGGCGCGGGTGACGTAGAGATAGGAGTTGGCGTCGAAGCGATCGACGAAGCTGGCCCCCTGGTGGCGCAGGTAGCTCTCGACCTGGAAGTCGGCGTCGAAGCCCCAGCTGAGGCCGTCGCGTTGCAGCTCGCGGCCGAATTTCCGCTGCAGGGCGGTCTCCGACAGATAGGTGATGTGGGCGGCCATCCGCGCGACGGCCAGGCCCTTTTCGGGGCGCACGCCCTGGCCCTCATAGGCGCCGGCGCGCCAGTCGGGATCGGCCATGATCGCCTGGCGCCCGACCTCGTGGAAGGCGATGTTCTGGGCCGAGTGGCGGGCGGCGGCGGCGATGCAGATCGCCGAGAACAGCTTCTCCGGATAGGAGGCGGCCCATTGCAGCACCTGCATACCGCCCATCGAGCCGCCGACCACGGCGAACAGGGTCTCGATGCCTAGGGCCTCGACCAGCATCGCCTGGGCGCGGACCATGTCGGCGATGGTGATCATCGGGAAGGTCAGGGCGTAGGGCTGGCCGGTCGCCGGGTTGACCGAGGCCGGGCCGGTCGATCCCATGCAGCCGCCGACCACATTGGCGCAGATGATGAAGTGGCGGGCCGGATCAAGCGGCAGGCCCGGCCCGACGACGCGGTTCCACCAGCCCGGCTTGCCGGTGACGGGGTGGGTCGAGGCCACGTGCTGGTCGCCGGTCAGGGCGTGGCAGACCAGGACGGCGTTGGATTTGTCGGCGTTCAGCGACCCATAGGTCTTGTAGGCGACCTCAAGCGGGCTGAGCAGGGCGCCGGAGTCCAGGCGCAGGGGCTGGTCGGCCGGAAAGCGGTGCACGCCGCCGTCGGTTTCACCTGTCGGGATCGCAATGGCGGTCATCCGACGCTTGGACCGCCAAGCTCATTCGCTGTCAACAGCTTCGCGTATCGCTCTTGGCCCGCTATGAGACCTGCTGCGGCGCTTGGGGGCGCGTTATCAAGCGGGGGCGCGGCGGAGCGTTCATGGATCGGCTTATTCTCTTGCGGCACGGTAAGGCGGAGCGGGACTCCGCGAGCGGCGATGACTTCGACCGCAAACTCACTGAGCGCGGGGTCAGGGAATCGGCGGCGATGGCCGCGACCCTGGCCGACCTGGGCTTGATCCCAGATGTCGTCCTGGTGTCTCCGGCCGCCCGCACGCGCGGCACCTGGGCGGCGGCGCAAGGCGCGTTCCCGCAGGCCGCCTCGCGTATCGAGCAGAGTCTCTATCACGCCGAGGAACGGGTCGTGCGCCAGCTGGCCGAGGGCGCGGGCCAGAGCTCCAAAGCGGTGATGATCGTCGGGCACAATCCGGGCCTGCAGGAACTGACCATCCGGTTGCTGGCCGAGGGCTCGGCGCCCTCGACGCTGATGGCGCGGGCGCACGCCAATTTCCCGACCGCCTCGGCGGCCGTGTTCCTGTTCGACGCCGCCGGCCGCCCGTCCTACGACGGCCTCTTCTATCCGAAGGGCTGAGCGTGAGCCGCATCTACAAGATCCTCGCCCGCGACGAATGGACAGCCGCGCAGGACGTTGGCGTCTTCACCGGTTCGGCGGTCGATCTCGCCGACGGCTACATCCACTTCTCGACCGCCGCCCAGGCGGCCGAGACCGCGCGCCGCCATTTCGCCGGCAAGGCCGATCTGGTGGTGCTTGCGATCGAGGCTGACGATCTGGGCGCGGCCCTGGTCTGGGAACCCTCGCGGGGCGGGGACCTGTTTCCGCACCTTTACGGTCAACTGTCCGTCGCCAGCGTGCTGGCGGTGACCGACGCCCCGCTGGGCGAGGGCGACGTTCCGAACCTTGGGGAGTTGGCATGAGCCTGCACGACATCGCCGCGCGGCTGCTGCACGTCCTTGACCCCGAGGACGCCCACCGTTTCACCATCCGCGCGCTGCAGGCGGGCTTTGGCCCCGGCTCGGGCGGCGACGATCCGATCCTGGCGACGCAGGTCGCGGGCCTGGCCCTGCCCAACTGCGTGGGTCTGGCGCCCGGCTTCGACAAGAACGCCGAGGTGTTCGGCCCGATGCTGCGCGCCGGGTTCGGTTTCGTGGAATGCGGCACCGTCACCCCGTTGGCCCAGGCCGGCAATCCGCGTCCGCGCCTGTTCCGGCTGAGCGAGGACCAGGCGGTGATCAACCGCATGGGCTTCAACAACGAGGGGCTGGAGCCCTTCGCCGCGCGCCTGGGGCGCCGTGGGCCAGGGATCGTCGGCGCCAATATCGGCGCCAACAAGGACGCCGAGGACCGGATCGGCGACTATGTCACCGGCCTGACCCGGCTGTGGGGGCTGGCCTCCTACTTCACGATCAACATCTCCTCGCCCAACACGCCGGGTCTGCGCGCCTTGCAGACCAAGGCGGCGCTGGAGGAACTGCTGGGCCGGTTGGCGCAGGCGCGCGACGGCCTGCCGGCGCAAGGCCGGGTGCCGATGTTCCTGAAGGTCGCGCCGGACCTGGAGGACGGCGAGATCGAGGCCATCGTCGAGACCGTGGTCGCCAACGGCCTGCAAGGCATCATCGTCTCCAACACCACCATCACCCGGCCAAGTCTGGCCTCCAAGCACGCGGGCGAGGCGGGCGGCCTGTCCGGCGCGCCGCTGACCGGGCTGTCGACCCAGATGCTGGGCGCCTTCCATCAGGCCAGCGCCGGCCGGGTCGCGCTGATCGGGGCCGGGGGCATCGGTTCGGGCGCCGACGCCTACGCCAAGATCCGGGCCGGCGCCTGCGCGGTGCAGCTCTATTCGGCCATGGTGTTCGGCGGGCCGGGCCTGGTCACCCGAATCAAGCGTGACTTGGCGGCC
The DNA here is from genome assembly GCF_001429025.1 of Phenylobacterium sp. Root700. GTDB lineage: Bacteria > Pseudomonadota > Alphaproteobacteria > Caulobacterales > Caulobacteraceae > Phenylobacterium. Next base: position 9,120 of record NZ_LMHT01000025.1, on the reverse strand, counting down.
TGCCTGCGCCGCGACGGCTTTGATTCCGTGGCTGCTGCGGTAGGCGCCAGTTGAGGCGCAGGGGCCGATTCCACTCGCCTGTGGAGCTACGCCGCGTTGCCGAAACGTTCGGCGTGCAGTAACGGGGGAGTCGTCATGGCGGACGCCCCCTCTCCCCCGGCGCCCATAAGGCCGCCCAGGCGCCGCTTCTTCTGGCCCGGCGGCCTGTCTGCGCGTCTGCTGCTGCTCACCGTCCTGTTCGTGGCGGGAGCCGGCGCATTGGCGCTTCCCCCGGCGCTGGCGTCCTTCGAAGAACAATGGCTGCTGGACCGCGTGCGGGCGGCCGAACTGGCCTCGATGGCCACCGAGGCCGCGCCCGACCAGGTGCTGAGCGAGGCCCTGGCCTCGCAGCTGCGCCAGGGCGCCGGCGTCCAGACCGTCGCCATCCTCGACAATGACGGCAACCGCTTCCTGAAGGTGCCGGGGCCGAAGCTGGCCCGGCCGCCCTATCTGGTCGACCTGCGCGACCAGGCCCCGGAATCCTGGCTCAGCGCGCCGTTCCAGACCCTGTTCGGCGGCGGCGAGGGCCGGATGGTCCGGGTGATCGCCGAGCCGCGCTTCTACAAGGCCCAGTTCATCGAGGTCGTGGCGCCCGACGCCGAGCTGAAGGCCGAGCTCAAGGTCTATCTCTGGCGCCTGCTGGCGGTGATGGCCTTCGTGTCGGCCCTGGCCGGCGGGCTGGTCTATCTGTCGCTGAACTACTTCCTGGTCCGGCCGATGCAGCGGATCACCCGTTCGATGGAGCGCTTCGCGTCCGATCCCGAGGACGCCGCAGCGCGGATCGAGCCCTCCGGCCGTCGCGACGAGATCGGCCGCGCCGAGGTCCAGTTGGAGCGGATGCAGGACGAACTGCGCGTCGCGCTCTCCTCCCGCGCCCGGCTGGCCGCGCTCGGCGAGGCGGTCGCCAAGATCAATCACGACCTGCGCAACATGCTGACCAGCGCCCAGATCGCCTCCGAGCGGTTGGCGGCGCTGAACGACCCGCAGGTCACCCAAGCCATGCCGCGCCTGGAGCGCGCCCTCGACCGGGCCGTGAAGCTCGCCACCGGCGTGCTGACCTACGGCAAGACCGAGGAGGCGGCGCCCGACGCCCGTCCGCTGCCGCTGGGGCCCGTGCTGGAGGCCGCTGCCGAGGAGGCGCGGCTGTCGCCCGAGGGCGTTCGGATGATCTCGCTGGTGGACGCCGGCGAGCAGGTGAACGCCGACCCCGACCAATTGCACCGCATCCTGGTGAACCTGCTGCGCAACGCCCGCGAGGCGGTGGAGCAGCAAACCGCCCGCATGACGCCCGGCGCGATCCAGGTCTCGCTGTTCGAGGACGACGGGGCCAGCGTCATCCGCCTGGCCGATAACGGCCCCGGCGTGTCCGAGCGGGCGCGCGAGCGTCTGTTCCAGCCGTTCGCCGGCTCGACGCGGGCCGGCGGCGCGGGCCTGGGCCTGGCCATCGCCCGTGAGCTGGCCCAGGGCCACGGCGGCGATCTCTCGCTATCCCAGACCGGGCCGGAGGGTTCGGTGTTCGAGCTGCGCCTGCCCGGCGCGCCCGTGAAGGCGCCGCCTCTCAAGGGCCGCCGGGCCAAGAACGCCGAGGCCTGAGGGTTCGGCCGAGCCGCCACCCGCCAAACTCGTTATCCTCCGGTCAGCCGTAGGCTGATCCGGGGGACCCAAGCTGAGTTCGCAGAATGTGGCTGAGGCCGCCGCCAACGTCCCCCGGATCGTCTTTCAGACGACCGGAGGATGACGAGTTTGGGGGGCGACGACGTCCACACAGGCCCTTGTGAGGACCTGAGTTGGCGGCGGGCCTAGAACCCCTTGGCCACGCCTTCGCGGCGGTCGTCGGCGCCGCCTTGCAGACCTTGCGGCGTCATGATCACCCCGTGCAGGCCCGAGCCTTCGCCGCCGCTGCCCTTGAAGGTCACGCCCTTGGCGGCCAGCGCCTCGACCACGCCGGGCGCGAACCGGGCGGGCTCTGAGGCGATGTTGTCGCCACGGGCGATCAGGTTGGGCAGGTTGAAGGCCTCCTGCATCGGCATTTTCCAGTCCAGCACCGCCACCAGGGCCTTGAGGTTATAGGCCAGGATCGAGTTGCCGCCCGGCGAGCCCAGGGCCGCATAGAACTTGCCGTCGCGGTCCAGGATGATGGTCGGGGCCATGGACGAGCGCGGCCGCTTGCCCGGCGCCACCGCATTGGCCGCCTGGGTTCCGTCGGTGTTCTTGGGCGACCAGGAGAAGTCGGTCAGCTGGTTGTTCAGGAAGAAGCCGCCGACCATCCGGCCGGTGCCGAAGATGCTCTCGACCGTGGTGGTCATCGAGACCGCGTTCCCGGCGGCGTCGACGATGACGAAGTGCGAGGTGCCGCCCGGCTCCAGGGTGGCGTCAGGCGCCAGCTTGCCGGCGCCGCGCGGCTTGCCGGGCGCGGGGGCGGGGCCGGCCACGTCGCCGATCAGCTTGGCGCGCTCGGCCACATAGGCCGGCTCCAGCAGGCCCTCGACCGGGACCGGGGTGAAGTCAGGATCGCCGAAATAGCGGTCGCGGTCGGCGTACATCAGGCGGCTGGCCTGGGTGAACAGGAACCAGGCCTGGGGATCGGTCGGGCCGCGCGCGGCGATGTCGGTGTTGGAGAGGATGCCCAGCGCCTCCAGCAGGGCCACGCCGCTGGACGGGGCATTGGGCACGCAGACCACATAGACGCGGTAGGGGCGGCAGACCGCGTTATCCACCTTGGGCTTGTAGCTCTTGAGGTCGGTCAGGGTGAGCGTGCCGGGGCGCGGATCCTGCGCGGCCTTGGCGACGATAGCCTGGGCCAGCTCGCCCTCCAGCAGCGCCTTGGGGCCCTCGGCGGCGATCTTGCGCACGGTGGCGGCGTAGGCGGCGTTCTTCAGCATGTCGCCGGCCTGGTAGCGCTGGCCGCCTGGCTTGGTGAAATAGGCCTTGGCGTCGGCGGTCCCGGTCTGGGGGAAGGGCGCGGAGATCATCCCGGCCAGGCGAGGGCTGACCACGAAGCCCTGGTCGGCCAGGCGCTCGGCGTCGCCGAACAGATCCTTCCAGGCCAGCTTGCCGTGCCGGGCCTGGGCCATCGACAGCATGGCGACCGCGCCGGGGACGCCGGTGGCCTTGCCGCTGGTCACCGCGTCCGGATACGAGAGCGGCTTGCCCGCCGCGTCCAGGAACATGTCGGCCGTGGCGCCGGCTGGCGCGGTCTCGCGGCCGTTATAGGCGATCACCTTCTTGGTCTTGGCGTCGTAATAGGTCAGGAACCCGCCGCCGCCGAGCCCCGAACTCTGCGGCTCGACCAGGCCCAGCACCGCCTGCACGGCGACCGCGGCGTCCACCGCCGACCCGCCCTGGCGCAGCACGTTCAGGCCTGCCTCCACCGCGAGCGGATTGGCCGCCGAGACCATGACCTTCGGACCTGAGGCCGGCGCGACGGCGGCGGCCCGGACCGCGGGGGCGGGGGCTTGCGCCGTGGCGCAGGCCGAGAGGGCGAGCGCGAGGGAGGCGACGGCGAGACGCTTGAGCTGCAACACGAAGAACCACGCAAGACGGAGTGGGGAGGGGAGCGTCACCATAGCCATGCGTGCGTGGACAACAAATGCGAAGCCGTGCTTTCGATACTTATATGAGTGAAAAAGCCGCGGCCGCGCCCGGAGCGCGCAACCTGATCACCGATGTTCCAGGGCTGGCCGTGGGTCAGGCCCATGACGCGGCCGCCCGCACGGGCGTGACCGTGATCCTGCCCGACGATCGGGCGGTCGCCGCCTGCGACGTGCGCGGCGGCGGACCGGGTACGCGCGAGACCGACGCGCTGGCGCCCGAGAACCTAGTGGAGGCGATCGACGCCATCGTGCTGTCGGGCGGGTCGGTCTACGGCCTAGCCGCCGCCGACGGCGTGGTGGCGTGGCTAGGCGCGCGTGGGCGCGGCTATGGCCTGGTCTCGACCACCGGGGTGCCACGCTCGCCGGTGGTGCCTGGCGCCATCCTCTACGACCTCGCCAATGGCGGCGACCGCGCTTGGGGCGAGGACCCGCCCTATCGGCGGCTGGGCCGCGAGGCGGTGGCCGCCGCCGGGCGCGACTTCCAGCTTGGAACCGCCGGCGCGGGATACGGCGCCATGGCCGGCGGGTTGAAGGGCGGGGTCGGCTCGGCCTCGATCGTCGCGGCCGACGGGATCACGGTCGGCGCCGTGGTCTGCGTGAACTCCTTCGGGTCGGTGGTGGCCCCTGGCGGGCGCACCTTCTGGGCCTCGCCCTACGAGGTGGCGGGCGAGTTCGGCGGCCTGGGTTCGGCCGGGCTATCGGCTCCGGGCGATGTCTGGGGACTGGCCAAGGCCGACCCGGCCGAGCGGATGAACACCACCATCGCCTGCGTGGCCACCGACGTGGCGCTGACCCCGGCCCAGGCCAAGCGGGTGGCGGTGATGGCTCAGGACGGCCTGGCGCGGGCCATCCGCCCGATCCACGCGCCCTTCGACGGCGATGTGGTGTTCGCGGTCTCCACCGGCGTGCGGCCGCTGGGCGAGGGCGGCGACTTCACCATCGCCCGGATCGGCGCCCTGGCCGCCGACGTGCTGGCCCGTGCGGTGGCGCGCGGGGTCTACGAGGCCCAGCCCTGGCCTGGCGTCCGGGGCTGGCGCGACCTGCCCGAATAGACGCATCCGAGGCGAGGGCGGGTTTCGTCGTTGCCGTAGCGGTCTTCGTCGAATTTGCCGACCGGCGCAGTCGAGTCTAGGGTTCAGAGACCCGTGTTCGATTTCGTAGGAAAGCAAACGATGCAGTGGGTTAGGGCGACGGCTCTCGTGGCCGGTGCGGCCGTCATGGCCGGGGGCGCGGATGCGCAGACCAAGCAACAGGTCACAGGTCCGGTCGCGACCTATTGGATGAGCGCCAAGACCACCTCCGGCTTTGGGGGGATGATGGGCGGCGGCGAACGGCCCTCCATGGCCTCGATGATGGGCGCGGCCATGGGCGGCGGCTCGAACGTCTCCAAGACCCTCTCGCTGCAGCTGGGTTCGTCGCGCAAGGCGCCCGCCGCGCCGACGGCCGAGCACGTGCCGCCAGCCGCCCTGCGGGCCGGCCAGAGCCTGCCCCTGCTGACGCCCAGGGCGCAGCCGAAGCAGCGGGTCGAGGAAACCCCCGCGGCCATGCCTGAGAACTACAAGCCCAAGGGGCGGATGCTGATCTTCTGGGGCTGTGGCCAGCACGCCAAGGCCGGCCAGCCGATTGTCATCGACTTCGCCAAGATGGCCGCCGGCCAGGCTCCGGCCGGACTGGAGGCGCTGTCGCGCAGCCTGGCTGTCACGGCGATGCAGCCGCCTTCGCCAGGTCGCAACGCCACCTATGGCGAGTGGCCGAACGAAAAGACCCGGACCACCGTCCCGGCCGGCGGCTCGCTGATCGGCGACCATCTGATCCGGGGCAACTACAGCCCCGACATCCAGTTCGCCCTGACCCCGGGGCAGGATTTCCTCGGGCCGCTGCAACTGACCAGCAACGCGGCCTCCGGGCAGCTGAGCTGGAACCCGGTGGCCAACGCCCGCGGCTATCTGGCGACCGCGGTGGGGGCCGGCGAGGACGAGACCATGGTCATGTGGTCCTCCAGCGAGATCCAGGCCTCGGCCTTCGCCCTGCCGGAGTATCTCAGCAACGCCGACCTGGCCCGGCTGGTCGCCTCCAAGGCGCTGATGGGCCCAGCCGTCACCAACTGCACGATCCCCCAGGAGGTGCTAAGGATCGCGCCCCAGGCCATGGTGCAGTTGGCCGCCTATGGCGGGGAGACCAACATCTCCTATCCCCCGCGCCCGGCTGATCCGAAGACCCTCTGGAACATCGATTGGACGCTGAAGGTCCGCTACAAGTCGCAGACCGCCACGATGCTCGGCATGGACATGGCCGGCATGGGCGGCGGCGAGGAGGCCGGCTCGCCGGAAGGGCGCGGCCAGAAACCCCAGTCGCCACTTGGCGCGCCGGGTCTCGGCGGGGCCATTCTGCGTGGTCTTGGTGGTCGACTTCCGGGGCTCTGACGGCGGAAAACGAGGCGATGAAAATTTCTCTCATTCCCCGGGTTGCCAAGCGAAGCCTCCCCGACTAGGTTCCGCGCCTTCGCCGAAAGGCACTGCGCGCCCGTAGCTCAGCTGGATAGAGCATCAGACTACGAATCTGAGGGTCGGACGTTCGAATCGTTCCGGGCGCGCCACTTCGGTTTGAAACTGCGAACTCGCAGGATCGCCGATTCTTCTCCCCCCGACGCGGCTAGAGTGCGGAGTAGTTCCGTCCTCGAACCCATGATCTTGATCTCGGAAGTTGAGATCACCTCGACGCGCTGGGCGACCGCGCGAAGGTGCTCGCGGCGGTATGAGCCATCCGGCGCCCGCATCCGTTCCCTGGCCGCTTGAGCGAACCTTTCGAGGCGCTCCGGGGTGAGGGTCGGTCCGAGCTTATCTATGGCGGCCTCGGCTCTCTCGGCGTCGGCGCGGGCTTCATCACGGATCACGGCAAGCTCGGCGATCCGGTCCTTGAGTCCTTCCTCGCTCGAGGCAGCCAAGCCGTCCTCAATCGCTGCATAGAGACGAGTCAGCTTGGCGGCCGCTTCGGCTGCGCGCTGGCGTAGCTCGGTGACATGAGAGCGGCGACGTTCGATCCACTCGCCGCGATGGTCGAGCACATTGCCCATGAGAATCGCCAAACGCTGAGGCTCCAACAGCCGTCGCTCCAGATGGTCGGCGACGGCGTTGTCGAGCTTCTCCATCGGCACGGTGATGCCGGTGCAGCCCTCCTTGCCGATCCGTGCCTTGGTCGAGCAGGTGTAGTAGCGATAGCGCCCGTTCTTGCCGGTGCGCAGGGTCATGGCTCCGCCGCACAGGCTGCAAAAGCAGATGCCGCCCAGGAGGGTTCCTGCGGCGACGAATCTGGGGTGCATGAAGCTGGAGCTGCGAAGGCGCAGGGAATCCTGCACCGCCTGGAACTCCGCCTCACTGACGATCGCCGGGACCGCGCTGACCGTGTGCTCGGATTCGGGTTTCGGCGCCTTGGTGACGTAGTTGCGATAGTTGAAGCGATGCTCGCCCTTGTAGGTCGTCTTCGTCAGGACGTGGTGCACGGCGCCAATCCCGAACCGGCCACCATCGCGGGTACGGATGTTCTGGTCGTTGAGGTGGGTGGCGATGGCCTTGAGGCCCATCGGTCCCGTCCCATCCACACCAAAGAGGGCGAGGCGGTAGATCTTCCGGACCTTCTCCGCCTGGATAGGGTCGATCTCCAACTTCTTCTTGAGCTTGGCGCCGCGCTGTTCGGCCACGACCACGCGATAGCCCAGCGGCGGCCGTGAGCCGTTCCAGAAGCCCTGGCGGGCGTTCTCTTTCATGGCCCGCAGGGTGTGCTTGGCGTTCTCCTTGGACTGGTACTCGTCGAAGAGTGTCATGATCTGGCGCATCATGGTGCTCATCGGATCGTCGCCCAGCTCCTGGGTGATCGAGACCAGCCGCACGCCATTCTTGGCCAACTTGCGGACGTAGAACTCGAACTGGAACTGATCGCGGAAGAACCGCGAGAAGGAGTGGACGACGATCACGTCGAAGGTCGGCGGCCTGAGCATGGCCGCTTCGATCATCGCCTGGAACGACGGCCGGCGATCATCGGTGGCGGTGTTGCCGGGTTCGACGAACTGTTCGGCGATGTCCCAGTTCTTCCCGGCGCAGTAAGCCTCAAGTTGGCGGCGCTGGTCGGGAATGGAGAGGTCACTTTCGGCCTGACGGCCGGTTGAGACACGCAAGTAGAGCGCCGCCCTCGACGGCGCCGAGGACGAGGTGGGGGCGATCAACCTGCCCATGGCGATATCTCCAGAGTGTCAGGGAGTGGGGCCGAACAACTCGTCGAGCAGATCGGCGAAGAAGGCCTCGATGACCCGCGCTTCGTGGTCGGTGACGGGCAGGGCGCGAGGCCAATCGTCAGTGACGATGATCGGCGCATAAGCGGGCTTGGCCGGGCGCGAGGCGACCGGCGGGTCTTGCTGGTAGTCGAAGAGGTCGGTCGGCGGCTCAGCGTGCCGACGGAGACGATGCGCCATGTCGCCAGCTTCTGGCGCGTGGCTTCACCGGCAAGCGCTTTCAGCAGTCGTCGCAGCCGGGCGTGGAGAGGCAGGGGCGTTGCGGTGGGCCGGCTGACGCGGTGGTTACTGGCGCGCAGCTCCGGTGACATAGGGGGCTCCGCAGTCAGGGCAGCATCGGGTGGCCAGTGCGTTCACCGCGTCGGCGACGAGTTGGTGGGCCGGGCCGCCCTCGTGCTGCAGGACGCGGGCGGCGATGGCGAGCTTGCTGGCGACGCCGTGAAGGTCCTTGGCTTTGAGCATGGCTAAGGACGTCAGCCGGTGCTCGCGCTCGTCTGACAGCCGATCAAGCCGCTCTTCGATCTCGAACATCTCTGCGGCCTGCGGAAGTGCCCGGCGCTCGACTTGAGAGAGCGAAAGCCAACCGAACTCCCGCGCCATCTGCGTTTCCAATGCAGCCCAACTCCGGGACAGTTGGTTGATCTCACTGTCGAGCAGCAGCCAGGCTTCACCGGCTGCTGCACTGTCGGAAGTTACCCTCCAACAGGCTCCGCCGACGATTGCGGCAGCCCCGCCGGAACCTGATCGAGGTGAGTTGGTATGCGGGCGCACAGAGTCGCCCGTCCCTCGACGCGAACCCATAGTTTGAGCCTCGGATAAGTGATTATCCTTTTAGTACCACACCGACTCGCTGGGATCAATCTAAAAATACCATGAACGGCACTAAAAGAGCTATCCCGTGCTGACAGCTGAGCAGATACGCGCTGGGCGGGCCCTTGTTGGGTGGAGCGGCGCCAAATTGGCGGAGGCCGCAGGCATCTCACTGCAGACCGTTCGCCGCATGGAGAGTGCGGTGGGGCCGGGTCGCAGCTCAGTGGAGAATTTGGAGGCCGTTCGTCGGGCGTTGGAGGGGGCGGGGGTTGTCTTTTTGGACGCTGCCCGTGACGCAACCGCCGGTCCGGGCGTCCGTCTCCGCTCGTAGGCTACGGGATTCACACAACTGCGTCGGCTTTGGCGCTGACGAAGCCGGCGAGCGTTGCGGCG
>NZ_LMHT01000024.1 GCF_001429025.1 Phenylobacterium sp. Root700 | reverse complement strand
GCCATGGTCAACGTGACCAATCGTGCCGATGTTGCAATGCGGCTTATTGCGTTCGAACTTTTCTTTAGCCATTTCAAGCTCCAGCCCTGTTTGGGCTTGTCCTCTAAACTAGGGTTGGGGTTAGGCGTACTTCTTGATCACTTCGTCGGCGACGTGTTGCGGCACCGGATCGTAGTGATCGTACTGCATGGTGAACTGAGCGCGGCCCTGCGACATCCCGCGAAGGGTGTTCACATAACCGAACATGTTCGCCAGCGGCACGAAGGCGTTGACGACGATCGCGTTGCCGCGCGTGTCCTGGCCCTGGATCATGCCACGGCGACCATTCAGGTCACCGATGACCGAACCCAGGTAATCTTCCGGGGTCACGACTTCGACAGCCATGATCGGCTCGAGCAGCTTCGGAGCGCCCTTCTCGCGCAGTTCGCGGAAGGCGGCGCGCGCCGCGATTTCGAAGGCCAGCACGCTGGAGTCGACGTCGTGGTACTTGCCGTCGGTCAGGGTCGCCTTGAAGTCGATCAGCGGGAAGCCGGCGAGCAGGCCGTTGTCCTTGACGGACTCCAGACCCTTTTCGACGCCGGGGATGTATTCCTTCGGAACCGCACCGCCGACGATGCCGCTTTCGAACACGAAGCCCGAGCCCGGCTCGCCAGGTTCGAACGTGATCATGACGCGGGCGAACTGGCCCGTACCGCCGGTCTGCTTCTTGTGGGTGTAGTCGATGTCGACTTTCTTACCCAGGCTCTCGCGATAGGCCACCTGCGGCGCGCCGATATTGGCTTCGACCTTGTAGGTCCGCTTCAGGATGTCGATCTTGATGTCCAGGTGCAGCTCGCCCATGCCCTTCAGGATCGTCTGGCCCGACTCGAAGTCGGTGGAGACGGTGAAGGACGGATCTTCCGAGGCCAGCTTGGCCAGGGCGACGCCCAGCTTTTCCTGGTCGGCCTTCGACTTGGGCTCGACGGCGATCTCGATGACCGGCGCAGGGAATTCCATGCGCTCGAGGATCACCGGCGACTTGTGCGGGTCGCAGAGGGTGTCACCCGTACGGGTGTCCTTCAGGCCGGCCAGGGCGACGATGTCGCCGGCATAGGCTTCCTTGATGTCTTCGCGGTTGTTGGAGTGCATCAGCAGCATGCGGCCGACGCGTTCCTTCTTGTCGCGGGTCGAGTTCATCAGGTTCATGCCGGTTTCGAGCTTGCCCGAATAGATACGGCAGAAGGTCAGCGAGCCGACGAAGGGGTCGTCCATGATCTTGAACGCCAGAACCGCCAGCGGCTCGTCGTCCGAGGCCCGACGAACGATCGGCTCTTCGGTACGGAAGTCGATGCCCGCGGTCGGGGGAATGTCGAGCGGCGACGGCAGATAGTCGACGACGGCGTCGAGCAGGGGCTGGACGCCCTTGTTCTTGAAGGCCGAACCGCAAAGGATCGGATAGAAGGCGCCCGTGAGAACGGCCTTACGGATGCACTTCTTGATGACGGCTTCCGAGGGCTCTTCGCCGCCCAGATAGGATTCCATCGCCTCGTCGTCGAGTTCGACGGCGTTCTCGATCAGGTAGTGGCGAGCTTCGATCGCCTTTTCCATCAGGTCGGCCGGGATCTCTTCGTCGCGGAAGGTCGCGCCCAGACCGTCGTTGTCCCAGAGCACGGCCTTCATGCGGACCAGGTCCACGAGGCCGCGCAGCGAGGATTCCGAGCCGATCGGGAATTGGATCGGAACGGCCTTCGCGCCCAGACGGTCACGGATCGACTCGACCGACTTGTCGAAGTCGGCGCCGAGCTTGTCCATCTTGTTGACGAAGACGATCCGCGGAACGCGATACTTGTCGGCTTGGCGCCAGACGGTCTCGGTCTGCGGTTCGACACCGGCGTTGCCGTCCAGCACCGTCACGGCGCCGTCGAGCACGCGCAGCGAACGTTCGACTTCAATGGTGAAGTCCACGTGGCCGGGGGTGTCGATGATGTTCAGGCGGTGGTTGTTCCAGTAGGCGGTCGTCGCGGCCGACGTAATCGTAATGCCGCGCTCCTGCTCCTGCTCCATCCAGTCCATCGTGGCCGCGCCATCGTGGACTTCGCCGATCTTATGGCTCTTGCCGGTGTAGTAGAGGATCCGCTCCGTCGTCGTCGTTTTACCGGCGTCGATGTGCGCCATGATGCCGAAGTTGCGGTAGTCTTCGATTTTGTTCGTGCGGGGCATAGCGGAAGCTCTGCTGGAGAAGGGCGTTCGGGATATCTGAACGAACGGCGCGGGCGGTTTAACTCAAACCGCCCGCGCCGGAAAGCGATGGATGCCGGGTCTTACCAGCGGTAGTGCGAGAACGCGCGGTTCGCTTCGGCCATCTTGTGCGTGTCTTCACGCTTCTTCACGGCCGAACCACGGTTCGAGGAAGCGTCCAGCAGTTCGCCGGCCAGCTTCTCGGTCATGGTGTTCTCGCCGCGCTTGCGGGCGGCGGTGACCAACCAACGGATGGCCAGGGCCTTGCGGCGTTCCGGACGGACTTCGACGGGCACCTGATAGGTGGCGCCGCCGACCCGACGGGAGCGGACTTCGATGCCAGGAGCGACATTTTCCAGAGCCGCGTGGAACGTTTCCAGCGGGGTCTGTTCTTTGCGCTTGGCTTCCAGGATGTCGAAGGCGCCGTACAGGATGTTTTCTGCGACGGCTTTCTTACCTTCGTACATCACGTAGTTCATGAACTTCGTGACAGTGAGGTCTCCGAACTTGGGATCCGGCAGAACTTCACGTTTCTCGGCGCGACGGCGGCGGGACATTCTTCTTATTCCTTACTTAGGACGCTTGGCGCCGTAGAGCGAACGACGCTGCTTGCGGTCCTTGACCCCTTGGGTGTCGAGCACGCCGCGCAGGATGTGATAGCGAACGCCGGGAAGGTCCTTCACGCGGCCCCCGCGGATGAGCACGACGGAGTGCTCCTGAAGGTTGTGGCCTTCGCCGGGAATGTAGCAAACCGCTTCGATCCCGGTGGTCAGACGCACCTTGGCGACCTTACGAAGAGCGGAGTTCGGCTTCTTCGGGGTGGTCGTGTAGACGCGGGTGCAGACGCCACGGCGCTGGGGGCAGCCCTTAAGGGCAGGCACCTTGTTGCGCGACGGCTTGTCCTGCCGGGGCTTGCGAATGAGCTGGTTGACTGTTGGCATCTAATCTCTGCTCTGGAGGCGTGTGCCGTTTGGCCGTAGCGCCTCGAAAAAGGGTTCAGGTCGTGTCTGGTCTCGAGACCACCCGTTGAACGCAAAAACTCGCCGGCGCGCGATCTCGTGCGTTCCGGCGGGCCTGGTCGTCCGTTGCGGGACAGACCGTTCATCGGGACGAGGGAAGAATCCCCGGTCGCGAAAGGAGCGCGGTTCATACTCGCGAAGCCCCTTCCCGTCAACGCTTGCGAAAGAAAGGCCTTTTTCGCCGCCTTTGGGTCAGTTTCAGCCACGAATTCGCCGCGCGTGACGCGAAGTCTGCGGTCAAGTTTGCAACCCAAGGGCGCGACATGAGTCCCACGGACCGGCGAAGGTTGACCGTTGTACTCGCAGCCTCCGGAGTCGGCCATCTCGCCGTGCTGTCGCTGCTGGCCCTCAGCCGCCCGGCCCAGCCCCCGGTCGAGGCGCCGCCGGTCTTCGAAGTGGAGGTGGTTCCTGTCTTCATGCCCCCTCGCCAGGACCGCGCAACGGCGCCCGTACGCGCCACGGCCATCCGCCCGTTGCGGCCACGCCGGGTCCTGCGCCCGGACGAGATCACCCCGGTGGCGCCGCTCGTAACCTCCAGCGCCGCGGCGCCGACAGCGCCCGTCGGTCCGTCGCCTGGCCCCTCCTCCGCGTCCTCCGCCGGCGCGCCGGCGGACCTGCGAAACGCCTTGCGACGCGGCGTGGTCGGGTGCGCAAACCTCGCCCTGCTCAGCAAGGACGAGCGCCAGGGATGCCTGGAGAAGCTGGGCGCCGGCGCCAAGGACGCGCCGTTCATTCCGCCGCCGATCGCCCGCGACAAGTCGCGAGGCTTCGACGAGAAGGTCGCCGCCCAGGAGCAGATGCGCATCTATCGCCAGACCGGGATCTATCCGGGCATGAGGGAAGCTCTGAAGGCGGCGCGGTGACGACCGCAATCGGCCAAGACCAACTGGGTGGCGCGCGCCTCCTCGACAGGCGCCCTGGTTGACAAACTATCCACAGGGGCCTAGCCCGCCATCGCCCGACCCATCGGGCGCCAACACAAACGAGCCAATGGACACCTACCCTAGTCGCTGCGGAGCGCCGGCCTGCCCGTCCGCTTCGTCGCCCGAAAAAACCGAAAGGGTCGCCCCGGCGTACGTCGGGCGAGCGTAGGGTCCAACCTCTCCGCTCGCCGGTCGGCCGCTTCAAGCGGCCCCATGGAGGCGAGCATGAAAACTCCGGTCCTGAACCGCGTATGGACGCTGCGTGCGCCTGCGCCCCCTCGCATGACGACAACCGTCGCCATGCGCCCACGCCTATCGGCCTACTGGTCCTGGTCCCCACAGGACGGCCGGCTGTCGCGCACCTGGCGGACGGAAGACGTCGTGGAGCCTCCCTCCGCGCGGCCGGCTGTCCTGCGGCTGCTTCGCAAGGCGGCCTGAGCCCTTCGACTGGTCGCCGCTAGCGGGCCCCCCAACCTAGAACCAGGAGCAGGCTATGGCGCGTAAGCCCACAGCCGGCGTCCCGTCCAGCCTGGAACGCGAGGTGATCGCCGCCGTGGTGATCCTCTACGTCGTTCTGTGCGCGGTGATGCTGGCCATTCACTACCTCCAACCGCAAGGCGCGGACACGCTCACCTCGTCCACCTCGCCAGCCCATGAGAGCTTCTCGAGCGCTGCGTCCCCACGGGGCGCGGCGGCTCGCCCCTGACCGGGAGACGACCATGAACATGATGATCTCCGAATTCCGCTGGCGGCGCCTGAAGGCCGGCGACATCGATGGCCTGGCCCGGGCCTGCCACGAATTGCAGTGCCATTTCCCGCTGCTGACCGAGGGATATGAAGAGGACGAGCTCTACGTCTATCTCCGGGTCACCACCATGGTGCGGAGCGGCGACGAGGTCCGTCAGGAGAGCGTCTTGCTGGCGCTGGGCCAGGAGATCCTGGTGACCCTAGAGCCCGCCGCCGGGCTCGCGGCCTTCGATCGTGGCCTCGCGGCCCTGCGACGGAAACCCGAGTTCGCGGGCGACCCACGCGGGGTGCTCTATGCGCTGCTGCGGGCGATGAACACTGCGTCGGAACAGATCGTCGAGCTGGCCAGCAACTCGATCGAGGCCATGAACGAGCAGATCGGCGCGATCATGGACGGGGTGGATGACCGCGGCCGCGAAATCGGCGTCAGCGACATCTCCGGCGCCATGCTCGAACTCAACGACAGCGAGGAGTTGGTCTCGCGCATCCAGGAGGGCCAGCTATTGCTGGAGCGCGCCGCCCGCTACCTGCGGCTCGACCTGGCCACGAACGGCGACGAACTGCGGCTCCACGTCGAGACCCTGCTGTCGGATATCGGCAGCGTGAAGGAGCGCGCCGGGTTCGAGCACGACAAGCTGCGCTACCTGCAGAACTCGGTCATGACCTCGCTGAACGTGAAGCAGAACCAGATCGTGAAGGTGTTCACGATCATCACCGCCGTCTTCCTGCCGCCGACGCTGGTGGCCACCTTCTACGGGATGAACTTCGCGGTCATGCCTGAGCTAGCCTGGAAGCACGGCTTCGCCGCCACCATCGTGCTCACCCTGCTCTCGGCCCTGCTGCCGCTGGTCTACATCAAGCAGAAGGGATGGCTGCGTTAGGCGCGGCGGGCGCAAATGAAAACGGCCCGGGATCGCTCCCGGGCCGTTCCATTGAAGTTCTGACTGGCAGAGCTTCTTAGCTCTCGACCTTCTCCGCCTCGGCGTCGACGGCGATGATGTCCGGAAGCGGCTCCATGGCCTCTTCGCGGCTGGCCGACAGGGCTTCGTCGCGCTTGGCGGCGATGCGCTGCAGATTCCGGAGGTACGAACCCGTACCGGCCGGGATCAGACGGCCGACGATCACGTTTTCCTTCAGGCCCTCCAGGGTGTCGCTCTTGCCCTGCACCGAAGCTTCGGTGAGCACGCGAGTGGTTTCCTGGAACGAGGCCGCCGAGATGAAGCTGCGGGTTTGCAGCGACGCCTTGGTGATGCCGAGCAGGACAGGCTGGGTGAGCGCCGGGCGACCGCCGCGGGCTTCAGCCTTGGCGTTCTCCTCGTTGATCTCCGTCATGTCCAGGTGGTCGTTCTTGAGCAGGCCGGTGTCGCCCGGCTCAAGGATTTCACCCTTTTGCAGCATCTGACGAACGATCGTTTCGATGTGCTTGTCGTTAATCGGCACGCCCTGGAGGCGATAGACCTCCTGGATCTCGTCCACCAGGAACTCGGCCAGCGCTTCGATGCCCAGGATGCGCAGGATGTCGTGCGGATCCGGGTTGCCGTCGATCAGGTACTCGCCCTTGCGGATGATGTCCCCGTCGTGGACGGCGATGTGCTTGCCTTTCGGGATCAGGAACTCGACCGGTTCGCCACCATCCTCGGGGGTGATTTTGATCCGGCGCTTGTTCTTGTAGTCCCGGCCGAATTCGACGCGGCCGTCCATCTCGGCGATGACCGCGCAATCCTTCGGACGGCGGGCTTCGAAGAGTTCGGCGACGCGCGGCAGACCACCGGTGATGTCCCGGGTCTTGGCGCTTTCCGTCGAGACGCGGGCCAGGACTTCACCCGGCTTGATCTCGTCGCCGTCGCCAACCGAAAGAATGGCGCCGCTCGGCAGGAGGTAACGCGCTTCCCCGCCGTTGGAGATGCGCATGTAGGCGCCGTCGTCCCCGATCACCGACATGGCCGGACGCAGGTCCGAACCCTTGGTCGAGGTACGCCAGTCGATGACCACGCGGTTGGAGATCCCGGTGGCTTCGTCGGCTTCTTCACGGACCGAGATGTTCTCGACCAAGTCCTCGAAGCGGACCTTGCCGCCCACCTCGGAGATGATCGGGTTCGAGTAGGGGTCCCATTCGGCGAGGCGTTGGCCGCGCTTGACCTTGTCGCCCTCTTTCACCCGCAGGCGGGCGCCGTAAGGCGGCTTGTAGGTCTCACGATCCTTACCGTCGACCTGCACGACGATCTGCAGGTTGCGGCTCAGAACCACGAACTCGCCGTCGGGAGCCTGGACGGTCATGCCGCCCACGATCCGAGCGATACCCTCGTTGCCGGTTTCGAAGAACGACTGCTCGGCCACCTGGGCCGTACCGCCGATGTGGAAGGTCCGCATGGTCAGCTGGGTGCCGGGTTCACCGATGGATTGGGCGGCGATAACGCCGACCGCTTCACCGATGTTGACCGGAGTCCCGCGGGCCAGGTCGCGGCCGTAGCAGGCGCCGCAGACGCCGACCTTGGCTTCGCAGGTCAGGACCGAGCGCACCTTGATCGACTGGACGCCGACCTTGTCGACGAGATCGCACATGTTCTCGTCGAAATAGGTGTCGGCCGGGGCGATGACTTCACCGGTGCCCGGATCCTTCACGTCTTCGGCCGAGAACCGGCCGAGAACCCGCAGGCCCAGCGAGACGAGGACGTCGCCGCCCTCGACCACGGCCCGCAGGGTGATGCCCCGGGTGGTGCCGCAGTCTTCCTCGTTGATGATGCAGTCCTGCGCCACGTCGACCAGACGACGCGTCAGATAGCCGGAGTTGGCGGTCTTCAGCGCGGTGTCGGCCAGACCCTTACGGGCGCCGTGGGTGGAGTTGAAGTACTCCTGGACGGACAGGCCTTCCTTGAAGTTCGAGATGATCGGCGTCTCGATGATTTCACCCGACGGCTTGGCCATCAGGCCGCGCATCCCGCCGAGTTGCTTCATCTGGGCTTGCGAACCCCGGGCGCCGGAGTTGGCCATCATGAAGATCGAGTTGATCTCCTTTTCACGGCCGTTCTCGTCCTTCTCGGCGGTCGAGATTTCCAACATCATTTCGTCGGCGACGCGGTCGGTGGCCTTGGCCCACGCGTCAACGACCTTGTTGTACTTCTCGCCCTTGGTGATCAGACCGTCGGCGTATTGCTGCTCGTACTCTTCGACCAGCGCGCGGGTCTGAGCCACGATCGGCTTCTTCCGCTCGGGGATGATGATGTCATCCTTACCGAAGGAGATGCCGGCCTTGGCCGCTTCCTTGAAGCCCAGCGCCATCATCTGGTCGGCGAAGATGACCGTCGCCTTCTGACCGCAGTGGCGATAGACGGCGTCGATCAGGTTGCCGATTTCCTTCTTGGTCAGGTTCTTCTCAAGAAGGCGGTGGCCGATCGCCGGGTGGTGCGGGAACAGCGCCACGATCTTCATCCGGCCAGGCGTCGTATCGATCACCTTGCGGACCAGCTCGCCTTCGGCGTTCATTTCCGCGTGACGGGCTTTGATCTTGGTGTGGAGCGTCACGACCTTGGCGTCGAGCGCCGCGTCGATCTCACCGAGATCGGCGAACAGCTTGCCTTCGCCCGGCTCTTTGTCCTTGGCCAGCGACAGGTAGTAGAGGCCCAGAACGATATCCTGCGACGGCACGATGATCGGGCGACCATTGGCGGGCGACAGGATGTTGTTCGTCGACATCATCAGCACGCGCGCTTCAAGCTGGGCTTCCAGCGAGAGCGGGACGTGGACGGCCATCTGGTCGCCGTCGAAGTCGGCGTTGAAGGCGGCGCAGACCAGCGGGTGAAGCTGGATGGCCTTACCCTCGATCAGCTTGGGTTCGAACGCCTGGATGCCCAGACGGTGAAGGGTCGGCGCGCGGTTCAGCAGAACCGGGTGCTCGCGGATCACCTCGTCCAGGATGTCCCAGACGGCCGGCTGTTCGCGTTCAACCATCCGCTTGGACTGCTTGACGGTGCCCGACAGGCCCTTGGCGTCCAGGCGCGCATAGATGAACGGCTTGAACAGCTCGAGCGCCATCTTCTTCGGCAGGCCGCACTCGTGCAGCTTCAGCTCCGGACCGACGACGATGACCGAACGGCCCGAATAGTCGACGCGCTTGCCGAGCAGGTTCTGACGGAAGCGGCCTTGCTTGCCCTTCAGCATGTCGGCCAGCGACTTCAGCGGACGCTTGTTGGCGCCGGTGATGACCCGACCGCGACGGCCGTTGTCGAACAGGGCGTCGACGGCTTCCTGCAACATCCGCTTTTCGTTGCGGATGATGATGTCCGGCGCGCGCAGCTCGATCAGGCGCTTCAGGCGGTTGTTCCGGTTGATGACCCGGCGATAGAGGTCGTTCAGGTCGGACGTGGCGAAGCGGCCGCCGTCCAGCGGAACCAGCGGACGCAGTTCCGGCGGGATCACCGGGACCACGGAGAGGATCATCCATTCGGCCTTGTTGCCGCTTTCGATGAAGCTCTCGATCAGCTTCAGACGCTTGGACGTCTTCTTCAGCTTCATTTCCGACGTGATGGTGAGGAGGTCCTCACGCAGACGGTCGGCTTCCTTGGGCAGGTCGATGGCCTTCAGCAGGCCTTGGACCGCTTCGGCGCCGATCTCGGCGGTGAAGCTGTCGTCCCCGAACTCCTCCTGGTAGCGCATATAGTCGTCTTCCGAGAGCAGCTGATGCAGCTTCAGCGGCGTCAGGCCCGGCTCGGTGACGATGTAGTATTCGAAGTAGAGGACCCGCTCGATGTCCTTCAGGGCCATGTCGAGCATCATCGAGATGCGGCTCGGCAGGGACTTCAGGAACCAGATGTGGGCGACCGGCGAAGCCAGTTCGATGTGGCCCATCCGCTCGCGGCGAACGCGCGCGAGGGTGACCTCGACGCCGCACTTCTCGCAGATGATGCCCTTGTACTTCATGCGCTTGTACTTGCCGCACAGGCATTCGTAGTCCTTGGTCGGGCCAAAGATACGGGCGCAGAACAGGCCGTCACGTTCCGGCTTGAACGTCCGGTAGTTGATGGTCTCAGGCTTCTTGATTTCGCCGAACGACCACGAACGGATCTTTTCAGGCGAAGCCAGAGCAATACGGATACGGTCGAAGGTCGGAGCGGCCTGGACCGGGTTGAAGATATTCAGGACTTCCTGGTTCATCGATTTTCCAGTTCGTCAGTATTTCCAGAGGCGGTGGGGAGGAGCTGACGGCCCCTCCCCTCGCACATTCGGTAGAAGTCGGAGCCGGCCTTAGCCGTTCTCCAGCTCCACATTCAGACCCAGCGAACGCATTTCCTTGACGAGAACGTTGAAGCTCTCGGGGATGCCCGCCTCGAAGGTGTCGTCGCCGCGGACGATGGACTCGTAGACCTTGGTCCGGCCGGCCACGTCGTCGGATTTCACCGTCAACATTTCCTGCAGGGTGTAGGCCGCGCCGTAGGCTTCCAGAGCCCACACTTCCATTTCCCCGAAGCGCTGACCGCCGAACTGCGCCTTACCGCCCAGCGGCTGCTGGGTGACGAGCGAGTACGGACCGATCGAACGGGCGTGGATCTTGTCGTCGACCAGGTGGTGCAGCTTCAGCATGTAGATGTAGCCGACCGTGACCGGACGCTTGAACTGCTCGCCGGTCTGGCCGTCGTACAGGATCGACTGGCCCGAACGCGCCAGGCCCGCCTTCTCCAACAGGTTCTCGATGTCGTCGATGTGGGCGCCGTCGAAGACCGGGGTCGCGAACGGCACGCCCTTCGACAGGTTCTTGGCCAGTTCGATCAGTTCTTCCGTCGTGTCGGGAAGCTCCTGGTCGGGGCCGTAGATGTCGCGCAGGTGATCGAGGAGGGCCTGCTTCTGCCCGCCGTTCTGCCAGGCTTCCAACAGGTCGGCGATCTGCTTGCCGAGGCCCGCGGCCGCCCAACCCAGGTGCGTTTCAAAGATCTGGCCGACGTTCATGCGCGAAGGCACGCCCAGCGGGTTCAGAACGATGTCCACGTGCTGTCCGGTTTCCAGGTACGGCATGTCCTCGATCGGCAGGATCTTGGAAATGACGCCCTTGTTGCCGTGACGGCCGGCCATCTTGTCCCCGGGCTGAAGCTTGCGCTTCACGGCCACGAACACCTTGACCATCTTCATCACGCCAGGCGGCAGTTCGTCACCGCGCTGCAGCTTGTCGACCTTGTCTTCGAAGCGGCGGTCCAGACGCTTGCGGGCTTCGTCGAACTGGCGGCGCATGGCCTCCAGCTCGCCCATGGCCTTTTCGTCGTCCATGGCGATCTGCCACCACAGACCCGGCGCGATCTCTTCCAGCTTGTCGGCGGTGACTTCGCCGCGGCCCAGGCCCTTGGGGCCCGAGACGGCGGTCTTGCCGACGATCAGGTCGCGAAGACGCGAGGTCATGTTGCGGTTCAGGATCGCGAACTCGTCGTCGCGGTCCTTGCCCAGACGGTCGATTTCGGCGCGCTCGATGGCCATGGCGCGTTCGTCCTTGTCGACGCCGTGACGGTTGAACACGCGGACTTCGACGATCGTGCCGGCGACGCCGGGCGGCAGGCGCAGCGAGGTGTCGCGAACGTCCGAAGCCTTTTCACCGAAGATGGCGCGCAGAAGCTTTTCTTCCGGCGTCATCGGGCTTTCGCCCTTCGGGGTGACCTTGCCGACCAGGATATCGCCCGGCAGGACCTCGGCGCCGATCGCCACGATGCCCGCTTCGTCGAGGTTGCGCAGAGCTTCCTCGCCGACGTTCGGGATGTCGCGGGTGATCTCTTCCGGACCCAGCTTGGTGTCGCGGGCCATGACCTCGAATTCCTCGAGGTGGATCGAGGTGAAGATGTCGTCGCGCACGATGCGCTCGGAGATCAGGATCGAGTCCTCGAAGTTGTAGCCGTTCCACGGCATGAACGCGACGAGGGTGTTACGGCCCAGGGCCAGTTCGCCCAGGTCGGTCGACGGGCCGTCGGCGATCACGTCGCCGGCGTTGACCTTGTCGCCCACGCGGACCAGCGGACGCTGGTTGATGCAGGTCGAGGTGTTCGAACGCTGGAACTTCTGCAGACGGTAGATGTCGACGCCGGCCTTGGTCGGGTCGGTTTCACCGATCGCGCGGATGACGACGCGAGTACCGTCGATCTGCTCGACCACGCCGGCGCGGCGAGCCACGACGACAGCGCCGGAGTCGACGGCGACGATAGCTTCCATGCCGGTGCCGACCAGCGGCGCATCCGATTGGATGAGCGGCACGGCCTGCTTCTGCATGTTCGAGCCCATCAGGGCGCGGTTGGCGTCATCGTTTTCGAGGAACGGGATCAGCGAGGCGGCGACCGAAACGACCTGTTTCGGCGACACGTCCATCAGGTCGACGTCACCCTTGGGCAGCAGCGAAGGTTCGCCGTTGATCCGGCCGGGGACCAGGTCCTCGACGATCTCGCCGTTGAGCAACTTGATGTTGGCCTGGGCGATGACGTGCTTGGCCTCTTCCATGGCCGACATGTAGACGACCTCGTCGGTCGTCTTGCCGTCCTTGATCCGGCGATACGGGCTCTCGATGAAGCCGTACTTGTTCACCACGGCGTGGGTGGCGAGCGAGTTGATCAGGCCGATGTTCGGGCCTTCCGGCGTTTCAATCGGGCAGATCCGGCCGTAGTGGGTCGGGTGCACGTCGCGGACTTCGAAGCCGGCGCGCTCACGGGTCAGACCGCCCGGGCCAAGCGCCGAGAGACGGCGCTTGTGGGTGATTTCCGAGAGCGGGTTGGTCTGGTCCATGAACTGCGAGAGCTGCGAGGATCCGAAGAACTCGCGGACGGCGGCGGCCGCCGGCTTCGCATTGATCAGGTCGTGCGGCATGACCGTGTCGATATCGACCGAGCTCATGCGTTCCTTGATGGCGCGCTCCATACGGAGCAGGCCAACGCGGTATTGGTTTTCCAGCAGCTCGCCGACCGAACGGACCCGGCGGTTGCCGAGGTTGTCGATGTCGTCGATTTCGCCCTTGCCGTCGCGCAGGCCCACCAGGGTCTGCAGAACCGCCAGCACGTCTTCCTTGCGCAGGATGCGCACGTCGTCGGGGCAATCCAGCTCCAGACGCATGTTCATCTTCACGCGGCCGACCGACGAAAGGTCGTAGCGCTCGCCGTCGAAGAACAGCGACTTGAACATCGCTTCGGCGGCTTCCACCGTCGGCGGCTCGCCCGGACGCATCACGCGGTAGATGTCGAACAGCGCGTCTTCACGGGCGTTGTTCTTGTCGACCCGCAGGGTGTTGCGAATGTAGGCGCCCATGGTCGTTTCATCGACGTCGAGAATGTCGAGGGCGCTGAAGCCTTGGTCTTCCAGGCCTTGCAGGACGGTGGCGTCCAGCTCGTCGCCGGCTTCGGCGTAGATTTCGCCGGTTTCGAAGTTGACGAGGTCGCGGGCCAGGTAGCGGCCGTTGAGCGCTTCGGGCGCCAGCAGCAGGGTCTTCAGACCCGCATCGGCGAACTTCTTGGCGTTACGCGCGGAGATCTTCTGGCCGGCCGGGGCGATCTCTTCGCCGGTTTCGGCGTCGATCAGCGGATAGTCCGGCTTGGCTCCACGCCAGCGCTCGGGCTTGTAGGGGGCGGTCCAGCCGGCGGCGCCCTTCTTCGGGTCGGTGCGCTTTTCGTAGGTGACGGTCTCGTAGAAGGTGGAGAGGATCTCCTCCCCGTCCATGCCCAGGCCCATCAGGAAGGTGGTGGCGGGCAGCTTACGGCGACGGTCGATACGGACGTAGACCACGTCCTTGGCGTCGAACTCGAAGTCGAGCCACGAACCGCGGTAGGGAATGACGCGGGCGGCGAACAGCAGCTTGCCCGACGAGTGGGTCTTGCCCTTGTCGTGGTCGAAGAACACGCCCGGCGAACGGTGCATTTGCGAGACGATGACCCGCTGCGTGCCGTTGACGATGAAGGTGCCCTTCTCGGTCATGAGCGGGATATCGCCCATGTAGACGTCCTGCTCCTTGATATCCTTCACGGAGCGGGCGCCGGTCTCTTCATCGGTTTCGAACACGATGAGGCGCAGTTTGACCTTCAGCGGCGCCGCATAGGTCATGTCGCGCTGGACGCATTCCTCGACGTCGTACTTCGGCTCTTCGAACTCGTAGCTGACGTATTCCAGCACCGCGCGCTCGTTGAAGTCCTTAATCGGGAAGACCGACTTGAAGACTGCTTCGACGCCCTCTTCGCGGCGATCGCCGGCGCGGGTCTCGCGTTGCAGGAATTGTTCGTAGGAAGAGCGTTGAACCTCAATCAGGTTCGGCATTTGCACGGCTTCGGGGATGCGGCCGAAAGACTTACGGATCCGCTTTTTTCCGGTGAAGGATTGCGCCATTTTGTTCCCTTGAGCGACGCGCAGAACGGTTTCCGCGCGTCAGGTCGTGTTGTCCTGCGTCCACCCTCGAACGCCCTTGCGGGCGCCGGACGCTGGAAGCCCCTGTTTCGCCAGGGGCGCTCCCTCGCATGGCCGGAGGGCGATGGGCCATGCCTCGGAGCGTACGCGCGCGAAAAGTCGCATCAGCGACGAGTCGTAAATTTCGCGAAGAGAGCCAGATAGGCTTTTTGCACGGACTAGGGAAGCCCCTTTCCGAAGAAAATGGGGCGGCGTACGCCGACGGCGCCACGCCGTCCCATCTGGTCCTGTCCCGGGACGCTCCCGGGTCCTTCATCGATCTCTCGTCGTGTGCGCGACGTCAACCAGCGAACGCCCCCACATGTTCCCCTTCAGGCGGCGATCCACAGAAAATCATCGGGGGCTCAACCAGGGGCGTCATACTGCGTCGGCGCCCTCGCCCCGCCCCGCGAACCGCCGGCGGCGATCCCGCGCACAGAGGGGCCCAACAGGGTCGCTGCGTCGCTCGCAGCTTGACCGAAACACGATGGGCCTTGGCCTCATTCCAAAGAACAGGGGCCAAAGAAAACGGGCCCGGAGGTTTCCCTCCGGGCCCGTTCGACGACGCGAGAAACTCGCGAAGTCGCTCTTACTTCACTTGGACGGTCGCGCCGGCTTCGGTCAGCTTCTTGGCGATTTCGTCGGCAACTTGCTTCGAGACGTTTTCGACGACGTTCTGCGGAGCGCCTTCGACCAGGTCCTTGGCTTCCTTCAGACCGAGGTCCGGACGGACGCCGCGGACTTCCTTGATCACGTTGATCTTCTTGTCGCCACCGGCGGTCAGAACAACGGTGAACTCGGTTTGCTCTTCGACGGCTTCGGCCGGAGCGGCGGCGGCGGCGGCGACGGCGACCGGAGCGGCGGCCGAGACGCCCCACTTTTCTTCCAGCAGCTTGGAGAGATCAGCCGCTTCCATGACGGTCAGGGTGGAGAGTTCTTCGACCAGCTTTTCGAGCTTCGACATGTGTAGGTGTCCTTAGGGAATTGAAGTGTGTGTTCGGGAATGACGATCAGGCGGCGTCTTTGGCGGCATATGCGCCGAAGACACGAGCCAGCTGGCCGGCCGGAGCCTGCAGAACGCCGGCGACCTTGGTGGCCGGGGCTTGCAGAAGGCCGATGATCTTGCCGCGGAGCTGGTCGAGGGACGGCAGCGTCGCAAGCGCGCTGATGGCCTTCTTGTCCAGAACCTCGGTGCCCATGAACCCGCCGATGATGGTGAACTTCTCGTTCCCCTTGGCGAATTCAGAAGCGATCTTGGCGGCGGAGACAGGATCCGGCGCATAGGCGATGGCGACCGGGCCGGTGAAGAGGGCGTCGCCCGCTTCGCCGATCGAACCGTCCAGAGCCTTTTGAGCCAGGGTGTTCTTCACCACCTTCAGTGCGGCGCCTTCCTTGCGGAGACGGCCACGAAGATCAGTCATTTCCGCAACGGTCAGACCCAGGTTGTGGGTCACGACCACGGCGCCGGCGCCTTCGAAAACGCCCTTAAGCGTCTCGATCGACTCCTGCTTTTGAGCGCGGTCCATTGCGGTCTCCATACTCAGGTTAGTCGTCAGACGATTCCGACGACCGCAGCAGACGACCCATGCGAAGGCGAACCCCCACGCGGATCGTTTAAGCCTGTCCTTTGAGAGAAGCCGCAGTTCACGCGCCCATCGAAGCCGATGGTCGGCGGAACTTCATCTTCCCGTCTCCCTGTGCTTGAGGAAGGGCTCTTCCTCGCGTCACGGATCCGGGTGGCCCCCGGTTCCCCACAGTTCTTGGACAGGATCGGGGAGCAAGCCCCCCGTCCACGCCTCCCCTTGCGGAGAGACGAAACTCTTGAAGGCGCGGCCTTTACACGCTTAAGCGCCCTAAGACAACCGCCTGCTCAGGGCGGAGGCCGCGTGGCGATCACCGCGGTGGTCAGCATCACCGCATAGCACCAGAGCACGAAGGCGCCGAACAGCGGCGCGTGGCTGATCGGGAAATTGGGCAGAACAAGGGAAAACAGCGCCGTTACCCCCGCATCCAGCAGCATTTGCGGCGCGACGAACGCCACCAGCGCCCCGAGCCGATGGTCGGGCGTGACCTTGCGCACGAAGAACAGGGTGGCCACCACCAGGCCCGCGCCCGACACCGCGCCGCTGATCAACAGGGTCCAGGCCGGGCGATCCACCCACCCGGGCGGCAACAGCCGGAGAATCAGCGTCGACACCGCCCAGACGAACGAACCCCTGGCCGCGAACCACAGATAGAGCAGCAAGGGCGAGGCGCCCTCCCCGACCATCGGAACGGAACGCGCGCCTAGCCGACCCAATTGGCTTTCCTCTTGCCGGTCCAGGCCTTCACGCCCTCCTTGTAATCGGGTTCGGTGATCATGGCCTCCAGCAGGCGTTCGGCGGCCACGACCGCGCCGGCGGCGTCGCGATGCAGGTCGCGGTAGATCTGGCGCTTGGTCTCGCGCGCCGATCCTGGCGCGACGCCGTCGGCGAGCTTGCGGGCGTAGTCCATGACGCTGGGCATCAGGTCCGCGGGCTCGGTCAGGCGGTTGAGGAACCCCATCGCCTGAGCTTCCTCGGCGGTGAACACCCGGCTCGACAGCAGGATGTCGTTGGCGTGCGTCAGGCCGACGATGCGCGGCAGCACCCAGGAGAGGCCAAACTCGGCCGGGAAATTGAACCGCCCGTGGGCGGCCGTGAACTTCGCGCCCTGCGCGGCGAAGCGCAGATCGGCGAAGGCCGCCAGCACCAGGCCGACGCCCGCCGCGGCCCCGTTGATCGCCGCGATGATCGGTTTGCCGATTCCGAAGTGATAGGCGAAGGCCGCGTCGAAATGCGGATCGACGCCGAAGCCTGGGGTGGCGATGTCGTCGGCGGTGCCGGGATCATAGCGCCCCTTCTCAGAATGCCCTTCCAGCGCGCCCATATCGGCGCCGGCGCAGAAGGCCTGGCCCTCCGGGTCGCCGGTGACAACGATCACCCGGACGTCCCGGTCCTGGTCGGCCCGGCTGAGGATCCAGCGGTACTCGGTGTGCATCCGCCCGGTCCAGGCGTTGCGACGCTGGGGCCGGGACAGCGTAACGGTCGCGATACCGTCCTCGATCTCGTAGCGGGTGGTCTTGAGGTCCAAGGCAGATCTCCGCGGCGGGTCAGTTGTAGAGCGGCTGGAAGCTGAAGACCCAGGGCGTGTCGGTGTCGACACCGACCTTCACCGCCCGGAGTTCCGGCGCGCCATAGACCTGCAGCCGGGTGATGTTGCCATAGAGCGCCGGCTTCATCTCCCCCTGCCCGACCATGAACGGCCGATCGACAATGAAATCATGGTCATCGCCGTTGATCACCAGCACCGGCTTGCCGAACTTGCCGCCCAGATCGCGGATCGCCAGCACCAGCCAGTAATAGGGGCCCTCGCGGCCGCCGCGCACCGCCTTGCCGCTGAAGTCGCCGCCGTCCCGCTCGTCGAACATCGCCGCCTGCAACGAGATGACCACGGCCTTGGCGTTCCTGGCCTTGGCCTCGGCGAAGGTGGACTTGATCCAGTCGACATTGGCCCGGTTGCGCGCCACGGCCTCGGCGGCCCGGGCCTCGCTGGTGATGCTGAAGCCGTTGTGCGAGCCAGGCGCGCTGACGGTCGCGAAGACCACCCCGCCCTTCTCCCAGCGGGTGTTCTCGGCCGTGTCCTTGAACGCCGAGACATCGGGTTGCCGGGTCAGCGGCATGGTCTTGCCGCCGACGCTCTGCGGCTTGGCGAAGAACACCTTGCGGATCAGACCCAGGCTGGCGATCGGGTCGTCATAGCCGGCGTTGCTCATGCCCGCGTCCAGCCCTTGCAGGGGCATCAGCAGGGCGAGATCGGCGGGCGTGGCCTTCTTGCCCACATAGCGCGAATAGGCCTCCAGCACGTCGGGCTTACGGCAGTCGGCCCATTCGTTGTCGCCGGGCGTGTAGACGACGGGATGATCGTACTTGGCGAACCAGGCCAGGATCGAGCGGTGCTGGTCCTCGGTGCAGGGCAGCGCGCCCCAGGTGTCGCCGACATGGATCGAGAAGGCGGGCTTGGCCTGGTTGATCTTGGCGATCAGGGCCTCATAGACCGGGTAGTCGACGCTGGGGTTGTAGGCGGTGTCGCCCAGGGCGACGAAGCTGAAGCTCTGCGCGCGCGCCGCGCCCAGCGGGGCCAGCAGAGCGCAGGCCAAGACGAGCCCCCTCATCATCCGACCGACCGCCATCGCGCCCTCCCCCGATTTTTCTCGTTAGGGTCGAGCTTAGCCGTGATCGGGGCAAAGAAAAGGGGCGCAGCGTTTCCGCTGCGCCCCGATCCGGAGTCTTAGTTGATCTGGCGACTTAGACGCCGACCGAACCGGCATCCACCTTGAAGCCCGGGCCCATCGTCGAGGAGAGGCTGATCTTCTTGATGTAGACGCCCTTGGCGCCCGACGGCTTGGCCTTGTTGAGCGCGTCCACAAGGGCGCGCACGTTGATCAGGATAGCTTCGTCAGTGAAGCTCGCCTTGCCGATACCGGCGTGGATGATGCCGGTCTTTTCGGTACGGAACTCGATGGCGCCGCCCTTGGCGTCCTTCACGGCTTGACCGACGTTCATGGTCACCGTGCCGACGCGCGGGTTCGGCATCAGGCCGCGCGGACCCAGCACCTTACCCAGACGGCCGACGAGGGCCATCATGTCCGGCGTGGCGATCACGCGGTCGAATTCCATGAAGCCGCCTTGGATGCGTTCCACCAGCTCTTCGGCGCCGACGATGTCGGCCCCGGCGGCTTCGGCTTCAGCGGCCTTGGCGTCCTTGGCGATGACGGCGACGCGAACGTCGCGGCCGGTGCCCGAGGGCAGCGAGACCACGCCGCGGACCTGTTGGTCGGCGTGACGCGGGTCGACGCC
This sequence comes from Phenylobacterium sp. Root700, assembly GCF_001429025.1. GTDB lineage: Bacteria > Pseudomonadota > Alphaproteobacteria > Caulobacterales > Caulobacteraceae > Phenylobacterium. Next base: position 5,709 of record NZ_LMHT01000024.1, on the reverse strand, counting down.
CAGGTTGACGGAGATCTCGATGCTTTCGTCAAACTTGGCCTTGGCGTTTTCACGCACCAGCTTGACGGCGGCTTCGAGGGGATGGGCGACGGTACGGTCGCCGGTCCAGGCTTGAATGCGCTTGGCTTGCTTGCTCATCGCTTAGGCCTCCACGATTTCGAGGCCCATCGAGCGCGCGGAGCCCTCGATGATCTTGGCGGCGGCGTCAACGTCGTTGGCGTTGAGGTCTTTCATCTTCTTCTCAGCGATCTCGAGCAGCTGGGCGCGCGAGATCGAACCGGCGACGGTGCGGCCCGGCTCCTTGGAGCCCGACTTCAGACCAAGCGCTTGCTTGATGTAGTGGGTCGCGGGCGGGGTCTTGGTGATGAAGGTGAAGGACTTGTCCTGATAGACGGTGATGACCGTCGGCAGGGGGGTGCCCTTAACTTCCTTCTCGGTGCGCGCGTTGAACTCCTTGCAGAAGCCCATGATGTTCACGCCGCGCTGACCGAGCGCCGGCCCGATGGGCGGCGAAGGGGTTGCGGAGCCCGCGGGCACCTGCAGCTTGATATAGCCCAAAATCTTTTTGGCCATTTTCTCCTCTTTGACCGGACGCCCGGTCTGTTGAGCCGTGGTGCGGGGCTAGGTGACCCTCCCCTCCCACGGATTTGAAACCCGGCCCAAAAGCGGGCCGGGTGGTGGTCCGATCAGGCGATCTTCTCGACCTGACCGTATTCGAGCTCGACCGGTGTGGCGCGTCCGAAGATGGACACGGTCACGCGCAGACGGGCGCGTTCCTCGTCGACCTGCTCCACCGAGCCGTTGAAGCTCGCGAAGGGGCCGTCGGTGACACGGACTTGTTCGCCGATCTCGAAGGAGATGGTCGGCTTCGGCCGCTCCACGCCTTCTTCGATGGCGCCGATGATCCGGGCGACTTCCTTTTCGGAGACCGGCATGGGCTTGGAGCCCGAACCGAGGAAGCCCGTGACCTTCGGAGTGTTCTTGATGAGGTGGTAGGCCTCGTCGGTGAGCTCCATCTTCACCAGGACGTAGCCCGGGAAGAACTTGCGCTCGGCGTTGACCTTGCGGCCACGGCGGATCTCGACCACGTCCTCGGTCGGAACCAGGATGTCGGAGAACGTATCCTCCAGGCCCTGGCTCTTGGCCTGTTCACGGATCGACTCGGCCACCTTCTTCTCGAAGTTCGAGTAGGCGTGGACGATGTACCACTTGTGGCGCGGGTTCGGAGCGGTGGGGGTTTCGGCGTTCATGTCTTTATTCAACCACCGTTAGCGAACTGGAGCAGCAGGTTCATGCCCGAACCCAGCAGCCAGTCGACCACCATGAAGAACACCGCCGCCAACACCACCATGATCCCGACCATCACCGAGGTGATCCAGGTCTCCTTGCGGGTGGTCCAGGTGATCTTGCGGCTCTCGGCGCGCACTTCGCGGAAGAATTGTGCGGGGCTCGTGCGTTTCTTCTTCACGGGCGCGGCTTGCGCCAGAGCAGACGCAGGGGCGATCGCCGCGGCCGTTTTGGCGGCCCGGTTCTTAATCGCTTGCGGGGACGAACCCGGTTTCCTAGCCATCAGGCTCTTACGACTCTCTTCATGTGGGCGGCGGACCTCCGCGCCCGGCGTACTCATATAGGTTGGCAGGAGTGGAGGGATTCGAACCCCCGGCCCTCGGTTTTGGAGACCGATGCTCTACCAGCTGAGCTACACTCCTACACTGCCCTGCCCTTACGGGCCTGACTTCCGAACAATGAGCAGCGCGCCGGAGGACCTCTTGTCCATCGACGCGCGCCTTATCGTCGGAGCCGGGTCGTTTAGCAGCGGACTTCCAGGCTCGCAAGGCTGCGATCAGCGTCACCGACGTCCAATCGCCGCTTTCGGATCGAACCTTGTGGGCGAAGCGGCTAACACGCGGCCGCCGGGGAGCCTATCGCGGCTCCTTTACGCCCGACGGGATGAAAGGTTCGGCGCGCAACGCCTGCGTCCTGACCGATTCTGCGGTCAAAGCGCCTGGGCGCGACGCGCCGACGCCCAACTAGGTCGGCGCCCCGCAGGACAGACCGAGATAGTCGACCTTCACATTCGTCAGCTTGACGCCGCAGGACGTCACTCCGCCCCCTGCATCGCCCGTGACGGAGATGCCTACATTGCGGGACATATCCACCGCCGGGGTCGCGCCCGCCAGATCATAGGCCTTGCCATTGGCCATGATGGTCAGACACCCGGTCGCCGGGGCGGCGACAGGACATCCCACCGCCGTGATCTTCTCAGCCTGGGCCGCCGCCTGGGCCGCGACCGAGGCCTTCGCCCGGTCTCCGCTGCCCTCGCCGCTGCAAGCTCCGCATAAGGTGATCGCCAAGACGATCGCCGACGCACTTCCAAACGTTACGCGCATGCCTTTCCGTCCTTCTCGCCCATGTCCCGTCCATGCCGGACAAACTTGACTGTGCGCCTAGGACATTGCCCCGGCAACGCAGAATTTGACACGTGCGTCAGTTCTAGAATCAGCAGCTAACTTCTTGATTCTATGGTGAACGGAAACCTAGACCTTGGCGTCGCCAAGCTCGAAGCTACGCTCCATGTTCTGGATGCGGTCCTCGACCAGGTTCATCCGCTTCATGGCCAGATGCGCCGCCCACAGCCCGGCGCGGGCCGCCACCGGCGTCTTGGCCATCCCGGCCACCGGCAGCTTCCAACGCCGTAACAGGCCGTTGGCGTAGTGGGCTCCGTTGGTGATCCTCGTGCCCCAGGTCTGATAGTCGACCGACAACGAGACATTGAAGACCCCGAGGTTTTCGATCCTGTGCGGCGCATGAAGCGGCCAGGTGATCGCCATGCCGGGCTCCAGATCAAACACCTGGGCGTTGGCGTCCCATTCGCGCCGATAGGGCAGATCCTCGGTGGTCTGCTTCAGCATGATGTCCTCCATGCCCTGCTGGGGCATGTGGGTCTCATCGTTCGGATAGATCCAGATTCGTTTCCGGCCGCGGATGTGGAACAGGCAGACGCCCGGCGCATCGGCGTGGAACGGCACCTTGGCCTGGGGCGCCGACATGATCAGCTGGCCGTTGAGCTGGATGGGGCGGAACCCTGGCGCCTGGCCGGCGATCTCGGCGAACATCGCCCGCATGGCGGCGCCGAGCTCTTCATAGTGCGCCTCGACGCCGCGAAGCTGCACCCAGACCCGCCCCTCCTTGACCCCCGCCAGCACGTCCTTGCCGGGCATGCGGCCGCGAACGCCGGTCCGCATCTGCATCTGCCCCTCGGCGTCGAAGTCGAAGAGATTGATGTCGTAGAGTTCGGCCGGGTAGCGGTCGAGGACCTGGGCCAGCCGCTCGTCGTCGAACAGCCCGGTCTCGGCGAACCGGTGCGCGAAAGTCATCGGCTTGCGGGCGAAGTCGTCGCGCTGCTGCTGATTCCAAGCTGGAACCAGTGAGGGGGCGGTCGTGGCGGACAAGGTCAAGGGCGAGGCTCCTCTCAATCGACGATCAGGCTGTAGAGGCCGATGCCCAGGCCGAGCCCCACGCCGATCGACGTCTTCGGTTTGCGCCGCGCGATCTGGCCAAGGCTGAGCGAGGCCGCCCCCACTCGGCCCTCCAACTGCGGTTCACAGGCGATGATCCGGTCCCATCGGCGATCGACGCGGCCGCCGGCGGCGCTCAACGCCCGCCGCACCGGGCTGGAGCGACCAAAGGCCAGGTCGGCGGCGTTGCGCGCCGCCTCGACCAGCCCGCCGGTCGTCACATCGCCTTCGAAGACCTGATCGCCGGGATCGGCGAAATCGCGTTTGTACTCTTCACCGGCGGCCCCGAAGTCGATCAGGGAGATTCCCTGCTCGGCCGCCGCCCGCGCGGTCTCCAGCGTCAGCAGCGCGCCGGGCGAATAGCGGGCGAACGCCGGATCATAGACCGGGAACCATAGGTGATAGGCGCCGCCGGACCGCAGCCCGACCTCGGCTGCGATGAGCTGCCCACCCACCCGCAGGGTGGCGAACCGCAGGCCGAAATCGGCCTCCTCCATCGCCTCCAGTCGCCTCAGCAGCCGGATGACCCAGGCGCTGGAAAAGATGTCGTGCTGATTGGTCCGGCGGATCTGGCTCCGCTTCAGGCGAATGATGAAGTCCAAGGCGTCCTGGGACCCTGGCCCGAAGGCGAATTCGAGCGGGCCGTGGGCTTCAGCCAGTCGCCGCGCGCGGCGGCGCTTATCCTTCAGGAAGTCGCCGCCCCGGCGCTTCAGATAGGGATCAAGTCCCGCTGACAGATCGGCGACCATGGACTGCAGGACCACCGCGTTCGGGGCGGGGCGCTCGCGGGCGACCAATCCGCTGAACCGGAAACGGCGCGCGCCCAGCCCAGCCGTCACCGCCTGGAGATCGATCTGCTCGCCCGGCGCGGCCAGCAGGCCATGATAGTCGGTCAGAGGCGCGGCGATCGGCTGGATCAGCCGGCCACGTCTTTGGAACGGCAGGAAGCCCACGATCCGCCCGGCGCGCGAGATGACCGCCACCGCCGCACCAGGTGCGCTTTCGCTGGCCGCCAACACGTAACGCAGATCGAAGTAAGGGCGTTGGAAGGCCGGCTCCGCGGCGCGAAAGGCCGCCCAGAGGCCGCGCGCTTCAGCGCTCAGCTCGGCGGGCCTCATCACCGCGATGGTCAGTTCCGCGCCCACCCTCGGACACTCCCGCGCTACGCACCCGTAAATGGGTCGCCTTTTCCAGGCGCCCGCAAGGGTAGCGCTTCAGCGGTAAATAACGTGTTCTTGCCGGCACTTGGCCTTGGTGTCTTATGTTCGCAGCGCTTTCCGCGCTACTCATGGTCGAACTTCAACTGGTGAGGATATCAAAGATGAAGACATCATTCGCCGTCATGGCGCTCGCCGCGGCGGTCCTCGCCGGGCCGGCCCAAGCCCAAACCCCCGCCCAGCAAGGCGGCGGCTTCGGTGGAGGCAATGGCGGCCAGCAGGGCGGTAACGACGGCGGCTTCGGCGGCGGCAACGGCGGCGGCTGGAGCGGTGGAAACGGCGGCCAGCAGGGCGGCAACTGGGGCGGCGGAACCGGCGGCCAGCACGGCGGTAACGGTGGAAACTGGGGCGGGCAGCAACCCGGCTGGCTTCCGCAGGGCACCTACCAGCACACCTGCCGCGGCGCCACCGTGCGCGGCTCCGGGCGCAACGCCACCCTGACCGCCAGCTGCCAGGACGGCCGCGGCCGCTGGAACTACAGCTCGATCCGCTATCAGGAGTGCCGCAACGACATCCGCAACGACAACGGTCGCCTGAACTGCTCTTGGGGCGGCGGCGGCGGTGGTGGCGGTGGCGGTCGTCCGCCTCCCCCATGGCAAGGCGGCAGCGTCATGCTCTACAGCGCGCCGGACTTCGGCGGTCAGGCCTATCAGGCCGAACGCGAGGTCTCCAACCTGCCCCGCCAATACAATGACCGGGCGATGAGCCTGCGCATCCAGGGCCGCGGCGCCTGGCAGGTCTGCAGCGACAGCGACTTCCGCGGCCGTTGCCAGATCTTCGACCGCGACGTCCGCGACCTGCGGCAATACGGACTGGGCGAAGCCGTTTCGTCCATGCGGCCGGTCAACGGCCGCCCGTACTGAGCCCAAACAAAAAGGCCGCCGGATTGCTCCGGCGGCCTGATCGTTAGATGGGTGTCAGATCGACTATTCGACGATCTTGGAGACGACGCCGGCGCCGACGGTGCGGCCGCC
>NZ_LMHT01000023.1 GCF_001429025.1 Phenylobacterium sp. Root700 | reverse complement strand
GAAGGGCCTCGACCTGCCGGGCATCCTCGGCTGATGCAAATCCTGCGCGCCGCCGACCGCACGTGGTCAGCGGCGCCTAGGTCGTTCCCGGGCTGCGTGTCGGGCGTCGACATATCCCCACCAGGGGGATAGGATGAAGACCGTCTACCGCATCGAGAGCTGACCGTGCCCACATTCACCGATCTTTTGGCTCAGGGCGCCGCCCACGCCTGGCTGTTCATCCCCAGCGCCATCCTGCTGGGGGCGCTGCACGGCCTGGAGCCAGGGCATTCCAAGACCATGATGGCGGCCTTCATCATCGCCATTCGGGGGTCGGTGAAGCAGGCGGTGCTGCTCGGCCTCTGCGCGACCCTCTCCCACACCCTGATCGTCTGGATCATCGCGCTGGGCGGGCTCTATCTTTGGCGCGGGGTCAGCACCGAGACGATCGAACCTTATTTTCAGCTGGCTTCGGGCGTCATCATCGTGGCCATGGCGCTCTGGATGCTCTGGCGCGCGCGTCAGGACGACGGTTTCGCGGCCCTGGCGGGCGGCGACCATCACCACGATCACAGTCATGATAGCCACCATCATGACCACGATGACCACGGTCAGCGGATCAACACCGGGCATGGCGTGTTGGCGCTCTCAATTCATGAAATCGGCGCGCCGCCGCGATTCCGCGTCGTGTCTGAGCGCGGCGCGGCCTGGTCCGCCGACGCCGTCGCCCTGGAGACCGAGCGTCCGGACGGCGCGCGTCAGGCGTTCACCTTCGCCGAGCGCGACGGGTATCTGGAATCGCGCGAGGAGATTCCCGAACCTCACGACTTCATGGCGCGCCTGAGCCTCTCGCATGGCGACCACGCCCACAGCTACGACGTGGCGTTTGTCGAGCATGACCATGGCCACGACCACCTTCACGAGGAGGTGCGCGGCCTGGAGCTCTCCACTGGCGGTTATCAGGACGCCCACGAACTGGCCCACGCCAACGACATCCGCCGCCGCTTCGCTGGCCGTGACGTGACGACCGGCCAGATCATGATCTTCGGTCTGACCGGCGGCCTCATCCCTTGCCCTGGCGCGATCACCGTCCTGTTGCTCTGCCTGCAACTGAAGGAATTCGCGCTCGGCGCCGTGCTCGTGCTTTGCTTCAGCATCGGCCTGGCCCTCACCATGGTCGCCTCGGGCGTGCTCGCGGCGTTGAGCGTCAAGCAGGTCTCCAAGCGTTGGTCGGGTTTCGGCGAGGTCGTACGCAAGGCGCCTTACCTGTCGGGCGCGGTGATCCTGGTTGTCGGCGTCTACATCGCCGTCACCGGCTGGCTGCACTTGAGCGCAAGTCTATAGTCGGGGGCGGTGCGAGATGGAGACCTCATGAGCCACGCCCACAATTCCGATCTGATGAATCGGCTGAAGCGCGCGCAAGGCCACTTGGCCACGATCATCAAGATGATCGAGGACAATCGCGACGGCCTGGAGACCGCGCAGCAATTGCAGGCCGTGGTCAGCGCGCTCGACAAGGCCAAGACCATCTTGGTCGCCGACCACATCGAGCATCACCTGGAAGATGTTGTCGGCCCGCTGTCGCGTGAGGCCCGCGAGAAGCTCGGACGACTGACCGACCTGGCGAAATATCTCTGAGGATTTGATGCTAGCCCTGGCCTGCCTGCCTTGCGGATCGGCGATGAACCTGGAGAAGGGGCGTCGGCAGTCCCATGCTTGATCGCCTCCAACGTCGGACGCGAACGCTCCTCGCCATGTGCTGCATGGCGTTGATGACCGTGCTCGTCGCTCAAGGCGCGATCACGACGGTGGACCAGACCCAGCACGCCCTCGGCATCGACCACGCCCCGACCGCCTTGGCCGGGACGGTCTATTACGATCAGGCCGATACGCCGGCCCAGGTGATGGCTGGCCCCGATCGAGCCGAGGCCAAGGACGGCGATCGCAGCCCTGCCCACCATCACGCCGCCGAAGGTCCGCAGCTGGCGACCTTCGCCGCCGAGCGAACGGCCCAGATCGTGCCCGTACGCTTGCCGGTCCCGCCTGCGCCAAGCGTCGACGGCTTGCCGCTATTGGCGCCCATTCCGCTCGAACGCCCTCCCAAGACCGACTCGAAGCTCACCGCCTAACGCGCGTCGGCGATCAGGCCGCGCGCGCCTGACCTCCTGTCTTCGAGAGACCACATGCCCATTTTCCATAGGGGTCGCGCCTTGGCGCGGCTCGCCCCGGCGTCGCAGATCGCGGCGCTGGTCCTGGCGCTGACCGCGCCGGGGGCCGCGCTCGCGCAGGCCAGGCCCGCGCCGCTGACCCTGCCCGAGGCGATCGGACGCGCGGCGACCTTCGACCCTTCCGCGCCCGGCGCCCAGGCCCGTCTGGACGCCGCCCGCGCCGCCCAGCGGCAGGCGGACGTCCGTCTCAATCCAACGCTTGGCCTAGAGGTTGAGAACTTCACCGGTTCCGGCCCGTTCTCGATGCTGGGCCGCAGCGAGACGACGCTGAGCTACCAGCAAACCGTAGAGCGAGGCGGCAAGCGCGCCGCGCGCACCGGCGCGGCGGGCGCTGAGATCGAGGTCACGCGGCTGCGTCACGAGGTGCGCCGCCTCGATCTCATCAAGGAGGTCCAGACCGCCTACGCCGAGGCGCTGGCCGCCGAGGCCGAGCTGCTGATCACCGAGGCCCGGCTGCTTGCAGCTCATAGCTCACAGCAGGACGTCGCCCGCCGCGTCCGCAGCGCCCGCGATCCTCTGTTCGCCGGCGCGCGCGCAGAAACCCTCACCGCGCAGGCTGAGATCGCTCGTGATCGCGCCCGGCAAGCGGCGCTCGACGCCCGGGCCGAGCTCGCCCGCTTCTGGGGCGGGGCGCCCGACTTCGCCTTGGATCTGGAAGGCTTCTTCAAGGTCTCGGCGCCTGACGCGGCGCCGGCCGGCGAGACCGCCGACCTGGCCCTCCTGACTGCACAAAGCGCCCTGGCCGAGGCCCGCATCCAGGTCGAACGCGCCCGCCAAGTCTCCGACCCCGCCTTGCGGGCTGGCGTCCGCTACTTCGGTGATGGTTCGGAGGTGGCGCTGATCGTCGGCGGGACCATTCCGTTGCAGCGCTACGACACCAACAAGGCCGGCGTCGAACGGGCCCAGGCCGAGCGCAACGCCACGCTGGCCGACATCGAGGCGGCTCGTCTCACCCGCGAACGGGACATCGCCCGGCTTGCCGCGCGGCTCTCCGCCTCGGCCGCCGAGTCCGAGCGGATCCGCGCCGAAGTCGTCCCCGCCGCCATCCGCACCGTCGAGCTGGTGCGCGACGGCTTCAACCGCGGCGGCTTCCAGCACCTGGACGTCACCGAGGCCGAGCGCGCCCTGGCCGACGCCCGCGAACGCCGGGTCGTCGTCCTGCGCCAACACCACATCGACCAAGCGGCCCTCGACCGCCTCACGGGCCGCCATGCCGGCCTCGTCACCACCCAAACCGCGGAGACCCGCTGATGTCGCCTGCTTCTTCCCGGCGCCTGGCGCCGCTCGCCCTGATCCTCGCCGCCGGCCTCATGACCGGTTGCGGCGCCAAGTCCGAAAAGGCCGCGCCTGAAGGCGGCCACACCGCCGCGGCCGCCGACTATGAACGCGGACCGCATCGCGGCCGCATGTTGCGCGACGGCGATTTCGCCCTGGAGATGACCATCTTCGAGGACGGCGTGGAGCCCGAGTTCCACGTCTACGCCTACAACAAGGATAAGCCCGTCGATCCCAAGTCGATCAACCTCAGCGTCGAGTTGATCCGCCTCGGCGGCAAGGTCGACCACTTCGCCTTCGCCCCCCAGCAGGACTACCTGCGCGGAAACGGAGTCGTGGCCGAACCCCACTCCTTCGACGTCAAGATCAAGGCGACTGAGGGCGGCCGCCCCCATGCCTGGAGCTACGCCTCCTATGAAGGCCGCACCACCATCAGCGCGCAGGCCGCCAAGGCCGGCGGCGTAAAGACAGAGCAGGCCGGCGCGGCCGTGGTCGGCGATCTCGTCGACATGGCCGGCCGCGTCGAGGTGACCCCCGAAGGCCGGGGCGAGGTTCGCGCCTGGTATCCTGGGCGCATCATGGCGATGAGCGCCGGCCTCGGGCAGCAGGTCCGCAAGGGCCAGGTCCTGGCCCGCGTCGAGTCCAGCAACAGCCTGCAGACCTATTCGATCCCGGCGCCGATTAGCGGCGTGATCGTCGAGAAAAACGCCAATGTCGGCGACGTCGCCTACGAGCAGCCGCTCTATGTGATCGCCGACCCGACGAAGCTGCACGCGGAGTTCTTCGTCTATCCGCGCGACGCCGAGCGCATCAAGGTCGGGCAGGGGGTCGAGGTTCGCGGCCTGTCGGGCGAGGTCAAGGTCCTCTCACAGGTCGAGGCGGTCCTGCCCACCGCCGACCTCGCGAGCCAGACCCTGGTCGCCCATGTCGAAATCCCCGGCGCTCTGGCCGGCAGCTTCCGGCCCGGCATGGGCGTGGAAGGCTCCTTCCAGGTCTCGGCGCGGTCGGTCCCGCTGGCGGTGCGCACCAAGGCGCTGCAGCGTTTCCGGGACTTCACCGTGGTCTTCATCAAGGTCGGCGACAGCTACGAGGTGCGCATGCTCGAACTGGGCGCGCGCACGCCGGAGTGGACCGAGGTTCTCGGCGGTCTCGAGCCGGGCGCGGAATACGTCACCGACGGCGCCTACCTGATCCGCGCGGACATCGAGAAGTCCGGCGCGAGCCATGACCACTAGGCGGGGGGAGGATCATGTCTAAGCAACCCGCCCTCTTGGAGCGGATCGTCGCCCTGTCGATCCGCTATCGCTGGATCGTGCTCGCCCTAGTGATGCTCTCGGCCGCCATCGGCGTGCTGAGCTTCCAGCGCCTGCCGATCGACGCCACCCCGGACATCACCAACGTCCAGGTTCAGATCAACACCGAGGCGCCCGGCTTCTCGCCGCTGGAGGCCGAACAGCGACTCACCTTCCCGGTTGAGACCGCCATCGCCGGCGTGCCGGGCCTGCAATACACGCGCTCGGTCTCGCGCTACGGGCTCAGTCAGGTGACCGCTGTCTTCGAAGACGGGACGGACATCTATTTCGCCCGTCAGCTGGTCAATGAGCGCCTGCAGATCGCCCGTAGTCAGCTGCCGCCAGCCGTGGTCCCGGAGATGGGGCCGATCGCGACGGGTCTGGGCGAAATCTTCATGTACACCGTGGAGGCCAAGCCCGGCGCCCGCCGTCCCGACGGCCAGCTCTACAGCCCCGAAGACCTGCGCACCCTGCAGGACTGGGTGATCCGGCCGCAGCTGCGCAACACGCCCGGCGTCACCGAGGTCAACACCATCGGCGGCTTCGAGCGGCAGTATCACGTCATGCCCTTGCCTGAACGGCTCTCGGCCTACGGCTTGACCATGACCGACGTGATCGGGGCGCTCGAGCGCAACAACGCCAATGTCGGCGCGGGCTATGTCGAGCGGTTCGGCGAGCAATACCTGGTGCGCGTGCCGGGGCAGGCCGCGGGGATCGAAGACCTGCGCGGGATCATCGTCTCCAACCGCGGCGGAATTCCGATCCGGATCGCCGATGTTGCCGACGTCGGGCTGGGCGAAGAGCTTCGCACCGGAGCGGCGACCGAGAACGGCAAGGAGGTGGTGCTCGGCACCGTCTTCATGCTGGTCGGCGAAAACAGCCGGACCGTCGCCCGCGCCGCGGCCGCCAAGTTGGAGGAGGCCGCCAAGGCCCTACCGGCCGGCGTCACCGCCCAGGCGATCTATGACCGCACCGACCTCGTCGACCGCGCCATCCGCACGGTCGAGAAGAACCTGCTGGAAGGCGCCCTGCTGGTTATCGTCGTGCTCTTCCTGCTGCTCGGCAACATCCGCGCGGCCCTGATCACGGCGGCGATCATCCCGTTCTCCATGCTGATGACCATCACCGGCATGGTGCAGACCAAGGTGTCGGGCAACCTGATGAGTTTGGGGGCTCTGGACTTCGGCCTGATCGTCGACGGGGCCGTCATCATCGTCGAGAACTGCCTGCGCCGGTTCGGCGAGGCCCAGCATCGCCTGGGCCGAATCCTGACCAAGGACGAACGCTTCGGCCTGGCGGCCAGCGCCACCGACGAAGTGATCCGTCCCTCGATGTTCGGGGTGCTGATCATCACGCTGGTCTATGTGCCGATCTTCGCGCTGAGCGGCGTGGAGGGGAAGATGTTCCACCCCATGGCCATCACCGTGGTCTTGGCGCTGACTGCGGCGCTCGTGCTGTCGCTGACCTTCGTCCCGGCCGCCGTGGCGCTCTTCGTCACCGGCAAGGTCGAGGAGAAGGAAAGCCCGCTGATGCGTGGCGCGCGCCAGGTCTATGGTCCGGCGCTTGAGGTGGCCCTGCGTTGGCGCACCGCCTTCGTGGCCGGCGCAGTCGCTCTGGTCCTCTTGGCCGGCTTCGCCGCCAGCCGCATGGGCTCGGAGTTCGTGCCGAGCCTGGACGAGGGCGACATCGCCATGCACGCCCTGCGCATTCCAGGCACCAGCCTTAGCCAGGCCATCTCGATGCAGACCGCCCTGGAGGCCAGGATCAAGGCCTTCCCGGAGGTCGAGCGGGTGGTGGCCAAGATCGGCACGGCGGAGGTCGCCACCGACCCAATGCCGCCCTCGGTCGCCGACACCTTCATCATCATGAAGGACCGCAAGGATTGGCCTGATCCGCGCAAGCCGCGGGCCAAGCTGGTCGAGGAGCTGCAGGCCGCCGTCGCGCAGGTGCCGGGCAACAACTACGAGTTCACCCAACCGATCCAGATGCGCTTCAACGAACTGCTTTCGGGCGTGCGCTCCGACGTGGCGGTGAAGGTGTTCGGCGATGATCTGGAGCAGCTCCTCGAGCTGGGCGGGGCGGTGAAGGGCGTCGTCGACGGCATCGAGGGCGCGCAGGACGTCGGTCTGGAGCAGGTCACCGGCCTGCCGGTGCTGCAGGTCACCCCTGATCGGGCCGCCCTGGCGCGGCTGGGCCTCAACATCGAGGACGTCCAGGCCGTGGTCGCCACGTCGCTGGGCGGCTCGGTGGCGGGCCAGATCTTCGAGGGCGACCGGCGCTTCGACATTGTCGTGCGCCTGCCCGAGGAGATCCGGCGCAATGTCGACGAGATCGGCCGGCTGCGCATCCCGCTGCCGGCCGGCGGAACCGGACCACGAGGCTTCGTGCCGCTCTCCGAGGTCGCCAAGGTCGAGGTCGAGATTGGTCCCAACCAGATCAGCCGCGAGGACGGCAAGCGGCGCGTGGTGGTCACGGCCAATGTCCGCGGCCGGGATCTCGGCTCGTTCATCCAGGAGGTGCGGACCAAGGTCGGCGCCGAGGTCGAATTGCCGGCCGGCTACTGGGTGACCTATGGCGGCACCTTCGAGCAGTTGATCTCGGCGGCCAAGCGGCTGCAGCTGGTCGTTCCGGCCGTGCTGCTCTTGATCTTCGGCCTGCTGTTCGCCCTGTTCCGGTCGGTGAAGGATAGCGCCATCGTCTTCTCCGGCGTGCCCTTGGCGCTGACCGGCGGGGTGGCGGCCCTGCTGCTGCGCGGCCTGCCGCTGTCGATCTCGGCCGCCGTCGGCTTCATCGCGCTCTCGGGCGTGGCCGTGCTGAACGGGGTGGTGATGGTCAGCTTCATCCGCAACCTGCTCGCCGAGGGGCGGACGCTGGACGAGGCGATCCGCGAAGGCGCCGTCACTCGGCTGCGGCCGGTCTTGATGACGGCTTTGGTCGCCAGCCTCGGCTTCGTGCCCATGGCCTTCAACGTCGGGGCCGGGGCGGAAGTGCAGCGACCGCTCGCCACCGTGGTGATCGGCGGCGTCCTCTCCTCGACCTTGCTGACCCTGCTCGTCTTGCCGGCCCTCTATCGGCTGGTTCACGGCCGGGCCTGGGCGCGTAAGGCCAAGGCGCAGGCCAGTCTCGTGCCTGACGCCGGCTAGGCTTACCTACGGAGCCCGATGTGATCTCCAGTCGCATCGGGCTCTCGCCTGGACCCTTCACCAAGCTTGAAAGTCGAGCCGAACGGCATACTCTGACCGCACCGGGCCACGCGGGCGCCCGGCCAGGCGGCTTGCCGTCCAAGACCCGCTCCGACAAATCCGGTCCTCACGGCCGGGCAGGAGCGCGCGCCATGGTCGAAGCCTCGTCCGCCCCCTTCACGGTCGCCGTCGTTTGCCGCGGCGACGCGCAGGCTCGCCGTGAGGCGCAGCCGCAAACCAGCCGGCTCAAAGCGGTGTTCGAGGCGCTGGAGCGCCAGGGGATCGCCGCGATCCCGGCCGTCTATGTCGAAGATGAGCTGGAGGATCTCCGAGATCAGCTGCTGGCGGTCGACGGCGTCCTCGTCTGGGTCGATCCCATCTCCGCCGGCCAGCGGCGCACGGCGCTCAATCGGTTGCTGGAGGAGGTGGCCGCCGCCGGCGTCTTTGTCAGCGCCCGCCCCGAGGTGATCGCCAAGATGGGCGTCAAGGCGGTGCTCCACGCCACCCGCGACCTGGGTTGGGGAACCGACACCCGGCTCTACGACACCGCCTCGGTCTTCGAAGCCGAGTTTCCCTCCGTGCTGACGCAGGCGGGGCCGCGGGTCCTCAAGCAGGATCGCGGCAATGGCGGCATCGGGGTCTGGAAGGTCGAGGTCCTGGACAGCGGGGCCGTTCGCGCCCAGGAGGCCCGCGCCGAGGCTGAGCCGCGGACGCTCCGCTTGGCCGACTTCATGACCGAGCGGGGCGCCGACTTCGCCGACGGCGGCCGGCTGATCGACCAACCCTTCCAGCCTCGACTGCCTGAGGGAATGATCCGTTGCTACATGTCCGGCGCTCATGTGGTCGGGTTCGGCTGTCAGATCATTCGGGGGCTGATGTCTGCGGACGCCGGTCCGCCTGGTCCTAGGATCATGTCCGGTCCGGACGACCCGCAGTTCCGAGCCCTGCGCGCCAACATGGAGCATGACTGGACGCCTGGCCTTGTGCGTCGCCTGGAGATCGCGCCGGAGGCCCTGCCGGTGATCTGGGACGCTGATTTTCTCTTGGGACCCAAGACAGCCGACGACGCCGACACCTACGTGCTCTGCGAGATCAATGTCAGCTCGGTGTTCCCGATCCCCGAGCCGGCGCCGGACGCCTTGGCCAGGACCACTCTGCACCGCCTGGCCGCCAGGCGGCGGGCTCAGGCTTAACTCCCCTTCCGCCAATGGAGGCTCCCATGATCGACCCCAATCCCGACCGTCGCCTGTTGCTCGGCGGCATGGCCATGGCCACCGCCGCCCTCGCAGTCGCGCCGGCGATCGCGCAGCCTGCGCCGGCGGGCGCGGGGTCTTCAGGCTTCACGCCGCAGCCGCTGCCCTTCGACCCCAAGGCCGTGCCGGGCCTCTCAGAGAAGCTCTTGGTGAGCCACCACGACAACAACTATGTCGGCGCGGTGAAGCGCCTGGGCGCGATCCGGGGCGACCTCGGCAAGCTCGATGTCGCCACCGCTCCGGGCTACGCGATCAACGGCCTCAAGCGCGAGGAACTGATCGCCTGGAACTCGATGATCCTGCACGAGCTCTACTTTGCGGGCCTGGCCCCGGCCGCCGCGCCGAGCACGGCGTTGGCCCAGGCGGTCGAGCGGGACTTCGGCAGCCAGGCGCGCTGGGCGGCCGAGTTCGCGGCCATGGGCAAGGCGCTGGGTGGCGGATCAGGCTGGGTGCTGCTGACCTGGAGCCGGCGCGATGGGCGACTGGTCAACACCTGGGCGGCCGACCACACCATGACGCTCGCCGATGGCGCGCCGCTGCTGGCCCTGGATATGTACGAGCACGCCTATCAGATGGACTACGGCGCCAAGGCCGGGGCCTATGTCGACGCCTTCATGAAAGCGGTCTCATGGGGGCGCGCCAATGAAGTCTTCGTGCGGGCCTCACGCGCCTGACATGTTGGCGAGCGTGAAGGTCCCCGCGCACGGGGTGACCGTCTGAGATGGCGGATTGCAGCCGGGAATTACTGGGAATCGCCCAGTGAACTCGGGCCGGTATCAGAGATCACTGGAACTAGAGCCAGTTTACCCAAAAGGGGTTGGCGGTGAGAGAGGGATTCGAACCCTCGTTACGGTTTCCCGTAAACACGCTTTCCAAGCGTGCGCGATCGACCACTCCGCCACCTCACCACAGGCCCTGAGGGACGGTGAGGCCCCTCGCGGAAGGCGCGCAATATACTCATGGAGACCTCGCGAGCAAGCGGCGTCAGGCATTGGCCTAAAAGGAATTGCGGTTGAACAGCGAAAGGGCCTCGCGGCGGCGCAGTTGAAGCTCCAGCTTGGAGGCCTCCAACCGCCATGCAGCAAGGCGTTTGCGGGGGTTTGGCGGGCCGGCGCGGAGGGCCTGGGCGACGTCGGCGAGGCGGCGGTCGGCGGCGCGTAAAGCCGCGCGTTCGGCGCTCAATTGGGGGCCGGCGTAGCGTTCGTCGATCAAACCGAGTCGCGCGCGGGCCGCTGAGACCATCACCAGGGCGGTCGCGGTGTCGGGCGCGGTCTCGGCGGCGAGGGCCGCGCGGCGGGTGTCGTCCATCAGGCCGCTCATGGTGACCGCGCGGCTCGCGGCGGCGGGGCAGGCCTGCGGCGACAGGGCGCGGACATAGTCGGCGAGGCCGGTCAGGACGGCGGGCGGCGGCTCTGGGCCGTCGAACTCCTCGACGATCAGGCCGTGGATAAAGGGCGCCAGGGCGCCCGGCGCGACCTTCAACCGCGCGCGGTCGCCGGCGAGGTCGGGGATCGGCAGAGGATCATCGACGCCGTCGCCGCGATGCGAGGAAAACAGCGAGGACGTGACGTCGGCCGTGCCGGGCCGGCCGGAGACGCCGGGGAACAGGAAGCCCGCGTTGCTCCGTCCGCCGCGATGGCAGCTTTCGCAGGACAGGCCGGCGCGGGCGGCCTGTCCGCCCAGCAGCACCGGGGTGCGGAACGCGGCGCGGCCTATCTCCACCGAGGCGCGGTGGGCGGCGTCGGTAAAAAGCGTCAGGCACTCGGCGGGCTCGACGGTGAGGACGGCGGCGGGATCGGCGCCCGGCGCCAGCCAGCCCATGGCGCGCAGGGCAAACCCCTCGGCGGCGGCCAGGCCGGTCAGGATCAGCGCGGCGCCCGCGCCTAGAGCGAGGGATCGCCGCCGATGTCGATCCAACGGCGCAGCTCCTCGGCCTCGGCGCAGCCATAGGCGCAGGTGTGGTCGAGCCGGGCGAGTAGGGCTTTGGCGCCGCTGATGTCGCCGCGCTCCACCTTCAACTCGCCGTAGTACTCGGTGGCGCCCTTGTGGGCGGGGGCTATGGCCAGGGCCTGGCGGTAGTAGGTCTCGGCGCGGGCGTAGTCGCCCTTCTTGCGCCAGGCGTAGCCCTGGTAGGTGAGGATGTCGGGGTGAGGGCCGAAGGCCTCGCGGGCGCGGTTCAGGGAGGCCAGGGCCTCGTCGTAGCGGCGCTCGTTGATCAGACCGACGGCCTGGAGATAGACGCGGTCGCCGCGCTCGGGGCCGGCGAAGATCATCGGGCGGGTCAGGGCGGCGGTCGGGACCCCGCCCATGGCGCTTTCGACGGCCGAGGTCGCGGCCTTCAGCGCCTCGGCGTCGGCGCAGGTTCCGCAGGTCGCGGCCCTAGCCTTGAGCCAGTCGAGTTGCTCGGCGGCCTTGGCGTCCTTCAGGCCGCCTAGCGCCACGCCCAGGCCTTGCCGGGCCTGGATATTGTCGGGGTCCAGCTTGACCGCGCGGTCATAGGCCTTGCGCGCGCCCTTCAGGTCGTTCTGGCCAACGTTGGCGAGCCCCAGCAGTCGCCAGGCCTCGGCGTTCTTGGGCGCGGCCTCGACCACGTGATTCAGGGCCCGCTCGGCGTCCTTGTATTGCTGGGCGTTCAGGGCCGCGACGCCCTTCATGTATTCCGCAGCGGGATCGTAGGAGGGAGCTGAGACAGAGGGCATGTCGCCGCCCCCTCCGCCGCCTCCAGAGGCCAGGACGTGCCCGGCGCTCGCGAAGCTGATCACGATCCCCGCGCATAGGGCGAGGCGAAATGAACTCATCGGCGCGTCTCCCTAAGGCATGGTCGCAGTATTCCACGAAAACGGCGTTCTGTCAGTGACCTCCAGGTTGCGGGATAGCGCGGGGCAAGACGTGCATTCGCGGCCGCGTGCTCCTATGTTCTCATTCAAATCCATCGATCAGGCGCCCCCATGCTTTTCGCCAAAAAGACCCTCGACCTTCCGACCGCCGCCGCCGCCCTGCCGGGTCGTTCCAGCCCGCTGCCGACCGCCGAACTGCACTTCATCAACGGCCGGGCTCTGAAGGGCCCCTATCCCGACGGGCTGGAGATCGCCGACTTCGCGATGGGCTGCTTCTGGGGCGTGGAGCGCAAGTTCTGGTCGGTCCCCGGCGTCTGGGTGACGGCGGTCGGCTATGTGAACGGCCTCACCCCGAACCCGACCTATGAGGAGGTCTGCAGCGGCGGCACCGGCCATACCGAGGCGGTGCGCGTGGTCTATGATCCGCGCGTCGTCACCTATGAGGACCTGCTGAAGCTGTTCTGGGAGAACCACGACCCGACCCAGGGCATGCGCCAGGGCAACGACATCGGCACCCAGTACCGCTCGGGGATCTATGTCCACAACGACGCTCAGGCCTCGGCGGCCGTGGCCTCGCTGCAGGCCTACCAGCAGGCGCTGTCGGACAAGGGCTATGGCGCGGTGACCACCGAGATCGCCGAGGCGCCGGAGTTCTACTTCGCCGAGGACTATCACCAGCAGTACCTGGCCAAGAACCCGAACGGCTATTGCGGGATCGGCGGCACGGGCGTGACCTGCCCAATCGGCGTGGGCGTCCAGGCTTGACGCCGGAGGCGTTCGACGCCGCGGCGCGCGCCCTGCGGGGCGCGACCATGGACGTCCAGTGGGGCGACGACCACATCTACAAGGTCGGCGGCAAGATGTTCGCGGGCACGGACGGCGCCTATTCGAACTGCTCGTTCAAGGTCAGCGACATCGCCTTCGAGATGCTGACCACGTCCGGTCGTGCGCGGCCCGCGCCCTATATGGCGCGGGCCAAGTGGGTAATGTTCGACGACCTCGCCGCGCTAGACGGGGCTGAGGTGGCCGATTGGCTGAAAACCTCGCACAGGTTGGTCGCAGCCAAGCTGACCCGCAAACAGCGCGTCGAGAGCGGCCTGGCATGACGCGCGAGGACGTGGAGGCCACGGCCCTGGCGCTGCCGGCGGCGACGAAGGTCGTCCAGTGGGGCGGGGCTGATGTCTACAAGGTCGGCGGCAAGGTGTTCGCGATCTGCGGCCTGGCCGGCGGCCTGTCGTTCAAGGTGACCGAGATCGGCTTCATGGTGCTGACCGACGACGGTCCCGGCCGGCAGGCGCCGTACCTGGCGAAGGGCGGCTGGGTCATCGTCGGTCTGGATGACCTCGAGGCGAGCGAGGTCGGCGGCTGGCTGGCCACGTCCCATGACCTGATCGCGGCCAAGCTGACCCGCAAGCTGCGGGCCGAGCTGGGGCTCGCCTAGAGCTTTTCCAGCATTCGCCGCAGGTCGCCGACCGCGCGGGCCGCGGGCGATTTCCGCTGGCGGGTGAACAGCAGGGTCAGGGCCGCCAAGGTGGTGGCGATGAAGGCGGCGGGACCGAACAGCCAGGCCGCGGCGGCCAGCGCGAAGTAGTAGCCGCGCACCCCGCGATTGAACGAGGACAGCGCCGGGTTCATCAGCCGCGCGGCGGTGTCGCCATAGGCGCGTTGGAACTCCTTGTCCTCGGTGTCCGGGGCCGCGCCGATGACCGCCAGGCAGTAGTTCATCTGCCGGATCGCCCAGATGAAATCGAGCAGGCCGCGGGCCAGGGCCAGCAGCACCAGGGCGATCTGGGCCTCGAACAGCAGCCGCGAGGAGGTCTTGAGCACCATCAGGCTCGAGGCGCTGCGGAAGGCGCCTTCGCCTCCGAACAGCACCCCGGCCGCCCCGGCGATCAAGATCAGGTTGGAGGAGGCGAAGAACGAGGCCGAGTTCAGGGTATGGCCCAGCAGCTGGCCGTCCATGAACTTGTTCTCGCGGCCGGCCATGTTCCGCATCCAGCCGGCGCGGATCACCGTCATGTCGGTGTTGATCACGCCCTTGCCGCGGGCGACGGCCTTCAGCAGCGGCTCGTAGGCGGTCCAGGCGACGATGAAGATCGCCAGCGCGATCATGTCGTAAGCCGAGAGGGCTTGGAGGAATTGCATGGCCTCAGTCCTCGGTGATCAGGCTGTCGCGGTTGGTGTTGCGCAGGCGCAGAGCCACAACGAACGCCAGCGCCATCATCGCCGATACATAGATGTAGGAACCGCTTTCCATACCCTGCTGCTTGAACCAAAGCGCCACATATTCCGCGGTGCCGCCGAACAGGGCGTTGGCGACGGCGAAGGGCAGGGCGACGCCGAGCGCGCGGACATGGGCCGGGAACAGTTCGGCCTTCACCAGGCCGCTGACCGCCGTGTAGCCGGAGAGCACGACCAGCAGCAGGGTCATCAGTCCGAAGGCGGCGAAGGCGTTCTTGGTCTCGGCGATGGCGCTCATCACCGGATAGGTGAGGATCGCGCCGGCCCCGAAGGTGAAGGCGATGGTCCGGTGACGGCCGAGCCGGTCGGAGAGATGGCCGAACAACGGCTGGCAGCACATGTAGAGGAACAGCGCCGCGGCGGTGATCGTGGTCGCGGTGTTCTTGGAGAAGCCCGAGGTGTTGACCAGGAATTTCTGCATGTAGGTCGTGTAGGCGTAGAAGGCGAGCGAGCCGCCGGCCGTCAGGCAGAAGATGATCGCGCTCTCGCGCGGGTGCTTCAGGAACAGCAGCATGGTGGTCGCGCGCGGGGCGCCGGAAGCCTGAGCCGCCAGGAACGAGGGGCTCTCGTCGAGGCTGCTGCGGATCCAGAACACGACCACGGCCAGCAGCGCGCCGATGATAAACGGGATGCGCCAACCCCAGGCCTCCAGGTCGGCCTTGTCCATCACGTTCTGCAGGACGATCAGCACCGCCAGGGCCAACAACTGGCCCATGATCAGGGTCACGTACTGGAAGCTGGACCAGAAGCCGCGGCGGGCGCGGCCGGCCATTTCGGACATGTAGGTGGCGCTGGCGCCGTACTCGCCGCCCACCGACAGCCCTTGCAGCAGGCGCGCCAGCAGCAGGATCACCGGGGCGGCGGCGCCGACCGTGGCGTAGCTGGGCGCCACCGCGATGACCAGCGACCCCGCGCACATCATGGCGACCGCCAGCGACAGCGCCGCCTTGCGTCCGGCCCGGTCGGCGTAGAGGCCCATCATCCAGGCGCCCAAGGGCCTGGCCAGGAAGCCGACCGCGAAGATCGCGGCGGCCTGCAGCAGTTGAGCGGTCTGCTCGCCCTCGGGGAAGAAGTGCTGGGCGAAGTAGAGGGTGAAGGCGGAATAGGCGAACCAGTCGTACCACTCGACCAGATTGCCGGCCGATCCGCCGAGGATGGCCCGCAGCCGCTGGAGGGGCGTGAGCCCTGGCGTCAGGATATCCCTCGGCGCCTGAGCGTCGACTCCCGTCTCAGCGGCCGTCATGCAGTTCCCCCCGATATTTTCGGGGATGCTAGGGGGCGCGGCGGGTGAAGGCTAGAGGCGTCCCATCAGGACCAGGATCAGCACGATCACCAGCACCAGGCCAAGGCCGCCCGACGGGAAATAGCCCCATGAGCGTGAATGGCCCCAGGTGGGTAGCGCCCCGATCAGCAACAGGACGAGGACGATGAGCAGGATGGTCCCGAGGCCCACGATATTCATCTCCCTTGATGCCGGCGCTATGTCGTCGGTCTAGTTCGAGACGAACGAACCGCCCTGACGGTGGTTCCGCTCGGAGGCCTAGTCGGCGACGTCGGCGGTGTGGATCGCCGCGTCGTCGTTCTTGATCTTCAGCGCATAGAGCAGGCCGATGAACCAGCCCTTCACGATCGGCAGCAGCAGCAGGGTGGCGATGGCCAGCGGGATCAGGGTGGCCGGCAGTATGATCGCGGTCGGCGCCTCCCAGATGATCGGGAAGAACAGCAGCGGTCCGACGATCAGGTGGCCGACGATCAGGATGGTGAAATAGGCCGGGCCGTCGTCGGCCGGGTATCTGGCCAGGTCGTGACCACAGACGCCGCAGCGCGGCTCGACCTTCAGATAGCGCCAGAACAGCTTGCCCTCGCCGCAAGCCGGACACCGGCCCTTGAGACCGCGGAGCATCGACTGAACAAACATCTATACGACACCTGGAAGCTGACCTGGGTTCGTATGCGCCCTGGCGCTCGGGGAGGGAAGAGGGCTTGCCGCCGCAGGGGGCGAGGCGGAACGCCTGAGCCCTTCAGGTCTTTCCTTCTGCAGAAGGAACCAGGTCATGACCGACGAACGCCCGCCCCGCGAAAAGCCGCCGCACGGGCATACAGGGCCGACCACGGCGGCCGAGGACAGCTCACGCGAGGCCAACCCGGCGGTGGTGCCGCCGAGCGAAAAGGCCAGGATCGCCGAAGAGGCCTCGCGCGAGGAAGACGCTTAGAGTTAGCGCTTCATGTCGTTGGCGGCGCCGGACACCGCCGCGCCGGCGGCCTGGGCGTCACGCCCGAGGCCCGCGACGGTGTTGCAGCCCGCCGTCAGCAGGGCGGCGGCGGTCACGGCCAGGATGATGATCTTGCGCATGGGTGGTTCCCCCGAATGGTGTCGAAGCCTCATGGCGACGCTTCAGGGCTCTTTTTAGGCGAGCCTGGGCGGCATCGGCAATCGCGGCGGCTCTCCCTTCCCTCGGGAGAGGCCGGGTGAGGGGGCGTCGCGCAGCGGCGCAAAGGCGACGAGCGCCCGTGTCGCTGAGAGGCCCGCCCCTCACCTAACCTCTCCCGAGCGGGGCCTGTTGCGTTACGGCTGGCGCTGACGAGTTGGAGCCAAGCTATCCGTTAGGAGCCGCTT
>NZ_LMHT01000022.1:287119-486369 GCF_001429025.1 Phenylobacterium sp. Root700 | reverse complement strand
CCATCGGCGCCAAGCCCGGTGACTCCGTCGCCGCCGACGAGGTGCTGGTCGAGTTCGCTTGAGCTATGATCCAAGCGTCGAATCCGAGGTGACGCATCCATGAACGGTCAGACCGACTGGGGAGCCCTGTTCCTGTCCGCGGACGGCCGCATCGCGCGCACGCCGTTCCTGCTCGGCGCGGCGATCCTGCTGGGCGTCGCCTCGGTCTATGAGGCCGTGGTCGGCGTCACGATCCATTGGCTGACGGGATGGTTCGTCTATCCGGCGCTGATCTATGGGGGCGCCTGCGTGCTCTCCAAGCGCCTGCACGACCGGGGGAAGTCCGGATGGTGGGCTGCGCTGATCCTGGCGGCCCTGGTGGCCGTCTGGCCCCAGCCGATCGGGTTCCTGGACTTCCTGTTCGGGGTCTCGCTGATCTGGGCCGTCGTGGAGTTGGGCGTGCTGAGCGGGGAGGAGGGCGCCAACCGCTACGGCCCCAACCCGCTGAGGCCGCTGGCGGCCTGACCTCNGTGAGTCCAAGTCCCCCTCAGTCAGCTTCGCTGACAGCTCCCCCAGCGGGGGAGCATCGCTCAGAGCAGCGGCGGGGCGTCCTCGACCGCGCCGAACACCTGCCGGAAGCTGGCCCGCAGGGCGTCGTCGGCCTCGTCCATGGTCACCGGCAGGCCAAGGTCGACCAGGCTGGTCACGCCGTGCTGCGTCTGCCCGCAGGGCACGATGCCGGAGAAGTGCCCCAGGTCCGGCTCGACGTTCAGCGACACTCCATGGAACGACACCCAGCGGCGCAGCTTCACGCCGATGGCGGCGATCTTGTCTTCGCGCGTGGGCAGGCCGGGCGTGCGGCGCTCGACCCAGACCCCGACGCGGCCGTCGCGCATCTCGCCCTCGACATTGAAGCGGCCAAGCGCCCCGATCACCCAGGTCTCGAGGCTGGCGACAAAGGCGCGGACGTCGCGCCGACGCTTGGTCAGGTCGAGCATCACGTAAGCCACCCGCTGCCCGGGGCCATGATAGGTGAACTGCCCGCCGCGTCCGGACGCGAAGACCGGGAATCGATTCGGATCCAGCAGATCGCCCGGCTTGGCCGAGACCCCGCCGGTATAGAGCGGCGGATGTTCCAGCAGCCAGACAAGCTCTCCGGCGCGGCCCTCGGCGATGGCCAGGGCGCGGGCCTCCATGGCGGCGACGGCCTCGGGATAGGGCACCTGGCCCTGGGACACCGCCCAGCCGGCCGGAACGCCATCTTCGCGACCAAAGAGCGGGGCGTCTGCGGCTAGGGTTAACGGCCGGTCAAGCATGTCGGACTCAATGTGGCGCCTGGGGCGGGCTGAACAAGGCTGGGACCCTATATGTATTAGAGTTTCGAGGGCTTTTCGTCTTGGGTCAGGTCAAAGCGGTCAATGTCGAGATCTCGGTCGTTCTTGGCCGATCGACGCTGCCGATGCAGCAATTGCTTCGCATGGGGCGGGGCGCCGTGATCCCTCTGGACGCGGGCGTGAACGACGAGGTTTGGATCCTGGCGAACAACCATCCGGTCGCCCGCGGGGAGATTCAGATCAACGAAGACCGCATCTCGATCGCCGTCACCCGTGCAGCAGATGTGTATGATTTCATGGCTGGTGGTCAGTAGGCCTTCACAAAGCCAAAAGCGTTTGCTAACAGCCGCGCCTCACCACGAGCGGTCGTGGCGGAATTGGTAGACGCGCAGCGTTGAGGTCGCTGTGGGGCAACCCGTGGAAGTTCGAGTCTTCTCGACCGCACCAGTGAAACAAGGTCTTAAACAGCTACAGAGCAAATCTTAGTCAAACACCCAGAGAGGTCCGAATGAGCCGCCAAACGGCTGACCCGACTGAAGTGCGCGACAAGACCTCTCCGGAGCTGGAAGAAGACCTTGAAGACCTCGCCCTAGGCGAGGACTACGCGCTAAACCCGGACTTCGTCGCGATGGTGGTTGACGCCGCCGATCGCGGCGACGCCGAGCGCCTCCGGGATCTACTCGGGGCGTTACACCCGGCCGACGTGGCCGACCTGATGGGCTTCCTCTCGGCGGATTACCGCGAGGAGATTCTGGCGCACCTGGCGCCCGAAGCCCTGGCTGAAATTCTCTCCGAACTCGACACCGAAATCCGCGAAGAGGTCCTGGAGACCGTCGCGCCCGCGACTCTGGCCAAGGCGCTGGAGGAGCTCGATTCGGACGACGCCGCCGACGTGGTCGACGACCTTGAGGCCGACAAGCGGGTCCAGGTCCTGGCCGCCATGCCCGAGACCGAGCGGACGGCCATCGAATCATCGCTGGCCTACGAGGACGAGACCGCCGGCCGCCTGATGCAGCGCGAGGTCGTCGCCGCGCCGCAGTTCTGGACCGTGGGACAGACGATCGATCACTTCCGCCAGGAAGCCGACGACCTGCCGGAGCTGTTCTTCGACATCTACGTGATCGACCCCAGCCACAAGCCGGTGGGCGCCGTACCCGTCAGTCATCTGCTGCGCGCCAAGCGCGACGCGCCGCTGGCGCAGATCATGGAGGCCATCACCGAGATCCCGGTCGGAATGGACCAGGAGGAGGTGGCCTACATCTTCGACAAGTATCACCTGATCTCCGCGCCCGTGATCGAGCCCGGCGGCCGGCTGGTGGGCCAGATCACCGTCGACGACATCGTCGGCGTTATTCAGGACGAAAGCGAAGAAGACATCCTGGCCCTGGCCGGTGTGTCCGACGCCGGCCGGAACGCGCCGGTCGTCGACATCATTCGCGCGCGCCTGCCCTGGCTGATGATCAACACCGTGACCGCCGCGATGGCCGCCAGCGTGATCCACGGGTTCGAGGGCGAGATCGCCAAGCTGGTGACCCTGGCGGTCCTGATGCCCATTGTCGCCTCGCTGGGCGGCAACGCCGGCACCCAGGCCCTGGCGGTCGCGGTGCGCGCCCTGGCCAGCAAGGAGCTGTCCGAGGTCAACGCCTATCGCACCGTCTTCCGGGAGATGGGCGTGGGCCTGGCCAACGGCGCGGCCCTGGCCCTGGTGACCGGCACGGTGGTCTATTTCCTGTTCCACGACGCGCGGCTTAGCCTGACCTTCGGCCTGGCCCTGATGATCAATCTGTTCGTGGCGTCGCTGGCCGGGGTGCTCGCGCCGCTGGCCCTGGAGAAGATGGGCCGCGACCCGGCGGTTTCATCCTCAGTTTTCGTGACTTTCGCCACAGACTTCACAGGTTTCTTCGCCTTCCTGGGTCTCGCGGCCGTGATCCTGCTGTAAGCGGCCTCTATCTTGCCGGTCGAGCCCTGGGTGCGTGCGCCCGTGTGTCAGGATGGGTCAACCGGGCCATGAAACCGCGTTATCAGGTGTCCAGATCAGCGATTGAGCTGATCAAGCGTTTCGAAGGCTACCGACGCAAGTCGGCGCGGCTGGCTGATGGCCGCTGGACGATCGGCTATGGCCACACCTTGACCGCCCGCGAGGGCGCCGATGTCTCGGAACAGGACGCTGAAGCTCTCCTCATCTACGACCTGATCGCGGTGGCGCACTCGGTGAACGAGTGGGTCTACACGCCGCTGACGCAAAATCAGTTCGATGCGCTGACCGCCTTCGCCTTCAATATCGGTCTCGACAATTTCCGCGGCTCCTCGGTGCTGCGCCGCCTGAACGAGGGCGCGCTGATCCAGGCCGCCTGCGCCATGGAACTGTGGCGCAAGGCCGAGTTCGAGGGCGAACGCATCGTCGTCGACGCCCTGGTCCGCCGCCGCTCGGCCGAGAAGACCCTGTTCCTGACCCCGACGAACGGCTGGGTGCCGGCCCCGTCGCCGTTGCTGCAGCCGAACCTGGACCTGGACACCACCGGCGTGGTGCCGCGCCAGACCCCGACCGCCCTGACCGCGCGGATGGACGGCCCGGTCGCGAGGGTCGAGCGCGACGAGGCGAACCAGGAGATGCCGACCCAGGCGGTGGAGGACGACAGCCCCAGCCCGACCACCCTTGCGGCGGCGACGCTGACCTCGCGCCTTTCGACGATCTTCAGCGCCGACGACGTGGCCAATATCCGCTCGGTGGCCGAAGCCGCCGCGCCCGGCCCGCGCCTGGTGATCGAAGAAATCGCCACATCGAGCCTGGCGCCGTTCCCGCACGCCTTGGCGAGCGAGGCCGAGCACGCCTTCAACCTGACCCAGCCGGAAGAAGACCTGGCGCCGCCGGCCGCCAAGCCGCCGAAGCTGGAGCTGGTCGCGGCCAACGAGTCCGAGCCGAGCCTCTTCGATGATCCGATCTTGGAAGAGGTCGTGGCTGAGATCGAGCCGGAACCTGCTGAGCCCCTGGCTGAGCTTGAGCTGGAGCCCGCCGCGCAGGTGAGCGCGCCCCTCGCGGCCGCTTATGAACCGACCTTCGACGCCACCCAGCCGGCGAAGAAGTCCAAGCCCGCCTTCCTGCCCGCCCTGGGCCTGGCGACGGCCGGCGTGGGCCTCTTTGGCGGGTGCCTGTTCTGGGCGATCAATGTGCCCAGCCCGGCCGGCGGCGGGGTGCTGAACCCTGGCACCGTGGTGTGGCTGGCGGGGATCGCCGGCGTCGGTCTGATCGGCGTGGCGGTCTACATGATCCTCGACCGCCTGGGTCGCTCGGACATCGAGCCGACCGACGAGAATCTGGAACGCGACGAATAGCCACGGGCCGGTTTCGCCCGGCCCGCGACGCGTGCTAACCACCTTTCCATGAAGCGTGTCGTGCTCATCGCGGCGGCCACGGGCGTGCTGGCGCTCGGTGGTTGCGCCACCCTGGATGCAGCGCCCGCCTGTCCGATGGGGCAGGAGCCTATGCGCACCGCTCAACTCTTCTTCGGCCAGAATATCGGCGACAAGCCCGGCGTCAGCGACGCCGACTTCCGCAAGTTCCTCGACGAGGAATTGACCCCTCGCTTCCCAGGCGGCCTGACGGTCCTGGACGGCGGCGGTCAGTGGAAGGGCGCGGAGAACAAGCTGATCCGCGAAGCCTCCAAGATCGTGGTCCTGGTCCTGCCGAACGGCCGGGAAGGCCCGCAGAAGCTGAACGACGCGCGCAAGGCCTACGCCAAGCGGTTCAATCAGGAATCGGTGCTGCTGGTCACCCAGGCGGCCTGCGTCGCCTTCTAGGCGGGCAGGGCCGCGGCGGCGGCGCGCAGAGCCTCGGCGGTCTGCGTATCGGCCGGGAAGAAGGTCTCCAGGGTAAGTTCCGACAGGGTCACGTCCACAGGCGTGCCGAACACCGTCGTGGTGCTGAAGAACGACAGGGTTCCCAAGGGCGTATCGAGCCGGAAGGGGATGGCGACGCCGCCATATTCGTCGAAGGGCCTGCGCGGCGGTTGTCCGCCCGGGATCGGATAGGCCTTCAACTCGGTCAGCAACTCGCTGAGGCGCGGATCGGCGGTCATTTCGACCTCGCGCCGCAGCCGGTCCAGCCGGTGCGCGCGCCATTCGTGCAGATTTTGGACCCGAGGCGCGAGCCCCTTGGGATGCAGGGTCAGGCGCAGCACGTTCAGCGGCGGCTTCAGCAGTTCAGGATCGGCCCCCTCCATCAGCGGCGCGACCATCCGGTTGGCGCTGATCAGGTTCCAGCCGCGATCCACCACCAGGGCCGGATGCGGCTCATGGCCGGTCAAGATGATGTCCACGGCCTTGCGCGCGGCGATCAGGGCCGGATCGTCCAGCGACCGCTGCGGAAACACCGGGGCGAAGCCGGCGGCGACCAGGATGGTGTTGCGCTCGCGCAGGGGGATTTCCAGCTGGTCGGCGAGGCGCAGGACCATGTCGCGGCTGGGTTGGGCGCGGCCGGTTTCCAGGAAGCTCAGGTGCCGCGTCGAGATCTCGGCGTCGAGCGCCAGGTCGAGCTGGCTGAGGCGGCGGCGTTGACGCCATTGTCGAAGGTGGTCACCCACCGCTGTGGCTGTTGCGATCATTCGGGGAGCCTAGCGGCACGGGCGTCCGGGCTCCATGACCTCTGAGGTAAAGGCGGGGCCGCCGAAGGCTTCTTCGACGGCCCCGCCTGCTGGAAGCGGCGGTTACGCGCGCTCAGACGAGCCTCTCCTCGCGCGCCGCGCTTCTCAGCTTGGGTTAACGCGGACTTTGGGCCGAAGCCTGAGCCGCGCCGCCGGCCGACGCGCTCGCGCCCTGGCGCGAGGCCGAGCCTGATGCGGAACCTGAGCCCGTCGCCGACGTCAGGCCGCTCACGACGGAAGTGTCGCCACCGGCCTGGCCTTCGGCGTTGAGGTCGAGTCCCTGGTTTGAAGCGTTCGTCGCTGAGCCAGCGGCGCCTTGAGCGGCGCCTTGCGCCTGGCCCGCCGCGCCCAGGGCGGTGGCTGTGGCCGCGTGCTTGGCGGCTCGTGCTTCGCCGCGGGTCCTGTCGACGCGGTCGGTCGCGCGGCCACGGACGTCATCGAGCCGCGATCCCAGACGGCCGGCCCCGAGCGAGCCGGAGCCGCCAAAGGACCCGGCCGCCGATCCGGTCAAGCCGCCAAGGTCCCCCGAGACGCCGCCGAGGACCGAGCCGGAACCGCCGAGCGACCCGCCCAGCAGCTGGGCCTGGGCGCCGCCGGCGAAGGCGAGAGCGGCGGCGGCGAGAATGAGCGTGGTCTTGCGCATTGGAATCTCCTGCGATGGTCGAGAGGCTCAGTCGCCTCTCACAGGGTCCAACGACGCCGATGGGAGATTTCATCCCTGCTTAGCGAAGAAAATCAGGGATGGGTCAGCACGCCCCTGGCGGCCACGGTCGCGGGGCGCGTGGCCAACTCGAAGCCGACCAGGCCCTTGCCGAACCTGGCGTCGGGTCCCTTGGCGCCCAGGTCCTGCGCATCCCTGGCCAGGAGCGCGGTCGCGCGCGCGGCGGAGGCTGGGTCGGGGGTCGGCAGGTTTCGTGCAAGCCGGCCGGCGACAATCGGCGCGGCGAAAGAGGTCCCCCTGACCGCTACGAAGCCGCCGTCCGCCCCCGGAGCGGCCATGTCGGCGCCGGGGGCGGCGAAGTCGATGCGGGGCGGCCGTCCGGCCTCAGGCAACAGGCGACGGCGGCTGTCGACGGCGGTGACCGCGATCACGCCAGGGTAGGCCGCGGGATACAGCGGCGGCGCCGCCGGGCCGTCGTTCCCGACCGCGGCGACAATCAGGTGCCCTCGGGCGACCATGGCCCTCACCGCCGCCTGCAAGGTCAGGTTCGGCGGGCCCACCAGGCTGACATTGATCACGCCGACCTTCGACTGCGCCATCCAGCCGAGCGCGGCGGCGAGGGCCGCCGCCGACCCGCCGGCCGGGGTGGAACCGTAGACGTCGGCGACATAGAGCGAGGCGCCGGGCGCCGAACCCTGGAAGCGGCCTTGGGAGCCCGCCAGCAGCGACGCGACCGCCAGGCCGTGCGCCCGCGGCTGGACGCCGCCGGGGGCGAAGCCGCGCTGTTCGATGCGGACATTGCGCAGCGCCGGATGGCGGGTGTCGACGCCGCCGTCGATCAGCCCGACCCGGGCGGCGGCCCCGCCGTCGCCTGATGCAGGCGCCCCGGGCGCTTCGGCCGCGCCGGCGGCTGAATAGATGTGGTTGAAGTCATATTCGCCTTCAGGATCGATCGCCCTGACGCGTCTGACCGCCTCGCGCGCCGATAGCCCGGCAGGGATCGCCAGCACGACCAGGTCGAGCCCCAGCCCCTCAAACGCCGTGCGGCTTCGGACGCGGAAGCCGCCTGTCTCCAGCCGCACAAGCGCCTCCGGCGAGGGCGACACCGCCAGCACTTCGCCCCTAACGACGGGCGCGCCGCGGTCGTCGACGTCGATGATCGCGGGATTGTCGCGGATCAGGGCCGTCAAGCGCACGGCGCGCGCCTGCTGCAGGACCCGGTTGGCCAAGCCGGGGGCGTCGGGCAAGGACAGGGGTGGGGGCAGGCGGCCTTGGATCGCGCCGCTGGGGAGGCCGGGCAAGGACGTGGTGGGCAAGTCGAGCCCGGGCATGAGTTGAGCTTGGGCGCTTGGCGGCACGGCCAGGGCCAGCAGCAGGACCGCGGTCTTCCAGGCGCAGGACCCTCGTCTGGCTGGGGTTCGGTGTCTAACCATGGTTTGATCCTGGAAAATCGTGCGCACTGAGGATGAAACGCGTGAGGCGGGGCGTTTCATCCTTAGACAGAGGCAAGTCTTGAACGCATTCCAGCGCGAAATGGTCGAGTTGCTGCCGCGATTACGCCGCTTCGCGCGCGTGCTCGCGCGGACGCCCGCTGATGCGGACGACCTCGTTCAGCTGACGGTGGAGCGGGCCTTGGCGCGGACGCAGCAGTGGACAGTCGGTACGCGCCTCGACAGTTGGATGTTTCGGATCATGAAGAACGCCTGGATCGATGAAACCCGCGCCCGCAGACGTCGCGACCTCGTCTTCGCGCCCGAAGAGGCGGGCGAGCACGTGGGCGACGAGGGGGCGGCGCGGGTCGAACGACGCCTAGAGGCCGTCGAGGTGGAGCGCGAACTGGCGCGTCTCCCCGAGGATCAGCGCCTGGCCGTGGCGTTGGTGTTGATCGAGGGCCTTTCCTATCGTGAGGCCGCCGATGTGCTTGAGGTTCCGATGGGCACCCTGACGAGCCGGTTGGTGCGTGGCCGCAATCAGGTGCTGGCGCGGCTGGCGGAGGCGGGGAGGCCGGTATGATCTCCAAGGAAACGGTTCTGGCCTATGTGGACGGGGAGCTGAGCCACGAAGAGGCCCTGGCGGTGGAAGCGGCCATGACCTCGGACCCGGCCCTGGCCGAGGAGGTGGCCAGGCATCTGCAGTTGCGCGATGCGGCGGGGGGGGCTTTCGCGGCCGTTCTGACCGAACCGGTTCCCGAACGACTGCTGGCCGCCGCCCG
Source organism: Phenylobacterium sp. Root700 (assembly GCF_001429025.1). Taxonomy (GTDB): domain Bacteria; phylum Pseudomonadota; class Alphaproteobacteria; order Caulobacterales; family Caulobacteraceae; genus Phenylobacterium. Next base: position 477,543 of record NZ_LMHT01000022.1, on the reverse strand, counting down.
GGAGGCCCCATCGGAACGGGTCGCGCGGTCGGCGCTCGTTCGACGGTTTGGCCCGCCGCATTGGGCGGCCATGGCCGCGTGCTTGGCGCTCGGCGTGTTGGCGGGCTACGCCATTCCCTCCGGGCCGGTGGTTTCGGGGGCGGGGGGGCTACAGGCGCGGGGCGCCTTGGCCAGGGCCTTGGACGGCAAGCTGGCGGCCGATGAGGGGCCGGTACGGATGGGGGTCTCGTTCCGGGACGCCGGCCGGGCCTATTGCCGGACATTCCGGATGGATCGCGAAGCCCTGGCCGGCTTGGCCTGCAGGGAGGATGGCCGTTGGGCGGTGCGCACGCTCGCCGAAGTCAGGCCGCAAGCCGGCGGCGACTACCAGATGGCGGGATCGGCGATGCCCCCGGCGGTCTTGGCTGCGATGGATCAGATGATGGTCGGTGATCCGCTGGACCGGACCGAAGAGACCGCGGCGCGGGCGGGCGGCTGGAAATAGTTCCGCATACGCAAAGGGCCGGTCCCCCCGAGGGGACCGGCCCTTCCATTGTCGGACCGCATTAGCGGCTCGCAACTCGGCGCTTACTTGGAGACCTCGTAAGCGGCAACCCGTGTCACGGATTCCACTTGCAGATGAAGACAATGAGACACTTGGTCACCTCCTTTCAGCTGTTGAACAGGATCTTCAATATGGGGGCGATTTTCAGAGTCGCAAACCTGTTTATTGAACGCCGTCTAACAGTCAGGTGATCGTGACCGCTGCCGCTGCGGCTGCGGCTGCGGCTGCGGCCGCGGCTGGGGCGGCGGGCGCATGGCGGCTGGGCCGGCGGCGCAGTTCGGTGACTGGCCGGTCCAGCTTGTCCAGGGCCTCGATGGTGGCGCGGTAACCCGCGGCGACAGCGGGTTCGTAGGCCGACCAGTCGCGGATTTCGACGCCGGTCAGGTCCGGCGTGACCAGGACGTCGGTGGCCTCACGCGCCGCGGCCAGATCCCGGCCGCTGGAGACGGTGGCGGCCCGCATCAACAGCGAGACGATCGGTGGGCCCTTGCGCCACTGGCCCGAGCGGATCCAGCGCCAGACCGACTCCGGCCGCGCCACATCGTCGGCGGTGATCGACCGGCCCCGGCTGACGTCCACGCCAACGATGGGGCCAAGCTGGGACAGCCGCATGATGTCGGCGGGGAAGTTTTTCATCACCGCGCCATCCACCAGGACGTTGTTGTCTGGCGTGGTGGCCGGCGGCAGGACGCCGGGCAGGGAGATGCTGGCGCGCAGGGCGTCGCGCAGCAGTCCGCTCTTGTGAAGCTGGTAGGTCCCAGTGGTCAGGTTTGACGAGACGCAGAAGAACGGCAGCCACAGGTCGGCGATCTCGATATCGCCGAAATGGCGGGCGAGGCGCTCGCGGACCTTCTCGCCACGGGTCATGGCCAGCAGCGGCAGGGCGATGTCGTCCAGTGGGCTGGTCGAGACGAAGGCGTCGCGGATGCGGGTGTCCATCTCCGCGCTTTCCCAGCCGAGCGCCAGGCCCGCGGCGATGATGGCGCCCATCGAGACCCCGCCGACAAAGTCGACGGGCACGCCGCGTTCGCGCAGCGCCTGGATGGCGCCGACATGGGCGTAGGCCCGCGCGCCGCCGCCCGACAGCACCAGGCCCACGGACTGCCCGGTCAGCACCCGCGCCAGCCTGGCGATGTCCTCGCTGCGCTCGCGGCGGACGTGGAACAGGCGAGCAGGCTTCAGGGCGTCGACCCAGGCCTGCGATCCTTGCGGCGTCGCCCGGGTCTTGGGCTGCACCAGGATCAGATCGACCAGATTCTGGGCCTGGAGCGGCTCGGTGGTGCGAGCGAAGCCTTCGGCCGGCGGGGCGGCGTCGCCGCGGGCCACCCGGAACAGACGGTCGACCTGACGCCCCACCACCTGGCGCCAGCCAAGGTCGTTGGCCTCGGCCGCGTACAGCACGAAGTCGTAGTTGCGCTCGACCTCGGAGAACCATTCGGTCGGGGCGTGCTGGGCCTCGGAGCCGACCACGGTCACTGAATAGCCGAGCTTGCCCATCTCGCGGCCGATCTTGTCGACCAGGGTGCGCACGGCGGTGGGTTCGCCTGCGGCGACGAAGCCGAACACCGAAGGTTCGCCGACCGAAGCCTTGGTCGCCGCCTGGCGGCTGCGCAGGATCATCAGGCGGGCCAACTCGGTCATCACCGTGGCGTCGGTCTCGCAGGCGTCGAGGAACAGCTGCCTTGGGATAGCGAAAATTTCGGAATCCCGCAGGGCGACCACGGTGCCGGTGTGAGGAACGCCGGTGATCAGGGACATTTCGCCGGCCGGTTCGCCGGGCCGGATCACGCCCAGGAACTGGGGCTCGCCGCCTTCTTCCTTGCGGAACGCGCCCAGTCGCCCGGCGCGCAGGAAATAGAGGTGGTCAGCAGGTTCGCCGGCCTTGAACAGGGTCGCGCCGCCCGGCAGCGAGAACCATGTGGCGTCGCCTTGGCTGCGCTCCTCGTAGAAGAGACGCGCTAGCGCCGAGTCGGTCGGGATGTCTGGCAAGGTGACCACGCGGGCAGCCTAGCTTGCGTCGTCGTGGGCGGCTATGGCTTGGCCTGATCCAAACGTCCGGGTCCAGCGTTCTAGCCTCGTACAGGAGTGCGCAGCATGACCAATCCCATCGCCGATCCGCTGGTTGAGGTGCCCGACACCGACGTCGCGTCCAAGCTGGTGCAGATCGAGGCGACGCCCGAGGGCGTGGCGACCGTGACCTTGAACCGGGCCTTGCGCCGCAACGCCTTCAACGCCGAACTGATCGCCGCCCTGCATGAGGCGTTCGAGACCCTGCATGGGGCCGAGGGCGTGCGGGTGGTGTTCCTGCGCGGCGCCGGCGGCACGTTCAGCGCCGGGGCGGACCTGGAGTGGATGCGCGACGCCATCGACCGGACCGAGGCCGACAACCGCGACGACGCCTATCAAATGGCGAAGATGTTGAAGAGCCTGTGGGACATCCCGGCGCTGACGGTCGCCCTGGTCGAGGGCGGGGCCTTCGGCGGCGGGGCGGGCCTGGCCGCGGCCTGCGACATGGCCGTGGCCACCGCCGACGCCAAGTTCAGCTTCTCCGAGGTGCGGCTCGGCATCATCGCCGCCACCATCAGCCCCTATGTGGTCGCCGCGGTCGGCCCGCGTCAGGCGCGCGGCCTGTTCGCGACCGGCCGGCTGTTCGACGCCGCCTACGCCGAGAAGGTCGGACTGGTCACCGAGGTGGTGGCCGACGCCGTCGAACTGGACGCCGCTCGCGAGCGTATCGCCACCGAGATGATGGCCTGCGCGCCCGGGGCCGTGGCAGAGTCCAAGCGGCTGGTCGAGGATGTGGCCTACCAGGCGATCGAGGACGTGATGGACGAGACCGCCAAGCGCATCGCGCGCGCGCGGATCAGCGAGGAAGGTCAGGAGGGCGTCCGCGCCTTCCTCGACAAGCGTAAGCCCAGCTGGGCGCTCTGATCGTCCCATGACGCTGCATATGATCAAGCTGGTGGTGGGCTGCGACACCATTGAGGACCTGTTGGCCTGGCACGCCGACAAGCCTGGCCCGTGGATCATGCACACGCGCCAGACGCCCAAGCGCGCCGCCGATCTGCTGGCGGGCGGCTCGCTCTATCGAGTGTTCAAGGGCGTGATCCTCTGCCGCCAGCCGATCCTGGCCGTCGACACGGTGGGTGAGGGGCCCAACGCGCGTTGCGAGGTGACGGTCGATCCGAACTTCGTGCGGGTCGCGCCAACCCCGCGCCGAGCCTTCCAGGGCTGGCGCTATCTCGAAGCCAAGGATGCGCCGCCGGATCTGTCGGGCGGCGTGGACGGAGACATCCCCCCGGAGCTGGCGCGCCAACTCCGGGAAGCTGGAGCCTGGTAGGCGGTTAGCTGACGGCGACCGCCGCTTCCTCGATCAGAGCGACGATCTCGGTGGGATGCGAGGCCAGAGAGGCGTGGCTGGAATCCAAGGTGATGGTCTTCTTGGTCCCGAGCCGGCTCGCCATCCAGGCCTGGGTCGGCGGCGGGATCATCCGGTCGCCGGAGGAAGCCTGATACCAGCTGGGCTTGGACTTCCAGGCCGGCGGGCCGGACTTGTCCTCAAAGCAGCGTCCTGCGATCGGCTTCTGGCTGAGGGCCATGACCAGGGCCTCGGTCTCGTCGAGGTCGGCGCAGAAATTCTCGTGGAACTGGTCTGGGGCGATCCACAGGAAGCCGTCGGCGTCCGGCCGGATGGCGGCTCCGCCCGGCGGCGCTTCGCGCGCCAGCAGCGCGCCTAGGCTGTCGCCTTCATCCGGGGCGAAGGCGGCGACATAGACCAGCCCAGCCACATTGGGCGCGTGGCCCGCGCCAGTGATGACCGCGCCGCCATAGGAGTGGCCGACCAGCAGGGTCGGGCCGTCCTGCGCGGCCGCCAGCCGCGTGGTGCGGTCGACGTCGTCGGCCAGCGAGGTCAGCGGGTTCTGCACCGCGGTGACCTTGTAGCCCTTGGCGTGCAGCGGCGGGATCACGTGACGCCAATGGGAGCCGTCCCCCCAGGCGCCGTGCACAAGTATGATGTTTGGTTTACCGGCCATATGTTCGTCCTCCTGTTCAAGGACGCCCCGCCGGAGCCGATTGAGCCGGCTCCGGCCGCCGATTGGCAAGCGATAGTTCGGGTCTAGACCGCCATGTTGTCGATCAGCCGGGTCTTGCCGATCACCGCCGCCGCCAGGACGCGGGCCGGGATGTTCAGGGGGCCGGGGCCGGGATGGGACAGGTCCTCGGCGTTGCGGACCTCGAAATAGTCGATCCGCTGGAAGCCCGCGCGTTCCAGGGCCGCCAGGCCGGTGGCCTCGACCCGTTCGACGCTCTCGCCGGCCTGCAGGCGGCGGACGGCGTCGGCGAGAGCCAGGTTCAGGCGGCCGGCGATCTCGCGCTCGGCCGCGCTGAGATAGGCGTTGCGCGAGGAGCGGGCCAGGCCGTCTTCCAGCCGTGAGGTCGGTGCGCCGACGATCTGCGTCGGGATGTTCAGGTCGGCGACCACGCGCTTGATCACCTGGAGTTGCTGGTAGTCCTTCTCGCCGAAGACGGCGACGTCGGGTCCGCATTGCATCAGCAGCTTGGAGACCACGGTGGCGACGCCGGCGAAATGGCCTGGCCGCGCGGCGCCGTCGAGGGGCTCGGAGACGCCGGTGACATTGACGGTGGTGGCGAAGCCAGGCGCATACATCTCACCGACCGTGGGCGCGAACAGCAGGTCGCAGCCGGCCCCGGCCAGGAGGTCGGCGTCGCGCTCCTCGTTGCGAGGATAGGCGTCGAAATCCTCATTCGGTCCGAACTGGGTCGGGTTGACGAAAACGCTGGCGACGACCCGGTCGGCCTTCGTCTTGGCCAGGGTGATCAGGGAGAGGTGACCGTCGTGCAACGCGCCCATGGTGGGGACCAGCGCCACGCGTTGTCCGTCGCGCTTCCAGGCGGCCACTTGGGCGCGGAGGTCGGCGACGGTGCGGACGATGGCGATCTGGGGCATGGTGGGCTCGCTGTTGAGGCGAGGGGCTTATGGCGCGGGCGCGGCCCCCCGTCCATTCCATCCACAGACCGCGTCGGCGCGCGCGTTGACGCAGCGTCGCTGTAAGGGTTCCTTAACGAATAGAATCAGTGCGAAGCCGCTGACTGATCGTGGAGTTGGGAAATTCGATGTCACAAGCCAAGGTGATCGTCGTCGGAAATGAAAAAGGCGGGGCGGGCAAGTCCACCATCGCCATTCACGTGGTGGCCGCGCTGCTGCATGCCGGCGCCAAGGTGGCGATTCTTGACCTCGACCTGCGTCAGCAGTCGATGGGGCACTTCTTCGCCCATCGGCGCGCGTGGCTGGACGCCAACGGCGCGGTCGCGCCGATGCCGCTCGAGTACCCGCTGAGCGCCGATCTGGCGAAGGTTCCCGACGCCGAGGCGATGGCCCACTTCGAGGAGGCCTTCGGCAAGGCCTCGAGCGAGGCCGACTTCGTGCTGATCGACACCCCCGGCGGCGATACGGCGATCAGCCGCTCGGCCCATGGCCTGGCCGACTTGATCGTCACGCCGATGAACGACAGCTTCGTCGATTTCGACATGCTGGGCATCGTCGACCCGGTGACGCTCGATCTGAAGCGTCCCAGCCTCTATTCCGAGACCGTCTGGAACAGCCGCAAGGCGCGCGCCGTGGCCAGCGGCAAGTCCATCGACTGGGTGGTGCTGCGTAACCGTCTGGCCCCGACCGAGGCCCGTAACCGCAAGCGTCTGGACGAACGGGTCCAGGCTCTGTCGCGCCGGGTCGGGTTCCGCGTCGGGCCGGGCCTGCGCGACCGGGTGATCTATCGCGAGCTCTTCCCCTTCGGCCTGACCATCGCCGACCTGTCGCCGACCATCAGGCCGGTGGCGATGTCGCTGCAGCATGTGGCGGCGCGCCAGGAGCTGCGGGCGCTGGTGGGATCGCTGGGTCTGGCCGGTGAAGAACTCCTGGCGGCTCAGTAGCCGCCAAATCCCATGCTCTATCTCGCGATCGGCTGCGCCGTCCTGGTGCTGTTCCTGTGGGCGAGCCGAGGGAAGCCCGTCTTGAAGCGTCGTGAGTGGCGGTTCCTGGCCGGCGCCTTCGCCGTCGCCTGCTTCGCCGCGGCCGCCTATGTCGGCATGCGCGGCGGGTGGGGGAAGTCCATCGTGCTGGTGGTGCTGGGGCTGTGGCTGGCGGTCTCGACGCGCCGCACCGGCGTCCCGTCGCCGCCGCCCCGGGCCAGCAGCCGGATCAGCGCCGCCGAAGCCCGCTCGATCCTGGGCGTGGACGCTAGCGCCACCGATGAGGATATCAAGGCCGCCTATTCGCGGCTGATGCGCATGGCCCACCCCGACAAGGGCGGGACCAGCGGCCTGGCCGCGCAACTCAACGCGGCCAGGGATCGTCTTTTGAAGAAGTAACGACTAGGCCGGGTCGACGACCAGGCAGGCCAGGCGCTTGGCCTTCATCGCTTTGCAGGCGTCCTTGGCAGAGGCTTCGCTATAGCCGGTGAAGCGGACGCGATAGGAGCCGCCGACCTTGTCGCCGACTGAACCGCGAGCGGTCTGGAAGTGATTGCCAAAGCGCTTGGTGACGAAGGTCATCTGTTCCTTGGCGTCGGCCTTGGACTTGAAGGCCCCGACCTGGACCGCCCATTTCCCGGCCGCCTTCTTGCCGGCGTCCTTCTTGGACGAGCCGCGAAGGGCCGACGAGGAAGGCTCGACCTTGGTGCGGGCCGCCGCGATGGACGGCGTGGCCGAGGCCAGCACGATCTTCAGGCCGTCCTGATCGTTGTCGCCCTGTTCGATCGAGGGGCGGACGATCGGGCCGCGGGGCTCCGGCTCGAACAGGTTCTGGGCGACGGTGATCTTCTCGCCGCGGTCGCGACGGGCCATCACGTCGAAGCCGGTGAGGATCAGGTCCTCGGCGTTGTTGTTGCGGATGGCGGTGGACGGCGCGCCCAGCACCACGGTGATCAGGCGGCGATTGTCGCGCACGGCGGAGACCGCGATGTTGAAGCCCGAGGCGTTGGTATAGCCGGTCTTCAAGCCGTCGACGCCGGGCATGCGGCCCAGCAGGCCGTTATGGTTGCGCATGGTCACGCCGCGGAACGTGAAGCTCTGCTGGCTGAACAGCTTGTAGTATTGCGGGTAGTCGCGCATCACCGCGCGCGACAGGATGGCGATGTCCCGCGCCGTCGAGATCTGGCGGCTGTCGGGCAGGCCCGAGGCGTTGACGAACCGGGTGTTGCGCATGCCCAGCTCCTGGGCGCGCAGGGTCATCATGGCGGCGAAGCGGGCTTCCGAGCCGCCGAGCTTTTCAGCCAGGGCGACGGCGATGTCGTTGGCGGACTTGATGGCCAGGGCCTGCATAGCCTGTTCGACGGTCAGGGTTTCGCCGGGGCGAAGGCCGAGCTTGGTCGGGGCCTGGGCGGCGGCGCGCGGCGAGATCTCGACCGGATCGTCCAGCTTGAGCCGTCCGGCCTGCAGCGCTTCGAAGGCCAGATACAGCGTCATCACTTTTGTGATCGACGCGGGATACCGCGGGCTATCTGCGCGTTTGGCGTACAGAACCTCCCCGGTTTTCGCGTCGACAACAACCGCGGCGTACTTCGGCTGGCTGTCGGGCAGCTGGAGGTAAGGGATCTGGGCCTGGGCGGTAGACGCCACCGGCGCGACAGCTGTCGCGGCGGCGAGGGCGATTGACGCAAACAGGCGGCGGGCGCGCTCGAACATACGGTTCGTCCGTCGATACTAGGGTTGGGCGGTGAATAGGACCGCCTTACGAGAATCCTAACATGACAGCTGGAGCCTTGCGCGATGGTAAACAGCTCTTGAACGAGCCGATTTGTCGCAACGTTCTCAATCAACATCTCGGCATCGCGTCGAAATCGTCTTGGCGTTCGAAAGTCCGTCGTCACGGCCAGCCGGGCGCCGGGACGCGACTTGGCGAGGTTCGCCGATCGGGACGGGGAGGGGTGGCTCCGACGTTACGATGACGCTCTCATGAAGGTTATTGTGCACTGCACAAAAGTCGCTTGACTGCTGCACTGCAACATGAGAAAACCGTGTTCGTAATCAAGGCTATCCCCGTCCCAGTTTGCGTTGCGGCGAACACGCCGCCCAATTCCGACCCAGGAGCCCACCATGGCCGCCGCTGAAACCGTCAAGAACACCGTCGAACAGTTCACCACCGCCGGCAACGTCGCGTTCAAGGACGCGGTCGAGAAGTCGCTGGCCTCGCTGAACGAAGTCAACGCCCACTCCAAGAAGAACCTGGAAGCCGTCATCGCGTCGGTGACCGCCTCGACCAAGGGCGCCGAAGCCCTGGGCGCGCAGGCCATGGCCTATTCCAAGAAGGCCGTTGAAGACCAGGTCGCCGCCGCCAAGTCGCTGTCGGGCGCCAAGTCGATCCAGGAAGTGGTCGAGCTGCAAACCAACTACGCCAAGTCGGCCCTCGAAGCCTACATGGCCGAGTTCTCCAAGATGTCGGAGATCGTGTCGGCCTCGGTGAAGGATTCGGTGAAGCCGCTGAACGAGCGCGTCACCGCCGCCGTCGAGCGCCTGCAAGCGGCTCGCTAAGAACCTCCAGTAGCCTCGCGTATCTGAGGCATCTCCCCCGGAAGGGCCCGCGTCATTCATGGCGCGGGCCTTTTCTCTTTTCGGGCTCCGGTCCGGGCGCTAGACCTTCGGTATGTCCCAGGTCGAAGAACGTCTCGCCGCGCTCGGAATCACGTTGCCGCAGCCCAACCCGCCGGTCGCCAACTACGTGCCCTTCGTCAGGGCCGGGAACTTGGTGCACATCTCCGGCCAGGTCTCGCTCGACGCCGATGGCGGCGTGCGCGGGATCGTCGGCGAGGATGTCGATCTGGAGACCGCCAAGCGCGCGGCCAAGATCTGCGGGATCAATCTGATCGCCCAGATGCGTGCGGCCTGCGACGGCGATCTCGATCGCGTCGTCCGCGTGGTGAAGCTGGGCGGCTTCGTGCAGTCCGGTCCTGAATTCTTCGACATTCCCCAGGTCGTGAACGGCGCCTCCGACCTGATGGTCGCGGCGTTCGGCGACGCCGGGAAACACGCCCGCTCGGCCGTCGGCGTCTATCGCCTGCCGTTGAACTTCGCCGTCGAGGTCGATGCGGTGGTGGAAGTGCGGTGAAGAACTCCTTCGGCGAAGCCTGGGACCTGCTGTTCCACCCGCCGGTGGCGCACCGGGGTCTGTGGACGCCAGGCGGCGCGCCGGAGAACTCGCTGGGCGCCTTCCAGGCGGCCCGCCAGGCCGGCTATGGCGTTGAGCTTGACGTTCAGCTGTCGGCCGATGGCGAGGCGGTGGTCTTCCACGACGACAACCTGAAGCGGATGACCGGCGCCGAAGGTCGGATCCGCGATTACAGCGCCGCTGATCTCGCGCAGATGAAGCTGGCCGGCACGGACGAATACATCCCGACCCTGCTGGAGACCCTGGCCGTCATCGGACGCCGGGTCATGGTCCATGTCGAGCTGAAGACCCCCTATGGCGAGGTCGGGCCGCTGGAGCAACGGGTTCACGAGGTGCTGATGGACCACGTCGGGCCGACCTGCGTGATCGGGTTCAATCCCTATTCCCACGCCTGGTTCGCCGACCGTTTCCCGGGCGTGCTGCGCGGGCTGGACAGCTACGACTACAAGCGCGCGCCGCATCTGGCCGACGTCCAGCGCGAGTCCTTCGCCCGGCTGGAACACGTGGCGATCGCCCGGCCGCACTTCCTGGCCATGCATATCGACATGCTGCCGGACGAACGGGTCGCCAAGCATCGGGCCGAGGGCATGCCGGTGGTCGGCTGGACGGTCCGTGATCCGGCTCAATGGGACGCGGTGAAGGACCACTGCGACAATCTGATTTTCGAGGGTTTCGCCGCGTGAGCCTGAAGCCGGCGGTGCAGGTCAGCCGCCGGATCGCCGAGATCGGGCGCGAGGCGTGGGATGGTTGCGCCGGCGCCCCGAGCTATCTCGGCAATCCGTTCGTCTCCTTCGACTTCCTGGACATTGTCGAAGAGTCCGGTTGCGCGGTCGAGCGCACCGGCTGGGGGCCTCAGCACCTGTCGGTGCAGGACGAAGCCGGGCGGGTGGCCGCGGTGATGCCGGTCTATCTGAAGTCCCACAGCCAGGGTGAATACGTCTTCGACCACGCCTGGGCCGACGCCTATGAGCGGGCGGGCGGGCGCTACTATCCCAAGCTGATCTCGGCCGCGCCGTTCACGCCGGCCACCGGGCCACGCCTGCTGGTGCGGCCAGATGTCGACCGACAGGAGGCATGGTCCATCCTGCTGGGCGGAGGCCTGGCGCTGTGCGAGCGCTATGAGGCCTCGTCCTTCCACGTGAACTTCCCGACGCAGGAGGAGTGGTCCTGGATGGGCGGGCAGGGGCTCTCGCTGCGCCAGGGGCGGCAGTACCATTGGGAGAACCGCGGCTACGGGACCTTCGACGACTTCCTGGCGGCACTGTCCTCAGGCCGGCGCAAGACCATCCGCCGCGAGCGCCGCGACGCTCAGGCGGAGGTCGATATCGTCTCTCTGACCGGAAGCCAGATCACCGAGGATCACTGGGACGCCTTCTTCGGCTTCTACATGGACACCGGTTCGCGCAAATGGGGCCGGCCCTATCTGAACCGCCTGTTCTTCTCGCTGCTGGGCGAGCGGATGGCCGATCGGGTGCTGCTCGTCATGGCGCGGCGCGATGGTCGGTGGATCGCCGGCGCCCTGAACCTGATCGGCGATGACTGCCTCTATGGCCGCAACTGGGGTTGCGTCGAGGAGGTGCCGTTCCTGCATTTCGAGCTCTGCTACTACCAGGCCATCGACTTCGCGATCTCGCGCGGCCTGGCACGGGTGGAGGCCGGCGCCCAGGGCGAGCACAAGATCGCCCGCGGCTACCTGCCGAGCCCGATCTACTCGACGCACTTCATAGCCGACCCACGCCTGCGCGCCCCGGTCGAGGACTTCCTGCAAAGGGAGCGCGAGGCGGTGGAGGGCGAGATGGAGTGGCTGGCGGACGAGTACTCGCCGTTCCGGCAGGGGTGATCGGGGTTAGGCCTCCCGAACCCCGGCCCCGAACTCGCGGGCCACCTGATAGGTCTTTAGGGTGCTGGCCCGATAGTCGCGGTCGGTGACGGTCGAGACCGCGATCAGGTCGGCGCGGGCCTCCAAGCGGGTCAGGGTCAGCAGGGTGAAGCCCTTGGCCGATTGATGGGAATAGATCACCTCGTCGTTCTGGTCGGCGATGATCTTGCCCATGTCCTGCTTGGGCAGGAAGTCGCCCCAGCCAGGGCTGGTGACAGCGGTGGTCCCGAACTCCACGGCCACGCGATCGCCGGTCGCGTCATGTAATTCGTTGACCCAGAAGGCGTGGCTGTCGCCGGCCAGGACGATGGCCTGGGCCTTGGCGGCTTTGATCATCGCATAGACCCGCTCGCGCGCTGCGGGGTAGCCGTCCCAGGCGTCGAGATTGAACGGCACGCCCTGGGCGAACAGGGCGGCCATCTTCTCGATGCGCGGGCGGAACGCCTCGGGCAGGTCAGCCAGCATCGCGGCCCAATCGGCCGGTGACATGGCGGCCTTGAGGTCGGGGCCTTTCACCTGGCCCATCACCACCTGGTTGCCCAAGATTTGCCAGGCGCATCCGGCGTCGGCGGAGGTCTTCAAGGTGTCGGCGAGCCAACGCTCCTGCTTGTCGCCCAGCAACTGACGCCCCGGGTCGGCGCGCTCGGCCATGAAGGCGGCGAAGTCCGGAACTTGCTGGCCATCAACCGTTCGCATCGGAAGTTCGGCGTAGTCGAGCTGCTTGGCGCGAGCCAGCAGCCGGGTCTCGACCATCACCAGTTCGGCGACGTCGCCAAAGCGGAAGGTCCGGTTGATCGCCTCGGCCAGGCCGCCGGCGGCGGGCTCGCGCAGGGGCATCCATTCGTAATAGGCGCGCAGGGCGTTGGCCTTGCGAGCGTTCCAGTCGCCTTCGGCGCCGGCGGTGTGGTTCTCGGCCCCGCCCAGCCAGGAGTCATTGGCGGTCTCGTGGTCGTCCCAGACGCAGATCCACGGCGCGCGGGCGTGGGCGGCCTGCAGGTGCGGATCGCTCTTGTAGGTCGCGTGGCGTAGCCGGTAGTCGGCCAGCGAGACGATCTCGTGCTTCGGCTCCAGCAGCCGGCCCATCTTGACGGCCCCGGCGGTCCCGTAATCGTTCGGGCCGGCGCCGTACTCGTAGATGTAGTCGCCCAGGTGAACGACGGCGTCGACGCGGTCGAGTTTGGCCACGGCGTCGTAGGCGTTGAAGTAGCCCGCCGGGTAGAGCGAGCAGGAGACGACCGCCAAGGCGACGTCCTTGACGCCCGCGACAGGCAGGGTGCGGGTCCGGCCGACCGGAGACGAGACGCCCGCGGCCGTGAACCGGAACCAGTAGTCGGCGCCGGGCTTGAGGCCCCCGACATCGATCTTGACGGTGAAGTCGCGGTCCGCGCCGGCCTGGACCTGACCGCGCGCCACCACGCTCTTGAAGTCGGGGCTGTCGGCGACCGTCCAAGCGACCGGAAAGGGCTTCGTCGTCGGGGCGGGCGGGGTGGCCCGCGTCCAGATGATCAGCCGGTCGGCGAGCGGATCGCCCGAGGCTACGCCGTGGTCGAAGGTTACGGCTGCGGCCTGGGCGGCCGAAGGCGTGAGCGCTGCGGCGTTGATCCCCAGCCCGAGCCAGGTCAGCGCATTGCGTCTGTTAAGCGACATCGGTCAGGCTCCCGATCAGTAGCGGATTGAGAACGAGACGCCGTAGTAGCGCGGCTCGCCAGCGATGAAGGTGGGGATCCCGAAGGCGCCGCCAGTGTTGCCGGCGTCCTTGATGTACTCTTCGTCCAGCAGGTTGGTGGCGAACACCTCCACCTGCCAGGGCCCCTGGGCCGGCGTGTAGCCGACCCGCAGATTCATCAGGCCGTAGGACTCCTGCAGTTCATCCTGGATGGTGTCGTTGGTCTGCAGGGCCGGGATGTCGTTGTTGGCCTCGAAGAAGACCTTGCTCTGCCAAGTGTAGGTCGGGGTGATCGCCAGGGCGCCGCCCGGGACCTGGGCGGTGAAGCGCGCGCCGAGCGACAGCGAATGGTCGGGCGACAGCCTGAAGCTATTGCCCTCGAAAATGCCGTTGCCGAACCGGGCGTGATTGTAGGCGTAGGTGCCGAAGACCTCGAGATTGCTGGTCGGCCGCAGGTTGAGCTGCCCCTCGAAGCCGGTGGCGGCGGCCTCGCCGGCGTTGGCGGCGACGATCTGCCCGGCGCTGTTCAGCACCGAGGTTTGGAAGTTGTCGTAGCTGTAGTGATAGACCGAGCCCTCCAGGCTCAGCCGACGCTCGAACAGCTCGCTCTTGGCGCCGACCTCGTAGGAGTCGACCTTTTCCGCCGGCAGTTCGTTGAAGCGCACAGGTCCGCCGGGCGCCGCCGGGGCGGCCACGGTCAGGATTTTGGGACGGCGGCCCCGTGCATAGGAGGCGTAGAAGCTGAGCTGTTCGCTGGCCGCGTAACGGCCGACGACCCGGTAGGTCAGACCCTCGTCGGTCAGATCCTGGTATTCCGGGAGGCCGTTCTTCGTAGGCTGCAGGAAGAGGCCGCGGGCCAGGGTCGGCGTCGACCCGCCGGCGACCGAGCCGCCATTTTCCAGCCTGGCGCCATAGCCGCTGGTCTTGTCATCGTGGGTGTAGCGAACCCCGCCGGTCAGCTCGAGCTTGTCGGTGAGCTTGTAGGTGGCGTCGGCGAAGACGTCGTAGGCGGTGGTTTCGCCGTAGTTGGCGGAGGTCTCGCGGTGGGCCGACTTCAGCGCGGCCGGGGCGAGCGCGTTGATGACTGGCAGCGACAGGCCGCGCGGCTTAGGCATCACGCCGGCCGAGTGCAGGGCGAAGATCTTCTCGTTGAATTGCAGCGGCACGCGCTGGAAGCCATCCTCGTGGAAGTAACTCACGCCGCCAAACGCCGTCAGCTTGCCGCCGCCGTCATAGTTCAGGCGCAGCTCCTGGCTGGTCTGCTTGCCCTGGGCGTCTTCGGCGAAGACGAACAGCGGCAGCGAGAAGCCGTCGGCGTCGAAGACCTCCAGGCTGTCGAACTCGCGATAGGCGGTGATCGACGAGAGGCTGAGGCTGTCGCTGATCGTGTAGTCGACCAGGGCGGTCACGCCCCAGACCGTGCGGTCGAGACCAAGGTCCTTGCCGCCCTCGAAGCCGTCGGAGGCCGATAGGGCCGCGCCGGAGTTGCGGCCAAGATCGCCGATCACCGCGCCGGTGGTCGGATCGGTGGGCAAATAGGTGAGGGACTTGAACGAGGTGCCGCTCGGCCGGTCGCGCTCGTAATTGTAGATCAGGTCGGCGCTCAGCTTCTCGGTCGGACGCCAGTTCAGGACGACGCGGCCAGCGGCGGTGTTGGTCGAGTTGAAGTCCTTGCCGCCCAGCAGGTTTTCGACGAAGCCGTCGCGCTTCTTCAGCCGGCCGGCCACCCGGACGGCGAAGGTGTCGCTGACCGGCATGTTCAGCATGCTCTCGAACATGGCGTAGCCGAAATTGCCGGCCTCGACCTTGGAGCTGGCGGCCCAGCCCGTCGGGTCGGCCTTGGCCTGCACCAGGTTCACCGCGCCGATCAGGGCGCCGCGGCCATAGAGGGTCGATTGGGGACCCTTGGCGATTTCGACGCGCTCGAGGTCGAACAGCTCGATGTAGGAGCCGCGGGACTTGGAGATCGAGACGCCGTCCTGGAACACCGAGACCCGCGGCTCGTTGGTGGCCTCGCCGGAGTCCGAGGTGATGCCGCGCATCACGAAGCCTGGGTTGTTCGGCGACTGGTTCTGGACCTCGAAGCCAGGGACATAGAGCGACAACTCCTCGAACTCCTGGACGCCCAGGCGATCGAGATTGGCGCGGCTGTAGGCGGTGATGGCGATCGGAACGTCGAGGGTCTTCTGTTCGCGCTTCTGGGCGGTGACGATCAATTCCTCGACCTGCGCCGAACCGTCGGCGACGTCGTCGGCTGCGGCCGGGCCCCACCAGGCGATGGCGGCGGCGCTGCTGGCGAGCAGGATGAGTTTGCGGCTGGTCATAACGTCGATCCCCGAAGTTGAGGAACCGTCCCCTAGGGAGAGCGAGTGACGTCGGCGCGACGAAGGATTGATGGTTCTGTGAAGGCGAAAAGCCTTATGGCGCTTGCGGTTGGAATAGTCAGAGCCGCCAGAAATTTCTGACGAAAACGTCGATTGCGCGGGCTAGGAACGCGCCCACGCCGCGGCCAGAAGCGCGGTGATCCTCTCGTCGACCTCGGCGGGAGCGGGGAGGGTGAGGCGCGCCGTCAAGCGCTCCGACCATGGCTCGTTCCTGGGCGCCTGAAGACCTAGTTCGAGCGTCGGAACGATGGCCAGGCCCAGCGCGACCTGGCCATCCTTGAGCGGCCGCAGCGCCGCGAACTGGACCTTGCGGGAGAAGGCGGTGAAGCCCTTGCGTTGGCCGACCACCACATCGGGCAGGGCGATAGCCGCGGCCTCGACCGCTTCCAGGATCTTGATCGCGGCGGGGTCGCTCCAGAGCTTGGCCCGCAGAACGTCTGGCTGGTCCCAGCGCTCTTCTGACGGGAAGGCCAGCGAGAGTACGTAGGACGCCCGGTTCACGCCAAGGCCGTGATGTTCCTTCAGCCAGGCCTGGCGGGCGCGGGGCTTGGTCTCGGGACAGGTGCGGGCGATGGCGATCCATTCGTCGATGGTCTTGCCGGTCTCACGCTCGGTGCTGGCCTGGATCGAGGCGAACCACTTCTGCTGGCGTTCCGTCAGGCTCATGTTCCGTCCTCAGGGCCGATGCGCTACCACCGTGCCAAGTGTTTGGAGGAGCGCGCGATGAGCCTGGACGGGACCTACGAGGACGGCAACATCTTCGCCAAGATTTTGCGGGGCGAGATGCCCTGCGCCAAGGTCTTTGAGGACGGCGAGGTCTTCGCCTTCATGGACGTGTTTCCGCAGAGCCGGGGGCACACCCTGGTGATTCCCAAGCACTCCAAGGCGCGCAACCTGCTGGAGGAGGACCCCGCGGTCCTGGCTCCGCTGATCCTGGGCGTGCAACGGGTGACGCGGGCGGTGCGTTCGGCGCTCAATCCGGACGGCATCGTGGTCACCCAGTTCAATGGCGCGGCTTCGGGGCAGACGATCTATCACCTGCATTTCCACATCATCCCGCGCTGGGAAGGCGTGGCCATGGGGCGTCACGCCTCGGGCAGCATGGCTGATCCCGCCGAGCTGAAGGTGCTGGCCGAACAGATCGCCGCCAAGATCGCCTGAGAGGTCCCTCTCCCTCGGGAGAGGTTAGGTGAGGGGGCGTCGCGGAGCGGCGCTCAACAAGCCATCGGCCGCGCCGAGCGGTGAGGCTCTAGCCCCTCACCCGACCTCTCCCCAGCGGGGGAAACGAAAAAACCCCGGGGTTCGCGCCCCGGGGTTTCTCGTTTCGTGACTGGCGCCTGGCCTAGTTGGTCAGCTCGGCGGCGGCGGTGTCCTCGGCCGGATCCTCGATGATCGGGGCGCCCGGTTCGCGGTCGTCGCCCTCGATTTCGAAGGCCAGCTTGCTGTCCTTGAGCACCACCTTGACGTGGCCGCCCTTGACCAGCTTGCCGAACAGAATCTCGTCGGCCAGCGGCTTCTTGATGTGCTCCTGGATGACCCGGGCCAGAGGCCGGGCGCCGTAGAGCTCGTCGAAGCCGTTCTTGGCCAGCCAGTCGGTCGCCTCTTCCGTCGTCTCGATGGTGACGTGACGGTCGGCGAGCTGGGCTTCCAGCTGCATGACGAACTTCTGGACGACCTGCCGGATGATCTCCTGGCTGAGCGACTTGAAGGGCACCACGGCGTCGAGGCGGTTGCGGAACTCCGGGGTGAACAGGCGCTTGAGAGCCTCGTCCACTTCGTCGTCCTGCTTGCCGCGGCCGAAGCCGATGGCGTTACGCTGAGCGTCGGAGGCGCCGGCGTTGGTGGTCATGATCAGGACCACGTTGCGGAAGTCGACCTTCTTGCCGTTGGCGTCGGTGAGGACCCCGTGGTCCATGACCTGCAGCAGGATGTTGAAGACGTCCGGGTGGGCCTTCTCGATTTCGTCCAGCAGGACGACCGAGTGCGGATGCTGGTCGACGGCGTCGGTCAGCAGGCCGCCCTGGTCGAACCCGACATAGCCGGGAGGCGCGCCGATCAGGCGGCTGACCGTGTGGCGCTCCATGTACTCGCTCATGTCGAAGCGCAGGAGTTCGATGCCCATGGTCGAGGCCAGCTGGCGGGCGGTCTCGGTCTTGCCGGTGCCGGTGGGCCCCGAGAAGAGATAGCAACCGATCGGCTTGTTGGCGTCGCGCAGACCGGCCCGAGCCATCTTCATGGCGGAGGACAGCTGTTCGATCGCCTCGTCCTGACCATAGACCGCGCGCTTCAGATCGACCTGCAGCTCCTTCAGAGCCTCGGTGTCGGTCTTGGAGACGGACTTCGGCGGGATGCGGGCGATCTTGGCCACGACGGCCTCGACCTCCTTCACGCCGATGACCTTCTTGCGCTTGGACTCGGTCAGCAGCATTTGGCCAGCGCCGGCTTCATCGATGATGTCGATGGCCTTGTCCGGCAGCTTGCGGTCGGTGATGTACTTGGCCGACAGCTCCACCGCCGCCTTGATGGCGTCGTTGGTGTAGCGGAGCTTGTGGAAGTCCTCGTAGTAGGTCTTCAGGCCCTTCAGGATCTTGATCGTGTCATCGATGGTCGGCTCGTTGACGTCGATCTTCTGGAACCGGCGAACCAGCGCCCGATCCTTTTCGAAGTGCTGACGGAACTCCTTGTAGGTCGTGGAGCCCATGCAGCGCAGGGTGCCTGAAGCCAGGGCCGGCTTCAGCAGGTTCGAGGCGTCCATGGCCCCGCCGCTGGTCGCGCCGGCGCCGATGACCGTATGGATCTCGTCGATGAACAGGATCGCGTCGGCGTGGTTCTCGAGTTCCTTGACCACCTGCTTCACGCGCTCTTCGAAATCGCCGCGATAGCGGGTGCCCGCCAGGAGCGAGCCCATGTCGAGCGAGAAAATGGTCGAGCCCGAGAGCACCTCCGGCACCTGGCCGTTGACGATCTTGCGGGCCAGGCCCTCGGCGATGGCGGTCTTGCCGACGCCGGGGTCGCCGACCAGGAGCGGGTTGTTCTTGGTCCGGCGGCACAGGATCTGGATGCAGCGCTCGACCTCGGCCGAACGCCCGATCAGCGGATCGACCTTACCCTGCTTGGCCTTCTCGTTGAGGTTCACGCAGTAGGCTTCGAGCGCCTCGCCGCCAGTCTTCACCGCGGGCTTGTCCTCGTCCTCGGAGCCCTTGACGGCCTTGGGCTGGTCGGCCCCGGCCTTCTTGGCGATGCCGTGGGCGATGTAGTTCACCGCGTCGTACCGCGTCATGTCCTGCTCTTGCAGGAAGTAGGCGGCATGGCTCTCGCGCTCGGAGAAAATGGCCACGAGCACATTGGCTCCGGTCACTTCCTCACGGCCCGAGGACTGGACGTGGATCACCGCACGCTGGATCACGCGCTGGAACGATGAGGTCGGCTTGGCGTCCTCGCCGTCATCGACGACCAGGGAGCGCAGCTCGTTGTCCACATAGTTGGTGAGGGTGGTGCGCAGGGCCGCTAGGTCCACGTCGCACGCCCGCATGACACCGGCCGAATCCTCATCGTCGATGAGGGAGAGCAGCAGGTGCTCAAGCGTCGCGTACTCGTGCTTTCGCTGATTTGCGAAGGCCACCGCGCGGTGGAGAGATTCTTCTAGATGGCGCGAGAATGACGGCACTCTGGGCCTCAATCCTTTTCCATGGTGCATTGCAGCGGGTGTTGATGCCGTCTTGCGGTATCAACGACCTGAGCCACCTTTGTTTCCGCCACTTCGTAAGTGAACACGCCGCACACACCCACCCCATGTTGGTGGACGTGCAGCATGATCCTGGTCGCGTCTTCGCGCGACTTGTTGAAGTACTGCTCAAGCACGTAAACGACGAATTCCATCGGCGTGTAGTCATCATTTAGGATGAGCACGCGATACATCGACGGTTTCTGCGTCTTCGGCTTGGTCTGAGTGATGACCGTCGACCGGACGCCCGTATCTTGATCACCTTGCTTTCGCTCGGCCATCTAACAGGTCTCCTGAGGGCGCTCGCCCTCGCTATCTATGGATTAGATATGGAAAAGGACGCCGTATGGAAGGGTTGAAATCGTCGCTTGCGATCCCAACCCCGCGATCCGCGTGTTTTTGTCACGCTATAGGCCTGCGAGCCATGCAGGTTTCAATCGTCGGAGGTGCGTTTCGCGCCCAGGGCGCGTCCCGTCGTCACGGCATCGGGGCCGAATCGCGCCCTTAGCTTGTCGACGGCGGTCTCCTCGACCAGGGCGCGACGTTCCGCGCCGGCGAAGAAGTCATGCTCCACCGCATCGGCGTCGATCAGTTCGGCGACTCCGATGCCGATCAGCCGCCAGCTGCGGCCGTTGGCCTCCTTGGCCAGGAGCTCCCGCCCGACCGCGAACAGGGTCTTGGCGGTTTGGGTCGGCACCGGAAGCGCCCGGCGCCGGGTGATGATCTTGAAGTCCGTTCCGCGCAGCTTCAGCGTCACGACGCGACCGGCGACGCCGCCGGCCCGGATCTGGCGGGCCACCCGCTCACAGAGGGGCGCGAGCTTGTCCTCCAGGTCCGCGAAGGTGTGGAGATCGTCGTTGAAGGTGGTCTCGGCGCTGATCCCCTTGCGCTCCTCGTTCGGATTGACCGGGCGGTTGTCGCGGCCATGGGCCAGGTCTGACAAGCGCAGGCCGTTGGCGCCGAACCGCTCGACCAGTTCCTTAGGCTCTGCTCGCGCCAGATCGCCGACCGTGCGGTAGCCCGCGCCTTCCATCGACTTGACCATGGCCGGCCCGACGCCGGGGATGATCCCCACGGGTTTGGTCGCCAGGAAGCCTTGCGCGTCGGCCGAGCCGATGACGGAGAAGCCGCGCGGTTTGTCCAGGTCCGAGGCGATCTTGGCCAGGAACTTGTTGGGGGCCAGGCCGATAGAGACGGTGATGCCGATTTCGGCCTCGATCTTGGCCTGCAGCCGCGACAGGGTCTCGACCGGCGGGGCGCCATGCAGGCGCTCGGTGCCCGACAGATCCATCCAGGCCTCGTCCAGCGACAGCGGCTGCACCAGCGGGGTCAGGTCGCGGACCATCGCCATGATCCGCCGGCTCTCGGTGCGGTACTTGGTGAAGTTCGGCTTGATGATGATCGCCTGCGGGCAGAGCTGCCGGGCCTTGAACATCGGCATGGCCGAGCGGACGCCGGAGATGCGGGCGATGTAGCAGCAGGTGGTCACCACCCCGCGCTTGCCGCCGCCGACGATCACGGCGTGGTCGCGCAGGGAGGGATCGTCGCGCTTCTCCACCGAGGCGTAGAAGGCGTCGCAGTCCATATGGGCGATGGAGAGCTGCTCCAGCTCGTCGTGGGCGATCACCCGCGGGGAGCCGCAGCGTGGACAGCGGCGGCCAAGGTCGCCGCGCCTGAAGCAATCGCGGCACAGCGCGCTCATGGAACCAGCGGCCAAAGCCAGGCGGCGCCGCGAACACCGGACGAGTCGCCGTGCATGGCGGGGGCGAGCGGCGTGGTGAAGACGTCGGAGAACACCAGCGGGGCGATGGCGCCGGGCAGGCGCTCATAGAGCTCGGCGACATTGGACATGCCGCCGCCCAGCACGATGATGTCCGGATCGAGGACGTCGCAGACCACCGCCAGGCCCCGGGCCAGCCGGTCGACGTAACGGTCAAGGGCGGCGCTGGCCGCATCGTCGCCGCGCCGGGCCGCCGCGATGATCTGTTCGCCGCTCCGGCCGCCGCCATGATCCTTGGCGAAGCCCGTGCCGGAAACCCACAGCTCCAGGCAGTTGCGCCGGCCGCACCAGCATTCCGGGCCAGGATGCTCGGTCGCGGTCGGCCAGGGCAGGGGCATGTGGCCCCATTCCCCGGCGATGGCGTTGCGGCCTTCCAGGATGCGTCCGCCGACCGTGACGCCGGCGCCGCAGCCGGTGCCGAGGATCACCGCCAGCACGACTTCGTGGCCCGCGCCTGCGCCGTCGACGGCTTCGGACAGCGCCAGGCAGTTGGCGTCGTTGGCGTAGCGAACCGGGCGTTCCAGGACGCGGGCGAGGTCGACGGGGAACGGGTGTCCGTTCAGCTCGGTGGAGTTGGCGTTGCGCATCAGGCCGGTCAGCGGTGATGGCGATCCTGGCCCGCCGACCCCGACGCTGGCGCCGCTGACCCCAGCCTGGCGCTCGGCCTCGGCGACGAGGTCGCGCACGGCTTCGAGACCAGCGCCGTAGTCCCTGGGAGAACCGCCGCGGACGCGCGCCAGGAAGCGGCCGTTGGCGTCGAGCGCAGCGGCCTCAATCTTCGTACCGCCGAAGTCCACCCCGATCCGGATCATGGGATCATGATTTGTTCCGTTTCGGGCCGCAGTTCAATGGGTGAGACGGGCCTGGAGGCGGCGGTTCGGTTTGACGTGGCTTGAACGACAATCTTCGTGCAACCCTGGGCGGCGGATGTGGATTTCAGCTGGGCGCAGGCTCGCCAATCTCGATGGGAACTTCAGCATGAAACGTAGTTTTTGGATCACCGCCCTGACGGCGGCGTCGCTGGCGGCCTGTTCGCCGCAACCGGCTCAAAAGGCCGAGACCGCGCCGGCGCCCGCCGCGCCTGCCGCCAAGGCGCCGGTCAATGAAGCCTCGCCCGGCGACTACAAAATCGACGAGAACCACGCCAGCGTGACCTTCCGGGTCAGCCACCTGGGCATGTCCCGCTACACCGCGCGGTTTACTGATATCGAGGCCGATCTGCAGTTCGATCCGGCCAACCCGGCGGCGATGAGCGTGAGCGCGACGATCGATCCGCGCTCGATCGAGACCGACTTCCATGGCGACAAGCCCGACTTCGACGCCGAACTGGCGGGGCCGTCGTGGCTGGACTCGGCGAAATTTCCGAAGATCACCTTCAAGTCCACCAAGGTCGACGTGACCGGCCCGGCGACGGCCAAGGTGACGGGCGACCTGACCCTGCACGGCGTGACCCGTCCGGTGACGCTGGAGACGACGTTCAACGGCGGCTCCAAGCCCAGCGCCATGGATCCCGGCTCG
Source organism: Phenylobacterium sp. Root700 (assembly GCF_001429025.1). Classification (GTDB taxonomy): domain Bacteria; phylum Pseudomonadota; class Alphaproteobacteria; order Caulobacterales; family Caulobacteraceae; genus Phenylobacterium. The sequence goes on along the minus strand of NZ_LMHT01000022.1, from coordinate 454,864 downwards.
CGGATCGGCTTCTCGGCGCACGGCGTGCTGAAGCGTTCGGAGTTCGGCGTGAGCTATGGCGTTCCGGCGCCGGGCTCGAACTTCGGCGTCGGCGACGAGGTGGAGGTCATGATCGAGGCCGAGTTCACTCAAGCCGCCGCCGCGCCGCCAGCCCCGGCGACGCCGGCCTCCTGAGGCGATGAGACCGCAGGTCCTTAGAGGATTGCGGCCTCGATAGCCTGCCGCAGCTCGTCCCAGTCGTCGATCCGGCGATGGCGGTTGGGCGCGGTGGGCGCCAACGGCTGCAGGCGCGGATCGGCGACCATCTGGAAGCGGTGCACCTGCGGCGCGCTCTGCGCGACCGAGTCGAGGTTCGACATCAGGTCGTCGATGAAGACGGCCGGGCCCCGGACCTGGCGAACCATGCCGGCGGCCTGCGGTCCCTTAGGGCCGGTGTTGAGGACCAGCGGATAGTCCATGCGATGGCGTCCGAGCCAGCGGGCGCGCGCCATGCGGGCCGGGCCAGGCGCATTGGTCAGGATCACGACATTGGCGTGTTCCGACAGCGCGCGCAGCGCTTCTGCGCCGCCAGGGGCCGGTTCCATGTCGCCGCAGCCCAGCCGGAAAAAGTCATCGAAGTGGATTTTTCCCTGGTCGACCGGCAGGTGCTGGTCCTCGCCGGGGCGATAGATGTTCTGGAACAGGGCGAACCGGTCGACGCGGAACTCCAGGCCGCGATCCTCAAGAAAACGCCCAAACCCCTGCATGAACAGGCCTAGCACCTCATCGACGTCGACCAGGAGCAGCGGGCGGCGGGTGTCGAGCCCCATGTCGGCGAGGTTGGGCGGCCGGATCGAGGCGGCGACGGACGGGGCGTTGGTCAGTTTGGATCTCCGAGCGCGACTAACGCGAGTTTAAGGATATCCGTGAGATCAACGATGACAAGGTTGGGTCAGCGTCGATTCGCGGGCTCCGAAGCATCGTCGAGACGAAAATGGCCAAGAAGGTCCTCATCGTCGAGGATAACGAGCTGAACATGAAACTCTTTCATGATCTGCTCGATGCCCAAGGCTACGAAACTTTGCAGACCCGCGAGGGGCTGCAGGCGCTTGCGTTGGCCCGGGAGCATCGCCCCGACTTGATTTTAATGGATATCCAGCTGCCGGAAATTTCGGGCCTGGAAGTCACCAAGTGGCTGAAGGAGGACGACGAGCTGGCCGGGATTCCGGTCGTCGCCGTCACCGCCTTTGCTATGAAGGGCGACGAGGAGCGTATCCGTGAGGGAGGTTGCGAGGCCTACATCTCGAAGCCCATCTCGGTGTCACATTTCCTCGATACCATTCGCCGTCTGTTGAGTTAGCCCCGCCATGTCCGCGCGCATCCTTGTCGTCGACGATATCGAGGCCAACGTCCGCTTGCTCGAAGCCAAGCTGACGGCCGAGTACTATGAAGTCCTGACAGCGAGCGACGGACCGACGGCCCTGGCCATCGCGGCCAAGGAAAAGCCCGACATCGTCCTGCTGGACGTGATGATGCCCGGCATGGACGGGTTTCAGGTCTGTCGGCGGCTGAAGGACGACCCCGAGACGCGGCACGTGCCGGTGGTGCTGGTCACCGCCCTGGATGGCCGCGCCGACCGGATCGCCGGCCTAGAGGCCGGCGCCGACGAATTCCTGACCAAACCCATCGACGACGTCATGCTGTTCGCCCGCGTGCGCAGCCTGACCCGCCTGAAGATGGTCATCGACGAACTGCGCGACCGGGAGGCCTCGGGCCGCCGCATGGGCGTGATCGCCGGCGCGGCGTCGCGGCTGGGCGGAACCGGGGGCAGGGTGCTGATCGTCGACGATCACGAGCGCCAGGCCCAGCGCGTCGCCGCGGAATTGGCCATCGAGCACCGACCTGTGATCGAGGCTGATCCCGACAAGGCCTTGATGACCGCCAAGGGGCCGGTGGACCTGATCATCGTCAATGCGACCTCGCGGTCCTTCGACGGCCTGCGGCTGGCCGCCCAGATGCGGTCTGACGAGGCGACGCGCCACCTGCCGATCCTCGCCATCGTCGACTTCGACGAGCGGGCCCGGCTGGTGAAGGCCCTGGAGATCGGGGTCAACGACATCCTTTCCAAGCCGATCGATCCGCAGGAGCTGGCTGCGCGCGCGCGCACCCAGATCCGCCGCAAGCGCTACACCGACTATCTGCGGGACAATCTCGATCATTCGCTGGAGCTGGCCGTCACCGACCAGCTGACCGGCCTGCACAACCGCCGCTACATGACCGGGCAGCTCGAGGCCCTGGTGAAGCGCGCCACCCATGGCGGTGACGCCGTGGCCTGCCTGTTGATCGACATCGACCATTTCAAGAAGATCAACGACGGCTATGGCCACGACGTGGGCGACGAGGTGCTGCGTGAATTCGCCGTGCGCCTGGCCTCCAACGTGCGGGCCATCGACCTGCCTTGCCGCTATGGCGGCGAGGAGTTCGTGGTGGTGATGCCCGACACCAAGCTCGAAGACGCCGAACGGATCGCCGAGCGTATCCGTCTGCATGTCGCCGGCTCGCCCTTCCGGGTGATGAGCGGCTCGGAGCTGCTGACCGTCACCATCTCCATCGGCGTGGCCGCGACCATCGGCGAGACCGATCGGCCTGAAGCCTTGCTGAAGCGCGCCGACGAAGCGGTCTACGAGGCCAAGGCCTCTGGCCGGAACAAAGTCGTCGCCCGGGCGGCCTGAGCCGCGCTCGTTGGGGCGTCGCCTGCAGAGGGACCCCGACTATGCAGCCGATATCATTGACGCTTGTGGACCGAGCAGCCGCCGCCGACCTCCTTGCAGACGCCTTCTACGACAACCCAGCGCACACCTTCATCTACCCTGACCCCGCCAAGCGTCTCCAGCAGCTCCGTTGGCTGATGCACACCAATCTCGGCGGTCAGTTCACTGTCGGGCAGAGCTTTGCGGCCAGGGGGGCTGAAGGCCAGATCGCCGCCATGGCGTTCTGGCATGCGCCGGGTGCGCCCAAGGCGACGCTCAGGCAACTCGCGCGCTTTGGTTTTTTCAGCATGCCCGTCCTGCACGGATGGCCCGCGTTCTCACGCATGCTGAAGTCTGTCGACGAGCTTGAGGCGCGCCGGCATCAGAGCCTTGCCGGGCAGGACAGCTGGTATCTGAACAACATGGTCGTGGACCCGGCCCATCGCGGGCAGGGTATGGGCAGCGCGTTGCTGCGCCGGGAGTTGGCCGAAACGGTGAAGCCCTCCGGCTTCCCAGCCTCATTGACGACCCAGAAGAAGGAGAACGTCTCGTTCTACCGGCGGCTAGGGTTCGAGGTCGCAGACCATAGCCGCGTCGGTGGCGCTGGCGGGTTCGAGAACTGGATTATGATCTTCAGGTAGCCGGCCGGCTGCTCTCTTCCAATATCGATCCATCAAGGCCAAGCTTGGCCCCAAAGATCGGGGAGGATCGGGATGATCAAGATTTCGGCGTGGCTGGCCATCGCCTTCGGGCTGATTCTCGGCGTGCTGGAGGCGGTCCGCAACTGGGGCGACTGGCAGTGGTGGCCGTTCTGGGTGGTCGACTATGTCGCCGCGGCCCTGCTGGTGGCGGGCGGCTTGCTGGCGCTGCGCAGGCCTGTCGAGCGGTGGCTGACCGCCGGATGGGGCTTTGCCTGCGCGATGTTCTGGATGTCGTTCTTCGGCCACTACGGCGATGCGATGAAGGCCGGAGCCGAGGTCAGCGCCCGCGAGCAGCGCCTGACGCTGATCATCGGCCTGATGTTCGGCATAACCGTTGTCGGCCTTGGGCTTTCCCTGCTGGGGAAGTCGCGGCGATTCTGACAACGAAAAACGCCCGGCCAGACGGCCGGGCGCTTCACAGACTGGAGAGTCTGAAAGAAGACTACTTAATCTTGCCTTCTTTGAATTCAACGTGCTTACGGACCACGGGGTCGTACTTCATCATCACCAGCTTTTCAGTCTTGGTGCGGGCGTTCTTCTTGGTCACGTAGAAGTAGCCGGTGTCCGCCGACGAATTCAGACGGATCTTGATGGAGGCGGGCTTCGCCATGGTCGGTCCTCGCGGGGCCGGCTTGACCGGCAGGTGTTCGAAAGAGCGGCGGACAATACGAATCCCGAACCCAAAGTCAATCCGGGTCGGGAAATTGCCGCATGGGGTGATGTCTCAGCCGAGCATGGCTTCGAACTTCGAGGAGGGCATTTCGCGTAAATCGTCCCCGTCGTCCACCAGGAAATAGGCCGCCAGGCCGTGTTTTTCGGCGAATTCCGGCCCCGCTACCGGCCCCAGCACGCTTAGGGCGGTGCTGAGTGCGTCGGCGTCCATGCAGGTCCCGTGAATCACGCTGACCGAGCGCACGCCGTTGTCGATCGGTCGGCCGAGTCGGGGATCGAGGGTGTGGGCGTAGCGGCGGCCGTCATGCTCAAGGAAGCGCCGGTAGTCCCCCGATGTGGCGATGGAGAGCCCGTGTAGCGCCAGCAGGATGGGGCCGCCGGGCAGGGCCGATCCGGGCGGAGCGGCGATCTCCACCCACCAAGGCTCGCCGCCTGGCTTGACGCCCTGGCCGCGCAACTCGCCGCCGATCTCGACCAGGTGGTCGGGCAGGCCCATGGCGCTGAGCGCCCGCGACACCTCGTCGACGCCGAAGCCTTTGGCGATGCCGGAGAAGTCCAGCTCCAGCCCGCCCGGCTGGAAGGCCCTGGAGCCCTCCAGGGCCAGTCTGTCCCATCCGCCGGCCGCAAGGGCGGCCTCGATCGCGGCGGGCGCTGGCGGGGCCTCCACGGCCCCCGCAGGGCCAAAGCCCCACAGGTCGACCAGTCGCCCCGCCGTGGGGTCGAAAGCCCCGTCGCTGGCTTGCGCCCAGCGCAGCGCGCCGCTGAGCACGTGGTGGAAGGCCGGGGCCATGTCCATCCATGCGCCGGCCGGCGCGCGGTTGAACCGGCTGATGTCCGATTGCGGCTCCCACGGGCTCATCTGCGCGACGAGCCGGTTGAGCAGGGTCTGTATCGCCGCCTCGGCCGCGGCGGCGTCGAAGCCGACCGGGGCGAGGGCCTTGGCGCTCCAGGCGACGCCCATGGTCGGGCCGCCGAGTTCGATCATGACTCCGCCGCGCGGCCTTGCGGCCGGCGGCGAGAGGTCGAGGGGAACCGCGACGCGATTCATCAGGCGCGGGCCTAGTCCGGGAGAACTTCCAGCGTCGTCACATAGGAGGCGTTGCGCTCGGCGTTGGGCACGGTGGCCTTGCCGCCGCGAACCGAGGCTTCCAGCCAGTACATGCCCGGGTTCGGCCAGGTGATGGTGAAGGCGCCCTGCGCGTCGGTGGTCAACTTCATCTCGCCGGTGCCGTTGCGATAGCGATTGCCGCCCGGCACGACCTCGACCTCGACGCCCGCGGCCGGCTTGCCGTCCAGCAGCAGCTTGAAGGTCGCGGCCTCGCCCGACACGAGGTCGTTAGGGTGGGTGACGGGCTCCAGCTCGAGGCCCTGGCCGGTGACCTTCAGGACCTCCTTGGTCGGGCTGCCGCGGGTGGCGAAGATTTCCAGCCGGCGCTGCGACTGGGTCAGCTTCACCTCGGTGGCGTCCTTGGGGATGGCGGTCGCCAGGTCGGCGAGCGGGCCGCGCCAGCGCTTGGCTTCGCCGTTCAGCTTGTAGGACGCCATCAGGCCGTCGCTGACATTGGCGATCTTGTAGGTGCCAGGCTTGTCGAGTTGGACGTCGAAGGTGCTGCGGTACTTGCCGGTCGCGCCGTTCTTGATTTCGCCCTTGGAGCCGTCGGGGCCCATGACCGTGATGCCGTCCAGGCGCATCGGCATGTGGTCGAAGTAGAACAGGTCGTTGGAGACGGCGGCGTCGACCGTGATCCAGGGATCATTGCCCGACAGCACCGTGGCCGAGGGCAGCAGCCATTGGCGGTGGGCGTTGGCGGCGACCGGAACGGCCAGCACGGCCATGAGGGAGACGGCGGCGATGGCGCCGCGACGAAGCGAGATCATCTGATGGATCCTTCTAGGGTTCACGGCTTGACGGTGACGCTCATGGCGCCGAGCTCGCTGGCACCCTTCGCCGAGGAGGAGACGCGGGCCTTGGGCGGCCATTGGAACGGTGCGCGAAGCACCTCGACGCCGCCGACTTCACGGGCGGCCTCGACGACGAGGTTATACTGGCCGGCGGGCAGGGCGCCGGGCTTGAACACCACCTGGTGCTTGCCGGGCGCGCGGGTCGCGGCGCTGACGCCGTCGGCCGGCAGGCTCATGTCGCGGCCGGCCCGGCGCCACCACTGGCGCATGTCCTTCAGCCACTTCTGGCCTTCGTTGTTCTTCAGCTTGACGTTGTACCAGACGGCCAGGGTCTTCACGGCGGTCTTGTCGGGGTTCTCGATCCAGACCGAGACGTAGGGCCGGTGATACTCGGCCACCGTCAGCCGAGGGATCTCCAGGCTGAGCTCCAGGTCCGCCGCCAGGGCGGGGCTCGCCATCAGGCCGGTCAGAGCGGCGGTGTAGACGGGCAGGCGCATGGAGGCTCCGGTCAATGGATGAAGAGGAGGACGAGGATCAGAGGCACGGCGAGACCCAGGCCAACTAGCGGCCAGGTGATCTTGCGGGCCTTGGAATGCAGTTGCAGCAGCACCAGGCCGGTCAGGCAGAAGACCACGCAGCCGACGGCGAAGACGTCGAGGAACAGGCTCCAGACCGCGCCGGAGTTGCGCCCCTTGTGCAGGTCGTTGAGGTAGGCGATCGCGCCGCGGTCGGTGCGCTCGGCCAGCACGTCGCCGGACGCGGCGTCGAAGGTGACCCAGCCGTCGCCGCCGGGACGAGGTAGGGCGACATAGCCCTCGTCGTCAGTCCACTCGACCGCCGCGCCCTTCGGGGCCTTTACGTCGAGGTCCTTGGCCAGCCAGACGCGGATCTCGTCGGGCAAGGCGGCCTTGGAAGTCTGGGCGGTTTTGGCGACGGCCATCAGTTCGGGCGGAAGTCGGCCCTCGATCTCGACCGTCTGGGGCTTGGTCTCGATGGCGCCGGCGTGGTTGAGCGTGATGCCGGTGACGGCGAACAGCAGCATGCCGATCAGGCAGATGGCGGCGCTGATCCAATGCCATTGCACCATCTGGCGCATGAGCGCGGCGCGGCGCTGGGCCGCGCGCTTGGCCTGCGCCTTGGCCAAGACCTGGGCCTCGTCGATGACCGGTTTGGCGCCCACAAGCTCAGAAGCCGACAAGATCCCATTCCCCCGGAGGTGCTAATAATGGTTCGCACTAACAACGGGGGCGGCCAAGCGCAAGCTTGTTGCGAATAATTCGCAGCTGAAATGCGCGACGGGCTCTACAGGTGGCTCAAGCGGGGAGCGCCTGTCGTGAAGCGCATGAAGGGCTGCGGACGACTGGGGTCTTCCAGCCGCTGGATAGCCTCGCCGATCACGGTGCGGGTGACGGAGGGCAGGGGCAGGGCGATGGCCTCGTCGAAGTCGACCCAGGCGATCTCCTCCAACTCGCCGCAGTCCGGCTGGCGCTCCAGGCTGATCAGATGCTCGGCCTTCGCCATCAGGAACCAGGTGTCGAAGCGCTTGGCGAGGGCGGCCGGCGTGACGGCGCGGGCGACGATCTCCAGGGCCGCCAGGTCGGGCGCGGCGCCATGGGCCAGGAATTCCCGCCAGGGTCCCGCCACCGGGCGCGCCGGAACCGGCTTGGCGAGCAGCAGGCCGGCCTCTTCGTAGGTTTCGCGGATGGCGGTCAGCGCCAGGGCGCGGCCACGGGTCATGGGGATATGGGCTTCGAACTTCGCCGCCACCTCGGGCCGCAGGTCGGTGGCGAAGGGCGCGCGGAAATCGCTGCGGTCGATGCGCCCGCCCGGGAAGACCCAGAGGTTCGGCATGAAATCATGGCCGCTGTGACGCTTGCCCATCAGCACCTGCGGCGTGCTGCGGTCGCGGCGGACGATGATCAGGGTGGCGGCGTTACGCGGGCGGACGGCGCGGGTTCCGTCAGCGCGGAGGCGACCGCCCTCCGGCCGCCGGACTGTTTCGACATTGCTCATGAAACAACTGTATGAGCCGACTCAGGCCCTGGGAACACCGCCCTTACGTCAACCGCGCCACGCGACCAGCACGGCGCCAGCCGCGATCAGCCCGACGCCGGCCCAGTTGGCCCCCGACAACCGCTCTCCCAGGAAGACCACGCTGATCACCGCGACCAGGACGACGCTAAGCTTGTCCAGGGGTGCGACCCGCGCCGCGTCGCCGAGCTTGAGCGCGCGGAAATAGCAGAGCCAGGACGCGCCGGTGGCCAGGCCCGACAGCACCAGGAACAGATAGGTCCGCGAGCTGACCGCGCCCGGCGCCTGCCATTGGCCGGTGGCGGTGACAATCAGCGCGGCGACTCCCAAAATCACGATGGTGCGGATCAGGGTGGCGTAGTCGGAGTTGATATTGTCCACGCCGACCTTGGCGAAAACGGCGGTGAGGGCCGCGAACCCCGCCGACAACAGCGCCCACATCTGCCAGGAAGAGAGCATGGTCTTCATTCGGTCCGTCCCCGTCAGCCTTGGCGCCGCAGATCGCGAGTCGCCGGCGCGATGATCGAACGCCTGAAGTCCCTGCTGGGCAAGCTTGAGACGCGAACCCTGGTGCTGCTCGTCGCCCTGGTCGGCGTCCCGTCGCTGTTCCTCACCATCGCGGGCGAGGTCGCCGAGGGGGAAACCGCGGCCCTCGACCGGCGGCTTCTGCTCGCGTTCCGGATGCCGAGCGATCCTTCCGATCCGATCGGGCCGCGGTGGTTCGAGGAATCGATGCGCGACATCACCGCGCTGGGCGGCTTCACGGTGCTGACCATCGTGACCATCGCCGCGACCCTGCTGCTGGTTTTCCACCGACGCGGGCGCGAGGCGCTGATCTTCGCGACGACGGTGGTGCTGGCCTACGCTTCCAGCGAGATCCTGAAGGCGTTCTATGATCGCGACCGGCCGATGATCGTGGCCCATGGCAGCATCGTCTATTCCCAGAGCTTCCCCAGCGGCCACTCGACGGCGGCGGCGGCGACCTTCCTGACCCTGGCCACGGTGGTGGCGAGCGTGGAGCCGCGGCGGCGGACCAAGGCGCTGGTCTATGGCCTGGCCATCAGCGGCGTCCTCGCGGTGGGCGTCAGCCGCGTCTATCTAGGGGTTCACTGGCCAACCGACGTCCTGGCCGGGTGGGCCCTGGGGTCGAGTTGGGCGCTGGCGGCCTGGATGGCCCTGGTCTTCACCGCGCCGCGGCAAGCCTGACGCCGAAACCCTCGGCCTCGGCGTTCAGCAGGACGACGCCGGCCTCGTCCAACGCCGTCTCGATCAGTTTGGCGGTGGAGCGCTGCAGAGCGTGCCGGCCGCTCTCGAAATCGCGGATCGTGCTGCGCGAGACGCCGGCCGCATGAGCCAGGTGATCCTGCGTCCAGTCCAGCAGGCCGCGCGCGGCCCGGCACTGGCAGGGCTGGATGACGTCGTTGTGTCCGGAGATTTCAGCCATTTTGGTTGATCTGCGCCCACATCGTCCCAAATTCAAGAGGTCCCACACTCAAGTTTCCGGAGGCCCATGCCCCACCACACGCCGCTGATCGCCACCATCGTTGCGGGCCTCGTGGCCGCTTTCGCCCTGGGCGCGCTCGCCCAGCGCCTGCGGTTGTCGCCCTTGGTGGGGTATCTGCTGGCGGGGGTGCTCGTCGGGCCGTTCACGCCGGGCTATGTGGCCGACCAGAAGATCGCCAACGAACTGGCCGAGATCGGCGTGATCCTGCTGATGTTCGGGGTCGGGCTGCATTTCTCGCTCAAGGATCTGCTGGCGGTTCGGAAGATCGCCGTGCCAGGCGCCCTGGGGCAGATGGCGGTCGCCACCCTGCTCGGCATCGGGCTCGCCACCCTGCTGGGCTGGCCGCTGATCTCGGGCCTGGTGTTCGGCCTGGCGCTCTCGGTGGCCTCGACGGTGGTGCTGCTGCGCGCCTTGCAGGAGCGACGGCTGATCCAGACCGACCGGGGCAAGATCGCGGTCGGCTGGCTGATCGTCGAGGACCTGGCAATGGTCCTGGCCCTGGTGCTGCTGCCGGCCCTGGCCGGGGCGATGAAGGCCGGCGACGGCGCGGCCGATCCGCTCACCGCTTGGGTCATGCCCTTGGGGATCACGCTGCTGAAGGTCGGCGGCTTCGTCGCTTTCATGCTGATCGTCGGGCGGCGGGTCGTGCCTTGGCTGCTGCACTATGTGGCCCACACCGGATCGCGCGAGTTGTTCCGGCTGGCGGTGCTGGCGATCGCGCTCGGCGTGGCGTTCGGGGCGGCGATGCTGTTTGGCGTCTCGTTCGCGCTCGGGGCCTTCTTCGCCGGCATGATCCTGGCCGAATCCGAGCTCAGCCAGCGCGCGGCCGAGGAGACCTTGCCGTTGCGCGACGCCTTCGCCGTGCTGTTCTTCGTCTCGGTGGGGATGCTGTTCAACCCGTTCGTGGTGCTGGCCCATCCGTGGACGGTGCTGGCGGTGCTGGGCATCATCATCATCGGCAAGTCGCTGGCCGCGCTGGCGATCATCAAGGCTTTCGGACGCTCCAACACCACCGCCGTCACGGTGGCCGCCAGCCTGGCGCAGATCGGGGAGTTCTCGTTCATCCTGGCGACCATGGGCGTTGACCTGGAGATCCTGCCCAAGGACGGCCGCGACCTGATCCTGGCCGGCGCGATCATCTCGATCATGCTGAACCCGTTCATCTTCGGCCTGGCGACGCGCACGCCGCGCGCCCAACCGGCGCCCGCGGTTCCGACGCCCGACCCGGAACCCGCCAACGATCTCTCACCGACCCATCTGGGCGGGCACACGATCCTGGTCGGCTACGGCCGGGTGGGCGAGGTGGTCGCGGCGGGGCTGAGGGCCGAGGCCTATCCCTTCGTCCTGGTCGAGACCGAGACGGAGATGGGGCTGAGAGCCCGCAATCACGGCTATGAGACGATCATCGGCACGGCGACCGACCCCAGGGTCTTGGAGGCTGCAGGTGTCGAGCGCGCGGTGCGGATGTTCGTCGCCGTGGCGGACGGCTTCGAAGGCGGGGGCGTGGTCGACAAGGCCCGCAAGGCCAATCCCGGACTGGAGATCGTCGCCCGGGCCCACTCCGACACTGAAGCCGCGCACCTGATCGCCCATGGCGCCGACCGCGTGGTGATGGGAGAGGAGCAGATCGCCCGCGGCATGCTGGAGCCCGAGGGACCGCCCGCAGGCGTCGATCAGACCGCCACGGGGGAGTTGACCCCCGCCGGGCCGAGGCTGCTGATCCTCGATGACGCCGAGCGCGCGGTGCTGGCGACCTTGCGGGAAATGGACATCTGGCCGGGCGAGGCGATGTCGCGCGCGCCGGTCCGTGACGCTGGGATCGCGCGCGGCTTCGAGCCCGCCCGGCTGGACGCCGCCTTCGCGACGCTTAGCGAGAAGGACTGCCTACGTGACCTGGGCGACGAGCGGATCACCATCACCAAGCAGGGGTTCCTGGCGGGCTTGCAGCCGGCCTAGCGGCGCCGGAACCCGTGGTGGGAAGCCCTCGTCCGAGAGGGCCTATTTCATCAGGCCCTCAAGCACGCCTTGCGGCGTCACTTTGAGAAGCAGAACGCGCCCCACCGTCGGTGGAGCCGTCATGGGCTCCCCCGGCTGGCGGTTAGCGAAGTTGACTTGGAGCTCGTTTGAGTTCCGTGGAATGGTGATCGACTGCGGAGCGATGCGGTCGCCGATGAAAAATCCATTGGTGGTCTTATAGCCATCGGCTTCCTTCATCGCGGCCACGACATAATAGAAGAGGCCGCTGCCGCCCGCGTCTTGGGTGACAATGAAGGCTATGTCTTCTTGGCCGTCGTTATTGAGATCGCCGCGTCCATCATCGCCAAAATATCGCGTGGTTGTTGAACTCGCGGACCCTGGAGCCGACGGGATGCTCGATGTGCCGTTCTTCAGAGTTACGGATTGTCCATCGAGCGTGAATGTTGAGTTCTTGGCGTCGAACGCAACCTGACCGGCTGTCGCCGCTTGATCGACCGGCGCGGTCGCCGGCCCTGCAGACGCCACGGGTGCAGGGGCGGGCATGGCGGGAGCCGGCGCGTCCCCTGCCGGCTTCACGAGCAGATACAGGCCTCCCGCCGCCAGGAGAGCGATGACCGCGACTGAAACGCCCATTTTCTTGTTCATGTAATGATTACGCCGTTCTTCCAGTGAAGCTTCGCAAATCTATTGGCGAGCCATCAGCGCGCTAGCGGCGCTTTCCGCTTTTCGACTTGGCCTTGCCGGGCGGCCGTCCAGCGCCGCCACCACGCTTGGGGCCGGTGAAGGGGGTGCGAGCTCGCATGCCTAGCCGGGGCCGAGGGGCGTTCGGATCGACGGGCAGGGGCTCGCTGATCATCTCGAAGACCAGCCCGCCGGTGATGGGCGCGGCTTCCTTCAGTTTCACCTGAACCGAGGTTCCGAGCGGCCAGCGCCGGCCGGTGCGTTCGCCGACCAGGGCGTGGGCCTTGTCGTCGTGGACGAAATACTCGTCGCCCAGGGTCGAGACCGGGACCAGGCCGTCAGCGCCGGTTTCGTCCAGCCGGACGAACAGGCCAAAGCGGGTGACGCCGGTGATGCGGCCGGGGAACTCTGCGCCCACCCGGTCGGAGAGGAAGGACGCCACATAGCGGTCGGTGGCGTCGCGCTCGGCGGCCATGGAGCGCCGCTCGGCGAAGGTGATCCGCTCGGCGGTGTCCTTCATCTGCGAGATGTCGCGGTCGGTGATGCCGTCGTCGCCCAGCCCCAGGGCCCGGATCAGCGCACGGTGCACGATCAGGTCGGCATAGCGGCGGATCGGCGAGGTGAAGTGGGCGTAGCGGTCGAGGTTCAGGCCGAAGTGGCCGATGTTCTCGGTCGAATAGATCGCCTGCATCTGGGTGCGCAGTACGACCTCGTTGATGATCTGGGCGCTGGGACCCTCGCGGGTCTCTTCCAGCAGCTTGTTGAAGCGGTCGGTGCGCGGCGCCTCGCCCTTGTTCCAGGCGATCCCCAGCGTTTGCAGGAACTCTGCCAGCGACTGGACCTTCTCCTGGCTGGGGGTGTCGTGGATCCGGTAGATCAGCGGGGTCTTCTTCTGCTCCAGGGTCTCGGCGGCGCAGACATTGGCCTGGACCATCATCTCCTCGATCAGCTTGTGGGCCTCCAGCGCGGCGCGCGGCGTGATCGAGGTGACTTCGCCCTCGGCGTTGATGACGATCTTGCGCTCCTGGCTCTCGATGGCCAGCGGCGAGCGGGCGCGGCGGCCCTTCATCATCGTCTCATAGGCCGCCCACAGCGGCTTGATGATCGGTTCCAGCAGGGGGTTGGTCTGGTCGTCGGGGAAGCCGTCGATCGCGCGCTGGGCCTGTTCGTAGGAGAGCTTGGCGGCCGAGCGCATCAGGCCGCGGATGAACTTGTGCGAACGCTTGCGGCCGTCCTTGCCGAACACCATCCGCACGGCCAGGCAGGCGCGGTTCTCGCCCTGCCGCAGCGAACAGAGGCCCGCCGACAGCCGCTCGGGCAGCATCGGTTCGACGCGGTCGGGGAAGTAGGTCGAGTTGCCCTTGTCGCGGGCGTCGCGGTCCAGGGCTGAGTCGGAGCGGACATAGGCCGCGACATCGGCGATGGCGACCCAGACGATCCAGCCGCCCTCGTTCGCCGGATCGGTGTCGGGCTCGGCATAGACGGCGTCGTCGTGGTCGCGGGCGTCCGGCGGGTCGATGGTGACCAGCGGGACCGCGCGCAGGTCCTCGCGCCCCTTCAGGGTCGGGGCCTCGGCGGCCTCGGCCTCGGCTTCGGCGTCTTGGCTGAAGCCGGTGGGGATGCCGTGCGAATGGATGGCGATCAGCGAGGCGGCGCGCGGCTGGTCGACGCGGCCGACGACCTCCAGCACCTTGCCGCGCTTGGGGCCATAGCGCTCCTCGACCGTGACCTGGGCCAGAACCAGATCGCCGTCGCTGAGGTTCGCGGCCTCGGCCGGGACCAGGATCATGCTCTCCTTGGAGCGGCGATCGACGGGCTCCACGCGGACCTGCTTGTTCTCCTTGCGGACGACGCCGAGGATGCGGTGGGCGCTTTGGCCCAGGCGCTTGATCACCCGCGCTTCGAGTTCGCCGTTCTCCAGCCTTTCGAAGCGCACTAGCATCCGGTCGCCCAGGCCCGGCGCGCCGCCCACGGCGCCTGTGCGGTCGGGGGCCAGCCGCACCAGCGGGACGTCGTCGCCCTTGACGAGCTTCACCAGCAGGTCGCCGTCCGGATCGCGCTCGACCACGTCCACGACGCCGACCGGCGGCACGGCGCCGGCCTCGGAGAAGCCCTTGCGGCCACGCTTGCCGAGCGCGCCGGAGGTCTCGAGTTCCTTGAGCATGTCGCGCAGGGCGCGGCGGTCGTTGCCCTTCAGGCCGAAGGCGCGGGCCATGTCGGCCTTGTCGGTCTCACCGGCCTCGCGGACGAACTTCAGCAGGGTTTCGCGATCGGGCAGCCCCTGGGGCGGCCTTTCGGTCTTGGGGGCGAACCGTGCGGACTTGGGCGTGCGAGACTTGGCCATGGTCCCTAGATAGCCGCTGCGATGTGTTTTCGCGACGGACTATCGAGCGACGCCGGTTTCAGTCCGCCGCTCGATTGCGGCGCCAGCCGACGAACATGAAAATCGGGGCGAGAGTCCCTGGGATCAGGCTGAGCACATTCAGGTCGGCCAACTTCAGGATGACGCTGCAGAGCAGGAGTCCAAAACCCACGCCTCTCAGGCCGGTGAACTGGCGCAGATAGGCCCGGCGCCGTTTCTCGCGTTGCGCTTGGCGCCAGGCTTCAAGTTCCTGGGCATCTGCGTCGGCCGGGGCGACACCGAGTTCAGCCAAGCTCGGAACGCGCCCGCTCCGAGCGGGCGGCGCGAACGCTTTGGGCTGGCGGCGGCCGAATGTCGGCGTCTCCGGCATGCTGGGCTCCCTGGCTCGCGCGCAGGTTGCCGGCGGCCGGTTAAGGCCGCCTCAACGACCTACTCGTCGTCCCAGGGCGCGGCGCCGCCGGCGCTCGCCGGGACCGCTTCCTCGGTCTTGGCGCTGGCCTTCTTGGCTGCGGGCTTCTTCGCAGCCGGCTTCTTGGCCGCGGCCTTCTTGGGGGCCGCGGCCTTTTCGGCCTTGGGTTTCGCAGCGGCTTTCTTCGCGGCCGGCTTCTTCTTGCCGCCGCCCTTGGCCTCGCGCTCGGCGATCAGGAGCACGGCTTCTTCCAGCGTAATGTCCGCCGGGTCCTTGCCCTTGGGCACGTTGGCGTTGGTCGAGCCGTGCTTGATGTAGGGGCCATAGCGGCCGGCCAGCACCTTCACAGGCGCGCCGTCCGCCGGGTGGGCGCCCAGATCCTTCAGGGCCGCCGATTCGCCACGTCCAGGGCGTCCGCCGCCGGCCCGCTTCTCGGCCAGCAGAGTGACGGCGCGGTTGAGACCGACGTCGAACACCTCGTCGACGCTGGGCAGGTTCGCATAGGTGCCGTTGTGCAGCACGAACGGTCCGAACCGGCCGATGCCGGCGGTGATCATGCCGCCGTCCTCGGGGTGGGCCCCGACGTCGCGCGGCAGGCGCAGCAGGCGCAGGCCCTTTTCCAGGTCCATGGCGGCGGCCGACCATCCCTTGGGCAGGGAGGAACGCTTGGGCTTTTCGCCCTCGCCGAGCTGGACATAGGGGCCAAAACGGCCGGCCTTCAGGAACACCTTCTCGCCGGTGACCGGGTCGACGCCCAGTTCACGGTCGCCGCTTTCAGCGGCGTTCTCATCGTCCGACTGGGCGATGGGGCGGGTGTAGCGGCACTCCGGATAGTTGGAGCAGCCGATGAAGGCCCCGAACTTGCCGGTCTTCAGCGACAGCCGGCCGGTGTCGCAGGTCGGGCAGCCGCGCGGATCGGACCCGTCTTCCTTCGCCGGGAAGATGTGCGGGCCGAGCGCTTCGTTCAGCGCGTCGAGCACGTTGGTGACGCGCAGTTCGGCGATTTCGCCGACTGCAGCGTGGAAGTCCTGCCAGAACTCGCGCAGCAGGGCCTTCCAGTTCATCTCCCCGGCCGAGACCAGGTCGAGCTTTTCTTCCAGGGCGGCGGTGAAGTCGTATTCCACGTAGCGGGCGAAGAACTGCTCGAGGAACGCGGTGACCAGGCGGCCCTTGTCCTCGGGAATGAAACGGTTCTTGTCCATGCGGACGTATTCGCGATCGCGCAGCACGGTCAGCACCGAAGCGTAGGTTGAGGGCCGGCCGATGCCGAGCTCTTCCATCTTCTTGACCAGGCTGGCTTCCGAATAGCGCGGGGGCGGTTCGGTGAAGTGCTGGTCGGCGCGCGCGTCGATCACGCGGGCGTCGGCGCCTTCCTTGACCTGCGGCAGGCGGCCGCCTTCCTCGTCGTCGGCGTCGTCGCGACCTTCCTCGTAGACGGCCAGATAACCGTCGAACAGGATCACCTGGCCGGTGGCGCGCAGGCCGGTCCTGCCGTCGGCGCTTTCCAGATCGATGGAGGTCCGCTCGATGCGGGCCGCCTCCATCTGCGAGGCGATCATCCGCTTCCAGATCAGCTCGTAGAGGCGGCCAAGGTCGCTCTCCAGGCGCAGCGAGCCGGGGTTGCGGGTCAAGCTGGTCGGCCGGATGGCTTCGTGGGCCTCCTGGGCGTTCTTGGCCTTGGTCTTGTAGATCCGGGCGCTCTCGGGGACGTATTCCTTGCCATAGACGCCGGCGATCACCTGACGCGCCTCGTCGATAGCTTCGGGCGCGGCCTGGACGCCGTCGGTACGCATGTAGGTGATCAGACCGACGGTCTCGCCGCCGATGTCGATGCCTTCGTACAGCTTCTGGGCCGCCTGCATGGTGCGCTGAGCCGAGAAGCCGAGCTTGCGGGAGGCTTCCTGCTGCAGGGTCGAGGTGGTGAAGGGCGGGGCGGGCGAGCGCCGGCCGGGCTTCTTCTCGACCGCCGAGATCTTGAAGGTCGCGGCCTTCACCGCCGCCTGGGCGGCGTGGGCCGAGGCCTCGTTGCCCAGGTCGAACTTGGTCAGACGCTTGCCGTCATGCTTGACCATGCGGGCCAGGAAGGGATCGCCGCCGGCCGAGACGTCGGCCTCGACGGTCCAATATTCCTGGGTCTTGAACTTCTCGATCTCGATCTCACGATCGACGACCAGGCGCAGGGCCACCGACTGCACGCGGCCGGCCGAGCGCGAGCCCGGCAGCTTGCGCCACAGCACCGGCGAGAGGGTGAACCCCACCAGATAGTCCAGCGCCCGGCGGGCGAGGTAGGCGTCCACCAACTCCATGTCGATGGCGCGCGGGTTCTTCATCGCCTCGGTCACGGCCGACTTGGTGATGGCGTTGAACACCACGCGCTCGACCTTGGTGTCCTTCAGGACCTTCTTCTTCTGAAGGACCTCCAGGACGTGCCACGAGATCGCCTCTCCTTCGCGGTCGGGGTCGGTGGCGAGGATGATGCGGTCGGCCTTTTTGGCGACCTCGGCGATGTCGCTGAGCCGTTTGGCGGACTTGGCGTCCACATCCCAGATCATGGCGAAGTCTTCGTCGGGCCGTACCGATCCATCCTTGGCCGGCAGGTCACGCACGTGGCCGTACGAGGCCAGGACCGTATAGTCCGAGCCGAGGTACTTATTGATGGTCTTAGCCTTAGCCGGGCTTTCGACGACGACGAGGTTCATGGGCGCTCTATATAGGGGCGTCCCGGGCAGGAGGCCCGAAATTCAAGGGCGCGAAAGGTGAGGGAGGCGCCTAGGCTGTGTCAACCAGCCTGAGGAATTAGGCAAGGCGCACGTTTGGATAGGCGCCCACCTTCTGAAAACCGGGGCTCTTTAGAGCCCCGCGACCAATCCGCCCGGCAACAATTCCGCCCGGCCCGCCAGGGTGAGCTCCACCAGGGCCGCGAAAACCACTGAGGCCGGGGCGCCAGCCGCCCTCACCAGCTCATCACGAGAGACCGGTGTGGGCGACAGCAGGGCGGCGACTCGCTCGCGCACGGCGTCGATTTCGGTGTCCGGAACTGGCGACGGGGCGAAGGGCCGTTCCGGCTCGCGGAACCCGCCGAAGCTCTCCAGCGCACGCAGCACGTCTTCCACGCCCTCGCACAGCGCCGCGCCCTGGCGGATCAGGTCGTTGGTTCCCCGCGCGCGCGGATCACGCAGGGTCTTTTTTCTTAGCCGAGCCGCTCTTGGGTTCCTCGCCCTTCAGCAAGCGGCCGATATTGTCCTTGTGGCGGATGAAGATCAGCACCGCCATGACCAGCGCCATCACCGCGATCGGGTAGGGGCGGTCGAACACGAACAGCGCCAGGATCGGCGCCAGGGCCGCCGCGGTCAGGCCCGCCAGCGACGACAGCCGGAAGATGAAGAACATGGCGATCCAGGTCGCCCCGGCCGCCAGACCCACGGGCCAGGCGGCGGCCAGCAGGGTGCCGAAGAAGGTCGCCACGCCCTTGCCGCCCTTGAAGCCCAACCAGACCGGGAACAGGTGGCCCAGGAACGCCGACCCGCCGGCTAGGGCCGTCAACTGAGCCTGCGCCTGCGCCCCGGCGTTGCGGGTCAGCAGCCAGGCGATGAGCACCGCCACCGCGCCCTTGCCGCCGTCGCCCAGCAGGGTGATCAGCGCCAGGTCCTTACGGCCGGTGCGCAGGACATTGGTCGCGCCGATATTGCCTGAACCGATGGAGCGGATATCGCCCTGGCCGCCCAGCTTGGCGGCGATCAGGCCAAAGGGGATCGAGCCCAGCAGATAGCCTCCCACGACGGCGGCGGCGATCAGCATAGGGCTGAGTGAATCAGGCATCGGCGTTCCCTCTCGTCAGCCCAGTGGTAGCCGCGCTCGCGCGCGCCGTCATCCGCCCAGCGTCAAGGCCAAGCTTCTAGCGAAGGAGATTGTTCGTCAATTGTTCTTGGTTGGGGTCGGTCTGTCAGACCCGATACACGACCCGCCCATCAACAATCGTCATCTGCACCTCGCCGAACAGCCGGCGGCCGTCGAAGGGCGAGTTGCGGGACTTGGACTTCAGCTTGTCCAGGTCGACCACGATGGGGGCGTTGAGGTCGCAGAGCACCAGGTCGGCGGGCGCGCCCTTGGCCAGGCGACCGGCGGCCAGGCCCAGCAGTTCGGCGGGGCGGCTGGTCACCGTGCGCATCAGGTCCACCAGCGGAATGCGGCCGTCATGGTGGAAGGCGAGCAGGGCGGGCAGCAGGGTCTGCAAGCCAACGGCGCCGGGCGCGGCCTCGTCATAGGGCAGGCGCTTGTCCTCGGCCGGGGCCGGGGCGTGGGCGGAGACCACGATGTCGATCAGGCCCGAGGCCAGGGCCTCGATGGTCGCCTGCCGGTCGTCCTCGCCGCGCACCGGCGGGTCGAACTTCAGGAAGGTGCGGTAGTCGCCGATGTCGATCTCGTTGAACGACAGGTGGTTGATCGAGGTGGTGGCGGTGACCGGCAGGCCCTTCGCCTTGCCGCGCGCCAGGCTTTCCAGCGCGCAGGCGGTGGTGATCTGGTCGACCAGGAACCGCGCGCCGGTCAGTTCGACCAGGGCCAGGTCGCGCTCCAGCATGATCTTCTCGGCGATCGGCGGCACGCTGGACAGGCCCATGCGGCCGGCGAACTCGCTGGCGGTGGCGACGGCTCCGGCCGACAGCCAGGGGTCGGCCGGGCGGTGGGCGACCAGGGTGTCGAAGCTCTTGGCGTAGGCCAGGACCCGTTGCATCACCTTGGAATTGACGATCGGCCGGTCGGCGTCGGTCACATAGAGGCAGCCGGCTTCGCGCATCAGTCCGATCTCGGCCATGCGTTCGCCCTTACAGCCCTTGGTGGCCGCGCCAGCCGGATAGACATGGACCAGTTCGATGTCGCGGGTGCGGCGCAGGATGAAGTCCACCACCGAGGCTTCGTCGATCACCGGATCGGTGTCGGGCTGCAGGACGATGGAGGTGACGCCGCCGGCCGCCGCGGCCAGGGCCGCCGACTTCAGGGTCTCCTTGGTCTCCGCGCCGGGCTCGCCGGTCTTCACGCGGATATCGACCAGGCCCGGGGCCAGCATCGCGCCGCGGGCGTCGATCACGTCGATGTCGGCCGAGAGCGTGCCAAGGTCGCCGCCCTGGGCGACATCGGCGATCTTGCCGTCACGGATCAGCAGCGCGCCAGGGCCGTCCCAGCCGCTGGCCGGATCGACGAGGCGGGCGTTCACAAAGGCGGTCGGGCGTTGGGTCATAGTTCTGGGCGTCCGATCCATTTTTCGACGACGGGCGGGACGTAGGCGCCTAGCGCGTCCAGCATCTCCACGCAGTCCTCGCGGAAAATCAGCATGTCGCGGTGCGGGGCCCTCAGGAACGCCTCGCCGACCGCATGGTCCACAAAGCCGCGCAGGCCGTCATAGTAACCGCGCACGTTCAGGAACCCGGCCGGCTTGGCGTGGAAGCCGAGCTGGCCCCAGGTCCAGATCTCGAAGATCTCCTCCAGGGTGCCGGCGCCGCCGGGCAGGGCGATGAAGGCGTCCGAAAGTTCGGCCATCCGCGCCTTGCGCTCGTGCATCGAGCCGACGATCTCAAGGCGGGTGAGGCCGGTATGAGCGATTTCCTTGTCGCTCAGGGCGTGGGGCAGGACCCCGATCACCTCGGCTCCAGCGTCCAGCGCCGCATCGGCGACCGCGCCCATCAACCCGACCTTGGCCCCGCCATAGATCAGCCGCATGCCTCGTTCGGCGATCTGCCGCCCCATGGCCTCGGCGGCGGCGCGATAGACAGGGTCTCCGCCGGGGCTCGCCCCGCAGAACACGCAGACGGAGGCGATGGCGCTCATCAGTCGTTGTCCAGGCGCGCCGCGAGCGAGGCCAGCACCGCCATGCGCGCGGCCACGCCCATCTCCACCTGATCCTGGATCAGCGAGACGGCGAGATCGTCGGCGACGTCGGAGTCGATCTCGACCCCACGGTTCATCGGGCCGGGGTGCATGACCCGGACATTGTCGGAGGCGAAGGCCAGCTTCTCGCGGTCCAGGCCGTAGAAGCGGAAATACTCGCGCTGCGAGGGGGCCATGACCCCGTCCATGCGCTCAAGCTGCAGGCGCAGCATCATCACCACGTCGCAGCCGGCGATGCCCTTGCGCATGTCGTGATAGACATCGACGCCCCAACGGTCGGCGTCGGTGGGCATCAGGGTCGGCGGGCCGACCAGGCGCACGTCCGCGCCCATCATCTGCAACAGCCCGACGTTCGAGCGCGCCACCCGGCTGTGCAGCACGTCGCCGCAGATCGCGATCTTCAGGCCGGCGATCCGGCCGAAGGCGCGGCGCATGGACAGCATGTCCAGTAGCGCCTGGGTTGGATGCTCGTGCTGGCCGTCGCCGGCGTTGATCACCGAGCAGGTGACCTTCTGCGACAGCAGCGAAGCCGCCCCCGAGGACGAATGCCGCACGACCAGCAGGTCGGGCTGCATCGCGTTCAGCGTGACCGCCGTGTCGATCAGGGTCTCGCCCTTGGAGATCGAGGACGAGCGCGGGCTCATATTGACCACGTCGGCGCCCAGCCGCTTGCCGGCCAGCTCGAACGAGCTTTGGGTTCGCGTCGAGTTCTCGAAGAACAGGTTCATCAAAGTTCGACCCTTGAGCAGGTCGAGCTTTTTCGAATGTTGCCTGTTGAGGGACACGAAGCTGTCGGCCAGATCCAGCAATCCGGAAACCTCAACAGGGTTGAGATCGACCACGGACAGGAAGTGACGCTTCGGGAAGGGGAAGGTCCTCGAAAGGACCTCGTTCAGACCGGTGGGTGCTGCGCTCATTAAAGCGGCGTCTTAGGCCTCCTGGCGGGAGGCGCCAAGCGTTGCCGCTCATTCACCCACAGATCGCAGGCGTTCCAGCGCGCCCTGCAGGATCCAGGCGGCCGCCATCTGGTCCACCAGACCGGCCCGTTTTGCGCGGCTGGCGTCCAATTGGTCGATCAGGAAGCGGTTCACCGCCATGGTCGACATCCGCTCGTCCCAGAAGGCGATCGGGATCTCGCGCAGCCGCAGCAGGTTGCGGGCGAAGGCGCGGTTGGACTGGCAACGGACGCCCTCGGTGCCGTCCATATTGATCGGCAGGCCGATGACAATGGCGCCGACCTCGCGCCCGTCGATCAGCGAGAACAGCCGGTTGGCCTCCTGGGTGAACTTGGTCTTGCGGATCAGCTCCAAGGGGCTGGCCACCATGCGGGTGGTGTCGGACACCGCCACGCCAATGGTCTTCTCGCCCAGATCGAGGCCGATCAGGGCTGAATAGCGGGGAATCAGGGCGGGAATTTCAGTCAGTTCGACAACGGCCATGGCTCTCAATAGCGGTCATCGCTTGTCAAAGGGAGGCCCACACGGCTAACCCCTCCCTCGAACCATTAGGAGGGCCCCATGGCCATCGACGCCGCGACCGTCCGTAAGGTCGCGAGGCTCGCGCGGATCGCCGAGCCCGAGGAGAAGCTGGAACAGCTCGCGAGCGAGCTGAACGGCATCATGACCTGGATCGAACAACTGAGCGAAGTCGACACCGACGGTGTCGAGCCGATGACCTCGGCGGTGCACATGCCTGCGCCGATGCGCGAGGACGTGGTCACCGAGGGCGGCGACGCCTCCAAGGTGCTCTCCAACGCGCCCAAGACCGTGGACGGCTTCTTCGTCGTTCCCAAGGTGGTGGAATAGTATGACCTCGCTCACCAAGCTTACGCTGAAGGCCGCCCTCGACGGGCTGGCCGACAAGTCGTTCTCCTCGCAGGAACTGACCCAGGCCCACGTCGAGGCCGTCGCGGCCGCCAAGCCGCTGAACGCCTTCGTGCTCGAAACGCCGGAAAAGGCCATCGAGATGGCCAAGGCCTCCGACGCCCGCCGCGCCAAGGGCGAGGCCGGCGCGCTGGACGGCGCGCCGCTGGGCATCAAGGACCTGTTCTGCACCGAGGGCGTCCGCTCCACGGCCTGCTCGAACATCCTGGGCAACTTCATTCCGACCTATGAGTCGACCGTCACCGCCAATCTGTGGCGCGACGGGGCGGTGATGCTGGGCAAGCTGAACCTCGACGAATTCGCCATGGGCTCGTCCAACGAGACTTCGGCCTTCGGTCCGGTGATCAATCCGTGGCGCTCGGAAGGCTCCAACGCCAAGCTGACCCCGGGCGGCTCGTCCGGCGGTTCGGCCGCCTCGGTGGCCGCTGACCTCTGCCTGGGCGCCACGGCGACCGACACCGGCGGTTCGATCCGCCAGCCTGCCGCTTTCACCGGCACCGTGGGCATCAAGCCGACCTACGGCCGTTGCTCGCGCTGGGGCGTCGTCGCCTTCGCCTCGTCGCTCGACCAGGCCGGCCCGATCGCCAAGACCGTCGAGGACGCCGCCATCCTGCTGAAGTCGATGTCCGGCCACGACGCCAAGGACTCGACCAGCCTCGACATCGACGTGCCGGACTTCCCGAGCTTCGTCGGCAAGTCGGTCAAGGGCCTGCGGGTCGGCATTCCGAAGGAATACCGGGTCGACGGCATGCCGGCCGAGATCGAGAAGCTCTGGGAGCAGGGCATCGCCTGGCTCAAGGACGCCGGCTGCGAGATCGTCGAGGTCTCCCTGCCGCACACCAAATACGCGCTGCCAGCCTACTACATCGTGGCCCCGGCCGAGGCGTCCTCGAACCTGGCCCGCTATGACGGCATGCGGTTTGGCCTGCGCGAAGAGGGCGCCAACCTCACCGAGACCTACGAGAACACCCGCGCCGCCGGTTTCGGCCCCGAGGTGAAGCGCCGCATCCTGATCGGCACCTACGTGCTCTCGGCCGGCTATTACGACGCCTACTATCTGAAGGCGCTGAAGGTCCGCCGCCGCATCGCCGACGACTTCGACCAGGCCTTCGAGAAGGTCGACGCGCTGCTCACCCCCACCGCGCCGTCCGCGGCGTTCGGCCTGGGCGAGAACGCCGACGACCCGGTGGCCATGTACCTGAACGACATCTTCACGGTGACGGTGAACCTGGCGGGCCTGCCCGGCATGAGCATCCCCGCCGGCGTCGATGTGAACGGCCTGCCGCTTGGCCTGCAGCTGATCGGCAAGGCGCTGGACGAGGGGACCCTGTTCTCGCTCGGCGGCGCCATCGAGAAGGCCGCCGACTTCAAGGCCAAGCCCGCCAAGTGGTGGTAGATCGTTGAGAAGCCCTCCCTGACCGGGGAGGGCTTCCAACTATGCTGTCGCCAGCGATCCCACACGGGGCGGCGTCGCGGCCTCGTAGACGAACGGGCCGGTCATTTCCTTGAAGGCGAACAGCCGGAAGGCCCGCGCGCCGTCGAAATCCAACACCCGCAGGTCGTCGGTTTCGGAGAGGCCGCGCGCCACGATGTCGAAGTGCATGCCATAGCGTGCCTTGGCCAGGGCCGACGGGACGCTATAGGCGAGGAACTTGTCGACGCCCTTGGCGGCTAATTTCTCCAGCAGGGCAGGGTCTTCGATCGAGGCGTGGGAGGTGAGGATCACCACCGGCCCGCTGCCCGCGAACAGAATGAACACGTTCATGGCGCGCTCCATCTAGCGGTTGGCTCAGGCCGCCGGCCGGATCGCCGCCGGCCGTGCAGGGGCTGGCTTGTGCTCGCGGCCCTTGGCCAGTTGCAGTCCCAAGGCCGTGGTCCCGGCCAGGCCGCCCAGGTTCATCGTCTCGACCGCGCTCGACGGCACGATCACGATGGTCGAGTTCTGCTTCAGCCCCTCATAAAGCATGTTCATCGCCCGCAGATGGAAGGCGACGGGATCGTCGGTGTAGGTCAGTGCGGCTTCCTTGAATTTCGCGGCCACCTGACGTTCGGAATCGCCCAGGATGACCCGCGCCTGCCGTTCGCGCTCGGCCTGGGCCTGCATCGACATGGCGTCCTCCAGCGAGGCCGGGATCAGCACGTCCTTCAGTTCGACCGAGATGACCTCGACGCCCCAGGGCTGGCTACGGGCCTCGATGATCCGGCCCAGCTCGCGGCTGATCTTTTCGCGGCCCTCCAGCATGTCGGCCAGCATGGTCTTGCCGATCACGTCGCGCAGGGCGGTCTGCGAGGCCCAGGCGATGGCGTTGCTGAAGTCCTCGACGTCGAGCGCCGC
Source organism: Phenylobacterium sp. Root700 (assembly GCF_001429025.1). GTDB lineage: Bacteria > Pseudomonadota > Alphaproteobacteria > Caulobacterales > Caulobacteraceae > Phenylobacterium. Next base: position 429,795 of record NZ_LMHT01000022.1, on the reverse strand, counting down.
CTTCTTCGGATCGACCACCTTCCAGAACAGCACCGCGTCAACGTCGACCGGGACGGTGTCCTTGGTCAGGGTCTTCTCGGCCTTGAAGGTCGAGGTGATCACCCGGATGTCGATCCAGTAGGCGATGGTGTCGATCAGCGGCACGATGAAGAACAGGCCCGGACCCCGCAGGGTCTGGAAGCGGCCCAGCCGCAGGACCACGGCGCGCTCCCACTGGCGGGCGACCTTGACGGCCGCGCCCACCAGCAGGGCGAGCGCCAGGAACAGGCCTGCGACCCAGAGCGCGGGCGTCGGACCGGCGCCGAGATAGGTCAGATAGGCCAACAACCAGCCGACGGCTGAGGTCAGGAGGAATAGGGTGGTGGGGATAGCGCCGGCCTGTCTCATCGGACCTGCCTCTTTCGGGGGCGCGGACGCCCCGGCGTCCGTTGCGTCGGGACCGGCCTTGGCGATTAAACGCCTGCGCCCTGGTCCAGGTTGCCGCCGAGCCTTCGAAGGCGTGCAGCAAAAAGCCCCGCCGGTGAGGACGGGGCTCTCGCTTCGACCAAGGTCGAACTTACTTCTTCAGCTTGTCCAGATCGGCTTGCAGGGCCTTGATCTGATCGTCGGTGATCGCGCCTTGGCTCATCGGCTGGACTTGCTTCAGGGTCATGCCCTTGAACTGGTCGTAGGCCTCATGGCTGGTGATGCCCGGCAGGTTCTTGTCCAGCGCGGCCTTGCCTTCCGGCGTGGCGGCGATGTCGGCGATCGGGGTGTCCCCGGCCGAGACGGCGGCGGCGGGAGTCTCGGCGAAGGCCGGAGCCGTGAGCGCGCCAAGGGAGAGCGACAGGCCAATGAGGCCTGCGGTGAGCAGCTTGTTCATCTGGGTGTTTCCTAATCCCCTAATTAAGGCGCGGATTTCAGCCCCTGTTCCGCGCGTCGTGCAAGGGATTTCACGCGTCCGACTTCCGCTCCGCCGCCAGGGGCGCTAGGAACGCGGCATGACCGATACGTCGAAATTGATCGCCGGCCGCACCGGCCAATGGGAAGTGGTTCTGGGCCTGGAGGTTCACGCCCAGGTGGCGTCGAACGCCAAGTTGTTCTCCGGCGCCGCCGTGGGATTTGGCGCGGGGCCCAATCAGCAGGTCTCGCTGGTCGACGCGGCCATGCCCGGCATGCTGCCGGTCATCAACCGTCACTGCGTCGAGCAGGCGGTGAAGACCGGGCTTGGCCTGGAGGCTAAGATCAATCTGAAGAGCCACTTTGACCGGAAGAACTATTTCTATCCTGACCTGCCGCAAGGCTATCAGATCAGCCAGTTCAAGGACCCGATCGTGGGCGAGGGCGTGGTCATCGTCGAACACGACGACGGCTCGACCTTCAACGTCCGTATCGAGCGCCTGCACCTGGAGCAGGACGCCGGCAAGTCGCTGCACGACCAGGACCCGAACTCGACCTATGTCGACCTGAACCGGGCCGGCACCGCCTTGATGGAAATCGTGTCGATGCCCGACATGCGTTGCTCCGCCGAGGCTGCGGCCTATGTGAAGAAGCTGCGCACGATCCTGGTCTATCTCGGCACCTGCGACGGCGACATGGAGAAGGGCAACCTGCGCGCCGACGTGAACGTCTCGGTCTGCCGCGTTGGCAACTATGAGAAGTTCCGCGAGACCGGCGACTTCAGCCACCTGGGCACGCGCTGCGAGATCAAGAACGTCAACTCCTACCGCTATATCCAGCAGGCCATCGAGTACGAGGCCCGCCGCCAGATCGAGATCATCGAGGACGGCGGCAAGATCGATCAGGAAACTCGCCTGTTCGATCCGACCAAGCTGGAAACCCGTTCGATGCGCTCCAAGGAAGAGGCGCACGACTATCGCTACTTCCCCGATCCCGACCTGCTGCCGTTGGAGCTCGACCCGGCGTGGGTGAAGGCGATCCAGGACTCGCTGCCCGAACTGCCGGACGCCAAGAAGGCGCGCTTGCAGTCGCAGTATGGCCTGACCGCCTATGACGCCGGCGTGCTGATCATCGAGCAGGCCAGGGCCGACTTCTTCGAGGAAGCGGCCAAGGGCCGTGACGCCAAGCTGGTCTCGAACTGGGTGACCAACGAACTGGCCGCCAAGCTGACGGCCGGCGGCCTGGACATCACCGACAGTCCGCTGAAGCCCGACGTGATCGCCGAGCTGGTGTCGCTGATCGAGGAGGACGTTATCTCCTCCAAGATCGCCAAGGACGTCTTCGAGCGCATGTGGGCCGGCGAGGGCCGTCCGCGTGAGATCGTGGAGAAGCAAGGGCTGCAACAGGTCTCCGACACCGGGGCGCTGGAGAAGATCATCGAGGACCTGATCGCGGCCAATCCGGGCCAGGCCGACTCGGTCAAGGAAAAGCCTCAGGCCATCGGCTGGTTCGTGGGCCAGGTGATGAAGGCCACCGGGGGCAAGGCCAACCCCGGAACGGTCAACCAGCTGCTGAAGTCCAAGCTGGGCATCTGATAGTCAAACGCCCCGGAGGAGACCTCCGGGGCGTTTTCATTCGGGCGGCTAAGAGCCGTTGACGATGATGTCGAAGATGATGCCGCTGGCGATGGCGGCCAGCAGATAGTCGTCTCCGACCCGGTACCAAGCATAGCCGCGCGGCGGCTGGCGCAGATGGTAGCGGTAGTAGTCGTTCACCACATAGCCGCGGTAGTAGGGCGGCAGCGACGAACCCCGGCGCCAGGCGGCGTAGCCTGGGCGATAGTAGGGATTGCCGTAATAGGCTTGCGGCGGCGGGCCGTAGTACCAGCGGTTGTTGTAGTAATAGCCGTTGTGGCGACCGCGATCCCAGTTGTTGTAGCTGCGGCGGTCGTCGCGGCGATCCCAATGGTCGCGACGGTCGTCCCGGCGGTCCCAGCGATCACCCCGGTCGCCCCGGCGATCATCACGCTCCCAGCGACCGCCGCGATCGCGGTCGCCGCGCCCGTCATGGCGGTCCCAGCGTTGCTCGTGGTTTCCGCGACCACGGCCGCGGTCGTCGTCGGCGAGGGCCGAGGTCGCGCTGAAGGCCATCGGGCCAGCGACGGCGGCCGCGACGGCGAGGCTTAAGATCAGGCGTTTCATGGCTAGGCCTCCAGGCTCAGCAGTTAGTGTCGTTGATACATAATTTGATCCGCCTTGCCTGAACTCGACCTGAACGAGGTTGTCAGCTTGGGCGCATGACGCCTCGCCACGGCTCTGGGGCGCGGAAAATATAGGATTCCGGATGCCGAGTTTTCCAGGCAGTAAGCGTCGCGAATAGTGATTGAGAACCCGTCGCACACGCTGAATTTTGGCGATTAACCCTATGTTTAGTGGGTATCGACTTTTCTATCCCTCATGAACGCCGGGATCGGAACCCAGAATGGGGACGGACCAGCGGGGCTAGGGAAACGAACTCATGCTTACGAGCGTGGAAAACGAAGGCGCGGAAGGGCTGCCGCTGCCGACACCGAATGCTTCGGGCGACGAGCTGTTCAAGATGGGGCTGCTCTATTCGACCGGACAGGGCGGCGCGCCGCTCGACTACGTGTCCGCCCACATGCTGTTCAACCTGGCCGCCATGCGCGGCTCGTTGGAAGCCAAGGTCTATCGCAAGGAACTGAGCCAGGAGATGGCGTCCGACGAGGTCGCCGAGGCTCAGCGTCAGGCCCGCGAGTGGCTGGCCACCGGCTGATCGCGTCGCGATCAGCTCTCGCTGCGTCTATTGAGCGACATTCTGCGCGCCGAGCGCGTAGCTGAAGCCGAATTGAATCGGCGACAGGTCCCGGAAGTACTGCTGCACGAACAGCGAGGCCTCGGCCACGCCGCTGCGCGGGACATAGACGATATCGAAGCGCCTTAAGGGAACCAGGTCCGCCTCGGCGTTCCTCAGGCCGCGGAACAGGTCGGCGCGCCGCATCATGCCGCGTCCGTCCGGTCCCCGGCGAATGATGTAGACCGCGCTGCGATCTGCCGTGGTCTTGAAATCCCCAGCCTGGATGATCGCGCGCAGGGCGTCGGCGTCGCCGGTCAGGTCGATGACCCCGGGATTGCCCACCTCGCCGCCGACAAAGATCTTCAGGGGCGCGGCCTTGGCGACCACATCGACCTGCGGGCGTAGAAGCTGGGTGGAGTAGGCCCGCGCCAGGCTCGCCTGAAGCTCGGGAATCGTCCGGTCCGCGGCCATCACGGCGGGAATCAGCGGCAGCGATATGCGCCCGTCGGGCTGCACCGTGACGGTCTTGTTGAGCTCCGGCGCCGAGGCCAGCGAAATCTCCAGCTCGTCGCCGGGATAGAACCGGTAGTCGGGCTCGTAGTCGCTCCAGCTGGCGTAGGGAATGTCGCCAAACGCTTGCGCAGCTTGGCGTGGCGCGGGTTCCCGCCACCGTCCCATCACGTCCATGGGCGGAGCGGACGGCATCGCGCATCCGGCCAAGGCCAGGCCGGCGCAAGCGGCGAGCACGGGTGCGGAGGAGCGCCTTCTGAGCATGGCCTAAAGGTTAAGGAGAATGGGTAACGGAGTGTTAATCGCAGGCCCCCAGGGTCCGGTCAGGGTTGGTTTGGTCGGGATTCCATGGTCGCGCAGGGCGGTTGGGCAGCACGGACGCAGGATGCAGCGCCATCCTCGCTTTGGACGGCGCGGCCGCGCTACGCCCTGACCGACTTCCCGACGCTGCTGTGGCGCGAGCGCTACCTGATGCTGGCGATATTCCTGGCGATTTTCGTGCTGGGCGTGCTGGCGGCGCTGAACATGAAGACCAGCTATGAAGCCTATTCCAGCGTGCTGGTGCGGCTGGGCCAGGAGTATGTCTACGAGCCGCGGGCCGGTGACGCCGGGCGAGGGGCGGTGCTTGATTCCGACCAGATGCTGCAATCGGAGACCGAGATCCTCGGCGCGGGGCAGCTCAAGCTGCGGGTGATCGAGCGGCTCGGCCTGTCGCGAACCTATCCTGAGCTCGCCACCAAGTACGCCAAGGCCTCCCCGGCCGACAAAAAGCTGATCATGGCGCTGGCCGCCCGCTCCATCGAGCAGGGTCTGAAGATCGAAACCGCGCCGGACACCCCGGTGGTGCGGATCGGGTTCAGCCACCAGGACCCGCAAACCGCGGCGCTGATCCTGAACACCCTGCTCGAGGAATATCTGATCTATCGGCGCTCGGTGCTGCTCGATCCGAGCTCTCCGGCTCTGGAGCAGCAGCGTCGGTTGTTCGAGAGCCGTCTGGCCGAGGCCGACGGCGCCTATGAGGACTTCCTCACCAACAACCGGATCGGCGATTTCGTCGCCGAGAAGACGTCGCTGTCGCAGCTGCAGGCGCAGATCGAGCAGCAGAAGTATCAGACCGACGCCCAGCTGCAGGACCGTATCGGCCGGTTGGCCGCTCTGAACGGCCAGTTCGGCGCCGTGGCGCGCGAGGTCGGCCTCTATCGCGACGTATCCAGCGCGCCGGGCGAGAAGCTCGTCACCCTCAAGCTGCAGCGGGAAGATCTGCTGTCGCGCTATCGCGCCGACGCGAGGCCCGTGCAGGAGTTGGACGCCCAGATCGCCCAACTGGAAGCCGGGATCGCGGCAGGGCGAACAGCGGGCGAGGGCGCTAAGCGCATCGGCGTCAATCCGGTCTATCAGACGCTGCAGACCGAGAAGATCCAGCTGACCTCGGAGGTCGGCGCCCTGAAGCAGTCCCAGGCGGCCTTGGCCGGCCAGATCGAGCAAGTGATGCAGCGCCGCCTGCGCCTGGCGCAGTTGGAGCCGCGGTTCCAGGAGCTCTCGCTCAACCGCGATGTCATGCAGGCCAATGTCCGCGACTTCACGGTCAAGGAAGAGCAGAGCCGCGCGGCGCAGGAGATCGCCGCCCTGACCAACGACAATATCCGAATCGTCCAGCGCGCCATCCCGCCGACCAAGGGCAAGAGCCTGCGGAAACCGGTGGTGGTGCTGGCCTTCCTGTTCGCTGGCTTCACCGCCCTCTGCGCGGGTTTGCTGCGGATGTTCCTGCGGCCGGGCATGCCGACGCCGCAATCGGCCTCGCGCACCCTGGACCTCCCGATCCTGGGCGCGGCCACGATGAAGGCGCGGTAGAAAGCTCCGCTTTGCGGTAGCCTTGGCCAACTCCGCGCGCAGCGATTCGAGACATGGTCGACCTGAACTCCGAGATGGCCGAACTGTGGGCGTCCCTCGGGCCGCCTGCGGCTGGTCGTGGGCGGGTGATCCAGATCACCGCCGCGCGCCGAGGCGAGGGCGTCTCGACCGTGGCGCGCGAACTCGCGCTCTATGTCGCCAAGGGCGCCGGGCGCTCGGTCTGGCTGGTTGACCTTGACCTGATGGCCGCGCCCCAGCACGCCGCGATCACCGCCGGCGCGGGACGCTATGGGGCGCTGTCGGCGCCGGCCCAGGCCAGCCCGGACGGTTCGATGTTCTTTACGGTCCAGCCGGCGGCGCGCACCGCCAGCGGCGATGTCTGGCCCGACGCCCATTATCTCGCCGCCCACCGGGTCGGCGCGGCGCGGTGGTGGGTGACGCGGTTCCAGCGCGAACGGCTGGTCGGCAGCCAGACCGTCCACATCCTGCCGACCGGCGACTATTGGAACGCCCTGCGCCGGTTCGCCGACGTGGTGATTGTCGACGGGCCCTCGCCCGAGCGGTCACGCGCGGCCCTGACCGTGGCGCCGTTCATGGATCAGACCGTGCTGGTGGTCGCCGCCGACCAGGCTGACGTCCGGGCCCCGGCCCAGCTACGCGACGCCGTCACCGCCGCCGGCGGGCACATGACCGGCCTGTTCTTCAATCGCGGCGTGGTGACGACGCCGGCATTCCTGAAGGCCATCCTGCCGTGACCCAGGCCGTCTTCGGCCGAGATGCGGCCGGGGAGGAGCCTGTTACGGCGTGGCGGTTGCTGACCATCGGCGCCGCGGCCCTGGTTTTCCTGATCTACAGCCAGTTCTGGGTGTTCCCGCTGCTGGGCGAGAGCGGCGACCCGGCGGCGAGCGGCATCGTGCGCATGCTGTACCTGCCGGCCTACGCCGCGACCCTGGGGCTGTGCGTCCTGTCGCCGCGCGAGACGCTGCTGGCCACCCTGCGCCAGCCGTTCCTGATCGTCCTGCTGCTGATCGTGGTGCTCTCGACCGCCTGGTCGGTGGCACCTGATCAAACCCTGCGCCGCGCGGTCGCCCTCTGTTTCACCACGCTGGGGGCCATCATCCTGGCCGCCCGCTATCGCTGGGAGACGCTGACCGAGATCCTGGCGGGCTGCTTTGCGCTACTGACCGTCATCGCGATCCTGGTCTCGCTGCTGGTCCCCTCGATCGGGGTGATGCACTCGCTGTTCCCGGGGGCCTGGCGCGGCGTCTGGCCGGAGAAGAACGCGCTGGGCGGGATCATGGCCCTGGGGTTCGTGGTGCTCGCGGCGGCGGCGGTGCTCAATCCCCGGCGGGCGCTGCTCTGGTCGGGCTTTGCGATCCTGGCCCTGTTCCTGGTGTTGATGTCGACCTCCAAGACCTCGCTGGTGTCGTTGATGCTGGGGTTCGGCGGCCTGATCTTCGTGGCCCTGGTGCGCCGAAATCCGGCGGCGGGGGTGACGACGATCTGGTTGGCGGTGCTGGGCGTGGCGATGGTGGCGGCGCTGTTCCTGTTCGCCTCGGACCTGTTCTTCAGCGTGCTGGGCAAGGACGCCACCTTCACCGGGCGGACCCAGATCTGGGACGCCGCCATGCGCCAGATCGAGCGGCGACCCTGGACAGGCTACGGCTACGGGGTCGTGTGGGATTTGAAGGGCGTCTGGGCGCCGCTGGCCGAGATCAGCCGGGACGCCGGGTTCGTGCCGATCCACGCCCATAACTCCTGGATCGAACAGTGGCTGGGACTGGGCGTGTTCGGGCTGGCGGCCTTCGCCATGATGTATTTTCAGACCGTGGTCCTGGCGGTGGTGGCGGTGTTCCGCGACCGGGGCGCCTATCTCGCTGTGCCGTTCCTGATGGTCTACAGCCTGATGACGCTGACGGAGAGCATCGCTGTCACCTTCCATGACTTCCGCTGGCTGCTGTTCGTGACGATCGCAGTCAAGCTGGCCTGGCCGGACCGGGAAATCTCGACCCCAAGCGCACGGCGGCGCTGAGCTAGACCGCCTCGGCGTAGAGCGCGGCTCGATAGAGCCGCATGGCGAAGGCGCGGCTGGAGAGCGGGGCGCCCTCGGTCAGGGCGTAGCGCTTCAGCATCGGCCGCCAGAGGCCGCGCAGCGGGGCCCGCTTCAGGACCTTGGCGGCGCGGTAGCTGGGATAGGTCGCGACCACCGCCGGATGGGCGGCGATGACGCGCGCGAAGTTCGCGGCCGACTGCTCATACTTGGCGGCCATGGCCCCAGCGGTGTCGAGACCTAGGTGGGTGGCGGTGTTGTCGAGGTGCAGGATCGGCCAGCGGCGGGCGACGCGCATGCCCCATTCGACGTCCTCCCAACCCCAGCCGGCGAAGCTCTCGTCGAAGGCCTCGGCCTGGAACACGTCGCGGCGCACCAGCAGGTTGGAGGTGAAGACGTGCTTCTCCGGGTTCAGCGCCCGGACCTCGGCGCCCAGGCAGTCGCTGTGAGACGCCATCGCCCGGTGCAGCGCCTGGTCGCGGCGCGCGGGAACCTGTTTCAGCGAGAACCCGCCGAAGGCCACTGGTGGGTCGGCCTCGGCGACGAGGTTCAGCCAGTGGCCGAGGAAGTGGGGATCGTCCGGCAGCATGTCGCTGTCGAGAAACAGGAAGCGGTCGGCGCGGGCGTGGGAGACCAGGCGGTTGCGGCCCTTGGAGCGTCCTTCGTTACGCGCCAGGCGGACAAACCGTGCGGGTAGAGGCAGGGCCGCGATGGCGGCCTCGACCTTGGCGGCGAGGTCGGCGTTATCGGAGCCGTCGTCCAGAATGACGATCTCCGCCGCGCAGGTTTCGCGCGCCAGCGCTGCGAGCAGCGGGGTCGGATCGTCGCCCTTGAACGGAATGAGGACCGAAAGCTTGGCCTGGTTTCGCGCCCAGGCGGCGTTGTCGAACAGGGTCACGGTCTGGGTCATGTCGCGTTCCGGGCGCGTAGGGTGCGCAGGACGGCTTCGGCTCGGCTGCGGAACTCGCCGGCGTCGACCAGGTAGACGATCAGGCCATAGACGGCGGCCCCGGCAGCGGCTTTGGCGATCAACTCCGGCAGGCCGCCAAGGGCTGGAATACGGCTGACGACCAGGGCCATCAGCGCCGCCGCGCCGACCGCCTGGGCCAGGGTCAGCCAGGGGAGGGGCAAGGGGAGCGAGCGGCGGCCGAGGATGGCGGCCGTCAACAGGCCCAGCGCGTAGCTGGCTAGCGTCGCCCAAAGGGCGCCGTGCAAGCCGAACCGCGGGATCAGGATGATGTTGAGGATGATGTTGGCGATGACCGGCGCCGCCATGGCCAGCAGCAGCAGGCTGGTGCGCTGGCTGAGAATGAAGGCCTGGTTGAAGTAGTAGGTGGTCAGGCCGGCCAGCAGGCCGCTCAGAGCGATCCACGGGGTGACCTGGGCGGCGCTGTCGGCCAGGCCGTCGCCGACCATCAGGTGCGACAGCGGGGCCGCCACCAGGGCCAGGCCGACCGCCGCGGGCACGGTGAGCAGGATCATCAGCGAGGCCTGCTCGCGGGCTGCGGTGATCAGCTCGTCGCGGCCGCCGCGCTCCAGGGCCATGACCAGGGCCGGGCCGCCCGCGGCGCCGAGCCAGATGAAGGCCACGTCGAGGGTGCGGTTGGCGAGGCTGTAGCCGGCGTGATAGGCGCCGACCGCGGCTTCATCGAGGAAGGCGGCCAGCAGGAAACGGTCGGTGCTGGACAGGATCAGCGAGAGGATCAGGGACAGCGCCAGCGGAACTCCGTACTGGGCGTGTCGCTGCAGGCGGACCGCTTCGAAGCGCCCGCCCTTGGCCTTGCCGATCTCGGAGCGGAAACACCAGACAGCGCAGATCAGCGATGCGAACCCAAAGCCGGCGAGCGGTCCCGCGCCGCCCCAGCCGGCCCAGACAAGGCCGGCGCCGATCATGAAACCGCCGAGAGTCTGGACAAGGTCGATCGTCGCCGAGCCGCCGACCTCGCCGGCCGCGCGGCGGCGTTCCTGGGCGAGCTTGGCGAAGGTCCTGGGCAGGACCGCGGCCAGGCCGGCGACGATCGCCAGCTTCAGGCCGCTGTTCAACGGCAGGGCCAGGGCGACGATGCAGGCCAATGGCACGGCGGCCAGCAGGATCAGCCAGGTCCGATAGATCGCCGCGGCATGGTCGGCGCCGCCGTCGCGTAGGTCTTCGCTGGGCCAGTAGCGGGCCATCGCCGCTTCGTTCCAGGTGAAGACCGAGGTGTGAACCAGGCTCATCACGGCGAAGCCGATGGCGTAGTCGCCAAACTGCCCTGGGGTCAGCAGGCGTGTGAAGGTGACGATCGTGAGCAACCCCACGAGCCCCTGCACAATGTTGACCGGCAAGTAGCCGATCACGCCCCGCCAGAACATCGAGCCGCCCTTCTGCACGTCGCAGGCGCGCCCGTTCTGGGGCCGCCTGGCGAGGAGAATGGCCCGAAGACCTGTTGCAAACCGTTAAGGGGGCGGGGCTTGGCGCCCCTAGCGGACCGTCTCGGAGTCGCCCAGCAGGCAGGGCACGGTCATGAACATGATGTAGAGGTCGAGCCAGAACGACTGGCGCTCGATGTACTCGACGTCCAGGGCCACCCGGGCGCGCACCAGTTCCGGCGTATCGACGGCGCCGCGCGAACCGTTGATGGCCGCCCAGCCGGTCATGCCGGGCTTCATGCGGTGGCGGTGCGCATACTCGCTCACCAGGCGTGAGCTTTCGACTTGGCCGGTCTTCATCCCGATGGCGTGCGGACGCGGCCCGACCAGCGACATCTCGCCCGTCAGCACGTTGATCAGCTGCGGCAGCTCGTCGAGGCTGGTCTTGCGGATGAAGGCGCCGACCTTGGTGACCCGGTCGTCTCCGACGCTGATCTGGCGCGCGGCCTTGGCGTCCTCGGCGTCGGTCCGCATCGAGCGGAACTTCCAGACGACGATTTCCTCATTGTTGAAACCGTGGCGACGTTGCCGGAAGAAGATCGGGCCGGGGCTGTCGAGCTTCACCGCGGCGGCGACCATCAGCATGATCGGCGCGGCGATGAATAGGGCGAGCGAGCCGACGACGATGTCCTGGGCGCGCTTGGCGATCGCCTTGCCCTGATCGATCTGATCGCCCGAGATGCGGGTCAGTGGAATGTTGGCGATCCGGTCGATGGCCTCGGCTTCGTCGGCCTCGCCGTCCTGATCGAGCAGCAGCGTGATCTCGTTGGGGAGAACGATCAGCCGTTCCAGCAGGTTGTGCACCCGGTCACGCGCGCCCGAGGGCACGGTCAACACGATCCGGTCCACGTAAGGCATGATGCGGTGCGCGAGCAGTTCGTCGGTGCCGCCCAATAGCGGGACGCCGTGCAACTGCGGCGGATTGTCGGATACGCGGTCATCGAACACGCCCAGCACATTGGCCTCGCGGGTGTCGAGAACCGCGGCGATCAGGCGTTCGGCGGCCCCGGTGGCCCCGACGACGACCAGGTTGGGGGTCAGCCGGCCGTTGGCGCGCCAACGTTTGACATTTAGCCACCAGACCCCGTGCGCGGCGGCGACCGCCAGGAAGGCCATCGGGGTCCAGACCCCGAGCGAGGCCGCCAGCATCACCACGCCAACAAAGTGGGTCAGGATCGCAAAGCACATGGCGACCGCCACGGCGAAGCAGACCGTCACGCGCATGAGATGGGTTGCGAGATCTTCGCGCCGACCGAACTTGTAGCAGTCGAACAACCGCAGGCTGGCGAAGGTGGCGACGGCCGCGCCGCCATAGATCAGCAAGACATTGGCACCGTGGGTCAGCGCCGCGGCCATGACGCCGCCCAGGATCAAGGCCAGGGCGTCGCCGGCCTGGAAGAACCTGGTCAGCACCCGGCCCGAGAGCCTCAAGCGGGTGGGAGTCAGCCTTTCAGGGCGCAGCGGGCCCCGCCGGTCACGGCCGGGCGCGGCCCACTCAGCCGCCGAAACGTCGGCCTGTCGCCTAGCGCGACGGTCGGGCGAGTGGTTTGGCGTGAGGTCGACGACGGAGGACATTGGGGACCGGTAGTTGAGAAGATGCCACGCGACTTTGACATACCGGCCCTATGCGAGCCGTTAACGTCGGTGGCGCGGCCATATACTCCTTGTACTATTCCTGCAAACCTTACGGCGCGATTTGTCAAAAGTTGAACGCGCCGAGCAATCATGATGAATGAATAGTGGACGGACGACTACCGTCATCGGTCGCGATGCTTAAAATTTTACAATCAACCAGCAGGCGAATTTCTCAGCGGCGCACCCGGGAGCGAGCCGCGCCAGCGATTTCTGCAATCGCGGCCGCCACTACCTCTGGGCGATCATTCATCATCATGTGCGAACTGTTGGCGACTTGCCGCTCCACACCCCGTGTGGAGCGGTCCGCGAGCTCCTGATGCAGCCGCTGCCATAGGCTTTGGACGGCGCCGCGGGCGGGCTCGGGCGCACTGGAATAGGTCCCCTCGGCGGTGAGCACGATGAGCGGCAACTCGCCATAGGATTGTCTCCCATCGCTGAGTTGCATCGATGTCGAGGTCCACAGGGTGTCCAACTCCGACAGCTTGGTCCGCCACGTCGAGGCGCGGATGCTTTCAGCCATGCGTGCGGCGGCGACGCTGGCGGGCTGATTTTGCGAAGCGCGGTCGGAGCAGCGGGCCAGGCCCGGTTCGCTTGAGGGCAGCAGGTCTTGTTCGGCTGCGGCCAGGCAGCGGGCCGCCACCGCCTTGAGCGGGGCCACGCTGCCGGCGCCTGGTCCGAATTCGGCGGCGAATCGTTGCTCCTGATATTCCACCGAGGGATCGACCAGCACCATGCCCACGACCTCGCGCGGTCGGCGGTTGGAGAACAGGCGCACATAGAGCGCGCCGGCCGAGTGCCCGACGAGGATGAAGGGGCCGCTGATCCTGGCCGCGCGCAATCCGCGATCGAGATCGCGGGCGATCGCCGCGCCGTCGCGGGGCAGGGGCCCCGGATCGCTGAAGCCGTAGCCGGCGCGATCATATGTACAGACGCGGTTGGTCTTGGCGACCAGCGCCCGAACTCGCGACCAAGCCAGCGAGGTGGCGGCGTAGCCGCCTTCGAGGATCACGGTGGGCGCGCCTTGCCCGGAACATCGGAAATTCAGCCGGCGGCCGTCTGGAAGCCGGGCCAGAAGGCCTGGATGCGCCGAGATCTCATTGGGCGGGACCGGGGCGGCCAGGGAGGTCGTGCCGGTCAGCGTCGCGGCGACGGCCAAGGCGACGATCCAGGATCTGCACTTGATTTCCATGCTGGTTCTCAAGCCTCGAGCGATCGGAACGCCCTGTCTATGGAGCGGGGTGGAGCGGCGCAACCGTAGCGATTTCCGCGCGTTGCCACCTAAAGGCGTGGCGCTTGGTCGAGCGGCCGATAGCGCGCGCCTGATGGTTGTCAGGAACAAGTCGAGGGATCTGTGGCCGATCAAACCCTATCGCAGTCCGGCGAGAATTCGCCTGAACACGTCGCCTATCGGCTGATGGAACGCATCGCCGATGTTGAAGGGATCTCGCTCTCGCGGACCGGCAACGAGAAGCTGGCGACCCGCAAATGGATCCTCGACACCTATGCCGAGAGCGTGGACGCCGTTCGGGCGAACCGACGCTACAGCAAGCCCCAGACCTGACCAGAGGGTCAGCAAGGGGAGCGCGCCGCTGGTCGATGCGCTCCCCCTGCCTCTCGCCGACGCCCTGAGGGGGCCGGCTGCGCGCACTGCACGATGGGCTCGTTTTGGTGCGCGAGTGTCTCGTATCGGCGTTCGCTGCAACAGCCGTGCCGGGCCGCATCATCGACTTCGTCGGCGCGGGTTTGCGGGCGTGCGGCGCGCGCCGCACTTGCCCTGGCCTAGGTTTTTTCCGGCATGGCCAACGCCTCGCCCTTCATAGGAGGGGCGGTGTCTTTCTATCGGCAGGCAGACAATCCACCTTTATCGCCTAAGCCCCGTTGCTCCGGGCATAGGGTTTCGGTTATGGAGTGCGACCCGATTTGGAGCGCTCGCCGTCGAACGACTGCGAACACCCCGGCCGGGCGGGAGACAACCCGCAAAAACGCTGGTGACGTGGCCGAGTGGCTGAAGGCAACGGTTTGCTAAATCGTCATACGTGAAAGCGTATCCAGGGTTCGAATCCCTGCGTCACCGCCATTTTCCTTCCAATTTGAGCCGCCGAGCGGCTTCGGCGCGCCAAGGCCGTCGACTCGGTCCAGCGAAGCCTGGATCATGCGCAGGCGTGAGCGCGGGGGAGGCCCATGAACATCGAAGAGCGACAGTTCCGCTTCGAGGCCGCCGACGGCGCCTCGATCGCCGCATACTGCTGGGCGGCGGCGGGCGTGGAGCCCAGGGCGATCGTGCAGATCGCTCATGGAATGGGCGAGCACGCCCGGCGCTACCCCGGACCGCTGGCGCCGTTGATGACGGCGGGGTTCGTGCTCTATGCCGAGGATCACCGTGGTCACGGCTACACCGCCCCCAGCAAGGAGGCGCTCGGCGACTTCGGCGAGAATGGAGCTGAGGCGGTCATCGAGGACATCGCCCGGCTCACGGCCATCGCGCGGGCCGAGCATCCAGGCCTGCCGCTGATCCTGCTGGGCCACAGCCTCGGATCGTTTTTCGCCCAAGCCTACGTCTTCGATCATGGCGACGAGATCGACGGACTGGTCCTGTCGGGAACCGCCGCATTCGGCGACAGGACCGGCGCGGCCAAGTCGCTGGACCAGATCGGCGACGAGGGCGAGACGCCCCGCACGCCCTTTGACTGGCTCTCGCGCGATGAGGCGGAGGTGGACGCCTATATCGCCGATCCCCTGTGCGGATTCTCCAGGCAGGCCAGCAGCGCAGGGAGTTTCGCACGTGTGGCGGCGCGGCTGAAGGACGAGGGCGAGATCGCCAAGATCCCGAAAAGCCTGCCGATCTATGTGTTCGTCGGTGACAAGGACCCGATCAACCAGGATTTGGCGCTGCTGACGCCGCTGATTGATCGCTACCGCGCGGCGGGCCTCCAGGACCTGGACGTGAAGATCTACCCAGGCGGTCGCCACGAGATGCTCAACGAGACCAATCGCGCCGAGGTCGTCGCCGATCTGCTGACCTGGCTCACGCGCGTGACGAGCTAGGCCCCTTCAGACCTTGTCCTCGGGCGGGGCCTGGCCTTCGCTGGCTGGGGCGTTCAGCGGGTTCTGGGCGTCGCGTTGGGTGCGCCAGTCAGCGAAGCTCCTGCCGAACTCGTCCTGACGCTGGCTGCGGAAGATCCGGTACTCGGCGTCGTACTTCTGGTGCTGCTCGGCGCGCCAGAAGGCGTAGTCGCGATCATGGCCGTGAAGCTGCTCTTCACGCCAGGTCAGGTACTCAGGGTCGAACTCGGTGTTGGCGTGGGGGTGGTAGGCGTAGTCGGCGGGAGGGCCGAACTCTCGAATGCCCGGGTCGCGGCGGTCCAGCGGCTGATCGCCATAGGGCGCGTCCTCGTAGCCTGACGGCGGGTGACGATGGCGCTGACGGCGCTGGTGCTGGCTGGGGAGTGATTCCCGATAGCCGTGGGCCTCGATGCCGTACTCCTGGCCGCCATGCGGTCCCTCCAGGCTGTAGTAGCCGCGGGTGAGGGCGTCTTCGTAGTCGGCGGGCAGGGCCGGCGCGGGTTCGGAGCCATTGGCTTCGAAACGGGCGCGCCGCCACGGCGGTCGCTCCAGATGAGCCCGGTGGCTGGGGGACGGACCATAGGATCGGGCGTCGGCGCCGTAGTAGCGCGCCTGATCGGAGGAGTAGCGGCCCTCCTCGCCGAAGCTGCGGGGACCGTGATCGGCTCGGCGCTCGTCCCGCGCCTCAGCTTCACGCCATCGGCGTTCGTCGCGAGGGTCTTCGGGGTGGTGATCGCGATGGGGCATGGCGCGGGTCCTCCACAGGCTCCTCGGAGAAACGACGGGGCGATGCGCCTGTTCCGACGAAGCCGAATAAGCCGCAGGCCAAGCGGCGCGGAGGCCGCTAGATTGCCGTGGATGCGTCCAGTCCTGATTTTTCTTCCGCCCCTCATCCTATGCCTTGCCGGTTCGGCCCACGCCGTCGACCGCGGCAGCACCCAGCGCGACGAAGGCTTTCGCGGCGCGGTGACCGCGCCGCTCGAAGATCTGAACATCAAGCAGGACGACATTCCCGATGTGCTGAGGCGCGCGGTCGCCGATCCCTACGATGTCGGCGAGCTTGGCCGTTGCGAGGCGATCGCCGGCGAGATCGGGAAGCTGGACGCCGCGCTTGGCCCGGACCTGGACGAGGCGCCGGCGCCGGACGAGCGTACGCGCCTGCAGAAGGTCGGCGCGCAGGCCAAGGCCGCCGCCGTCGCGGGCGTGCGGGGTGAAACCCAGGATCTGCTGCCGTTCCGGGGCTGGGTGCGGAAACTCACGGGGGCCGACCAGCATCGCAAGGTGGTCGAGGCGGCGATCAAGGCCGGCGGCATACGGCGCGGCTATCTGAAGGGCGTGGGCATGCGCATGAACTGCGCCCCGCCCGCCGCGCCCAGTTGGTTCGTGCCGGAGAAGCCCGCCAGCCCGCAGTCCTGGTTTGCAGGGCTGTGGGAGGCGTTGGCGGGCTGGTTCAAAGGCCTGCTGGCGGTCTTCAGGGTTAGTTGACGCCCGCCGCCGCGAGGATCGCGGCCAGGCCCACGCTCATCCCGCGCACGCTCGGGCCCTTTTCGACGTCGATCCATTCTTCGAGCGAATGCGCCCGGCCGCCGGTTCCGCCCGAACCGATGGTGATCGCCGGCACGCCCTTGGCCATCGGCGCATTGGCGTCGGTCGAGGAGGCGTTGAAGGTGGGCGTGAAGCCGAGGGCGGTGATCGCCGCGGCGGTGTCGGTCACGAGCGGGGCGGTCAGAACCGTCTGACCGGCCGGGCGGTCGCCGATCGAGGTCAGCTCGGCGCTGACCGGGCCAAAGCGGGTCGAGCGGGCCTTGTTCTCGCCGGCCACGGCCTCGTCCACGATCGTCTTGAAGCGGGTTTCGAGCTTGGCCAGCTCGACCGGGTCGGCCGAGCGCATGTCGAACTCGGTGAACACCTTGTCGGGGATAGCGTTGACCGACGTGCCGCCGCCGGTGACGGAGGCCGAATAGGTCACCTTCGGATCGGTCGGAACCTGGACGGTGTAGAGGTCGGCGACGGCCTTGCCCATGGCGGCCATCGGATTGACGATCCCGAACGCGCCATAGCTGTGGCCGCCCGGACCCTTGAAGGTGGCGCGATAGCGCTTCGAGCCGACGCCGATGTGGGTGATCTGGCTGGGGTCGAGGCCGTCGACCGAGAAGAACGCCTTGGTGCGATCCTTGTACTTGCCCTGACCGAAGAAGTAGCGGACGCCGCGCAGGTCGCCTGCGCCTTCCTCGCCCACCGTGCCGACGAAGAGGATGTCGCTCTTGGTGCTGATCTTGGCTGCGTCGAGCGCGCGGACCCAGGCGAGCAGCACGGCCAGCGCCCGCGTGTCGTCGGCGATGCCCGGCGCATAGAGCTTGGTCCCTTCGCGGCGGACCTTCACGTCGGTTCCTTCCGGAAAGACGGTGTCCAGGTGGGCCGACACCACGACCACGGGGCCCGGCTTGGTCCCCTTGCGCAGGCCCATCACATTGCCCTCGGCGTCGGTCTCGACGTTGGTCAGGCCGTGTGCTTCCAGCATCGCGCGATAGACCTTGCCTCGGGCGGTCTCCTTGAAGGGCGGGGCCGGGATCTCGGTCAGGGTCACGATGTCGGCCACCGTGCGCTCATGCTCGCGATCCAACGTGGCCTGGGCCGCCTTGAAGGCCGGGCTGCCGACGATCTTGGCCGCTCCTCCGTTCGGCGCCGCCACGGCGGGCGAGGCGAGAAGAGCGGCGAGCAGGGCGGCGGCGGGCAGTGAGCGAGGCATGGAATATCCGGTCGGAGCTGAGTCGGCCGGCATAGTAGCGGTGGGGCGCGGCGCGGCTAGGCCCGGTTGGCCGCCGGGGCGTCCTGGGCCATCACATCGGCGGCGTCGGCGGCGTCCATGATCTTCAGCAGGCGGGCGCGGGCCCGGTTGACGCGGCTCTTGATGGTGCCGAGCGCGCAGCCGCAGATCCCGGCGGCCTCCTCGTAAGACAGCCCCGCGGCGCCCACGAGGATCAGGGCCTCGCGGTGTTCGTCCGGCAATTGGGCCAGCCCAGCCTGCAGGGCGCGCACGGCGACGCTCCAATCCTGGGTCGGCGGCGAGCTGAGATTGTTGGCGTACTCGCCGGTCTCGTCACGGACTTCGCGGCGTCGACGGATGACCTGCGTGTAGTAGGTGTTGCGCAGGATCGTGAACAACCAGGCCCGCAGATTGGTGCCGGGCTCGAACTTGTCGCGGTTGGTCCAGGCCTTGATCAGGGTGTCCTGGACCAGGTCGTCGGCGTCCGAACCGTTGTGGCTCAAGGACCAAGCGAAGGCGCGGAGGGCGGGGATCATCGCCACGACGTCATTGCGCCAATCACTTTCGTTGCTCATGCTGGCCTCGATCGGCACGGTCGCCCGTCAGGCGAATCTCGCGCTTCGACGGCTTTTCAACGCGCCCTTGCTTCAACCGTTCCGGCTTGCGTTCCGTCGCCGACACCCCAGATTTCCGGAACTGCGTACAGGTTGCGGCGTTCTGGCCGGGACCAGCTGCAACCCCGTCGCGAGACCAGCGGCGTCCATGATCTGATAAACGAAGTGGAGCGGCCGATGGCGTCACACGACGAGGCGAGACTGGCCCCGGCCCCGCTCAGGGCGACACAGGCTCGCGATCCGGGCGCCCGCTACCGCCGTGTGCGGCAGGCGACCCTGGGCCTGACGGCGCATCTTTCGGCGGAGGACCAGTCGGCTCAGTCCATGCCCGACGCCAGCCCGGCCAAGTGGCACCTGGCCCATACGACCTGGTTCTTCGAGACCTTCCTGCTGGGGCCGCACCTGCCAGGCTACGCGCCGTTCGACCCCGCCTACGCCTATCTGTTCAATTCCTACTATGAGGCGCTGGGCCCGCGTCAGCCGCGCCCCGAACGCGGGCTGCTGACCCGCCCCTCGCTGGCGCAGGTCCTGGCCTATCGCGGCCATGTCGACGAGGGCATGGCCAAGCTGTTGGCCGGCGGCGTCGAGGACTTCACCGACCTGTTGGACCTGGGCCTGGCGCACGAGGAACAGCATCAGGAGCTGATCCTGATGGATATCTTGCACCTGTTCGCCCAGTCGCCGTTGAAGCCCGCCTATGCGCCAGCGCCGGCCCTGCCGGTCGGACGCGATCCGGGCGCGGCGGCGGCGACCCTCTTCGACGGCGGATTGGTGGACATCGGTCACGACGGCGACGGGTTCGCCTTCGATAACGAGGGCCCCAGGCATCGCGCCTATCTGAAGCCCTATCGCCTGGCCGACCGGTTGGTGACCAACAGCGAGTGGCTGTCGTTCATGGCCGACGGCGGGTATCGCCGGCCGGAACTCTGGCTCTCGGAAGGCTGGGCCCGCGTCCAGGCCGAGGGCTGGACCGCGCCGCTCTACTGGGAGGAGGGCGACATCGGCTGGCTGGCCATGACGCTGCAGGGCCGCCGCGCCTTGGCGCCGCACGCTCCGGTGACGCACATCAGCTTCTACGAGGCCGACGCCTATGCGACCTGGGCCGGCGCGCGCCTGCCGACCGAGGCGGAGTGGGAGCATGCCGCGTCCGGTTTGCAGGTGGCCGGAAACCTGCTGGAGCAGGGCCAGCTTGGCCCCGCCGCCGCCAAGTCCGCCGCCGGCCTGCGCCAGATGTTCGGCGATGTCTGGGAATGGACTCGCAGCGCCTATGGCCCCTATCCCGGCTTCCACCCGGCGGCCGGCGCGGTCGGCGAATACAATGGCAAGTTCATGATCGGCCAGATGGTGCTGCGCGGCGGTTGTTGCGTGACGCCCGACGGCCACATTCGCCCCAGCTACCGCAATTTCTTCCATCCGCATCAGCGGTGGATGTTCTCGGGTCTGCGCCTGGCTTGGGACGCTGATCGGGACCAAGCGCCGAGCGAGGGCTTTGAAGCCGATGTGCTGGACGGGCTTTCGCGGCCGCGGAAGGAGCTGCCGGCGAAATACTTCTACGACGCGGAGGGCTCGCGGCTGTTCGAGGCGATCACCGAACTGCCGGAATACTATCCGACCCGCACTGAGCTTGCCTTGTTGAAGGAACGTGTGCCGGAGATGGCCGCGGCCATCCCTAAGGGTGCGGCGCTGGTCGAGTTCGGCAGCGGCGCCAGCACCAAGACGCGCCTGCTGCTCGACGCCGCGCCGCAGCTTGGCGTCTATGTCCCCATCGACATCAGCAAGTCGGCGCTCGACGCGGCGGCCCAGGCCATCGCGGCGGACTATCCCGGCCTGCCGGTGGCGCCGCTGGTCGACGACTTCACCACGGCCCTGGCCTTGCCCTCGCAAGCCGCGGGCCGGCCGCATGTTGGCTTCTTCCCGGGATCCACGATCGGCAACTTCCGGCCAGGCGAAGTGGTGGCCTTCCTGGCCGGCGCCAAACGGCTGCTGGGCGAAGGGGCGGGGTTTCTGGTCGGGATCGATCTGGCGAAGGACGAGCAGACCCTGGTCGCGGCCTATGACGACGCGCAGGGCGTCACGGCGGCGTTCAATCTGAACCTGCTGGTCAGGATCAATCGAGAGCTTGGCGGGGATTTCGATCTCGCGGCCTTTGAGCATCGCGCGATCTGGAACGCGGCCGAGAGCCGCGTGGAGATGCATGTGGTCAGCCGTATCGACCAGAGCGTGAGCGTCGCCGGCCGGGCATTCCGGTTCGCGGCCGGCGAAACCATCCACACGGAAAACTCCTACAAGTTCACCGTCGAGGGCTTCGCCGAGCTTGCCCGGCAGGCAGGGTGGAAGCTGGAGCGGTGCTGGGAAAGCCCCGCTCCGAGCTTCGCGATGGTGCTCCTGCGAGCTTAGCTTTCCAGGCGTTCGCCGCGGGTGCGGCCGCCGCCCCGAGAGGACTCGCCGCCCTTGCGCCCCGCTGAGGCGGCCAGGTCGCGGTCCTTCGCGAAGCTGCGTTTTTCGCCGGGCACGCTGGCCCCGCCCTTGCGCGCGATCTCGCGGCGGCGTTCGGGATTCATAGCGGCGAATCCGCGACGGGATTTCGGCTTGGCGTTGGGGTCAAGATCCATGAGCGGTTCCTCTTTGCGTCAACCGTTGGGGAGAGGGCGGTGACGCCACTGCTTCCGTTACGGTCAAGCAAACTCGCCAGGTGCGGCGGAGGTTGCGCGGAAAATGACGATTGGACCTGCGACCTATTCGCGCCTGAGCGCCTCGATGGGATCCAACCGGGCCGCGCGCCAGGAGGGATAGGCGCCGAACACCAGGCCGACCAGGCTCGAAAAGCCCAAGGATACAGGACCCGCCCAGGCCGGAATGGCCACCGGCCAGGACCCGAGCTTGGCGATCGCGACAGCGCCCAGCACGCCGATGGTCAGTCCGATCAATCCACCGGCCAGTGAAAGCGTGATCGATTCCAGCGCGAACTGAATGAGGATGTCTGTCCGCTTGGCCCCCACCGCCATGCGCAGGCCGATCTCGCGCGTTCGTTCGGTCACAGCCACCAGCATGATGTTCATGATGCCGACCCCGCCCACCAACAACGAAACGGCGGCCACCGCGGCCAGCAGGATGGTGAAGGTGGCGACGGCCGCCTGCGAGGCCTGGAGGATCGAGGCCATGTTCTGGGTCTGGAAATCGTCGCTGTCACCGGGCCGAATGCGGTGCAGGTCGCGCAGCAGGTTGGTGGTGTCCTCCTGCACGCGGTCGAGGCTGTCGGCGTCGGCGGCCTTCACATAGATGGTCTGAACGGTCGTGCCGCGCGCCCGACGTCCGACGATGCGCGAGCGCACCGCGCCAAGCGGGCCCAGCACCACGTCGTCCTGATCCTGGCCGAAGCTCGACTGGCCCTTCGAGGCCAGCACGCCGATGACTTCGAACGGTACGCCGCGCACCCGCACGCGCCGCCCGATCGGGTCGAGATCGCCCCATAGCTCGGTGGCCACGGTCTGGCCGATGACGATGGCCTTTTTGCCCTGACGCGCCTCGCGCTCGTCGAACATCCGGCCGGAGGCGAGGGTGAGGTCGCGCGCCACCAGATAGTCGGGGGTGACGCCCTCGATACGGGTGTTCCAGTTCGCCCCGTCGGCGATCAGCTGAACCTGGCCGCGGACCACGGGGGCCACGGCGACCACGCCCTCGACCTGTTTGGCGATGGTCTCGGCGTCGGAGTCGGTCAGGGTCTGGCCAGAGCCCGCCGCCCCCATGACGAAGCCCCCGCCACCCCCGCCGCCGCCGGCCCGGGAGGCGCCTGGGCTGACGATGATAAGGTTCGAGCCGAGCCCGGCGATGGTCGAGGTGACGCGCTGCTGCGCGCCCAGGCCGATGGAGGTCATCATCACCACGGCGGCGACGCCGATGACCACGCCGAGCGAGGTCAGCGCCGAGCGCATCGGGTGGGCGATGATGGCGCCGGTGGCGAAGCGCAGGAGTTCGATCGGTCTCATGCCGCCGCCTCGCGTTCGTCCTCGACGACCAGGCCGTCGCGGAACGAGATGCGCCGCCGCGCGGCGGCCGCGACGTCGAGGTCGTGGGTGACGATGACCAGCGTCAGGCCTTCGCTGTTGAGCTGCCGGAACAGCGCCAGCACTTCCTGACCGGTATGGGTGTCCAGCGCGCCGGTCGGCTCGTCGGCCAGCAACAGGTCGGGAGAGTTGGCCAGGCTGCGGGCGATGGCCACGCGCTGCTGTTGGCCGCCGGACAATTGGGTCGGCTTGTGGCCCATGCGGGTTCCAAGGCCCACGCGGTCCAACAGGGCCGCGGCGCGGTCGCGGCGGTCCCTCGGCGGCAGACCCGCGTAGATCATCGGCAGCTCGACGTTCTGCAGCGCGGTCAGCCGGGGCAGCAGCTGGAAGGACTGGAACACGAAGCCGATCCGCTGGCGGCGGAAGGCGGCCAGTTCGTCGTCGGTGAAGCCTCCCACGTCCTCGCCGTCGAACCGGTAGGCACCGCTGGAGGGGCGGTCGAGGCCGCCCAGGATGTTCATCAGGGATGACTTGCCCGAACCCGACGGGCCGATCACGGCGACGTTCTCGCCCCGGCCGATGGAGAGGGTGACGCCGGCCAGCGCCGCCACCTCTTCCTCGCCCATCACATAGAGCTTCCGCAGGTCGGTGATTTCGATCACGGCCTACATCCGCACCCGGACGCCGCCGCCGCCGGGCCCGCCGCCCATGGGCGAGCTGGCGGCCTTGATCTTGGCCTTTGGGCCGCCGCCGGTGATCACCTGATCGCCGGTCTTCAGGTCGCGAGCGCGGATTTCGGTGAACGCGCCGTCGGTGGCCCCGACCCGGACCGGGACCGGGACCGGCTTGTCGTCGCGCAGCACATAGACCACGCCGCTGCTGAAGCCGCCCGCGTCGCCGCGACCGCCCTGGCCCATGGTGGCGCGCAAGGCGTCCAGCTTTTGCTTCTGGGCGGGCTTCAGGAAGGGCTCGAGCTTGGCGAAGGCTTCAGTCATGTTCTTGCGCATGGCCTCGCGGGCCGCGCCGCGGTCGCCGCCGGCCGAGGCGCTCGCCGCCGCCGATTTCTGGCGCAGATCGGCCTGGATCACGCTCCAGGCCTTTTGCTGGGCGGCGTCGAGGTCGAGTTGTTCGATGATCCGCTGACCGCCGCCCATGCCGCCTTGGCGAGCGCCCTGTTGGCGCTGACCGCCGCCAGGCGGGCCGCCCATGCCGGGAGGGCCAAAGCCCGAGGTGCGCACGGTCTGGCCGTTGGCGCTGGGCGGGGTCCAGCGCAAAGCCGCGGCCGGAACCTTCATGACGTCGCGCTTCTGCTCGATCACGATGTCGGCGTTTGCGGTCATGCCGGGCAGCAGCGTGCCCTTGGGATTGTCGGCTTGGGCCATCACCACATAGGCGACGACGTTCTGGTCGGTCACCGGCTGCTTGCGAACCTGGGTGACGACGCCGGTGAAGTTGTCGTCCGGGAAGGCGTCCACCGTGAACTTGACCGACTGGCCTTCCTTGACCTGGCCGATGTCGGCCTCGTCGACGGAGATCTTCACCTCGACCTTCGACAGGTCCTGGGCGATGCGGAACAGCACGGGGGCCTGCAGGCTGGCGGCGACGGTCTGGCCTGGCTCGATCTGGCGATCGACGATCACCCCGTCGATGGGAGCGATGATGCTGGTGCGGCCAAGGTCCACCCGCTGGCTGTTCAAGGCCGCCTGGCTCTGGGCGATGCGGGCGCGAGCCGCGCCGACGGCGGCGCGCGCCGTGCGGAAGGTCGCCTGGCTCGTGTCGAGCACCGAGGGGGCGTAGATGTTCTGGGCGACCAGGGTCTTCTTGCGGTCGTAGTCCGCCTGGGCCGAGGCCAGCTGCGCCTGGGCCTGTCGCAACGAGGCCTCGCCGGCCATCACGTCGGCCTGCCCCTGGGCCACACGCGTCTGATAGGTCTGGGGATCGAGCACGGCCAGGATCTGGCCGCGTTTCACCACGTCGTTGAAGTCGGCCATGACCTTGATGATCTGGCCGGAGATCTGAGAGCCGACATCGACGGTCACCAGAGCCTCAAGCGTGCCTGAGGCCGACACCGACTTGGTGATCGCGCCGGTCTCCACCGCGGCCATGCGGTAGGGATCCTTGGGCTCCTTGGGCTTCATGAGCTGCCATCCCGCGACCCCCAGGGCCGCGAGCACCAGGACGATCAGCACGATCCAGCCGACCTTGGGCAGGCGCAGGCCGCGCTTGGCGGGACGAGGCGGGGTCTGGCTCATGCGACGTGTAGTCTCCGCTGGTCGATGCAGTATCGCCGAACGTCTACGCAAGTTCCGGTGAACACCCGCTGACTGGGTCGGCGATACGAACCGTGTCCAGCATCAAGACCCAATCAGCGTTTCTGGGCAATTTCACTAGGCGACCAAGTCTTGCGCCCCGGCAACAATTCTCAGATCGGCAGTTGAACTCTAGCCGTCAGACCACCGCCCTGGCGATTGATCAGCATGACGTCGCCGCCGTGGCCGCGCGCGATGGAGCGCACGACGGCCAGGCCCAGGCCGATGCCGCCGGTCTGGCGGCTGCGCGAGGGCTCGCGCCGGTAGAAGGGCTCGAACACGCGCTCGACTTCATCTGGCGGAATACCGGGGCCGTCGTCCTCGATCTCGACGATTACGCTGACCGCGTCGCTATAGACGCGCGCCCGCGCCCGGTTGCCGAACTTCACGGCGTTCTCGAGCAGGTTTGTGAACAGCCGCCGCAGCGCCAGCGGGTCGCCGTGCAGGACGACCTTTTGACCCAACTCGACCTGTGTATCGGCCCCGGTCTCGGCCATTTCGTCGCAAAGGCTTTCCAGCAGGGAGGACAGCTCAAGCGGCGTCCGTTCCCCCTCGCGGGTGGTGTCGCGCACGAAGGCCAGGGCGGCGGAGATCATGTCCTCCATCTGGTCGATGTCGGCCGACATCTTGATCCTGACGTCTTCGGGGACGTTCTCGATGCGGAATCGCAGGCGGGTGAGGGGGGTGCGCAGGTCGTGGGCGATGGCGCCGACCATGGCGGTGCGGTCCTCGACGTAGCGGCGCAGGCGCTCCTGCATGTCGTTGAACGCCCTGACCGCTACGGTGATCTCGGCTGAGCCCTTCACCGACAGCGGCGGCGCGCGAGGGTCGCGGCCCAGCCGTTCGGCCGCATCCGTGAACAGCGTGATCGGCGCGGAGAGCCGCCGGGCGAATACGAAGGCGATCGGGGTCATGACCAGGGCGGACAGGAAGAACAGCAGCACGATCCGCTGTTGCCAGGGATCGAGCCCGATGCCCCTTTCGGGACGCACGATTTCCCAGCGGCCGTCATCGCGCCGAAGCGCCACGTCGAAGGGCGCGATCAGAAAATGTTCCTCCTGTTCGCCCCCGTCACGCGCCATGCGGTCGCGGATCACGCGGAAGATGCGGCGGTCGGAAACCGGGAAGTGGGAACTGGAGGAGATCACCACCCGCTCGTCGGGCACGCCGAGGGCCTCGGCCAACTGGCTTCGGATCTTGAGCGTCATCCGCCCTTCCAGCGCCATGACCGTGGTCGGGGGACGGTCGACGATCTTGAGCACCAGCGGACGGCGCTCGGTGAAGGCCGGAGACGTTCCGTGGAACGCCTGGACGATTTCGCTCACCCGGTAAAAGTCGGGGGCGGGGGGCGGCAGGTTGAACAGCAGGATCAGGCTGATGACCTGCGCCGCCGCCAGGCTGAGGCCGATCAGGGCCAGCAGTTGGCCGAACAACGAGGCCGTAGGCCGCCCGGCCCACGGGGGCGTCATGTACGCTTCACCTTGGCGGTGAACATGTAGCCTTCATTGCGGATCGTGCGGATCAGATCCTGACCGCCGCCATCGTCCAGCTTTCGCCGCAGCCGGCTGATTTGGACGTCGATCGCGCGGTCGAAGGCTTCCGAATCCGGGCCACGCGCGAACTCCAGCAGTTGATCGCGGGTCAGCACCCGTTGCGGGCGCTCGACAAAGGCGCGCAGCAACGAGAATTCGCCGGACGAGAGGTTCACCACCACGCCCTGCGGCGAGCGCAGTTCGCGGCGCACAAGGTCCAGCCGCCAGCCGGCGAACTCGCAACCGGCGCCGACGCCGCCGTTCTGGGCGCGGTGTTCGGCCCGTCGCAGCACCGCGCGCACCCGGGCGAGCAGTTCGCGGGGGTTGCAGGGCTTGGAGAGATAGTCGTCGGCCCCGAGCTCGAGCCCGACGATGCGGTCGGTGTCCTCGCCCATGGCCGAGAGCATGATGACCGGGGGGCCTTCGCCGACCGCCAGCCGACGGCAGATCGCTAGGCCGTCCTCGCCGGGCAGCATGACGTCCAGCACGATCAGGTCGACGGAGCCGCGCTCCAGAACCTGTTCCATTTCACGGGCGTCGCCGGCGGTCTCCACGGTGTAGCCGTGCTTGCCGAGGAAGTCGGAGACGACGTCGCGGATCCCCGGGTCGTCGTCGACCATGAGGATGCGGGCGCCCGTCTGGGCGCCTTGCACCCCGGCGGCGGACTGTTCGATGCGCGTTTCCATCGGGGCCATACTCACGCCCTCGCGTAACACTCAGATTTCACGCCTGAAAGCATCAGGCGTCCGCCAGCACTTGGTCGGCCACATAGGGGTTGGTGCGGCGCTCCTGTCCGAAGCTGGACATTGGGCCGTGGCCGGGCACGAAGCGCACGTCGTCGCCCAGCGGCCAGAGCTTGCCGGTGATCGAGGCGATGAGCTGCTGATGGTTGCCCCGTGGGAAATCGGTGCGACCGATGGAGCCTTGGAACAGCACGTCGCCGACCTGGGCGAAGCGCGCCTCGCGATGGAAGAAGATCACGTGGCCGGGGGTGTGGCCGGGGCAGTGGTAGACCTCGAACTCGGTCTCGCCCAGCGTCACTCTGTCGCCGTCGGCCAGCCAGCGATCGGGGGTGAAACTGCGCGCGTCGGGCATGCCCCACTTGGCGCCTGACGTTTCGATTTCGTCGATCCAGAAGGCGTCGTCGGGATGCGGGCCCTCGATGGGGCAGTCGAACGCCTGCTTCAGCGCCGCCGTGCCGCCGGCGTGGTCCAGATGCCCATGGGTGATCCAGATCTTCTCGAGCGTGAGGTTATGCTCCTTGAGCGCCTCGATCAGGCGCGGAACCTCGCCGCCGGGATCGATGATGGCGGCCTTCAGGGTCTTGGCGCACCAGACGATGGTGCAGTTCTGCTGGAGAGGGGTGACCGGCGCGATCAGGGCGCGGATGGGAGGCTCGGCTTGCATGGCCCCAGCATCGGGCCTTGCGCGCCATAAGAAAAGGCCCGGGCGAACCCGGGCCTTTCCATTTTTAGTGTTGGCGATCGCCGGGCGCTGGCGCGCCGGGCATCGGCGCCACTGGTCCGGGAGGCGCGTCCGGATCGAGTTCCGGCACGTCCACGATGCCTTGGCCCACATGGCTCCGGCGGTAACCGTAGAGGAAATAGACCACCAGACCGATCGCGGCCCAACCCACGAACAGCAGCTTGGTCTCGGTCGACAGGCTGAAGAACAGATAGACGCAGCCGATGGCGGCCAGCGGCGCGACGACCATCACGGCCGGCGTGCGGAACGGACGCTTGCGGTCCGGATCGGTGCGTCGCAGCACCAAGACGGCGATGGCCACCATGGCGAAGGCGAACAGCGTCCCGGAGTTGGAGATGTCGGCCAATACGCCGACCGGGAAGAACGCCGCGAACAGCGCCACGAACACCCCGGTGATGATGGTGATCACATAGGGGGTGTGGAAGGTCGGGTGGACCTTGGAGAACACGGCCGGGAGCAGGCCGTCGCGGCTCATGACGAAGAAGATGCGGGTCTGGCCGAACATCATCATCAGGATGACCGAAGGCAGGGCGAGACCGGCGGCGAGGCCGATCAGGTTGCCGATCTGCGGCCAGCCGATTTCACGCAGGGTCCAGGCCAGCGCCTCCTTGGAGCAGACGACATGGGTGGCGCCCGCTGTCTGGCAGGCCGCGGTGAGTTCGGCGCTGCCCGGACGCAGGCCTGCGCCGGCCGCGTCCATGACCGGTTGCGCGCCGACGCCGCCGATGACGCCCGCGGCGACCAGGATGTAGAAGATGGTGCAGATGCCTAGCGAGCCGATCAGGCCGATGGGCATGTTGCGTTGAGGGTTCTTGGTTTCCTCAGCCGCGGTCGAGACCGCGTCGAAACCAACATAGGCGAAGAAGATCGAGGCCGCGGCCGCCGAGATCCCGGCCATGCCGAGCGGGGCGAAGGGTTCGAAGTTCTCCATCTTCATCACCGGCAGGGCCAGGACGCAGAACAGCGACAGGGCCGCCACCTTGATAGCCACCAGGAAGGCGTTGACGGTCGCCGATTCCTTGGTGCCGACCACCAGCAGGGCGGTGACCACCAGGGCGATCATCGCGGCGGGCAGATTGATGATCCCCCCGTCCATCGGACCGAGCACCAGGGCGCTAGGAATGTCGATGTGGAAGGCGTTTTCGATCAGGCCGACCACATAGCCGGACCAGCCGACGGAAACGGCGCCGGCCGCGACCGCGTATTCAAGAATCAGCGCCCAGCCGACCATCCAGGCCAGCATCTCGCCCATGACGGCGTAGCTGTAGGTGTAGGCCGACCCCGAAACCGGGACCATGGACGACATTTCGGCGTAGCAAAGCGCGGCGACCGCGCAGACGAAGCCGGCAATGATGAAGGCGGCGATCATGCCGGGCCCGGCTTTTTGGGCGGCTTCGGCGGTCAGCACGAAAATCCCCGTGCCGATAATGGCGCCGATCCCGAGCATGGTGAGCTGGAACGGACCCAGCGAGCGGTGCAGCGACTTCTTTTCTGCGGTCGCAAGAATCGCGTCGAGCGATTTAACTCGCCACATATTTCCTCCTGGAGAATCCGAACGGCCCCCGCCGCGCGGTCTTGATTTGGCGCTACGTGGCCCGTTCGGAACCTTGCGGTCAAGCGGCAAGCAGTAAGGCCCCATTGCGGGAAACCAGGCGCCTGCGGGATGAGCGTCCTGCTTGGCGTGGGAAGCAGGCGCGGCTAGACCACGGCATGCTTCCGGTTGAGGATATTTTGCCTGCACTGCAGGCCGCGCTGAATGTCCGCACCGAAGCGGTGCTGGTCGCGCCGCCTGGCGCGGGCAAGACCACGGTGGTTCCGCTTCGGCTGCTGGATGCGCCCTGGCTCGCGGGCCGCAAGATCGTGATGCTGGAGCCGCGCCGTCTGGCCGCCCGCGCCGCGGCCGACCGCATGGCCAAGACCCTGGGCGAAAAGGTCGGTGAGACGGTCGGCTACCGGGTTCGGATGCAGTCGCGGGTCTCGGCGCGCACCCGGATCGAGGTCGTCACCGAGGGCGTCTTCAACCGGATGATCCTTGGCGATCCCAGCCTAGATGGCGTGGGCGCGGTGATTTTCGACGAATTCCACGAACGTAGCTTGGACGCGGACCTGGGCCTGGCCCTGGCGCGTGACGCTCAGGGCCTGCTGCGCGAGGACCTGCGCATCCTGGTGATGTCGGCGACCCTCGACGGCGCTGCGGTGGCGAGATTGCTGGGCGAGGCTCCGGTCATCGAGAGCCAGGGCCGGGCCCATCCCGTCGACACCCGCTATCTCGGCCGCGACGAGCGCCTGAGGCTGGAGGACCGCGCGGTGCGCGCCGTTGAGCGGGCCCTGGCCGAGGAAACCGGCAGCATCCTGGTGTTCCTGCCGGGGCAGGGCGAGATCCGCCGCACCGCCGAGTTGCTGGCCGAGCGCGTGCGGCGTCCCGACGTTCGGATCGCGCCGCTCTATGGCGCGCTGGATCCGGCCGAACAGGACCGCGCGATCTCTCCGGCGCCGCCCGGTGTCCGCAAGGTGGTGCTGGCCACCTCCATCGCCGAGACCAGCCTGACCATCGAGGGCGTCCGCGTGGTGATCGATTCGGGCGTCGCGCGGGTTCCAAGGTTCGATCCGGCCAGCGGCCTGACGCGGCTGGCCACTATCCGTGTCAGTCGCGCGGCCGCCGACCAGCGTCGCGGCCGGGCCGGGCGCACCGAGCCGGGCGTCGCCTATCGCCTATGGGACGAGGCCGAGACCCGCGCCCTGCCGGCCTTCGCCGATCCTGAGATCCTGGACGCCGATCTTTCGGGCCTGGCGCTCGATCTCGCCCGCTGGGGCGCGAAGGACGCCGCAGACCTGGCCTTCCTCGATCCACCGCCCAGCGCGGCCTTTAGCGAGGCGCGGAGCCTGCTGCGACGCCTTGAGGCGCTGACCGAGGACGGGGTTCTGACCGCGCACGGCGAGGCGCTGAGCGAGTTCCCACTGGCCCCGCGCCTGGCCCATATGGTGCTGAAGGCGGCCGCAACGGGCCAGGCCCCGCGCGCGGCGCAGATCGCCGCCCTGGTGACCGAGCGAAACCTCGGGGGGCGCGACGCCGACCTGCGCCACCGTCTGGAAGGCTTCCAGCGTGATCGCTCGACCCGGGCGCGAGACGCCCGAACCCTGGCCGAGCGTTGGGCGGGCCTAGCCGGCAAGCCTGGCCGGGGCGAGCCGTTGGACGACGGGCTGCTGCTCGCCTTCGCCTATCCCGAACGCATCGCCAAGGCGCGTGGCGGGTCGGGCGAGTTCCAGTTGGTCACCGGCCGCGGCGCCTTCGTCGAGCCGACCGACGCTTTGGCGCGAGAGAAATGGCTGGCCATCGCCGAACTCGGCGGCGGCGATCGCCGTGACCGCATCCTGCTGGCCGCGCCGCTGGACGAGACCGAGTTGGTGCGGGCCTTCGCCGGTCAGCTCGAGGTGGAAAATCGCCTGGACGAAAGCGGCGGCGGCCGTCTGCGCGGCAAGCGCCTGACCCGGCTCGGACGGATCACCATCCGTGAGGAGATCGATGAGAACCCCGATCCGGCGATGATCGCCTCGGCCCTGGCCGGGCGCGTCCGAACCGAGGGCTTGGCCAAACTGCCCTGGGGCGACGCGGCCAAGTCGTTCCGCCAGCGCGGCGCCTTCCTGCGGGCGCAGGGCGCCGACTGGCCCGATCTCTCCGACGCCGCCCTGATCGACACCGTGGACGACTGGCTGACGCCGTTGCTCGCAGGGGTGAGGTCGCTCGCGGCCCTGAGGCCCGACGCACTGGACGGCGCCGTTCGCGCGTTGGTGCCCTGGGAACAGCAACGACGGTTGGAATCGACCGCCCCGGCCCGCTGGACCGCGCCGACTGGCAACAGCTTCACCATCGACTACGCCGCCGAGGGCGGGCCGCGGGTGGACGTGCGCGTGCAGGAGGTGTTTGGCCTGACCGAGCACCCGCGTGTCGCCGGCGTGCCGCTGACCCTGTCGCTGCTGTCGCCGGGGCACCGCCCGATCCAGACCACCAAGGACCTGCCAGGGTTCTGGGGCGGGTCGTGGAAGGACGTTCGCTCGGACATGCGAGGTCGCTATCCCAAGCACGTCTGGCCCGAGGACCCGGCCAACACCGCCCCCACCGCCCGCGCCAAGCCGCGCGGGACCTAGGGTTCCTCTTCCCGGCGGGGGAGAGAAGAAGCCTAAGTCGCGGCGTAGATCATGATGCCGGTGGCGACCGACAGGTTCAGGCTGTCGGCGCGGCCGCGCATGGGAATCTTGACGTTGACGTCGCAGAGCGCGGCCATGTCCGGGGTCAGGCCCTGTTGCTCGTTACCCATCAGCACCAGGGCCGGCTTGGCGTAGGTCGCCTGACGATGGTCGACCTCGGCGGTCAGTAGGGTGCCGACGACCGAACCGGGCCATGACGAGCGCCATTCGGCGAACTCCGCCTCGGTGGCGCGCACGATGGGGACGGCGAAGATCGAGCCCATGGTGGCGCGTACGGCCTCGACCGAGAACGGATCGCAGCATTCGCCGACAAGGATCACCGCGCCGCAGCCGGCGGCGTCGGCGGTGCGCACGATGGTGCCCAGATTGCCCGGATCGCGGACCCGGTGCAGGGCGACGAAGCAGGGGGCCGCCTCCGGCTTCAGATCAGCGAGCGGCGTGAAGACCTGGGCGAAGACGCCCACCACCGCTTGGGGATTATCGCGGCGGGACACCTTGGCCAGGATGTCGTGGGTGACTTCGAGCACCTCGCCGTGCGCGGCGCCGGTGGCCTCGATGGCGCGGCGGAGCAGGGGGTGGCTTTGCGCGTCCTGCCCGTACATCAAGATGCGCGGCGCGTGGCCCAGCTCGACCGCGTCGGTGACGATCTTGAGGCCTTCGGCCACGAACAGCCCGGTTTCCTCGCGCTCCTTGCGCAGGTGCAGGGCGCGGACCGCCTTGACGGTCGGGTTGGTCAGCGAGGTGACGGCGCGGCTCATGACGCCCACCGGCCATAGAAGGACATGCCGATCTGGCGGTCCTGTTTATCTTCGACCAGGGTCAGCTCGCCCCAGTCGATGCTCCCGCCGCGATCTTCGAGGTTCGAGGCCAGCAGCGACGACAGCGCCGCCCCCGAGATTCGTTCGGCATAGGCGTTGAGCAGCAGGAATGAGGCGTTTTCCGAAAGAAGTTCGGAACATAGGGCCGCGAGTTCCGGCAGGTTTTCGAACAGTCGCCAGACCTCGCCGTCGGGGCCGCGGCCGTATTTGGGCGGATCGAGGATGATGCCGTCGTAGCGCGAGCCACGGCGCACCTCGCGCTGCACATAGCGGCGGGCGTCCTCGCAGATCCAGCGGATCGGCCTGTCCTCCAGCCCTGAGAGGGCGGCGTTCTCGCGGGCCCAGCCGATGGCCTTCTTGGAGGCGTCGACATGGGTGACATGGGCGCCGGCCGCCGCGCAGACCAGGCTGGCGACGCCGGTGTAACCGAACAGGTTCAGCACGCGCGGCTGGCCGTGCGCGGCGCGCAGCCGCTCATCCAGCCAGGCCCAGTTGGCGGCCTGCTCGGGGAAGAAGGCCAGGTGGCGGAAGGCGGTGAACCGGGCGTGGAACTTCGCTTCGCCCCAGGCCATCGGCCAGCTTTCCTGCGGCTTGCCCTTGAAACGCCAGTTGCCGGCGTCTTCCTCGTCGCTGGGATTGAAGACCGCGTCGGCCTGCTCCCAGGCGCTGTCGGGCAGGCGCGGGGTCCACATGGCCTGCGGCTCGGGGCGCACGACCGTATAGGGGCCGTAGCGTTCCAGCTTACGGCCGCCGCCGGAGTCCAGCAGGGCGTAATCGGCCCATCCGGTGGTGCGCATGGCGCCGGGAAGGTCCGCGACAACGGGGGCAGGCGTGCTCATGGCCACCGACTAGCCGGTTCGGCGCGCCGAGGTCCAGCCCCCGGCGAGATCAGCGGCCCTGCAGAGCCGCCTCGGTGCCCTCGATTTCGTCGCGAATCCAGTCGTGACCGTTGGCCAACAGGACGCCGTCGAGCGCGGCGATGTGCACGCTCAACCGGTCGCGGATCTCGGGGTCGACATCAGTGCGCCCAGCCATCCATTTGGCGATCAGATGGAGGCCAAAGGCGCTGTGCAGCGCCAGGCGCTGCAGTTGGTCGTCGGGCAATCTCATAGCCGCTCCGTTCAACTTTGCGTCCCCCGACACCGCAGTTTGGCGCCCAAGCTGGCGCCTGCGTCAAGAAAACGCTGGTAGTGACCTAAGGTCATGGCCTTAGTCTCGGAATTGCCTCACTTTATTGCGCGCGGGCTTGCCACGGCCGTGGTTTTGGTTTCCGTTCGCCATAGTACGGACTCGGAAGGAAACCCGTGACCACTTCAGTCACCACGAGGCGATCAGCTCGCAAGCCCAAGGGCGACGGGCATCTGCGTCGGGCGGAAATTCTCGAAGCCGCCGAGCGCATCTTCGTGGCCGAGGGCTATGACGGCGCGACGATCCGCAAGATCGCCGACGAGGTGGGGGTGTCGTCCACCGCGCTTTACATGCACTTCCCCGACAAGAGCTGCATCCTGCTGGAGATCTGCCAGGGCACGATCCGCCAGCTTCTCGAGCGCAACGCCGAGATAGCGTCCATGCCGATGGATGCGGCTAATCGCGTCAAGCTGATGCTGGAAAGCTATATGCGCTGGGGCCTCGACCATCCCAACGCCTATGAGCTGGTGTTCTCCAATGTTCGCCACATCACCGCGGTGATGCAGGACGAGATGACCACCGCCGACCTTGGCGCGCAGTGCTACGAGATCTTCTCAGACGTCGTGCGCGAGATCGCTGCGCAGGGCCGTCTGCGGACCGGCAGCGCCGATTCCGCGGCCCAGGCGCTCTGGGCGTCGTGCCACGGCGTGGTCGCGCTGATGGTCAATCGTCCGAACTTCGGCTGGGCCCCCACCGAGGAACTGATCGAGGTCACCCTCGACGGCCTGATGTACGGCCTAGTGGTGGACTAGGCGCGATCCGGGGCCGGGCGGTGAAACTGCTCGCCCTCCCTGGACGCAAGCCTTCGACATTCAAGCAGATGCAGGACCTGACCGACCGTCTGCGGCTCGGGCAAGACGTCGTGACCCTGCGACCTTATGGCTTCTGGAGCCATGAGGACATCGCCAACCCCGATGTGCGGCCCGAGGCTGAGGCGGTCGCGGCGATAGGGGCCGATCTGGTCATCGCCAAGTCTATCGGGACCCTGGTCGCGATGATCGCTCGCCGCGACTACGGCCTGGCGCCGCGCGCCGCCGTGTTCATCGCCACGCCGCTGAAACGGTTCGAGGCTCAGGGCCTGGTCCCGTTGCTGTCGGCGCACCTGGCCGAAGTCCCGACCCTGCTGATTCAGCAGACCGCCGACTACAATGGATCCCACGACGACCTTGCGGCGGTGGTCATGGGCCATGAGCAGGCGACGATCCGCGAAATCCCCGGAGACGACCACCTCTATGAGGAGACCGAGCTGATCGCTCCGTTGATCGAGCGGTGGTGGAGCGAGCGTCTCTAGGGATTGGGGATCGGCGCGTTGCTGCCGCCGATAGGCAGCGGCTGAGACGTGGTCGTTGTCGGCCCAGCATAGGTGTAGCCGCCGCGCTTCAGGTCGGCGCTGAGGGTGATGGGCGCAGAGCCGTTGCTCAAGCGAGCGCGATAGACCTGCATGCCTTCCATGACCCGCATCACGTAGTTGCGCGTCTCGGAGAACGGGATGCACTCGATGAAGTCGATCGGATCAGTGGCCGCGCCGCGCGGGTCGCCGCAGAAGGTGATCCATTGCGGCGGCCGTCCGGGCCCGGCGTTGTAGGCGGCGATGGCCATCGGGTACGAACCGGAGAAATTGTTGATCTGTCGGCCCAGGAAGGCCTGGCCAAGCTGCATGTTGAAGTCCGGCTGGTAGAGCATCGAGGTCTCGAAGCTCATGCCCAGGCGCCTCGCTTCGCTGGCGGCGGTGGCCGGCAGCAACTGCATCATGCCGCGCGCGTCGGCGCCGGACCGCGCCATCGGATCGAATCCGCTTTCCTGCCGGGTGATGCCCAGGGTCAGGGCGGGATCGGGCGCGCCCATCACTGGCGGCGGCGTGCGCAGCGGATAGCCGCGCTCGGGCAGGATGAAGCCGCGCTGGGCCGCGGTGCGGACGACCTTCATCGAGGTGTCCTGGTCGCCATAGCCGCGGGCCAGGTCGACCAGCATGGCCTGTTCCTCGACCGTGGGCAGGATATCGTCCAGCGCCAGCACGAAGGTGCGGAAGAGATCGCGATTGCCGATGTCGTTCAGCAGCCGTGCGGCCCGGACCGTATCGCGGGCCTCGAAACGGGCGCGATCGGCCTGGGTGATGACCGGGTCGGCCCCGAGGACCAGGCGCCCGCCGTCCACCTTCTCGGCGGCCAGCTGGCCGTAGAAGGTGGTGTTGTACTTGGCTCCGGCCCCATAGAATCGCTGGGCGGCGGCCCGGTCGCCGCGCGCCTCGGCCGTGCGTCCCAGCCAGTAGAAGGCTCGGCCGCGCGTGATCGGCGATTGGCCGATCTTTTCCACATTGGCGAAGTGGATATTGGCCTGGGTCGGGTTCTTCAGCCGGGTCAGGGCGATCCAGCCGGCGTAAAACTCGGCGTCGGCGCCAGGCGCGCCGGAGGTCAGGCCGCTGTTGGCCGCCGCCGCATATGCGCCGGCCGAGTCGCCGTTGCGCAGGGCGTAGAGGACCAGGCGGTAGCGTTCGTCCCAGATCCGGGTGGCCATGTCGCCGTGAGCCAGGTCGCGCGGGAAGTTCGCGACATTGGCCAGGGCGAGGTTCTCCAGGTTCCGCTTGCGGTAGTAGCTGGCGCGTTCGAACGCGATCCCCGGATCGTTGATCAGGTTGCCGGGCAGGGCGGCCATCAGGTCGTTGGCGTTCCCGGCGCCCGACCGCAGCGCCATTCGGACCTGGGCGAGTTGAAGCTGGTCGGGCGGCAGCAGCACCAGGATGTCCCGCGCGGCCGGCCCTTGAGCTCCGTAGAGCAGGATGTCGGCGCGGCGGACGTGGTCTTCCGGGGTCAGCATCCCGCCGAAGCGGGCCAGCATGGTCCTCTGCGGACCGACTTCGAACAGGTTGTCGCGCCAGACCCGGCGGATGAGATCGGCGGCTTCCCGGGACTTGCCCGTGGCCTGATAGGCCGAGGCCAGGGCCATCGCGCCCTCGGCGGTCTGCGGCTCCGCGCCGCCGAACCATTGGATGATCTGCTGCGGGCTTTGCCCCGACGTTTCGAGCAGCTTTTCGGCGGCCAGCTGGCGGCGGGCGGCTCTTGGCCATCCGGCCAGATCGCGCCGCGCCTGGTCGATTTCGAAGAACGACAGCGAATCACCGGCCGAGTCGGCCAGCGCCCAGGTGGCGATTTTCTTGGCGATCGGGTCGTTCAGCATCGCGATCGCGGTGCGTGCGCCGGTCACATCGCCGCGTTTGGCCGACGCCAATGCCGAATTCAGGGTGGCGACATCGGTCTGAGCGGGCGTCTGGCGATAGGCCGATTGCGGCGTCTGGGTGAGCTCGATAGGGCGCGGACCCTCGTAGGGCGGCCGATCCTGCGGCGACGGCGCCTGAGTCGGCGCCTGCTGGGCCTGGGCGACCGTGGCCAGCAGAACGATGGAAGTCGTTGTCAGGAACGCTTTGCGGGCCTTGAAAGCCAAGGTGTCGAACTCCAGGTTTCTCGGAATACGGAAGATATGTTGCGGCGCGGGGTCGCCCCGCCATATTGTCCGGCCAAATCTTGAGGCCGCAACAACTCGCCTCGCTTTCACGGCTTTTTGCAGACCATGTCAGATCCTTTGTTCAAGGGCGTGATGCCGGCCCTGGTGACCCCTTTCCGCGACGGCGCGGTGGATGAGCACGCCTTGGTGGCCCTCGTCGAGCGCCAGATCGCCGGCGGCGTCCACGGCCTCGTGCCCGTCGGCACCACCGGCGAGACCGCGACCCTGTCGCATGACGAGCATCGCCGCGTCGTCGAGCTGACGGTGAAGACCGCCGCCGGCCGCGTGCCGGTGATCGCTGGCGCCGGCTCCAACGCGACCGACGAGGCCATCGAGCTCGTGAAGCACGCCAAGGCGGTCGGCGCCGACGCCGCCCTGGTGGTGACGCCCTACTACAATCGCCCCAGCCAGGAGGGCCTCTACGCTCACTACGCGGCGATCAACGAGGCCGTTCAGCTGCCGGTGCTGGTCTACAACGTGCCCTCGCGCACGGCGATCGACATCTCCAACGAGACCCTGGGGCGCCTGTCCAAGCTGCCGAACGTCGTCGGGATCAAGGACGCCACCGGCGACATGACCCGCGCGACCATGCAGCGCCTGCTGTGCGGCGACGACTGGGTGATGCTGTCGGGCGACGACCTGACGGCCCTGGGCTACATGGCTCACGGCGGCCATGGCTGCATCTCGGTGACCTCGAACGTCGCGCCCGACCTTTGCGCCACTTTCTACAACGCCGTCATGGGCGATGACTGGAAGACCGCGCTCTATTGGCAGGACCGGCTGATCCGCCTGCACAAGGCGCTGTTCACCGACGCCTCGCCCTCGCCGACCAAGTTCGCCATGGCGCACCTGGGCCTCTGCCTGGAAGATGTGCGCCTGCCCATCGTGGCGGCCTCCGAGGCCTCGCGCGCCGAAGTGTTGGCCGGCATGAGAGACGCTGGCGTCATTTGATGGTTGGCAAGCTGATCGCCGAAAACCGCCGCGCGCGGTTCGACTACTTCCTCGAAGACACCTTCGAGGCCGGCATCATGCTGACCGGTTCGGAAGTCAAATCGCTGCGGGTCGGCCGCGCCAACATCGCCGAGTCCTACGCCTCGATCGAGGGGAACGAGGTGGTGTTGATCAACGCCGACATCCCGCCCTTCGCCCAGGCCAACCGCTTCAACCACGAGCCGCGTCGGCACCGGAAGCTGCTGCTGCACCGCAAGCAGCTCGACAAGCTGATCGGCGCGGTCCAGCGCGACGGCCGCACGATCATCCCGACCAAGCTCTATTGGAACGAGAAGGGCCTGGCCAAGCTCGAGATCGCGCTCGCCAAGGGCAAGAAGCTGCACGACAAGCGCGAGGCCACCGCCGACCGCGACTGGGCCCGCGACAAGGCCCGGCTGCTCCGCGACAAGGGCTAGGCGTGGCCACGGCCGTCGACGTCGAAGCTATCGAACGCGCCACGGCAGCCGCCGTCACGCCGCATGAGGTGCTGGAGATCGGCGATTGGCTGGTCACGCTGGACCCCGGCACGATCCGGCGCGCCAGCAGCGCGGTTCCTCTGCGCCATGACTTGGCCTGCGATGTTGCGGTTCTGGACGAGATCGAAGCGGCCTACGCCGCGCGAGGCCTGAAGCCGGCGTTCAGGATCGCCGATGCTCCGGGTCTGGAAGACGTCCGCGTCGAGCTTACGCGCCGCGGCTATGTGTCTGAACAACCGACCCTGGTGAAGACCGGCGGGGCCTTGGGCATGATCGCAGGTGCGCGCGGCGAACCGGCCCCGGTCGAGGGCGCGCCAAGCCCCGGTTGGGCGGCGGTGTTCACCAGCGAGGGTTTCGATCCCGCCGACGGCGCCAATCGGGTCGCCGCGCTCTCCAGGTCCCCTGACGCCGTCTATGGCGGGGTCAGCGACGGAGGTCGCACCATCGCGGTGGGCGTGGCCGCCTTCGGGCATGGCTGGGCCAGCGTGCACGGCATGCGCACCGACAAGGCCAGGCGCGGGGAGGGGCTTGCCGGGCGGGTCCTGGCCGGCCTGGGCGCGGCTGCTCAAGCGCGCGGGATCGAGCGGGTGTTCCTGCAGGTCGAGGAAAGCAACGCCGGCGCGAGGTCGCTCTATCGCGGCGTCGGGTTCGAGCGCGCCTGGCGGTATCTGTACTGGAGCCGGTAGCTGAGGGGCCGCGCGAGGCGTCCCCTCGGGCCGGGTGATCAGGCCGCGAGCGCCAGACCGTCTCTGCGGCGACGCAGGGCTGAGCCGGCGAGGCCGAAGCCGGTGATCATCATCGCCCAGGTGGCCGGTTCCGGCACGGCCGAGATCGCGCCCGCCAGGTAGCTGAGCTGGTTGCCATAGAGCTGGCTGGAAGCGACCGAGTCGTTGAGGAAGCCGTTCCAGATGGTGCGCCCGCCGTTGCCCAGCAGAATTGCGGCCGTCCCGTCGCCGTAGGTCGCCGCGATCGTCGCAGAGGTCGGGATGAGGCTGCTGCTGAACGTGTCCCATTCGCCGGCCTTGGTGATGGACAGAGGCGATCCGATGCCGGCGTCGAACACGGCGCCGACGTTCAACGTGTCGTTGTTGTTCTTTCCGCCGTAGTCGCCGCCGAGGCTCGGATGGCCGGCCTGCCAGGTGTTGAAGATCAGCTTGCCGCCGCTGTTGATGTAGCTGTCGAGGCGTCCAACATCGCCGCCAGGAACGTTTGAGTCCTGATTCAGATAGACGACGATGTCGTAGAACGAGAGGTTGTAGCCGCTGAGATCACCGGACGTGGTGGTCACGTTGTAGGCCCCGTTGTTCAGGGCCTGGGCGACGTAGTCGACGCCGTTCGTGTGGTCGACGCGGTACAGAATATTGACCGCGGCATCGGCGGCGCCGGCGAAGGTCGAAACGGCCAGCGCCATGGCGCTGGCCAGCAGAACTTTACGCATATTGTCGAATCCCTTGAGCAGACTGCAAAAGGGCGCGCCAATCGCCTGTCAGGCACGCCCGGTCGCGCTCGCCTAGATGGTGAAGGTTGCGCGAAGTCGACGTCGCGGATTCGCTATCCTGAATAAAAGCACTTCAACCGCCGATAGGCGGGTGCGCGCGCTGTTTAGACGCCCACGAGTTCTCGCGCGCGCCGGAACACCGCCTCGAACATCTCCGCCGTCAGCCGGCCGGTGTTCGTGTTGAGCCGTGAGCAGTGGTAGCTGTTCAGCACCACGTAGGGGCCTGCTTGGAACTCGGTCCCGTGGCCGGGAATGCCCGCCGAAGCCTTCAGGCCAAGGGCCTTGAGCACGTTGCGGCGCGAGACGTCGCCCAGGGTGACGATCACCTTCAAATTCGGCATCGCCGCCAGTCGCGCGGTCAGGAACGGGCGGCAGGTGTTCTCTTCGCTGGTCTCAGGCTTGTTGCCAGGTGGGGCGCAACGCACGGCGTTGGTGATCATGCAGTCGGTCAACTCAAGGCCGTCATCGATGCGGGCGTCGA
The DNA here is from genome assembly GCF_001429025.1 of Phenylobacterium sp. Root700. Taxonomy (GTDB): domain Bacteria; phylum Pseudomonadota; class Alphaproteobacteria; order Caulobacterales; family Caulobacteraceae; genus Phenylobacterium. The sequence goes on along the minus strand of NZ_LMHT01000022.1, from coordinate 388,718 downwards.
ACTTGCCGTTGGCGAAGCCGGTCTTGGTCAAGGTGTCGTAGAGCATCCAGCCGGCGTGATCGCCGGTGAAGGGTCGGCCGGTGCGGTTGGCCCCGGTGCGGCCAGGCGCCAAGCCCGCGATCAGCAGGCGGCCCTCGGCGTCGCCGAAGGATGGGGCCGGGCCGTTCCACCAGTCGGGGTTCTGGGCGCGGTTGGTTTCGCGGTAAGCCACGAGCCGGGGGCAGAGAGGGCAGTCGCGGGGCGGCTCTGCGCCCCATAGCTCGACAGACATCAGGCCTCGGCGTCGGCGTCGTGATCGGCGTCGCTCTCGCGGGCCACACGGCTTTCCTGGATGAAGCGCGGCAGACGCGAGGGCCGGCCGATGATGTCGGCCAGGTCGGCCAGGTCCACGAAGCTGTCAGCCTGCCGGCGCAGGTCGTCGGACGCCATCGGGGGTTGTGATTTGACCGTCGAGACGACGGTCACCCGCGCGCCGCGGCGCTGCACGGCCTCGACCAGGACGCGGAAGTCCCCGTCGCCGGAGAACAGCACCAGGTGGTCGGCGTGCGCCGCCATCTCCAGCATGTCGACGGCGATCTCGACGTCCATGTCACCGCGCCAGCGCTTGCGGCCCTGAGCGTCGGTGTACTCGCGCGCCGGCTTAGTCACCAGCCGGAAGCCATTGTAATCCAACCAGTCCACCAGCGGGCGGATCGGCGAATATTCCTGATCCTCGACCAGGGCGGTGTAGTAATAGGCTCGAACCAGGACGCCCCGCTGGCGGAACTCTTCCAGCAGCTTGCGATAGTCTATATCGAAGCCCAGACCCTTGGCGGCCGAGTACAGGTTCGCTCCGTCGATGAAGAGCGCGAGCCTGTCGGTGGGGTAGAAGGTCATGGGTTCGAAAATCCTGGAAATAGGGCGTTGGGCATGAATTCGGACGATGCGGTCATCGTCGCCCTTGGCGGCAATATGGCCGGCGACTTTGGTTCGTCCGAAGCCCTTCTTGAGGCGGCGCTCGCTCGTTTCGCGAAGGCGGGATTGCCCATGCTGAGAAGGTCGTCCTGGTGGCGCTCCGCCGCCTGGCCGGACCCGAATGCCCAGGAGTATCGCAACGGCGTTGTGCTTGTCGAGGCTCAGCTTTCGCCCGATGAGCTAATCCGAACGTTGTTCATGATCGAGGCCGAGTTCGGTCGGACCAGGGGCGCGCCAAACGCGTCGCGAACCTTGGATCTGGATCTCATCGCCTATGGCCGGGTGGTGTCGGACGACCCCCGTCTCACCTTGCCGCATCCCCGCGCCCATGAACGGCTGTTCGTGATGGGGCCGTTGGCTGAAATCGACCCAGGGTGGCGCCATCCGGTGCTGGGGAGCACCGCCGCCGAATTGGCGCGGACGGCCAGCGTCGGGCGCGATGCAACGCCGGTTCAGCTCCCGCCCGATCTCTGAGCCGATGAGGGGCGCCAGCCGCGACGCGAAGTCACGCCTGGGGAGTGCTCCGTTGACGGGGAACATCTCAAGGTATAGCCCCCGCCGCCCTATCGTCGGTATGCAGGTGCTCTCTTGGGCTACCGCCTTCTGATTTTCGATTTTGACGGAACGCTGGCCGACAGCGCGCAGTGGTTTGCGTGCGTGCTCAACGACGTCGCCAAACGCTTCGGCTTCCGCCAGATCGATCTCGCTGAGATGGCGGCCCTGCGCGGGTGCTCCAACCGCGAGATCGTCAGCCGCCTGGGCGTGCCGACCTGGAAGATGCCGTTCATCGCGGCGCATTTCCGGGCGCTCGCCGCCGAGGCCGCGCCGTCGCTTCAACTGTTCCCAGGCGTGGGCGACATGCTTCGCCGCCTGGACGCCGGCGGCGTGAAGATCGCCGTGGTCAGTTCCAACGCCGAGGCGACGGTCCGCCAGGTTCTGGGCCCCGATCTGGTCGGACTGATCGCTCACTACGGCTGCGGCGCCTCGGTGTTCGGCAAGGCGGCGAAGTTCCGCGCGGTCATCCGCAAGTCCGGCGTGGCCGAGGCCGACGTGCTCTGCGTGGGCGACGAGGTTCGCGACATCGAGGCCGCCCGCAAGGCGCATCTGGCGACCGGCGCGGTCACCTGGGGCTATGCGACGCCAGAGATCCTGCGCGCCCAGCGACCGAGCGCGGTGTTTGAAACGCCAGGCGATATCCTGCATGAGGCCGGCCTCTGCGGCATCTGAACGCCGATAAGCCCGCGTTGCGGCGTTGCACAATGAGCGCAAAGCCTCTATTTTGTTCGGTTCTATCGCCCCTCTGAGGATTCCATGGCCCGCGTCACCGTCGAAGATTGCGTCGAGAAGGTCCCCAACCGCTTCAGCCTCGTGCTGCTGGCGGCCCATCGCGCCCGCGCCATTTCCGCTGGCGCTCCGCTCCTGGTCGACCGCGACAACGACAAAAACCCGGTCGTTTCGCTGCGTGAAATCGCCGACGACGTGGTCGACGCCGACGAGCTGCGGGAGAACCTGATCGGGACCCTGCAACGTGTTGACGAGCGCTCGGAAGCCGAGGAAGAGGCTGAAACCCTCGCCCTGCTGGCCGATCCGACCCACATGCAGATGAGCGAGCTGGAGCTGGTCCGCGCTCTGCAGAGCGACCGCGACGGCGGCCAGGAGGAGCGGTACTGAGCCCAGAAGGCCCAGAACCTCTCACCTTAACGGCGGCGCCCGAACCGCCCGCCGACAGAACGGACGCGCCGGTCGTCAAGCGTCCGAAGATGCTTCGTCAGTACGAGTTGATCGAAAAGGTCCGCTCGTACGACCCTACCGCCGACGAAGCGGTCCTGAACCGCGCCTATGTCTACGCCATGCGGATGCATGGCAGTCAGAAGCGCGCTTCCGGCGACCCATACTTCGCCCATCCTATCGAGGTGGCGGGGATCCTGACCGACTATCGGTTGGACACCGCCACCATCGTCACAGCCCTGCTGCATGACGTGATCGAGGATACGCCGGTCACCCCGGACGATATCCGCGCCTTGTTCGGGGGCGAGATCACCGAGCTGGTCGAGGGCGTGACCAAGCTCACCAAGCTCGAGCTCAACAGCGAACATACCAAGCAGGCCGAGAACCTTCGCAAGTTCATCCTGGCCATCTCCAAGGACGTGCGCGTCCTGATGGTCAAGCTGGCCGACCGTCTGCACAACATGCGGACGCTCCACTACATCAAGAGCCCCGCCAAGCGTGAGCGGATCGCCCGCGAAACCCTCGACATCTATGCGCCGCTGGCGCGCTCCATCGGCTGTCACCGGATCTGTTCGGAGCTGGAGGAGCTGGCCTTCGAGCACCTGAACCCGGTGGCGCGCGACGCCATCGGCCGCCGGCTCGAGGCCCTGCGGATCGAGCAGGGCGGGGCGGTCGCGGTGGTGTCTGGCGAAATCGCCAGCCGGCTGGAGGCCGCCGGTCTGTCGGCCAGGGTCTTCGGGCGCGAGAAGAACCCCTATTCGATCTGGCGCAAGCTGCAGCGCAAATCGATCGGCTTCTCCCAGCTCTCCGATATCTTCGCCTTCCGGGTGATCGTCGATTCCGAGAGCGACTGCTATCAGGCGCTGGGCGTCATCCACCGGGCCTGGCCGAGCGTGCCTGAGCGGTTCAAGGACTACATCTCGACGCCGAAGCGGAACAACTACCGCTCGATCCACACCACCGTGGTCGGCCCGCGCGGCATGCGCATCGAGATGCAGATCCGCACCGAGACCATGGACCGGATCGCCGAGGACGGCGTGGCCGCTCACTGGCGCTACAAGGACAAGTCCTACGGCTTCGACGCCGAGGCCCAGGCCGCCGAGGGCGGCCGCGACCCGCTGGTCAACCTGCGCCACCTGGTCCAGGTGCTGGAGCACGGCGGCGACGTCGAGGAACTGGTCGAGCACGCCAAGCTCGAGATGTATCTCGACCAGGTGTTCGTGTTCACGCCCAAGGGCAAGCTGGTTAGCCTGCCGCGCGGGGGGATGCCGCTGGACTTCGCCTATGCCGTCCACACCGACGTTGGCGACACCTGCATCGGCGTCAAAATCAACGGCGAACTCAAACCCTTACGGACAGCTCTTCAGAACGGCGACGTGGTCGAGGTGATCCGCGGCGCCAAGCCGGTGGTGCCGCCGGACTGGCGCTCGCTGACGGTCACCGGCCGGGCGCGCTCGGCGATCCGCCGTCACATCCGCCAGACCGAGAAGGAAGAGTTCATCCGGCTCGGCCTCGCCACCGTCGACCAGACCTTCGAGCGGGCCGGCAAGGCGCGCAAGGACGTGCTGCTGAAGCCGTCGCTGGAACGCTTCGCCGTCGCCACCGAGGAAGACCTGTTCGAGGCGGTCGGCCGTGGGCGCATCTCGCCGACCCAGGTGCTGGACGTGATCTTCCCCGGCCTGAAGGCCTCCGACCGCGACGCCGCTACAGCCACGCGCCGCATCGAAGGCGGCAAGGGGGCCAGGCTCTATGTGCGCGGCGGCGGGCTGACGCCCGGCGTCTCGCTGAACTTCGGAACCTGCTGCACCCCGGTGCCGGGCGACCGCATCGTCGGCATCCTGGAGCCGGACGGCACGGGCCTGACGATCCACACCATCGACTGCGCGACCCTGGCCGATTTCGAGGATCGCGAGGAACTCTGGCGCGACCTGCAATGGACGCCCGAGGCCGAGCGCAACACCGTCACGCTGTCCAAGCTGAGCGCCACAATCAAGAATGCGCCGGGCGTGCTGGGCCAGGCCTGCACGGTGATCGGCGAGGCTGGCGGCAATATCGTCAATCTGCGCATGCACCGGCGGCAATCGGACTTCTTCGACGTGGATTTCGACGTCGAGGTGAAGGACGCCCGCCACCTGACCCATATCGCCGCGGCCCTGCGCGCCAATCCCAGCATCGAGACCGTGGACCGGGCGAAGGGCTAGCGGCTCACCCCGTCAGATGCTCCCCGCTGGGGGAGCTGTCAGCCGATTGGCTGACGGAGGGGGCTTCGACACCCGCCGCAGTCCCCTCCGTCGCGCTTCGCGCGCCACCTCCCCCAGCGGGGGAGGATCTAAGCGAGCGAGCTGTTTCTAGTGGATCGACTGGGAGTGTTCGCCGCCGGGGCGGACGATGCCGCCGAGCGCTTCGCCCGCGCGGGCGGTCTGGCCGACCGAGGCGAGATCGGCGAGCGAGACGATGCCGATCAGGCGCTTGTCGCGATTAAGGACCGGAAGGCGGCGGAGCTGGATGTCGCCCATGTTGCGCAGCACCGCCTCGCTTTCCTCGTCGTCGTAGCAGTAGCGAACTTCCTTGCTCATGACGTCGCCGACCCGGGCGTCCGGACCCTTGCCTTGGGCCACGCCGCGGACGGCGATGTCGCGGTCGGTGATCATCCCGACGAGCCGGTCGCCCTCGCTGACGGGCAGCACGCCGGCGTCGAGGTCGAACATCATCCGCGCGGCTTCCTGAAGGGTTTGCGTCGGGCCGGCCATCTTGACGTTACGCGTCATGCAATCGCTGACTTTCATGGCGAAGACTCCCAGGGAAATGGCCGGCCGCTGCGGCGGGCCTTAGCGGCGAAACGGGCGGGGGAAGGTCGCGTTCCGCGGGCGGCCAGATATAGCGACCCGCCGCCGGCGCCCAGAAACAGCGAAGCCCGGCGTTCTCACCAGGATTGTGGGAGCGTTCGCCGGGCTTCTTGTCCGATCATTTCCACTGCTGGTGTTTGATCGGGCGTGATCTCCGACTTTCGTCATCGATCAAGGAGTAAACGAGGAGCCTCGGGGCGAAGTTCCAGGGGCGGACGAAAAAACTCTCGCCTGACAGACGGCGGATTCTCGCTTCACATGGCGTCATGCACAGACACGCCGCCTTCGCCCTGACCGCCGCCCTGCTGGCCTCGACCGCGGCGCTCGCCGCCTCGCCGCCGGCCTATGACGTGGTGATCCGCAACGCCCAGATCTATGACGGTTCGGGGGGCGCGCCGTTCAAGGGCGACGTGGCGGTGGCGGACGGCCGGATCGCCTATGTCGGCCCGCGAGCGCCGGAAACCGCCAGAACCACCATCGACGCCAAGGGCAGGGCGGTCTCGCCCGGTTTCATCAACATGCTCTCCTGGGCGACCGACAGCCTGATCGCCGACGGGCGCGGCCTCTCGGACCTGAAGCAGGGCGTGACGCTGGAGGTCATGGGCGAGGGGAGTTCGATGGGCCCGCTGAGTCCGGAGATGAAACGCCTGCAAACCCAGCGAATGGGCGACATCAAGTATCCCATCGAATGGACCACGCTCGATCAGTACCTGGCCTGGCTGGAGAAGCGCGGCGTGGCGGTGAACGTGGCCTCGTTCGTGGGCGCGGCCACCGTACGTGAACACGTGCTGGGCGAGGGCGATGTCGATCCAACGCCCGAGCAACTCTTGGCCATGCGCAAGCTGGTGGTTGCGGCGATGGAGGATGGCGCGCTCGGGGTCGGCTCATCGCTGATCTACGCGCCAGCCAGCTACGCCGAGACGCCGGAGCTGACCGCCCTGGCCACCGACGCTGGGCGCTGCGGCGGGATCTATATCAGCCACATGCGCTCGGAAGCCGACCGGTTGCTGGAGGCCATCGACGAACTGATCGAGATCTCTCGCCTATCGGGCGCGCCCGCGGAGATCTACCACCTGAAACAGGCTGGCCGCGCCAACTGGTCCAAGCTCGATCCCGCCATCGCCCGGATCGAGGCCGCCCGCGCCAGCGGCCAGCGCATCACCGCCGACATGTACACCTACACCGCCGGCTCCACGGGTCTGGACGCCGCCATGCCGCCCTGGGTGCAGGCGGGCGGGGTGGAGCAGTGGATCGGCCGGATGAAGGACCCGGACACCCGCGCCAAGGTCATCGCCGAAATGCGTCAGGAAAAGCCGTCCTTCGAGAACCTCTATCGCCATGCCGGGGCTGAGGGGACCCTGCTGGTCGGGTTCAAGAACCCGGCCATGAAGGACCTGACCGGCAAGACCCTGGCGCAGGTCGCCAAGGCGCGGGGGATCAGTCCTGAGGACGCGGCCATCGACCTGGTCATCGAGGACGGCAGCCGCGTGCAGGTGGTCTATTTCCTGATGTCGGAGGAGAACGTCGCCCGCCAGACGGCGCTGCCCTGGATGAGCTTCGGCTCCGACGCTTCGGCCCAGGCGCCGGAGGGCGTATTCCTGAAATCCAGCACCCATCCGCGCGCTTATGGCAACTTCGCCCGGGTGCTCGGCAAGTATGTGCGTGAGGAGAAGACCACCAGCCTGGCCGACGCGGTGCGCAGGCTCTCGGCGTTTCCGGCCCAGAACCTGGGGCTAAGGGACCGGGGGCTGCTCAAGGTCGGCTATCACGCCGACGTGGTGTTGTTTGATCCCAAGACCATCGGCGACAAGGGGACCTACGAGCAGCCCAAGCAGTTCGCCACCGGCGTCAGCCATGTGCTGGTGAACGGCAAGCTGGTCCTGGCGGACGGCGAGCCGACCGGCGTCGCCGCCGGGCAGGTGGTGCGCGGGCGGGCCTGGAAGGGCTGGGCTGACGGTGGTTGCCGTCCCACCGCCAAGGATTGGAGTTGGGCCTGGTGACCCCGTCGCAGGCCAGGGCGCGGATTGACCGCTATGGCGGCAGGCTGAACGCCTTCACCACCGTCTTCGACCCGGCGGCCGGGCAGGGACCGACTTTTGCCGTCAAGGATATGATCGATTTCGCCGGCGTCCCGACCGGTGGCGGCGGGCGCTCGCCGCTGGATCCATCGCCCGCACGCCACGCCGCGGCCGTCGAGCGGCTGCTGGAGGCCGGTTGGGCGGCGGTGGGCAAGACCCAGACCGTGGAGTTGGCCTATGGCGGCTGGGGCACCAATCGAGCGGTGGGGGAGCCATGGAACCCGTGGGACGCCCAGGTTCATCGCGCGCCTGGCGGTTCGTCCAGCGGATCGGCGGTCGCGGTGGCGGCGGGCCTCTGCGACGTGGCGCTGGGCACCGACACCGGCGGCTCGGTGCGCATCCCGGCCGGGGTGTGCGGCGTGGTCGGCCTGAAGCCAGGGCGGGGACTGGTCAGTCTGCGGGGCGTCCATGACCTGGCGCCCAGTCTCGACACGGTGGGAACCCTGGCCCGCAGCGTCGCCGAGGCCGCGCGCGCCTTGGCGATCATCTCCGGGCCCGATGGGGAAGNNNNTGCGGCGCTGGCGCCTGAAGCCATCGACGACATGGAGCCGCAGATCGCGCGGCTCTACGGCTTGGCCCTCGACGCTTTGCGCAAGGCGGGTGTGGAGATCGAGACCGCCATGCCGCCGCGCCCCTTGTCGGCCTATTTCGAACCCAACGGCGTGCTGATGGCCGCCGAAGGCTGGCGCGTGCGCGGGGCTCACATCGAGGCGAACGCCGATCAGATGGATCCGTGGATCGTCAGTCGCTTTCGGATGGGCCGGGGCATCACCGATGCGCAGTTGGTCGCCGCCCGCGCCAGGCGGGTTGAGGACCAAGCCGAGTTTCACGCCTGGCTGGCGGGCTACTCGGCGCTGGTCTGCCCGACCTGTCCCATCGAGGCCCCGCCCATCGCTGGTGTGGACGAGACGATTTCCCCGCTCTCCAGCCTGACCCGCGCCGGAAACTATCTGGACCTGCCGGCCGCGACCGCGCCCTGCGGCCTGACGGCTAATGGCTTGCCCGCCGGCCTTCAGATCATGGGCGGGCCAGCGGACGAGGCCTCCGTCGTCACCCTGGCGGCGGCGTTCGAGCGGGCCAGCGGCTGGAACAGCCAGGCGCCGGATCTCACGACCTTCGCCGTCTAGAGCCAGGCCTGCTTCAGGCGCAGCAGGCGATAGGCTACGTCCTGGCCATACGGCTTGGAGAACTTGGTGGTCTCGCCGACATAGCGAAAGCCCAGCGCCTGCAGCACCTTGCCCGAGGCCGGGTTCTCGGCGGCATGGCCTGCGATCAGGTGATCCAGCGCCAGATGGCCGAAGGCGAAGTCGCGCACCGCCCCGGCGGCCTCGCGGGCCAAGCCCTTTCCCCAATGGGCCTCATCGAAGAAGTAGCCGAGCTCGCCGCCGCCTCCGTCGAGCCCGTCGATGTCGGCGCAGCCGATGACCCGGCCGTCCAGCACGCAGGCGAAGCGGTAGGCCGCGCCGGCCCGCCACTCCTGGCCGTGGATGTCCACCCATTCGCTCATGGCCTCCAGTGTGGCGGGCCAGGGCGCCAGGCGCAGCATCCGGGTGACGTTCCAGTTGGACTGGATCTCAAACAGCCGTTGAGCGTCGGCCGGCTCGAAGGCGCGAAGGATCAGGCGCGGCGTGGCGAGGCGCAGGCCGCGATCGATCATCAAACGGCCTGCTTGGCCATTTCGCGCGCCGCGGCCTGCTGCTGAGCGATAGCCTCACGGGTCTCCTCGATCAGGCGGCTGGCGATGGGGTCCTTCTGGATGGCGACCCAGTAGGCGGCGAGTTTGGGCAGGCTGGCCAGCGGATCGGGCGTTCCGAACAGCGCTGGAATCCACTCGCTGGCCAGGACCAGTTGCGGGGCGATGGCGCCGTCGGCCTGGGTCAGGGCGCCGCCCACGGCGTAGCCGTCGGACCCGATGAAGGTCTCCAGATAGGCCAGGGCCTCGGCGACCTTGCCAGAGGCGTCATAGATGGCCTGCATCTCCCAATGACGGCGCGAGCGGCCGGCGAAGTTGAATAGCGGAACCATGGCCATCACCACGTAGAAGTCGCAGATCCGCGACAGCAGCCGCATCCTGGCCCGCTCCCAGGGATCGGTCGGACGCAGCGACGGGGTCGGATAGGCGTCTTCGAGGTACTCGCAGATCACCTCGGATTCCGGCAGCACCCGGCCGTCGTCCAGCACCAGGGCCGGCACCCGGCCGATCGGATTGACGTTCAGATACTCGGCCTTGGACTCCGCCGTAGCCCCGAAGCCCGGCGGCCGGATGATCTCGGCGTCGATGCCCTTGGCGTAGAGCAACAGCCGCACCCGGGTCGGGAAGGGCGAGTCATAGGTCTGGAACAGCTTCACCGGTTCGTCCTCCCAAAACGAATTGGTCGGTGACAGCTTGGCAGGCGTTGGGTAATCCGCAAGTCAGGAGGCCCACTATGAACACCGAAGACGTCCTCGAAGAATTCCGCGCCTCGGGCGCTTTGCGCGAAGGACACTTCGTGCTGTCCAGCGGGCTGCACTCCGGCACCTTCCTGCAGAAGAACCTGGTCTTCCAGTATCCGGAGCGCACCGAGCGGCTCTGCAAGGCGCTGGCGGCCAAGATCGTCGAGACGGTGGGCGAGGTCGATCTGTGCATCTCCCCGGCCGTCGGCGGCATCATCCCAGGCTACGAAACCGCGCGGCATCTGGGCGTGCCGTCGATGTATGTCGAGCGCGAGGGCGGCTCGTTCAAGCTGCGCCGGGCCTTCTCGATCCCGCCGGGCGCGCGGATCGCCATGGTCGAGGACATCGTCTCCACAGGGCTGTCGTCGCGTGAATGCGTCGAGGCGATCAAGGCGGCGGGCGGCAATGTTGTGGTCGCGGCCTGCATCGTCGACCGTTCCGGCGGCCGGGCTGATCCGGGCGCGCCGTTCGTGGCCCTGGCCCGCCTCGACGTGCCGGCCTATCCGGCCGATCAATTGCCGCCAGAACTCGCCGCGATCCCGATCGAGGATCCCGGCAGCCGGAGACTGCACGGATGAGCCGGCTGCGCCTGGGCGTGAACATCGACCACGTGGCGACCATTCGGAACGCGCGTGGCGGAAGTTATCCCGATCCGGTGCGCGCAGCCGAACTGGCCATCGCGGCGGGCGCCGATGGAATCACCGCGCACCTGCGCGAAGATCGCCGGCATATCTCCGACGCCGACATCGAGGCCCTGGCGGTCATCACCCGCAAGCGCGGCCGGCCGTTGAACTTCGAGATGGCGGTCACCCGGGAGATGGAGGCCATCGCGCTGGCGCATCTGCCGCACGCGGCCTGCCTGGTGCCCGAGCGGCGCGAAGAGCGCACGACCGAGGGCGGCCTCGACGTGGCCGGCGGCCACAATCACATTGCTCCAGTGGTTCGCAAGCTGGTCGACGCCGGTGTGCGGGTCTCCTGCTTCATCGACGCCGATCCCGCCCAGGCCGCGGCCTCCCAGGCCATGGGCGCGCAGGTCGTCGAATTGCACACCGGCGCCTATTGCGACGCGGTTCGTGAACGCTCGCCGGAGGTCGAACGTCTGCTGGGCGCCCTGAAGGCCACCGCGGCCGAGGCCGCGCGCCTAGGCCTTGAGGTCCATGCCGGTCACGGCATCGACTATGAGACGGTCAAGGCGGTCGCCGCGATCCCGGAACTCGCCGAGCTCAACATCGGTCACTTCCTGATCGGCGAGGCGATCTTCGTCGGGTTGACCCCGGCCATTCAGCGCATGCGCACCCTGATGGACGAAGCCCGGATCGGGAGAGCGGCGTGATCATCGGGATCGGCTCGGACCTGTCGGACATTCGCCGGGTCGCCGACACCCTGGGGCGCTTTGGCGAGCGCTTCACCCACCGCATCTTCACCGAGATCGAGCGCACGCGTTCGGAACGCAAGCCGGACAAGGCGTCCAGTTACGCCAAGCGGTTCGCGGCCAAGGAAGCCTGCGCCAAGGCCCTGGGCACCGGCATGCGGGCCGGGGTCTTCTGGCGCGACATGGGCGTGGTCAATATGCGCTCGGGCCAGCCGACCATGGCGCTGACCGGCGGGGCGCTGAAGCGGCTGGAGGCGATGACCCCGCCCGGCCACAAGGCGGTGATCCACCTGTCGCTCACCGACGATCACCCCTACGCCCAGGCCTTCGTGATCATCGAGGCGCTGCCGGAGTAGGCGACGACTACGAGGCCATCTGCTTAGGGTCGTAGAAGAAGGTCTCGCAATCGACCTTGTCGCCGCTCCAGGTCTGCCAGGTGACCTCTTCCATGGATCGCGGCTCGCCCTCGTGCGGCACGAAGGTGAAGCGCCAGCGGATCGCCACGGTGTCGCCGTCGATGATCGGCGGGGCCAGGAGCTCGGTCTCCACGCTCTTCACCCGCGCCAGGGTCTTGGCCTCGCCCGCCATCAGCAGGTCGCGGCCGACGCGGGGCTCGCCCTGGTTTTCCTGCATCGAGGCGTCTTGGGCGTACCAGTCGCGGATGGCGCCGACATGGTCGCCGCTCAGCACCTGGGCGGTGAAGGCGTCTACGGCTGCGCGGCTCGGCATGGGCGGTCCTCCAGGAAACGGCCTTATAGCTAAGCCTGGGCGAACCGCCGTTCCAGGGCCGGCCAGAAGATGTTGATCGCCAGCCCGCTCATGACCAGGCCCGCCGCCAGCAGCTTCCACGGGGGCAGGCTCTCGCCCAGCCAGATGGCCGAGGCGCCCATGCCGAACACCGGTACCAGCATGGCCATCGGGGTGATCACCGCCGCCGGGTGGCGCGAAAGCAGCCAGCCCCAGGCGGCGTAGCCGAACAGGGTGTTGCCGACCGATTGCCAGATCACCGCCGACCAGGTGGCGGCGTCGGCGGCGCGCACGCCTTGGATCATCGCCTGCGGACCCTCGAAGACCAGGGCCAGGATCAGCAGCGGCGGGACCGAGAACAGGCTCGCCCAGACGACATAGGCCAGCATGTTGACCTTGCCGGCGGCCTTGGAGAAGGCGTTGCCGCCGGCCCAACTGGCCGCGGCGAACAGCACCAGCACCAGTCCCAGCGGCGTCACCGAGGCGTCGGTATGGGCCACAATGACCACCAGGCCGACAGCGGCCAGCGCCAGGGCGATCATCTGGAAGCTGCGGATCTGCTCCTTGGCCAGCCACATGGCCAGGCCGATGGTGAAGAACACCTGGGTCTGCACGACCAGCGAGGCCAGGCCCGGCGAGATGAAGCCGCTCATGGCGATGTAGAGCAGGCCGAACTGCCCGGCGCCGATCAGGGCGCCGTAGGCCGCCAGGTTGCGCCACGGGACGTCAGGCTTCTTCAGGAAGAAGACCGCCGGCAGTAAGGCGAAGGTGAAGCGCAGCGTCGCGAAGGTCAGGGGCGGGAGATGATCCAGCCCGATTCGGATGACGACGAAGTTGGTGCCCCACACGGCCACGACCGCGAGGGCGAGCAGGACGTGCAGCCAGGGAAGGGCGGATCGGTTCATCAGATCAGTACATAGACCCTGCAAGCGGAGCCGCAATCGCACCGAGCGTCGCATGGCCTCGATCTTGCTCGCATTGCGGCATAAGCGCCTTTACAGGCCATGACACAGAGTTCACGGGTGGCGTGCTTGCTCCGGACGTATGCAGCGTCTAGCTAGGCAGACTGTCCGCTACTTCGGGACAAATCGCAGGATCCATGATGACCGACAGCGCAGAGACCTCGGAATCCCCGGATAAGTCCGGTGCGGTGAACGAGTTTGTCGAGATCGTGAAAACGGTCGCCTACGCCCTGCTTATCGCGCTGTTCCTGCGCGTTCTGTTCTTCCAGCCCTTCACCATTCCGTCGGCCTCGATGGAGCCGACGCTGCTGGAAGGCGACTACATCATCGTCTCCAAGTATTCGTACGGCTACTCGCGTCACTCGATCCCGTTCAGCCCGCCGATCTTCGACGGCCGGATCATGGAACGTGTGCCGAACCGGGGCGACATCATCGTCTTCAAGCTGCCGCGTGACGGTCGCACCGACTACATCAAGCGCCTCGTCGGCCTGCCGGGCGACCGCGTGCAGATGCGCGAAGGCCGGCTGTGGATCAACGAGAAGGAAGTCCCGCGCCAGGCCCTGCCGCCGGTGATGATCGATTCGGGCTACGGCTTCACCCGCACCGTCGAGCAATACAAAGAGACCTTCCCGAACGGGAAGCAGTTCCTGACCTATGACTTCGGTCCCGACGGCGAGGTCGATAAGACCCCGACCTTCGTCGTGCCCGAGGGCCACTACTTCTTCATGGGCGATAACCGCGACAACTCCCTCGACAGCCGCGTGCCCGCCGAGATCGGCGTCGGCTTCGTGCCGGCCGAGAACCTGGTCGGCAAGGCGCAGATCATCCTGCTGTCCTGGAACCCCGGCGCCTCGCTGTTCAAGCCCTGGACTTGGGTGCTGAACGCGCGTCCGAGCCGGTTCTTCAACGTCCTTCAATGAACAAGCGCGAAGTCGCGGTCGCCGAGCTTGAGGGCCGGATCGGCCACACCTTTCATGACCGCGAGCTTCTGGAACGGGCCCTGACCCACGCCAGCGTGGGCGACGGCGCCTTGAAGGTCCGCCACTATGAGCGGCTCGAGTTCCTGGGCGACCGGGTGCTGAACCTGCTCGCCGCCGAACGGCTGATGGCGCTCAATCCCGACGCACGGGAAGGCGAGATGAGCCGGTTGATGGCCGGGTTGGTGAACTACCATTCCTGCGCTCGCGTCGCCCGGCGGATCGGCCTGCCCAACGCCCTGCGCATGGCGGCCAGCGCCACCAAGATCGGGGCCCGCGACAAGGACACCGTGCTCGGAGACGCCTGCGAGGCGATGATCGGCGCGCTCTATGTCGACGACGGGCTGGAGGCCGCCCGCGCCTTCTTCCTGGAGTTCTGGACCGAAGAGTTCGCCATGCTGGACGAGCCGCGGATCAAGGACCCGAAGACGCAGCTGCAGGAATGGGCGCAGGGACGTGGTATGGCTTTGCCAGCCTACAAGGTCGTCGGCCGCGAAGGACCCGACCATGCGCCGTCGTTCACCGTCTCGGTGACCGTCGGCGACTACGAGCCGGAGCTTGCCCAAGGACCGTCCAGACAGGACGCCGAAAAGGCTGCGGCCCTAACGATGTTATTGAAACGAGAAGGACCTCTATGACCACCCGCGCCGGCTTCGCCGCGATCATCGGAGCCCCCAATGCGGGGAAGTCGACCCTGACCAACCGTCTGGTGGGGGCCAAGGTCTCCATCGTGACCCAGAAGGTCCAGACCACCCGTTTCCCCGTCCGTGGCGTGGCCATGGCCGGTGAGGCCCAGATCATCCTGGTCGACACCCCCGGCATCTTTTCGCCCCGTCGCCGGCTGGACCGCGCCATGGTCCGCTCGGCCTGGGGCGGCGCTGACGAGGCCGACAACATCGTCCACCTGGTCGACTCGGTGGCCGAACTGGCCGCCGGCGAGCCGGGCGCCAAGTCCGCCGACAAGCGTTCGGCCATCGACGTCGTCACCATCGTTGAAGGGCTCCAGCGGTCCGGCAAGAAGGCGATCCTGGCGCTCAACAAGATCGACGGCATGCGCCGCGATACGCTGTTGGCCCTGGCCCAGCGCCTGTTCGAGACCGGCGTCTATTCCGAGGTGTTCATGATCTCGGCCGCCGACGGCCAGGGCGTGGACGACCTGAAGGCCCGGCTCGCGGCCCTGATGCCCGAGAGCCCCTGGCTCTATCCGGCAGAGCAGACGGCCGACCTTCCGGCCCGCCTGTTGGCCGCCGAGATCACCCGCGAGAAGCTGTTCCTGCGCGTGCACGAGGAACTGCCCTACGCCGCGGCCGTCGAAACCACGGCCTTCGAAGAGCGCAAGGACGGTTCGCTGCGGATCGAGCAAACGATCTATGTGGAACGCGAGAGCCAGCGCCCGATCATCCTGGGCAAGAACGGCCAGACCCTGAAATGGATCGGCCAGAAGTCGCGTGAAGAGCTGACTGAGCTGCTCGACCGCACAGTGCACCTGTTCCTGCACGTGAAGGTCGACGAGCGCTGGGCCGACAAGCGCGAGTTCTACGGCGACGTGGGCCTGGACTTCGACGTCTGAGGCCATAGGTAGGCGGCATGATCGACCTTGACGCCTACCTGGCCCGCATCGGTTACGACGGGCCGCGCACGCCGACCCTGGACACGCTGCGGGCGCTGCACGCCCTGCATCCGGCCGCCATCCCGTTCGAGGCTATCGACGTCCTGTTGGATCGGGGCGTCGACCTCGATCCGGCGGTGGTCGACGCCAAGCTGATTGGAGCTGGTCGAGGCGGCTACTGCTACGAGCAGAACCTCCTCTTTAAGCGCGCGCTCACGGCGCTCGGCTTCGAGGTCGAGGGCCTGATCGCCCGCGTGCAGTGGACCCTGCCGCCGGGGACGCCGCCACGCGCCCGCACCCATATGGGCCTGTGGGTGACCATCGACGAGGAGCCTTGGTACGCCGATGTCGGCTTTGGCGGCCTGGTCCTGACCGCGCCGTTGAAGTTCGGGATCATCGATCCCCAGCCGACCCCGCACGAGACCTTCCGTCTGGTGCCGGAGGGTGAGGACATCGCGCTGCAGGTCTTGCTGGGCGAGGTCTGGACGCCGGTCTATCAGCTGTCGCGCGAGGTGCAGCTCGACGTGGACTACGACCTGCCCAACTGGTTCACCTCCACCCATCCAACCTCGCATTTCCGGCAAAACCTGATGGCGGCGCGCACGACGCGGGAGGCCCGTTACAGCCTGTTGCATAACCGGCTGACCATCCGCGCCCTGGATGGGAAGGTGGAGCGGCGTATCCTCAGCGCGCCGGAGATCGGCGAGGTGCTCGCCGAGACCTTCGGCCTGGCCGTCGAGCCCGATTGGGCGCCGCTGTTCGAGCGCGCGGTCGCTGCGGGGAGCTGATGGAATTCGAGGACGACGCCTATGTGCTGTCGGCCCGCGTTCACGGGGAAACCGGGGCGATCGTTGAACTGCTGACCGCCCACCACGGCAAATGGGCGGCTCACGTCGCGGGCGGCGCGTCTCGACGCATGAAGCCGTTCCTGCAGGCCGGCGCGCGCACCATCGTCCAGTACCGGGCCAGGGTCTCGGACCAGCTTGGCTCGGCGGCGTTGGAGCCGGTGGGCGAGGGGCCTGCCGCGCTGTTCGATGATCCCATGGCGCTGGCCGGGTTGTCGGCCGCCGCCGCCGTGGTCGCCGCCGCCCTGCCGGAGCGCGAGCCCCATCCAGGCGCCTTCCTGGCCTTCGAGGCGCTGACCGCGGCCCTGGCTTTGCCTGATGTCTGGCCGGCGGTGTTCGTGCGATTTGAAGCGGGTCTGTTGCAGGATCTCGGCTTTGGCCTTGATCTCTCCAAGTGCGCGGCGACCGGCTCGCGGGACGATCTGATCTATGTCAGTCCCCGCACCGGCCGGGCCGTCTGTCGCACGGCGGGCGAGCCCTACAAGGACCGCCTGCTGCCGTTGCCGCCCTTCATGCTGTCGTCCCAGAGCCGGCTGTCGCCGGGCGATGTGCTGGCTGGCCTGGATCTGACCGCGCACTTTCTTGAACTGTTCGTGTTCGGCCCGCTGAACCGGCCGTTGCCGCCAGCCCGGGTCTGGATGGTCGAGCGCCTGACCGACACGCAGCGCTTGTGATTTTCGATCCGTGATAGCGAGCGCCGTTGGGCCAAAGATGGCCCAAAAGCGGCGGGATTTCGTTCAAAACACGAGCTTGACCGGTCCAAAATTGGCCTATGTTCGCGGGAAGAACAGGTCCGACACGCTGGGTCGCGGCCTTCTTTCGCAGCACGATTCGGAATGCAGCCACGGCGCTGCGCTCCGGGCGTTCTGCAACGCCAGTCGAACAGCCAGACAATCAAAAACCCGGCCGTGCATGCGGCTCGCGGCGGCGAAAGCTCGCCGGGAGCGGTGATGCTCCGTCGGGCCGGATTTGGACGGAGATCACACGGCTCATGGCGGACTTGCTCGACCCCCGACAGAGTCGTCTTGCGGATATGCCGGAGGGGCTCGAATTGCCCCACGTCACGCTCCGCGGCCGGACCTTCATGGCCCTGGTCGTCACCCCGGCGTTTCCGATGGCGACGTGGTTTGCGGCGTTTGATCAGCAGATGCGCGGCGCGGCAGGCTTCTTTGTCGATCGCCCCATCGTCGCCAACCTGGCCGAGACCCTTGAGGCCGGCGGGCCGGAAGCGGTGTTCATCGTGCTGGAGGGCCTTGAGGCGCGCGAGCTGAGGCTCATCGGGGTCGAGGGCGTCGATCCGGCGCTCTTGGCGGGGACCCGTTGGGAACGCATGCCCAAGACGCTGCACGGGCGCGCGCAGACGCTCGAGGCCTGGGCTGAAACATCTCCTGTGGCGGCGGGCGGGGAGCGTTCGCCAGCGCCTGTCACTTCGTCCAACGCGCCCTCGCTGCTGATCGATCGGCCGGTGCGCTCTGGCCAGTCGGTCCTTTTCGAGGACGGCGACGTCACGATCATTGGTCCGGTCTCCTCGGGCGCCGAGGTGATCGCCGGGGGCTCGATCCACATCTACGGCTCGCTGCGCGGCCGGGCGATCGCCGGGCTTCGAACCGGCGCGGCGGCGCGGATCTTCTGCCGCAGGCTGGAGGCCGAACTGGTCGGCGTCGACCGCCTGTACCGGACGGCCGAACACTGGGGCGAGGCGCTGCACGGCCGCCCCGTCCAGGTGATGTCTGATCGCGGCGCGCTGCGCCTGACGGCGCTCGACTGAATGTTCTCAAAATTAGGCCAGTGAAGAAAGTGTGTCTCGCATGTCCAAGGTAATGGTCGTCACGTCGGGCAAGGGGGGCGTGGGAAAGACCACGTCTTCCGCATCACTCGGCGCGGCCCTGGCCCAGGCGGGCCAGAATGTCGTCGTGGTCGATTTCGATGTCGGGCTGCGCAATCTGGACCTGGTGATGGGGGCCGAGCGACGTGTCGTCTTCGATCTCGTCAATGTGGTTCAGGGCGACGCCAAGCTGCCCCAGGCGCTGATCCGCGATAAGCGGGTCGAGACGCTCTATCTGCTGCCGGCCTCCCAGACCCGCGACAAAGACGCCCTGACCGAGGAGGGCGTCGGTCGGGTGATCGGCGAACTGCGCGAGCGCTTCGACTGGATCGTTTGCGACAGCCCCGCCGGGATCGAGAAGGGCGCGTTGCTGGCCATGCGGTTCGCCGACCTGGCGGTGGTGGTCACCAACCCCGAGGTTTCGTCGGTGCGGGACTCCGACCGGATCATCGGTATGCTCGATTCCAAGACGCAGCGCGCCGAGGACGGCGGCCGGCTGGAGAAGCACCTGCTGCTGACCCGCTACGACGCCGCGCGGGCGGCGCGGGGCGAGATGATGAAGGTGGACGACATCCTGGAGATCCTGGCGATCCCGCTGCTCGGCATCGTCAGCGAGAGCCCTGACGTCCTCAGCGCCTCGAACGTCGGGTCCCCGGTGACGCTGCACAATCCGACCTCGGCTGCGGGGCGCGCCTATATCGACGCGGCGCGCCGGTTGCTCGGTGAGAATATCGTGGTGGACACGCCGCCTGAGCGACAGAGCCTCATGCGCCGGCTGTTCGGGCGAAAGGCGGCCGTGGCATGAGCTTCCTGAATTTTTTCACGCGTAGCCGCTCGGCGCCGGTCGCCCGTGATCGGCTGCAACTGCTGTTGGCCCACGAGCGGGTGCAAGCGGGGCAGTCGGATCTGGCGGCGATTCTCCACAAGGAAATCCTTGCGGTCATCGCCAAGCACATCCCGATCGATCAGGACAAGGTCATCGTCAAACTCGACCGCGGGGCCCAGGTCTCGACGCTCGAAATCGACATCGAGATGCCCGACGAGGCCCTGGTCGGACGTTAGGGTGAGGCTCGCCGGCGGCCTGCTGACGCGGCTCGGCGCCGGGGAGTTGCGTCGGGCGCTCGGAGAGTCCATGCGTCGCGGCGACTTCCGCTGCGGCGCCCGCTAGAAGTGGACTGAACTCCGAGTTTGATTCGACATGACCAAGCACATCACCCCGCCGGGTAGCGGCGACGGCGACCGCATTATCGATGAGCCGCTGACCGAGGCCCTGTCTCGGCGCTATCTCGCCTACGCGTTGTCCACCATCACCGGCCGCGCCCTGCCTGACGTCCGCGATGGGATGAAACCCGTTCACCGGCGGCTGATGTACGCCATGCGCCAACTGCGTATGGATCCGAACAGCTCGGCCAAGAAGTGCGCCCGCGTGGTCGGCGATGTGATCGGTAAGTATCACCCGCATGGCGACGTCGCGGTCTATGAGGCCTTGGTGCGCCTGGCCCAGGACTTCGCCCAGCGTTACCCGCTGATCGACGGCCAGGGGAACTTCGGCAATATCGACGGCGATAACGCCGCGGCCATGCGGTACACCGAGTGCAAGCTCACGGTCGCCGCCCAGTTGCTGCTCGACGGGATCGACGAGAACGCGGTCGACTTCCGCCCGACCTATGACGGCGAAGACGAAGAGCCGGTGGTATTGCCGGCCGGCTTCCCCAACCTGCTCGCCAACGGCTCCAGCGGCATCGCCGTGGGCATGGCGACCTCGATCCCGCCGCACAACGCCGCCGAACTGATCGACGCCTGCCTGGTGCTGCTGGAAGACCCGAACGCCGACACCGCTCGCCTGATGGAGCATGTCCAGGGGCCTGACTTCCCGACCGGCGGCGTCATTGTCGAACCGCGCGAGAGCATGCTGGAAACCTACGCCACAGGGCGTGGGGGCATCCGGGTCCGGGCGCTGTGGTCGAAAGAAGAGACCGGGCGCGGCACCTATCAGATCGTCATCACCGAGATCCCGTATCAGGTGAAGAAGGCCGATCTGGTCGAGCAGCTCGCCGACCTGATCGAGAACAAGAAGGCGCCGCTGCTGGGCGACGTGCGTGACGAGAGCGCCGAGGACGTGCGCCTGGTCATCGAGCCCAAGAACCGCAACGTCGAACCCGAAGTGCTGATGGAGAGCCTGTTCAAGCTCTCGGCGCTGGAGACACGTTTCCCGGTCAACATGAACGTGCTGGACGCCCGCGGTTCGCCGGGTGTCATGGGGCTGCGCCAGGCGCTGCGGGCGTTCCTCGATCACCGTCGCGAAGTGCTGGTCCGCCGGGCCCGCTTCCGTCTGGATAAGATCGAAGCGCGCCTGCACATCCTGGACGGCTTGGTCATCGCCTTCCTCAATCTGGACGAGGTGATCCGCATCGTCCGTTACGAGGACGATCCCAAGGCCAAGCTGATCGAGGCTTTCGAGCTTTCCGACATCCAGGCTGACGCCATCCTCAACACCCGGCTGCGCCAACTGGCCAAGCTGGAGGAGATGGAGCTCCGCCGCGAGCACGCCGAACTGGCCGAAGAACGCGACGGCCTGCTGAAGATGCTGGCCTCTGAACCGGCCCAGTGGAAACTGGTCGGCGTGGGCCTGAAGGACGTGCGCGCGATCCTTGGCCCCGACACCAAGCTTGGCAAGCGCCGCTCGCTGTTCGACACCGCTCCGGTGGTCGACGCCGACGCCGCCATCGAGGCGATGATCGTGCGCGAGCCGATCACCGTCATCCTGTCCGAGCGCGGCTGGATCCGCGCCGCCAAGGGCAAGGTGGAAGACCCCTCGGAACTGAAGTTCAAAGAGGGCGATAAGCTGGGACTCATCGTTCCGGCCGAAACCACCGACAAGCTGCTGATCTTCGCCTCCGACGGCCGGTTCTTCACCATCGGCTGTGACAAGTTGCCGGGCGCGCGAGGTCACGGCGAGCCGCTGCGGCTGATGCTCGATCTCGACGACAAGACCGACATCATCGACATGTTCCCGCACAAGCCGGGGACCAAGCGGGTGATCGCGTCCAAGGAAGGCTACGGCTTCATCCTGCCGGAGGAGGAGGCGATCAGCTTCCGCCGCGCCGGCAAGCAGGTGCTCAACGCCGGGGCCAAGGGCGCGGCCTTCGCCATGCCGCTAGCCGGCGATCACCTGGGCGTGGTCGGCGACAACGGCAAGGTGCTGATCTTCCCCTTGGCCGAGCTGCCGGAAATGCCGCGCGGCAAGGGCGTCAAGCTGCAGAGCTATCGCGAGGGCGGGCTGCGCGACGCGATTGTCTTCAAGGCCGAAGAGGGCGCGACCTGGATCGATTCGGCCGGCCGCACCCGCGTCTGGGGCGAATGGCGCGACTGGCTGGCCAAACGCGCCGCCGCCGGCAAGCTGGCGCCCAAGGGCTTCCCGACCAGCAAGCGATTCAAGCCTAAGTAGCGTTGATGACGCCTTGCGGGTGTCCGAGGCGTCGCTAAGCTTCACCGAACAATGATCGGGGGAAGCGTATGACGCGCAGGATGCATTTGCTTGCGGGCGGCTTGGCGGCCGTGTCCATCGGCCTGACGGCCGCGCCTGCGGCCCACGCCCAGGCCA
This sequence comes from Phenylobacterium sp. Root700, assembly GCF_001429025.1. Classification (GTDB taxonomy): domain Bacteria; phylum Pseudomonadota; class Alphaproteobacteria; order Caulobacterales; family Caulobacteraceae; genus Phenylobacterium. Next base: position 366,738 of record NZ_LMHT01000022.1, on the reverse strand, counting down.
GGCCGGCGGCGCTGGCGCCGGCCGCCAGTCCAGAGGCGGTCGGCTTCGACAGCCAGCGCTTGAAGCGGCTGGACAGCGCGATGGCCAAGGTGGTGGCCGACGGCCGGGTGGCGGGGATGACCACCCTGCTGGCGCGTCATGGCAAGGTCGTGGCCTTCAACACCTACGGCAAGACGAGCCTCGAGACCGGCCAGCCGATGGCCAAGGACGAGATCTTCCGCATCTATTCGATGACCAAGCCGATCACCGGCGTGGCGATGATGATCCTGTTCGAAGAGGGCAGGTGGAAGCTCGACGACCCGGTCACCAAGTTCATCCCGGAGTTCAAGGACCTGAAGGTCTGGAAGGGCGTCGACGCCAAGGGTCAGCCGATCCTGGAAGCCGCCAAACGTCCCCCGACCATGCGCGAGCTGATGAGCCACACGGCCGGCTTCGGCTATGGCCTGGGCGACAAGCATCCGGTCGACAAGCTGTTCCGCGAGCAGCGGGTGCTGGGGTCTTCCAGCCTCCAGGAGATGACCACCAAGGTCGCCGGCATTCCGCTGATCTACCAGCCGGGCGAGCAGTGGAGCTATTCGGTCGCGGTCGACCTGCAGGGCCACATCGTCGAGAAGCTCTCGGGCCAGACGCTGGGGCAGTTTCTCGACAGCCGCATCTTCAAGCCGCTGAAGATGACCGACACCGCCTTCAGCACCGGCCAGGCCAAGGCCTCGCGGCTGGCGGCGGTCTATATCGCCAATCAGGACACCGGCAAGATCGAGGAGGCGAAGGTCCTGTTCGGGTCGCCAATTGCGACCTTCGTCACCGCGCCGGGCCTGGAGTCGGGGGGCGGCGGCCTGGTCTCGACCACCACCGACTACGCTCGCTTCGCCCAGATGATCGTCAACGGCGGCGAACTGGACGGCGTGCGCATCCTGTCGCCGGCCAGCGTCGAGCTGATGGGGACCAACGTCATTCCCGAGGCGGCGCTGGTTTCCTCAAACGGATCGGTGGGCAACAGCTTCAACCAGTCGGTCGGCTTCGGCCTCGACTTCATGGTGGTCAACGATCCGCGCAAGGCCGGGACGCTGGAAGGCAAGGGCACGATGAGCTGGGGCGGCGCGGCCGGCACCTGGTTCTGGGCAGATCCCACCAACGACGTGGTCTTTGTCGGCATGGTCCAGCGCTATGGCGGAACCGGCGGCGAGGATCTGAGCGGCCTGACGCGGACCCTGGTCTATCAGGCGCTGGTCGACCCGGCGAAGTAGGCAAATTGAACGTCGTGGCCGGGCTTGTCCCGGCCACGACGCGATTTGTAGAGCTATGGGAGGGAAGGGGCCGGCTTACCTTGACTTTTCAGGCCCCGCATGCGGTCTTCCGCGCCTCATTTTCAGCCGTTTGCGACTCCAAAATGCACGCCTACCGCAGCCATACCGCGGGCGCTCTTCGCGCCGCCGACACGGGTAAGACCGTCCGCCTCTCGGGGTGGATCCACCGTAAGCGAGATCACGGCGGCCTGGTCTTCATCGACCTGCGCGACCACTACGGCCTGACCCAGCTGGTGATCAGCCCCGAGACGCCTGGTTTCGCGACCGTCGAGCGCCTACGCGCTGAGAGCGTGATCCGCATCGACGGCGACGTCGTGGCCCGCTCGCCCGAGACCGTGAACGCCAACCTGCCGACCGGCGAGGTCGAGGTACGCGTGCGGACCGTCGAAGTGCTGTCGGAAGCCGCCGAGCTGCCGCTGCCGGTCTTCGGCGAGCCGGAGTATCCGGAAGAGCTGCGGCTGAAGCACCGCTATCTCGACCTGCGCCGCGAGACCCTGCACAAGAACATCGTGCTGCGCTCGAAGGTCATCCATTCGATCCGCAACCGTATGATCGCCCAGGACTTCCTGGAGTATCAGACGCCGATCCTGACGGCCTCGTCGCCGGAAGGCGCGCGCGACTTCCTGGTGCCCTCGCGTCTGCACCCCTCGAAGTTCTATGCGCTGCCGCAGGCGCCCCAGCAGTTCAAGCAACTGCTGATGGTCGCTGGCTTCGACCGCTACTTCCAGATCGCGCCCTGCTTCCGCGACGAAGATCTGCGCGCCGACCGCAGCCTGGAATTCTACCAGCTCGACGTCGAGATGAGCTTCGTCACCCAAGAAGACGTGTTCGCGGCCATCGAGCCGGTGATGCACGGCGTCTTCACTGAATTCGGCGACGGCAAGACCGTCACCCCGTACCCGTTCCCGCGCATCCCGTACCGGGAATCGATCGCCAAGTACGGCAGCGACAAGCCCGACCTGCGCAACCCGCTGGTCATGCAGGACGTGTCCGAGCGCTTCCGCGGCGGCGGCTTTGGCCTGTTCGCCCGCATTCTGGAAGACGCCAAGAACGCCGTCTGGGCGATCCCGGCGCCCAAGGGCGGCAGCCGCGCCTTCTGTGACCGCATGAACAGCTGGGCGCAGGGCGAGGGCCAGCCTGGCCTCGGCTACATCTTCTGGAGCGAAGACCAGGGCGCCTGGGGCGGCCCGATCGCCAAGAACCTGGGGGCAGAGGCCACCGACGCGGTCATGAGCCAGCTCGGCCTTGGTCGCGGCGACGCGGCCTTCTTCGTCGCTGGCGATCCCAAGGTCTTCTACAAGTTCGCCGGTTCGGCGCGGACCAAGGTCGGCACGGACCTGAACCTGATCGACGAGACCCGCTTCGAGTTCGTCTGGATTGTCGACTTCCCGATGTACGAGATGAACGAGGAGACGAACCACGTCGACTTCTCGCACAACCCGTTCTCGATGCCGCAGGGCGAACTGGAAGCGCTGGAAACCAAGGATCCCTTGGATATCCTGGCCTACCAGTACGACATCGTTTGCAACGGCTACGAGCTGTGCTCCGGCGCGATCCGGAACCACCGCCCCGACCTGATGCTGAAGGCCTTCGAGATCGCCGGCTACGGCCCCGAGGTCGTCGAGGAAGAGTTCGGCGGCATGCTGAACGCCTTCCGCCACGGCGCCCCGCCGCACGGTGGTCTGGCCCCCGGCATCGACCGCATCGTCATGCTGTTGGCCGGTCAGACGGCCATCCGCGAGGTCATCGCCTTCCCGCTGAACCAGCAGGGCCAGGACTTGCTGATGAACGCGCCGTCCGAGGTGCTGGAAAAGCAGCTCAAGGAACTGCACATCCGTCTCGCCCCGCCGATCAAGGTCTAGGGGCGATCGCTGGCCGCCCCCGCGGGGGCGGCTGGATATCTCAGTCGACCGCGACCAGATAGCGCGGGCCGGCCGGGGGCGCAGGCGCCTTCGGCAGGGCCGGCGGCCTATGCGGCAGCGGCGCGGAGATGTAGCGCACCTTTGCGCCGCCACGGCAGCTCTTGGCCACCAGCCCGACCGGAACCCTGGTCCCGGCGTCGGCGCAGGCGTCGTTGAGCTGATCCTGGTCCAGGCCCTTGGCGCGCGACAGGTCGACGCCGCCGATATTGGCGCTGGTCATGCTGGCCCCTCGGAAGTCGGCTCCGACGAAGGTGGCCCCGGCCAGGTTGGAGGCGCTCAGGTCCGCGTCGCGGAAGGACGCGCGGTCGAAGAGGCCGGAGGCGAAGGTCGCTCCGCTCATCTCGGCGTCACGGAAGTTCGCGCCGCGGGCGTCGGTCCTGGTGAAATTGGCGCCGGGAAATTCAGCGGCCTGGAGCTTGGCGTTGGCCATCAGGGCCCGGGAGAAATTCGATCCGGTCGCGCCGGCGTCGCGCATGTCCACGCCGGAAAGATCGGCGGAGGAGAAGTTGACGCCCCTAGCCTCGACCGACCGCAGGGTGGCGTCGACCAGAACCGCTTTGCTGAAGTTCGAACCGACCATCTGGGCGTCGGACAGATCGGCGCGGGAAAGATCGGCCCCGGCGAAGTTCGCACCCATGAACCGGGCGTCGCGGAGGTCGGAACCCACCAGGGCTGCCCCGGCGAAATTGGCTCCCACGAACTGGGCTCCGGTCAGCTTGCGGCCTGAGAGTTCGCACTTGGCGCAGGCGCCGCCGAACGACACCATTCGCGCCACATCCTTGTCGCCCATGTTCGCGCTGGCGAGACTGGGGACAGCGGCCGTGGCCGTCCCGATCAGTGCGGTCAGGGTGAAGGCGAGGCGGCTCAGACGGGGTGTCTTGGCTCGGGTCGAGTGGTCCATGACCGCAGATGTGCCCCCGGGAACCTGTGGACGCTACTTAATTCGCGGTAATTGTCAGCAGCTTAGCTAGCATTGTGGAATGCGCAGACCACCCGGCAAACGGGTAGAGCCGTCGCCGCATGCGCGGTTCAGCTGGGCTTGCGACAAGCCTCGTGCGCCATCCATCTCGGCGCCGGAAAAATTGGTCCCCTCCAGTCGCGCCCCGGAGAAATTCGCCCCCGTGAGATGCGTGCCCACGAAGCTGGCATGGGTCATGTCCGCGCCGGAGAAGTTCGCGCCGGAGAACACCGCGCCATAGGCCTCGATGTCGCGCAGATCGGCGCCGGCGAAGCTGACGCGGTTCATCACCGCCAGGGAGAGGTCGGACTGGCGCAGCCGGGCGCCGGCGAAATTCTGGCCGCGCATCTCCAGGCCGCTCATATCGGCTTGGAAGAGATTGCACTTGGGACAGCTGGCCCCACGGCGGGCCTGGCCGATCTGTCCAGCGTTCTGAGCGGTTGCGGGCAAGGCCGCGGCCAGCAGGGCCACGGCGCCTATCAGGGCGAGCGGTTTCATGTCGAACCCTCCGACGAGTCGACCCTGTCTAACGCTCAAGCTTTAAGGCCCGGTTTAACCGGTCATGTCTCCGCCATGCTGGCCGGCGCGGGTTCCGCAGGTCTCGCAGATCAGGCTGGCGCCCTTCTTCACCACGGCGACGTCTCCGCAAGCCGCGCAGACATCGGCCTCGATGGAAGCGCCAGGCGCGCGCGCGGCGCTGGGCAGGAAGACCAGATTGTCGGGCGCCGCTCCACGGGCGAAGCCGCGGGAGATGAAGTGCGAGGCGGGCTGGGGTTGGTCGATATCGTCAAACTTGCCCTGTCCCAGGCCGTCGGCGTTCAACTCGCCCGGATCGGCGTTGGCGAGGTCGTCGCGGCCCAGATAGGACACGCCGAGTTCGCGGAACAGATAGTCGAGGATCGAGGTGGCCGAGCGCACCGAGTCGTTGCCTGTGACCGGGCCGGCGGGCTCGAAGCGGGTGAAGACGAAGGCGTCCACGAACTCCTCCAGCGGCACGCCGTATTGCAGGCCGATGGAGATGCCGATCGCGAAGTTGTTCATCAACGAGCGGAAGGCGGCGCCTTCCTTGTGCATGTCGATGAAGATCTCGCCGAGCTCGCCGTCGTCGTACTCGCCGGTGTGCAGATAGACCTTGTGGCCGCCGACGGCCGCCTTCTGGATATAGCCCTTGCGGCGATCGGGCAGTTTGCGGCGGGTCCGGTCGCGTTCGACGATGCGCTCGACGATCCGTTCCTGGGTCGAGCGCTCTTCGGGCTCCGGCGAGAATTCACGGGCCGGGCGGGGCGGCTGCTCGGCGACCCTGGGTAGGTCAAGCACCAGGTTGGCTGGCGCGGCGGCGCGGCGAACCCGGATCGCCGGTACGCCGGCCTGGGCGGCCAGGGCCATCAACTCGCGGGCGTCGGTGGGCGTGGTGTCCCACTCCAGCTCGATCTCGGCCATGGCCGGCACGGCCAGGGCGTGGGCGATCGCCGACAGCAGGGCGAAATAGGGGGCCGGACCCAGATCGTCGGCGGTCTGGAACACCGCGCGCTGCGCCGGGGTCAGGAACTCGGCCTCGGCTAGGGCGCCGGCGCCGAGCGCATGCTCCTCGGCCTGAGCGATCTCCGCGGCGGAGAAGCCGGCATGTTGCAGCACGTCGAAGTCCAGGTCTGCGAGATCGGCGTCGGACGCCCCCAGCACGTCGCAGAGGAAGCCTGCGTCGATGCCGGCGAAGGCCTCGCGCAGATGCGCGGCGAAGGGCAGGGCGGCCTCGGCCTGGGCGATCTCGTGGTCGGTGAAGCCGCGGGCGTTCAAGGCCGCGTGGTCGACGCCAGGAGCCTCGGAGAGGTCGAGGCGGCCCAGCACATGGCCGCGGGCCTGGGCCAGGTCGGCCCCGACCGCCGTCAGGCCTTGCAGGGCGGCTTCGGACAACACCCGGGTCAGGGCGCCGTCTTCGGTCTCAGCCACCGTGATCGGGCCCAGCCAGGGTGCGGCGGCGGGGCTGACGCCGCCCAGCCGCAGGGCGATCTCGGGATCGTCGAACACGGCCAGGCCGCCGTTCAGCTTAGCGCCTGAGGCGACCGTGGCGGAGGCTGCCCGGCGATAGAGGTCGCGGACCACGTCGCGGCCGGCCTCGGACTCATAGGACAGCCCTTGGGCCACCAGCCAGTCGGCGACCCCGGCGATGCCCAGCGACGCAGGGCGCTCGTCGCCGGTAGCGGCGAGGGCCAGGGCCAGGAGCGCGACGGCGGCGTCGAAGGCCGCGGCGTCGAAATCCTGCCCCGCGCCAAAGGCCACGACATTGATCGCGCCGCGGGCTCCGCCCCAGGCGGCCGCGACGCCGCGGCCGGCCTCGGGTGAGAAGGCGGCGGCGGCCGCGCCGGTGTCCCAGGCCGCGCCGGCCAGGGCGGCGTCGGGCGCGCGCCCAGTGACGCAGATCAGTTCCAGCCCGTCGACGTCGTTGAAGATCGGGAGCGTGGCGACCCACTCGTCCTCGCCCGACCGGGCCAGGCCGATGGCTTCGAGGATCATGGCGTCGGTGGCGCCGGCCGCGCGGGCGGCCTCGGCGCTACGGGCCAGGTTGGCGTTGGCGCGCAGGTCGGCGCAGGCCGCCGGGTCGCCTTCACAGCGCAGGATGCTGTCCATCACCGCCTGCAGGCGCGCGCTCATCTCGCGGATTGCGGCCCGCGCCATAGCGCGCCCACGATGCTCGGCGCGCAGGGTGGCGAGCAGGCCGTCAAATTCGGGTTCGCCGGACTGGATCACCGGCATGTGCGGGCCGATCCGGGGCGCGCTGAGGGCGATCTGGCCCGACAGCATGGCGGCGCCGAGGTCGCGTCGGAAGCCGCCGCGCGCGCGGGCGCTGTCGAACAGGCCGGCGGCGTCGCCGCGTTGCACCAGATCCTCGGCGTAGCGGAAGACGGCGGCCGGGAGGTCGGAATCCTCGTCCAGCCAGTCCAGCCAAGCCTCGACACGGGCGTCGGTCCAAGAGGCGGGGGCCAGCACCTGGGTCACGCTGGCGGTGCGCTCCAGCGTCCGCTGTTCGATCCTCGCCGCCTCGATCCGCATGAATGGCTCTCCCAGAGCCTGAGTCTAGGCAGAGCCGCGCCTTCGGGCAATACATGTTGCGGTCGCCGTTGGCGGTATCCCCAACATATTGCGTCGCTCGCGCCGCTGGACGCTCGCCGGCGCGCCACCTATAGTCCGCGCGCTTCTCTAGCTCTGTCCGGAACTCCCAAACGTGCTCAAGAATATCTTCACCTGGTGGAACGGCGCGACCATCGGCATCCGCTTCACCCTGGGTCGCCGTGGCGTTTTCATCGGCAAGGACGAGCTGGGCAACAGCTACTACGAAGCCAAGGACACCAAGGATTCGTACGACGGCCGTAAGCGCCGCTACGTGGTCTATAACGGCTACGCCGAGGCCTCGAAGGTCTCGCCCGACTGGCACGGCTGGTTGCACCACACCTTCGAACTGCCGCCGACGCTCGAGCCGTTGAAGCGGCAGCCCTGGGAACTGGACCATATCCCTAACCTGACCGGCACGGTTCACGCCTGGCGTCCGCAGGGCTCCATCGCCCGCAGCGGCGAGCGCCAGAAGGCGACTGGCGACTACGAGGCCTGGCGTCCGGAATAGTCATGGCGCGGGCTAGCACCATCGCCGTCCTGCTTGCGCTGACCGCGACCAGCGCCGCCGCGCAGCCCACGCCGCCGGCCAATCCTCCTGCCGCGCCTGCGACGGCGCAGCCGTCGCCTACCCCTGCGCCGACCGCAACGCCGGCGGCCCCGCCCGTTGTCGCGCCCGCCCCGGCCGAGGAAGCCCCGCCGGTCCAGGTGATTGCGCCGCCGCCGGTAGCCGCGCCGCCGCCGATCGCCGACGAGGATGTCGCTCCTGCGCCGCCGCCCAAGGCGACGGTGGCCGCCAAACCGACCGAAGCGGCGATCAAGCGCGCCCGCTACGACGTCGCGGTGATCCAGGCGCTGGACAAGATCTCTGCGGAATCGATCCGCTTCGAGGCCGCTGTCGGGCGGCCGGTCCGCTACAAGAACCTGGTCTTCACCGTGAAGGCCTGCGAGCGCTCGGCGGCTGATGAGCCGGTCGAGGACTCGATGGCCTATATGACGGTCGAATCGCAGCCGCGTTCCGCCCCCGGCAAGCCGACCCCGCCGGCGCGCCAGACCTTCCGAGGCTGGATGTATGCGTCGTCACCTGGGCTGCATCCGCTGCAGCACCCGGTCTATGACGCCTGGCTGATCACCTGCAGGGCCGCAGCGCCCGTGCCCGTCGCCGCCCGCTGAAAATCGGCCGCCACCGGCAGCGCCCGGGCCAGCCGGCGTTGATATTCGGCGCGCGGGATCTCCTGCGTCCCGAACTGCGTCAGATGCTCGGTGATGAACTGGGCGTCCAATAGTCGGAAGCCGTCGGCGATCAACCGGGCCACCAGATGCACCAGGGCGATCTTCGAGGCGTCGGTCTCACGCGAGAACATGCTCTCGCCGAAGAAAGCTCCGCCCAGCGACACGCCGTACAGCCCGCCGACCAGGCGCCCGTCGCGCCAGCACTCGACGCTGTGGGCGTGGCCGATCTCGAACAGCTGGGCGTAGAGGTCCTCGATCACGCCGTTGATCCAGGTCTCAGTGCGGCCGGGCTTGGACGCCGCACATTCCAGCACGACCTGCGGGAAGGCGGTGTCGATACGGATTTCGAAGGGATCGCCGCGCACCGTGCGGGCAAGTCGCCGGGAGACGTGAAACCCGTCCAGCGGGATCACGCCTCTCTTTTCCGGATCGATCAGGAAGACGCTTTCGTCTTCCCGCGCGTCGGCCATCGGGAAGACGCCGCGCGCGTAGCACTCCAGAAGATCGCGGGGGCCGAAGGTGTCCATGCGGCCTTGACGGCGATCCTCTAAGCCTCGGCCTGCGCCTTCATCCACCGTTCCAGCCAGTGAATGTTGTAGTCGCCGGCCAGGATGTCAGGCTGTTGCAGCAGTTCCTGGAACAGCGGGATCGAGGTCTCGATACCGCCGACCACCATCTCGTTCAGGCAGCGATTGAGGCGCGCGATGCACTCCTCGCGGTCGCGGCCGTGGACGATGAGCTTGCCGACCAGGCTGTCGTAGTAGGGCGGGACCGAATAGCCAGCGTAGAGCGCGCTATCGAGGCGCACGCCCAGGCCGCCGGGGGCGTGGAAGTCGGTGACCAGGCCCGGCGAGGGCACGAAGGTCTTCGGGTTCTCGGCGTTGATCCGGCACTCGATGGCGTGACCTTCGAAGACCACGTCCTCCTGGCGGAACGACAGCGGCAGGCCCGCGGCGATGCGGATCTGTTCGCGGACCAGGTCGATGCCGGTGATGGCCTCGGTGACCGGGTGCTCGACCTGCAGGCGGGTGTTCATCTCGATGAAGAAGAACTCGCCGTTCTCGTACAGGAACTCGATGGTGCCGACGCCGAGATAGCCGATGGCCTTGACCGCATCGACCACGACCTTGCCGATCTTGGCGCGGCCGGCGGCGTCGATGACGGGCGAGGGGGCTTCTTCCAGCACCTTCTGGTGGCGGCGCTGCAGCGAGCAGTCGCGTTCGCCCAGATGGCAGACATTGCCGAATTTGTCGGCGATGACCTGGATCTCGATGTGGCGCGGGGTCTGGAGGTAGCGCTCCATATAGACCGCGTCGTCGCCGAACGCCGCGCGGGCCTCGGCCCTGGCCGTGGAGACCGCCTCGTAGAGGTCTTCCTGGGTCTGGGCGACCTTCATGCCGCGACCACCGCCGCCGGCGGCGGCTTTGATCAGCACGGGGAAGCCGATTTCTTTGGCGGCCGCGAAGGCCTCTTCCTCGGTCGTGACGGCGCCGTCGGAGCCGGGCACCACGGGGATGCCGGCCGCCTTCACCGCCTGTTTGGCGGTGATCTTGTCGCCCATCATCTTGATGTGGTCCGACGTCGGACCGATGAAGGTCAGGCCATGGGCGGTGACGATCTCGGCGAACCGAGCGTTTTCCGAGAGGAACCCATAGCCCGGGTGAATGGCCTGGGCGCCGGTGATCTCCGCCGCGGCGATGATCGAGGGGATGTTCAGGTAGCTCTTGGCCGCGGGCGCAGGACCGATGCAGACGCTCTCGTCGGCCAGCCGGACCCACATGGCGCCGGCGTCGGCCTGCGAGTGGACCGCCACCGTCGAGATACCCATTTCCTTACAGGCCCGATGGACCCGCAGGGCGATCTCGCCGCGATTGGCGATGAGGATTTTGTCGAACATCGAATCTACTCGATGACCACCAGAGGCTCGCCGAATTCGACGGGCTGGGCGTCTTCGACGATGATCTCCACGACCTTGCCGGCCTTGGGCGCGGGGATCGGGTTCATGGTCTTCATGGCTTCGACGATCAGCAGGGTCTGACCCGCGCTGACCATGTCGCCGACCTTCACGAAGGCCGGGGAGTCGGGCTGCGGCTGCAGGTAGACGGTGCCGACCATCGGCGAGTTGACGACGTCGCCCTTGCGACGTTCTGGCGCAGGGGCCTCACCGGCCGGGGCGGCGATAGGCGCGGCGACCGCAGCGACGGGGGCCGGGGCAGGGGCGTACTGAATCGGGGCCGAGGTCAGCGTCTTGGCCACCCGGATCTTCAGTCCATCGCACTCGACTTCGATTTCCGACAGGCCGGTGTCTGTGAGGATATCGGCCAGCTTGCGCACCATGCGGGCGTCGATCGGATCGGCAGGAGCCTTGGGACTGCTAGCCATATTTAATTCCTTAACTTGGGTTGAGGCTTAGCGGGCCAGGCCCGCGGCGGCCTCGACGGCCAGTTCATAGCTTGCCCCGCCGAAGCCGGAGACGACTCCGGTGGCGGCCAGGGACACATAGGTTTCGCGACGGAACGTCTCGCGCGCCGCCGGGTTCGAGAGGTGGCACTCGACAATCGGGATATCGAGCGTCTTGAGGGCGTCCAGCAGGGCGACGGACGTATGCCCGTAGCCCGCCGGGTTGATCACCAGGGCGCAGGCCTCTGTACGAGCCTCCTGCACCCAGTCGATCAACTGGCCCTCGTGGTTGGATTGGCGGAAGATCACGGCATGGCCAAGGGCGCCGGCGCGACGCTCGCAACGAGTGCGCACGTCCTCCAGCGTCTCTTTCCCGTAAATCTCCGGCTCCCGGACCCCCAAGAGGTTGAGGTTGGGCCCGCTAAGCACATAGATCGGTTTCGACATTCGGCTCCGCCGTCGATTCCGCCGTCTTGTAACGGTCGGCGGCGGGGGTCACAAGCATTCGGAAACTTCAAGCTTCACGAGGGCGTCATGACGCTGACCATAAACGGCGAGGAAAGGGCCTTCGGAACCCTGTCGACGCTGGCCGCTCTGGTGGCCGAACTGGGCCTGGACGCGCGTAAGGTGGCGGTCGAACGCAATCTGGAGATCGTGCCGCGTTCGGCCTATCTGCAGACCGCGATCGCTGACGGCGACCGGATCGAGATTGTGCATTTTATCGGAGGCGGCTGACATGGATGGGTCTATCCAACAGGGCGACACGTGGACGGTGGCTGGCCGCACCTTCACCTCGCGGCTGATCGTCGGCACCGGCAAGTACAAGGACTACGCCGAGAACGCCGCCGCCGCCGAGGCGGCCGGCGCCGAGATCGTCACGGTCGCCGTGCGCCGGGTGAACCTCAGCGACCCCAATCAGCCGATGCTGGTCGACTATGTGAGCCCTGAGCGGTTCACCTTCCTGCCCAACACCGCCGGCTGCTTCACGGGCGAGGACGCCATCCGCACCCTGCGCCTGGCGCGCGAGGCGGGCGGCTGGGATCTGGTGAAGCTGGAGGTGCTGTCGAACACCAAGCATCTGCTGCCGGACATGGAAGAAACCCTGCGGGCGCTGAAGCTGCTGGTGGCCGACGGCTTCCAGGTGATGGTCTATTGCAGCGACGATCCGGTCTACGCCCAAAAGCTGGAAGACGCCGGGGCCTGCGCGATCATGCCGGCCGCCGCGCCGATCGGATCGGGCAGGGGCATCCAGAATTTCCTGAACCTTGGCCTGATCATCGAGCAGTCGAAGGTCCCGGTGCTGGTCGACGCCGGCGTCGGCACGGCGTCGGACGCGGTCCTGGCCATGGAGACCGGCTGCGACGCGGTTCTGATGAACACCGCCATCGCCGGCGCGACATCGCCGATTCGCATGGCCAATGCGATGAAGCATGCGGTGATCGCCGGTCGGGAATCGTTTTTGGCAGGACGTATGCCAAAACGTATGTATGCTGAGCCATCCTCACCCTTATCCGGTTTGATTTGATGGCTCTCAGCGTCGACGTCTTCTGGTCCTTCCGCAGTCCCTATTCCTATCTGGTGACGCCGCGTTTGCGGGAATTGGCGGAGACCTGGGACGTCGACATCAAGGTGCGGGCGGTCTACCCGCTGGCGGTCCGCTCCGAAGGGTTCTTCACCAAGCAGGACCCGTTGTTCATCCCCTATCTGATGCGCGACATTCGGCGGCTGGCCGATTTCCTGGAGCTGCCGCTGGCCTGGCCGAAGCCCGATCCCGTGGTCGTCGACTTCGCCACCCTGAACGGCGCCAAGGAACAGCCGCACCTGGACCTGCTGATGCCGCTGGGCGTGCTGGCGGGCCGCACGCCCTCGGGGCTGGCCTTCTACGACGAGGTCAGCCGGCTGATCTGGCAGGGCGGCGAACGCCCCTGGAACGAGGGCGATCAGCTTCGCGAGGCTATCGCCCGCGCCGGTCTCGACATCGATCTGCTCTCCAGTGCGGCCCTGGCCCAGGCCGAGGGGATCGCCGCTGAAATCCAGGCCAACCAGGACGCGCACCGCGAGGCGGGCCACTGGGGCGTGCCGACAATGGTGTTCGAGGATGAGCCCTTCTTCGGACAAGACCGCTTCGATGTGCTGGTGTGGCGGCTGAAGCAGCGCGGGATGACACCGCGCGCCTGAGGAAAAGGGAAGCGCGATGGGCCAGGCGAACGGACGCAAGTCGATTTTCATCACCGGAGCGGCCTCCGGCATGGGCCTGGCGACCGCCAGGCTGTTCGCTGAAAAGGGCTGGTTCGTCGGCGGCTATGACGTCAACCAGGCCGGGCTGAGCGCGCTCGCCGCCGAGCTTGGCGAAGGCGCCTGCATCGTCCGCACCTTGGACGTCACCGACCGCGAGGACTATCGCGCCGCCCTGGCCGATTTCGCCCAGGCGACGGGAGGCAAGCTCGACCTGTTGTTCAACAACGCCGGCATCGGCCGTGGCGGACCTTTCGCCGACCAGCCCTTTGAAGACGTGATCGCCGTCGTCCAGGTGAACCTGATGGGCGTGCTGATCGGAATCCACGCGGGGATCGAGCTGTTGAAGGCCACGCCGAACTCGCTCTGCTTCACCACCTCCTCGTCGTCGGCCACCTTCGGCATGGCCAATATCGCGGTCTATTCGGCGACCAAGCACGCCGTGAAGGGGCTCTCTGAAGCCCTGTCGGTGGAGTTCAAGGCCTATGGCGTGCGCGTGGCCGACGTCCTGCCGGGCGTGATCGACACGCCGATCCTGCCGCCTGGCGTCGTCGAGGGCGCGCCCAAGGACGGCATGTTCCGCGCCATCCCGCCGGTCGAGGTCGCCAAGGTGGTCTGGCAGGCCTACCACGCCGACACCCTGCACTGGTACGTGCCGCCGGAACTGGTTGAGTTGGACAAGATGGCGACGCTGGCGCCTGAGGCCACCCGCGATCAGATGGCCCGTGGCGGGTTGTTCAACGCGGTTTCCGAAGGCTAGGCGGCCGCGCGGATCATGTCGGCCTCAGGCGAGAGGCCGACGGACCGCATCAGCTCGATCCGGCCTGGTCCCAGCTTGGGCGGATAGGCCTCGGCGTTGCGGGCCTTGCCGCGCAGCCAGTAGCGCAGGATCTTGGCCAGATTGTCCGGGCGTTTCAGCCACGCCGAGGGGTGCTCCAGCATGTGGAAGCCGCGCAGCGCCTCGCGCAGCAGGTTGGCGTCCGACCGCACGGCGATGTTCACGCCGTCCTCCAGGAAACTCTTGATGACCCGGCTCTTGATGTTGGGGCGATAGCCGGGGGTCAGGTTCTGCCGCGCGCGGCGGATGGCCGAGCGGTCCTGGTCGCGCATGTTGAGATAGTAGGGGTGGAGTTCGGCGTTCACCCGCGCCTGGAACTCGATCAGGCGCTCGCCGGCGTCCTCGGTGGAGACCAGGACGTCGCGCAGCAGATAGGCGCTGACGGCGGCGAACGAGCAGCCGCGGCCATAGAGCGGATTGGTGCGGATAAGATTGTCGCCGACCGCGAAGTATCCCAGCACCGACGGCGCGCCTTCGGGTGCGAGATCGCGCCAGCGGCTGTTCAACTCGCCCATGCCGTAGATCCGGCTGACGCCCTCGGCGATCGCCGGATCGATCCACGGAACCAGGCCCGGAATACGCGCGCAGACGGCGTTGAAGACCTCTGGGTCGACCATCGCCTTGCGCAGCTCGAGCTCGATCTCGGGCACGCAGATGGTGATGGAGAAGCAGCCGTTGTCGCCTGGGAACACCCCGAACTTCAGGAAGCCAAGATCGCCGGTGGCCGCCAGCTTGCTGCGCGGCGGCTCGCTGGCGCCGGGCTGCAGTCGGAAGTGGCGGGTGAAGTAGAGGATCCCGGCGGTCTCGCTCTCCTCGGGGATCACAGCCCCTTCCTCCATGAGCTGTTCGATGCCCGAGGAGGTCCGGCCGCCGGCGTCGATCACGATGTCGCCGATGACGTCGCGCGGGCCGTTGGCGTCGGCCACCGAGACCCCGACCACGCGCAGGCCTTCGGGCGTCGCCTGGGTCAGCAGCTTGCGGACGAAGGTCTCCGAGGCGATGCGGACATTGGGGTGATGTTCGACATAGCGCCGGATCACCAGCTCCAGCGTCGTGCGCCGGCTGGTCAGGACGACGAAGTCGCGATCCTCGGCCTGCGGCCGGTAGTCGGCGCGGTGAATGTCGGTGAGCATCCGGTCGAAGCCGATTTCGCGGCAACCGGCGCGCAGAAGCTCGGCGTGCAGTTCGGGGTGTTCGGTCTTGATGATGGTGCGCAGCCGCGCCAGGAACGCATGGCTGTGGCGGAGATGGCCGACGCCGCGCCGGTTCCAATCCTTGAAGGCTTCATCGGCGTCGCCACGCGGCGGCGACGGATCACGTTCAAGAATGACGATGTCGCGTCCAGTCGGCGCCAAGGCCAGCGCCGTGCAAAGTCCAGCTATACCGGCCCCGATAACCAACACACGTTCGTGCATGTTCTTACTCAGGCTCCCCCGTTGTCGGACGGACTGTTTCCTAAGTTCCCCGAGGGGAGCCTAGCTGCGTCGTCGGATGGCGGGAAGCCTGAGTTTCGGCGGCGACTTCCCGGTTAGGACGGCTTGACGTTGGGGACGGTCTTCAAGGTCCCGGTCTTGGCTTCGGCGATGGCGGCGCGCACGGCGGCCATATCGGCGCCGGGGATCAGGCGATCACCGATGATGAAGGCTGGCGTACCCTCGATCGCCAGGGCCTGGGCGAGGGCGCGGGTGTCGGCGATGTGCTTCTGCACGGCTTCCGACGCGCCTTCCTTCTTGGCGATGGCGGGATCGATCCCGGCGGCGCGCAGGTGGCGGTCGATGGCGGCCTCGTCCAGCGCCTTCTCAGCCATGAAGGCTGTGAACAGGGCCTTGGTCTTAGGCTTGGCCACCGGCGACAGGGCGACCTGGGCGGCGAGATTCGATTCGCCGCCGAAGATGGGGAATTCCTTGAAGACGAAGCGGACGTCGGGGTTCTCGTTGATGAGCTTCACCACCTCGGGCGCGCTGACCTTGCAGTAGCCGCAGCGGTAATCGAAGAACTCGACGACGGTGATCTTTCCGTCGGGATTGGCCACGAAGTCCCGGGGGTCGCGTTCCAGCTGGGCGCGGAACTTGCCCAGCGAGGCCCTGGCGGCCTCGGCGGCGGCGACCTGCTTGTTCTCTTGCAGCTTCTGCACGGCCTCCTCGATCACTTCGGGGTGGGCGAGCAGATAGGCGCGCACCTTCTGGCCGAAGGCGGCGTCGGGATCCTTCGCACAGGCGGCGAGCGGCAGGGCGAGAGCGGCGCAGAGCGCGAGAGCCGCGCGAGAGGTCATGGTCATGTAGGCCAAATAGGTGAGAAGCGGAGGTTTGCGAAGCGTCAGCGTGAGGAACGCCGGTTGATCGAGCCTTCGGAGGCCAGATCCTTGAGATCGTCCCTGCTGGGTTTTGAGGTCAGGACGATGTCGGTGGCGCGGCGCCATTCCGGCGTGTCCTTGTCGAGTTTTTCGCGGGCCCGCATGCCGAAGACGCGGGCCTGCTGGGCGTCGCCGAGCGCGAAGAAGTATTCGCCGGTGGCCAGGCGGGCTAGGCCCTCCTTGCCCTGCTTGTCATAGGCCTGGGCCAGGATGCGCCAGGCCGTGGCGTTGTCGTGTTCCTGGGTCAGCGCCTTGCGCAGCTCGCCGACGCCTTCCTCGACCTTCTTGTCGTCGTTCAGCGCGATCAGGGTCTGGCCGAGATTGATGCGCAGCAACGGGGCGTCGGGCTTCAGCTCCACCGACTTGCGCTGCGGCGCCTCGGCCTCCACCGCGCGGCCGAACTCGAACAGCACCTGGCCCTTCAATTCCCAAAGGTAGGGGTTGGTCGGTTGTTCGGTCAGCAGGGCGTCGATCAGCTTCAGGGCCTGATCGGGCTGCTTCATCTGGTAGTAGGCGATCGCCCGGGCGTAACGCGCCGGGTAGGACGCGTCCTTCTCGGTGTACTTGGTGATGGCCACGGTCGGGTTCAGGAACCCGTCCAGCTTGGCCTTCATGACATTGTGCTCGAAGAGCGCCTCGGGCGTGTCGGGGGTGTTGTAGTGGGGGTTCTGCTCCACCCGGTGGCGCAGGGCCTCGATCCGCGAGGACGAGAGCGGGTGGGACCGGAAGTAGGCGAACCTCCGCGCTTCCTGGAAGACCTCCTGGTAGCGGAAATTGTCGAAGAAGTCGGCCAGGCCCTTGCCGGACAGTCCGGCTCTTTCGAGCATCGCCGCGCCCGCCTGGTCGGCGCGGCTTTCCTGCTCGCGGCTATAGCCCATGGCGCCCAGGGTGCCGAAATAGCTGGCGCTGCCGATCAGGCCCGCCGCGCCTTCGCCTGACCCGGCGAGCGCGGCCAGCACGCCCAGGCCCATGGTCAGCAGGAACGGCTTCATGCCGGCCGCCGTCATCTCGCCCGAACGGGCGGAGTGTCCGGCGGCGAGGTGGCCGACTTCGTGGGCGATGACGCCCTGGAGCTGGTTGGGGTTCTGCGATTCCAGGATCAGGCCGGTATAGACGCCCATGACGCCCGGGCCGGCGAAGGCCTGCATGTCCTTCCCGCCGATCAGCAGGATCTCGATCGAACTCGAATCAACGCCGGCGGCCTTGAAGATCGGTTCGGAATCCTTGCGCAGGATTTCCTCGATCTCGGTGTCGCGGATCAGGGCGACGCCGTCTTCCGCGCGCGCCGGAACCGATTGCAGCGCAAGGCTCAGCGCCGCGACAGCGGCCATCGCGATCCGGGAAAACGGGCGGGCAGGGGAAACCATGCCGAACAACTCCAAGCGCCCCCCGCCAAGCCCCATCATGGAAACCTAACGCGCTTCATGCGGAGTGGAAACCGGCTCGCTTGCGCGGCCGGTTTCCATTTTCCGATATGCGGTCTAGCCGCGACGCCACCAGCCCTTGCGGGGCGCAGCGGCAGGCTTGGAGGAGATCTCCGCCGGGTCCGGTTCGCGGGCCACGGGGATCGGCTCCGGAGCGGGCTCCGGTTCCGCCGCGGGTTCCGGCGCGGCCTCGACGACGACCTCGGCCACCGGTTCGGCGACCGCCTCGGCGGCTTCAGCAGCGGCGGCTTCAGCAGCGATGGAGGCCTTGGTGCGGCGTGCGCGCGGCTTCTTGGCCGGCGGGGCCTCGACCTCGACGACCGGTTCCGGCGCGGGCTCGGGTTCCGGTGCGACTTCGATCACGGCTTCGGCTTCGACGGGCGCTTCGGCCGCGGTTTCCACCGTGGCTTCGTCGCTGTCGCCCTTGCCGCGTCCACGGCCACGACGCGAGCGGCCCTTCTTCGGCTTTTCCTCGACCGCGGGCAGTTCAACCCAGATTTCGCCGTCGAATTCCGGCTGAGCGCTCAGGACCGGGGACGCAGCCGCGACTTCGGCGACGGGCGCCTCGTCATTGGCGGCGACCGGAGCAGGCGCACGGGCGGCCGGGAAGTCTTCCGCCGGATCGTGCCAGACGAAGGGATCCTCGCCATACGGCACCCACGGACGGGTCCACGAGAAGATGTCCGTCGGACGACCATCGTCGCGCATGCGGCGACCGCCGCGGCGACCACGGCGACGACGCCGGCCGCCTTGGCCGTCGTCTTCAGTGTCGTCGGGGCGGGCAGGTTGTTCGCTGGGCACGCCAGGCGCGACGGCGGCGGCGCCGGCTTCGCGCGGCTCACCGTCACGACGTCCACGCCGGCGACGGCGGCGACCGCGGCGTCCGCCGCGCTCTTCGCCATCGTCCTCGTGGTCCTGCACGCGCTGCTCGGCCTCGTCGTCGTCGGTGGCCTCGCGCTCGATGGCCTCTTCGTCCTCGTCTTCTTCTTCCTCGTCTTCCTCCTCGTCCTCGACAGCTTCGTCATCGAAGTCGTCGTCGATGGGAGCGTAGGCGTGGGCGGCGGGTTGATGGACGAGGGCGGTGTGTTCGGGCCGGGTTTCGCTGGCGGTCCGCTCGATCTCGTGATCGGCGTGGGCTAGCGCATCGTCGATGGCGATGGTGATGAACAGGCCGAGGTTCTCGTGGAGGCGCGCCAGATGGTTGCGCTTCTCGTTGAGGATATAGAGGCCGACGGCGCGCGGAACCTTCAAGGTCGCTTCGCCGCCGCCCTTCAGGGCTTCGATCTCGACGGCGCGCAGCGCGGCGAGGGCGCTGGACTCCACCGAGCGCACGCGGCCGGTGCCGGCGCAATGCTCGCAGACGTGGGTGGTGCCTTCCAGGACGCCCGAACGGCGGCGCTGGCGGCTGATCTCCATCAGGCCGAACGAGCTGATCTTGCCCATCTGGACGCGAGCGCGGTCGTCCTTCAGCGCGTCCTTCAGCTTCTTCTCGACGGCGCGGTTGTTCTTCGCCTCATCCATGTCGATGAAGTCGATGACCACCAGGCCGGCTAGGTCGCGCAGGCGCAGCTGGCGAGCGGTTTCTTCGGCCGCCTCCATGTTGGTTTTGAGGGCGGTGGCCTCGATGTTCCGCTCGCGCGTGGCGCGGCCGGAGTTCACGTCGACGGCGACCAGGGCCTCGGTCTGGTTGATCACCAGATAGCCGCCGGAGCGCAGCGGCACGACCGGCGTGTAGATCTGGCTGAGGTGGTCCTCGACCCGGTGCTTGACGAACAGCGGGGTGGCCTCGCGGTACGGCTGCACCTTCTTGGCCTGCGAGGGCATCAGCATGCGCATGAAGTCGCGGGCTTCCTTGAAGCCGGCCTCGCCCTCGACCCAGACCTCGTCGATATCCTTATCGTAGAGGTCGCGGATGGTGCGCTTCACCAGGTCCTCTTCCTCATAGATGAGGGCGGGGGCCACGGAATGCAGGGTGGTCTCTCGGATGTTCTCCCACAGACGCAGGAGATATTCGTAGTCGCGCTTGATCTCGGCCTTGGTGCGCTTGGCGCCGGCTGTGCGGACGATCAGGCCCATGCCGTCCGGCACGTCCAGGCTCTGGACGACGCCCTTCAGGCGCTTGCGGTCGGTGATGGTGGTGATCTTGCGGCTGATCCCGCCGCCACGGGCGGTGTTCGGCATCAGGACGCCGTAGCGGCCGGCCAGGGAGAGGTAGGTGGTCAGGGCCGCGCCCTTGTTGCCGCGCTCTTCCTTGACGACCTGAACCAGCATGATCTGCCGGCGGCGGATCACTTCCTGGATCTTGTACTTGCGCATCAGCCGCCGGCGACGCCGGGCGACTTCTTCTTCCATGACGTCGTCTTCGTCCGCCTCGTCGGCGTCCTCGTCCTCATCGTCGGACGAGCGCGAGCGCGACTCGTGGTGATCGTCCTCGTCGTCGGCCTCTTCGCGCATCAGCGCTTCGCGGTCGGCGACCGGGATCTGGTAGTAGTCGGGGTGGATTTCGTTGAAGGCGAGGAAGCCGTGACGATTTCCGCCGTACTCGATGAAGGCGGCCTGCAGCGACGGCTCAACGCGCGTCACCTTGGCGAGATAGATATTGCCTCTGAGTTGTTTGCGGTTCTGGCTCTCGAAATCGAACTCTTCAACCCGGGATCCGTCGATCACCACCACACGCGTCTCTTCGGCGTGAGCGGCGTCGATAAGCATCTTCTTGGACATTAAATACGTCTCCGTGGCGCGCCGCGAACTCTCGGCTCGGGCGCCGCCGGTTTGTCAGGAGGGCGCGCACGCCACCGCTCATCGCGTTGTCGAAACCGACAAGACGAGCGGTAGGCCGGAAGAGGGCTCGAGCGGCGCTGCCCATTAGTGTGTTCCCAGGCGCGCTCAACATTGAGCGCGGATCGGATGATGCGTTGTCGCCGAAGGGCGAATAGCCAACGCTGGCTGGTTTTCGCGCGGAAGGCGGCTTTGCGACGCAAAGCGCGCGCACTCCAGCGCGAGCGGACATTGCAACACTGGACGCAAAAAGGAAAGCCGCCGCACCAAGATGGAAAGTGTGACGACAGGGTTAACCGTTTGTCCATGTCGCATGACGCTATATGGGGGTTAGGTTCGTTTCAGTTTAGTTGCGGGGCTGCGCGCGTATGGGCGGCATCTTCAGGATCGGCAGAAAAGGCGTGCTGGCTGTCGTCGGCGCCGCGATCTGCTGTCTGGCGGCTGTCGCAGGGGCCCAGGCGGCCGGCGCGGGCGCTGATGTCCTGAAGGTTCGTCTCGGCGGCGACCTCACCGAAACCCGCATCGTCATCGATCTCAATCGCTCGGCCACCGGCAAGGTGGCGGCTGACGGCGCCGATGATCGCCGCGTGGTGCTGAATCTTCCCGGCGTCTCGGTGGAAGGCGGCCTTCAGGGCGGCGGGCTGGGCCTGGTGAAGGCCTGGGTTGTCGACGACGGTCCCGGCGGCGCGCGTCTGCGTCTCGACCTGGCGGCCGACGCCACAATCAAGCGCCGTTTCCTGCTGCCGCCCGCCGACGGGGTGAGCAACTATCGCTATGTGGTCGATCTGGCCGCCAAGGCGCCTGGGCCGGTTCAGGTGGCTCAGACGACCGGCGCCCGATTCCTCTCGGCCCCCATCAAGCCGATCAAGGCCGCCTTGCCGCTGAAAAAGGTGATCGTGATCGACGCCGGCCACGGCGGTAAGGATCCCGGCGCGCGCGGCGCGGCCGGCAATGAAAAAGACGTCACCCTGGCGGCGGCTCGGGCGCTGAAGTCTCAGCTCGAGAAGACCGGCCGCTACAAGGTCGTGATGACCCGCGACACCGACATCTATGTCGACCACGGCGTGCGCGTGCAGATCGCGCGGCGCGCCGACGCTGACCTCTTTATCTCTCTGCATGCGGATTCAGGCTCCGACGCCAGCCTGCGCGGGGCCAGCGTCTACACCCTGGCCGACCGCGCGACCGGCCGTTCGGCCAAGTTCGTCAGCAAGGACGATTGGTTCATGCAGGCCGGAACCCATGGCGACAACGGCGTTTCGACCATTCTGCTGGACCTGACCCAGCGCATGACCCGCAACCGCTCGGCGACCTTCGCCGAGGTGCTGCTGAACCGGGTCAGCGATCACCAGCCGCTGCTGCGCCGCAGCCACCGCGAGGCTGGATTGGCCGTGCTGCTCGCCCCCGACGTGCCCGCCGTGCTGCTGGAGATGGGTTTCATCACCAACGCCGACGACGAGGCGGTGCTGCGCGATCCCAGCCGCCGGACCCGTCTGATGAGCGGCGTGGCCGACGCCATCGACGACTACTTCGGGCAGCAGACGAAGCTGGCTTCGCGCTAAGCTGTCGCAGGGCCGTTGGCGCCCGGCCCGATGCACGCTAGACCGAACGCTTCGGGTAGGGTTCGCCCTGCGGAGGTCGGTCAGTTTTGAATCCCCCGGGAAGATGGATCGCGATCGCCGGTGTGGCGGTGCTGAGCGCTATCGCGTTGGCCGGGTTCGCCATCGCCATCTATGCCGCATGGCTGTTCCACGACATGCCCGACGCGGGCGATCTGGTGGATTACCGCCCGCCGACCGCGACGCGGGCCTATGCCTGGGACGGCGTGCTGATCGGCGAGTTCTCGCGCGAGCGCCGCATCTACGTCCCTTACGACAACATCCCGCCGCAGCTGGCCCAGGCGTTCCTGGCCGCCGAGGACCGCAATTTCTTCAGCCACGGCGGCGTCGACGCCATGGGCCTGACGCGGGCCATGGCCAAGAACGTCTTGAACGCGGTGAACGGCCGGCGCCTCGAAGGCGGTTCGACCATCACCCAGCAGGTCGCCAAGAACGTCTTGCTGACCAGCGACGCCACCGTTGGGCGCAAACTGAAAGAGGCCATCCTGGCCGGGCGTCTGGAAAAGACGCTCAACAAGGAACAGATCCTCGAACTCTATCTGAACGAAATTTGGCTGGGCTACCGCTCCTACGGGGTCGGCGCGGCCGCCTATAACTATTTCGGCAAGTCGATCACCGATCTGACCCTGGCGGAGTCGGCCTATCTGGCGGCGCTGCCCAAGGGGCCCGACAACTATCATCCGCTGCGCCGCAAGCAGCAGGCGATCATCCGTCGTAACTGGATCCTCGACCAGATGGCCGAGCTCGGCTGGGTCAGCCGGGCCGACGCCGAGGCCGCCAAGCGTGAGGACCTCAAGGTCCAGAACGCCCCGACGCGGGCCAAGTACCGCGACGCCGACTTCTTCGTGGAGGAAGTTCGCCGCCGGGGTCTGGCGACCCTGGGCCAGCGCCTGAACGAGGGCGGTTATTACATGCGCACCACCCTCGATCCCGAGCTGCAGACGGCGGCGCGGGTGGCGCTGATGAACGGCCTGGAACAGTACGATCGCCGCCACGGCTGGCGCGGCGCCTGGGCGCATGTCGACACCGCCGACGGCTGGGAAGACGTCGCCAAGAAGAAGAGCCAGCCGGCCGAGCGCCGCGCCTGGCGCGCGGCCCTGGTCACCGAGGCCTCGGGCGGCAATGTCCGCGTGCGGGTGAGCGGCGATGGCGGGACCGGTTCGATCGTCAGCCAGGACGTCGCCTGGGCCCGTGCGGGCAAGGGTCTGAAGTCGGGCGACCTGATCTTCGTCGAACCGGCGCAAGGCGGCGGATTCCGCCTGCGTCAGGTGCCGCAGGTCAATGGCGCCTTGGTGGCGATGGAGCCCAATTCCGGTCGGGTCCTGGCGATGGTCGGCGGCTATTCCTTCTCGCTGTCGAGCTTCAACCGCGCGACCCAGGCGATGCGCCAGCCAGGTTCGGCCTTCAAGCCGATCGTCTACGCCGCGGCGTTGGAGAACGGCTACACGCCGTCCAGCATCGTGATGGACTCGGCGATCACCCTACAGGGCGGCAAGGCCGGCGAGAGCTGGACGCCTGAGAATTACAACCGCCGCTACTATGGCGCGCTCACCCTGCGGCGCGGCCTGGAGCTGTCGCGCAACGCCATGACCGTCCGTCTGGCCCAGGGCGTGGGCATGAGCAAGATCAGCGACCTCGCCGTGCGGATGGGCGTGGTCAAGAAGATGGACAAGGTCCTGGCCATGGCGCTGGGGGCGGGGGAGACCACGCCCTTCAAGCTGACCTCCGCCTACGCGACCTTCGTCAACGGCGGCCGACGGGTCGAACCGCACCTGATCGAACTGGTCCAGGATCGCAACGGCGAGACCATCTTCCGGGCCGACAAGCGCGATTGCCCGAAGTGCGACGCCGGGTTCAGCGGCGACGAGAGCCCGCGGGTTCCGCCAGGCGGCCAGCAGGTCATGGACCCGATCACCGCCTATCAGGTCACCTCGATGCTGCAGGGCGTTGTCCAACGCGGCACCGCGACTTCGGCCCTGGTGCTGAACCGTCCGGTGGGCGGCAAGACCGGCACCACCAACGAGTACCGCAGCGCCTGGTTCGTCGGCTTCACGCCGCAAATCGTGGCCGGGATTTTCGTCGGCTTCGACGACAACCGCAGCCTGGGCAATGGCGAGACCGGGACCACGGCCGCCGTGCCGATCTTCATCGAGTTCATGGCCGCGGCGACCAAGGACCTGCCGAAGGAAGAGTTCAAGGCCCCGAAGAACGCCAAGTTCGCCAGCGTCCGGGGCATTCGCGAAGCCTTCCGACCCGGCACCGAGCCGCGGGTCGCGACCTCGGTCGTGAGCGGCGCGCCGAGCGCCGGGCCGATGCCGTACAATCAGGTCTGGCCGGACGGCAAGCTGACCCCGCAAGGCGTTCCGCCTCCGCCGCCCCCGAAGAAGCAGGATGACATGACCGGGCTCTACTAGGGCCTGGGGTGGGGAGCATCTGCTCCTCACCATTGTCATGGACGCAAACGCGCGCTATCTGCCGCGCCCCAGAACGTTTCTGGTTCGGAGATTCCCATGAGAGCGGATGTCGAGGCCTCTAAGGCTGACATCGAGCAGTCGATTGAACTGCTCAGGAGGCGACTTTGACTGGGAACCTGCCCTAAGAAAGCTCGACGAGCTTAACGCCCGCGTCGAGGATCCCAGCCTTTGGAACGACGCGACCGCCGCCCAGGCGATCACCCGTGAACGCAGCAAGCTGGCCGCTCAGGTCGAGGCCGTGCAATCTCTTGAGCGCGACCTGGCCGACGCCGTGGGCTATGCCGAGATGGCCGATGAGGATGGCGACGAGGCCTCCCTCGAGGAAGCTCGCGCCCAGCTCAAGAGCCTGAAGGAACGCGCCGCGCGCGCTGAACTCGAAGCCCTGCTTTCGGGTGAAGCGGACGGCAACGACGCCTTCGTTGAAATCAATTCCGGCGCCGGCGGCACCGAGTCCAACGACTGGGCCGGGATGCTGCTGCGGATGTATTCGCGCTGGGCCAACGCTCACGGCATGACCGTCGACTTCCTGGAAGAGACGGCCGGCGAACAGGCCGGGATCAAGTCGGTCACTCTGCAGGTCAAGGGCCCGAACGCCTATGGCTGGCTGAAGACCGAGGCCGGTGTTCACCGGCTGGTGCGCATCTCGCCCTACGATTCGGCGGCCAAGCGCCATACGTCCTTCGCGTCGGTCTGGGTCTATCCGGTGGTCGACGACACCATCGAGATCGACATCAATCCGTCCGACGTGCGCACCGACACCTACCGCGCCTCGGGCGCCGGCGGTCAGCACATCAACAAGACCGATTCCGCCGTCCGCCTGACCCACATCCCCACCGGCGTGGCGGTGGCCTGCCAGGCGGGGCGCTCGCAGCACCAGAACCGCGAAGAGGCCTGGAAGATGCTGCGCGCCCGGCTCTATGAGCTGGAACTGCAGAAGCGCGAGGCCGAGGCCCAGGCCCTGGAAGACCAAAAGACCGATATCGGCTGGGGTCACCAGATCCGCTCCTACGTCCTGCAGCCGTATCAGATGGTGAAGGACCTGCGGACCGAGGTGGAGACCTCCGACACCCAAGGGGTGCTGGATGGCGACCTGGACGCCTTCATGGGCGCCTCGCTGGCCCAGAAGGTCGGGAACACTCGCGACCTCGAGGGCTAAGGACAAGTTTGCATTTGGGCGGCGTCCGGCGTTCTGATCACAGACGCCGGATAAGAGGCAGGTGCGACATGCAAAAGGTCCATTGCGAGTGGGGGCCGAACGGGGTCGAGATCCTGCGTGATCGCGTCGCCGTCGTGGTCATCGTCGACGTCTTGTCGT
Organism: Phenylobacterium sp. Root700; assembly: GCF_001429025.1. Lineage (GTDB taxonomy): Bacteria > Pseudomonadota > Alphaproteobacteria > Caulobacterales > Caulobacteraceae > Phenylobacterium. The sequence goes on along the minus strand of NZ_LMHT01000022.1, from coordinate 340,780 downwards.
TTTCGACGGCCGTGGACGTGGCGGTGCATCGCCATGCGCGGATCCACCCGTTCCCCTATGGCGACGAGGACGCCGCCCGCGCCGAGGCCGCCCGACTGGGCGTCCGGCTGGCGGCGAGCCGCAAGGCCGGCGGACAGCTCAGCCTGTCGCCCGCCAGCCTGATGAAGCTCAATCCCGGAGAGCGCCTGCTGTTGCCCTCGCCGAACGGCTCGCGGTTGTCGCTGGCCTGCGGCAAGGCGATCGTGCTGGCCGGCTGCCTGCGCAACGCCCAGGCCGTCGCCGCCAAGGCCCGCGCCCTGGCTGAGGGCGGGGATGTCGCGGTGATCCCGGCCGGCGAGCGCTGGGCCGACGGCAGCCTGCGCCCGGCCATCGAGGATCTGATCGGGGCCGGCGCCATCATCGAGGCCCTGGACTTGCCAGGCGAGCCCGAGGCGCTGGTGGCGCGTGAGGCCTTCCGCAGCGCCAAGCCGCATCTGGGCGAGACCTTACGCGGTTGCCGTTCAGGCCAGGAACTGATCGGGCGCGAGCACGCGATGGATGTCGAGATCGCGCTGGAACTGAACGTCAGCCATTGCGCGCCGCTCTTGAAGAACGGCGCCTATGAGGACGCGGCGGCCTGAAACCAGGCCTCAGGCGCTCTGGGATTCCTTGGCGGCTTCCGGGGCGGCGAGCGCGACCGGGGCGGGGCGCTGGAACTTCAGGCTGCGGCCCTGGAAGAAGGCGCCGGTTTCAACCGACAACTGCTCGTGGGTGATGTCGCCGTCGACATAGGCGGTGCCGTAGAGGCGGACCTGCTTGGCGGTCAGGGTGCCGATGACGCGGCCGCGGGCCTCGACGCTCTCGGCCTGGACCGAGCCCTCGATGTGGCCGGTCTCGCCGATCGTCAGGCGGCCGATGCGGACATCGCCGCGGATCACGCCGTCGACATGCAGTTCGCCTTCGCCGACGATGCTGCCCTCGATGGTGATGTCTTCGCTGATGAGAGAGGCCGCACGCGGCGTCTTGCGGGCCGGGTCGCTCGATTGTGCCGACAGGGACGCGTCGGACTTCACGGAAGCCTTTTCGGGCTTAGCCGTTTTGGAGAACATAATCGCCAGCCTTTATGAACCGGTTGGGGTTCTGGGCGCGACCGTTGACCCAGACCTCGTAATGCAGGTGCGGTCCGGTGGACCGGCCTGTGGAGCCCATCGCGCCGATACGCTGCCCGACGGCGATCTGCTGCCCCGGACGCACGGCGATGCCGTTCAGGTGAGCATAGCGGGTCTTGAAGCCCCGGCCGTGATCGACCTCGATGGTGTTGCCATAGCCCGAGCGGACGCCGGTGAACGACACCACGCCCGGCGCGGTGGAATAGATCGGCGTGTTGGTCGCGCCGGCGAAGTCGAGCCCGGAATGGAACGCGGGGCGACGGGTGAACGGGTCGAACCGCACGCCGAAGCTGCTGGTCTGCGGGGTCAAGGTCGTCGGTCGGGCGAACGGCAGGCGGGTGGCCGCCTCAGCCAGGGAGCCGGCCTCGGAGAGGTTCGTCGCCGCATGCTGGATGCGCTGGGCGAAGCCTTCATCGACGTCGAGCACGGCGGCCAGGGCGCGGGGGTCCTTGGCCTCGATCAGCGGCCCGCCGAGCGAGCCGGCCTTGGGCATATAGGAGGAGGGGGTCAGGCCGGCCAGACGGAAGGCCAGCCGCAGCCGATCGGCGCGAGTCTTGGCGAAGTCGTCGGCGGCGTCGATCAGGCGTTCCTGGCCGGCGCGAACCATCTCGATGCGGCGCAGCGGACTGGCGCTCGGCGGCGCGCTGGTGGCCTTCTCGATGGACGGGGTCAGGGCGGCGGTGGCGCCAGGCTGGCCCTTGAGTTCGGTGAGCAGCATGGCGAGCGCCGCGTGGCGACGCTCCACCGTGACGGCCAGGGTGTCGACACCGCCCTCGGCGGCGTTGAGCTGGGCGACGGCGCTGTTGAGACGGGCTTCGCGGTCGGCCACCAGGCGCTCGGACTTGGCCTCCATGCGGGCCAGTTCCTGGTCGTGGCCGGACAGGGCCATGGCGTTGACCATCATCGCCGCCGTGCTGACGCCCATCCAGAGCGCGCCGGCCGCGATACCGCCGGCGATCACCATTTGGCGGCCGGACGTCAGAACGAAAGAGCGCATTTCCCCGCCGGAGCGGACGTAGAGGTGTCTCTCGGGAAATAGCTCTTCGAGCGATCGGCGAAGGCGCGCGAAGCGTGTCATGCTCACCGTATCGGTTACGGAACCTGGGGGTGCCGGCGATATGCAATGAGTTTTGGAGGGCGCGCAAGGCCCTTCGCGCTGCAGCGTGCGCGAGTCGCGTGAGCTTGGAGTATTAACTCCTTGGTTAACGGGAGCTGAATAGTCCCGCTAGATACGGTGTCGCGTCACGGCCCCGCCAATCACACATAGCAAACAGCCGCGACATATCTACAACAGGAGCGCGCGTCGGACGGTTCCAGGCGACGACGACGAACGGCGGTACGTGCGGCGACCCGTCGCAGCCGCACGCTTAAGCTCAAAGGGCTTGCGCGGCCTTCAGCACCTCGGCGGCGTGGCCGGGAACCTTAACCTTGCGCCAGATTCGGGCCAGCTTGCCCTCGGCGTCGATCAGGTAGGTCGAGCGCTCGATGCCCATGTACTTGCGGCCGTACATGTTCTTCTCGACCCAGGCGCCGTAGCGCTCGATCATCACCCCTTCGGGGTCGGAGGCCAGCGGGACGGCGAGGTCGTACTTGGCCGTAAACTTCGCGTGACTGGCGACGCTGTCCTTGGAAACCCCCAGCAGGGCGACCCCGGCCTTGGCGAAGTCGGCGGCCAGGGCGGTGAATTCCTGGGCCTCCTTGGTGCAGCCGGAGGTGTCGTCCTTCGGGTAGAAATAGACGACCAGCGGCTTGCCCTTGAAGCCCGTGAGCGTCACCGGGCCCGCGGCGCCGGCCAGTTCGAAGTCGGGCGCAGGAGCCCCTTGGGTCAGTTCGGACATGGGCGTGCCTTCCGGGTGTTGAGCCCCACCAAGCTCGTCATCACCGGGCTTGTCCCGGTGATCCATAGACACGAGCCGGCGGAGGTAATCTCGAGCATCGGTGTTTATGGATGGCCGGGACAAGCCCGGCCATGACGATTGTAGAGGGGTGTGGTTCTAAACGGGCTTCACCAGAACGATCTTCTTCTTGCCGGCCGCCAGCTTCACGACTCCGTCGACCAGATCGGCCGAGGTGATCGTGCGGTTGGCGTCGGCCTCGGCGCTGTCGTTGACGCGCAGGCCGCCGCCTTGGGCCAGGCGCCTGGCCTCGCCGCGCGAAGCGGCCAGGCCGGCGTCGGTCGCCAGCGCGGCCAGGACGATCCCGGCCGCCAGGTCGGCGCTCGGCACTTCGAAGGTCGGCATGTCGCCGGAGACGCTGCCGACCTCGAAGGCGACGCGGGCGGCCTCGGCGGCGGCCGACGCCGCTTCCTCGCCGTGCAGCATCCGGGTGGCTTCGTTGGCCAGCACCTTCTTGGCCTCGTTGATGTCGGCGCCCTGCATCGCCTCATAACGGGCGATGTCTTCCAGCGAGAGGTCGGTGAACAGCTTCATGAAGCGGCCGACGTCGGCGTCCTCGGTGTTGCGCCAGAACTGCCAGTAGTCGTAAGGGCTGCGCATGTCGGCGTTGAGCCAGACCGCGCCGCCGACCGTCTTGCCCATCTTCTGGCCCGAGGCGGTGGAGAGCAGCGGGGTGGTCAGGCCGAAGGACGGCTTCTGGTCGACGCGGCGGATCAGCTCCACCCCGTTGATGATGTTGCCCCACTGGTCGGAGCCGCCCATCTGCAGGACGCAGCCGTGCGTGCGCTCCAACTCCAGGAAGTCGGTGGCCTGCATCAGCATGTAGTTGAACTCGAGGAAGGTCATCGGCTGCTCGCGCTCGAGCCGCAGCTTGACGCTCTCGAAGGACAGCATGCGGTTGATCGTGAAGTGCACGCCGTAGTCGCGCAGGAACTGGACGTAGCCCAGCTTGTCCAGCCAGTCGGCGTTGTCGACCATCACCGCGTCGGTCGGCCCGTCGCCGAATGTCAGGAAGCGCGCGAAGCTGACCTTCATGGTCGAGATGTTCGCCTGGATTTGCGCTTCGGTCAGCAGCGGGCGCTGGCCGTCCTTGTCGGTCGGGTCGCCGACCTTGGTGGTCCCGCCGCCCATCAGCACGATCGGCTTGTGGCCGGCCTGCTGCAGCCGGCGCAGCATCATGATCTGGATCATATGGCCGACGTGCAGGCTGGACGCCGTGGCGTCGAAGCCGATGTAGGCCGTGATCGGCCCCTTGCCGGCGGCTTCATCCAGCTCCACCGGGTGGGTGATCTGATGAATGTATCCGCGCTCCTGCATGGTTTGCAGGAAGGAGGACTTGTACGGCTGATCGGCGGACATGGGGCGGTCTTCTGAAGGCTGGGATTCTGTAGGGCGCTGTAACACGCAGGCGTCGGAGTTTTCGAGGGACATCTGACAGGCTCCTGATCGGCGAGAGGCCGGGGACCGTCATTTTCCTGGGGATGCGGCGCCGACCTCGAAAGGGGTGGCGCAAGGGATCGTTCCGCGCCTGCTCTAGGGCAGGCGGTAATAGCGGCCGGCGATGGCGTCGCGGATGATCATGGCGGCTAGCTACGGCGCGTAGGTCATGGCAGTCAAGCTCCATGCGAGTTCTCGGGTTCATGACCGGCACCTCCCTCGACGCCTGCGACATGGCGATCCTGGAGACCGATGGCGAAACGATTTCGGCCTTCGGCCCTGCCGGGGAGCGCAAGCTGACCGAGGCGACGCGCGACATCGCGCTGGCCGCCACCCGCGAGGCCTTGCAATGGGAACGCGGCGCGCCGGAGCCCGCGATCTTCCAGGAGGCCGCCGCCGCCGTCGCCCGCGAGCATTTCGAAGCCGCCGAGGGCTTCCTGGCCGAACACGGGCTGAGCTGGGCGGACATCGACCTGATGGGCATGCACGGCCAGACCGTGCTGCATGAACGCCCGCAGGCGGGGCGCGTCGGCCGCACCGTGCAATTGGGCGACGCGCAATGGCTGGCCGACGCCGCCGGCGTGCCGGTCGCCTACGACTTCCGCACCGCCGACGTGGCCGCGGGCGGGGAGGGCGCGCCGCTGGCCCCCATCTACCATCTGGCCCGCGCGAGAACCGCTGGGATCGCCGCGCCGCTGGCGGTGCTGAATGTCGGCGGGGTGGCCAATGTCACCTTCTGGTCCGGCGGCGACGAGATCGCGGCCTTCGACACTGGCCCGGGCAACGGCATGATCGATCTGCTGGTCCAGGATCGCGGCGCCGGGCGCTTTGACGCCGGCGGCCGTTACGCCAGCGTCGGGCAGGTGGACGAGGGCGTGCTGCGCGGCCTGCTGGGCCATTCCTATTTTCAGGCCCCGCCGCCCAAGTCGCTCGACCGCTATGACTTCTCGCTGACCTCGCTGGAGCACCTGAAGCTGGAGGACGCCGCCGCTACCCTGGTGGCCTTCACCGCCGAGGCCCTGAAGATGGGTTTTGACATGATGGGCGGGGCGCCGACCGAACTGGTGGTCTGCGGCGGCGGCCGGCACAATCCGCAGATCATGAAGGCCTTCGCCGAGCGCCTGAGCGTGCCGGTGAGGACCGCCGAGGATCATGGCTGGCGCGGCGACGCCATCGAGGCCGAGGCCTTCGCCTATCTGGCGGCGCGCACGCTTCGCGGCCTGCCGATCTCATTTCCCAAGACCACGGGCGTTCCGGCGCCCATGACCGGCGGGCGCATCGCTCGCCCGTCGACCTAGAGCAGGAGCAACTATGTCCAAGGCGGTTTGGTTCGCGGGTGTCGCCGCGGCGATGGTGATGGCCGGTTCGGCCCAGGCGCAACAGGCGCCGGCGGCTCAGGTCCCGGCGGCCAAGCCCTATGACGCGGCGGTGTTCGCCAAGGCCAAGGCGCTGCAGCCCAAGGTCATCGCCTGGCGCCGCGACCTGCATGAGCACCCTGAGCTCAGCAACAACGAGGTCCGCACGGCCAAGATCGTCGCCGACCATCTGCGGGCCCTGGGCATGGAGGTCCGCACCGGGGTCGGCAAGACCGGCGTGGTCGGCATCCTGAAGGGCGGCAAGCCCGGCAAGGTCGTGGCTCTGCGCGCCGACATGGACGCCCTGCCGGTGGCCGAACAGACCGGCCTACCGTTCTCCTCGAAAGTGACGGCGCAATACAACGGCCAGACCGTGCCGGTGATGCACGCCTGCGGCCACGACAGCCACGTCGCCATCCTGATGGGCACGGCCGAGATCCTCGCCGGCATGAAGGACCAGATCGAAGGCACGGTGGTCTTCATCTTCCAACCCGCCGAGGAAGGCGCGCCGATGGGCGAGGAGGGCGGCGCGCCGCTGATGGTCAAGGAAGGCGTGCTGAAGAGCCCCAAGGTCGACGCCATCTTCGGTCTGCATGCGTTCCCGGGCGAGGTCGGGACCCTGGTCTGGCGGCCCGGCCCGATGATGGCCGCCTCCGATCGCTTCGAGATCCAGCTGAAGGGCAAACAGGCCCATGGTTCGATGCCGTGGCAAGGGATCGACATGTCGTCGCTGACCGCCGACATCGTCACGGCCTTCAACCAGATCGCCTCGCGCCAGATCAATGTCTCCAAGACCCCGACGGTGCTGACCATCGCGACCCTGCATGGGGGCTTGCGTTACAACATCATCCCCGAGGACATGGCGATGACGGGGACGCTGCGGACCTTCGACCCCGGCATGCGCACCGACGTGATGGCCCGGGCCGACAAGGCGGTGGCCTCGATCACCGAGCGCTACGGCGCCAGCGGCAAGATCAACTGGGGCCAGCCCAATCCGGTCACCGACAACAACCGCGCCCTGACCAACCAGATGAAGCCGACCCTGGCGCGCGCCGCGCAGGGCCATGTCCATGACGACATCGACTACATTATGGGCGCCGAGGACTTCTCGTACTTCCAGAAGGAGATCCCAGGCTTCTTCTATCATCTGGGCGTCGGCAACCCGAAGGGCGGCAACCACTCGCCGTTCTTCGACGTCGATGAGCGCGCCATGGAGACCGGCGTGCGGGCTCAGGCGCTGATGGCGCTGGATTACCTGAAGTCTGGCGGCTGAAGTCGCCAAGGCCGCTCGTCCCGGCGAAAGCCGGGATCCAAGCGGCCTCTCAGAAAAAAGCCGAGGTCGGAGCTTGAACCGACCTCGGCTTAGGTCCCGGGCTTTCGCCGGGATGAGCGGTGTTGCCCGCTTAGATCGGGTCGGCTTCGATGCGCTTGTCGAGATAGGTCCCGACGCGGCGTTCGACTTCCGGCAGGTGCTCGGCCCAGAAGTGGGTGGCGCCGTCGACGACCTCGTGGTCGATGACGATGCCCTTCTGGGTGCGCAGCTTGGAGACCACGCGTTCCACCTCGACGGGCGGAACCACGGTGTCGGCGCCGCCGTGCAGGATCAGGCCCGAGGCCGGGCAGGGCGCCAGGAAGCTGAAGTCATACATGTTGGTCGGCGGCGAGACCGAGATGAAGCCGTCCGTCTCCGGGCGACGCATCAAGAGCTGCATGCCGATCCAGGCGCCGAACGAGTAGCCGGCCACCCAGCATTGCGAGGCGGCGGGGTTGTTCGTCTGCAGCCAATCAAGCGCCGTCGCGGCGTCGGCCAATTCGCCGATGCCCGAATCGAACTCGCCCTGGCTGCGGCCGACGCCGCGGAAATTGAACCGCAGGGTCGAGAAGCCGCGCTTCATGAACAGGTGGAAGAGTTGCACCGCCACCGGGTGGTTCATCTGCCCGCCGGCTTTCGGGTGCGGATGCAAGATCAGCGCAATGGGCGCCGTCTCGCTCTTGCCCGGGGTGTACCGGCCTTCAATCCGCCCGGCCGCGCCGGTCAGAACCACTTCTGGCATGCTATCCCTCTCGTCAGGCGTAGCGTCTAATACTTGACTACTGCGCTCGGTCTTCCTAGATCGCGACCGTCGGCCGGTTCCGGCGACAAGCCCCGTGCAAGCCGGGGCCTGTAACATACGGGCCGCGCCAAAAGCTCGAAAAAAAGCACTGAGGTTTTACGGAGCGACATGCGCCTTTCGACTAAGGGACGATATGCGGTGATGGCCATGGCCGACCTCGCGCGCCGCCAGGCCGCGTTGGCCGAGGGCGATCGCGCCGTGACCCTGGCCGAAATCGCCGCCCGCCAGCAGATTTCGCTCTCCTATCTCGAGCAATTGTTCGCCCGCCTGCGTCGTCGCGGCCTGGTGAAGAGCCTGCGTGGTCCGGGCGGCGGCTATCGCCTGGCCCGCGAGGCCGAACACACCAACATCGCCGACATCGTCATGGCCGTGGACGAGCCCCTGCGCGCGACCCGCTGCGGCAAGGGCAAGGGCTGCATGCTCAAGGGCGAGCGCTGCATGACCCACGATCTCTGGGAAGAGATGGGGCGTCAGCTCGAAACCTATCTCGCCTCGGTCTCGCTTGAGGATCTCGTGAGCGGACGGTTGTCCGACCGGGAGTCGAGGGCGGCATGAGCGGCGTGTACCTCGATTGCAACGCCACCGCGCCGATCCGCCCCGAGGCGGTCGAGGCGATGACGCGCGCCTTCGCCATCGGCGGCAATCCATCGTCGGTGCACGCGGCCGGACGTTCGGCCCGCGCGATCGTCGAGCATGCCCGCAACGAAGTCGCCGCCCTGATCGGTGGGCCGGCCTCGACCGTGATCTTCACCTCGGGTGGCACCGAAGCCAACGCTCTGGCCATCGAGAGCGCGGTCGCCACCGGCTCCAAGCGCCTGATCGTCAGCGCCGTCGAACACGACAGCGTGCTGGAAAGCGCCAAGGCGTCCGGCGTCGCGGTGGAATATCTGCCGGTGAAGGCCGATGGGACCGCTGACCTGGGTTGGCTGACCGCGCGGCTCGCCGCCTGGGACGCCGCCGACGGTCGACCCTTCGTCGCCCTGATGCTGGCCAATAACGAGACTGGCGTGATCCAGCCGGTGCGTGAAGCGTCCGAGATCGTCCGCGCCGCCGAGGGTTGGCTGCATGTCGACGCCATCCAGGGCGCCGGCAAGATCATCACCGACAGCCGCGCGCTCGGCGCCGACACCCTGGTCGTCTCGGCTCATAAGCTGGGCGGGCCGCAGGGCGTGGGCGCGCTGACCTTCGGCCCCCGCGCCACCATGGTGCGTCGCCAGCACGGCGGCGGGCAGGAGCGCGGACGCCGCGCCGGCACCGAGAACGTCGCCGGGATCGCGGGCTTCGGCGCCGCGGCCATGGCCTCGTTGCGCGACAAGGAAATTCAAAGCGCCTGGCGCGACGCCGCCGCCGAGCGCCTGAAGGCGAATGGCGCGCTGGTGATCGGCGAGGACGCCGCACGGCTGCCCAACACGCTGTGCGTCGCCGCCGCCGGGTATGGCGCGGAACTTCAGGTGATGGCGCTGGATCTGGCCGGGATCATGGTCAGCGCCGGCTCAGCCTGTTCGTCCGGCAAGGTGAAGGCCAGCCATGTCCTGACCGCCATGGGCCTGGACGACCTGGCCAGCTGCGCCATCCGCGTCTCTGGAGGGTGGGCGACCACCGAGCAGGATTGGGCGGCCTTCGCCGCCGCCTGGGAACAAGTTCATTCCCGTCACGCCGCGCGTCACCGCGCGCCGGCGGCGTGAGGAGTTAGTAAAATGGCCGCCGTCAAACAAACCGTCGAACACGTCGAAAGCCTCGAGAAGTACAAGCACGGCTTCGTCACCGACATCGAGCAGGACTTCGCCCCCAAGGGCCTGTCGCCCGACATCGTGCGCTTCATCTCTGCCAAGAAGAACGAGCCGGCGTGGATGCTGGAGTACCGGCTGGACGCCTATGAGCGCTGGCTGGCCATGGACGAGCCGGAATGGGCCAAGGTCTACTTCCCGCGCATCGACTACCAGGACAGCTACTACTACGCCGCGCCCAAGGAAAAGGTCGGCCCGGCCAGCCTGGACGAGGTCGACCCCGACATCCTGGCGACCTACGCCAAGCTGGGCATTCCGCTGCGCGAGCAGGAAGTGCTGGCCGGCGTGAAGGGCGCGCCGCGCTACGCGGTCGACGCCGTGTTCGACAGCGTCTCGGTGGTCACCACCTTCAAGAAGGAACTGGCCGAGGCCGGGGTGATCTTCTGCTCGATGAGCGAGGCGATCCGCGAGCACCCCGAGCTGGTGAAGAAGTATCTGAGCTCGGTCGTGCCGGTCTCCGACAACTACTACGCCTGCCTGAACGCGGCGGTCTTCTCCGACGGCAGCTTCGTCTATGTGCCGCCGGGCGTGCGCTGCCCGATGGAGCTCTCGACCTATTTCCGTATCAATGCGGAGAACAGCGGTCAGTTCGAACGCACCCTGATCATCGCCGACAAGGGCTCTTACGTCTCGTATCTGGAGGGCTGCACCGCCCCGATGCGCGATGAGAACCAGCTCCACGCCGCCGTGGTCGAGCTGATCATCCTGGACGACGCCGAGATCAAATATTCCACCGTCCAGAACTGGTATCCGGGCGACCCGGAAACCGGGAAGGGCGGCATCTACAACTTCGTCACCAAGCGCGCGGACTGCCGCGGTGACCGCGCCAAGGTGTCGTGGACCCAGGTCGAGACCGGTTCGGCGATCACCTGGAAGTACCCGTCCTGCATCCTGCGCGGCGAGAGCAGCGTCGGCGAGTTCTACTCGATCGCCATCACCAACGGTCGCCAGCAGGCCGACACCGGCACCAAGATGATCCATCTGGGGGCCAACACCCGCTCGCGGATCATCTCCAAGGGCATCAGCGCGGGCCGCTCGTCCAACACCTATCGCGGCCTGGTCTCGGCCCACCCCAAGGCCAAGGGCGCGCGCAACTTCACCCAGTGCGACAGCCTGCTGATCGGCAAAACCTGCGCGGCCCACACCGTGCCCTATGTCGAGGCGCGCAACGGCCAGTGCGTGTTCGAGCACGAAGCCACCACCACCAAGCTTTCCGAAGACCAGCTGTTCTACGCCATGCAGCGCGGGCTCTCCCAGGAGGAGGCCGTGCAGCTTCTGGTCAACGGCTTCGTCAAGGACGTGCTGCAGGAACTGCCCATGGAGTTCGCCGTGGAAGCCCAGAAACTCGTCGCCATTTCCCTGGAGGGATCCGTCGGATGACCCTCGCAACCTTTGAGAACCGCACGATGTCCTTCCGCCGCGCCTTCGAAGCTGAACACGCCCGCCGCGACGCCGCTCGTCATGCGCGCGAAGAGGCTGAGCGCAAGCAGCAGGAAGAGGATCTGGCGCGCGCCGAAATGCTGCACGCCGCGCTGGCCGACGATGTGGGCTTCCTGAAGGAAAAAGGACTGACCCTGGAGCTTCGCCGCTACACGGTCAGCCTGCATCACGACGATTACCTGATCGACGCCTATTTCGAGGCCGGGACCATCAATGTCCGGGCCGGCGACAAACGCACCGCCTCCACCCCCACCGCCGCGCCGCGTAAGGCCAAAACGGTGAACACGAACGAGGAAGCCCTCGATCTGATGGCGCAATACCTGGCCGACGAGACCAACTGATGCTTTCGATTTCCAACCTGCACGCCGAAATCGACGGCAAGGCGATCCTCAAGGGCCTGACGCTCGACGTCCCGGCCGGCGAGGTCCACGCGATCATGGGGCCGAACGGCGCCGGCAAGTCGACCCTGTCCTATGTCCTGACCGGGCGTCAGGGCTATGAGGTGAGCGAGGGGACCGCGACGCTCGACGGCGAGGACCTGCTGTCGCTGGATCCCAGCGAACGCGCCGCCCGCGGCGTCTTCCTGTCGTTCCAGTATCCGCTGGAGATCCCCGGCGTTCCGGCCCTGACCTTCATCCGCACCGCCATGAACGCCCAGCGCAAGGCGCGCGGCGAGGCCGAGATCACCGCGCCGGCGTTCCTGAAGCTGGCCCGGGCGACGGCCGCCTCGCTGAAGATCGACTTCGAGATGCTCAAGCGGGCGCTCAATGTCGGCTTCTCGGGCGGTGAGAAGAAGCGGATGGAAATCTTTCAAATGGCGATGCTTTCGCCGCGCTTCCTGATCCTCGACGAGACCGACTCCGGCCTTGACATCGACGCCCTGAAGATCGTCGCCGACGGCGTGAACGCGATGCGCAGTCCCGAGCGGGCCATGCTGGTGATCACCCACTATCAGCGGCTGCTCGACTACATCAAACCCGACCGCGTCCACGTGCTGGCCGATGGCCGTATCGCCGAGAGCGGCGGTCCGGAACTGGCCCACGAGCTGGAGCGCGAAGGCTACGACAAGTACGCGAGGGCAGCTTGAGCCTAGCGACCGCCCTCAAGGCCAACGACGTCACGCAGCTTCCCAGCAAGCGTGACGAGGATTGGAAGTGGACCGACCTGCGCGGCCTGCTGCGCGTTCTGCCGCCGCCGTCGGAGCCCTTCGCGGGCGAAGCGCCGGTCGGGCCGTTCGCGAGCCTCGCCAACCTGCCGATCCATGTGGTCAACGCCAGCGACCCGTTCGTCATCCGCAGCGCTTCGGTGGAGCCCTATGTGGTGGCGCTGCATTTCGCGGCCCTGGGCGGCGGATCGCATTCGGCGTCCGCGCAGGTCGAGGTCGCCGACGGCGGCCATCTGATCCTGCTGGAAAGCTATGAGGGCGACGGCGCCGACTATGTCGCCAATCTGGACCTGAAGATCACGGTGGGGGCCAAGGCCCGCCTGGAACGCATCGTCCTGGCCGCCGATGGCGCTGAAGGCGTCAGCGTCTCCATCGCCGAGGTCACCCTAGGGGCCGAAGCGCAGTTCGCCCAGACCGTGCTGACTGACGGCGCTCGTCGCCAGCGCATCGAGACCCGCGTCGCCCATCCGGGCGCTGGCGCGGCGGTTCGCCTGGACGGCGCCTATCTGCTGGCCGGCAAGCGCCATGCCGACCTGACCACTGTGGTCGAGCATCTGGGCGTCGACGGAACCACCAGCCAGCTGACCAAGGGCGTGGTCCGTGACCAGTCGCGCGGCGTTTTCCAGGGCCGGATCGTGGTCGCCGAAGGCGCCGACCGCACCGACGCCCGCATGGGCCACCATGCGCTGATCCTCTCCGACAAGGCCGAGGTCGACGCCAAGCCTGAGCTGCTGATCTTCGCCGACGACGTTCAATGCGCCCACGGCAACACCATCGGCGCCTTCGACCAGGACGCCCTGTTCTACGCCCAGCAGCGCGGCATGCCCGAAGAGGTCGCCCGCGCTCTGCTGACCGAAGCCTTTGTCGGCGAGGTCATCGACCGGATCGAGCACGAGGGCGCGCGTGAGGCGGCCAGGCTCTGGGCCGCCAAGGGCCTGGGGCTTTGACCATGGCCTTCGACGTCGAAAAGGTCCGCGCGGAGTTCCCGATCCTCGGCCGGCAGGTGAACGGCAAGCCGCTGGTCTATCTGGACAGCGGCGCCTCGGCCCAGAAGCCGCGCGCGGTGATCGAGGCCATGACCCGGGTCATGGAGCATTCCTACGCCAATGTGCACCGCGGCCTGCACACCCTGGCCAACGAGACCACCGACGCCTACGAGGCCGCCCGCAAGTCGGTGGCGAGCTTCCTCAACGCCGAGTTGGGCGAGATCGTCTTCACCAAGGGCGGGACCGAGGCGATCAATCTGGTCGCTTCCGGGATCGGCGCGGGCCTCAAGGCCGGCGACGAGATCGTGCTCAGCGAGATGGAGCACCACGCCAACATCGTGCCGTGGCACTTCCTGCGCGAACGCCTGGGCGTGGTCCTGAAGTTCATTCCCGTGCTCGACGACGGCCGTCTGGACATGGAGGCCCTGCCGGGCCTGCTGACCGCGCGGACCAAGGTCGTGGCCGTCACGCACATGTCCAACGTGCTGGGCACCATCAATCCGGTCGGCGAGATCATCGCCCAGGCCCATGCCGTGGGCGCCAAGGTGCTGCTGGACGGCTGCCAGGGCATTGTCCACTTGGCCGTCGACGTGAAGGCCCTGGACGTCGATTTCTACGTCTTCTCCGGCCACAAGCTCTATGGCCCGACCGGGATAGGCGTTCTCTACGGCAAGGCCGCTGAACTCGCCGCCCTGCCGCCCTATCAGGGCGGCGGCGAGATGATCGGCGAGGTCAGCCTCGAAAAAATCACCTATGCCGACCCGCCGCATCGCTTTGAAGCCGGCACCCCGCCGATCATCGAGGCGATCGGTCTGGGCGCGGCCATCGAATGGCTGAACGGCCTGGATCGCGACGCGATCGCCGCCCACGAGGCCAAGATCTATACGCGGGTCCGCGAGGGCCTGAGCGGCGCCAACTGGCTGCGCGTGCTGGGTGAGGCGCCTGGCAAGGGCGCTATTCTGTCCTTCATCATCGACGGCGCCCACGCCCATGACGTGGCCCAAATTCTCGACCGCTACGGCGTCGAGGTGCGGGCCGGAACTCACTGCGCCGAGCCCCTGATGCGACGTTTCGGCGTCACGTCCTCCGCTCGGGCTTCCTTCGCCCTATATAATACGGAAGGGGAGGCCGACGTTTTCGTCGACGCCCTCAACCGTACCCAGGCCTTTTTTGCTTGAGCATGCTTATGGATGACGCGACCGCCATCGAACCGACCAGCGCCTCGCCGCTGAGCCAAGCAGAGCTAGACGCTCTGACGGATCTGCTGATCGAGAAGCTGAAGACGGTGTTCGACCCGGAAATCCCGGTCGACATCTACGAGCTCGGCCTGATCTACAAGGTCGACGTGTCGGACGAGAAGAACGTCGCCATCGACATGACCCTGACCGCGCCAGGCTGCCCGGTGGCTGGCGAGATGCCGGGCTGGGTGCAGGACGCCGTGAAGGAAATTCCAGGCATCGGCGAGGTAAAAGTCGACCTGGTCTTCGACCCGCCGTGGGATCCGTCTCGGATGTCCGACGAGGCGAAGCTTCAACTCAACATGTTCTGACACCATATAAGGCTGAGCATGACCGACCTTAACCTCACGCCCGCTCCTCGCGTTCGCCGTCCCCGGCCAAAGGTCATCACCCTGACCGACGCCGCGGCCGTCCGCGTGCGCGAGATCATGGACAAGGCCGAGAAGCCTTATGCAGGCTTGCGGGTTGGCGTGAAGAACAGCGGCTGCGCCGGCCAGGAATACATTCTGGAATACGCCGAAACCGCCGGGCCGCTGGACGAGGTGGTCGAGGACAAGGGCGTGACGATCCTGATCGAGCCCAAGGCGGTGCTGTTCCTGATCGGCACCACGATCGACTACGTGACCACCAAGCTCTCCTCGAAGTTCACCTTCCAGAACCCGAACGAGACCGACGCCTGTGGTTGCGGCGAAAGCGTCACCATCGAGCCCGCCAAGGCGCACGACGCCTAGCGGCGGCCGAGCTTCTCGAACAATCTTTGCATGAGGCCGCTGGCGCGTCCGCTGCGCTGGCCTAGACTTGCCCCTGCGAAAGCGGAGAACGGGCATGATCGGGGCGCGGGCGGATCTGCAGCGGAGGCGCGCGGGGCACGAGCACCACCGCGTCACCTATATCGAGCTGTTCTTCGATCTGGTCTTCGTCTTCGCGATCACCCAGCTTTCTCATTCGCTGCTCGAGCACCTGACGCCGATGGGCGCGGTGCAGACCGCGCTGCTGTTCCTCGCGGTCTGGTGGGTGTGGATCTACACCTGCTGGATCACCAACTGGCTGGAGCCGGACCGCACGCCGGTCCGGCTCATGCTGCTGGTCCTGATGTTGGCGGGGCTGATGCTCTCGACGTCGCTGCCGCGGGCCTTCGGCGACCGCGGCCTGGCCTTCGCTGGGGCCTATGTCTTCATGCAGGTCGGGCGCTCGGCCTTCGTCATGTGGGCGCTTCGCGGCCACAACGCGGCCAACTATCGGAACTTCCAGCGGATCACGATCTGGCTGATCGGTTCGGGGGTGCTGTGGATCGCCGGCGGCTTGGCGGAAGACGGCGCGCGGCTGGCCCTGTGGGCCTGCGCCATGCTGATCGACTTCGTCTCGCCGTCGCTGGGCTTCTGGACACCGGGCCTTGGCCGATCGACCACCGCCGACTGGGACGTCGAGGGCGCGCACATGGCCGAGCGTTGCGCGCTGTTCGTGATCATCGCGCTGGGCGAGTCGATCCTGGTCACCGGCGCGACCGCCGCCAATCTTGAGCCGAGCGTCGGCGTGATCGGCGCGTTCCTGGCCGCCTTTGTCGGCAGCGTGGCCATGTGGTGGATCTATTTCGACGCCGCCGCCGAGCGCGCGAGCCGGCAGTTCGTCTCCTCCAGCGATCCCGGCCGAGTGGCGCGGCTGGCCTATACCTACATCCACATGCCGCTGATCGCCGGCGTGGTGGTGACCGCCGTAGGCGACGAACTGACCTTGGCCCATCCCTACGGCGAGATGCATCTCAGCACCGCCGCGGTGCTGCTCGGCGGCCCCGGCCTCTACCTGCTGGGCGACCTGTTGTTCCGGCGCGCGACGACCGGGCGACTGCCTCGCGCCCATATCGGTGGCCTGCTGGCCTTGGCGGTGTTGGCCCCGATTGGGATGAGCATGACGCCCTTGGTCCTGAGCGCGCTGGTCTCGGCCGTCTTGGTGGTGGTGGCCGCGTCCGAGACCATCTGGGTGAGGCGTGAGCGAGCCCGCGCCTCGACCTAGCGGCCCTTGAACTCCGCGGGGCGCTTCTGAAGGAAGGCCAGGATGCCCTCGCGGCTGTCCTCGGTGCGGCCGGCGTGCTTCTGGGCCGTGCGCTCGGCGTGGAGCTGGGCGGCCCATTCCTCGTCTAGGCTCTCCCAGACGAGCTTGCGGATGGCGCCCAGGGCCTTGGGGCCGGTGGCCAGCGCCTTGGCCAGCTCCATGGCCGTGGCCATCAACTGGTCGTCGGGCACGCAGCGGTTGACCAGGCCCCATTCCAGCGCGGTCTTGGCCGGAACCTTCTCGCCGAGCAGGGCCATCTCCATGGCGCGCGCCTTGCCGATCAGCCGGGGCAGCAGGTAGGTCGAGCCGCCGTCCGGCACCAGGCCGATGCGGCGGAACGCCTGCAGGAAGTAGGCGCTCTCGGCCGCGACGATGATGTCGCCCATCAGGGCCAGCGAACAGCCGACGCCGGCGGCGACGCCGTTGATCGCGGTGACGATCGGGATGGGGTATTCGCGCAGCGAACTGACGAAGGGGTTGTAGGTGCTCTCCAGGCTGGCGCCGGCGTCGGGGCCTTCCGGATCGGCCGTCTCGGGAGCAGGGCCTCTGCCCGAGAGATTGGCGCCGGAGCAAAAGCCTCGGCCCTCGCCGGTCAGCACCACGCAGCGCACGGCCTCGTCGTTCTTGAAGGCTTCGAAGGCGTCCTGAAGCTCGGCCATCAGGTCGAGGCCTGCGGCGTTCAGGGTGGACGGGTCGGCCAGGGTCACCAGGCCGATACCGTCGCTTACCGACGTCTTGATCTTCGAATAGGCCATGGCGGGCTCCCCTTGGGCGTCTCTGCGGACGATCTAAGAGAGGATACCCCGGCGTCAGGCTAGGGGAAAAGCGCCAGGCTCAGGCTGCGGCGGCGACGGTCTCGGCGCTGGTCACCCGATTGCGGCCCGAACGCTTGGAAACATAGAGCGCGCTGTCGGAGCGCTCCATCAGGCCGTGGGCGCCTTCGCCGCGATGCAGCTCGGCCAATCCGACCGAGACGGTGATCGCGCCCAGGTCGTCATTGGTGGAGCGGCGCTTCAGCATGCGGGAGGAGACTTCCTCGCGGATCTCTTCCAGGACGGTGATCGCTATCTCGGCGGTCTCGCGCGGGAAGATCAGCGCGAACTCCTCGCCGCCGTAGCGGGCGGCGAAGCGAGGCGGTGCGCCGACCCGGCCGATCACGCTGGCCACGTAGCGGATCACCTGGTCGCCGGTCTGGTGGCCCCAGGTGTCGTTGAAGTTCTTGAAGTGGTCGATGTCGATGACCGCCAGGGTCAGGCTGTGGCCGTCGGCCTCGGCGTCGGCGCAGGCCCGGGCGAGCTCTTCGTCGAAAGCCTTGCGGTTGGCCAGGTTGGTCAGGCCGTCCGTGGTGGCGTCGCGTCGGACCTGTTCCAGGTGTTCACGCAGCTTGGTGACCTCGGAGGTCGATTCCGACAGGCGCTTTTCGAGGGACTTGTTCTCGCGCTGGACGCGCCGAGTGGCGGTGCTCAGGTTCTCGACCATGGCCTTGAGTTCGGCCGCATCGTCCATGTCGGCCAGGGACCGTGAGGCGCCGGCCAAGGTCTGGCCGTAGGCTTCGCTGGATTTCTGGGCGCTTTCGATGGCGCGGCTGACGGCGTCCAATTCCTTGGTCAGGGCGTCGCCGGCGTCGCGGATCTGTTCGTTCAGCTTGGCCTTCGGCAGGAAGGCGGCGGCCAGTTCGTCCGCGAGCGTGTCGGTGAAGGCTTCACCGGACGACAGCAGCCGGGCGATTTCCCGCCCCAGGGCGCTGTCGGGCTCGGCGACGTAGTGGGTCCAAAGCTCGAAATTGACTGCGGTCGGCCAAACCTGGTTCGCCTCCATGGCGTCCATGGTCCGACGGGCGAGGGCGTAAGCCCCCGGTCCACGCAGTTTGGTTTCGATGTCGCCCGACATTCTGTCTTCCCCGGTCTCAAGCTCCGCGTTTCACGCAGAACCCTAATTCTGGGCGATGACCTTAGTCGGGATAGCCGAACGAGCCGTTAAGGCGCGGCTCTATTCGGTGGTCGAAGGTCTGGGCGAGGCGCGCAACAGGAACGCCGGAGTGTCGGCGCCGAAGCCCACGACGCTGTCGCGGTCGTCGTGGTGATCGTCGCGGCGGGGACGCTCGTCACGACGAGGGCGCGCGTCGCGATGTGCACGATCCTCGCGTTGCGGGCGTTCTTCCTGACGAGGGCGCTCTTCCCGGCGGGGACGTTCTTCCTGACGAGGACGTTCTTCCTGGCGGGGGCGTTCCTCGCGGCTAGGACGTTCCTCGCGGTTGGGACGTTCCTCGCGGACGACGGGCGCCTCGGGAGCGACGACGGTCGCGGGCTTGGGCTCGGCGCGGCCACGGGTCCGGCGACGCGGAGCAGCTTCCTCGCCCTCGGCGGCTGGCGGCGCGACAATGGCGTCCATCGAGGCGACTTCACCGTGCGGCTCGATACGGCGCGGGCGCTGTTCGCGGCCACCGCGTTCGCGGCCGCCACGGTCACGTCCACCGCTGCGTTCGCGGCGTTCGTCCTTGATGCTGGCGAAGTCGACGCCTTCCAGCACGACCTCTTCAGGGTTCTTGCCGATCAGCTTCAGCACCTTGTCGATGTTCTTCGCATCGGCAGGGGTGACGATCATATAGGCCTTGCCGCTGCGGCCGGCCCGGCCGGTGCGGCCGATCCGGTGCACATAGTCGTCGGCATGGTGCGGCACGTCGTAGTTGAAGACGTGGCTGACGTCAGGAACGTCGAGACCGCGAGCGGCGACGTCCGACGCGCAGAGCAGCTTCAGCTCGCCCTTGCGGAACGCTTCCAGCGTGCGCATCCGCGTGGCCTGATCGAGGTCGCCGTGGATGGGGGCGGCGTCGAACCCGTGGGTCTTCAGCGACTTGGCGACGATGTCGACTTCGGATTTGCGGTTGCAGAAGACGATGCCGTTGCGCACGTCGTCGGCGGCGATCAGCATGCGCAGCGCAGTGCGCTTGGCCTTCGGATCGGCGGTCGGCAGTCGCACGATGTACTGCGAGATGGTCTCAGCCGTGGTGGCCGGCCGCGTCGCCTCGATCCGCACCGGATCATTGAGGAACTGCTTGGTCAGCCGGGTGATTTCCGGCGGCATGGTCGCCGAGAAGAACAGCGTCTGCTTCTTGGCGGGCGTCAGCTTGAAGATGCGCTCGATGTCGGGGATGAACCCCATGTCGAGCATGCGGTCGGCTTCGTCGACCACCAGCATCTGCACGCCGGTCATCAGCAGCTTGCCGCGTTCGAAATGGTCGAGCAGGCGGCCCGGCGTGGCGATCAGGACGTCGACGCCCCGATCAAGCTTCAACTCCTGGTCCCCGAAGGAGACGCCGCCGATCAGCAGCGCCCAGGACAGGGTCCGCTTCTGACCCTTGGAGTATTTGTCGAAGGAGGCGGCGACCTGGTCGGCCAGCTCGCGGGTCGGGGCGATCACCAGGGCGCGCGGCATGCGCGCTTTCGAGCGCCCAGCGGCCAGGCGTTCGATCATCGGCAGGGTGAAGGCGGCGGTCTTGCCCGTGCCGGTCTGAGCGATGCCAAGAACGTCGCGGCCTTGCAGGGCGACGGGGATGGCTTCAGCCTGGATCGGCGTGGCGGTGGTGTAGCCGGTCTCGGCCACGGCCAGAAGCGTAGCGGGCGACAAGCCCAGTTCGGAAAATTCGGTCATTCAGTTGCAATGGGGGCGGCGCGCCCGCCCGTAAAAGGAAGTGAGCTTGCAAGCCGCGGCGGCGCGGACGGCGATCGTCACGCGCGGCGGCAAGATACGGCGTGCGAGCTTCAAGTCAAACGCGTTCTGTAGCTAGTAGTTCAAAGGCCCTCGGGGTTTGTCCGCCGACCGGGCCAAATCGCCCGTGGTCGGACGGCTTATGAACGGCGGGACGAAGACCGGCGCGCGACATGTCAGGCGGCGGCCGAGGGCTCGGCGGTGCTGGCGCGGGCGGCGCCAAGACGCTTGGCGAGCCGTCGTCCAAGCTGGATCCCTGGGACGGAAACAGCCCGCCAGCCGGGGCTAGACGTCGAGGTCGGCCACCGCGAACTCAGCGTTTTCCTGGATGAAGCGGAAGCGGAGCTCCGGTTTGCGACCCATCAGGGCCTCGACCAGGTCCTCCACGCTTTCCTCGGCGCGGGGCAGGGTGACGCGGGCCATGGTCCGGGTGGTCGGGTCCATGGTGGTCTCCTTGAGCTGGGCCGGCATCATTTCGCCCAGGCCCTTGAAGCGGCCGATCTCGGGCTTCTTGCCCTTGAACTCGGTGGCCAGCAGCTCCTCGCGGTGTGCATCGTCGCGGGCGTAGATGGTCTTGCCGCCATGGCTCATCCGATAGAGCGGGGGCAGGGCGAGATAGAGCCGGCCGGCCCGGATCAGGTTCGGCATGGTGCGGTAGAAGAAGGTGATCAGCAGGGAAGCGATGTGGGCGCCGTCGACGTCGGCGTCGGTCATGATCACCACGCGCTCGTAGCGCAGGTCCTCTTCCTTGAATTTCGAGCCGCCCTGGACGCCCAGCGCCAGCATCAGGTCGGTCAGTTCCTTGTTGCCGCCCAGCTTGTCGAGCGTCGCCGAAGCGACGTTCAAAATTTTGCCGCGCAGGGGCAGGATCGCCTGGGTGCGGCGATTGCGGGCCTGTTTGGCCGAGCCGCCGGCGGAGTCGCCTTCGACCAGGAAGATCTCCGTGCCGTCGGTGGCTTGGCCCGAACAGTCGGCCAGCTTGCCCGGCAGGCGCAGCTTGCGGGTCGCCGAGGCGCGTTGGACGTCCTTGTCGCGCCGGCGCTTCAGCCGCTCTTCGGCGCGCTCGATCACGAACTCGAGCAGGGCCGAGGCGGCCTTGGGCTGCGCGGTCAGCCAGTGATCGAAGGGGTCGCGCAGGGCGTTCTCGACCAGCTTCTGGGCGTCGGACGACGACAGCCGCTCCTTGGTCTGGCCCTGGAATTCGGGGTTGCGGATGAAGACGCTGATCAGCGCCCCGGCCTGGGAGATCACGTCCTCGGCCGTTAGGATGCTGCCGCGCTTCTCGCCGGTCAGTTCGGCGTAGGCTTTCAGGCCCCGGGTCAAGGCTGCGCGCAGGCCGGCTTCATGGGTGCCGCCTTCCGGGGTGGGCACGGTGTTGCAGTAGGACTGCATGAAGCCGTCGGCCTCACCGAAGCCGGCCGGGGTCCAGGTCAGCGCCCACTCGACTGCGCCGCCTTCGCTCTTGCGCTCGATGCGCCCGGCGAAGGGCTCGGGGGTGACGGTCTCGATGCCCTTGACCCGCTCGGCCAGGAAGTCGGCCAGGCCGTTCGGGAAGCGGAAGGTCGCTTCGGCCGGGGTCTGGTCCTGGATGCGGGAGGGATCGCAGCTCCAGCGGATCTCGACGCCGCCGAACAGATAGGCCTTGGAGCGCGCCATCCGGTAGAGGCGGGCCGGCTTGAAGACCGCGTTCTCGCCGAAGATCTGGTGGTCGGGCAGGAAGCTGATCGCCGTGCCCTTCTTGCGGGTCGGGTTCAACTTCTCGATGCCGGCCAGCGGCTTGCCGCGGCTGAACGACTGACGCCATTCGAAGCCGTCTTTCCAGGCGGTGACATCGACGCGCTCAGACAGCGCGTTCACCACCGAGACGCCGACCCCGTGCAGGCCGCCCGAGGTCTCATAGGCCTTGCCCGAGAACTTACCGCCCGAGTGCAGGACGGTCATGATGACTTCCAGCGCCGACTTGCCCGGATGTTTCGGGTGCGGGTCGACGGGGATGCCGCGGCCGTCGTCCTTGACGGTCAGCACGCCGTCGGCGTCCAGCCGCACCTCGATCAGCTTGGCGTGGCCGGCGACGGCCTCGTCCATGGCGTTGTCGAGAACTTCGGCGAACAGGTGGTGCAGCGCGCGCTCGTCAGTGCCGCCGATGTACATGCCGGGGCGTTTACGAACGGGCTCGAGCCCCTCGAGGACCTCGATGTCCTTGGCCGAGTAGCCGTCGAGCGGCTCCTTGGTTCCCAACACGACGGGATCAGGCCGCGGCTCATGGCTCTGCGCCAGCGGCGCGGCGGGCGCGGGATTCAACGCGTCGTCGAAGAGGGAAGCTTGCGGAGTGGGGGGCTGGGACATGCTGCCGGGAAAATGGAACGATTCGAGACCGCCCCATATGAATCGCCGACCAAGCGAATGCAATGTGGCGCAGCAGGGCGCGACATCGCGGACTGGGGAGGGAACCGATTATGCGCGGGAGAACCGCGCCGCGGCGCCCGCCCGAAGCGGCGAGCGCCTGCCGGAGCCTATTTTCCCTTGAGCGCCAACACTGGCCCGGCGCCGTCCTTGGCGATGTCGGCCTTGCTGAAGGGCAGGCGGTGCCAGCCCTTCTTGGAGTAGAGCCAGGTCTGGTCGGCGAAGTAGGGCGAGGCCGGGTCCGAGGACTGCGAGTAGGACAGCACGGCGTCCGCCACCGGTCCCTTGTCGTCGAAGGTCACGACCTGGATGTAGCTGGAGCCGTGATTGGGCACGTAGCCGCCGGCCTGCGGGTTCCAGCGCGCTTGCTGGGCGTTCAGCACCCCGTCGCCGCCTTCGCCGCCGTGGATCGGGATCTTCTGGTCGCCGCGGATCGCGAAGTGGATCGAGCCATAGGGCGCGTCCAGCGGCGTCTTTTGGGTTTCGAGCACCTCGACCGCGCCGGCTAGGGCCGCTCGCAGCTTGGCGGCGGTCTCGCCGTCGGTCTTCAGGCCACGCGGGGTGTGGACCGGATCGGCGGGGTCGAAGGGCGTGGCGTAGAGGTTCGGGATCTTCTGGGCCAGACGCCAGAACTCGACGAAGACGTGGGCGCCGACGCTTTCGTTGTCCATGCGGCGGTCCCACTTGGCCAGGACCTCGCAGGCGGCCTTGATGTCCACGGTCTTGCCGGCGGCGGTGGTCGCCGTGGGGCTGGCGCCGCAGACCTTCAGCGCGTCGTCGAGATAGAGGTCGGCGGCCAGGTTACGGTTCCAGAACAGCATGGTCTTGATCTTCTGGGCGTCGAAGGTCTTGCCCTCCAGGCCGTCTTCGCCGGCCAGGCGGCTGTCGATCTCCACAATGCCTGAGCGGGTGCGCAGGTTCTGCGGGGTCGCCGCGGGGCCGACCAGCGGCGAGAAGGCCGCCATCGGCGCCTTGGCGTTGGCCAGCCAGTAGCTGTCATTGCTGTTGGCGACATAGTCCGTGCGGACGATGGCCGGCATGGCCGCGCCGGGCATCAGGCCGGGCGCGTCCCAGTTGCAGGCCGAGCGCGCGCCATCCAGCACATAGACCCGCGCCATCGGCCCGAGGGCGGCGGCGGCGGCGCTGGGCGCGCAGTCCTTCAGCTTCTGGGCCGAGACGTTGGGGGTGGCGGTGATGTCGGCGTAGAGCGCGTCGCCATGCCGGTCGGCGGCGATGGTGTTGACCCACGGAATGCCCAATGTCTGCTCGATCACCTGCCTGATCTCGCCCACCGACTTGGCGCGGGCGATCCGCAGCCAGGTTTCGGACGAGTTGGAGTTGCCCCGGTTGGCGTCGCGCAGGGCGTAGGCGGTCTTGGTGTTCCAGGTCAGGCCAGCCTGGGGCATCACCACGACCGGGCCGTAGCTGGTCGTATAGAATGTGCGGGTCTGCGGCCCGGTGGGGGTCTCGACCGTGACGTTCTTGCGATCCATGACGTGGCGCTTGCCGTCGACGAGGTAGGCGGTCGGATCGGCCGGATCGAGGGCCAGTTCGAACAGGGTGAAGTGGCGGTCGGTGGAGACCGTGTGGGTCCAGGCCACGTCCTTGTTGAACCCGATCGACATGCCCGGTCCGCCGGCGATGGTCACGCCCATCACGTCGAACTTGCCGGGGATCGTCAGGTGGGTCTGGTAGAAGCGATTGGTGCCTTCCCACGGGAAGTGGGGGTTGCCGAGCAGCAGACCCGACTGGTTGGCGGTGACCTCGCGGCCGAAGGCCCAGCCGTTGGAGCCCAGGCCGATCATCTCGGCCATGTTCGGCAGGCCAAGGCTCGCGGCCGGCTTTAGGGCCGCGGCGGTCGTCGGCGGCGCGGCGGCGTTGGTCTGGCGCAGCCAGGCCCCGCCGCTGGCCTGGATCATCCGCTCCTCGTTCAGGCGCAGCATGTCGTCGATCGTGATCGGCCGCAGCCAGGCCTTGTCGCCGCACTCGCCGGGCAGCTTGTCCTTGGGCGTGTCGGCCAGGAAGCGGTTGAAGCCGGCGACATAGCCGTCGACCAGGTCGCGATAGTCGGCAGGGCCCTTGGCGCGGGCGGCGCGCAGGGCCGCGATGTCGGTGTTGGCCCGGAAGAAGAAGTCGCTCTCCAGGTTCTTGATGTCGGTGAAGGCGATGACGGTGGTGGCGTCGGGGCCGAAGTGCTTGGCGCGCTCGCCGTTCACCGTGACGACCTTGTCGGCCAGCAGGCAGAGGTTGTCCTGGGCGAAGGTGTAGCCCTGGCCATAGCCAATGCCGCGATAGTTCTTGGCGGTGATGTGGGGGATGCCGAACTGGGTCCGGACGATCTGCGCCTCATAGGGGGCGGCGACGACGCTGGAGGCCAGACCCGCGCCCAGCACCAGGGCGGCCGTCGTCAGAAGCTTCTTCGCCATCGTGATTCCCCCATTCGCCGCCTGCGTTTTCCGCAAGCTTGGCCGGGGATGTCGGCTGACTGAACAGCGTCCGTCAACCACCCTGAGGTGCGCCCAACAGAGAAGGGGCCGCGGATTGCTCCGCGGCCCCTTCCTGAAATCGCCTCAGGCGGTTTCGACTAGCAGGAATAGTACATGTCGAATTCGACCGGGTGCGGATGCATCTGGAGGCGCATGACCTCTTGCATCTTCAGCTCGATGTAGGCGTCGATGAAGTCGTCGTCCATGACCCCGCCGGCCTTCAGGAAGCCGCGGTCCTTGTCGAGGTTTTCCAGAGCTTCACGCAGCGAGCCGCAGACTTCCGGAACCTTCTTCTGCTCGCGGGGCGGCAGGTCGTACAGGTTCTTGTCTTGGGCCGCGCCCGGGTCGATCTGGTTGATGATGCCGTCCAGGCCGGCCATCAGCAGGGCGACGAAGGTCAGGTAGGGGTTGCCCATCGGGTCCGGGAAGCGGGCTTCGATGCGCTTGGCCTTCGGCGAGTCGACGTGCGGGATGCGGATCGAGGCCGAACGGTTGCGGGCCGAGTAGGCCAACTTCACCGGGGCTTCGTAGCCGGGCACCAGACGCTTGTAGGAGTTGGTGGTCGAGTTCGAGAAGGCGTTGATCGCCTTGGCGTGCTTGATGATGCCGCCGATGTACCACAGGCACATTTGCGACAGGCCGGCGTACTTGTCGCCCGCGAACAGCGGCTTGCCGTCGGCCCAGATCGACTGGTGGACGTGCATGCCCGAACCGTTGTCGGCGAACATCGGCTTGGCCATGAAGGTCGCCGACTTGCCGTAGGCCGCGGCCACGTTGTGGATGACGTATTTGTAGAGCTGCATCCGGTCGGCCATGACGATCATGGTGTCGAACTTCAGGCCGAGTTCGTGCTGGGCCGGCGCCACTTCGTGGTGGTGCTTTTCCGGCTTCATGCCGAGCTCGCCCATGACGGCCAGCATTTCGCCGCGCAGGTCTTGAGCCGAGTCGACCGGGTTGACCGGGAAGTAGCCGCCCTTGGGACCCGGGCGGTGGCCCATATTGCCCTCGGCGTACGACTTGCCGGTGTTGGCCGGCAGTTCGGTCGAGTCGTAGGAGTAGCCGGTGTTGTGCGGATCGGTGGACCAGCGCACGTCGTCGAAGATGAAGAACTCGGCTTCAGGGCCGAAGAACACGGTGTCGCCGATACCGGCCGACTTCACGTAGTTCAGCGCCGCCTTGGCGATCGAACGCGGGTCGCGGTTGTAGGGGGTGCCGGTGTCGGGGTTCACGACGTCGCAGAACAGGCACAGCGTGGTCTGCTGGTAGAAGGGGTCGATATAGGCCGTGTCCAGGTCCGGACGCAGCTTCATGTCGCTTTCGTTGATCGCCTTCCAGCCCGCGATCGACGAACCGTCGAACATCGTGCCGTCGGTCAGGAATTCCTCGTCCACCAGATCGATATCAAAGGTGACGTGCTGCATTCGACCGCGAATGTCGGTGAAGCGGACGTCGACGTACTTGACGTCTTTTTCCTTGATCTCGTTCAGAATGTCCTGGGCGGTAGCCATTGGTCTTATCCCCTTGAAGAAGTCTCGATAGGCTAAAGTCTTAGACGGCTGCGGCGCCGGTCTCCCCGGTGCGGATGCGCAGCACGTCGGTGATTTCCGACACGAAGATTTTCCCGTCGCCGATGCGGCCGGTGCGGGCTGCGCCTACGATGGATTCGAGTGCGGGCTCAAGCTGATCATCGGCGACGACCACCTCGATCTTGATCTTGGGGAGGAAGTCCACGACGTACTCCGCGCCTCGGTACAGTTCGGTATGGCCCTTCTGACGGCCATAGCCCTTGGCTTCGATCACGGTCATGCCTTGAACGCCCAGCTCCTGCAGGGCTTCCTTCACCTCGTCCAACTTGAACGGTTTGATGATGGCTTCGATCTTTTTCATGACCCGGTCTCACTCGTGCAGCGGCCGCCCCTGCGGTTGGGGCTACGAGCACGCTCGGGCGGTGGACGACAAGGGCTAGGGGCTTGCGGTTCCGTCGCGGGAGCATGCGATGATCGTAATGCCGCAATTTTAGTCACACGGCGCCCAAAAGGCGATCAGCGCCGCAAACGCATTGCCGGGTCGGTCCAGCGCCTAGGTTTGGCGCGGATGCGGGTCGGGAGGGGACGAAAAATGGACGACAGGACACCGGTTCTCATCGGAGCGGGCCAATTCACCTACAGGGGCGAACCGGGCGAATCGCCGTCGCCGACCGCATTGCTGAAGATTGCGGCGGAACGCGCGGCGACTGACGCCGGATTGAAGGCCGAGGCGCTGGCGGGAATCGACACCCTGGCGGTGGTCGGCTTCACAATCGACGCGCCAGGGGGAGGGCGGCTGGTGCCCCATTCCACCAATCCGCCCGCCACCCTGGCTCGGCGGTTGGGCGCCGATCCGGCCTACTCTGTCTATTCGCACATGGGCGGCAACAGCCCCCAGCAGCTGGTCAACACCGTCTGCGAGCGGATCGCCAAGGGCGAGACCCAGCTGGCCCTGGTGGTCGGCTGCGAATTCCTCGGCTCGGCGACCAAGCGCCTGCAGCGCGGCCTGGGCTTCGCCGACTGGGACGATGTCGACGAACTGCCCGAGCCCAACCGCATCGGCGATCCGCGTCCCGGCGTCACGCCTTACGAGGCCAAGCACGGCATCGGCCGGCCGATCAACTGCTACCCCTTGTTCGAGAACGCCCTGCGGGCCCGCGACGGGCGCTCGATTCCCGACCACCAGAAGCGCATGGGCGAGCTGTTCGCGCCTTTCACCGAGGTGGCCGCCAAGAATCCCGAGGCCTGGTTCCCCATCGCGCGCTCGGCGCAGGAACTGGTGGAGATCACCGAACGCAACCGGATGGTCGGCTTCCCTTACACCAAGTACCTGAACGCCATCATGGAGGTGGACCAGTCCGCCGGGGTCCTGGTGGCCAGCTTGAAGACCGCCCGCGAACTGGGCGTGCCGGAAGACAAGCTGGTCTATCTGCACGGCTGCGCCGACGCCTCGGACCTCTGGTTCCCGATCGACCGGCAGGACTTCCATTCCAGCCCGGCCATGCGGCTGACCGGCCAGCGGGCCCTGGAGATGGCGGGCGTGGGCATCGCCGACATCGGTCATATCGACCTCTATTCCTGCTTCCCGGTTGCGGTTGAGGTCGGGGCCGAGGAACTGGGCCTGTCGCTGGACGATCCTCGCGGCCTGACCGTCACCGGCGGGATCCCGTACATGGGCGGCCCCGGCAACAACTACGCCATGCACTCCATCGCCGTGATGATGCAGCGTCTGCGCGATGATCCCGGTTCCTACGGCCTGGTCACGGCCAATGGCTGGTTCCTGACCAAGCAGTCGACCGGCGTCTATTCCACGACCCCGCTCAACGGCCCGTTCGAGCGGCAGGACCCGAAGCTGATCCAGGCCCAGATCGACGCCTTGCCGCACCCGGTTGTCATCGAAACGCCAACAGGCGCGGCCACAATCGAAACCTACACGGTCGTCCACGGCCGCGAGGGTTACATGATGGGCATCGTCATCGGCCGCGATTCGGAGGGCCGCCGCTTCATCGCCAACACCCCAGCCGACGAAGCCACGCTTCGCGACCTGGAGGCGAGCGAGGCTGTGGGCCGCACCGGAACCGTCGGACGTTCCGAGGACGGCGCGCGCAACATTTTCGTACCGGATTGATTTGATGTCCCGACTTTACCTGATCCGCCACGGCAAGCCGGCCGCCACCTGGGGCGAGGCCGACGAGGACCCCGGCCTGGACGACGCCGGCAAGGCGCAGGCCGATGCGGCGCGGGACTATCTGATGTCGTTGCCGGAAGCTGACCGTCCCAAGCGGGTGGTCAGTTCTCCGCTGCGGCGCTGCCGGGAAACCGCAATGCCGACCGCGCAGGCGCTCGGCGTCGATCTGGAGATCGACCCCGCCGTGGGGGAAATCCCGACGCCGGCCGGCCTGAGCGCGCAGGACCGCCCGGCCTGGCTGCGCGGCGTGTTCCAAGGCAAGTGGAAGGACGTCGAGGGCGACTTGGACTACGAAGCCTGGCGCGGAGAGATCGTGAAAGCCCTGCATGCGCGGGGTGGCGCCGCCGTCTTCTCGCATTATGTGGCGATCAACGCGGTCATGTCGCATCTGGATGGCGACGAGCGCGTTCTGGTCTTCCGCCCGGATCACGCCTCGATCTCCACCCTGGAGACCGGCGGCGACGACTTGATCCTGGTGGAACGGGGGCGCGAAGCCTCGAGCGGCGTTCTTTAGACTAGCCACAGGAGCGGCCGTGCCCGCGCGCAGGATTCACACGGTCGCTGAGATCGCCGCCGCCGATCGGGCCGCCATCGCCGCCGGCACGCCCGGCGCCGAACTGATGGAGCGGGCCGGCGCGGCGGTGGTTGAGGCCATCGTCGAACGTTTCTCCCAACGCTCGGTCGCTGTTCTGTGCGGCCCCGGCAACAATGGCGGCGACGGCTATGTCGTGGCCCGCCTGCTCAAGGAACGCGGCTGGCCGGTGGAGGTGAGGGCGCTCGCTCCGCCGCAGACCGACGACGCCAAGGCCGCGGCGGCCCGCTGGGACGGCGGCCTTGTCGCCTTCGACGCTCCGCTGCAGGCGCGGCTGTTTGTCGACGCGATGTTCGGCGCTGGTCTGTCGCGACCGATGAATGGCGAGGCCGCGGCCATCGCCGCCCGCCTGGCCGACCAGCCGCAGGCCGTGATCGCCGTGGATGTTCCGAGCGGGCTGCCGGGCGACACCGGCGCGCCGCAGGGGCCGGTGATCCAGGCCGGCCTGACCATCACCTTCCACGCCAAGAAGCCAGCCCACGTGCTGCTGCCGGGCCATAGCCTGTGCGGCGAGGTGATCGTCGCTGACATTGGGCTGGCCGAGACCTTCGGCGATCTGGTGGAGAACGGGCCGGACTTCTGGCTCTCCAGCTTCCCCTGGCCGACCTCCCTGTCCCACAAGCACGCGCGCGGCCGCCTGGTGGTGGTGTCGGGCGAGGCCTGGAACACCGGCGCGGCGCGGCTCGCGGCGCGTTCGGGTCTGCGTCTGGGGGCCGGCGTGGTGACCTTGCTGTCGCCTTCGGAAGCGCTGTCGGTGAACGCCGGGCACCTGGAAGCGGTGATGCTGAAGGGCTTCGACACCGAGGCCGAGCTGGAGCAGCTGGCCGCCGACGTGGACGCCGCCGTCATCGGCCCGGCCGCCGGCGTCACCGAGAACACCTTGGTCAATGTCTTGGCCTTGGCGCGCACCGGCGCGGCGCTGGTGATCGACGCCGACGCCATCACCGTTTTCCGCGACGACCCTGAGGAGCTGTTCTCGGTGCTCGACGTCGACGACGTGTTGACCCCGCATCCGGGTGAGTTCGAGCGCCTGTTCCCTGGCGTGCTGAAGGACTCCCCCGAACGGATCACCGCGGCGCGCCGGGCCGCGAAGCAGGCCGACGCCATCGTGCTGCTCAAGGGTGGCGACACGGTGATCGCCGCGCCCGACGGCCGGGTCTGCGTCAACGTCAACGGCTCGCCGTGGTTGGCGACGGCGGGGTCGGGCGACGTGCTGGCGGGCTTCATCGGGTCGTTGATCGCCCAGGGCATGGAGAGCTTCGAGGCCGCCTGCGCCGCGGCCTGGATTCACGCCGAGGCCGCCGACCTGCACGGTCCTGGCCTGACGGCGGAGGACTTGCCCGGTCTCGCCCCCAGCATCCTGCGCCGGCTCTATGAGGGGCGCGATCTCTAGCCGTGTGGCCAAGCCTAGCGGCTCATGCTAACGCCGATTTCAACATGATCTCGATCCTCCAACGCGCAGCAGCCATTCAGGCTATTGGCCGCCCGGTATCGGCCGGGCGGGCAGTTCTGCGCGTGTGGGAGGGCGTCGAGGTCTAGGGTTCCAAGCGAACCTGACGATCATTCGAAAACCCCTTCCGGCGACGGAGGGGGTTTTTGCTTTCAGGGCCCCAATCCTGCGCCAGGAGCACCCTCAAGGAACCTCCCATGACTTCCCTTACTCCCGAACTGCTGGCGGCGTTGGCGCTGTTCGCCTTCGTGTCCTCGATCACGCCGGGGCCTAACAACGCCATGCTGATGGCCTCGGGCGCCAACTTCGGCTTCAAGGCCACTGTGCCGCACCTGCTGGGCGTGACCATCGGGTTCTTCGTCCTGGTGGTGGCCGTCGGCCTGGGACTGGGCGGGCTGTTCTCGGCCTATCCGGAACTTCACGACATCCTGGCGGTGGCGGGCGGGGCCTATCTGCTGTGGCTGGCCTGGAAGATCGCCACGGCGAAGGGGATCTCGGCGGGGAACGGGGCGGGCAAGCCCCAGACCTTCCTGCAGGCCGCCGCCTTCCAGTGGGTGAACCCCAAGGCGTGGGCGATGGCGCTCGGCGCGGTCACCGCCTATGCGCCGCGCGAGCACTATGTCGCCAATATCCTGGTGGTCTCGCTGATCTTCGTGGCGATCAACCTGCCGTGCGTGATGAGTTGGACAGGCTTTGGCGTCGGCCTGCGCCGCTTCCTCGACAAGCCCGCCGTGCTACGCGGTTTCAACATCGCCATGGCGGTGCTGCTGGTGGTGTCGTTGATCCCGCTGGCCCTGGAACTTGTCGGTCCCAGGGGCGGCTAGACGGGCAGGCCGCGGGTCTTGAGCCGCTCGCGGCTGGCCTCGCGGACCGCCGCCCAGTCGCGGGCCAGAAGCCCCAGCCCGACCACGTCGGAAGGAACACCGTCCTTCCAGACGTGCTCGCGGAACAGCGCCTCGCGCTGGAAGCCGAAGGCCTCGTGCATTTTCCAGACGGCCTCGTTCTCGACCAGCACCTCGCACCAGAGCTTGCCGAGGTTCAGTTCGCCGAACACGTGCTCGATTACGAAGTACTCGACGAAGGCTCCGACCCCGCGCCCGCGCACCGACGGATCGGCGAGGTAATAGGCCCAGGCCGCGCGGCGCTGGCCCACGTCGATATCGGCCAGGTTGGCTAGCCCGACAGGCGTTCCGTCCAGCTCGATGATCCAGTAGCGCCGGGTCTGGTTCGCCAGGGCGCCGGCGAACCAGCGCTCATGCTCGGCCTGGGAAATGACGTGGTCGGTGTACATCCACCGGCGGATCTCCGGCAGGTTGCGCCAGGCCAGCATGCGCTCGCTGTCCTGCGGCCCGGCCAACCGCAATTTCACGTCGACGACCTGCGCCATGCCCAGCAACCCCGCGACGGACCAGCCCCGCCAGACGCAGGATCACCGCCGTCCGGCTGAATTGTACGTTAACCAGGAACCAGAATGTGGCCGCGCCTTCTGGTCGATGACGCTTGACGCGGCCCGCCGGTTCGCCGATGGCAGGGGCGGAACGCGGGCGTGGCGGAACTGGTAGACGCACTAGATTTAGGTTCTAGCGCCGCAAGGCGTGGAGGTTCGAGTCCTCTCGCCCGCACCAATCCCTAATCAGACGACGGCCCGCGCGGGTTGCTTGCTCGCCTTGCCGTCCGATAGCGCTGTCTTTGGGCTTGGACTGGCGCGTGCGAAATGACATAAGAGCGCCCGCTCGCCGCCGCTTGTTCGGCGGCGACCATCGTTTCACCCCTAGGGCGGATCTGTTGGCGCGAGTTCGCGCCGCACTCCGGAATTTCGAGA
This sequence comes from Phenylobacterium sp. Root700, assembly GCF_001429025.1. Taxonomy (GTDB): domain Bacteria; phylum Pseudomonadota; class Alphaproteobacteria; order Caulobacterales; family Caulobacteraceae; genus Phenylobacterium. Next base: position 307,991 of record NZ_LMHT01000022.1, on the reverse strand, counting down.
ATGTCGATGCAGATCGTTGAAAAGTCTGGCGAAGGCCTGAGCCGCGTTTACGGCGTGACCGTCCCGGTCGCGGATCTGAACGAACGGCTCGAGGCGCGGATCGTCGAGATCATGCCGCAGCTCAACATCAAGGGCTTCCGTCCGGGCAAGGTGCCGGCCGCGCACGTCCGTCGCCTGCATGGCAAGGCGCTGATGGCCGAGGTGGTCGAGCAGACCATCACCGAGACCACCCAAAAGGTGCTGGCGGACAACAACCTGCGCCCCGCCGGCGAACCCGACCTGAAGCCCGAGGGCGATATCGCCCAGGTGATCGACGGCAAGGCCGATCTCTCCTACGAGATCGCTGTCGAGATCATGCCGGACTTCGAGCCGACCGACCTGACCAAGATCTCGCTGACGCGCCCGACCTACGAGCCGTCCGCCGAGGAAGTCGACGAGGCCGTCGAAGAGCTGGGCAAGCAAAACATCACCTACGAGCCGCGCACCGGCAAGTCGGTGAAGTCCAAGGACGGCGACCAGGTCGTGATCGACTTCGTGGGCCGCATCGACGGTGAAGCCTTCCAGGGCGGCACGGCCACCGATTCGGAGCTGGTCCTCGGTTCGGGCCAGTTCATCCCGGGCTTTGAAGAACAACTGATCGGCGCCAAGGCCGGCGACGAAGTCATCGTGAAGGTGGCTTTCCCCGCCGACTACCAAGCCGCCAACCTGGCCGGCAAGGACGCCGAATTCACCACCACGGTGAAGGAAGTCCGCGCCCCGGTCGAATCCAAGATCGACGACGCCATGGCCGAACGCCTGGGCATCGAAAGCCTCGAGAAGCTGAAGGAACTGCTGAAGCAGAACCTGGAGTCGCAATACGCCGGCGCCTCGCGCTTCAAGCTGAAGCGCGCCCTGCTGGACGTGCTGGACGAGCGCCACGACTTCCCGCTGCCGCCGAAGATGGTGGAAGCTGAATTCGCCGCCATCTGGCAGCAAGTTCAGCAGGACAAGGACCGTGGCGGCCTGCCGCCGGAAGATTCCGAGAAGTCGGACGACCAGCTGCAGACCGAGTACCGCAAGATCGCCGAGCGCCGCGTGCGTCTGGGCCTGGTCCTGGCCGAGATCGGCCGCGCCAACGAAGTGCAGGTCACCGAGCAGGAACTGCTGGAAGCCATGCGCGCCGAAGCCATGCGCTACGGCCAGCAAGCCCAGCAGATCTTCGACATGTTCCGTCAGAACCCGAACATGCAAGCCCAGCTGCGCGCCCCGATCTTCGAAGACAAGGTCGTCGACCTGATCGTCGACAAGGCCACGGTGACGGACGAGAAAGTCTCCAAGGAAGAGCTCCTCAAGGAAGACGACATGCCGGCCGGCTACGGCGCCTAAGCGCCCCAAAACGTCGATCGCACCATCAGAATCCCTCCCCGAATCGGGGAGGGATTTTCTTTAGGACTATCGGTCACCTTGCGTTGGCCCCTCCGCCACGCGATATCGGTGGGGAACGCGGCTCTGCGCGCAGAGTCGACCCATCCAGAGAGGCTTTCTTCTATGCGTGACCCGCAGATCACCGCGCTGAACCTGGTGCCCATGGTCGTGGAGCAAACCAGCCGCGGCGAGCGCGCTTTCGATATTTTCTCCCGCCTCCTGAAGGAGCGGGTGATTTTCCTGAACGGTCCGGTCGAGGACGGCATGTCGGCGTTGATCTGCGCCCAGCTGCTTTATCTCGAAGCCGAGAACCCCAAGAAAGAGATCCAGATGTACATCAACTCCCCCGGTGGAGTGGTGACGTCGGGCCTCGCGATCTACGACACCATGCAATACATCAAGTCGCCGGTGGTGACGCTGTGCATGGGCATGGCCGCCTCGATGGGTTCGTTCCTGCTGATGGCCGGCGCGAAGGGCTCGCGGATCTCGCTGCCCAACGCCCGCATCATGGTGCACCAGCCGTCGGGCGGTTACTCGGGCAAGGCCTCGGACATCGAGCGCCACGCCGAGGACATCATCAAGACCAAGCGCCGCCTGAACGAAATCTACGCCAAGCACACCGGCCGGACCTTTGAAGAGGTCGAGGAAAAGCTCGACCGCGACACCTTCATGACCGCCGAGGAGGCCAAGGAGTGGGGTCTCGTCGACCACGTCTATGAGACGCGCTCGGACGACTAAGGCCGATGCCGGCGCACATCCTCGTGGTGGGCGGAACCGGCATGTTGTCAGGACTTGTGGAGGCGCTCGCCGGCGATGGCGGGCGCCTTTCGCTTTTGTCGCGGCATGCGTCGCAGACGGCGGGCGGCTTCGACTGCGACTATCATGACGCGGAAGCCTTCAACGCGGCCCTGGCGGCGGCTGTGGAGCGTTCTGGCCCCATCGATCTGGCGGTGGCCTGGTTCCACACCCTGAAGATCGCCGCGCCTCGTCTGCTGGCCGCGCAGGTCAAGGGACGGCTGTTTCAGGTGCTGGGCAGCGCCACGGCCGATCCCGCCCATCCTGACCGGCTGGGGCGGGCCGCGGCGGTCGCTGAGGGCCTCCCGGCCTGCGAGGTCCGTCAGGTGGTGCTGGGGTTCAAACTGGAGGCCGGCGGTTCGCGCTGGCTGACCAATGACGAGATTTCGGCCGGGGTGCTGGAGGCGGTCCGCGCCGACCGGCCCCTGAGCATCATCGGCCAGGTGGCGCCCTGGTCGGCTAGGCCTTGAGCCGGTCCGCCACCGTGGCCACCAGGGCCTGACGATCGGCCTCGAGCGTCACGTCGAACCGCTCGAAGTCGCCGCCGCCCGCCGCGCGCAGGTCGGCGAACAGGCCCTTGGGGTCTTCATGGAAGTGCAGGAAGGCCTTGGACTTGCGATAGAAGACGCCGCGCTTCTTTTCGATCACGCCCGGTAGCGGGCGCAGGGCCGCCAGCAGCGTCTCCAACTCGTCCAGCGCCTGCTCGCCTGCGTGCTTCATCGCTTGCTCAGTCCTCGCGAGGATACTGCGTCGGCCTGGCCAGATAGTAGTCTGCGGCCGGCAGGCCGTCCTGCGCTTCAACGGCGGCGTTGAAAACGCGCTGGTCGAAGCCGCCGCGCTCGGCCCGTTTGGCCTGCCGCCGGGCCTCGATATCGTCCGGGCGAAGGCCGCTGGCCTGCACCAGGGCGGCGATCACCTCCATCACATCGGCGAGTTCGTCGGCCAGTTCGGCCGGGGAGGCGGCCTCATGGACCTCGCGCGCCTCCTCCAGCAGCTTGTCCTTCAGGGCGGCGACGAACTCGTCGTCATCCAGCCGCCGGTCGAACACCGCCAGCCCCTGGGCCCGCATGATCGCCGGCAGCCGGTCGCGGATCAGCTTCTGAACCCGAAAGCGCATGGGGCTAGCGCCCGCCGCCGTCGGCGGGGGCAGCGGTGATCTGCGGGCCGGTGATCATCACGGGTGTCGTGCTCCGTCTTGAGGCGACGGCGCGGCAGGCGTCAGGGCTTTTCCTGAAAAACCCGGTAGCCGGCCTCGTCGGCGATGGCCAGCATCTCACGATCTCCGCTGGTGTCGCCATAGGCGGCGGCCAGATGGATGTCCGGGCCGAACACCGCCTGCAGCCGGCGCACCTTCTCCGGCCCCCGGCAGTTGGGGCCCAGGAAGCCGCCGGTGACCCGATCATTGTCGTCAAAGGCCAGTTCCGTGCCGATCAGCAGGTCGGCCCCGAGGCCGCGCGCGAAGGGCGCCACCACGATGTCGGGAGAAGCGGTGACGATCACCAGCTTCGCGTGCCGCTGGTCCCAGCGCCGCCAGGTGCGCACGGCGTCCGGGCGCAGGAGGCGGGGGGCCATGAGCTCGGCGAAGGCGCGCGCCTCGGCCTCCAGTTGCTCGCGCGGAACCCCGGTGAGGAACTCGCGCACCGCCGCGGCCTTGATCCGACCCCGATTGCGATGTCCCAGATAGGAAATCGCCGCCGGCAGAAGCTTGACCATTCCCCGATTGTAACGCGCCGGACCGGCTCGCCATTTCAGGAAGGCGGTGAAACTGTCGCGCACGGTCAGAGTGCCGTCAAAGTCGAAGGCGACCACGCCTGCGTCCTCGACGTTCTCGTTCAAGGATTCGAACGGCGATGCGCCAATGCGCCGTAGATTTCGCCTAGCCATATATCCCCCAACGCACCGCCCCGGCGCGCGTGTCAACTCAAGCAGAGCCGCTGGACGCCGCGTCGGCCTTGGGGGAGGGGCCGGTGCGACATCGACGGCGGCTCACTTGCACCACTTCGGCACGATCCCATCTAGGGATTCGGACGCACCCGCCATTGGGCGACCTGACACCAAATGTCACTGAGTTCTGTCGAAGGCTTGTGATCGTGGCTCGGATCGAGGAATGTCAAGGATTAGACAACCCCGGGCACGTATCCTGCACTGATGGCGTCAGGGACGCCTCCGGGCCGAGCGATGATGGCGATGCGTCGATGTCGTCGAGAGAGTGAGAAACGACCATGACCAAGGCCGCGAGCGGGGACTCCAAGAGCACTCTCTATTGCTCTTTCTGCGGCAAGAGCCAGCATGAGGTCCGCAAGCTTATCGCGGGCCCAACCGTGTTCATCTGTGATGAATGCGTAGAGCTGTGCATGGATATCATCCGCGAAGAACATAAGATTTCCTTCGTGAAGTCTAAGGACGGCGTGCCAACGCCGAAAGAAATTCGCGAAGTTCTCGACGATTACGTGATCGGGCAAGACCACGCCAAGAAGGTGCTCTCGGTCGCCGTCCACAATCACTACAAGCGTCTGAACCACGCGACGAAGAATAACGACGTCGAACTGGGCAAGGCCAACATCCTGCTCATCGGCCCGACCGGGACCGGCAAGACTCTGCTGGCTCAGACTCTGGCTCGAATCATCGACGTTCCGTTCACGGTCGCCGACGCCACGACCCTGACCGAAGCCGGTTATGTCGGTGAGGATGTCGAGAATATCATCCTGAAGCTGCTCCAGGCCGCCGACTACAACGTCGAGCGCGCTCAGCGCGGCATCGTCTACATCGACGAAGTCGACAAGATCAGCCGCAAGTCGGACAACCCCTCGATCACCCGCGACGTTTCGGGCGAGGGCGTCCAACAGGCGCTGCTGAAGATCATGGAAGGCACCGTCGCCTCCGTGCCGCCGCAAGGCGGGCGCAAGCATCCCCAGCAGGAGTTCCTGCAGGTCGACACCACCAATATCCTGTTCATTTGCGGCGGCGCCTTCGCCGGGCTCGAGAAGATCATCTCGGCGCGCGGCCAAGGCACTTCGATCGGTTTCGGCGCGAAGGTGTCGGACCCGGACGAACGCCGCACGGGCGAAGTCTTCCGTCAGGTGGAGCCGGACGATCTGCTGCGCTTTGGCCTGATCCCGGAATTCGTCGGCCGTCTGCCGGTGATCGCCACCCTGGACGACCTGGACGAACCGGCCCTGGTGAAGATCCTCACCGAGCCGAAGAACGCCTTCGTGAAGCAATACCAACGTCTGTTCGACATGGAAAATGTCGGTCTGACCTTCACCGACGACGCGCTCAACGCGGTGGCCCGCAAGGCGATCATCCGTAAGACCGGCGCGCGGGGCCTGCGCTCGATCCTGGAAGGCATCCTGCTCGACACCATGTACGAGCTGCCGACCTATGACGGCGTCGAAGAGATCGTCGTCAACGCCGAGGTGGTTGAAGGCCGCGCCCAGCCGCTGGTCATCTACGCCGAGCGTCGCGACAAGGGCGGCGCGGCTTAAGAGCCGGGCGGTTCCGAACGTGATCAAGGCCCCGCGGACATGTTCCGCGGGGCCTTTTTCTTTGGCCGCTAGGTCATGAGCCAGATCGCGCCGCCCTGTGACCGCGGCGTGGTCGCCGCCACCGCGCCTCATCCTGGCAAGGCCAAGGGGCCGCTGGTGCTGATCGGGACGGTGCTGGGCTCCAGCCTGGCCTTCATCGACGGCTCGGCGGTCAACCTGACCATGCCGGTGATCCAGCAGCAGCTCGGCGGCGACGCGGCCTCGGCGCAGTGGATCATGAACGCCTATCTGCTGTTCCTCGGCGCGCTGGTCCTGGCGGGCGGCGCGGCGGCTGATCGCTATGGCCGACGCAGCGTCTTTGTCGTCGGGGTGGTGGTCTTCTCGTGCGCTTCGGCCCTGTGCGGCCTGGCGCCCAGCCTACCGCTGCTGATCGCGGCGCGGGGCCTGCAGGGCCTTGGGGCGGCTCTGCTGGTTCCGGCCAGCCTGGCCATCCTCGGGGCCTCCTTCGACCAGGCGGGCCGCGCCCGCGCCGTGGGGATTTGGGCCGGGGCCGGCGGTTTGATGAGCGCGATCGGGCCGGTGCTCGGCGGCTGGCTTACCGACACGGTCAGTTGGCGGGCGGTGTTCCTGATCAATCTGCCGCTGGCGGCGCTGGCCGTGGGGTTCATCCTGGCCGGGGCTCGCGAGAGCCGGGCGCCCAGGGCAGGCCCTGTCGACTGGGCCGGCGCGTTGACCGCCACGCTGGGGCTGGCTGCGATCACCTGGAGCCTGACCGAGGCCCCAGCGCGGGGGCTACATGCGTCATCGGTGATCGCCGGGCTGCTGCTGGGCGTCGCCGCGCTCGCGGCCTTCGTGGTCATTGAGCGCCGGGCTGAGAGCCCGATGGTCCCGCTGAAGCTTTTCCAGTCGGCGACGTTCAGCGGCGCCAACGGCCTGACCTTCCTGCTCTATGCGGCGTTCAGCGGGGCGCTGTTCCTGCTGCCGTTCCAACTCATCCGTGGTCATGGCTATTCGGCCGCCAGCGCCGGCGCGGCCCTGCTGCCGCTTTCGGTCGGCCTGGCGGTGCTGTCGCCGATGGCCGGCGCGCTGACGGCGCGGCTGGGCGTTCGGACCATGCTGACCATCGGCCCGTTGGTGGTCGCGGCCGGGTTCGCGCTCCTGGCGCTTCGGGCCGGCGAGCCAGGATACTGGAGCGGTGTGTTTCCCGGCCTGGTCCTGCTGGCGGTCGGGATGGGGATCGCGGTGGCGCCGCTGACCGACGCCGTGCTGGGCGCGGTTCCAGGCGCCTATGAAGGCGCGGCCTCGGGGATCAACAACGCCACGGCGCGGATCGGCGGCCTGCTGGCGGTGGCGCTGGTCGGGTTCGTGCTGGCGGCGGGATCGGGCGGGGAGGCGACGAGCCAACTCGCCGAGGGCTATCGCATGGCCATGAAGGCCGCGGCCATCGCCGCCGCCGCCGCCGGACTGATCGGCGCGGCCACCATCCGCTCGGGTCCGCGTAAGGCCTGAGGGGCCGGGACTATTTCGCGGCGGCGGGGGCTGCGCGGGGCTTGAGCCGCTCCATCCAGTCGAGCGTGGTCAGCCAATAGGCGTCGGTGCGGGCCAGGAAGCCGTCGCGCCGCCGGGCCTCGACCCATCCGTTCAGCAGGTTCAGCATGTCGGTGTCGCCCTTGCGGACGGCGAAGGCGTCAGCGGTGCGCGCCAGTGGATCGCCCCCGACCACGACGTACTTGGCCGGCGCCTTGACCGCGATCAGGCGGGGGATCGGGGCCTTGTAGGCGAGGCCGGCGACCGCGCCGCCGTCCAGGGCGCGCTCGGCGGCGATCAGGTCGGGAAAGACCTCGATGGTGGCCAGCGGCAACCTGGCCTTGGCGAGATCCGCTGCCGGCGTGCCCGTCACCGCGCCGATGGTGACGCCGGCCTTGTCCAGATCGGCCAGGGCGGCTGCGTCCTTGCGAGTGGTGACGACGCCGACGTCGCTTTCGCCATAGGGCGTGGTGAACCAGGCCTGGCGCAACCGGTCCGGTTCGATGGCCAGCGAGGCCGCGATCAGATCGCAGTCGCGCCCGGCCAGGCGGGTCATCATGTCCGCGTAGGTCACCGGCACGAACTCGGGCGCGAGACCAAAGTCGGACGCCAGCCGTTCGGCGACATCGATCTCATGGCCGATCCACTGGCCGCGCGGGGTCTTGAGCGCGTAGGGCGCGCCTTCGACGATGCAGACCTTGAGGGTTCCTCGGGCCAGCGCGGCGTCGACGCTTTGCGCGGCGGCCGAGCCCGCCAGGAGCGTGAGGCCAAGAATAGCGCCAGTAACCAAAGCGTGCCGCATGTCGATCACCTTGCCCAGCATTCGGGGCGATCTGAGTTCCATTGTCGTCCGATGACAAGGTCTATTTTCAACAGAAGGTTGTTCGCGCTAGGGTGACACCCGCTGCATCAGCGGAGATCGACCATGCGCGTGGGCTTGATGATAACCGCCACCGTTCTTGGCCTATGGGCGGCGCCTGTAACGCCCGCCCTGGCGGATTCCTACGTCGATTGTTCGTCCTCCGGCTATGGCCGCAACTACTGCTCGGTCGACGCGCGCGGACGCGTTTGGCTGGACCAGCAGTACAGCAATGATCGCGGCCCCTGCATCGAGAACCAGACCTGGGGACGCGACGGTCGCGGCATCTGGGTGGATCGCGGTTGCCGCGGGCGCTTCCGCGTCGAGGATCGCTATTCCGGCGGCGGCAAGGACAAGGACAACACCGCCGCCGTGGTCGGCGGTCTGTTGATCGGCGGGCTGATCCTGGGGGCTCTGGCCTCCAGCGCGAAGAACGACAGCAACAACAATGGCTCGTCATGGTCGGGCGACACCCGCCGGGCCGTCGACAGCTGCTCCAATGAGGCGCTCAACCAGGTCTCGCGCTACGGCTCGCGGGCGCGCATCGACCGCATCACCTCGGCTAGGGCCCAGAACCGGGGCTATTCGGTCCAGGGCTATGTGGCCGCCGACGTCGGGCCCCGGACGGTGACCTACAGCTTCGACTGCAACTATGACGGTCGGTACGCCAATGTGGATCTGAACTAGATGCGCCTGTCCGCGTTCGCCGCCCTGGCGGTTGTCGGCTTCATCCAGACCGGCTGCGACCGGGCCGCCAAGCCCGCTAGCGAACCCGCCAAGCCCGCTGAGACGGCCGCCGCGCCATTGATCGCTCCGGGCCCTGCCACAGGCCCAGCGGTCGTGGTCCCCAGCGGCAAGTTCGACGCGATCTCCAACACCGCGATGGGCGTGACTGGCGATCTTAGGGCTGAGGGCGGCGTTTTCACCTTCGCTCAGGGGCAGACCTATAGCCTCGAAGGGGCAGGGGCCGCCAAGGCCGGCGATCCCTACGCCGTGACCAAGGCCAGCCTCGGCAGCCTGATCAACGTTCCGGGTACGGCCGATCTGAAGGTGCTTCGGGTGACGAAAGAGGACCCCGCCAAGGCCCGCAACGGCGGCTTCTGCGGCGCCGATCCCACCACCTTCATCGTCAGCTACGAGGGCGGCGACAGCAGCGGGGCGTCCGCCATGGTCCTGATCGCCTTCAAGGGCCCCAATCCGCCAAGCGCGAGGTCACCTGAGGCGGACCTCTGCGGGACCTTCATGTACGCGCCTTCGACCGGCCAGGGCGCGACGAAATAGCCGTGTATTGCGCCCAGGGCGGCGGGACGTGGCGCTTTTGAGGCGCTAACAGGGAGGGGAATCGCCAATCAGGGGCCCCTCATGCGTCGTCCGTTGCTCTTTCTCGCCTGCGCCACGGCCTTCAGCATGGGCGCTCTGGCGGCGCAGGCGACCGAGCGAGTCGACCTGCTGATCCTCGACGCCACGGTGATCGACGTGGCCACTGGGACTCTGTCGCCGAAGACCGCTGTCGCCGTGCGCGGCGGCGAGATCGTCGCGGTGGCGCCCACGGCCGGGGCGCGGAAGGCCTACGCCGCCTCCAAGGTCGTTGAAGCCGGCGGGCGGTTCGTCATGCCGGGCCTGTGGGACAACCATGTGCATTTCGGCGGCGGCCCGGCGCTGATCGAGGAGAACAAGGCGCTGCTGCCGCTCTATCTGGCGCACGGGATCACCAGCGTCCGCGACGCCTCGGGCGATCTGCCGGAAGAGGTGCTGGCCTGGCGCGGCGAGGTGGCGGCCGGCAAACTGCTGGGCCCGACGATCTACACTTCCGGCCCCAAGCTGGAGGGGTTGAAGCCGATCTGGAAGGGCACGCTGGAGGTCGGTTCGGAGCCCGAGGTCGACGCCGCGCTGACCAAGCTGCAGGGCCTGAAGGTCGACTTCGTCAAGGTGACCGACAATACGCTCAAGCCCGATCTCTTCCTCTATGTCCTGCGTCAGGCCAAGGCGCGCGGGATGACGACATCGGCCCACATTCCCGCCGCCCTGACCGTCGAGCAGGCCAGCGAAGCCGGGCTCGGCTCCATCGAGCACATGGGCTACGCCTTGAAGATGGGCTCGCCGCGGGAGGCGCAGATCGCCGCCGACGTGGCCGCCGGCCGGATCACCAGCATCCAGGCCACCGACCAGACCCTGGCCACCTTCAGCGAGGCGGCCGCCAGCGCCGCTTTTCGCCGCCTGGCCGCGCGTGGAACCTTCGTCAGCCCGACCCTCAACGGCAGCAAGGTCACCGCCTATCTGGACCAGGACAATCACGCCGCCGATCCCTATCTCGCCTACATCGGCCCCGGCCTGAAGGGCACCTATGCCTGGCGGGTCGAGCGGGCGGCGAAGGACGATGCGGCGGCGATCGCCCGGCGCCACGCGGTCTATGAGAAGAACGTCACGCTGCTGCCGCTGCTGCAGGCGGCGGGCGTGTCAATCCTGGCCGGCACCGACGCCGGCTTCCTCAACTCGTTCAACTATCCGGGTATCGGCCTGCACGACGAACTTCAGATCTTCGTGACCGGCGGCCTGACGCCGCTTCAGGCGTTGCAGGCCTCGGTGATCAACGGCCCCAGGTTCCTGGGCAAATCACAGCATTATGGCGCGATCGCGCCTGGCAAGGCGGCGGACATCCTGATCCTTGACCACAACCCGCTGGCCGACATCGCCGCCACCCGCCAGATCCGCGGCGTGGTGTTGAAAGGCCAGTATTTCGACCGCGCCGCCCTGGATGAAATGCTGAAAAAAGCCCGAGAACAGGTCGCAAAAAGCGAAGGCGCTTGAGTATCGAGCGCCACACTTCCTAGACAGATCGCCGCGGACGTTTGTTGCTGCGCTTGAATGCGCCGCAGAAGCGTCCACATAAATGAACCAACAAGCCGCCAACCAAGGCGGACGGGTCGTCCGACTCAGACGCATCGTCTGATGTGACCACGGCCCGGGGGCCGAGCCTGACTCCCCAACAGGCCGGCAGGAGTTGAATGCATCATGTCCGAGATTAAGACCCTTCCCATTCTACCGCTGCGGGACATCGTGGTTTTCCCGCATCAACCGGTGCCGCTCTTCGTGGGCCGGGAGAAATCCGTACGCGCGCTCGAAGAGGCGATGCGGGGCGAAGGCAAGCAGATCCTTCTGGCCACCCAAAAGGACAAGGACGACGACGATCCGTCGCCCGAAGCCATCTATGACGTCGGTGTGGTCGCCACGGTCCTGCAGCTTCTGAAGCTGCCCGATGGCACTGTGAAGGTGTTGGTGGAAGGCAAGGCTCGCGCCGGCATTTCCCGCTTCACCGCACAGGAAGAGTTCTACGAAGCCGAGATCGCCTTCATTTCCGAAGACGGCGGAGCGTCGGCCGAGGCCGAAGCCCTGTCGCGTGCGGTCGTCGAGCAGTTCGAGAACTACGTCAAACTGAACAAGAAGGTGCCGCCGGAGGCCCTGGCCTCCATGCCGCAAGTCGACGCGCCCGGCGAACTCGCCGACCGCATCGCCAGCCATCTGTCGGTGAAGATCGCCGAGAAGCAGAGCCTGCTTGAGGTCTTCAACGTCGTGAAGCGCCTGGAGAAGGTCTACGCCCTGATGGAGGGCGAGATCAGCGTCATGCAGACGGAAAAGAAAATCCGTAACCGCGTGAAGCGCCAGATGGAGAAGACCCAGCGCGAGTACTATCTCAACGAGCAGATGAAGGCGATCCAGCGCGAGCTGGGCGAGCAGGACGATCAACGCGACGAACTGCTCGAGCTGGAAAAGCGCATCAAGCGCACGAAGCTCAGCAAGGAAGCCCGCACCAAGGCTGATGCAGAGCTGAAGAAGCTGCGCAACATGAGCCCGATGTCGGCGGAATCGACCGTCGTGCGGAACTACCTCGACTGGCTGCTCTCGATCCCGTGGGGCAAGGCCAAGACCAAGACCATCGATCTGGCGAAGGCCGAGGAAGTCCTCGACCGGGACCACTACGGTCTGGAGAAGGTCAAGGAACGCATCTTGGAGTATCTGGCCGTGCAGGCCCGGACCGGCGCCCTGAAGGGCCCGATCCTCTGCCTCGTCGGACCTCCGGGCGTGGGTAAGACCTCGCTGGGCAAGTCGATCGCCGAAGCCACCAATCGCGAGTTCGTCCGGGTCTCCCTGGGCGGGGTGCGTGACGAGGCCGAGATCCGCGGTCACCGCCGGACCTATATCGGCTCCATGCCGGGCAAGATCATCCAGTCGATGAAGAAGGCCAAGTCGACCAACGCCTTCTTCCTGCTGGATGAAATCGACAAGATGGGTTCCGACTATCGCGGCGACCCGTCCTCGGCCCTGCTGGAAGTGCTGGACCCGGCGCAGAACTCCACCTTCGCCGACCACTATCTCGAGGTGGATTACGACCTGTCGCCGGTGATGTTCGTCACCACGGCCAACAGCCTGAACATGCCCCAGCCGCTGCTGGACCGCATGGAGATCATTCGCATCCCCGGCTACACCGAGGATGAGAAGGTCGAGATCGCCCTGCGGCACGTCCTGCCGAAGCTGACGAAGGACCATGGGCTGACGCCTGAGGAGTTCGTCGTTCCGAAGGACACCATCCGCGACCTGATCCGCTACTACACCCGCGAGGCCGGGGTCCGCTCGCTCGAGCGCGAACTGGGCAACCTGGCGCGTAAGACGGTGCGCGACCTCTCGCGTGAGAGCGTCAAGTCGATCACCATCGACGACGAGCGGCTGGCCAAGTACGCGGGCGTCCAGAAGTACCGCTACGGCGAAACGGACGAGGAAGACCAAGTCGGCATCATCACCGGCCTGGCCTACACCGAGTTCGGCGGGGACATCCTGACCATCGAAGCGGTCAAGATGCCCGGCAAGGGCCGCATGTCCATCACGGGCAACCTGAAGGACGTGATGAAAGAGTCGATCGCCGCGGCGAACTCCTATGTTCGCAGCCGCGCGACTCACTTCGGCATCGAGCCGCCGATCTTCGAGAAGACCGACGTGCACATCCACGTGCCGGATGGCGCGACTCCGAAGGACGGCCCCTCGGCCGGCGCGGCGATGGCCACCGCTATCGTCTCGGTGCTGACGGGAATCCCGATCCGCAAGGATCTCGCCATGACCGGCGAGGTCACGCTGCGGGGCAGGGTGACGGCCATCGGCGGCCTGAAGGAGAAGCTGCTCGCGGCCCTCCGCTCGGGCGTCAAGACCGTCCTGATCCCTCAGGAGAACGTGAAGGACCTGGCCGATATCCCGGAAAACGTGAAGTCGGGGCTGGAGATTATCCCGGTCTCGAACGTCGACGAGGTGCTCGCCAGGGCCCTGACTCAGCCACTGAGTCCCATCGAATGGAACCCCGCCGACCAACCGCCGGTATCGGTTGCGGCCGATGATGCGGGCGATGACACGGTCATCACCCACTAAACAGTGGAAAATCGACGTTAAATTGGGCGGCGCGGGTCATTCCCGCGCCGCCTTTGTTTGACGCGCGAAAAACGCTCGCCATAATCGCGCAACGCGAAGCAGCCTCGCGCTTCCGCGAGAGGTTCGCGGTTTGAGATAACGGGCTGGGAGAGACAAACAATGACCAAGGCCGAACTCGTCACGGCGATCGCCGAGAAGGCGGGCCTCAATAAGGCGCAGGCGAAAGACGCGCTGGAAGCGTTCATCGAGAGCGTCACCGAGTCGCTGAAGACGGGCCAAGAAGTCCGGCTCGTCGGTTTCGGCAGCTTTGTGCCGGTGAACCGCGCGGCGGGCACCGCGCGCAATCCGCGCACCGGTGAAACGGTGAGCCGTCCGGCCTCGAAGACCGCGCGCTTCCGCGTCGGCGAAGGCCTGAAAGGCTCGTTGAACTAAGGTCCGTTCCGACGGACTTAGCGTTCTAGGGCGGCCTCCGTACCCGGAGGTCGCCCTTTCGCTATCTACGGGCTGTCCTGTAAAGAGCCCATGCGGGCGGCTAGCTCAGCTGGTCAGAGCACCTGGTTTACACCCAGGGGGTCGGGGGTTCGAACCCCTCGCCGCCCACCATCCTGCTTCGCTCCTCCGGAGCTCCGCAGGACAAGCCCCGTCCAGGGCCGCCTTCTGCAAGAAGTGACGTTGATGCAGTATCGCCCGCTCGGCATGACCGGCCTGACCGTCTCTGAGATCGGGCTCGGCTGCGCCAGCTGGTGGGGCCAGAAGGCCTTTGACGAGCGCCAGGCGCTGGCTCTGGTCCATGCGGCGCTGGATCATGGCGTCACCTTCTTCGACACCGGCGCGGCCTATTCGGGCGGTGAGGCCGAGCCACGGCTCGGCCGGGCCTTAAAGGGCCGGAACCTGGACCGGGTGGTGGTCGCCACCAAGGCCGGCACCTTCCACGACGGCCGCCGCGTGGCGCGCGACTTTTCACCGGTCGCGATCACGGCCAGCGTCGAAGGCAGCCTGCGCAACCTGGGCCTGGACGCCTTGCCGCTGTTGCAGCTGCACGGTCCGGCCGTGGCGGAACTGGACGACGAGATGCTGGCGATGCTGGAGGGTCTGAAGCGACGCGGCCTGGTGCGGGCGCTGGGCGTCAACAGCTTCGACCCGGGCCTGATCGACCATGTGATCGGTCTGCCGGTCTTCGACGTGGTGATGGTCGACTACAATGTCCTGCGTCCCGAGCGGACGGCCCTGATCGCGAAGGCGGCGGGGCAGGGGAAGGGCGTGCTGGCGGGCATGGCCCTGGCCATGGGGCACGCCAACCGTCAAGTCCTGCGCCTGCGGGCGCCGCGGGACATCTGGTACGCCCTGCGCGCCCTGAAAAATCACCGCGCCGACGTGGCCAGGGGCGCCCGCTTCGGTTTTCTTGGCGAAATTCCGGGAATGACCGCGTCCCAGGCGGCGCTGGCCTATGTCTTGGCGAACCCGAACGTATCGTGCGCGGTGGTCGGCACCACGCGTATGAACCACCTGATGGAGAACCTCGCCGCCTCTGGGATGCGCCTGACGGGCGAGGTCATCGAGCAGATCAAGCAGGTCCAAGCCTAGGAGAACCTCCATGCCCGGCGACGAGAGCTTCCTGCAGCAGGCTATCGATCTGGCCCTGGCCAATGTCCGCGACGCCGGCGGACGACCGTTCGGCGCGGTGCTCGTGAAGGACGGGGTGGTGATCGCCACTGGGGTGAACGAGATCGGCGCCACCGGCGACCCGACCGCCCATGCCGAGCTTTCGGCGATTCGAAGAGCGGCCCAGGTCCTGGGAACCCCGCGCCTGGACGGCTGCGTGGTCTATGCCAGCGGCCAGCCGTGCCCGATGTGCTTGTCGGCCATGTACCTGACTGGGATCGGCGCGGTCCGGTTCGCCTACTCCAATGCAGACGGTGAGCCGTTCGGCCTTTCGACGGCGCCCGTCTACGCCGAACTGGCCAAACCGCTTGAGAGCCAGGCCATGGATGTTCGGCGCCGGCCGCCCGGCGCGGGGCAGGCGTCGCCCTATGAGGCCTGGCGGGCGCGACGATCTTGAGCGGAAACCGAACTTAGTTTGGATTTTTAAGGCGTTGTGACGTTGGGCGGTTTGGGTTTTCATCCCTCCAACGACGTCGGCGAGCGCCTGACAGCCGCGAACCAGGCGTCGAAGCCAAGGAGGATCGCTATGGCTGACGGCTCCATGAAGCTGGCCGACGAGGCGCGGGCTCGCGCCTATTCCATGCCGCTGGAGGAAATGCACCCCGGTGATCCGGAGCTGTTCCTGAACAACACCCACTGGCCCTATTTTGAACGGTTGCGGCGCGAGGACCCGGTCCACTACTGCGCCGACTCCGAGTTCGGCGCCTATTGGTCGGTGACCAAGTACAACGACATCATGGCGGTCGACACCAATCACGGCGCCTTCTCGTCCGAGGCGGCGCTGGGCGGCATCACCATCCGCGACGCGCGGCCCGATCTGCGCCGGCCCAGCTTCATCGCCATGGACCCGCCCCGGCACGACGTTCAGCGCAAGACCGTCAGCCCGATCGTCTCGCCGACCAATCTGCACATGATGGAGCCGATCATCCGCGAGCGGGCGGCCAAGATCCTGGACGCCCTGCCTAGGGGCGAGGTCTTCGACTGGGTTGACCGGGTGTCGATCGAGCTCACCACCCAGATGCTCGCGACCCTGTTCGACTTCCCGTTCGAGGAGCGTCGCAAGCTCACCCGCTGGTCGGACGTGGCGACTTGCTTGCCCATGCCGGGCGGGATCTGTGAGACCGAGGACGAACGCCAAGCCGAACTGATGGAGTGCCTAGCCGAGTTCACCGAGCTATGGAACCAGAGGGTCAATGAGCCGCCCCGCGGTGACCTGATCTCGATGCTGGCGCACGGCGAGGCCACCCGCAACATGACGCCTGACGAGTACCTCGGGAACATCATCCTGCTGATCGTCGGCGGCAACGACACCACCCGCAACTCAATGTCGGGCGGGCTCTACGCCCTCAACCAGAACCCGGACCAGTATGACAAGCTGCGGGCCGACCCCTCGCTGATCACCTCGATGGTCCCGGAGATTATCCGCTGGCAGACGCCGTTGGCCCACATGCGGCGCACGGCCACCGAGGATATCGAGCTGGGCGGCAAGACCATCAAGAAGGGCGACAAGGTGGTCATGTGGTACGTCTCGGGCAACCGCGACGACGAGGCGATCGCCGAGCCCGAACGCTTCATCATCGACCGCGAACGGCCGCGCCAGCACATGTCGTTCGGCTTCGGCATCCACCGCTGCGTCGGCAACCGGCTGGCGGAAATGCAGCTTCGCGTCGTCTGGGAGGAGATCCTCAAGCGGTTCGAACGCATCGAGGTCGTCGAGGAGCCGCGCCGCGTCCGTTCCAGCTTCGTGAAGGGCTACGAGACCCTGCCGGTTCGGATCGTGGCCTGAGGGGTGCAGGGCGCCTGACGTCAGGGCGCCCTTTCCCTCGGTCGCGAGAGGCGTAAGCTTCCTCCCAAGAACAAGGACGACCCAGGGAGGAAGAGCATGGCCGTGGATCTGGCCCCCCTCGATCAGGCGTTGGAGACGGCGCATCTCCCGGCGTTGTCGGCCGCTCTGGTGCACCTGACCGGCGATCTTGGTTGGCTGCGCCCGGAGTGGCGGCCGATCTACACGCCGCTGTCGCGCGGCGAGACCGGCGTCTCGGAAGCCGAACAGGCCAAGATGCGGGCGGCCGCCAAGGTCGCGATCACCGACTACCTGACCGGCAAGCGGCCGATGGCCCCGATCCCGGGGCCGGACGCGGTCCGCCAGATGATGAGCTTCGTCGCCGGCGCCGATATCCCCGACGGCTATGGGGATTTCCTGAGCGACGAATTGGCCCTCGACGGCCACAGCTCCAAGGATCCGAACTGGTCCTCGCCGCAGCTCAAGGCCGCCGCGCGGCGGCTCAACGTCCTGGTGGTGGGGGCGGGCATGTCCGGCATCCTGGCCGCCATCCGGCTTACCCAGGCCGGCGTTCCCTTCGAGATCGTCGACAAGAACGCCGATGTCGGCGGAACCTGGCTGGAGAACACCTATCCCGGCTGCCGGGTGGATTCCTCCAACCACATGTACTCCTACAGCTTCGAGCCGAACCATTTCTGGCCGCAGCATTTCTCCACCCAGCCCGTGCTGCTGGACTATTTCCGCGGGGTCGCCGCCCGTCACGACGTCAAGAAGCACGTCCGCTTCGAGACCACGGTCGAGGAGATGGTCTGGGACGAACCGCGCGCGGTCTGGAAGGTGCGGCTGAAGACCCCTTCAGGCCACGAGCAGGTCGAGGCCCAGGCGGTGATCACCGCTGTCGGCCAGCTCAACCGGCCGCGTTATCCGGAGATCAAGGGCCGCGAGCGGTTCGCCGGTGCGGCCTTCCACTCGGCCGAATGGCGTCATGACGTCGACCTGACCGGCAAGCGGGTGGCGGTGATCGGCACGGGGGCCAGCGCCTTCCAGTTCGTGCCGGAGATCGCCGGCAAGGTCGCCAGCCTGACGGTGTTCCAGCGCACGCCGCCCTGGGGTTTCCCGGTGCCGCACTATCACGAGGACGTGCCAGACGGCATGAACTGGCTGATGGAACACGTGCCGTTCTACGACAAATGGTACCGGTTCTGGATGTTCTGGATGGTGACCGACGGGCTGTTGCCCATGGTCACGGCCGATCCGGCCTGGAAGGGGCCGCCGACCGCGGTCAGCGAGCTGAACCTGGGCTTCCGGGAAATGATCGCCCAGGCTATCGCCGCCCAGGCGCCGGACCGTCCCGACCTGATCGCCAAGGTGATCCCGACCTATCCGGTCGGCGGCAAGCGCTCGCTGCTGGACAACGGCGTCTGGATCGAGGCCCTGAAGCGCGACAACGTGGAACTGGTCACCGAGGGGATTTCGGAGATCACGCCGCAGGGCGTCGTCACCGCCGACGGCCAGGCCCGCGATTTCGACGTAATCATCTACGGCACCGGGTTCTACGCCTCGAAATTCCTCTGGCCGATGAAGATCACCGGCCGGGACGGCGCGGACCTGCACGCCCGTTGGGATGGCGACGCGCGCGCCTATCTGGGCATGACCACGCCGGGCTTCCCCAACCTGTTCATGATCTACGGCCCCAACACCAACATCGTGGTCAACGGCTCGATCATCTTCTTCTCCGAATGCAGCGTTCGTTACATCCTGGGATGCCTGAAGCTGCTGGCGGAAACCGGCTCGGCGGCGATGGAGCCGAAGCGCGAGGTGCACGACGCCTTCAACATCAAGGTCGACGAGGGCAACAGCCTGATGGCCTGGGGCGCGCCTCAGGTCACGAGTTGGTACAAGAACGAGAAGGGGCGGGTGAGCCAGAACTGGCCGTTCGCCCTGGTGGACTACTGGCGCGCCACCTTGGCGCCCGATCCAAAGGACTTCGTGCTCACCAAGAGTGCTGAGCTGGTCGGCTAGGGAAGGGACGATATGAGCGACTTGGAAGGCGGCTGCGCCTGCGGATCGGTCCGCTACAAGATCACCCAGCCGCCGATTGCGGTCGGGGTCTGCCACTGCCGGCAGTGCCAATACAGTTCCGGCGGCGGGCCGAACTATGTGGCGCTGGCGCCGCGCACCGCCTTTGAGCTGACCAAGGGCTATCCCAAGGGGTTCAAGAGCGCCGGCGGCAGCGGGTCCGATGTGGAGCGGGTCTTCTGCCCCGAATGCGGCACGCCGCTCTATTCCGATCCGGCCAGCATGCCGTTCCTGGCGGTGAAGGTCGGCAGCCTGGACGATCCGTCCGCCCTGTCGCCGGCCATGCACATCTGGACCGCCGAGGCGCCGCCCTGGCACCAGATGACGCCCGGTCTGCCGGCGTTCCCGCAAGGCCCGCCCGGCTAGCGGTCGGCGCGCAACAGGCTATAGCTGACCTCTACGTTCCATGAGGTCGACCATGTCCCTGAAGCTCAACGTCATCGTCTGTTCCACCCGTCCCGGCCGTGTCGGGATTTCCATCGGGCGGTGGTTCGAGACCTATGCGAAGGCGCATGGCGGCTTCGAAACCGAACTGGTCGATCTCGCGGACTTCAACCTGCCGGTCTATGACGAGCCGCATCACCCGCGGCTGCGCAACTATCAGCACGACCACACCAAGGCCTGGAGCGCGAGCGTCGAGAGCGCCGACGCCTTCGTGTTCGTGACCCCGGAGTACAACTACGGCCCGCCGCCCTCGCTGGTGAACGCCATGAACTATCTGGTCCACGAGTGGGCCAACAAGGCGGGCGGGTTCGTCAGCTATGGCGGGGTGTCGGGTGGATTGCGCGCGGTGCAGGCCGAGAAGCTGATGCTGACCAGCTTCAAGATCATGCCGCTGCCCGAGCAGGTGACCATCCCGATGTTCCCCCAGCACCTGGACGCCGAGAAGAACTTCACGCCCAACGACCTGCACGAGACCTCGGCTAAGGCGCTGCTGGATGAACTGGCCCGCTGGGCCGGCGCGCTGAAGACGATGCGCGCGGCCGGTTAGCCCCGCCGACGCTTCAGCAGGCGGTCGATGAGCACGAAGGCCAGTCCCAGGACCAGGAACAAGCCGCTCATCGCCGCCATGTTGACCAGCACCTTGGCCATGCCGAGCTGCGAGGTGTCGAGGAACGGGTAGGGCCAGAAGCCCGACAGCGGTCCGCGGAAGATGCTGTAGAGGCCATAGGCCAGCGGAAAGGCCAGCCAGGACCCGACCGAACCCCAGCGCAGCGTTCCCTTCGGGCTGAACAGCAGCCAATCGATGAGGAAGAGCGCTGGGGTCACATAGTGCAAGGTGGTGTCGGCGACCCACTGCAAGCCTTCCGGCTTCCACAGGCCCTGTAGGATGCCGATATAGGTCGCCGCGGTGACGCTGGTGTAGAGCACGATGGCGGTGCGCACCGAGGGGCGGCTGAAGAAGCGGCCGATCGGACTGGCCGGGGCGACGACCGGGGCGGAGAACGCCACGGCGGCCAGCAGGTTGCTGAGGATGGTGAAGTAGCTGAAGAAGTTGACGGTGCGGGTGGCGAACACCTCGCCGCTTTGGCCGTGGACCATCAGATAATACTGCAGCAGCAGGCCGGCCCAGACGATGAGCGCGGCGATCAACCGATAGGCGTTCATTGAGTCGGGATCCTCTAGCTGGCTATCGGCCACAGGAGATCGCCGCTTGCCTGGAATGGTCAAGGCTCGGATGAAGGTCGCCCTATCGCAGCCTTTTTGGGGCCCGAGGTCGGTCGTACTGATTTTGGGGGGAGNNNNGGACTCGAACCCGCGACCTCCGGCGTGACAGGCCGGCGCTCTAACCAACTGAGCTACATCCGCAAGCCGGCTGTTCGAACCCCGGTTGACCGGAACTTGAACCGCTGAGAGCGCGAAATA
>NZ_LMHT01000022.1:0-287103 GCF_001429025.1 Phenylobacterium sp. Root700 | reverse complement strand
GGACTCGAACCCGCGACCTCCGGCGTGACAGGCCGGCGCTCTAACCAACTGAGCTACATCCGCGTGACGGCTACGTCGCCGCGAGGGGCGTCTGATATGACCCGACTTGAATCGTGTCAACGCCGATCTGCAATTCGAGGCGAGAGGGGCGTGCATAACATCGCCAATCCACGATAAGCGGGGTTGATCCTCCAGCAGCTAGAGGATGCATAACCCGCTGGCCGCCAGCCCCTTCGTCTTGGACGGGGTCTACGACAGTTTCGCATCCCAGAAGGATCGCTAGTGCTCCAATTGACGACGGTTCCCCGTACCCCGCTGCTGATTTTAGCGGTGGTGATGGTGTCGGCGGGCTCTCCCTCGCCCGCCAAGGCCGAGGAGCATTCGGGCGAGGAAGAGGTCGAGGAGGTGATCGTGCAGGCGACCCGCTCCGGCCGCCGGGTGCAGGACGAGCCGATCCGGGTCGAGGTGATCAGCCGCGAGGAGATCGAAGAAAAGATCCTGATGACGCCCGGCAACATCGCGATGCTGGTCGCCGAAACCGGGGGCGTGAGGGTGCAGGTCACCGCGCCGGCCATGGGCGCGGCCAATATTCGAATGCAGGGCATGAGCGGGCGCTACACGCAGCTGCTCGCCGACGGGCTGCCGCTCTATGGAGGACAGGCGTCGTCGCTGGGACTTCTGCAGATACCGCCGACGGATCTCGGGCAGGTGGAGGTCATCAAGGGGGCGGCTTCGGCGCTCTATGGCCCATCGGCCCTCGGCGGGGTCATCAACCTGGTCTCGCGGCGGCCGGGCGCCGAGCCGGCGCAGGAACTGCTGCTCAACCTCACGAGCCGCAACGGCCAGGACCTGACGGCCTATGCGTCCTCGGCCAACACCGGAAACTGGAGTTATTCGGTGGTCGGCGGTCTCCACAGGCAGAGCCGGCACGACCTGGACGACGACGGCTGGGTGGATACGCCGGGCTATGAACGCTGGACCGTTCGGCCACGCCTGTTCTGGGAGGGCGACGACGGCTCGACGGCGTTCCTGACCCTCGGGGCGATGGACGAGGAGCGCCAGGGCGGCACGTTGCCCGGCCGCACGACGCCGGACGGCCAAACCTTCCCGTTGAGCCAGGACAGCCGCCGTTACGATGCGGGCCTGGTCGCCCAGTTCCCGATAGGCGAGGTGGTGACGGCCCACATTCGCGGGGCGGCGATGACGCAGGACCACGTCCATCGCTTCGGCCAAGACGTCGAGGATGATCGCCACGACACGCTGTTCGCCGAGGCGTCCCTGGCGGGGCGTTCGACCAAGACCTCCTGGCTCGCCGGTGTGGCGATTCAGTCCGACGGGTTTGAGTCGAAGACCTTTTCGGCGTTCGACTACACCTACACGGTCCCAGCCCTGTTCGTGCAGGCCGAGCACGACCTACGGGAGGACCTGACCCTCGCGGGTAGCGCCAGGTGGGACGATCACAGCGAGTACGGCTCTCAGCTGAGCCCTCGCGTCTCGATGCTCTACCGGCCGGGCCCGTGGACGGTCAGGGCGTCGTTGGGGCGCGGCTTCTATGCGCCGACGCCGTTCGTCGAGGAGATTGAGGCGGCGGGTCTGTCCCGGCTTGATCCGCTCAGCGGGCTGAAGGCGGAGGTCGCCGAGACCGCCTCGCTGGATACGGGATATTCGTCGGGCCCGATCGAGGCCAGCCTCACTCTGTTCGGATCGAACATACGAAATGCGGTTCGTTTGGACGAGGTCGACGCAGAGCAGGTTCGGCTGGTGAACATCCAGGGCCTGACCCGCACGCGGGGCGCGGAGCTGCTGCTTCGCTACCGCTGGGAGGCGTTCACGGTCACTGGAAGCTACGTCTATGTGGACGCGACCGAGCCCGATCCGTTGGGGCTGGGGCGCAGGGCGGTTGGCCTGACCCCGACCCATACGGCCGGCATGGTCGCCATGTGGGAAGAACATGGCAAAGGCCGCCTTGGGATCGAGGCCTACTACACCGGTGGTCAGCCGCTCTATGACAACCCCTACCGCTCAAAGGGCCGCCCGTACCTTGAGCTGGGGCTCATGGGCGAGGTCATCTTTGGCGATGTCAGCGTGTTCTTGAATTTGGAGAACCTGCTGAACGTCCGGCAGACGAAATATGATCGGATGGTCCGCCCGGGCCGCGCGCCTGACGGACAATGGACGGTCGACGCCTGGGCGCCGACGGAAGGGTTCGTGGTCAATGGCGGCGTGCGCCTGAAGTTCGGGGGCGGCTGAATAGCGTCAAGGCGGCCCGACGTGGGACTTGCGGGGCCGGGGAGGGCGCTGAGGCGCCCGAAATGAGGCCTATAATTGAGAGTGATTATTACTAGCGCGGCTATCGGCGCTTCGAAGGTAATCGCGGCGGCGCCGGGCGTTTTCTCAGGGGTTGAAAGGGCTTAAGCCTCACAGACGCGACGAATTTTTCCGCCGATGCTATTTGTCCCGCGCTGCGATACCAACGGTCGCACCACGCCGTTTGAACCCTGCGCAATGGTGGTCTAGAAGGGCGCGCGACTCCTTCGAGGATTCCATGAACGCCTTTCTTTTGCAGTATCTGCCCATCGTGATCTTCCTTGGGATTGCGACCGTTTTGGGTCTCGCTTTCATCGTGGCGTCAGCGACGCTCGCGCCGACAGCGCCTGACCCGGAAAAAATGTCGACCTACGAGTGCGGGTTCAACGCATTCGATGACGCACGGATGAAGTTCGACGTCAGGTTCTACCTGGTCTCGATCCTCTTCATCATCTTCGACCTCGAAGTGGCGTTCCTGTTCCCCTGGGCCGTGGCGCTTATGAAGCTGCCGCAGGACGTGGCCCAGTTCGCCTTCTGGTCGATGATGTCCTTCCTGGGCGTTCTGACCGTCGGCTTCATCTACGAGTGGAAGAAAGGCGCCCTGGAATGGGAGTGATCGTTCCTGCGGGTTCGGCCGGCCGTACGACGGTCGAGGGCTACGACCCCAAAGTCCACGACCCGTTCTTCGACGGCGTGTCGAACGAACTGGCCGACAAGGGCTTCATCACCGCGGCCGCCGACGACCTGATCACCTGGGCGCGCACCGGCTCGCTCATGTGGATGACGTTCGGCCTGGCCTGCTGCGCCGTGGAAATGATGCAGGCTTCGATGCCGCGTTATGACCTGGAGCGTTACGGTTTCGCGCCGCGCGCCTCACCGCGTCAGTCGGACGTGATGATCGTCGCCGGCACGCTCTGCAACAAGATGGCCCCGGCTCTGCGCAAGGTCTACGACCAGATGCCGGAGCCGCGCTACGTCATCTCGATGGGCTCGTGCGCCAATGGCGGCGGCTACTACTATTTCAGCTATTCCGTCGTGCGCGGCTGCGACCGGATCGTGCCGGTCGACATCTATGTGCCCGGTTGCCCGCCCACGGCTGAGGCCCTGGTCTACGGCGTTCTGCAGCTGCAGAAGAAGATCCGCCGGACGGGGACGATCGAGCGATGAGCTGGCCCGTCACCGAGGACGCCCTGCACGCGCTGGGCAATGAGATCGTCACCTCTTCGGCCGGCGCCGTCGCCGGTTTCGACGTGGCCTATGGCGAACTGACCCTGACCGCTCCGGCGGGCCGGATCGTGCAGGTGCTGACCCAACTGCGCGACCAGTTCGCCTTCCAGCAGCTGATCGACCTTTGCGGCGTCGACTATCCGGACCGCGCCCAGCGGTTCGACGTGGTCTACCACCTGCTGTCGCTGACCAAGAATTACCGCGTCCGCCTGAAGATCCAGACCGACGAGGACACGCCGGTCGCCACGGTGACGAGCGTCTATCCCTGCGCCGACTGGTTCGAGCGCGAGGCGTTCGACATGTACGGGATCTTCTTCGAAGGCCACCCCGACCTGCGTCGGATCCTGACCGACTACGGCTTCCACGGCCATCCGCTGCGCAAGGACTTCCCGATGACGGGGTATGTCGAGCTGCGCTACGACGATGAGCTGAAGCGCGTCGTCTATGAGCCGGTCAAGGCCGTCGAATATCGCAACTGGGACTTCCTCTCGCCGTGGGAAGGCGCCGATTACGTGCTGCCGGGCGATGAGAAGGTGGCCGGGGCCGGCGCGCCCCAAGCGGGAGGCCCGAAGTGATGGCTGACGACGCTTCGACACCCATCCCGGAAACCCCGGTCCGCAAGTTCAACATCAATTTCGGCCCGCAGCACCCCGCGGCCCACGGCGTTCTGCGCCTGGTCCTGGAGCTGGACGGCGAAGTCGTGGAACGGGTCGATCCGCACATCGGCCTGCTGCATCGCGGCACCGAAAAGCTGATGGAGTACCGGACCTACCTCCAGAACATCCCGTACTTCGACCGCCTCGACTACGTGGCGCCGATGAACCAGGAACATGCGTTCTGCCTGGCCATCGAGAAGCTGCTGGATCTTGAGGTTCCGATCCGCGGTTCGCTGATCCGGGTGATGTTCTCGGAAATCGGCCGGGTCCTGAACCACCTGCTCAACGTCACCACTCAAGCGATGGACGTGGGCGCGCTCACCCCGCCGCTGTGGGGCTTTGAAGAGCGCGAAAAGCTGATGGTGTTCTACGAGCGCGCCTGCGGTGCCCGTCTGCACGCCAACTATTTCCGTCCGGGCGGCGTCCACCAGGATCTGCCGGAAGCTCTGGTCAACGACATCGGCGACTGGGCCGACGCCTTCGCGCGTCCGATCGGCGACATCGACAAGCTGATCACCGGCAACCGCATCTTCAAGCAGCGCAACGTCGACATCGGCGTGGTGAGCAAGGAAGAGGCGATCAACTGGGGCTTCTCGGGCGTGATGGTTCGGGGTTCGGGCATCGCCTGGGACCTGCGCCGCAACCAGCCCTACGAGTGCTACGACGACTTCGAGTTCGACATCCCGCTGGGCGTGAACGGCGACTGCTACGATCGCTATCTCTGCCGCATGCAGGAGATGCGCGAATCCGTCAAAATCATCCAGCAGTGCGTTGCGCGGCTTAAGAAAACCCCCGGTCCGGTCATCACCGAGGACAACAAGTTCGCGCCGCCGCGCCGTGGCGAGATGAAGCGTTCGATGGAAGCGCTGATCCATCACTTCAAGCTCTACACCGAGGGCTTCCGCACGCCGCCGGGCGAGGTCTATTCCTGCGTCGAAGCCCCCAAGGGCGAGTTCGGCGTGTTCCTGGTGTCGGACGGGACCAACAAGCCCTACCGCTGCAAGATCCGCGCGCCGGGCTATCCGCACCTGATGGCGATGGACTGGATCAACCGCGGTCACATGCTGGCCGACGTCTCGGCCATCCTCGGTTCGCTGGACATCGTGTTCGGGGAGATCGACCGTTGAGCGCGCCTGCCTGCATCAGCCCCTTCGACGTGGCCGAGGCCCAGCTCGAGGCCTACAACGCCCATGACCTCGACGGTCACTGCGCGTGCTTCGCCGACGACGTCGTGGTCGCCGACCTGAACGGCGCGGTGACGATCAGCGGCATCGCCGCCTATCGCGCCAAGTACGAGCAGGTGTTCGCGGACTTCCCGCAGAACCACGCCGAGCTGCTGAACCGCATCGTGGTCGGCGCCCGCGTCATCGATCACGAGCGGGTCAAGCGTTCGCCGGACGCCGATCCCTTCGAGGTCGCCGCCATCTACACCATCGCCGACGCCAAGATCGTCCGCGTCGACTTCGTGAAGTGAGGATCGCTTGAGCGTTCGCCGCCTCTCCCCGAACCAGCCCGCGAGCTTCACCTTCTCGAAAGAGAGCCTGAAGCAGGCGCAATGGTGGATCTCGAAATACCCGGCCGGCAAGCAGCAGTCGGCGGTGATCCCGATCCTGTGGCTGGTCCAGAAGCAGGAAGGCTGGGTCTCCGAGCCCGCCATCCGCGCTGTCGCCGAAATGCTGGGCATGCCCCAGATCCGGGTGTTGGAGGTCTCGACCTTCTACACCATGTTCATGCTGGAGCCGGTCGGCACCCACGCGCTGGTCCAGGTCTGCGGCACCACGCCGTGCGCCCTGCGCGGCGCGAACGACCTGCTGGCCCACTGCAAGAAGCGGCTGGGTCCGAAGGATCACCGCTCGGCGGACGGCAAGTTCTACTGGCAGGAAGTCGAGTGCCTGGGCGCGTGTTCGAACGCACCGATGGCGATGATCAACGACTATTACTACGAGGACCTCACGGTCGAGAGCTTCGACAAGCTGCTCGACGAGTTCGCCGCGGGCCGTACGCCCACGCCGGGCTCGGCCACCGGCCGTCAGGGATCTTCGCCTGAGGGCGGGCCGCTCGTGCTCATCGATCCGTCGCTCTATGACGGCAGCCGCGCCAAGCCCATCAAGTCTCTCCCTAACGCGCCCAAGCCTACCAAGGGCGCCAAGGAGCCGGCGGCGTGAGCAGCATGATTTTCGTCGCGGGCGTTCGCCCTGCGCAAAAGGGAGTGTAGGGGCCTTGGTCGGCATCCTCGAAGACAAGGACCGCATCTTCACGAACCTCTATGGCGTCCATGATTGGGGCCTCGAGGGCGCGAAGGCGCGCGGCTGCTGGAACGGCACCCGCGAAATGCTGAAGCAGACCCCGGAGTGGATCTGCGACCAGATCAAGGAATCGGGCCTGCGCGGACGCGGCGGCGGCGGTTTCCCGACTGGGCTGAAGTGGACCTTCATGCCGAAGGCGCAGAGCGAGCGACCGCATTTCCTGGTCGTCAACGCCGATGAGTCCGAGCCGGGCGCCTGCAAGGACCGCGAAATCATCCGCAACGATCCGCATCTGCTGATCGAGGGATGCCTGGTGGCCAGCTACGCCATCCGCGCCCACACCGCCTACATCTACATCCGCGGCGAATACGTGCATGAGCGCGAGCGCCTGGAAGCGGCGATCAAGCAGGCCTACGAGGCCAAGCTGATCGGCAAGGGCAATGTCCACGGTTGGGACTTCGACCTTCACGTCACCCACGGTGGCGGGGCCTATATCTGCGGCGACGAAACCGCGCTGATGGAAAGCCTGGAAGGCAAGAAGGGCCAGCCGCGCCTGAAGCCGCCGTTCCCGGCCGGCGCCGGCATCTACGGCGCGCCGACCACCATCAACAACGTCGAGTCGATCTCGGTCGTCGGCACCATCCTGCGCCGTGGCGCGGACTGGTTCGCCGGTTTCGGCCGTCCGAAGAACTCGGGCATCAAGCTGATGGCGGCCTCGGGCCACGTCAACAAGCCCTGCGTGGTCGAAGAGGCCATGTCGATCCCGATGCGCCAGCTGATCGAAGATCACTTCGGCGGCGTGCGCGGCGGCTGGGGCAACCTGAAGGCCGTGATCCCGGGCGGGATCTCGATGCGCATGATCCCGGCCGAAGAGGCCGAGGTCGCGCTGATGGACTTCGACGACCTGGCCGGACGCCGCTCGGGCCTGGGCACCGCCACCATGATCGTGATGGACAAGGACGCCGATCTCGTCCGGGCCATCGCGCGCGCCTCGTACTTCTACAAGCACGAGAGCTGCGGCCAGTGCACGCCGTGCCGTGAAGGCACCGGCTGGATGTGGCGGGTCATGGAACGCATGGCCACGGGCGAAGCCGAGATGAAGGAGATCGACCTCCTGCTCGACGTCGCCAGCCAGGTCGAAGGCCACACCATCTGCGGTCTGGGCGACGCTGCGGCGTGGCCGATCCAGGGCCTGTTCCGCCACTTCCGCCACGAGGTCGAGGAGCGGATCACCAACTACCGTATCGGCAAGCCGCACGTGCAGGGCGCGACCCTGGCGGCGGCGGAGTAACGGCATGCCAAAAGCCACAGTCAACGGCGTCGAGGTCGAGTTCGAGCCCGGCATGACGGTTCTGCAGGTTGCGGAACTGGCCGGGGAAGAGATTCCGCGCTTCTGCTACCACGAACGTCTCAGCATCGCCGGCAACTGCCGGATGTGCCTGGTCGAGGTGAAGCCTGGCCCGCCGAAGCCGCAGGCTTCGTGCGCGCTGCCGGCCGCCGAAGGCAACGAGATCATCACCAACTCGCCCATGGTCAAGAAGGCGCGGGAAGGGGTGATGGAGTTCCTACTGATCAACCACCCCCTCGACTGCCCGATCTGCGACCAGGGCGGCGAGTGCGATCTGCAAGATCAGGCCATGGGTTATGGCCGCGACGACAGCCGCTACGCCGACAACAAGCGTGCGGTCGAAGAGAAGTACATGGGGCCGTTGATCAAGACGGTCATGACCCGCTGCATCCAGTGCACGCGCTGCGTCCGCTTCATCACCGAAGTGGCCGGCGTGCCGGACATCGGTCTCATCTCCCGCGGCGAAGACGTTGAAATCACGACCTATCTGGACAAATCGGTTGCGTCCGAGCTGTCCGCCAACGTGATCGACCTCTGTCCGGTCGGCGCGCTCACCTCCAAGCCCTACGCCTTCAACGCCCGTCCGTGGGAATTGAAGAAGACCGAGAGCGTGGACGTGATGGACGCGCTGGGCTCGTCGATCCGCGTCGACAGCCGCGGCCCAGCCGTGCTGCGGGTGCTGCCGCGCCTGAACGAAGACATCAACGAAGAGTGGATCAGCGACAAGACGCGCTACGCGGTCGATGGTCTCTCGCGTCAGCGCCTGGACCAGCCGTTCCTGCGCAAGGGCGGCCGTCTGCAACCCACGACCTGGGCCGAGGCTTTCGAGCTGATCGCCTCCAAGGTGAAGGCGACCACGCCTGAGCGCATCGGCGTCATCGCCGGCGACGTGCAGGACGCCGAGTCCATGAAGGCGGCGCTCGACCTGTTCGGCGCCATGGGGGTGAAGAACCTCGATTGCCGTCAGGACGGCATGGCGCTGGGCGCCGGCCCGCGTGAGAGCTGGCTGCTGAACTCCACCATCGCCGGCATCGAAGAGGCCGACGTCATCCTGCTGGTCGGGACCAATCCGCGCGTCGAGGCTCCGGTGTTCAACGCCCGTCTGCGTAAGCGCTGGCTGGCCGGCGCGCTGCGCGTGGGCGTGATCGGCGAGCAGGCCGACCTGACCTATGGCTACGACTATCTCGGCGCGGGTCCGCAGACCCTCTCGGGCCTGTCGCGGTCCAAGAACGACTTCGTCACCGCCCTGAAGGGCGCCAAGAACCCGGCGATCATCGTCGGCGCCGGCGCCCTGGCGCGGGCTGACGGGGCGGCCGTGCTGGCCGCCGCCGCCGCCGCCGCCAAGAGCTTTGGCCTGACCTGGAACGTGCTGCATTCGGCCGCCGCCCGCGTGGGCGGCCTCGACCTGGGCTTCGTGCCGGGCGAGGGCGGCAAGAGCGCTGGCGAAATGGTTCAGAAGGGCGCGCTCGACGTGCTGTTCCTGCTGGGCGCCGACGAGATCGACGCCAAGGGCTCGGACGCCTTCACGGTCTATCTGGGCACCCACGGCGACGCGGGCGCTCACCTGGCCGACGTGATCCTGCCGGGCGCGGCCTATACGGAAAAGGACGGCATCTACGTCAACACCGAGGGCCGGGTTCAATTCGGCTATCGCGCGGTGTTCCCCAAGGGGCAGGCCAAGGAAGACTGGTCGATCCTGCGGGCGCTGTCCGAAGGTCTCGGCGCCAAGCTGCCCTACGACACCCTGGCCCAACTGCGGGCCAAGCTGTTCGCCGATCATCCGAGCTTCGGCCAGGTCGACTATGTCGCTGGTCCGGCCGGCGCGGCCTCGCTGGACTTCGGCTTGCTGGGCGCCAAGGGCGAGCTTTCCGACGCGCCGTTCGCGAGCCCGGTGAAGGCTTTCCATCTGACCAATCCCATCGCCCGCGCCAGCGTGACGATGGCTGAGTGCGCCGCCGTGGCTTCCGGCGCCGCCAAGATCGCGGCGGAGTAGGGGCATGGACGCTGTCGCCAACACCTTCTGGACCACTCCGGGCGGTTGGACCCTGATCACGGTCGCCCAGATCATGGCCGTGATCTTGCCGCTGCTCGTGGCCCTGGCCTTCTTCATGCTGGCCGACCGTAAGATCTGGGCCGGCGTGCAGATGCGCAAAGGCCCGAACGTGGTCGGGCCCTTCGGCCTGCTCCAGTCCTTCGCCGACCTGATCAAGTTCGTGCTGAAGGAAATCGTCATCCCCGACGGGGCCGACAAGTTCGTCTTCCTGCTAGCTCCGGTGCTGACCTTCACCCTGGCCCTGGTCGGCTGGGCGGTGATCCCGTTCGCGCCGGGCTGGGTGGTCGCCGACATCAATGTGGGCGTGCTGTACCTGTTCGCGATCTCGTCGCTGGGCGTCTACGGCATCATCATGGGCGGCTGGGCTTCGAACTCGAAGTACCCGTTCCTGGGCAGCCTGCGGTCGGCCGCACAGATGGTTTCCTACGAAGTCTCGATCGGCTTCGTGATCGTCACCGTGATCCTGCTGGCCGGGACCATGAACCTGCAGACCATCGTGCAGCAGCAGGCCGGCGGCTTCTGGAACTGGAACGTCTTCGGCGGTCCAGGCCTGCAGAACCTGCCGCTGACCCTGGTCATGGTGCCGATGGCGGTGATCTTCTTCATCTCGGCCCTGGCCGAAACCAACCGTCCTCCCTTCGACCTTCCGGAAGCGGAGTCGGAGCTGGTGGCCGGCTATCAGGTCGAATACTCGTCCTCGCCGTTCCTGCTGTTCATGATCGGCGAGCTGATCAACATCGTGCTGATGTGCGCGTTGATCTCGCTGCTGTTCTTCGGCGGCTGGCAGGCCCCAATCGACTTTGGCTTCGTCCACACCTGGCCTGACACGGTGCAGAGCTTCTACGGCCTGATGTGGTTCGTGGTGAAGATCTGCTTCTTCTTCTTCCTGATCGCCATGGTGAAGGCGATCGTGCCCCGCTATCGCTATGACCAACTGATGCGCCTGGGCTGGAAAGTGTTCCTGCCGACCTCGCTGGTGGCGGTCGTGCTGGTCGCGGCCTGGCGGGTCTTCGGACCGGGCGGCGCATGAAGATCCTGATGTCCAGCCTCCTTCTCATCTCCCTTTGCGGCTGCTCGGCCGGCGCCGGCGGACCCGATCCGCTGGGCGGCGTGGCCAGCTACGACGCGCTGAAGAGCGCGCGCACGGCCTGCGTGGCCAAGGGCGGCGAGTTGGTGCGGGACGACCTGAACTCGGGCAAGCGCATGTCCGACTTCGCGTGCAAGAGAAAGTAACCGCGAGATGATGCAGCGGATTTCACAAGCGGTCCGGGGCGCAGCCCTGATGGACTTCGTCGGGGCCTTCGGCCTGGCGATGAAATACATGGTGAAGCCCAAGGCCACCGTGCAGTACCCGCACGAGCGCGGCCCGCAATCGCCGCGGTTCCGGGGCGAACACGTGCTGCGCCGCTATCCCAACGGGGAAGAGCGCTGCATCGCCTGCAAGCTGTGCGAAGCCATCTGCCCGGCGCAGGCGATCACCATCGAGGCCGAACCGCGCGACGACGGCAGCCGCCGGACCACGCGCTACGACATCGACATGGTGAAGTGCATCTACTGCGGCCTGTGCCAGGAGGCCTGCCCGGTGGACGCCATCGTCGAGGGGCCGAACATCGAGTTCGCCGTCGAGACGCGCGAAGAGCTCTACTACGACAAAGAACGCTTGCTCGCGAACGGCGACCGCTGGGAACGGCAGATCGCTAAGAATCTGGAACTGGACGCGCCCTACCGGTAAGAACCCGGGCGCGATTCCGAGACGAACCATTGTTGTCCTTGCCGGCTGCGGCCGGGGCGGACGACCTAAGTAACTAAGGGGCTGAGAAGAGCCGTCATGGCCTTGGCGATCGCATTCTATCTGCTGGCGGGGGTGACCTTGGGCGCCGGGTTCGGGGTGGTTTCATCCCGCAATCCCGTGCACTCGGTGCTGTTCCTGATCCTCAGCTTCTTCTCGGCCGCGGGCCTGTTCGTGACCTTGGGAGCCGAGTTCCTCGCAATG
Source organism: Phenylobacterium sp. Root700 (assembly GCF_001429025.1). Lineage (GTDB taxonomy): Bacteria > Pseudomonadota > Alphaproteobacteria > Caulobacterales > Caulobacteraceae > Phenylobacterium. Next base: position 275,273 of record NZ_LMHT01000022.1, on the reverse strand, counting down.
CTCCTGGTCGTCGTCTACGTCGGCGCGGTCGCGGTGCTGTTCCTGTTCGTCGTCATGATGCTCGACGTCGACTTCGCGGCCTTGCGCCAGGGCTTCGCACGCTACCTGCCGCTGGGCGGCCTGGTGGCGGGCATCCTGGCCGTCGAGATGATCGTCGTGGCGAGCACGGTGGCCACCCAGGGGGCGACCAAGAACGCCCCGATGGTGCATGGCGATGTCTCGAACATCGAGAGCATCGGCCGGGTGCTCTACACCGACTACGTCTACTTCTTCCAAGCCGCGGGGCTGGTGCTGCTGGTGGCCATGATCGGCGCCATCGTGCTCACCCTGCGCCATAAGCCGGGCGTTCGCCGCCAGGTCATCATGGATCAGGTCGCCCGCGAGCCGAAGACCGGCATGCGCATCGTCCAGATCAAGTCCGGCGAGGGGATCGACCAATGATCATCGGGCTCACCCACTATCTCGCGGTGGCCGCGATCTTGTTCACCATCGGGGTGTTCGGGATCTTCGTGAACCGCAAGAACATCATCGTCATCCTGATGTCGATCGAGCTGATCCTGCTCGCCGTGAACATCAATCTGGTGGCCTTCTCGGTCTATCTGCACAACGTCGTCGGACAGATCTTCGCGATGTTCGTCCTGACCGTCGCCGCCGCTGAAGCCGCCGTCGGCCTGGCCATCCTTGTCACCTTCTTCCGTAACCGCGGCGACATCGCCGTGGACGACGTCTCAGTGATGAAGGGCTGACGGACCTCGACATGACACCGCAGTCTCTCATCACCACCGTGGTCTTCGCGCCGCTGCTCGGCGCGATCGTGGCGGGCCTGTTCGGCCGCCGCATCGGGAACCTCGCGTCCCAGACCATCACCACCGGCCTGCTGCTGCTGGCCGCCGCGCTTTCGTGGACCCTCTTCAGCCAGTGGACGTGGGGCGGCCTCGAGCCCTTCACCATCCAACTGCTGCCGTTCATCAATATCGGCGAATTTCAGTCCAACTGGTCGATCCGGCTCGACGGCCTTTCGGCCGTCATGCTGGTGGTCGTCACCAGCGTCTCCAGCCTCGTCCACGTCTATTCGTGGGGCTATATGGCGCAGGACGACAGCAAGCCGCGCTTCTTCGCCTATCTGTCGCTGTTCACCTTCGCCATGCTGGCGCTGGTGACCGCCGCCGACTTCATGCAGCTGTTCTTCGGCTGGGAAGGCGTGGGGCTGGCCAGCTATCTGCTGATCGGCTTCTGGTTCAAGAAGCCGACCGCCAACGCCGCCTCCATCAAGGCCTTCGTGGTCAACCGGGTCGGGGACTTCGGTTTCGCGCTCGGCATCATGACCGTCTTCTGGATGTTCGGCACGATCCAGTTCGCCGAGATATTCCCGAAGGTTCCGGAGTTCGCCAACCAGGGCTGGTGGTTCGCCGGTTCCTACTGGCACGCGGTGGACCTGGCCTGCGCGCTGCTGTTCGTCGGCGCCATGGGCAAGTCGGCCCAGTTCTTCCTGCACACCTGGCTGCCGGACGCGATGGAGGGCCCGACTCCGGTTTCGGCCCTGATCCACGCCGCGACCATGGTGACCGCGGGCGTCTACATGGTCTGCCTGCTCTCGCCGATGTTCGAGTACGCGCCCTACACCCGTCAGGTCGTGACGCTGATCGGCGCCATCACAGCGCTGTTCGCGGCCACGGTCGGCCTGGCGCAGAACGACATCAAGCGGGTCATCGCCTATTCGACCTGTTCGCAGCTCGGCTACATGTTCTTCGCCGCCGGCGTCGGCGCCTATCAGGCGGCGATGTTCCACCTGTTCACCCACGCCTTCTTCAAGGCGCTGCTGTTCCTCGGCGCGGGCTCCGTGATCCACGGCATGCACCACGAGCAGGACATGCGGAAGATGGGCGGCCTGTGGAAGTACCTGCCGGTGACCTACGCGGTCATGACCATCGGGACCCTGGCCATCACCGGCTTCGGTATTCCGAGCCTGCACCTGGGCTTCGCCGGCTTCTACTCGAAGGACATGATCATCGAGAGCGCCTTCGCGGCGGCCCAGCAGTTTGGCGGCCCGGCGTACTTCGCCTTCGTGGTCAGCCTGTTCGCGGCCGGCCTGACGGCGTTCTACTCATGGCGCCTGGCCTTCATGACCTTCCATGGTACGCCCAAGTGGGGTCATGACGGTCACGCGCACGGTGCCGACGATCACGCCAGCTCGGCGCAGATCGAGACCCACGACGAGCCGCTGGCCGACGGTCACGACGACCACGGCCATGATCACAAGCCGCACGAAAGCCCCTGGATCATGCTGGTTCCGCTGATCCTGCTGGCCTTCGGCGCGATCGCGGCGGGCTATGTCTTCGTCGACCACTTCGTGGGCGAGGGCTGGAAGGAATTCTGGCGCGGGGCGATCTTCAACGGCGCGGACAACCACGTGCTGGAGCACGCTCACCATTCGCCGACCTGGGTGAAGTGGGCGCCGCTGGTGGTGTCGGGCTTGGGCTTCGCGATCGCCTTCTACGTCTACATCATGCGCGAGGGCCTCGGTGCGGCCATCGCCGCTCGGAAGGGGCCGCTCTGGACCTTCTTCTACAACAAATGGTTCTTCGACGAGCTTTATGAGGCGACCTTCGTGCGTGCTGCCAAATTCCTGGGCGACCTGTTCTGGAAGGGTGGCGACCAGAAGATCATCGACGGCCTCGGCCCCGATGGCGTCTCGGCCGTCTCCTACGATGTGGGGCGCCGAGCCGGCCTCCTGCAAAGCGGGTACGTCTATCACTACGCGTTCGTGATGCTGCTCGGCGTGGCGGGACTTCTGTCCTACGCGCTTTGGGCCTGGGCGGCTTAGGGGAGGCGATCCAATGACCGGTATTCTCTCCCTCATCACCTTCGCCCCGCTGCTCGGCGTGGCGGCGATCCTGCTGATCCGCGCCTTCGGCAACGGCGACGACGCCAAGAGCGTCGATGCGGTCAAGTGGATCGCGTTCGTCACGACCCTGGCCACCCTGGCGCTGTCGGTGCTGCTGGTCGCGCAATACGATCCGGCCAATCCGGGCTTCCAGTTCGTCGAGGACCACGCCTGGTTCGCCGGTCTGCACTACCGCATGGGCGTCGACGGGATCTCGATCCTGTTCGTCCTGCTGACCGCCTTCCTGCTGCCGATCTGCATCGCGGCCTCGTGGACGACGATCGACAAGCGCGTGCCGGAATACATGGTCGCCTTCCTGATCCTGGAGACCCTGGTCATCGGCGTGTTCTGCGCGTTGGACCTGGTGCTCTTCTACCTGTTCTTCGAATTCGGCCTGGTGCCGATGTTCCTGATCATCGGCATCTGGGGCGGCAAGCGCCGGGTCTACGCGGCCTACAAGTTCTTCCTCTACACCCTGCTGGGTTCGGTCCTGATGCTGGCCGCGATCCTGCTGATGATCGGCGTCGCGGGCACCTCCTCGATCCCCGACCTGATGAACTACAAGTTCGACCCGCACCTGCAGACCTGGCTGTGGCTGGCCTTCTTCGCCTCGTTCGCGGTGAAGATGCCGATGTGGCCGGTGCACACCTGGCTGCCCGACGCCCACGTCGAGGCGCCGACCGCCGGTTCGGTCATCCTGGCGGGCATCCTGCTGAAGATGGGCGGCTACGGCTTCCTGCGCTTCAGCCTGCCGATGTTCCCCCAGGCCTCGGACTACTTCACGCCGCTGGTCTTCGCCCTCTCGGCCATCGCCATCGTCTACACTTCGCTGGTCGCCTTCCGTCAGACCGACATCAAGAAGTTGATCGCCTATTCGTCGGTGGCCCACATGGGCTTCGTGACCATGGGCATCTTCGCCGGCAACTCGGTCGGGGTTCAGGGCGCGATCTTCCAGATGCTGAGCCACGGGGTGATCTCCGGGGCGCTCTTCCTCTGCGTCGGCGTCGTCTATGACCGCATGCACACCCGCGAGATCGCCTTCTACGGCGGGCTGGTGAACCGCATGCCCTGGTACGCGGCCACCTTCATGCTCTTCACCATGGGCAATGTCGGTCTGCCGGGCACCTCGGGCTTCGTCGGCGAAATCACCACCATGGTCGGGGTCTATCAGATCTCCACCTGGACCGCGGTCGTGGCCGCAACCGGCGTCATCTTCTCGGCGGTCTACGCCTTGACGCTCTATCGCCGGGTCATCTTCGGCGAGATCACCAATCCGGCCCTGGCCGACATCACCGATCTCGACTGGCGCGAGGTGGCGATCTTCGCCCCCCTGATCGCCATGACTCTGTACCTCGGCGTCTATCCGGCCGCCGTCTTCGATCTGACCCAAGCCTCGGTCGACAACCTCGCCGCGGTCTACCGCGCGGCCATCGGCGGGTGAGGGACCTGTAAAGTCATGATCTTTTCAAACGACCTTGCTCTCGCCGTTCCCGAGCTGATCCTCGCGATCTCGGCCCTCGGATTGCTGGTCTTCGGCGCCTTCGCGCCGCGGGCCGCCACCGCGCTGACCTTCGCCGCCATCGGCGCCCTGGCGCTCGCCGCCTGGGCCGCCGCCGTCGGCCCGATCGGTCGCGGCTTCTCCGGCGGCATGATCTCCGATCAGGCGTCGGCCTTCGCCAAGGTGGCGATCTACGCCGCCAGCGCCATCGCCATCCCGCTCGGCCAGAAATGGTTCGAGCGCAAGGCGATCCGCAACTTCGAGTTCCCGATCCTGATCCTGCTGGCCGCGCTCGGCATGGGCATGATGGTCTCGGCGGGTGACCTGATCTCGCTCTATATCGGCGTCGAGCTTCAGTCGTTGGCGCTCTACGTGCTGGCCGCCATGCACCGCGAGGACGCCAAGGCCTCGGAAGCTGGCCTGAAGTATTTCGTGCTCGGCGCGCTCTCCTCGGGCCTGCTGCTGTACGGCGCTTCGCTGATCTACGGCTTCGCCGGCTCGACCAAGTTCGACGACATCGCTGTGGCCGCCCAAACCGGCGCCAGCACCGGCGTGCTGTTTGGCCTGGTGTTCCTGATCTGCGGCCTGGCCTTCAAGGTCTCCGCCGCGCCGTTCCACATGTGGACCCCCGACGTCTACGAAGGCGCCCCGACCCCGGTCGTGGCCTTCTTCGCCGGCGCGCCGAAGCTGGCGGCCATGGTGCTGCTGGCGCGCGTGCTGTCGGAGGGCTTCGCCGGCGCCGCCGATCAATGGCGCCAGATCTTGGTGGTGATCGCGCTGCTGTCGATCTTCGTCGGGGCCTTCGCCGGCCTGGCGCAGAAGAACCTGAAGCGCCTCTGGGCCTACTCCTCGATCGCCAATGTCGGCTACGCGGTGCTCGGCCTGGCGTCCGGCAACGCCGAGGGCGTGCAGGCCATGCTGGTCTTCATGGTGCTCTACATGATCGACGTGACCGGCTTCTTCGCCTGCCTCACCGCCCTGTCGCGGAACGGCCGTCCGATGGAGACGATCGACGACATGGCCGGCCTGTTCAAGGAACGCCCCGGCATCGCCCTGGCCATGACGGCGTTCTCGCTGTCGGCGCTGGGCCTGCCGCCGTTCTCCGGCTTCTGGGCGAAGTTCTATGTCTTCAAGGCCGCCATCAACGTCTCCGATCCGATGATCCAGATCGCCGCCGTGCTCGGCCTGGTCGGTAGCGTCGTCGCCGCCTTCTATTACCTGCGCCTGATCAAGGTGATGTGGTTCGACGCGGCGCCTGGCGGGACCGACCCGATCCCGGGCGAGGCCAAGGCTGTCGCCATCGGCGCGGCCCTGTTCTCCTTCCCGGTCGTCCTGGGCGCGCTGATCTTCATCGACCCGCTGGCCAAGGCGGCGGCCGCCGCGTTCGGGTTGGCCTCCTAGGTGGGCGTCCACCCGCCGATCGAAGCCTACGACGAACTGGACTCCACCAACGCCGAGGCGCGTCGCCGCGCCGAGGCGGGGGAGGGCGGTCCGGTGTGGATCACGGCGGCGCGGCAAACAGCGGGGCGGGGCCGGCGTGGCCGGGCCTGGTCGACCAAGACCGGCAACCTCGCCGCCACCTTGCTGTTCATCACCACCAAGCCCGCGGGCGAAGCGGCGCAGCTCTCCTTCGTCGCCGCCCTGGCCGCGGCCGAGCTGGCCGACACCTGCATCGGGCCGGGCGCCGCCAAGCTGAAATGGCCCAACGACGTCCTGATCTATGGCCGCAAGGCGGTCGGCATCCTGATCGAGTCCGGCGCCCGTCCTGAGGGCGGCCTCTGGATGGCGGTCGGTATCGGCATCAATCTGGCTCACGCCCCGCAGGACGTCGAACGTCCCGCCACCGCCTTCGCCGAACACATGGCCGCCCCGCCGCCGGCGCCGCTGGACGCGCTGGAGCTGCTGGCGAGCAGCTTCGAACGCTGGCGCGCGGTCTGGGACCTCGAGGGCTTCGCGCCGATCGCCAAGGGCTGGACGGCCTACGCCCATGGCCTGGGTCAGCCCTGCGAGGCGCGGCTGCCGAACCAGACCCACCGCGGCGTGGCCGAGGGCCTGGACGCCGACGGGGCCCTACGACTGCGGCTGGACGACGGGGCGGTGCTGCGCATAACCGCCGGCGACGTCTTCTTTGGAGAGGCTTGAACGCGATGCTTCTGGCTATCGAACAAGGCAACACCAACACGCTCTTCGCCGTCCATGACGGCGAGACCTGGATCGCCCAGTGGCGGGCGGCGACCGACTCCAGCCGCACGGCCGACGAATACGCGGTCTGGCTTTCGCAACTGCTCAACATGGCCGGCCTGCAGTTCGGCGCGCTAACCGCCTGCATCATCTCCAGCGTGGTGCCGCAGTCGATCTTCAACCTGCGCAACCTGGCCAGACGCTATCTGCATGTCGAACCCCTGGTGATCGGCGAGAACGCCGACCTCGGGATCGAGGTGCGGATCGACAAGCCGTCCGAGGCCGGGGCCGACCGGCTGGTCAATGCGCTGGGCGCCCACATCGTCTATCCGGGCGAGCTGATCGTCATCGACAGCGGCACCGCCACCACCTTCGACGTCATCGCCGTGGACGGCGGATTCGAAGGGGGGGTGATCGCGCCCGGGATCAACCTATCTATGGAAGCGTTGCACTCAGCGGCGGCGAAACTGCCCAGGGTCGCGATCCAGAAGCCCCAGCAGGTGGTCGGCAAGGATACTGTCGGCGCCATGCAGTCGGGGGTCTTCTGGGGCTATGTGGCCCTAATCGAGGGCCTGATCGCCCGGATCAAGGCCGAGCGCGGGACCCAGATGACCGTCGTCGCCACGGGCGGCGTGGCCTCGCTGTTCCACGGCGCGACCATGGCCATCGACCATTTCGACCCGGATCTGACGATCCGCGGTCTTCTCGAGATTCATCGCCGGAACTCGGCGACAAGGACGTAATGAAAGCAAAAGACCAAGACGAACTCGTCTTCCTGCCGCTGGGCGGCTCGAACGAGATCGGCATGAACTTCAATCTGTACGGCTATGGTCCCCCGCATGCGCGCAAGTGGATCGTGGTCGACCTGGGCGTCACCTTTGGCGACCAGACGACGCCGGGCGTGGAAATCATCCTGCCCGATCCGGAGTTCATTCGCGAGCACGCCAAGGACATCCTCGGCATCGTCTTGACCCACGCGCACGAGGACCATATCGGCGCCGTGGCGTGGCTGTGGCCGCAACTGCGCGCGCCGCTCTATGCGACGCCGTTCACCGCCTTCCTGCTGCGCGAGAAGCTGCGCGAGAACGAGGACTGCGCCGACGCGCACATCACCGAGGTGCCGTTGGGCGGCAAGGTGACGCTGGGCCCGTTCGAGATCGACCTGATCACCCTGACCCACTCGATCCCCGAGCCGAACGGCCTGGCGATCCGCACCCCGCTGGGCACGATCCTGCACACCGGCGACTGGAAGATCGACCCCGATCCGGTGCTGGGCTCGACCACTGACGAGGCGGCGATCATCAAGCTGGGCGACGAGGGCGTCCTGGCCATGGTCTGCGACTCCACGAACGTGTTCGTGGACGGCGAGGCCGGCTCGGAAGCCGACGTGCGCGACGCCTTGGCGGTGCTGATCTCGGGCCTGCGCGGCAAGGTCGCGGTGGCCTGTTTCGCCTCCAACGTCGCGCGCATGGACAGCGTCATCCGCGCCGCCGAGGCGGCCGGGCGCCGCGTCTGCCTGGTCGGGCGCTCCATGCATCGGATGGCGGCGGCGGCGAAGTCCGTCGGCCTGTTCGTGGGCATCAAGGACTTCCTGACCGACCAGCAGGCTGGCGCTGCGGCTGACAACGAAGTGCTGTTCCTCTGCACCGGCAGCCAGGGCGAGGCGCGCGCCGCGCTCTCGCGGATCGCCGACGGCACCCACCAGCATGTGAAGCTGGGCGCGGGCGATGCCTGCGTGTTCTCCTCGCGGGTGATCCCGGGCAACGAGATCCCGATCCGCAACCTGCAGAACCGTCTCGCCGACCGCGGCGTGCGGCTCTACACCGAGCGCGACCATCCGGGCATCCACGTCTCCGGTCACCCGTGCCGCGACGAGCTGGCGCGGATGTACCACTGGGCGCGGCCGCAGATTGCGGTGCCGACCCACGGCGAGCGTCGCCACCTGTTGGAACACGCCGCCTTCGCCAAGGACCTGCAGGTCCCGCAGACCGTCGCGCCGCGCAACGGCGACATGGTTCGCCTGGCTCCTGGCCGCGCCGAGATCATCGACGAAGTTCCGGCTGGCCGCATCTATGTCGATGCCGGCGTCCTGACGCCCGAGAACGGCGACGCTCTGCGTGAGCGCCGTCATGCCGCCTTCAACGGCGTGCTGGCGGTGTCGGTCGTGCTCGACGGGCGCGGCAAGATCGTTTCCGGTCCGCTGATCCGCGCGCTCGGCCTGCCGGCCGACGACGACTATCCGATGGACGAGGTGCTGGACGACCTGGCCGGCGAGGCCCAGCAGGCCTTCGGCCGTCTGAAGGGCGACCAGCGCGATATCGACAGCGAGGTCGAGACCGCCATGTCCCGCGCCGTCAAGAAGGCGAGCCAACGGGTCTGGGGCCGCCGTCCCGTGGTCGAGACCACGGTGCTGAGAGTCTAGGACGGGCGCCGCTACGTGAACTCGCGCGGGGCGATGGAGAGGTCTATACCCAGGTCATGATCGGAAGATTGAACCACGTCGGGGTTGCGACCCCCTCCATCGCCGAGTCCGTGAAGCTGTATCGCGACGTGCTGGGCGCCACTAAGATCACCGAAACCAAGGCGATGCCCGAGCAGGGCGTTTATGTCTGTTTCGTGGACCTGCCCAACAGCCAGATCGAGCTGATCGAACCGCTGGGTGACGATTCGCCGCTTATCGGTTTCCTTGCGAAGAACCCGGCCGGCGGGCAACACCATGTCTGTTTCGAGGTCGCCGACATCATCGCGGCGCGCGACGACATGCGGGCCAAGGGCGCGACGGTGCTGGGGACCGGCGAGCCGCGGATCGGGGCGCATGGCACGCCGGTGATCTTCGTCCATCCGAAGAACATGGGCGGGGTCCTGGTCGAACTGATGGAAACCCCCAAGGAAGCGCACTGATGACGGTTTTCACCGGCGTAGCGATCTACTTCACCATCTGGTGGACCGTGCTGTTTTCGATCCTGCCGCTGGGCGTGACCAGTCATGCCGAGGCCGGGATCGACAAGGGCGATGGCGGTGATCCCGGCGCGCCGGTCGATCCGAAGCTGCGCAAGAAGTTCACCACCACCACGATCGTCGCCACGATCCTGTGGGTGATCCTGTTCCTGGTGCTGCATTTCAAGCTGATCCATCTGCCCGACGTGCCGGCCAGCTGGAGCTAGGCGCCTATCGGGGTGGCGGTTCGCTCATGTTTTGAGCGAACTTCGCCAAGTGCTCGCCGCCCTTACGATAGGGTGCGTCGCCGGGCGTCGCTCAGGGTAGTCGTGGTGACAGACACAGGCGGCCATCTGGTCGCTCGTGGCGTTTTCCCCGACACTCGAGGGCCGTCCGCATGGTTGGGCGGCCTTCTTTTCGCTCAGCTTCATTGCAAAGCTCGCGAACCAACGGCTATCAGGGTCGTTCAGCCAGCTCACCAGGGCTCTTCCTCTCAGATGCATTTTTCAAGACGACTGACGCCGTCCGCCGCCGGGGTGGTCCCCGCGTGAGCTCACAGGCGAGCAACGGCACGGCCGGCAGGGCGCCGCCCTTCGGCCAATGGGAACGTTCGGTGGCCGCGCGCTACCTGCGCGCCAAGCGCAGCCAGGGCGGGGTGGCGCTGATCTCGGTCATTTCGTTCATCGGCATCATGCTGGCCGTGGCGGTGCTGATCATCGTCATGAGCGTGATGAACGGCTTCCGGGCCGAACTGCTCTCGCGGATCCTCGGCTTCAGCGGCCACCTCTATGTCGCCGGCGGAGTGCTGACCTCGCCCGATCGCGACGCCGTGGTGAAGAGGATCGCCGACCTGCCGGGCGTGATCCAGGTGACGCCCGTGGTCGAGGCCCAGGCCATGGCGCTGGGCAACGGCCAGATCAGCGGCGCGATCGTGCGCGGCATCACCCTGGCCGATCTGAAAGCCACCAAGATCGTCTCCGGCAACATCACTCGCGGTACGATGGCCGGCTTTGGCGAAGGCGAGTACGGCGGGGACATGATCATGGTCGGCGACAAGCTGGCCCAGACCCTGGGCGTCGGGCCCGGCGACGAGCTGAGCCTGGTGTCTCCGACCGGCGGCGCCACGGCGTTCGGCGCCACGCCGCTGCGCAAGACCTACACCATCGCCGGGACCTTCACGGTCGGAATGAGCGAGTACGATCAGGCGTTCATCTACATGCCGCTGGAACAGGCGCAGCTGTTCTTCGGGCGTGACACCGGCATCGACTATCTCGAAATCAAACTGCAAGACCCGGACAAGGCCGTCGCCATGAAGCCTGACGTCGCCCGCGTCGCCGGGCCGGGCGCGCTGCTCACCGACTGGACCGAGAAGAACTCCGCCTACTGGGGCGCCCTGAAGGTCGAGCGCAACGTAATGCGGCTGATCCTGATGATGCTGGTGGCGATCGCGGCCATGAACATCATCTCGGGCCTGGTCATGCTGGTGAAGAACAAGGGCCGCGACATCGCCATTCTGCGCACCATGGGGGCGGGCCAGGGCTCCATCCTGCGGATCTTCTTCATGTCGGGCGCGGCGGTGGGCGTGCTGGGCACGCTGGCCGGCCTGCTGATCGGCTCGCTGTTCTGCATCTTCATCGGCGAGATCCAGCAGTTCGTGGAGTTCGTCACCGGCGCCGACGTGTTCAACTCCGACATCTATTTCCTCACCCGCATCCCGGCCAAGATCGACTGGCAGGAAGTCGGCGTGATCACCTTCTGGGCGCTGGCCATGTCGTTCCTGGCGACCCTGCCGCCGGCCTGGCGCGCCTCGCGTCTCGATCCGGTGGAGGCGCTTCGCTATGAGTGATCCTGTCCTCACCATCCGCGGCCTGACCCGGACCTACAAGAGCGGCGACAAGACGCTCACGGTTCTCAACGGCGTCGACCTGGATGTATATCCGGGCGAGATCGTCGGGCTGATCGGGCCCTCGGGCTCGGGCAAGTCCTCGCTGTTGCACGCCGCGGGGCTGCTGGAACACCCCGACGCTGGCCAGATCGTCGTCGAGGGCCGCGATTGCTCCGATCTCAGCGACCGCCAACGCACGCGGGTTCGTCTGGCCACGGTCGGCTTCGTCTACCAGGCCCACCACCTGCTGGCCGAGTTCACGGCTCTGGATAACGTGGCCTTGCCGCAGATGATCGCTGGCCGTTCGCGCAAGGCGGCGCGGGCTCGGGCCGACGAGCTGCTGTCGCGGCTGGGCCTCGCCGACCGTGTCGATCACCAGCCGGCCCAGATGTCGGGCGGCGAGCAGCAACGTGTGGCCATCGCCCGGGCGCTGGCCAATTCACCGCGCCTGCTGCTCGCCGACGAGCCGACCGGAAACCTCGATCCGCACACCTCGGCCGCGGTGTTCGAGAGCCTCTATGAGCTGGCCCGCAGCCAGGGCGTGGCCGCGCTGGTCGCCACCCACAACCTGGAACTGGCGCGCCACATGGACCGGGTGGTGGCGTTGAAGGACGGGCACCTGGAGCCGCAGGTCCTCTAGACTTGAGCCAAACCCCTCTCCCCGCTGCTGGGGAGAGGTTGGGTGAGGGGAGAGCCTCGCCGCCGCAACAGCGCTTTCCAGCGCCCGCTCTCGCTCCAGGCCGCGATTCCATCCTCATAATTATCCACAATGTCGCTTGACGAATGAGAACAAAACCAGAATAAGAACGAACCAAGAACTTCCACAAGAGAGTGCTGATCATGGTTCGTCTAGCTCGGGAATCGCTGGCCTTTATGTCGGTCGCCGGCTTTGTGTGGATGATGTGTGTGGTCGCCCAATTCGCGGCCTAACGACGGAGGTCTGAAGTTGAGCGAAGCGGTGAACGAGGGCTTCGTCCACCTGCGGGTTCGCTCCGCCTATTCGCTGCTGGAAGGCGCGATCAAGGCCGACAAGGTCAGCAGCCTGGCGGCGGCGGCGGGAATGCCGGCCGTGGCCCTGGTGGATCGGGCCAATCTGTTCGGCGCGCTGGAATTTTCAATCTACAGCAAGGATTCTGGGGTCCAGCCGATCATTGGCTGCGCGCTGCCGGTCACGGGCATCGGCGGCGGCCAGAGCGAGCGTTGGGCCAAGGTTCCGACCATCGTGCTACTGGCCCAGAGCGAGCGGGGCTACCTCAACCTCAGCGTCCTGTCCTCACACTGCTATCTCGAGGCCGACGGCAGCGAGGACGTCTCGGTCCCCTGGGCCAAGGTGGTCGAGCACAACGAGGGCCTGATCCTGCTGTCGGGCGGGGTCGATGGGCCTGTCGATCCGCTGCTGGCGGCCGGCAAGGTCCCGGAAGGCAAGGCCGCGCTCGCCGAAATGGCGCGGGTGTTCGGCGATCGGTTCTATGTTGAGCTCCAGCGCCATGGACTACCGTCGCAGGCCGGCGCCGAGGGCGAGCTCGTCGCCTTCGCCTATGACAACGACGTGCCGCTGGTCGCCACCAACGACGTCTATTTCGCCAAGAAGGAAATGTACGCCGCGCACGAAGCGCTGCTGTGCATCGCCGACGGCGCCTTCATCATGCAGGACGAGCGTCGGCGGGTGACGCCGGAGCACTGGTTCAAGCCGGCCGCCGACATGCGGACCCTGTTCGCCGATCTGCCGGAAGCCTGCGACAACACCCTCGATATCGCCCGGCGCTGCGCCTTCATGGTCAAGAAGCGCGACCCCATCCTGCCGCGCTTCGATACGGCGGGCGGGCGTTCGGAAGCCGACGAACTGGCGTACCAGGCCCGCGAGGGTCTGAAGGCCCGCATCGCGCGGGGCCAGGCCTCGTCCTTCCCGCCGGAGGAGTACGAGGCGCGGCTGGAGCGGGAGATCGGGGTCATCGCCCAGATGGGGTTCCCCGGCTACTTCCTGATCGTTGCGGACTTCATCAAGTGGGCCAAGGCGCACGACATTCCGGTCGGACCGGGACGGGGTTCGGGCGCCGGTTCGCTGGTCGCCTACTCGCTGACCATCACCGACCTTGATCCGCTGCGTTATGGCCTGCTGTTCGAGCGGTTCCTGAACCCTGAGCGGGTTTCGATGCCCGACTTCGACATCGACTTCTGCCAGGAGCGGCGGGAGGAGGTGATCTCCTACGTGCAGCAGCACTATGGCCGCGACCGCGTGGCGCAGATCATCACCTTCGGTACGCTGCAGGCCCGCGCCGTGCTGCGCGACGTCGGCCGGGTGTTGCAGTTGCCGCTCGGCCTGGTCGACCGGCTGGCCAAGATGGTGCCGGCCAACCCCGCCAATCCGGTGACGCTGGCCAAGGCCATCGAGATCGAGCCGCGCCTGAAACAGGCCAAGAAGGACGACGAGGCGGTCTCCCAACTGCTCGACGTGGCCTTGCAGCTTGAGGGCCTTTACCGGAACGCCTCGACCCACGCCGCCGGCGTGGTGATCAGCGACCGGCCGCTGACCGAACTGACGCCGCTCTATCGCGATCCGCGCTCCGAGCTGCCGGCTACCCAGTTCAACATGAAGTGGGTCGAGAGCGCCGGCCTGGTGAAGTTCGACTTCCTGGGTCTGAAGACGCTGACCGTCATCGACCGCGCGGTGAAGTTCCTCGCCAGGCGCGGCGAGGTCGTCGATTTCTCGACCCTGCCGCTCGATGACGCGCCGGCCTATGAAGTCATGTCCAGCGGCGGCACCGTCGGGGTGTTCCAGCTTGAAGGGCAGGGGATGCGTGACACCCTGCGCCAGCTGCGCCCGGGGTCCATCGAGGACGTCACCGCCGTCGTTTCGCTCTATCGGCCAGGCCCGATGGACAACATCCCGGCCTTCATCGACTGCAAGTTCGGCCGCCGCGAGATCGACTACCTTCACCCGACCCTGGAGCCGGTGCTGAAGGAGACCTACGGCATCATCGTCTACCAGGAACAGGTGATGCAGATCGCCCAGATCCTGGCGGGTTACTCGCTTGGTGAAGCCGACCTGCTCCGCCGGGCGATGGGTAAGAAGAAGAAGGAGGAAATGGACCTCCAGCGGGCCCGTTTCGTCTCCGGCGCGGCCGAGAAGGACGTGCCTGCCGAGCAGGCTGGATCGATCTTCGACCTCGTCGACAAGTTCGCGGGCTACGGCTTCAACAAGAGCCACGCGGCCGCCTACGCCTATGTGTCGTATCAAACCGCCTGGTTGAAGGCGAACGCGCCGGTCGAGTTCTTTGCGGCCTCGATGAGCCTCGATATCTCCAACACCGACAAGCTGGCGGTGTTCTACCAGGACGCCAAACGCTTCAAGGTGAAGATCCGCAGCCCCGACGTGAACCGTTCGGGCGCCGACTTCGAGGTGGAGAACGGCGAGGTGCTCTATGCGCTGGGCGGGATCCGCAATGTCGGCCTGCAGGCGATGGAGCACGTGGTCGCGGTCCGCAAGGAAGGCGGGCCGTTCCGCGACATCTTCGACTTCGTCGAGCGGGTCGATCCGAAGCAGGTCAACAAGCGGGCGTTCGAGACGCTGGCGCGGGCTGGCGCGTTCGACTCCATCCATCCCAATCGCGCGCAGGTGTTCGGCGCGGCGGATTTCCTGGTGGCCTACGGGCAATCGGTCGCCACCCAGCGCAACTCCGACCAGCAGGACTTCTTCGCTGGGGGCGACTTCCAGGTCGAGGCCCAGAAGAAGAAGATGCCCAAGACCGACCCCTGGACGCCGGTCCAGCGGCTGGACGAGGAACTGGCCGCGGTCGGCTTCTATCTCTCGGGGCATCCGCTGGACGACATGGTCGAGGCGCTGCGCCGCAAGCGCACCGACCTGTTGGCCGAGGTGATCCCGAAGGCCGAGGCCGGGGCCGAGGCTTTCCGCATGGCCGGCGTGGTGCGCCGCAAACAGGAGCGAGCCTCGCAGTCCAGCGGCGAGAAGTTCGCCTTCGTCACCCTGTCCGACCCGACCGGGGAGTACGAAGTGCTGTTCCCGCCGGAGTCGCTGCGCAAGTGCCGTGACATGCTGGAGCCGGGCATGGCGGTGTCGCTCAAGGTCCGGGCCAAGGCGCGGGATGGCGAGGTGCGGTTCTTCGGCGATGACTGCGAGCCTGTCGACAAAGCGATCGAGAACGCCGTCGCCGCCCTGCGGGTGCACATCGTCCCTCGGAGCATCGAGATCGAGGCCATCAAGAAACGTCTGGGTGTCGCCAACCCGAGAGGCGGCGAGATCATCCTGGTCGCGCCGATCGACGGCGGGCGCGAGATCGAGATGAGGCTGCCGGGCCGCTTCACCCTCGACGGGGCGGTCCGCGGGGCCTTGAAGACCGCACCTGGCGTGGTGTTCGTCGAGGACCTCTGAGGCCGTGCTCGGTCACATTTCATTCGGTGTGAGCGATCTGGTCCGCGCGGGCGTCTTCTATGACGCGGTGCTGGCCCCGCTGGGCTGGGTCAGACTGTGGGACGACCCGGAGGGGTTGGGCTATGGCCGGCCGGGCGAGGGCGAGAAGCTCAACCTGTTTCCACATGCCGATGCGCGCCCGCCAGGGCCAGGGTTTCATCTGGCCTTCGACGCGGCCGATCATGCGGCCGTCGAGGCCTTTCACGCCGCCGCCCTGAAATCGGGCGGGACGGATCGTGGCGCGCCCGGGCTACGGCCGGGCTATGGCGCGACCTACTACGCGGCGTTCGTGACCGACCCCGACGGCCACAAGCTCGAAGCCGTCTGTCAGTAGGGCCATTTGACGTAGGGGCTGACGTAACCCTGAGGCTTGGGCGCGCTCGGATAGCCGTTCACGCCGCCACGGTTGGAATAGACCGACTGCGGCTCATAGGGCCGGAAGCGATCGGCGCCGACCGGGGGTGGCGGCCGAGGCGGGGCGTAGGTCGGCGGCGCGCTGTAGCGCACCGGCGGCGGCGGGGCGTAGGCGGGGACATAGGTGGGAGCGTAGGTCGGGGCCGGGCGCATTGTCCCGGTCGGCTGGCCGAATGTCCCTGACGACGGCGTCATGATCCCGCCGGCCATCACGGCAAGCCCCATGCCGAACACTATGATAGGTGTCATTTGGGCCCCTCCAGCTACCTGAGAGGGAACTAACGGCCGGGCCCCTGCAAGCGACGGGCCGGGTTTGATCAGGTCGAGGCTTGCATTTTTAGGCGCTAAGCCCTATTTGCCCGCCTCATTCCACACGTAGGCGTTTGGCGACGCGCGGGGAGAAATCCCGCCTGTATCCATTCCGGTCCTCCATCAGGAGGGTTTGCCTGCGGAGGTTAACCGGAAAAAGGACGAAAAAGCCTATGGCGCTTCCTGAATTCTCCATGCGTCAGCTCCTGGAAGCTGGCGCCCACTTCGGCCACCAGACTCACCGCTGGAACCCGAAGATGGACCGCTACATCTTCGGCGCTCGGTCGAACATCCACATCATCGACCTGTCGCAGTCGATCCCGCTGCTGCACCAAGCCCTCGTCAAGGTGCGCGAAGTCGCCGCCGGCGGCGGTCGCGTGCTGTTCGTGGGCACCAAGCGCCAGGCTTCCGAGCCGGTCGCCATCGCCGCCAAGCGCAGCGCCCAATACTATGTGAACCACCGTTGGCTGGGCGGCACGCTCACCAACTGGCGCACCGTGTCGGGTTCGATCCAACGCCTGCGTGAGCTGGAAGGCCTGCTCGAAGGCGAAGGCCAAGGCCGTTCCAAGAAGGAACTGCTGCAGATGACGCGCGAGCGCGACAAGCTCGAGCTGAGCCTCGGCGGTATCAAGGACATGGGCGGTATTCCGGACCTGATGTTCGTGATCGACACCAACAAGGAGTCGATCGCGATCCAAGAGGCTCGCAAGCTGAACATCCCGGTGATCGCGATCCTCGACACCAACTGCAATCCGGACGGCATCACCTATCCGATCCCGGGCAACGATGACGCCGCGCGCGCCATCCAGCTCTATTGCGATCTGATGGCCGACTCGGTCCTCGACGGTCTCGCCGCCGGCCAATCGGCCTCGGGCGTGGACCTGGGCGCTTCCATCGCGCCGATCGAGCCGACCCTGGCGCGTGAGCTGACCCCGGAGCCCCAAGTCGTCGAAGCCGCCGTCGCGGCTCCGGTCGTTGAAGCAGCTCCGGTTGTTGAAGCAGCTCCGGTTGTCGAAACCGCTCCGGTTGTCGAAGCTGCCCCGGTCGCTGAAGCCGCCTCGGAGGCCCCGGCCGCCGAAGCTCCGGCCGCCGACCAAGCCTAAACCTGAGACGCTTCGGCGTCTTACGGGTTGACGTCAAACGATCATGGCCGGGCCCCATAAGGGTCCGGTCAAACCCATTCTGACTAGAAGGAGCTGACTATGGCGGAAATCACCGCTGCACAGGTCAAGGACCTGCGCGAGAAGTCCGGCGCCGGCATGATGGACTGCAAGAAGGCCTTGCAGGAAAACAACGGCGATTTGGAAGCATCCGTCGATTGGCTGCGCACCAAGGGTCTGTCCAAGGCCGCCAAGAAGTCTGACCGCGCGGCCGCCGAAGGCCTCGTGGCCGGCAAGCTGAGCGACGACGGCAAGACCGGCGTGCTGGTCGAGCTGAACGCCGAAACCGACTTCGTGTCGAAGAACGAAACCTTCCAGAACGCCGCGCGCGATTTCGCGCTCGTCGGCCTGGAAATCGAAGGCGTTGACGCCATCACCGCGGCCAAGACGGCCAAGGGCGAAGTCGTCAGCGACGTGATCACCAACTTGATCGCGACCATCGGTGAAAACATGCGTCTGCGTCGCTCGGCTCGCCTGTCGGTGAGCGAAGGCGCCGTGTCCCTCTACCTGCACAACGCGCAGGGCGAAGGCGTCGGCCGTCTGGGCGTGCTGGTGGCTCTGGAAGGCGCTGGCGATCAAGCCGTGCTGAAGGAAGTCGGCCGCAAGATCGCTCTGCACGTGGCCGGCACCCCGACCCCGCCGCTGGCGCTGAACGAGGGCGACCTCGACCCGGCGGCCGTCGAGAAGGAAAAGAAGTTCCTGACCGACCAAGCGCTGGAATCGGGCAAGCCGATCGGCGTCGTCGAAAAGATGATCGAAGGCCGGATCCGCAAGTGGCAGGAAGAAGTGGTGCTGCTGAAGCAACCCTTCGTCATGAACCCGGATCAGACCATCGAGGAACTGATCGCCGAAACCGCCAAGGAAACCGGCTCGCCGGTGACCGTGAAGGCTTTCGTGCGCTTCGCCCTGGGCGAAGGCGTGGAGAAGAAGGTGGACGATTTCGCCGCCGAAGTGGCGTCGATGACCGGCCAGGGCTGATTTAGTCCAAATTGAACGCCCCAAGGGCGCCGTGCGTTCGACGCGCACGGCGCCCTTGGTTTATGTAGTACAGCCCAGATTCTCGACGGATGCCGCCGATGCCCGAAGCCACGCCCCGCTACAAGAAGATCCTCTTGAAGATGTCGGGCGAGGTCCTGATGGGCGACGCGCTGTTCGGCATCGACACCAAGACCATCGAAGCGGTCGCCGAGGACATCAAGGAAGTGGTCGATCACGGGATCGAACTCTGCCTGGTGATCGGCGGCGGCAACATCTTCCGCGGCGTCTCGCTGGCCGGGAAGGGCATGGATCGGGCCAACGCCGACTATATGGGCATGCTGGCCACGGTGATGAACGCGCTGGCCCTGCAGGGCGCGCTGGAGAAGGTGGGCGTCTACACCCGCGTGCAGTCGGCGATCCCGATGGACGCGGTGTGCGAGCCCTACATCCGCCGCCGGGCGCTGCGTCACCTGGAAAAGGGCCGGGTGGTGATCTTCGCCGCCGGGCTCGGCGCGCCGTTCTTCACCACCGACACGCCCGCGGCGTTGCGGACCGCCGAAATGGGCTGCGACGCGCTCTTCAAGGGCACCAGCGTCGACGGCGTCTATACGGCCGACCCCAAGAAAGATCCCAGCGCCCAGCGCTATGAAACGCTCAGCTATCAGGAAGTGCTGGCCAAGGACCTGCGGGTCATGGACGCTTCGGCCATCGCCCTGATGCGCGACAACAAGACTCCGATCGTGGTGTTTTCGATCCGCGAACGGGGTAACTTCTTCAAGGTACTAAAGGGGCAGGGCGTCTTCACCACCATCGCCTGACGCTTGGCCCAGACACACTAGAATTGCGGGAGAAATTCCTATGGCTGCTGCTGAAAAACCGGTCCTGGCTCGTTACAAGGATCGCATGGACAAGGCCTTCAGCGCCCTCAAGGAGGAGTTCGCGAGCCTTCGTACCGGTCGGGCCACGGCCGGCCTGCTCGATCAGGTGATGGTCGACGCCTACGGCTCCATGGCGCCGATCAACACCGTGGCCTCGATCAGCGTCCCGGAGCCGCGCTCGATCAGCGTCAGCATCTGGGATCGCGGCCTAGTGGTCTCGGTTGAGAAGGCGATTCGTAACGCCGGCCTCGGCCTCAACCCCGTTGTCGACGGTCAGAGCCTGCGCGTGCCGGTTCCGCCGCTGACCGAGGAGCGCCGCAAGGATCTGGCGAAGATCGCCGCGAAGTACGCCGAGCAGCAGAAGATCGCGATCCGCAACGTCCGCCGGGACGCCAACGACGACCTGAAGAAGGCCGAGAAGGACAGCACCATCACGCAGGACGAACTGCGTCGGATGGAGACTGAGGTCCAGAAGTTCACCGACGAGTCGATCAAGCGCGTCGACGAAGCCTTGAAAACCAAAGAACAAGAGATCATGCAGGTCTAAATCGTCCCAGACCGGATCGAGGACGAACGGGAACCCCATGGCTACGGTCGATCAAGAGCAGCCCGCGCCGCACGCGCCCCTGCACGTGGCCATCGTCATGGATGGCAACGGCCGCTGGGCGAAACGTCGTGGCTTGCCGCGTCAGGTCGGCCACCCGAAGGGGGTCGATGCGATTCGGCGCGTGGTCGAGGCGGCCCCCAACCAGGGGATTCGCTGGCTGACGCTCTACGCCTTCTCGACGGAAAACTGGCGTCGCCCGGCTGGCGAGGTCGCCGAGGTCATGCGGCTGCTCAAGCTCTATGTGAACTCCGACCTCGACAAGCTGGTGCGCGAGGGCGTGAAGGTCCGCATCCTGGGGCGTCGCGAAGGGCTGCCGCCGGACGTCGCCGAGATCGTCGAGCGGGCCGAGCGCCAGACCGCCCATAACGACAAGTTCTTCCTGCAGGTGGCCTTCAACTATGGCGGCCGCGCCGATCTGGTCGACGCCGCCCGCGCCTTGGCGACTGATGTGGCCGAAGGCCGGATCACCGCCGACGACATCACCGACGAACTGCTGGAAGCCAAGCTCTCGACCGGCGGCCTGCCGGCTCCCGACCTGGTGATCCGCACCAGCGGCGAACAGCGCCTCTCCAATTTCCTCCTCTGGGA
Organism: Phenylobacterium sp. Root700; assembly: GCF_001429025.1. GTDB lineage: Bacteria > Pseudomonadota > Alphaproteobacteria > Caulobacterales > Caulobacteraceae > Phenylobacterium. The sequence goes on along the minus strand of NZ_LMHT01000022.1, from coordinate 254,525 downwards.
GTCCGCCTATTCCGAGTTCGTCTTCCAGGACGTGCTCTGGCCGGACTTCACGCCGCGACACCTGGCCGAAGGCATCGCGGAATATCAAAAGCGTGAGCGGCGATACGGCGGCGCCGTGGCCGATAATGTCCTTGCCGCCGGCTAGACGCTTCGACTGGTCCAATCTGGGCATACGCGTCGCCTCGGCCACGGTCCTGGTGCCTGCGGTGCTGGGTGCTGTCTGGTTCGCCGACTATCCGGGCTTCAGCTGGCTGTTCCTGGTCCTGGTGGCGGTCGCCGTAGCGCTGCTGGCCATCGAGTGGGGAGCGATGACCGCGCCCTACGCGCCGGTCCGCGTCTCCACGGCCCTGACCGTCGCGATCCTCGCAGGCGCTTTCCTGGCCCATGACGGGCGGATGCCGCTGGCCTGGAGCGCGGTGGCGGTGGGCGCGGCGGCGGCGGCCCTGGTGGCGCGCGGCGTCGCCGAGCGGCCCACCAATGCGGCGTTCGGCGCGATCTATCTCGCCATCCCGGTGATCTGCCTCGTCTGGCTGCGCTCCATGCCGGAGGGCCGGCAATGGACCGTGCTGCTGTTCGTCGTGGCCTGGTCGGCCGATATCGCCGCCTTCGCGGTCGGCAGCGCGCTGAAGGGCCCCAAGCTTTGGCCGCGTTTCTCCCCTAACAAGACCTGGTCGGGCTTCATCGGCGGCCTGCTCGCCGCGGCCGGCGCCGGCGTCGCCATGGCGGCGTTCAGCGACATCGTGCTGAGCCTCCAGGCCGGGGCGCTGATCGGCCTGGTCGGCGGTCTGGCGACCATGGCCGGCGACCTTTGGGAGTCCATGCTCAAGCGCCGGTTCGGCGTGAAGGACTCCGGCGACCTGATTCCCGGACATGGGGGTTTGCTTGATCGGGTCGATGGGTTGATGTTCGCAGCCGTCGTTCTGGCCGGGGCCCGCCTGATCAACCATTGGGGATGGGCGAATTGACTCTTCCGCGTCGCGTCAGCGTGCTGGGCTCTACAGGATCGGTCGGGGTTTCGACCCTGGACCTGCTGGACAAGGCGGGAGCCGAGGTCGAGGTCCGCGCGCTCACCGCCGGCAAGAACGTGGACCGGCTGGTCGAACAGGCGCTGCGTTGGCGTCCGACCCTGGCCGTCATCGAGGATGAGACCAAGTACGCCGAACTGCGCGACCGCCTGAAGGGTTCGGGCGTCCAGGCCTCGGCGGGGGCCGGCGCGGTGGTCGACGCGGCCGCGGCGGACGCGCAATGGGTGATGTCGGCCATCGTGGGCTTCGCCGGGCTGGCGCCGACGCTGGCGGCGGCCAAGGCCGGGGCCGTGATCGGCCTGGCCAACAAGGAAAGCCTGGTCTGCGCCGGGCCGTCCCTGCTGCGGACCGCCAAATTCGCGGGCGGCGCGGTGATCCCGGTCGATTCCGAGCACTCGGCGATCTTCCAGGTGCTGGACCCGATGAACGCCCAGCACGTCTCGCGGCTGATCCTGACCGCTTCGGGCGGCCCGTTCCGGGGCTGGACCATGGAGCAGATGGCCCATGCGACCCCTGAGCAGGCGATCGCCCACCCCAAGTGGGACATGGGCATGAAGATCTCCGTCGACTCCGCCACCATGATGAACAAGGGGCTCGAGATGATCGAGGCCGCCTACTTGTTCGCGATGCCGGCCGAACGGGTCGACGTGTTGGTGCATCCGCAGTCGATCATTCACAGCCTGGTCGAGTACGCCGACGGATCGACCCTGGCGCAGCTCGGCGCGCCCGACATGCGCACCCCGATCGCTTGCGCCTTCGCCTGGCCTGACCGGCTGCCCTGGCCCGCGCCGAAGCTCGATTTGGCCCAGATCGGTCAACTAACCTTCGAAGAACCCGACCTGCGCCGTTTTCCCGCCTTGAAGATCGCCAAAGAAGCATTGGCGGCCGGTGGGGCCGCGCCTGCGGTGATGAACGCCGCCAACGAGGTCGCAGTGGCCGCCTTCCTTGACCGCAAGATTGGGTTTCTCGATATTGCGGCCACAGTGGCCGAGACCCTTGAACGCGTGGAGGCCCTGGGCCTTCCGGTCGCGTCGGAGGGCGATACGCTTGAACGGGCTCGGCAAACGGATTCGAACGCCAGGCGTGTGGCCCATGATGTCGTCAGCGGCCTGGCCCGCTAGGATCCTGGAGGAATACCGCCCGTGATCCAATTCATCCTCACCGCCCTGACATTCGTGGTCCCCTTCGTCCTGGTGCTGGGCCTGGTGGTGACCATCCACGAACTGGGCCACTTTCTGGCCGCCAAGAGCTTCGGCGTGGCCATCGACCGGTTCTCCATCGGCTTTGGCAAGGCGATCGCGTCCTGGACCGACAAGTCCGGCGTCGAATGGCGCGTCGGCTGGATTCCGCTCGGCGGCTATGTCCGCTTCTCGGGCGACGAGAACGCCTCCAGCGTGCCTGACCGCGAGAACCTCGAGAACCTCCGCCGCGAGATCGAGGCCGAGGAGGGGCATGACGCCGTCCGCCGCTATTTCCATTTCAAGCCGCTCTGGCAGCGGGCCATCGTGGTCGCCGCCGGGCCGTTGGCCAATTTCGCCCTGGCCATCGTGCTGTTCGCGGCCCTGCTGCTGGCGTTCGGCCAGTATGTGTTGCCGCCGAAGATCGCCTCTGTGCAGCCGGGCAGCCCGGCCGCGCGCGCGGGCTTCATGGCCGGAGACCTGGTGCTGAAGGCCGAGGGGCGGAGCATCAAGGGCTTCGACGAGCTGGCCCAGCTGGTCCAGGTTCGCGCCAATGTGCCGACTGACTTCGTGGTCGAGCGGGCAGGGCGCCAGATCGAGATCGTCGCCACCCCTGAATGGGTCGTGCGCAGCGACAAGGTCGCCGGCCAGCGGCGCCAGGGCATGCTCGGCCTCGCGCCGGCTCAGTCCAAGGCCGACTATGTCCATTTGACCTACAACCCGATCCAGGCCCTGGCCGGCGGTACGGAGCGTACGTGGCGCACGCTGGAGACCACGGTCTACTATCTGGGCCGCATGGTGACGGGCCAGGTGGCCGCCGATCAGCTCAGCGGTCCGCTGGGAATCGCGCGAACCTCGGGCAAGGTGGTGCAGGCTGGCGCCGCGGGGGCGCCTGACGTCGGGAGCATGATCCTCGGCGGCGGGGTCAATCTGCTCCAGCTCGCGGCGTTCATCTCAGTGAGCATCGGCTTCATGAATCTGTTGCCAATTCCCGTCCTGGATGGGGGTCATCTCCTGTTCTACGCCTATGAGGCGGTGGCGCGCCGGCCGGTCGCGGCGAAGGTGCAGGCCGCGGGCTACCGCGTGGGGCTTGCGCTGCTGCTGGGATTGATGTTGTTCGCCACCTGGAACGATCTGCAGCAACTGCGTGTGTTCAAAATCCTTGGCGGCGTGTTCTCCTGACCCGCCCTTTTCCGTTGACGGCTGATACGATGCAAAGAACCCGCGCCAACGGCGCCGCGCTCGCCTCCGGCCTCGCCCTGTTGATGGGGACGACGGCGCTCACCCTGCCTGGCGCCGTGCTGGCGCAGGAAGCGGCTCCAGCGCCTGCGCTCCAGGCCCAAGGCCAGCAGTCGGGCGTGGTGCAGCGGATCATCGTCCGCGGCAACGAGCGGATCGAGCAATCGACCGTCTTGTCCTATCTGCCGATCCAGCCCGGCGAGATCCTGGATCCGGCCAAGGCCGACCTGGCGCTGAAGACCTTGTTCCGCACCGACCTGTTCGCCGACGTGAAGATCGATCTTCAGGGCGCGGACATGATCGTCACGGTCGTCGAGAACCCGATCATCAACAAGGTGGTCTTCGAGGGGAACTCCGGCCTCAAGGAGGAGAAGCTGCGCGACGAGGTCACCGTCCGCCCGCGCGGGATCTTCACCCGCGCCAAGGTGCAGCAGGACGTCCAGCGCATCGTCGAGCTCTATCGCCGGTCGGGCCGGATCTCGGCCACCGTCACGCCGAAGATCGTCGAACTGCCGCAAAAGCGCGTCGACCTGATCTTCGAGATCAATGAAGGCCCCAAGAGCGGGGTGCTGCGCGTCAACTTCCTGGGCAACAAGGAATTCTCGGACAACGACCTGCGCGACGTGGTCGTGACCGAGCAGACCAGCTGGTACAAATTCTTCTCGACCAACGCGAACTACGATCCGGACCGGCTCGAGTACGACAAGGAACAGCTGCGCAAGCACTACCGCAACCGCGGCTTCTATGACTTCCGCGTGGCCTCGGCGATCGCCGAGCTGGCCCCGGACAAGAACGGCTTTGCGATCACCTACACCCTCGAAGAGGGCCAGGAGTACAAGTTCGGCAAGATCTCGGTCGAGACCGAACTCCAGAAGCTCGACAAGAACGTCCTTCAGCAGCTTGTCCCGATCCGCTCGGGCGAGATCTATCAGGACGAGAAGATCGAGCAGGCCACCGACTCGCTGACCTTCGCGGCCGGCGCGGCGGGCTTTGCGGCGGTGGACGTGCGTCCGCGCTACACGCCCAACCGCGAAACCGGCCTGGTCGACGTGGTCTTCCAGGTTCGTGAAGGGCCGCGGGTCTATGTCGAGCGCATCGACGTGACCGGCAACACCCGCACCCTGGACTACGTGATCCGCCGCGAGTTGAACCTGGTCGAGGGCGACGCCTACAACCGCGCCCTGGTCGACCGCTCGCGCAACAACATCCGCGCCCTGGGCTTCTTCAAGGACGTCACCATCGACGAGGTGCCAGGTTCGGCGCCCGATCGGACCGGCCTGCAGGTCAAGGTCGAAGAGCAGCCCACGGGCGAACTGTCGTTCAGCGCCGGCTATTCCTCGGTCGACCAGCTGGTGCTCGACCTGGGCGTCACCGAACGGAACTTCCGCGGCCGCGGCCAGAGCGTTCGCGCACGGGTTTCAGTGGGTTCGCTGCGTCAGCAGATCGACTTCGGCTTCACCGAGCCGCGCTTCCTGGGTCGCGATCTCGGGGCCGGCGTCGACCTCTATTCCTATCGCTACGACCTGACGGAATACTCGGCCTACAAGACGGTCACGGTCGGCGGCAACATCCGCATGGCCTTCCCGCTGACGCTGAATTCGCGGATGTCGACGCGCTATACGCTGCGTCAGGAAGACGTGCAGATCGACTCTTCCTACTGCGATCCGAACGCGCCGCTGGTGTCGCTGTCGCTCTGCGCCCAGCGCGGCCAGTATCTGACGTCGTTGGTCGGCTACACCTACCTGTACGACCGTCGGAACGACCCGATCAATCCGACCCGCGGCTACCGCTTCGACATCAGCCAGGATCTGGCCGGTATCGGCGGCGACGTGAACTATCTCAGCACTGAAGTGACCGGCGGCTGGTGGCACGGGTTCAGCAAGGACTTCATCCTCAACGTGACGGCCCAGGGCGGTTACATCGCTGGCTGGAGCGGGGACACGGTTCGCGTCAACAGCCGCTTCTACAAGGGCGGCAACAACTTCCGCGGCTTCGAGACGGCCGGTATCGGCCCGCGCGACACCAACTTCGGCCGCTCCGACTCGCTCGGCGGGCGGGCCTACGCCATCGGCTCGGCCGAACTGACGATCCCGACCTTCCTGCCCGAGCAGTACGGGATCAAGGCGGCGCTGTTTACCGACGTCGGCACGCTTGGCCTGCTCGACGACAAGGACAAGCTGAAGGCCGACGGCACGGTCGACCCGTTGATCCACGACGACCTGGCCCTGCGCGCCTCGGCCGGTCTCTCGGTCTTCTGGCGCTCGCCGATGGGCCCGATCCGATTCGACTTCAGCCAAGTTTTGGCCAAAGAAGACTACGACAAGACCGAAACGTTCCGGTTCTCCACCTCAACCAGGTTCTGATAACTCCTCATGACGATCAAAGCCCTCGTCGCGGCGACCTGCGTCGCCGCCATCACCGCGTCCATGTCGACCGCGGCCTTCGCGCAAGCCGCCGCGCCCGCCGCCGCGGCCCCGACGGTCAGTCATGGCCCGGCGATCCCCGGCGTTTGCGTGGTCTCGCTGGAAGGCGCGATCACCACCTCGACGGTCGGCAAGTACGTCCAAACCCGGTTGCAGCAGATCGCCACCCAGGTTCAGGCAGAACTGAAGGCTGAAGAAGCCGCCCTTCAGAACGAAGCCAAGACGCTTGAAGGCCAACGCGCGACCCTCGACCAGAACACGCTCGAGACCCGCGCCTCGGCCCTGCAGGTCAAGGCCAACGCCTTCCAGCGTAAGGCTCAGCTGCGCGAGCGCGAGCTCGGCGCGACCCAGCAGAAGGCGATTGGCCGCGTCGGCCAGGAGCTCGACCCGATCATCCGTCAGGTCTATCAGTCGCGTCAGTGCAGCATGTTGCTGAACCGTGACTCGGTGGTCATCGCCAACCCGGCCATGGATATCAGCCAGCCGGTCGTCACGGCGCTGAACGCGAAGATCACTCAGTTCGCGTTTGATCGGGAACGTCTGGACCAGGCGGTCGCCCCCGCGCAAACTCCGGCGCCCGCGACCCGCAAGTAGGGCCCGACTCGCGATAAAGGCGGGGGGAGCCGAAGGATTTCGATGCCCGACCCCCGCTTCTTTGAAGACCTTGGCCCTGTCACGCTCGCCGATCTGGCGAGTCTGACAGGCGCCGAACTCCTCGTGTCAGACCATGGTTCGCGCCAGGTGCGCGCCGTGGCGGTGCTCGCCAGCGCCCAGCCCGACACCATCACCTTCCTGACCGACCGCAAGTACGCCCCCGACCTGGCCGCGGCCAAGGCCGGCGCGGTGTTCGTCATGGCGCGTGACAAGGACCTGGTTCCTGAAGGCTGCGCAGCCCTGGTGACGCCTCTGCCGCAGGCGGCCTACGCCGCCGCCGCCAACCGCCTGCACCGTCCTCGACGGCATTGCGGCGACCTGGCGGTCTCGTCCGACGCGGTGCTCGAGGAAGACGTCGTTCTGGCGCCCGGCGTCGTGGTCGGTCCTGGCGCGCGGATCGGCGCGCGGACGGAGATCGGCGCCAATACGGTCATCGGACCCGGCGTCGCCATTGGCCGCGACTGCGTGATCAGCGCCAACGTGACGCTGGGCTTCGCCCTGCTGGGCGACCGCGTGCGGATCCTGGCCGGCGCCGTGATCGGCGAGCCGGGTTTCGGCGCGGCGGGCGGCGCCAAGGGCGTGGTCGACATTCCGCAACTCGGCCGCGTGATCTTGCAGGACGGCGTCACGGTCGGCGCCAACACCTGCATCGATCGCGGGGCCTTTGACGACACCTCGATCGGCGAGAACACCAAGATCGACAACCTGGTGCAGATCGCCCACAACGTGCGCGTGGGACGAAACTGCGTCATGGCCGCTCACACCGGCATTTCGGGCAGCGTCGTCATCGGTGACGGCGCGGCCTTTGGCGGCCGAGCGGGCGTCGCCGACCATGTCAACATCGGCGACGGCGCCCAGGTGGCGGCCGCGGCCGGGGTTTTCCGTGATATCCCGGCAGGCGAAACCTGGGGCGGTGTCCCTGGTCAGCCTATTCGCCGTTGGATGCGTGAAGTCGCGTGGCTCTCGAGATCGGCCAACCGCAAGGGAGCGGATAAATGAGCAATGACGCGGCCGTGGCCGAACCCACTATCGACATCGCCGAGATCATGGAGCGGATACCTCACCGGTATCCCTTCCTGCTGGTCGATCGGGCCGAGGAATATCGCCAGAACGAATCCATCGTCGGCATCAAATGCGTGACCATCAACGAGCCGTTCTTCCAGGGGCACTTCCCGGACTATGCGGTGATGCCTGGCGTGCTGATCGTCGAGGCGATGGCCCAGACCGGCGCGGTCCTGATGTCGAAGTCGCTGAACGTCGACCGGGTGGGCAAGACCATTCTGTTCACCTCGGTCGACAACTGCCGCTTCCGCCAACCGGTACGTCCTGGCGACGTGCTGAAGATGCACGTCAAGGTCCTGCGCGCGCGTGGCGGCCTGTTCAAGTTCCAGGGCAAGGCGCTGGTGGGCGACAAGACCGCCGCTGAAGCCGAGTTCGCAGCCATGCTGGTGGAGACCCCATGAGCGTCGAGGTCCATTCCAGTTCGGTCGTAGACCCCAAGGCGCAACTGGCCGACGGCGTCGTGATCGGCCCGTTCTGCACGGTCGGCCCCAATGTGAAGCTGGGCGCGCGGACCAAACTGGCCTCCCACGTGGTTGTCGACGGCTACACCACGGTCGGCGAGGACAACGTCCTCTATCCGTTCGTGATGCTGGGCGGGCCGCCGCAACACACCGCCTATAAGGGCGAGCCGACCGAACTGGTGATCGGCGATCGCAACCTGATCCGCGAACACGCCACCATGAACACCGGCACCGCCGGCGGCGGCGGCGTGACCAAGGTGGGTTCGGACGGCCTGTTCATGATCGAGAGTCATGTCGGCCACGACTGCGTTGTCGGCGACCAGGTGATCTTGACCAAGCAGGCGACCCTGGGCGGTCACTGCGAGATCGGCGATTTCGTGATCGTCGGCGGCCTGGCGGCCGTGCACCAACGCACCCGGGTGGGGCGTCACGCCATGATCGGCGGTCTGGCCGCCGTGGTGAAGGACGTCATCCCCTACGGCTCGGTCTGGGGCAACCACGCCCACCTGGAAGGCCTGAACCTGCTTGGCCTGAAGCGTCGCGGCTTCAGCCGTGAGAGCATCAACATCATGCGAGCGGCCTATCGCATGCTGTTCGCCGACGAGGGCACCTTCCAGGAGCGGCTCGACGACACGGTCGAGACCTATTCCGGCAGCCCCGAGGTGATGGAAATCATCGACTTCATCCGCGCCGACGCCAGCCGTCCGCTGTGCCTGCCGGTACGGGAGATCTAGGTCGTGCAGAAACTTGGCCTCATCGCCGGCGGCGGCAACCTGCCGGTCGAGATCGCGCAGCACTGCGAACAGGCCGGCCGGCCGTTCTTCATCGTGCGGCTCAAGGGCTTTTCCGGTCCCGAGATCGCCCGCTATCCCGGCGCCGACATCGGCCTGGCCGAGCTGGGCAAGTGCTTCAAGGCGCTCAAGCGCGCCGGCTGCAAGGCCGTGACCCTGGTCGGGACCGTGGACCGGCCCGATTTCAAGTCGCTCACGCCGGACCTGCGCGGCCTGTTGGCCTTGCCGAGCGTGATCGCCGCGGCGCGTAAGGGCGACGACGCCCTGTTGCGGGCCCTGGTCGGGGAATTCGAGAAGGAAGGCTTCGCCGTCGAAGGCGCTCACGAGGTGATGGGCGACCTGACCCTGCCGGTCGGCGCGCTCGGCGCCGTGACGCCCAACGAACAACAGATGGCCGACGTCGAGCGCGCCCTGACGGTCGCACGCGCCATCGGTGAGCTGGATGTGGGGCAGGGGGCCGTGGTCTGCGACGGCCTGGTCCTGGCGGTCGAGGCTCAGGAGGGCACCGACGCCATGCTGCGACGGGTGGCCGAACTGCCCCGCACGATCCGCGGCGGCCCCGACGCGCCGCGCGGCGTGCTGGCCAAGGCGCCCAAGCCGATCCAGGAAACCCGTATCGACCTGCCGACCATCGGCCTGAACACCATCCGGCGTGCGGCCCAGGCCGGGCTGGCGGGCGTTGCTGGCCAGGCCGGCGGCCTGCTGGTGCTGGACCGCGACGCCGTCATCCAACTGGCCGACGAGCTTGGCCTGTTCGTGGTCGGCGTGGAGCCGCCGGCGGCGCCGTGACCAAACAGCTATGCGTCATGCTGGTCGCCGCCGAGGCTTCGGGGGATGACCGTGGCGCGGGGCTGGCGCAGGCGTTGCGACGTCGGCTCGGGGATGGCGTGCGCTTTGTCGGCGTCGGCGGCGAGCGGATGGCCGCTGAAGGGGTCGTAAGCCCCTTCGATATCTCCCAGCTGTCGATCCTGGGCCTCCTGGAGGGGCTGTTGGCCTATCGCCGGGTGATGGCGCGGGTTGAGGACACTGTGGCCCTGGCGGTCCGCGAGAAGCCCGACGTGGTGGTGCTGATCGACTCCTGGGGGTTCACCCTGCGCGTCGCCCAGCGTCTGCGGAAGCTCGACCCGAAACTGCCCTTGGTGAAGTACGTGGCGCCCCAGGTCTGGGCGACGCGTCCGGGCCGGGCCAAGACCCTGGCCGCGGCGGTGGACCATCTGCTGTCGATCCACGTGTTCGACGCGCCCTATTTTGAAGCCGAGGGTCTGCCCACGACCTTTGTCGGCAACTCGGCCCTGACCATCGACTTCTCGGTGGCGGACGGCGATCGGCTGCGTCGCCGGCTCGGCGTGCGCCAGGATGCTCCGCTGCTGCTGGTGCTGCCGGGCAGCCGTCCGGGCGAGATTTCGCGCATCCTGCCGCCGTTCGCCGAGGCGGTCGCCATTCTCAAGGCCGCGCGACCTGATCTTGAAGTCGTGATCCCGGCTGCTCCGACCGTCGCCGAGGCCGTCAAGGCGCAGGCCGGGGCCTGGGCCCACGTTGTCGAGGGGGAGAGCGCCAAGCTCGACGCCATGAAGGCCGCCACCGTGGCCCTAGCCTGCTCAGGCACGGTGACGACGGAGTTGGCCCTGGCCGGCGTTCCGATGGTGGTCGGCTATCGCCTGGGCGCCCTGACCCACGCGATCCTGAAGCATTTGATCCGGACGCCCTACATCACCCTGTTCAATATCGCGGCTAAGGCTTTCGTGGCGCCTGAACTGGTGCAGGACGACTGCAATGGCCCAGCCCTGGCGCGCGAGATCTCCAAGCGTCTGGATGATCCGGAACTGCGCCGCCGCCAGGCCCAGGCGCAGAGCGAGGCCCTGGTGACCATGGGGCGCGGCGGGCCAAACCCCTCAGAAGCCGCCGCCGATGCGGTGTTGAAGCTGTTGGCGGAGCGCAAGGCCTAGAGCCGAGCTCGACGTCCGACCGCCTCTCAGTTGGTCGTCACCGGGGGCGGCCATGACGATCTGAAGAGGATGCTCGCCCCACAACGAAAAATGGCCTGGCTCGCGGGAGCCAGGCCATCATTCTAGGTGCGTCTGAAGCGTTTAGCGCTTGTCGACGGGGACGTAATCGCGAGCCGGGGCGCCGGTGTAGAGCTGGCGCGGACGGCCGATCTTCTGCGACGGATCCTCGATCATTTCCTTCCACTGCGAGATCCAGCCCACGGTGCGGGCCAGAGCGAACAGCACGGTGAACATCTCGGGCGGGAAGCCCAGAGCGCGCAGGGTGATGCCCGAGTAGAAGTCGACGTTCGGGTAGAGCTTGCGTTCGATGAAATACGGATCGCTCAGGGCGACCTTTTCCAGCTCCATCGCGACCTTCAGCAGCGGGTCATCCCCGTGGCCGACTTCGGCGAGCACTTCGTGGCAGGTCTTCTGCATCACGGTCGCGCGCGGGTCGTAGTTCTTGTAGACGCGGTGACCGAAGCCCATCAGGCGATAGCGGCGATCCTTAACACCTTGAACGTACTCAGGAATGCGATCGACGGTGCCGATCTCCTTGAGCATGTTCAGCGCTTCTTCGTTCGCGCCGCCGTGGCTCGGGCCCCAGAGGCAGGCGATGCCGGCCGCGATGCAGGCGAACGGATTGGCGCCCGACGAACCGGCCAGACGGACGGTCGAGGTCGAGGCGTTCTGTTCATGGTCGGCGTGCAGGATGAAGATGCGGTCCATGGCCCGCGTCAGCACCGGGTTCGGCTTCCAATCCTCGGCCGGGACCGAGAAGCACATGCGCAGGAAGTTTTCCGAATAGGACAGGTCGTTGCGCGGGTGCACGAACGGCTGGCCACGGAAGTACTTGAAGGCGCGCGCCGCGATCGTCGGCATCTTGGCGATCAGCCGGTGCGACGAGATCATCCGTTGTTCCGGATCATCGACGTTGGTGCTGTCGTGATAGAAGGCCGACAGAGCGCCGACGGCGCCGACCATGATCGCCATCGGGTGAGCATCCCGACGGAAGCCCATGAAGAACCTATCGAACTGCTCGTGCAGCATCGTGTGATAGGTGATGTTGTGTTCGAAGGTCTCGAATTCCTTGGCGTCCGGCAGTTCGCCGTTCAGCAGGAGGTAGCAGACCTCCAGGAAGCTCGATTCTTCAGCCAACTGCGCGATCGGATACCCGCGGTGCAGCAGGACGCCCTTGTCGCCGTCGATGAAGGTGATCTTGCTTTCGCAGCTCGCCGTCGACGTGAAGCCGGGGTCGTAGGTGAAGACGTCGGCTTCGGCGTACAGCTTTCGGATATCAACGACGGCAGGACCGTCGGTTCCCTTCAGGATCGGCAACTCGACGGTCTTGCCGTCGAAATTCACTTTAGCCGTATCGCCCATGCCATCCCTTCCGCATGTAATATTAAACGCCTGTTCGGCGAGCCTTATACCGCCTTACGCGGCTTGTGAAAGCGCGTCGTCAAGGCGCCCTAAACTTTCCGATTTTCCCAAGCTCACAAGGGCTCCGGCCAGGTCTGGCGCAGGTGACCCTCCTGAGAGAACACCGCGCAGAGCCGGGCCGAACTTGCCCATGCCGACGCCTTCGCTTTCGGCGAAGCTGCGCAGGGCCGCTTCCAGGTCGGAGACCTCCCAGGCGGCCTGAGCCTCGAGCGCCTGGCGCAGGCGTCCCAGCCGCGCACGGGTCTCTTCGCTCAGCATGCCCTTGATCTTCTCGGGCAGTTCCAGCGGCCGGCGCTTGAGCGCGAAGACCGTGGCGTCGGTGAGTTCGAGCATGGTCTTGGCGCCGTCCCGCACCAGCGGGATGGTGCGCAGCAGGATGTCCTGGTCGCCGTCATGCAGGGCGTGGTCGCGGCTCTTGTGGATCGCGGTCACGAGGTCCGCGAGCCGGCCGATTTCGGCCTGCCGGATATAGTGGTTGTTGAGGTGGTTGAGCTTGTCCCAGTCGAGGCGGGCCGGCGCGCCGACCACGTCTTCCAGTTCGAACCAGGACGCGGCCTGGTCGTCGGAAAAGATCTCGTCATTGCCATGGCCCCAGCCCAGCCGGGCCAGGTAGTTGCGCATGGCTTCGGGCAGGTAGCCCATGTCGTCGAATTCGCTGACCGCCTGGGCGCCGTGGCGTTTGGACAGCTTCTTGCCGTCCGGGCCGTTGATCATCGGCAGGTGGGCCCAGACCGGAACTTCCCAGCCCAGGGCTTCGTAGATCTGCGTCTGGCGCGCGGCGTTGTTCAGGTGGTCGTCGCCGCGAATGACGTGGGTGATCCCCATCTCATGGTCGTCGACGATGACGGCCAGATTGTAGGTCGGCGTCCCATCGGTCCGCAGCAGGATCAGGTCGTCGAGATCCTTGTTCTGGAAGGTGACGTCGCCCTTCACCTTGTCGCGGACCACGGTCTCGCCCTCTTGCGGGCTCTTGAACCGGATCACGTGCGGGCGGTCGTTGAAATTGGCGCCCGAGTCGCGCCAGGGCGAGCGGATGGCGCGGCCTTCGGCGCGCGCGATCTCGCGCTCGGCCGAGGTTTCCTCGATCGTCATGTAGCAACGATAGGCGTTACCCTTGGCGAGCAGTTCCTGGGCGGCCAGGACGTGGCGCTCGGCGCGCGCGAATTGGAAGACCGGTTCTTCGTCCGGAGTCAGGCCCAGCCACGCCAGACCATCGAAGATCACCTGGACGGCGGCCTCGGTCGAGCGCTCCCGATCGGTGTCCTCGATGCGCAGGAGGAACTTGCCGCCGGTGTGCTTGGCGTAAAGCCAGTTGAAAAGCGCCGTCCGTGCCGTGCCTATATGCATAGAGCCGGTGGGCGAGGGGGCGATCCGGGTGACGACGGGACGGTCGGACATAGAACTCGTGGGTATGGCTGACGCAGGGGCGCACGGGGTGCGCGCGGCGCCTCTTAGCACGACGTTTCGTGACCGTCCTAGCATTTGCCGCATCGCAGCATGGTGGCGCGATCAAGCTCTCGTGCAGTCTGATCGATGGACCTTGTGGACGCCTGTGGCCTTCGGGATTGGGGCGGCGATCTATCTGGCGCTCCCGGCTGAACCCCCGGCGGCCGTGGGGTTCGCGGTCCTGGCCCTGGCCGGGGCCCTGGTGGCGGCCTGCGCGCGCTGGAGTCTCGGCCGGCCGCTGACGATCGCGCTCAGTCTCACAGCCTTCGCGCTGGCGGGGTTCGCGGCCGGCAAATTGCGGACCGACAGCGTGCGGGCGCCGATCGCTCCGGCCGGGGGCGGGGTGCGGACGATCGAGGGCTTTGTCGTCGACGTGGCCAGTCCTGGCCAGGGCGGGCCGCGATTGCTGTTGGCGCCGATCCAGATCAGCGGGCTGTCGCCTGCGGAAACGCCGATCCGGGTGCGGGTGACGCTGCAGGATGACGATACGCTGCCGGCGCCGGGAACCGTGGTCTCGGTACGGGGAATGCTGAACGCGCCGCCGCCGCCGCCGCCGGCCAGTCCGGGATCCTACGACTTCGCCCGTGACGCCTTCTTTGACGGCATCGGCGGGGTCGAGACCAGCCATGACTGCGATCGCTGGTCCTGCGCGCCGAGAGCCGGCGTGGCGACGCCGCGGGTGGCGGCCATCATGACCCGACGCGCCTCGACCATCGTGCGCAAGCTGCCGCTGTTCTGCGACTGGGCCGAGGTGGTGATCGTGCGGGGCTAGGCGCCTGCGTGCCCCAAGGCGCTGACCCTGACAGAGGCCGACTTCGCCCGCGGCGGATCAGCCGAGCTCCATCGGACGCCGGCGGGGTGGCGGGTGGTCTGGGCGCAGGACCTTCGCGGCCAGCGCCCCTGGACCGGCCCTAGTGGTAGCGACGGATGAGGCCGACGAGCCGGCCCTGAACCTGAACCTGGTCGGGACCGAAGATGCGGGTCTCGTAGGCCGGGTTGGAGGCTTCAAGCGCGATCGACGCGCCCTTGCGGCGCAGGCGTTTCAGGGTGGCTTCCTCGCCCATCACCAGGGCCACGACGATGTCGCCGGAATTGGCCGAGTCGGTGCGACGGATCACGACATAGTCGCCGTCGAGAATGCCGGCGTTGATCATCGAGTCGCCCTGGACCTCCAGAACGAAGTGCTCGCCCGCGCCCAGCATGGTCTCGGGCACCGGAAGCCGGTCGCGTTCCTGCTGGATCGCCTCGATGGGCGTGCCGGCGGCGATGCGGCCGAGGATCGGCAGGTCGCGGGTGTCGTTGGCGACCGGCAGGGGCGGCGCGTCGCCCGGATCGACCAGTTGCGGCTTGAAGGGCGAGCGGCCCTTGGGCGGCGCGGTCGTGGTCGCCTGCTGCGGCAGCTTCACCACTTCCAGAGCCCGCGCCCGGTGGGGCAGGCGGCGTAGGAAGCCGCGCTCCTCCAGCGCCGTGATCAGGCGGTGAATGCCGGACTTGGACGCCAGATCGAGCGCCTCCTTCATCTCGTCGAACGACGGCGAGACGCCGGTTTCCTTGATCCGCTCATGGATGAACATGAGAAGTTCGTGCTGCTTACGGGTGAGCATGGCCTAGGAGCCCTTGGAGAACAAAGCGCAAACGTTACGAATGTTCTCTAGGTGTTCCTGGTTAATGTCAAGTTACCGCCGAGCCTTTGAAAGGCTTAGCTTTTTCCGACCGTTCGGAACGAAGTTGGCGCCGACTCAGCCCAGCAGGGCGCGGGTGGCGGCCGTGACGTCGGCCTGGCGCATCAGGCTCTCGCCGACCAGCATCGCCCTGGCGCCGGAGCGTTCGAGGCGGGTGACGTCGAGGGCGGTGAAGATGCCGCTTTCGGTGACCAGCAGGGCGTCGGCGGGGGCGGCCGGAGCCAACCGCTCGGTGATCGCCAGGTCGGTCTCGAAGGTGCGCAGGTTGCGGTTGTTCACCCCGACCAGCTTCGCGCCCAGCTTGCCGGCGCGCGCCATCTCGTCCTCGTCATGGACCTCGACCAGGGCGTCCATGCCCAGGCGCGCGGCCTCGGCCATCAGTTCGGCGGCGACGACGTCGTCGACCATGGCCAGGATCACCAGGATGGCGTCGGCCCCCAGAGCGCGAGACTCGGCGACCTGCCAGGGATCGACCAGGAAGTCCTTGCGGATGGCGGGCAGGGCGACGGCGTCGCGGGCGGCGGCCAGGAAGCTGTCGGCGCCCTGGAAACTCGGCCCATCGGTCAGCACCGACAGACAGGCCGCGCCGCCGGCCTCGTAGGCCTGGGCCAGGGACGGCGGATCGAAGTCTTCGCGGATCAGGCCCTTCGAAGGCGAGGCCTTCTTGATCTCGGCGATCAGGGCGAGCTTTCCGGGCGCGTGCGCGCGCTCCAGCGCCTTGCGGAAACCACGGGGCGGGGAGGCGGCCTGGGCCGCGGCCTCTAGCTCGGCCAGGCTGCGCAGGGCCTTACGCTCAGTGACCTCGTCGCGCTTGTAGGCGGCGATCTTGTCGAGGATGTCGCTCATGCCACGCTCTGCGGTTCGGAGGTGAGCTCGATGAGCTTGGCCAGGGCGGCCTTGGCGCGGCCGTCGTCGAGGATCTGGGCGGCCAGGTCGACCCCGTCGCGCAGGGTCTCGACCTGTTCGCCGACCAGGAAAGCCGCGGCGGCGTTGAGCAGCACGATGTTGCGGTAGGCGCCCTTGGCGCCGTCCAGCAGTTCGCGCAGCGCCACGGCGTTCTGGGCCGGGGAGCCGCCGGTGATGTCGGCCAGGGCCGCGCGGGGCAGGCCGACGGCCTCCGGCGTGACGGTGAAGAGCCGGACCTGACCGTCGCGATATTCGGCGACGCTGGTCTCGCCGGTGATGGTCATCTCGTCCATGCCGCCGCCGTGAACGACCCAGGCGCGTTCGGCGCCCAGAGCGCCCAGCACCCGGGCCAGGGGCTCGACCCAACGGTCGGCGAACACGCCCATCACCTGACGCTGCGCGCCGGCCGGATTGGTCAGCGGACCGAGCAGGTTGAAGATGGTGCGGAAGCCGAGGTCGGTGCGGATCGGCGCCACATGCCGCATGGCGCTGTGGTGGGCCGGCGCGAAGAAGAAGGCGACATTGGCCTCGTCCAGGGCGCGGAGCTGCTGCTGCGCCGAGGCCGCGACATTGACGCCTAGTTCGGCCAGCACGTCGGCCGCGCCGGAGCGCGAGGAGACGGCGCGGTTGCCATGCTTGGCGATCTTGAGGCCGCCGCCGGCGGCGACGAAGGCCACCGCGGTCGAGACGTTGAGGGTGTGGAGCCCGTCGCCGCCGGTCCCGCAGACGTCCATGACCTGGAACGGGTGGTCGAGCGTGATGGCGGCCTTGCGCATGGCGCGGGCGCAGGCGGTGATCTCGCCGGTCGTTTCGCCGCGCATGCGCATGGCGGTGACGGCGGCGGCGACCTGGGCGGGAGTGGGCTCGCCGCGCAGGCAGGCGGCGAAGAACTCGCCGGCGTCGTCCTCGGTGAGGGTGCCGCCGTCAGCCAGGCGGCTCAGGAGCGGCTTGAATGCGTCTGACATGTTTAGGCGTCGACCTGGGGCTCAACGCCCGCGAGCTTGAGGAAGTTGGCCAGCATGGCGTGGCCGCCCTCGGTGGCGATGGATTCGGGGTGGAACTGCACCCCGTGGATCGGCCGGTTGCGATGCTGGAAGCCCATGATCTCGCCGTCTTCCGTCCAGGCGGTCACTTCCAGCACCGGGGGCAATGTCGATTTCTCGACCGACAGGCTGTGATAGCGGGTCGCGGTGAACGGGTTGGGCAGGCCGGCGAAGAGGCTCTTGCCCTCGTGGATGATCGGGCTGGTCTTGCCGTGCATCACATGCTTGGCGCGGACCACGTCGCCGCCATAGGCCTGGCCGATGGCCTGGTGGCCGAGGCAGACCCCAAGGATCGGCAGGTCGACGGGGGCGGCCTCCAGCAGGGCCAGGCAGATGCCGGCCTCGTTGGGGGTGCAGGGACCGGGCGACAGCAGCACGCCCTGGGGCTTGAGGCCAAGGGCCTCTTCGACGCTCAGCGCGTCGTTGCGATAGACCAGCGTCTCCGCGCCCAGTTCGTTCAGATAGTGAACCAGGTTGTAGGTGAAGCTGTCGTAGTTATCGATCACCAAGATCATCAGATTTCTCTAGGCTCCGCTTGGCTTGCCGCCAAGGCCCCGGATTGCGGACGAGGCCCGTTCACCGGATGTTGTGGTCATGTCGCCGCCCGATTCTGTCCTCGACCCTGAACAGATGGCCTATGCCAGAGCGCTCCTGCGAGCGCCGGTGGCGCGTGAACGCGTGTGGCCCGCCCTGGCGGCGGCTGGGTTCGCGGCTATCGCCGCCCTGGCCCTGGCCGGGGCCATGATCATGGCCCCGCCAGTGACCACCCAGCACGTGGTCGAGCGCACGCCCTAGACGAATCGCCAGGACTCTTCGGCGGCGCGGCGCAGGGCTCGGGCCTTGTGCAGGGTCTCGTCGTATTCGGCGTCCGGATCGCTGTCGGCGACCACGCCGCCGCCGGACTGGACGTACATCTGGCCGTCCTTGAAGCAGGCGGTGCGCAGGACGATGCAGGTGTCCACCGAGCCGTCGGCGCCGAAGTAGCCGACCGCGCCCGCATAGGCGATGCCGCGCTTTTCCAGCTCCAGTTCGTCGATGATCTCCATCGCCCGCACCTTGGGCGCGCCGGACAGCGTGCCGGCGGGCAGGGCGGCCATCAGCACGTCGATGGGGTCCAGGCCCTCGGGGGCGTCGCCCTCGACGTTGGAGACCAGGTGCATGACGTGGCTGTAGCGCTCGACGAAGAACGAGTCGGTCACCCGCACGCGGGCTCCGCGCGAGGGCTGCGGCGGTTCGTTGGAACCGGTGCTTTTCAGCATGGCGACGCGGCCCACGTCATTGCGGCCCAGATCGAGCAGCATCAGGTGCTCGGCGCGTTCCTTGGGGTCGGCCATCAACTCGGCCTCGAGCGCGCGGTCCTCTTCGGCCGTGGCGCCGCGCGGACGGGTGCCGGCGATCGGACGGATGGTGATCTTGCCATCGCGCAACCGCACCAGGATCTCAGGCGAGGAGCCCGCGAGCTGGAAGTCGCCGAAGTTCAGATAGAACAGGAACGGCGAGGGGTTCGTCCGCCGCAATGACCGATAGAGCGCGAACGGGTCGTGCGCGAAGGGCGCGCGGAACCGGTGGCTGGGCACGACCTGGAAGATGTCGCCGGCCAGGATGTACTCCTTCGCCCGCGCCACGATGCGGTGATAGTCCTCGCGGCTCACCGGGGTGGTGAAGCTGTCGGGCTGCGGCGTCGCGGTCCCGGCCAGCGGCGGGGCCGACCCGCGCAGGTCGGCGACGACTTCGGCCAGGCGGGCCTTGGCGTCGTCATAGGCCGCCTTGGCGGTGATCTCCGAGGGCCGGACCGTCGTGACCAGGATGATCTCCTGGGCGATGGCGTCGAAGATCGCGATCATCGAGGGCCGGATCATCAGGCCGTCGGGCAGGTCCAGCGGGTCGGGATTGATGTTCGGCAGCCGCTCGACCAGCCGGATCATGTCGTAGCCGATGGCCCCGAACACGCCGGCCGACATCGGCGGCAGGCCTTCAGGAAGGTCCAGACGCGAGCGCGCCACCAGGTCGCGGAGCGAATCGAGCGCTCCGCCGGCCTGGGATTGGAAGCGCCCGGCCTCGATATCGGGGCCGACCGCGATCTCGGCCTGATCGCCCCGGCATCTCCAGACGAGATCGGGCTTCATGGCGATGACGGAGTAGCGGCCCCGATGGGCGCCGCCCTCCACCGATTCGAACAGGAAGGCGTAAGGCCGTCCGTGAGCGATCTTCAGATAGGCCGAGACCGGGGTCTCGAGATCGTCGATCAGACGGGTCCAAACGACCTGCGGCGCCCCTTGAGAGTATTTCGCCTCAAAGTCCGCAAACGCAGGATCGATCGTCACTTCGCCTTCTCCGCCGTACCCGCCGCACCGGCGGTCTTGTCGCTGCCGATGGGCGGGAGGCCGAGAGCCACGCGCGCCTTGTCGGGATAGATCTTGGTCTTCACTTCGGTCCGGGCGGCCTTGCGGGCCGCGGCGCCGAGGTCGCGGAACAGGGCCATGGTGACCTGCGGCCGCGCATCCTCGGTGATCCGGGCCAGGGTGGAACCGGACGGCGCGCGGACGGCTTCCAGCTTGCCGACGATCAGGCCGAACTGCGTGCCTTCGGCCGTGAAGATCTCGCCGGGCTTGGCGCCGAAGGCCTTCATTAGAGCGTCACGCGACAGCGCGGTGTTCTGCGCCGCGTTCTGACGGTCGATGCCGGCGACGCGGGCGACCTTGGAGCCAGCCGCCGCGGCGACAGTCTCCAGGCTTTCGCCCTTGCGCAGACGGGCGGCGTACTCGTCGGCGCGGGTCTGCAGGCGCTTCAGCATCTCGGTCATCATCCACACCCGGGTCAGGTCCGGCTTCACCTCGGCCAGTGCGGGCAGGGCCTTGGGGAGGATCCGCTCGACGCGGACGGCGTAGTATTCGCCGTTGCCGGCGTCCTGGACTTCGCTCTCGCCGCCGGCCGGCAGGCCGTAGGCGATTTCGAGCAGCTTGGGCGTCACGCCGGCGACCGGCTGGCCTTGCGGGCCTTGGCCCTGCTGGCTGACCGGGCCGATGGTGATGGTCGGCACGCCGGCCTTCTTGGCCGCTTCGGCCAGGTTGGAGCCGCCGCCGCGAGCTTCGTCATAGGCTTGGCTCAGCGCGTAGACCTTCTCGGCCGCGGCGTCCTTGCGCAGTTCAGCTTCGATCTGCGGGCGGATCTGATCGAGGGTGATCGTTTGTCCGGGGACGACGTTGACGACCTTCACCACGGCCATGCCCAGGTCACCCTGGAGGGCGGGCGAGACCTCGCCGGCCTTGAGGCCGAAGGCCGCCGCGGCGACGCGCTTGTCGGCGATGGCGCTCTGCGGCTTGTCGACATAGTTGATCGCTTCGACGCCAAGGGACTTGGCGACCGCCGAGGGATCTTCACCCTTGGCCAGGCGGGCGGCGACGGCCTGGGCCGTCGCGGCGTCCTTGACCGGGATCTGGACCAGCGAGCGGGTCTCGGGCTTGTTCAGGGTGTCCTTACGGAACTGGAAGCGCTTCTGAACCTCGGCCTCGTCGATCGGCAGGTTGGCGCTGACCATGGCGGGACTGAACGCCACCACCGTGAGCACGCGGAACTCGGGCCGGGTAAGTTGGGCGGCCTTTTCCTTCATGAAGGCGTTGAGCTGGGCGTCGGTCGGCAGGGCCGGCGGGGCGACGCTGCGCGGGTCGATCATGAAGTAGCCGACGTCGCGCGATTCCATCTCGTAGACGGCGCCCAGGGCGCTGTAGGCGCGGGGCACCCGCAGGCCGTTGACCATGGCCGAGACCGTATGGGATTCGGCGATCTGGTCGCGCATCAGGGTGTCGAAGCGCGCCGGCGTCAGGCCGTTCTCGCCCAGACGTTGCGCGTAGAGCGCCTTGTCGAAGGCGCCGGAGATCGGGTTGAAGAAGGCCGGGATCTTGCGCAGCTCGCCGCTGACCAGGCGGTCCGACGGACGGATGCCGATCTTCTCCAGCATCGCGCCGAAGGCCTCGCGAGTCGCGATTTCCTCCATCAGGCGCTTATCCAGACCAAATTGAACGGCCTGCTCGAGCGAGATGGGCTGCTTGGTCTGTTCCTCGGCGCCCTTGCGGAAATTATCGAACTCCCGCCGGAAGTCGGGACCGGCGACATGGCGCGAGCCAGCCTTGATCACATCGTTGGTGTAGTTGCCTTTGAAGGCGTCGTTGATGCCGAAGATCGCGAAACTGACGACCAGGAGGCCGATCAGCACAGCGGCGACCCAGGATTTGGCGAACTTGCGGGTTGCGGACAGCATTTGACCTTCCGGAGCCTCTTCGGCGCGAACGTGGAAGGCGGGTATAGTGGAGTGGACTTCCCCCCCGCAAGCGCGTGACAGAATGAACGGCTTGGCTTAACGCGCCTGTGTCCAGAAAAACGTGAGGCCAAGATGACTTCTCCGACCCCTTTGATCGCCGGCAACTGGAAGATGAACGGGGTCGCCGCGTCGCTGTCGGAAGCCCAGGCGGTCGCCGCCGGGATCGGTGCGACCACGGCCCGCGTCGCGATCTGCCCGCCGGCCACGCTGATTGCGCAGGCGGCCTGGGCGGTTAAGGGAACGGCTCTGCTGCTCGGCGGACAGGACTGCCGGGCCGAGACCTCCGGCGCCTTCACCGGCGATGTTTCCGCTGAAATGCTAAGCGACGCCGGGGCCAGCCTGGTCATCCTGGGCCACTCCGAGCGCCGCGCCGGCTATGGCGAGACCGACGCCCTGGTGGCCGCCAAGGTCGAGGCGGCCCTGCGCGCGGGTCTCGAACCCATCGTCTGCGTCGGCGAGACCCTGGAAGAACGCAAGGCCGGCAAGGCGCTGGAGATCGTCACCGGGCAGGTGAGGGGCTCGCTGCCGGCCGTCCTGGACGGCAAGGCGTTTTCGGTCGCCTACGAGCCGGTCTGGGCCATCGGCACCGGCCTGACGCCGACCACGCCGGAGATCGAGGAGGTCCATGTGGCCATCCGGGCGACGCTGGTCGAAATCTTCGGCGACCACGGCAAGGTCCCGCCGATTCTCTATGGCGGGTCGGTGAAGCCCTCGAACGCCGCCGAAATCCTGCACGCGGCCGAGGTTGGCGGCGCGCTGGTCGGCGGTGCCTCGCTGAAGGCCGAGGATTTCCTGGGAATCATCTCGGCGCTCTAGGCGGCCCAGTCGTCATCCTCCGGTCGTCTGAAAGACGATCCGGGGGACGCTGGCGGCGGCCCATCAAGTTCGGCGACTCAGCTTGGGTCCGCCGGATCAGCCTTTGGCTGCCCGGAGGATGACGAAGCTGGCTAAACGGAAGGCCCCTTCAGCTCAACCATATTGCCCTCCGGATCGAGGACGTAGAGCGACATCCCATCGCCCTCGGCGCCGTAACGCTCGCCCTCCAGGGCGATCGCGACGCCGTGCGCGGCCAGGTGGGCGCGGATCGCGGCCTCGTCGAATGGGCGGATCGCCAGCGCGAAGTGATCGAGATTGCGGCCCTCGTCGCCCGGCGCTTCGCCGCCCAACTTGCCCAAGGGGCCGTCCACGGTGATCAGGTCGATCAGGGAGGCGCCCACGCGGATATGGGTCAGGCCGAGCTCGGGGCGATCCCAATCCACCGGACAGCCCAGGACGTCGCGATAGAAGGCGATCATTCGATCCTTATCGACCACGCGCAGGACGATGTGGTCGAAGCCGGCGGGGCGGATTGGATTTGTCATGGTCTGTCTGAGATAGGCGGCCGGCGCGGCGACGCTAGAGCAGAAGGCCGAATAGCCGGCAGTCGCGGTGCTCGCCGTCGCGCAGGACGTGGCCCCGCAGCAGGCCTTCCTCCTCGAAACCCAGCTTCTCGAGCAGGGCGTCGGAACGGAGGTTGCCGAGGTGGGTGCGGGCCGACAGCCGCCGTACGCCCATCGCGGCGGCATAGGAGATCACCGAGCGGGTGGCTTCCAGCGCATAGCCCTGGCCCCAGACGTCGCGCCCGAGCAGGAAACCGATCTCCGCCCGCTTGTGCCAGCGGTCGATGTCGGACAGATCGCAGGCGCCTAGGAAGGTTGCGCCGTCGAGGGTGCGGATCGTCCAGTGGAAGGCCTTGCCCGAGGCGGTGTCGGCCACCTGTCCCTCGACGATGGCGCGGACTAGGTCCGGATCGTCGATCTCGGGGATGTCCCAGTGGGCCATGACCTCCGGATCATTCAGGATCGGAAACAGGAATTCGGCGTCTGAGACCTGCAGAGGCCTCAGGCTCAGGCGTTGGGTTTCGAGAATCATGGACTTGGCCTGACGGATACGACGCCCTAGCTATGGCCTTGTGCGCCGCCTGATGGTAGAGCGCGCGCTTCATTTCGGCACGGGCGACCGGTCGAAGGCATCGGATATATCAATGCTGCTCGGCATTTTGCTCACCATCCACGTCATCGTCTGCGTCTCGCTGATCGCGGTCGTCCTGTTGCAGCGCTCAGAAGGCGGCGCACTGGGCATGGGCGGTAGCAACACTGGCTTCATGACCGCGCGCGGCGCCGGCGACCTGCTGACCCGCACGACCTGGATCCTGGGTTCGGTCTTCTTCATCCTCAGCCTGGTGCTCACCCTGCTGGCCGGCCGTGAGCGCGGCGCCTCCTCGGTCGTCGACCGGGTGAAGGTCGAAGGCATCGATCCCAACAGCCTGAACCGCCCGGCCGTTCCGACGCCCACCGCGCCGGCGCCGACCAGCCCGAGCGACGCGCCCGCGCCGCTGACGGCTCCGACCCCGCAGGTTCGCAATCCCTTCACCGGCGATCAGCCGGCGCCGTCCAACCCCTAAGTCCAGAGTGATCGTGAGACCTTCCCAAAAGCCGCCTCGGCGGCTCACTCTGCGTTTGCGCGTACGTCTTGGCGCACATCACTCCACACTTTCCACAGCCTTTGGCGAATCGCCGCAGGGCGCCCAACGCGAATCACGGCTAACCTGAACGCCCATGACCCGGTACATTTTCATCACCGGCGGCGTGGTCTCCTCCTTGGGAAAAGGTCTCGCTTCCGCCGCTCTCGGCGCATTGCTGCAGGCTCGTGGCTATAAGGTCCGCCTGCGCAAGCTCGATCCCTATTTGAACGTCGATCCGGGGACGATGAGTCCCTATCAGCACGGCGAGGTCTTCGTGACCGAGGACGGCGCTGAGACGGACCTCGATCTGGGGCACTACGAGCGCTTCACCGGCGTGAACGCCACCAAGGCCGACAACATCACCACCGGCCAGATCTACAAGACCATCATCGAGAAGGAACGCCGCGGCGACTATCTGGGCGCGACCGTCCAGGTGATCCCGCACGTCACCGATGAGATCCGCAACTTCGTGCTCAGCGATCCGGGCGAGGGCGTCGACTTCGTGCTGGTCGAGATCGGCGGCACGGTCGGCGACATCGAAGGCCTGCCGTTCTTCGAGGCGATCCGCCAGCTTGGCCAGGAGCTGCCGCGCGGCCACGCCTGCTATATCCACCTGACGCTGCTGCCGTATATCAAGACGGCCGGCGAGATGAAGACCAAGCCGACCCAGCACTCCGTCAAGGAGCTGCGGTCGATCGGCATTCAGCCCGACATTTTGCTCTGCCGCTGCGAACAGCCGATCCCGGACAGCGAGCGTCGCAAGATCGGCCAGTTCTGCAACGTCCGCGAAAGCGCCGTGATCCAGGCGATGGACTCGCCGAACATCTATCACGTGCCGCTCGACTATCACGCCCAGGGTCTGGACCGCGAAGTGCTGGCCGTGTTCGGCCTGACCGAGACCGCGCCGGCGCCGGACCTGTCGCGCTGGGAGGGCATCTCCCACACCCTGACCAACCCCGACGGCGAGGTGAACATCGCCATCGTCGGCAAGTACACGGCCCTGACCGACGCCTATAAGTCGCTGATCGAGGCGCTGGTGCACGGCGGCGTCGCCAGCAACGTCCGGGTCAAGTTCGACTGGATCGAGGGCGAGGCCTTCGAGCGCGAGGAAGGGCTGATCTCCGAGCGCCTGACCGGCGTTCACGGGGTCCTGGTGCCCGGCGCCTTCGGCGAGCGCGGTTCGGAAGGCATGATCCGCGCGGTGCGGTTCGCGCGTGAACATGAGGTGCCTTACTTCGGCATCTGCTTCGGCATGCAGATGGCGATGATCGAGGCGGCGCGGAATCTGGCCGGCATCAAGCAGGCCTCCTCGACCGAGTTCGGCCCGACGTCGGAACCGATCGTCGGCCTGATGACCGAGTGGACCCGCGGCAACGAGCGCGAGACCCGCAAGGAAGGCGATAACCTGGGCGGCACCATGCGCCTGGGGTCCTACGACGCGGTCCTGACGGCCGGCTCCAAGGTCTCGCAGATCTATGGCGGCACGGCGATCAGCGAGCGCCACCGCCATCGCTACGAGGTCAATATCGGCTACCGCGAGGCCATCGAGAACACCGGCCTGACCTTCTCGGGCCTGTCGCCGGACGGCGTGCTGCCCGAGATCTGCGAGCGCTCGGACCATCCCTGGTTCATCGGCGTGCAGTTCCACCCGGAACTGAAGAGCCGCCCGTTCGATCCGCACCCGCTGTTCGCCAGCTTCATCGGCGCGGCCAAGGAACGTTCGCGCCTGGTCTAGGTGGTTTTCCATGACCGGCGGAGGGCGCTATCCTCCGGTCATGCTCACCCCCGACGACGTCAGACGCATCGCGCTGGGCCAGCCGGAGGCCTATGAGGCCGACCACCACGGCATGCCGTCGTTTCGCGTGGGCAAGAAGATCTTCTGCACGATCCACCAGGATCAACCGCGCGCCATGCTGAAGCTCGATCCTGAGGATCAGCGGAACCTCTGCGAGGCGGACCCCGGCGTGATCGAGGCCGTGGCCGGCTATTGGGGCGCCAATGGCTCGACTTTCGTCTGGTTTGAGAAGGTCGAGGCCGGGCGATTCGCCGATCTGATGTGGATGGCCTGGGCGCAGGTTGCGCCAAAACGCCTTGTAGCCTTGGCTTCCACAAGGATTTACAAGGGCGGTTGAAACCAAGGCCGATTTCCGGCATACACCCGCGCTCACGTCGGCGGCCTGTCGTTTGGCCGCCGTCTCCATTTTTACGCCTGCGAGATTCCCCATGGCCGTTCCGAAACGCAAAGTATCCCCGTCGCGGCGCAACATGCGGCGTTCGCACCACGCCCTCGGCGCCAACTCCTATGTCGAAGACAAGGAAACCGGCGAACTGAAGCGTCCCCACCACGTCGATCTGAAGACCGGCATGTATAAGGGCCGTCAGGTCATCACCCCGAAGGAAGACTAGTCCTTCTCGAGGGCCGCGCTCGCGCGCCTGAGCCCTTGAAGGTCTGAGCTATCCAAATCCCCCGTCCGGGTTCCGGGCGGGGGATTTTGCTTGCGCGCTTTGCGCCTGGGCGCCGGGCCCAAGATTGCCACCTTTCTCGAAGGTGGCTAAAGGGGCGCGCATATTTCCGCCCAATCTCTAGGAGCTTCCATGACCGAGATCGTCGACATCATCGCCCGGGAGATCCTGGACAGCCGCGGCAATCCGACGGTCGAGGTGGATGTCATTCTGGAAGACGGCTCGCTGGGCCGCGCCGCGGTGCCGTCAGGCGCTTCCACGGGCGCTCACGAGGCGGTCGAGAAGCGCGACGGCGACAAGAGCCGCTATGGCGGCAAGGGCGTCCTGAAGGCCATCGAGGCCGTCAACGGCGAGATCTATGACGCGCTGGCCGGCTTCGACGCCGAGGACCAGCGCCGTCTGGACACCCAGCTGATCCAGCTGGACGGCACCGCGAACAAGAGCCGTCTCGGCGCCAATGCAATCCTGGGCGTCAGCCTGGCGGCGGCCAAGGCCGCGGCGATCAGCGCCGACCTGCCGCTCTACAAGTATGTCGGCGGCGTCTCGGCCCGCGTCCTGCCGGTGCCGATGATGAACATCATCAACGGCGGCGCCCACGCCGACAATCCGATCGACATTCAGGAATTCATGATCCTGCCGACCGGCGCGGACACCTTCGCCGAAGGCCTGCGCATGGGCGCCGAGATCTTCCACGCGCTGAAGAAGGCGCTGTCCGACGCCGGCCACAACACCAATGTCGGCGACGAGGGCGGCTTCGCCCCCAACATCGGTTCGGCTGAAGAGGCACTGGCCTTCATCGTCAAGGCGGGCGCGGCCGCGGGCTTCAAGGCCGGCGAGCACTTCCAGCTCGGCCTCGACGCGGCTTCGACCGAGTTCTTCAAAGGCGGCAAGTACGTGCTGGGCGGCGAGGGCAAGACCCTCGATCCGGCCGGCATGGTCGACTATCTGGCCGGCCTGGTCGCCAAGTTCCCGATCGTGTCGATCGAGGACGGCATGGCCGAGGACGACCTCGAAGGCTGGAAGCTGCTGACCGACAAGCTGGGCGGCAAGATCCAGCTGGTGGGCGATGATCTCTTCGTCACCAACCCGGCTCGCCTGGAGAAGCTGGGCGTCGAGCAGGGCCTGGCCAACTCCATCTTGGTGAAGGTCAACCAGATCGGCACCCTGTCGGAGACCCTGGACGCCGTCGACATGGCTCACCGCGCCGCCTTTACGGCCGTGATGAGCCACCGTTCGGGCGAGACCGAGGACTCGACCATCGCCGACCTGGCGGTCGCCACCAACTGCGGTCAGATCAAGACCGGCTCGCTGTCGCGCTCGGACCGGACCGCGAAGTACAACCAACTGCTGCGCATCGAGGAAGAGCTGGGCGACCAGGCGATCTATCTCGGCGCCAAGGCGCTGAAGCGCCTCTAGATCCGCCGAAAGGCGCGGCTGAACAGAAAGGCCGCGCCGCTCAGCACCATCACCACGCCAAAGGTCATGAACGCCGCGCCATAGGACCAGCGCTCGGCGATCTGGCCGAAGGCGAGGTAGAGGCCGATCGAGCCCACCGTCCACAGGAAGCCCGCCAGCGAGGCGATGGTGGCGCGGCGCTCGGTCGAGATGGCGTGCTGCATCCGGGTCTCGAAGTTGATGTCGATCAGCTTCACCAGCCCGGCGAACACCGCCAACAACAGCATTCCAGCCGGGCTCATCATGTCGGCCGCCGCGATCAGCAGGCCGCCGGCGAGGATGACGACGCCGTAGAGGGCGGCGGCGGGCGCTCCGCTGAGCCGATAGGCCAGGGCCGCGGCGAGCGCCGACGTCGCATAGGTGGCGGCGTAGTAGATCGGGATAGCGTCGCGGCTGAGGCCGGCCTCCTCGCCATAGATCCCCCAGAACTCATCGAGAGATCCGCCCAGGGTCCAGAGGGTGACGACCACCAGCATCGGGCGCAGGATCGCCACGGTGCTCAGGGCTTCGCCCAGGGCCTGCTTCAGGTGAGCCAGATAATCGACCTCGCCGGTCGATTGCGCGCGGGGCGCCGAGGGCAGGGCGAGCGCGACCACCGCGGCGGCGATCACCGCCGCGACACTGAGGACCATCAAAAGTTCGTAACCGCCGAGCCGGTGAACCCCCGAGGCGGCCAGCATCGCCATTAAAATCGCGACAATTCCGCTGGCCCGCGCCCGGCCGATGACCTTGGCGTAGTCGTCGGCGGCGCCGCGCCGATCGAGCTCGTCGTATACCAGGGCCTCGAAAGTCCCGGACTGCAGGGCGCCCTTGATCCCCCAGAGGACGAAACCCGCGAGGTAGCCCCAGAAGCTCGGGAACAGCAGCCAGCATGCGTAGCCCGCCGCCCGGATGAGCTGGCCGGCGGCCAGGAGATGCTTGCGCGACAGGTGATCGGCCAAGATGCCGGACGGCACCTCCAGCGCCAGACCGACCGCCGACCATACGGCGAACAGCAAGGCCAGCTGGCTGGGCGAGACGCCATGATCGACGAACATCACCGCGTAAAGCGGGTAGATGAGGATCAGATCGTCCAAGGCCTTGTAGGCGTAGATCTTGCCGAGGACGCTGCGCACGATTTTTCCCCCTAACGCCCGCGTCGACGGGGCATTGTAACCCTA
This sequence comes from Phenylobacterium sp. Root700, assembly GCF_001429025.1. Lineage (GTDB taxonomy): Bacteria > Pseudomonadota > Alphaproteobacteria > Caulobacterales > Caulobacteraceae > Phenylobacterium. The sequence goes on along the minus strand of NZ_LMHT01000022.1, from coordinate 225,288 downwards.
AATTAAGCACGATCGCGTGAGGTGGGTTTGATCAGGAGTCTTCGATTCGACGTGTTTGCACGCCTTCGCCCATATCTGCCGACAGCGGCGCTCGCGTTCCTGATTTTCTATTTCGGGTTCCACGCTTTCACGGGCGATCGCGGTTTGTTGTCTTCTACGCAAAGGGACGCGACCCTTGCGGCCAAATCCCAGGAATTGGCCCAACTGCGTACCCAAAGGCAGGATTTGGAAGCCCGTGCCCGTCTGTTGCGCGACAACAGCCTCTCCGCCGACCTACTGGAAGAACGTGCCCGTTCCCTGCTAGGTTTCGGACACCCGAACGACTATGTGATCCGCGTGAAGCCTTAGGGCGGATTCGTTCGTTCTAAACGGCTACGGACACGCGGAGCTTAACCGCGAAATGCATTCCTACGGGAGAGACGGATGGCGCGTGGGCAGGCAGGCTCCGCTGCTAAGCGGAAGAGCAATGACACCGGTATCAGCGGCGCCGCAGACGGCCCCGTGACGCAGGACGAGCTCCTCAAGTACTACCGCGACATGCTGTTGATCCGCCGCTTCGAGGAGCGGGCGGGCCAGCTGTACGGCATGGGTCTGATCGGTGGTTTCTGCCACCTCTATATCGGCCAGGAAGCCATCGCGGTCGGCGTGCAGGCGATCAAGGAGCAGGGTGATCAGGTGATCACCGGCTATCGTGATCACGGCCACATGCTGGCTTGCGGCATGGACCCTCGCGAAGTCATGGCCGAGCTGACCGGCCGGGCCGGCGGGTCGTCCAAGGGCAAGGGCGGGTCGATGCACATGTTCTCGACCGAGGCCGATTTCTACGGCGGGCACGGCATCGTCGGCGCGCAGGTCGCGCTGGGCACGGGCCTGGCTCTGGCCAACCACTACCGCGACAACAAGAAGGTCTCCTTCACCTACTTCGGCGACGGCGCGACCAACCAGGGTCAGGTCTACGAGAGCTTCAACATGGCTCAGCTGTGGAGCCTGCCGGTCGTCTACGTGATCGAGAACAACCAGTACGCCATGGGGACCTCGATCGAGCGCTCCTCGTCGGAAACCCATCTCTACAAGCGCGGCGCCTCCTTCCGGATCCCGGGCGAGGAAGTCGACGGCATGGACGTGTTGGCGGTCAAGGCCGCGGCCAAGAAGGCCGCCGACCACGCCCGCTCGGGCAAGGGCCCCTACATCCTCGAGATGAAGACCTACCGCTATCGCGGCCACTCGATGAGCGATCCGGCCAAGTATCGGAGCCGCGACGAGGTCGACGAGGTCCGCAAGACCCGCGACCCGATCGACCACCTGCAGGAACTGCTGGCCAAGAAGGGCTGGGCCGACGAGGCCTCGCTGAAGGTCATCGACGCCGAGGTGAAGAAGATCGTCGCCGACGCCGCGGAGTTCGCCCGCACCTCGCCCGAGCCCGAACCTTCGGAGCTCTACACGGACGTCTATCTGGAGGCCGCCGAGTGACCGACGTCCTGATGCCTGCGCTTTCCCCGACCATGGAGGAAGGCACCCTCGCCAAATGGCACGTCAAGAAGGGCGACACCGTCCGCTCGGGCGACGTGATCGCTGAGATCGAGACCGACAAGGCGACCATGGAGGTCGAGGCCGTCGACGAAGGGACCATCGAGGAGATCCTCGTCCCCGAAGGCACCGAGGCCGTGAAGGTCAACACGCCCATCGCGCGCCTGTCCGGCGACGACGCGGCCGCCAGCGCCCCCAAGGCGCCCGTCGCCGCCGAAGCCGAGGCCAAGCCGCCCGCGGCCGTCGAGGCCGCCGCGCCGGTCGCCCCGAAGGTGGAACTCCGCGATCCGGAGCTTCCCGAGGGCGTCAAGCTCGTCAAGACGACCATCCGCGACGCCCTGCGCGATGCGATGGCCGAGGAGATGCGCAAGGACGATAAGGTCTTCCTGATGGGCGAGGAAGTCGCCCAGTACCAGGGCGCCTACAAGGTCTCGCGCGATCTGCTGCAGGAGTTCGGCGACAAGCGCGTCATCGACACCCCGATCACCGAGCACGGCTTCGCCGGCCTTGGCGTCGGCGCGGCGATGGCGGGCCTCAAGCCCATCGTCGAGTTCATGACCTGGAACTTCGCCATGCAGGCGATCGACCACATCATCAACTCGGCCGCCAAGACGCTCTACATGTCCGGCGGCCAGATCAAATGCTCGGTCGTGTTCCGCGGCCCCAACGGCGCCGCGGCGCGCGTGGGCGCCCAGCACAGCCAGGACTACTCGGCCTGGTACGCTCAGGTTCCCGGCCTGAAGGTCGTGGCGCCCTATGACGCCGCCGACGCCAAGGGCCTGCTCAAGGCCGCGATCCGTGACCCGAACCCCGTCGTCTTCCTCGAACACGAGATGATGTACGGCCAGGAGTTCGACGTTCCCGAGGACGTCGACTGGGTGGTGCCGATCGGCAAGGCCAAGGTCCGCCGTGAGGGCAAGGACGTGACGATCACCGCCCACTCGCGGATGGTCGGCATGGCGCTGAAGGCGGCCGAACTGTTGGCGGCCGAAGGTATCGACGCCGAGGTCATCGACCTGCGCACCCTGCGCCCGCTCGACCACGAAACCATCGTCGAGAGCGTGAAGAAGACCAACCGTCTGGTGACGGCCGAGGAAGGCTGGGGCCCGATGGGCGTCGGCGCCGAGGTGATCGCCCGGGTGATCGACCACGCCTTCGACTATCTCGACGCCCCGCCGGCGCGCGTGCACCAGAAGGACGTCCCGCTGCCCTACGCCGCCAATCTGGAGGCGCTGTCGTTGCCCTCGGTCGAGGACATCGTGAAGGCGGTGAAGGCGGTCACCTACAAATGACCGCGCGATCCTTCGCCGCTTCGGCTCCTGTCCTGCTCAGCGCCTGAGAAACGACCCATGTCTATCGATGTCCTGATGCCCGCCCTCTCTCCGACCATGGAGGAGGGCACGCTCGCCAAGTGGCACGTGAAGAAAGGCGACAAGGTCTCCTCTGGAGACGTGATCGCCGAGATCGAAACCGACAAGGCGACCATGGAGGTCGAGGCGGTCGATGAGGGCGTCGTCGAAGACATCCTCGTCGCCGAAGGCTCCGAGGGCGTGAAGGTCAATACGCCGATCGCGCGCCTGTCTGGCGACGACGCCGGCTCCGCGCCGCCGCCGGTCAAGGCCGACGCGCCCAAGGCCGAAGCTCCGAAGGTTGAGGCCCCTAAGGCCGAGGCTGCGCCCGCCGCCAAGGCCGCGCCGGCCCCAGCTGCTCCGGCCCGCGCCTCGGGCGAACGCGTCTTCGCCTCGCCGTTGGCCCGCCGGATCGCTGAACAGAAGGGCCTGGATCTCTCGCAGGTCCAGGGTTCGGGGCCTCGTGGCCGGATCATCAAGCGCGATGTCGACGGCGCTATGCCGCAGGCCAGGACCTCCGCGCCGGCCGCCGGCGCCGCGGCGTCCGCGCCGCGTCAGGTTCAGAGCCTGGCCCAGATGGGCATTCCGGACGGCAGCTACGATCTGATCCCGCTGGACGGCATGAAGAAGACCGTCGCGCGCCGGATGAGCGACAGCTTCCGAGACGTGCCGCACTTCCCGCTGACCATCGATCTGGAGATCGACGGACTGCTGGCTGGCCGCGCCAAGATCAACGCCATGCTGGAGAAGCAAGGCGTGAAGGTCAGCGTCAACGACCTGGTCATCAAGGCCGCCGCGATCGCGCTAAAGCAGGTGCCGGAGGCCAACGCCTCCTATTCGCCTGAGGGCATCGCCATGCACCACAACGCCGACATCGCCATGGCCGTGGCCATCGATGGCGGCCTGATCACCCCGATCATCCGCAAGGCCGAGACCAAGGGCCTGGCCCAGATCGCCAAGGAGGCCAAGGACCTGGCCGAGCGGGCGCGGACCCGGAAGCTGAAGCCCGAGGAATTCCAGGGCGGCACCTTCTCGATCTCCAATCTGGGGATGATGGGGATCAAGTCGTTCAACTCGATCATCAATGAGCCGCAGGGCTGCATCCTGTCGGTCGGCGCGGGCGAACAGCGGCCGGTGGTGAAGAACGGCCAGCTGGCGGTCGCCACCGTCATGAGCGTGACGCTCACCTGCGATCACCGCGTGGTCGACGGCGCCATCGGCGCGCGTTGGCTGCAGGCCTTCAAGGCCCTGATCGAAGACCCCATCACGATGATCGTCTGAGGCTAGTCACATGGATTTCGACGTCATCGTCATCGGCTCGGGCCCGGGCGGCTATGTCACGGCCATCCGCGCCAGCCAGCTGGGTTTCAAGACCGCCATCGTCGAACGCGACATGCTGGGCGGGGTCTGCCTGAACTGGGGCTGCATTCCCACCAAGGCGCTGCTGAAGTCCGGCGAGGCCTATGAGAACCTCAGCCATCTGGCCGACTATGGGATCAAGATCGAGAAGGCGAGCTTCGACTTCTCCAAGGTGATCGAGCGTTCGCGCAAGGTGGCCAGCCAGCTGAATTCCGGCGTCGGCTTCCTGATGAAGAAGCACAAGATCGAGGTGATCGAGGGCACCGCCAAGCTCGAAAAGGGGCAGGGCGCGCCGAAGGTCGTCGTGGCCCTGAAGGCTGGCGGTTCGCGCAGCGTCCAGGCCAAGCATGTGATCCTGGCCACCGGCGCCCGCGCCCGCACCATTCCGGCCATCGGCCTGGAGCCGGACGGCGAGCGGGTCTGGACCTATCGCGAGGCCATGGTCCCCAAGGCGGCGCCGAAGTCGCTGATCGTCATCGGTTCGGGCGCCATCGGCATCGAGTTCGCCAGCTTCTACCGGGCCCTGGGCTCGGACGTGACGGTGATCGAAGCCTTGCCGCGCATCCTGCCGGTCGAGGACGAGGAGGTCTCCAAGACCGCTCACAAGGCGTTCGAAAAGCGCGGCCTGAAGTTCCGGGTCGGGGCCAGCGTCAAGAAGTTGACAAAGTCAAAGACCGGCGTCGCCATCGAACTGGAGGCCGGCGGCAAGGCCGAAACCCTGCAGGCTGATGTCGCCATCGTCGCGGTCGGCATCGTCGGCAACGTCGAGGGCCTTGGCCTTGAAGCGCTCGGCGTGAAGGTCGAGAAGACCCACGTGGTCACCGACAGCCATGGCGGCACGGGTGTCGCGGGTCTCTACGCCATCGGCGACCTGGCCGGTCCGCCGTGGTTGGCGCACAAGGCGAGCCACGAGGGCGTGCACTGCATCGAGCACATCGCCGGCCTGAAGCCGAGCAACCTGACCTCGCCGATCCCGGGCTGCACCTATTCGAGCCCGCAGATCGCCTCGGTCGGCCTGACCGAGGCCCAGGCCAAGGAACAGGGGATCGCCGCCAAGGTGGGCCGCTTCCCGTTCAAGGTGAACGGCAAGGCCATCGCCTCGGGCGAGACCGACGGCTTCGTGAAGACCATTTTCGACGAGAAGACCGGCGCCTTGATCGGCGCTCACATGATCGGCGCGGAAGTCACTGAGATGATTCAGGGTTTCACCCTTGCGATCACCTTGGAAGCAACCGAGGAGGAGCTGTTCGCCACGGTCTTCCCGCACCCGACCATGAGCGAAGCCATGCACGAGGCCTCGCTCGACGCCTACGGCCGGGTCCTGCATATCTGATCCTTGATCGTCATCCTCCGGGCTCGCGAAGCGAGATCCGGGGGGCCCAAGCTGAGTTGCAAACCTAGCACCGCCGCTTGGGTCCCCCGGATCGCCTTTCAGGCGACCGGAGGATGACGAGCGAGAGTTACGACCGCTTGCGCAGCAGAGCGTCCAGGCTCCACGGACCGGGGCCGGCGAGCGCCAGGTACAGGAACACGAAGCAGAACAGGATCGCGGCTTCCCCGCCGTTGAGCGCCGGCCAGAAGCCTTGCGGCGCATGGGCCATGAAGTAGGCCGCCGCCATCTGGCCCGAGCAGACGAACGCGGCGAGGCGGGTGAAGAGCCCGAGCGCGATCAGACCACCGCCGATCACCTCGATCCAGGCCGCCGCCATCAACATCATCGGCAGAGGATCCGGCGCGCCCGGCTGAGGCGCCGGAAAGTGAAACAGCTTCATCAGGCCGTGCTCCATGAAGAGCAGCGCGGCGATGATCCGCAAGAGGCTGAGCGCCCGCGGCGCCCAGACGTCGAGGTTTGGCATGTCGTGTCCCTCCCAACCCGCGTCCTAGCGACGCGAGATCCCCCGGGAGATCAGGCGGCGCGGCGCCCCTCGGCCTCCGCCATTCGCATGATCGCCACATAGTCGGTCTTGCCGGTGCCGAGCACCGGGATCTCGGTGACCTTGATGATCTTCTTCGGGACAGCCAGCTCAGGCGCGCCGATGGCCTTGGCGTGGGCGAGCAGGGGGGCGGTCTCGGCGTCGCGGCGATCGGTGACCAGCACCAAGCGCTCGCCCTTCTTGGGATCGGGCATGGCGATCACCGCGTGGCGGCTGTCGGGCCAGACCGTGGTGGCGATGTCTTCGGCGGCGGTCAGAGAAACCATCTCGCCGCCGATCTTGGCGAAGCGCTTCACGCGGCCGAGGATCTTGATCCAGCCGTCGTTGGTGATCTCGACCACGTCGCCGGTGTCGTGCCAGCCGCCGGGCGGCGTTTCCAGCACGCCGTCGGCGTTGAGGTAGCCCGACATGATGTTGGGGCCACGCACATAGAGCTTGCCGCCGGGAATGCCCTCGACGGGCTCAAGCCGGGTCTCGACGCCGGGCAGCAGGCCGCCGACCGTGCCGCGGCGATTGTCGGTGGGCTTGTTGACCGCGATGACCGGCGAGGCCTCGGTCGCGCCATAACCCTCCAGCACCGGTACGTCGCCGAAGCGGTCGCGGATCAGGTTGTGGGTCTCTTCGCGAACCTTCTCAGCCCCGCAGACAATGAACTTCAGGCCCGACAGCTCGTCGGGTTCGGAGTTGCGCGCGTACTGATTGAGGAAGGTGTCGGTGGCGAACAGGATCGAGGCCCCGGTGTCCTTGATCAGCGGCGGGATCTGTTTGACGTGCAGCGGCGAGGGATACTCGAACGCCTTCATCCCCTTTAGCAGCGGCAGCAGCACGCCGCCGGTCAGGCCAAAGCAGTGGAAGGTCGGCAGCGGGTTGAACATCACCCAGGACGGGTCGAGCGGGATGTGGGCGGCGATCTGCTCCACATTGGCGATCAGGTTGGCCTGGCTCAGCACCACCCCGCGCGGCGCGCCGAAGCTGCCGGAGGTGAACAGGATGACGCCGGGATCGGACGGCTTGGTCTCCACCCGGAAACGCTTGGGGAAGGTCGCGGCGGTGGCGGCGAACAGCTTGTCGGCCAGGCCGACCTTTTCGCGGACCTCTTCCAGATAGGTGATGGTCGCGATCGGCTCGAGCGCGTCGATGATGTCGTGCAGCTTGCCCTGTTCGATGAACCGGTGAGAGGTCAGCACCCGCTTCACCCCGGCCAGTTCGCAGGCGGCCTTCAGGTTCCGAAGCCCGGCCGTGAAGTTCAGCATGGTCGGGGTGCGGCCAAAGGCGTGCAGGGCGAAGAAGGTGACCACCGCGCCGGAACTGGCCGGCAACATGACGCCGACGCGCTCGCCTTGCGTGGTCATGCCGGCGATCTTGCGGCCCAATGCGAAGGCCGCGCGGATCAGATCCGTATAGCTGAGCGGTTTGCGCTCCTGATCTTCCAGGATCGGCTTCTTGGCGCCGTAGGTGTTGCGGGCGTCGATGAGCGCATCGAACAAAGCGCGCTCAGACACACGCAGATCAAAGGAACGCGACAAAGGCGAACACCTCCCCGAACGTCTCGCCGTTATTGGTTGGCGTGAGCCTATCGCCCACGCCCGGCATTGAAAAGATATGTTACAGCGCGTGATCGGCAAGCGTCAGCACGTCTTAGTCATCGTCGCTAAGGTTTTGATTGATCGGCTGAAACAGCCGCCAATCGCCGCGCTTCAAGGCGTGTGGCGATGAAGTCCTCGACGTCGGTGAGCCACGGCGCTCGCCACCGGTCGGCCTCCAGATGCAGCGCCGCGCCGGCTCCGGGAATCGCCTCTGTGCGGCAGGAGGGCAGGTTGGCGCACAGGGCCTCAGCGTCCCCGGTGGCATTGATCATCACGACCTCGGTGCGGGTCTGGCGGGCGCCGGTCTCGATCAGGCGGCTGGCGACTTCATAGGCCTTGGTCCATCCCAGGCTCGGCCCCGACATCCGCAGATCGGGATTGGTGGTGCGCCAGGCCTGCCCGACGAGGCCACGCCAGATGTCGTGGGTGGCGCCGCCGGCGCGGTCGTCAGCCGTTTCCCGCGTCCAGGGCTTCCAGCCGGCGGGCGCGGCCTCGCTGCGCCGGACCGCGCCCAGCAGACGCCGGGCGGGGTCGGACCTGGCCAAGCGCGGCGAGGAGGCGACGACGCCGTCGACCTTCATGCCCGCGCGCACCGCGCTCAGCGCGACGACCACGCCGTCGGCGTGGGAGAGGATCACCAACGGCGTGTCGGGCGAAGGCCTGATGACGATGCGAACCAATTCGCGCAGGGCCGCGACGTCGGGATCGAAGCTCGGAACATGGCCAAGATCGCGCGGCCCCACGTAGCGCCCGGAGCCGCCCTGGCCGGCGCGGTCGAGGACCCACACCGTGCGGCCGGCGCCGATCAGGTCCGAGGCGGTCTCGAACCACATCTCTGCGGTTTCGCCGTAGCCAGGGACGATGACGACGATGGCGGTCGGGACGCGGCGGGTGCTGGCGACGCCATAGCGTTGGACGGGCTTGTCGCCGACGCCGATGAACCCCCAGGCCCATCCTTCGGGCGGGTAGAAGCGGGGCGTGAGCGTCGCGGGAACCTGGCTTTCCGCGAACGGTTCGAGCGCGCCGTCGCGGCTGCACGCCGCGAGCGCAAGGAGAAGAGCGGCGAGCAGAGACGCACGAACCATGGCCAAGTTTGAGCATGCGGCGCGTGGCCGCTCAATCACGCCTTGATCCGGAGGGCCAGAAAGCCGATCTAGGCCCTATGGCGACCGTCATTGACACCATCGGGGTTTCACGGCCCCGGCACCCCGAAAAGCAGTCCCGTCCGGACACCCCGATCCTGCGCAAGCCGGAGTGGTTGCGCGTTCGCGCGCCCGGCTCGGCCGGCTACAACGCCACCCGTGAGATCGTGAAGACCCATGGTCTGGTCACGGTCTGCGAAGAGGCCGCTTGCCCGAACATCGGCGAGTGCTGGAGCCAGAGCCACGCGACCATGATGATCATGGGCGAGATCTGCACGCGGGCCTGCGCCTTCTGCAACGTCTCGACCGGCAAGCCGAACCCGCTGGATCCGACCGAGCCGGCCCGCGTCGGCGACGCGGTGGCCAAGATGGGCTTGAAGCACGTGGTCATCACCTCGGTGGACCGCGACGATCTCGCCGACGGCGGCGGGGCGCACTTCGCCGCCGTGGTCCACGCGATCCGCGCCGCGGCGCCCGGCACCACCATCGAGATCCTGACGCCCGACTTCCTGCGCAAGCCGGCCTCGGCCGCCGAGATCGTCATCGACGCCCGGCCCGACGTCTTCAACCACAACCTCGAAACCGTGCCGCGGCTCTACCTCTCGATCCGGCCCGGCGCGCGCTACTACCACTCGCTGCGCCTGCTGGAGCGGGTGAAGGAACGCGACCCGAACCAGTTCACCAAGTCGGGCCTGATGGTCGGCCTGGGCGAGGCCAAGGAAGAGGTCATGCAGGTCATGGACGACATGCGTTCGGCCGGCGTCGACTTCCTGACCATCGGCCAGTACCTGCAGCCGACCCGCAAGCACGCGGCCATCGACCGGTTCGTGACCCCTGATGAGTTCAAGGCCTACGAGGAGATCGCGCGGGCCAAGGGGTTCCTGATGGTCTCGGCCAGCCCGTTGACGCGCTCGTCGCACCACGCCGGCGAGGACTTCGCCCGGCTGAAGGCCGCGCGTCTCGCCAAGGACGCGGCGGCCTAAGCTTGCCGCGCTATCACGTCGAGAAAATCCTGCCCTACACCCCCGACCAGCTCTTCACCCTGGTCGGGAACGTGGAGGCCTATCCGGAATTCGTGCCGTGGATCCAATCCATGCGCACCTGGAACGCGCGCATCGAAGGCGAGGGGGTCAGTCTGCTCGACGCCCAGGCCGGCGTCGGGTTCTCGTTCCTGAAGGAGAAGTTCTCGACCCGCGTGCGCCGCGACGCCGCCGCCCGACAGGTCGACGTGCAGCTGCTGTCGGGGCCGTTCAAGCACCTGGCCAATCGCTGGCGCTTCGTCGCGGTCGAGGGCGGAACCAAGATCGAGTTCGACATCGACTTCGAGTTCAAGTCGCGCCTGCTGTCGGGGATGCTGGCCGCCAACTTCCACCACGCCGTGGACAAGCTGATGAGCTGCTTCGAGGCCAGGGCTCAGGCGCTCTACGCCCGCTAGACCATCCGGTCGCGCAACGCCTGCAGCGCCGAGCGGACGGCCATTTCCTGAACCTCGGCGCGGGTTTCGCCGTCAAACAGCTCGGCACGGTGCATCAGCGCCTGGTTCGACCGCGCGGTGGCGATGTGGACGGTGCCTACCGGCTTCATCGGGGTGCCGCCGCCAGGTCCGGCCACGCCGGTGATCGCCACGGCGACGTGGGCGTTGGAGGCCTCCAGCGCGCCCTCGGCCATCATCCGGGCCACAGGCTCGGAGACCGCCCCCAGATCGGCGATCAGGTCGCCGGGCACGCCCAGCATCTCCTGCTTGGCGCGGTTGGTGTAGACAACGAAGCCGCGTTCGAAGACGTCCGACGCGCCGGGGATCGCGCAGATGGCGGCGGCGACCAGACCGCCGGTGCAGCTCTCGGCGGTGACGATGCGCAGCGAGCGCTGCCGTGCCTCGTCGATCAGCAGCCGGGCGAGCGTCTCGACCTCCAGGGAAAACATAACGCGACTCCAACCGGCTCTAGGCAATGACAGGCGCAGACCACAACATCGCGCGCACCCGTCACACAAGCCGATTCGAGACCATGAGCACGCTAGAAGGGGCCGCCCGGCCCGCCGCCTCGATCTCTCCGGCCTTGTTCGCCGTAACTATCTTCGCCAGCGCGGGGCTGGTGTTCCTGGTTCAACCGATGGTGGCCAAGCTGGTCCTGCCGCTGCTGGGCGGCAGTTCGTCGGTGTGGAACACCTCCATCGCCTTCTTCCAGACCGCGCTGCTCGTCGGTTACGGCTATGCGCACTTCCTGCAGAGGGTGAGATCCGTTCGCGTCCAAGCGATGGTGCATGTGGGCGCGCTGCTGCTCGCGACGCTCGCCCTGCCGCTGCATGTCAGCGGCCTGATGGGCGAACCCTCGTCAAATCACCCGTCGTTGTGGCTGCTGGGGGTGTTGGCGGTCTCAGTCGGCGCCCCCTTCGCGGTGCTGTCGGCGACCGCGCCGCTGGTGCAGGCCTGGCATGCGCGGACGATCCACGCCGAGACCGGGGCCGAGCCCTACGTTCTCTATGCGGCGTCCAACATGGGCAGCCTGCTGGCGCTGCTGGCCTATCCGGCGCTGGTCGAGCCGCTGGCGACACTGAAGGGTCAGACCTTCGGCTGGAGCCTTGGCTATGGCGGCTTCATCCTGCTGATGGCGACCCTGGCGCTCTTCGTCTCCCGCGCCCGGGCCTCGGTCATCGAAGGACCGGTCGCGGACGCTGGTCCCGCTCCGACCTGGAAGGAGCGCGCGATCTGGATCGCCCTGGCGGCGATCCCGTCCAGCCTGATGCTGGGGGTCACCACCCACATCACCACCGACGTCGCCTCCGCGCCGTTCCTGTGGGTGATCCCGCTGGCGCTCTATCTGGCGACCTTCATCATCGCCTTTTCCGAGAAGCCGGTCATCTCGACCGAGATGACCCTGCTGCTGCAGGCCGCCGCGGTCGCCGGCTGCGCCGCCATCCTGCCGTTCAAGCAGACCAGCCTGCCGTTGCAGATCTTCGTCCACTTGGCGGCGTTCTTCCTCACCGCCCTGATGTGCCATCAGACCCTGGTCGCTCGCCGCCCGAAACCGGCTCATCTGACCGAGTTCTATCTTTGGATGTCGTTCGGCGGCGTGGTCGGCGGCGCGTTCAACGCCTTCCTGGCCCCGGTCATCTTCACGAACGTCTGGGAATATCCCCTGGTCCTGGCGCTGGCCTGCCTCGTGCGGCCGGGCCTTGGTCCGATCGAGCCGTGGCGTTGGGCGACCTTCGTGCTCGGCGCTGTCGCGGCCGTCGCCGCGCCGGTCGTGGCCCTGTTCTGGAACCCCGAAGGGGACCTGGCCGGGCTGGCGGTCAAGGCGTTGCTGGCGGGCGCGACGGTGTGCGCCTTCCTGCTGCGGCGCCGGATGATCGTGTTTTTCGGCCTGATCGTCGTGCTGTCCTTGGCGTCCGAGGCGGTCGGGGATCGCGTCGACGTGCGTCACAGCTGGCGGAGCTTCTTCGGCGTCGTGCGTCAGTCGGAAATGCCGGTTCCGGGCATGAAGGGGCAGGTGCGGATGCTCTCGCACGGCACCACCTTGCACGGCGCCCAGGCCCAGCATCCTGACTATGCTTGCCGGCCGCTGGTCTACTACGCGCCCGAAACGCCGATCGGCCAGGTGTTCACGCGCGGCGTCAACGGCGACAAGCCGTTGCGGGTCGGGGCGGTCGGTCTGGGGACCGGAGCGGTCGCGGCCTATACGCGGCGGGGCGACAAGCTGACCTTCTTCGAGATCGATCCGATGGTGATCAAGATCTCCACGGACCCCAAATACTTCAGCTACACGACCAAGTGCGCGAAGGGCGCGATCGACTACGTCCTGGGCGACGCGCGGCTGACGCTCGCCAAACAGCCGAACGACACCTTCGACATACTGTTGATCGACGCGTTCTCGTCGGACGCCGTGCCGGCGCACCTGCTGACGGTGGAGGCCATGCGCGGCTACCTCGCCAAGTTGAAGCCGGACGGGGTGTTGATCCTCCACCTTTCCAACCGGAACCTTGAGCTGCGCAGTCCGGCCATGGCGGTGGCTGGGGCGGCCGGCGGCTTCTCGCTCATGCAGCGCCATAGCGCGGCGAAGGGCAGCCCGGTGCTGTGGGAGTCGGCCGAGGACGCGATGATCGTGACCAAGGACCTGAAGGCGCTCGCCCCCTATGCGGCGGACAAGCGCTGGGAGGCCACCGATCCGACGCTCGTGCGGCCTTGGACCGACGACTACATGAACCTGGTCGGCGCGCTCTACGCGCAGATGAAGATCAATTGGACCTGGCTGCCCTGAGGCCCAGCTAGGCCGGGGTGTCGATCAGCACCACGGCCTGGGCCAGCAGGCCTTCTTCACGGCCGGTGAAGCCCATGCCCTCGGTGGTCGTGGCCTTCACGCTGACCCGGTCGACGGGCAGGTCCATCAACTCGGCCAGGCGTTGGCGCATGGCGTCTCGGTGCGGACGGATCTTCGGGCGCTCGCAGACCAGGGTGACGTCGGCGTTGAGGATCCGGCCGCCGCGCGCAGCCACCAGCTCCACGGCGTGGCGCAAGAAGCGGTCCGAGGCCGCGCCCTTCCACTGAGGATCGCTCGGCGGGAAGTGCTCGCCGATATCGCCTTGCCCGATGGCGCCCAGGATGGCGTCGGTCAGGGCGTGCAGGCCGGCGTCGGCGTCGGAGTGGCCGATCAGGGTCTGGTCGTGGGCGATCTTCACCCCGCACAGCCAGACAGCTTCGCCTGGCCCCCAGCGGTGGGCGTCGACCCCTTGGCCGATCCGGGTGATCCGCTGTGTGACGGCGAGGCGCTCGGCCATGGCGAAATCCTCCGGATAGGTCAGCTTCATCAGGATCGGGTCGCCCGGCGTCATCACCACCCGCCCGCCGTTGCGCTCGACGACAGCGGCGTCGTCGGTGGGCTCGGCGTCGGCGGGCCAGGCGGCATAGGCCTCGCGCAGGGTTTGCAGACGGAAGGCTTGCGGCGTCTGGGCGCGCCAGAGCCCATCGCGGGAGACGGTGGCCTCGATCAGCCCCGATCCACGCTTCAGCGTGTCGGCGACCGGCAGGGCGGGGACCGCGCCGTCGGCGGTGGCCAGGGCGACCAACAGCGGCGTGATGTGGGTGCGGGTCACGAAGGGACGGGCGGCGTCATGGATCAGCACCGGGGTTCCGGCGTCGGCGGTCAGGGCCGCGAGGCCCGCCTGAACCGACTCGGCCCGGGTGGCTCCGCCGGCCACCGCCTTGGCGTTCGCGGTTCCGGTAAGAAGGGCGGCGGCGTCGGCGACCCGATCGGCGGCGGCGACCACCACGATCTGGCTTGCGCCGGCGGCGGCCAGGGCCTCGACCGACCAGGTCAGGATGGGGCGGCCGCCCAGGGCGCGCCAGGGTTTTGGGGCGCCTGGCCCGGCGCGTGTGCTGGCCCCTGCGGCGACAATGACGGCTGAAAAGGTCATGTGGCCTGTTTAGGGCTCAGGCCCGTCGTGTCTAGGCTTTACGGCGCTGCACAATTTGCCTAAAACAGAGGCGATGAAGGTGATTATTAAATGAGCAAATCGCTCGCGATCGGGAATGTCGAAGTCGGGGGGCGGGCCTGGATCGCGCCGATGACCGGCGTGTCCGATCTGCCGTTCCGCAAGGCGGCCAGCAAGCTGGGCGCGGCCTATGTCGCCACCGAGATGGTCGCCTGCGCCGAGTTCTCCAAGGGACGCCCCGACGTCGTGCGCCGCGCCGCGGTGGGCGAGGGCCTGCCGTTGATGGTGGTGCAACTGGTCGGCCGCGATCCGGCGCACATCGCGCAGGGCGCGCGTCTGGCCGCTGAGGCCGGCGCGCAGATCATCGACCTGAACTTCGGCTGCCCGGCCAAGGAGGTCACGGGCATTCTTTCCGGCTCGGCTCTGATGCGCGATCCCGACCTGGCCGAAAGCTTGATCGCCGCTGCGGTCGACGCCGTCGACGTGCCGGTGACGGTGAAGATGCGCCTGGGCTGGGACGAGGCCTCGAAGAACGCGCCGGACATCGCCGCTCGCGCTCAGGCTCGCGGCGCCCAGGCGGTGACGATCCACGGCCGCACCCGGGCTCAGTTCTACAAGGACGCCGCCGACTGGAGCGCGGTGCGCCCGGTGAAGGACGCGGTGTCGATCCCGGTGATCGTCAATGGCGACATCATCGACGGCGACAGCGCCAGGCGGGCGTTGGCCGCTTCCGGCGCCGACGGGATCATGGTCGGGCGCGGGGTCTATGGGCGTCCCTGGATCGCCGCCCAGATCGAGGCGGAACTGGCGGGCCGGGTGTACGAGCAGCCCGACGTGGAGGCGCGGCTCTCCATTGTGCTCGACCATTTCCGCGACAGCCTGATTTTCTACGGCGACCGCCTGGGACTGCGGATCTTCCGCAAGCACCTGGCGTCCTACATCGAGAACGCCCCGTGGCCCGGCGAGGCCGCAGACCGGCGCAGCGCCCGCTCGGTGCTGTGCCGCCTGGAAGATCCCGCCGAGGTGGAGGCTGGCCTGATCGCGCTGTGGCGCGATCCCGACACGAGATTGGCGGCATGAACAATCAGAACCGGGCCGCGGCCGCGGGGGTGAACCTCGAGCTGTTGAAGGCCACCGCCTTCGAACTCTCGCCGGAACCGGCTTTGGTGATCGACCCGCAGGGCGCCCTGGTGGCGGTCAACGAGGCCGCGGAGGCTTTGTTCGGACAGGGCCTGGGTCTGCTGATGCGCGGCCGGTTCGGCTCGGCCCTGCCGCCCGGTTCGGCCCTGGTTTCGCTGCTCGACCGCGCGGTGCAGGAAGGCGTCCGGGTTCGGGAGCGGGGCGTGGAGATCAGCCTCTTTGGCCATCCCTCGTTCGAGGCCGACGGGGCCGCCGCGCCGATGGGCGACGGCTCGGTCCTGCTGACCCTGCACGTGAAGGGCGGAGCCTTGGGCGGCGAGCGGACCGGCGCCGAGCAGGCCGGCCTGCGGACCATCGTCGGCCTGGGGCACATGCTGGCCCATGAGATCAAGAACCCGCTGGCCGGCATCCGCGGGGCGGCGCAGCTGCTGAAGAGCGGCGCCAAGGCTGAAGACGTGCCGCTGGCCCAGCTGATCGTCGACGAGACCGACCGGGTTCGCCGGTTGGTCGACCGCATGGAGGCGTTCTCTGACGACGCCTTGCCCGATTGTCGGCCGATCAACATCCACCTGGTGCTGGACCGCGTGAAGGCGCTGGCGGCCAATGGCGTCGCCGACGGCCTGCAGCTTAGCGACCACTACGACCCCTCCCTGCCGCCGGCGCTGGGGGACGAGGATCAGCTGATCCAGATCTTCCTGAACCTGGTGAAGAACGCCGCCGAGGCCGCCCATGCGCGCGGCGACGGGCGCGGCGCGATCACGGTGCACACCGCCTATCGCCACGGGGTGAAGGTCCGCGCCGCCAAGGGGCAGGTCCTGCGCGGCGCGCCGCTGGAGATCCGGGTCCAGGACAATGGGCCAGGCGTGCCCGATCACCTGCGCGAAAGCCTCTTCCAACCGTTCGTGAGCACCAAGACCCATGGGGCAGGCCTGGGCCTGGCCCTGGTGGCCAAGTTGGTCGCCGGCCATGGCGGACTGATCGATTTCGAGTCTGAACCTGGCCGCACGACGTTCCGCGTCCTGCTGCCGATCGCGTCTGAAGAGGATATGCCGGCATGAATGCTATCGCCAACGCCAGCAAGAAGATCCTGATCGCTGACGACGACGCCTCGATCCGGCTGGTGCTGAGCCAGGCCTTCACCCGGCTGGGCTATCAGGTGCGGGCCACGGGCAACGCCACCACCCTGCTGAAATGGGTCTCGGACGGGGAGGGCGATCTGGTCGTCACCGACGTGGTGATGCCCGACGAGAACGTGTTCGACGTGCTACCGCGTATCCGCAAGGAGCGGCCGAAGCTGCCGGTCATCGTGATGAGCGCTCAGAACACCCTGCGGACGGCGGTGAACGCCGCCGAGGTAGGCGCCTTCGACTATATCTCCAAGCCGTTCGATCTGGACGACATGACCGCCGCCGCGCGCCGCGCGCTGTCGCGGCCCGCCGACGCCGAGGCGTCCAAGGCCCAGGCCCGCGCGGTTCGCGACGAGCGCCTGCCGCTGATCGGCCGCTCCGGGCCGATGCAGGACGTCTATCGCACCATCGCGCGCCTGGTCGGGGCTGACCTGACGGTGCTGATCCTGGGCGAGAGCGGCACCGGCAAGGAGTTGGTGGCCCGCGCCCTGCACGACATGGGCCGGCGCAAGGACGGCAAGTTCGTGGTCATCAACCTGGCCGCCGTGCCGCGCGAGCGGGTCGAGGCCGAGCTGTTCGGCCGTGACGACGGCGACTATGGCAAGCTGGTGGAGGCCGACGGCGGCACCCTGTTCCTGGACGAGGTCGGCGACATGCCGCTCGACGCCCAGACCCGCCTGCTGCGGGTGATCGACGGCTCGGAGCAGTCGATCAACCCGAAGACCGGCCGGCCGCCCAATGTGCGGATCATCGCGGCCACCAACCGCGACCTGCGGGCCTTGATCCAGCAGGGGCTGTTCCGCGAGGATCTGTTCTTCCGCCTCAACGTCGCGCCGCTGCGCCTGCCGCCGCTGCGCGACCGCACCGACGATATTCCTGACCTGGCGCGCGCGTTCCTGCTGCGCGCCAACCGTGAGGGGCTGCCGTCCAAGACCATCGACTCCGGCGCCCTGGAGCGGCTGAAGCTGCACGCGTGGCCGGGCAATGTCCGCGAGCTGGAAAACCTAATCCGCCGGATCTGCGCCCTCTATGCCGAGGAGCTGATCAGCGCGCGGATCGTGGAGCGCGAGCTGGCCGACCAGCAGCCGGTCATTCCTGGGCACGAGGGGCCGGTGACCCTGGCCACCCTGGTGGAGCGCCACCTCGGCGGTTACTTCGCCGAGCAGCCGGACGGTATTCCTCCGGTCGGCCTCTATGACCGGGTGCTGGAGGAGGTGGAGCGTCCGCTGATCCAGCTGACCCTGACCGCCACGCGCGGCAATCAGGTCCGCGCCGCCGAGATCCTGGGCCTCAACCGCAACACCTTGCGCAAGAAGATCCAGGACCTGGGCGTCGAGATGAGCCGGGGGCGCCGCTAGCTTCCTCAACTCCCCGTTCGTCATCGCCGGGCTCTTGTCCCGGCGACCCATACGCACGGGCCGCTATAGATGGCCGACACAAGAGGTCGGCCATGACGAGCTGTAAGGTGGAGCCCAGCGGGCCAAGTCGCAGCTAGATGGCGCCGATCTTCTCCTCCGCGAGGTTGGCGCTCACCCGCCGCCGGGCCTCCACGGCCATGGCCAGGTCCTCGAGCACCTCGACCGAGGTGTCCCAGTCGATGCAGCCGTCGGTGATGCTCTGGCCGTAGGTCAGGGGCTGGCCTGCGACCAGGTCCTGGCGGCCTGCGACCAGATGGCTCTCGACCATCACCCCGACGATGCGTTGGTCGCCGGCGGCGATCTGGCCCGCGACGTCTCGCGCCACGGCCGGCTGGTTCTCCGGCTTCTTCAGGCTATTGGCGTGGCTGACGTCGATGACCAGGTTCTGGTTCAGGCCGCTGGAGGCGAGCTCGGCGCAGGCCGCCGCGACGCCCGCTGGGTCATAGTTCGGGGTCTTGCCGCCGCGCAGGACGACGTGGCTGTCGACATTGCCGCGGGTGGCC
This sequence comes from Phenylobacterium sp. Root700, assembly GCF_001429025.1. GTDB lineage: Bacteria > Pseudomonadota > Alphaproteobacteria > Caulobacterales > Caulobacteraceae > Phenylobacterium. The sequence goes on along the minus strand of NZ_LMHT01000022.1, from coordinate 206,776 downwards.
GCGATCGAGGCGCGTCCATCCTTGCCGACCGCCAGGAAATGGTGCGGCTGGCTGGCGGCCTTCACCGCGTCGACAGCGATGCGCAGGTTGCCGTCGGTGCCGTTCTTGAAGCCGACCGGGCAGGAGAGGCCTGACGCCATTTCCCGGTGAATCTGGCTCTCGGTGGTGCGTGCGCCGATCGCGCCCCAGCTGACCAGGTCGGCCAGGTACTGCGGCGTGATCACGTCCAGGAACTCGACGGCGGCCGGCAGCCCCAGGTCGCCCACCTCGATCAACAGCTTGCGCGCCAGCGGCAGGCCCTCGTCGATGCGGAAGGTGCCGTCGAGGTGCGGATCGTTGATCAGCCCCTTCCACCCGACGGTGGTGCGCGGCTTTTCGAAATAGACCCGCATGACGATCTCGAGCGTGCTGGCGAACCGGGTCCGCTGTTCGGCCAGGCGCTTGGCGTAGTCGATCGCCGCGACCGGATCGTGGATCGAGCAGGGGCCGATCACCACGATCAGGCGGTCGTCCTGGCCATGGAGGATGTCGTGCATCACCCGGCGGGCGCCGGCCACGGTGGCCGAGGCGCGCTCGCCGGCCGGCAGGGCGCTCATCACCTCGGCGGGGGTGTCGAGCGGCTTGATGTCGAGGATGCGAAGGTCGTCGGTGAGGTCTGGCACGGGTGCGCTCCGAAGAAAGCGTCACGCGGCGGCATAAAAAAAGCCGCCAGGTGACTGGCGGCTGATGGGTCTCGGTCTAGGACTGCGTGGTCCTGACGTGCGATCCCCTTCCTCCGCCAGCGGCATCGGAATAGCTAAAATACCAAAACGAATATTGGCTGGCCGAAGGGATCATCACCCCACAGATAGCGTGTCGGCCACGGCTTGTCATCACATCTGGTTACACTGACGTTTCTGCGCCACATCCCTGTTGAATTCTGGGCACAGTTTTCGCTAGGGTCCCTCAATCATGGCGTCCCAAGTTCACGATGGCGGAACTCAAGTGGCGCCCGCCGCGCGAATTTGGCGGGCGTTGCAGTCGCGCTATGTGCTGGGCGGCGGCTACGCCCTGGCGGCGTTCCTGACGGCGATCGCGATCCTGCTGGCGGCCTCGCCGCCGGAGACCGGTCCCTTGGCGCCGGCGTCCAAGAACATCCTGGCGGTCTTGGCCTTCAACCTGGTGCTGATCCTGGCGCTGGCGGCGCAGGTCGGCTGGCAGATCGTCGCGCTGCTGCGGGCCCGGTCCAGCGACGCCGCGGCCCGGCTCCACCTGCGGTTCGTCACACTCTTCGCCCTGGCGGCGGTGGCGCCGGCGATGGTGGTGGCGCTGTTCTACACGGTGCTGGTCAATCGCGGCGTCGAGAACTGGTTCTCCGAGCGGGTGCAGACCGTGGTCGAGAACTCCGCGACGGTGATGCGCTCCTATGTCGAGGACCAGACGCGGTTCGTCGAGGAGCACGTGTTCCTGATGGCGCAGGACCTGAACCGGGCCGCGCCGGCGCTTCAGGCCAGTCCGGTCACCTTCAGCCATTTCCTGGGCTACCAGGCGTCCTATCACGCCTTCCCAGCCGCCTATCTGATCGACCGCGAGGGGCGCATCCTGGCGCGCGCCGAGGCCGTCGACGCGCCCAAGTTCGTGGCCCCGCCGCAGTCCGGCTTCGCCGCCGTCGACGAGGATGCGGTGATCTTCGTCTCCACCGACCTGACGCGGGCGCTCTACAAACTGTCGGCCTATCCGGACGCCTACCTCTATGTGACGCGGCCGGTGCAGAAGGGCATCGTCACCCAGCTGCAGGACGCCTCGAACTCGGTCACCGCCTATCGCGAGGCGGCCGAGAGTCGTCAGCGAATCCAACGAGTTTTCGCGCTTTCCTACATGGAGACCGCCATGCTGGTGCTGGTCGGCGCGGTTTGGCTGGGCATGGGGGCGGCGCGCGCCATCTCCGCCCCGGTCGGCCGGCTGGTGCAGGCCGCTGGACGGGTGGCCGGCGGTGATCTTGATGTCCGGCTCGACGCCGATCGAGACCCGGACGAATTGGCCGTCTTGTCCCGCGCATTCAACAGCATGACGCATGATCTTCAGGCGCAGCAGGCGGCGTTGAAGCGGGCGGGCGACGAGGCCGAGGAACGGCGTCAGTTCATCGAGACGGTGCTGTCGGAAGTGTCGGCCGGCGTCATCGGCCTGGACGCCGACGGCCGGGTGTCGGCGATCAACCGCCAGGCCATCGCGCTGCTCGATCTCACGTCTGGCGAAATTCACGGCCGCAAGCTGGCCGAGGTGGCGCCCGAACTGGTGGTCATCGCCGAGCACGGCGACATCGCCGGCGAGGCCGAGGAAGAGGTGGACGTCGTCCGTTCGCGCGAAACCCATCGCCTGCGGGTCCGGGCCAGCCGCTCGGAAGGCGGACTGGTGCTCACCTTCGACGACATCACCCGGCTGGTCTCGGCCCAGCGGAACGCGGCGTGGCGCGACGTGGCGCGCCGCATCGCCCATGAGATCAAGAACCCGCTGACCCCGATCCAGCTCTCGGCCGAGCGCCTGCGACGCAAGTTCCGCAAGGACGTCGCCGAAGAGGATCTGGAGACCTTCGACCGTTGCACCGACACCATCGTGCGGCAGGTCGACGGGATCGGCCGGATGGTCGACGAATTCTCGTCCTTCGCTCGGATGCCGGCCCCGAAGTTCGCCGATCAGGACGGGGCTGAATTGCTCCGCGCCGCGGTGTTCGCCCAGCGCGTGGCCAGCCCGGATATCTCGGTCGAACTCGCCGAGCCGGTGCCCGAAGTGACCTTGGTGGCCGATGGCCGGATGCTGACCCAGGCCCTGACCAACGTGCTGAAGAACGCCGCCGAGGCGGTCTCGGCGCGGACAGGCGCCTCGCCCGACCCAAAGGGCCGGATCGTCGCTCGGCTGATGTCGGACGATCAGGGCGTGCAGATCGAGATCGAGGACAACGGCGTCGGCCTGCCCGACAAGGACCGTGATCGCTTGACCGAGCCCTATGTGACCACCCGCGAAAAGGGAACGGGCCTGGGCTTGGCCATCGTGAAACGTATCCTCGAAGACCACGGCGGCGAACTGATTCTGACCGACTCGGTCCAGGGGCAGGGCGCGCGGGCGATCTTGAAACTACCGACGACGGCCCGGGCGAAATCCCTGACCGCCTCCGAGCCGTCGCAAGACAGGGCTCAAGACGCAGGAGTGATGTGATGGCGGCTGACGTTCTGGTGGTCGACGATGAGGCGGACATCCGCGATCTCGTGGCGGGCATCCTGTCGGATGAAGGTTACGCCGTGCGGACGGCCAACGATTCCGAAAGCGCCCTGGCGGCGGTCAAATCCCGCAAACCGGCCCTGCTGATCCTCGACATCTGGATGCAGGGCGGGGGGATGGACGGTCTGGAGTTGCTGGATCTGGTCAAGGCGTTGGACGCCGACCTGCCGGTGATCATGATCTCCGGCCACGGCAATATCGAGACCGCGGTCAGCGCCATCAAGCGCGGGGCCTATGAGTTCCTGGAGAAGCCGTTCAAGTCCGACCGGCTGCTGCTCTGCGTCGAGCGGGCGCTGGAGACCAGCAACCTGAAGCGGGAGAACCGCCGGCTGCGGGCCCAGACGATCCAGCCGGACGGGCTGATCGGCAAGTCGGTCGTCACCCAGCAGCTTCGCGGCCTGATCGCCAAGCTGGCCTCGGCCAACAGCCGGGTGCTGATCGCCGGCCCGCCCGGTTCGGGCAAGGAGACCGTGGCGCGCCTGATCCACGGCGCCAGCCCGCGCGCGCGCAACGAGTTCGTCGCCATCAGCGCGGCCGGCATGACCCCCGAACGCGTCGACTCCGAGCTGTTCGGCGAGGAGCTGGAGGGCGGACGCCCGGCCAAGATCGGCGTGTTCGAACGCGCCCACGGCGGCACGCTCTATCTGGACGAGGTGGCCGACATGCCGCGCGAGACCCAGAGCCGCATCCTGCGGGTCCTGGTCGAGCAACGCTTCCGGCGAGTTGGCGGCGACGCCGACGTGCAGGTCGATGTGCGGGTGGTCTCCTCCACCAGCCGCGACCTTCGCGAGGAGATCACCGCTGGGCGATTCCGCGAGGACTTGTTCCACCGCCTGAACGTGGTGCCGGTGACGGTGCCAGGCCTGTCGGAGCGCCGCGAGGATATCCCGGAGCTGATCGACTACTTCATCACCCGTATCTGCGAGGCGACGGGGATGTCGCGCCGCCGGCTAGCCGACGACGCCTTGGCCACCCTGCAGGTCCGCGCCTGGCCGGGCAATCTCAGCCAGCTGCGCAACAATGTGGAGCGCATGCTGATCCTGGCCGCCGGCGATCCCAGCGAGGCGATCACCGCCGACATGCTGCCGGGCGACGCCGCGATCTCCGATCAGCCGTCGAACATGGGGGCGGAGAAGATCATCGCCCTGCCGCTGCGCGAGGCCCGCGAGGTGTTCGAGCGCGAGTACCTGAACGCCCAGATGCTGCGCTTCTCCGGCAACATCTCGCGCACGGCCGCCTTCATCGGCATGGAGCGTTCGGCCCTGCACCGGAAACTCAAGTCGCTGGGCCTTTCGGGCGCCCGGCCGTTGGAAGAAGAGGACGCGTAAGTTGGGGCGTATCGCCTATGTGAACGGCCAGTTCGTTCGGCACGGACAGGCCGTGGTCCACATCGAGGACCGTGGCTATCAGCTGGCCGACGCGGTCTATGAGGTCTGGGCCCTGTTCGGCGGCAAGTTGGCCGATCCCGAAGGCCACTTCGCGCGTCTGGAGCGGAGCCTGGGCGAACTGCGCATTCCCATGCCGATGAGCCGCGCGGCCCTGACCATCGTGTTGCGCGAAGCCGTGCGTCGGAACCGGGTCAGCGAAGGCCTGGTCTATCTGCAGGTCGGGCGCGGCGTCGCCCCGCGCGGCCACGCCTTCCCCGACGAGCCGATCCCGCCGAGCATCGTAATCACGGTCTCCGCCGTCGATCGCGCCGCGAGCGAGGCCAAGGCCGCCAAGGGCGTGAAGGTCGTCACCACCCCGGAAAACCGCTGGGGCCGGTGCGACATAAAGACCGTCGGCCTGCTGCCCAATGCGCTCGCCAAGCAGGCGGCCAAGGAGCGTGGCGCGGCTGAAGCCTGGTTCGTCGACGAGCTCGGTCTCGTCACCGAGGGTTCCTCGTCCAACGCCTGGATCGTCGACGCCGACGGCGCGCTGCGGACCCGCGACACCAACGCCAACATACTGCGGGGCGTCACCCGCTACACCCTGCTGGACGTGCTGCGCGAAGAGGGCATGAAGGTCGATGAGCGGCCCTTCACGCCGGCCGAAGCGGTCGCCGCGAGGGAGGCGTTCATCACCGGCGCCGGCAGTCTGGTGCTGCCGGTCATCGCCGTCGACGACAAACCTGTTGGGGACGGCGTCGTCGGACCGGTGGCGATGAAGCTCCGTCGCCTCTATATCGAGCGTGCGAGGGCGACAGCCATCTGATCTGACCGGCGTGATTGCGCCCGTGATGCGGGTCGGTCTAGCCTCACTCGTGTGTGTGGGGGGCGTCTTGCCCCCCGATCCAGAAAAAAGGGCGACAAGCCATGTCCAACAACGAAAAGAAACAGAACCTTCAGGACACCTTCCTGAACAGCGTGCGCAAATCGAAGACGCCGCTGACCATCTTCCTCGTCAACGGCGTCAAGCTGCAGGGCGTGGTGAGCTGGTTCGACAATTTCTGCGTGCTCCTGCGCCGCGACGGCCAGTCGCAGCTGGTCTACAAGCACGCCATCTCCACCATCATGCCGGCCCAGCCTGTTCAGCTGTATGAGCCCGCGGAAGACGATGCGGATTGACCTCAAAACTCATTGATCGTGAAGCGCCTCCTCAAAAGGCGCTTGTCATCCATCCCCAACGCGACGGCCGCGGCTCGCCCCGGAGCGCTCAGGCGCGCCTGGACGAGGCCGTCGGCCTCGCCGAGGCCCTCGATCTCGAAATCTGCGACGCGATCACCGCGCCGTTGCGTAAGCGCACGCCCGCCACCCTGTTCGGCAGCGGCAAGGTCATCGAGATCGGGGAGCTCTGCTTTCAGCTCCATGTCGACGTCGCTGTCGTCGACGACGCCCTGACGCCGGTCCAGCAACGGAACCTGGAAAAGGCCTGGCAGGTGAAGGTCATGGACCGCACCGGCATGATCCTGGAGATCTTCGCCCGCCGCGCCCGGACCCGTGAAGGCATCCTGCAGGTCGAATTGGCGAGGCTCTCCTATGAGCGCTCGCGCCTGGTCCGCACCTGGACCCACCTTGAACGCCAACGCGGCGGTTTCGGGGTGATGGGCGGTCCTGGGGAAACCCAGATCGAGACCGACCGCCGGCTGCTGGCCGAGAAGATCGGCAAGCTGAAGCGCGAACTGGTGGAGGTGCGCCGCACGCGCGACCTTCAGCGGGGCGCCCGCCAGCGCCACCCGTTCCCGGCCGTGGCCCTGGTCGGCTACACCAACGCTGGCAAGTCGACGCTGTTCAACCGGCTGACCAACGCCGATGTGGTGGCCGAGGACATGCTGTTCGCCACCCTCGATCCGACCCTGCGGATGCTGAACCTGCCTGACGGCCGGCCGGCGATCCTGTCGGACACGGTGGGCTTCATTTCCGACCTGCCGCACGAACTGGTCGAGTCCTTCCGCGCCACCCTTGAGGAGGTGAAGGAGGCCGACGTCATCCTGCATGTCCGCGACATCGCCAGCGAGGACAGCGACGCCGAGGCCGCCGACGTGCGCGCCGTGCTGTCGCGGCTTGGGATCGAGGTCGCCGACCGCAACGTCATCGAGGTCTGGAACAAGGCCGACCTGGTCGACGAGGAAGCCCGCGAGCATCTGGCGGGCGATGCGCGGCGGTCCCACCCGCCGTCCGTCCTGCTGTCGGCGGTCACCGGCGAGGGCTGCGAAGCCCTGCTGGAGACCGTGGCCCGCATGGTCGACGATGCGCCGCCGGTCTCGGTCTATGCGACCCCGGCGCAGGGCGCGGCGGTGGCCTGGCTCTATCGGCACGGCCGCGTGCTGGACCGGATCGAGGACGAGGAGGGCGGCGTGCGGCTCGCCGTGCGTCTGGATCCGCAAGCCCTTGGGCAGTTCGAACAGCAGTTCCCGAAGGTCGATCTAAGCCCGCTTTAGGCCGTTCGTCGTCATGGCGGAACCATGACGACGGAGGTCTAGTCCGCCCTCTCGGCGGCCTTGGCGGCGTCCCAGAGCGCGTCCATCTCGGCCAAGTCGGAGTCGCCTGGGGTCTTGCCGCGGGCGGCCAGCTGCGCCTCGATGAACTGGAAGCGCCGGGCGAACTTGGCGTTGGTGGAGCGCAGCGCGTCCTCCGGCTCCAGGTCGAGCTTGCGGGCGAGGTTGGCGCAGACGAACAGGATGTCGCCCAGCTCGTCGCGCATCTTGGCCCGGTCGCGGGTCGCGATCTCGGCCTGCAGCTCGGCGGTCTCTTCGCGCAGCTTGTCGAAGACGAAGGACACGTCGGGCCAGTCGAAGCCGACGCGGGCGGCGCGCGCGGTCAACTTCACGGCGCGGGTCAACGCGGGCAGGCCGGTGGGGACGTCGTCCAACAGGCTCTGGTTCTTGCCCTTCGTCGCCCGTTCCTGGGCCTTGATGATTTCCCAGGCATGGGTCTGCTCGGCGCTGGTGCGCTGGGTCTCGGGCCCGAAGACATGCGGGTGGCGCCGGATCATCTTCTCGGAAATGGCGTTGGCCACGTCGTCGAAGGCGAAGGCGCCTTCTTCCTGCGCCATCTGGCTGTGGAAGACGACCTGCAGCAGCAGGTCGCCCAGTTCCTCACGCAGGTCGGAGAGATCGCCGCGCTCGATGGCGTCGGCGACCTCATAGGCCTCCTCCACCGTATAGGGCGCGATGGTCGCGAAGTTCTGCTCCAGGTCCCACGCGCAGCCCCCATCGGGATCGCGCAGCCTCGCCATGATGGCGATCAGTCGGTCGATGGGCTTTTCGTCACTCGGCGGGGCGGACAGCGGCATTGATCTCTTTGGTCAGCAGGGGTTCGGAGCCCATTTCGGGCGCGGCCTCGGCGAGGCCGGGCTCCTTCATATCGCGCGCCGCCAGGCCCGCGCGAATCTCGGCGTGGCGCTCAGCGGTCAACGGGAAGCTCCAGACGATGAAGCTGGCGATGATCGACATGCCCGCAGGAACCGCTGCGAACAGGACGGCCAGGCCTTGCAGGCCGGTGTCCACGCCTTGGCCCCTGGGGTCGAAGCCCATCAGCTGAAGCAGCGGGAAGGTGATGAAGATCGCCGCAGCCGAGCCGATCTTCACCGTACCGGAGAGGATCGCGTAGAGCAGGCCTGTGCGGTCGACGCCGCTGGCCAGCCGTTCCTCGTCGCCGACGTCGGCCATCATGGCCCGCAGCAGGAAGGCGCCGGCGGCGTAGGGAACGCCGATCATGAACATCAGCACCGCCGCCGGGAGCATCGCGCCCTGGGGGATCATCAGCGAGCACATGGTCAGGCCCGCATAGACGACGCCCGAAACGGCCAGCGCCTTGTGCTTGGAGATCTTGTAGGAAAGCCACGTCCACAGCGGCGCGCCGACCAAGCCGCCCACGAAGTAGATCAGCAGCAGCAGGCTGGCTTCGGCGTGGCTGAAGCCCTTCACTCGGCCAAAGAAGAAGAAGAACAGGGCGCCGGTGATCGCCGGGCCGGTGCCGATCAGCAGATCGGCGACCAGGATGCGGACCACGGATGGGCGTTTGAAGAGCGCGAGGTACTCGCGGAAGCCGGACTTCTTGACCTCGGAGACCACCTGCGGCTCGGGCACTTTCCAGAGGGCCAGCGCGACGGTGATCGGCATCAGGATGACGATGAACCACCCCATCGCCTGTACGCCCGAGCCGTGCCCCTTGAAGCCCAGCAGCGGGAGCAGGGCCGGAAGGGTGAGCACCAGGATCATGCCGACCACGTTGCCGGCCTGCCACCAGCCATAGATCCTTGATCGCTGGTCGTACTGCGGCGAGAGCACGGCGGCCCAGGCCAGCTGCGACAAGCCGGCGATCGAGACGCCGGCATAGACCACCAGCAGCCAGAGCCAGAGATAGAGACTGCTGACCCCGGGCTTGGCCATGAACAGCATGTAGGAGGCCAGCATCAGGATCGGCGCGCTGATCGCGAACCACAGTTTGAACCGCCCGAAGCGCGAGCGGGTGCGGTCCATCACCCCGCCGATATAGGGGTCGAAGGCCATGTCCAGCAGGCGCACGGCCCCAAAGGCCGCGCCGACCGAGGCCAGGCTGAGGCCAAGCTGGTTGGTGTAATATTCGGGGAGGTAGACCACGAGCGGCAGGCCAAGGCCCGCCAGTGGGAGACATGGGGCGGCCAGCGCCGCCAAAGTCCAGTTGGAACGCCGGTCCGCCTTCGCGGTCATCTTACTCATCCCCTAAGTGCGCTCGGGATACAACGCGTCCGGTGCGCGGCCGGGATCAGACCGCGCGCCGGTCGGGGAGGCAAGGCCTAACGGTGTTATCGGCGGGCGTATGTCGCGCCGCGTCCCAGCTTGTAGGCGAAGCGGTCAAAGGCGATGTAGGCGTCCGACCACGTGCCGGACATCCGGGCCTGGCGGATGTCGTTTTCGTACCAGTCGTAGCGGATCGGCGTGACAACGCCATCCACCGTGATCGCGCGTCCTTCGATGGCGGCGCCGCCGGTGCTGAAGCTCTCGAAGGACAGACCTGGGCGGTCGCCCAACTGCTTGAAGGTGGGCCGGTTCGGACGGGCGTCGATCAGGGTCAGCTCGATCTTGCCGCCGGCCAGGACGCCGGTGCGTTGCAGTTCGCGTTCGACATCCTTCTTGAGCTCGCCGGCCAGACGATCGACCTCTTTCACGCCGTACTCGGCGGTGGCCTTTTTCTGGAGTTCGGGGCTGAGCTTGACCTCCACGCTCGAGACGGTGGACAGCGGATCGGCATAGGCCGAACCGACCAGCGCCAGGGTCGCGAAGGCGGCGAAGAGCAGGGCGCGCATGACAGGCTCCTTGAAATAGCTAGGTGTCGCGCCCTTTAGATAGGAAGGCGACCCGAAGCCTGCAAAGTGTCGTTGGAGCGTGGCTGTAGTATGGCGATCCCATGCTGGCCCGATCGGGCTTGACCTGAGGCGGGCGGCGCCCAAGTCTGCGTTCGGGATGGGCGACCAAGTTCAACGGTCCAATGGAGACGACCAGTGGCGCATAAGTTCGAGATCTACAAAGACAAGGCCGGCGAGTTTCGCGTTCGCTTCAAGTACAATAGCGAAGTGATCTTCGCGACCGAGGGATATGCGTCCAAGGCGAGCGCTCAGAACGCCATCGAATCCATCAAGAAGAACGGTCCAGAAGCGCCGACCGAAGACAACTCCTAAACTGATGCGGCCGCCGGGCGCGCGAGTTCATCGCGCGCCTGCGCGGTGATCGCAAATGAACGAACCCGCGCGGCGTGATCATAGATCTGCGCGGTGACCATCAGTTCGTTCGCGCCGGTGCGCTTGATGAAGTCCGCCAGGCCCTGCCGCACGCGATCCGGCGACCCGACAATCGAACAGCTCAGGCTCTGACGCAGCATCGCGCCGCCGATCTCGTCCAGTTGACGGTGTGGATCATCGACCGGTCGCGGCAGCGGACCTGGCCGTCCCTGACCCAGATTGATGAAGGCCTGCTTCAGCGAGGTGAAGAGCCGTTCGGCCTCTTCATCGGTCTCGGCCGCCGTCACATTGACCCCCAGCATCACATAGGGCTCGGCCAGGTGCTCTGACGGCCGGAACTGGCTGCGGTAGATGGCGAGCGCCGTCTCCAGCTGCGTCGGAGCGAAATGCGAGGCGAAGGCGAAGGGCAGTCCCAGCGCCGCGGCGAGTTGCGCGCCGTAGGTGCTGGAGCCCAGGATCCAGAAATCGACATCCAGCCCGGCGCCAGGCACCGCGCGGATCAGCTGCCCCGGCTGGGCTGGCTTGAAATAGTCCATCAGCTCGATGACATCGCGCGGGAACTGGTCGATGTCGCCGGTTAGGTTGCGGCGCAGGGCGCGCGCGGTCGCCTGGTCCGATCCCGGCGCGCGGCCAAGGCCCAAGTCGATGCGGCCTGGATAGAGCGCGGCCAGGGTGCCGAACTGTTCGGCGATCACCAGCGGGGCGTGGTTGGGCAGCATGACGCCGCCCGCGCCGACCCGGATGGTCGAGGTCCCGCCCGCCACGTGGCCGATCACCACGGCGGTGGCGGCGCTGGCCACCCCGGTCATGTTGTGGTGCTCGGCCAGCCAATAGCGGCGATAGCCCAGCCGTTCGGCGTGCTGCGCCAGATCGCGGGTGTTGCGCAGCGATTGCGCCGCGTCGCCGCCTTCGACGATGGGCGAGAGGTCCAGTACCGAGAGATCAACCATCAGCGCCATATAGGCGCTCCTGGGCGGTTGACGAGGGGCCTAGTCACCCGCGCAGGCAAAGATCGTCTGGCACAGCCCCACCGCCCGGACGTCGCCGACCAGGCCCGCGCCCATCTGGTTCATCGTATAGCCGACGGCGACGCCGCTCTGGACGTCGGCGCAGCCGAACGATCCGCCCCAGCCGGTGTGGCCGAAGGTGTCGGGCCGTGGGCCGAAGATGCCGGAGTCGTTGAGGCCGACCCCGCGGCCCCAGAACGGCTTGAAGCCCAGCATGACGTCCTCACGTCGGGTCTGGACCTCCGAGAGCTGGGCGATGGTGGCGGGCCCCATGATCGACACGCCGTCCAGGGCGCCGCCGTTGGCCAGGGCGCCGTAGATGCGGGCCAGGCCCAGCGCGGTGGCGTGGCCGTTGCCGGCTGGAACCTCGGCGGCTCGCCAGGCCCGATCATTGGGGATGGTCGGCGTCATCGCCGGATTGGCCACGGCCGCCAGCGCCTCGGGCGCCATCGTCTCCGGATCGAACGGGGCGTCTTCCTTGGGCGCCACCAGCGGCGCGACGCGCGGCTCATCGTGCTCCGCCAGGCCGATATGGACGTCGGCGTTCAGGGGCTCGGCGATCTCGTCGGCGAGGAAGCGTCCGACGCTGCGCCCGCTGACCCGGCGGATCAGCTCGCCGGCCAGGAAGCCGAAGGTCATGGCGTGATAGGAGTTCTTGGTTCCCGGCTCCCACATCGGTGTCTGGGCGGCCAGCCGTGAGGTGACCGTCTCCCAGCTGTAGAAGTCCTCCAGCGAGGTCGGCTCGACGAAGCCTGGTAGGCCGGCCTGGTGCGACAGCAGCTGGGAAACCGTGATCGCCGCCTTTCCGCCCTGCGCGAACTCCGGCCAGTAGTTCGAGACCGGCGCGGCGTAGTCGATCAGCCCCTGGTCCACCAGTCTGGCCAGGGCGATGGCCGTCACGCCCTTGGTGGTGGACCAGACATTGACCAGGGTGTCGTGGGCCCACGGGACGGTCGCGGCCTCGTCACGGTGTCCGCCCCACAGGTCGACGACCTTCTGGCCGCGGCGATAGACCGCCAGGCTGGCGCCGATCTCGCGATGGACGTCGTCGCGGGTGAAGTTCGCGGCGAACCGCTCGCGGACCGGTTCGAATCCGGGGGCGACCTCGCCGTGGATGTTGTCGCTCGCCATGGTCAGCTCGCTTTCAGGCCTAGGGTGAAGAGGGAGACGATCTCGTCGCCGAACCGACGCGGGTGGTTTGCGTCTTCCGGCGTGATCCATTTGGGCAGCCGGCCGAAGGCGCCGGCGCCGACCTGGGCCAGGACCGGCACATCGCAGGGGCGGCATGAGCCGTCGGCCACGCCCTGCCGCAGGAAGGCGGCGAACTGCCCGCGCAGGGCGTTGGCGCGTTTGGTCAGGGCCTCGCGATGCGGCGAGGGCAGCGAGTCGAGCCCCGGCTGCGGCATCAGCGGCGACAGCTCGCCAGCCTGGGCCTGGCTGTTGAGGTGGACGCCGATCATCGCCCGTTCGAGCCCGTTGGCCCCGTGCTTGCGGGCCGCCTTGGCGAAGTCCTCGAACAGGTCGAAACCGCGCTCGTAGCAGCGGACCACCAGATCGGTCTTGTCCTGCATGTAGTGGTAGACGATCCCCTTGGTCGCCCCCAGCGCAGCGCTGACATCGTCCAGCGACGTGGCCTCGATGCCGTCGCGGTTGAAGATCTGCGAGGCGGTCATCACCAGCTGGGCGGATTTCATCTCCGCGGCTTCGCGCTTGTCGAAGGCGTTGAAGCGGCCGGGCAGGAAGCTCGCGGCGTCGATCGGGCAGGGCGGGGTGTTTCGGACCTGTTTGGCGATCCCGTTCTTCAGAAGATCCAGCAGTGCATCGGCGGTCCTGACGCGGAAACCCTTGCCCTTGGGGCTGCGGACCCAGTGCGGGGATAGCTGGGCCCAGGCCAGCATCCCCAGGATCGACTGCGCCGCGACGCGAGCGTCGCACAGGCGGATGCTGCCGTCTCGGGTCCCACGTTCGACCATCTCGGTGAGGCGTTCGGCGTTGCGGCGGTTGGCGGTCTCGATCAGTTCGCGGTGCGCGCCGGACAGGTAGTTGATCTCGCTGAGCACCGCCGTCGGCGGCCGCTCTGGAGCCGTGGCGCTGGCGACGAAGGCCAATACCTGGCCCAGTCCGTCGTCGGCGGCCTGGGAGGCCAGCGCCAGATCCTCGGCCGTCTGCTCGCAGGCCCGCAGGTAGCATTGGAAGACCAGCTCGGCTCGATCATCGACATAGTAGTAGAGCGCAGCCCGCGTCAGGCCGGCTGCGCCCGCGATGTCGGCCAGCGACGTCGCGGCGATGCCTCGCAGGTTGAACAGCGACGTGGCGTGGGCCAGCAGCGCTTCACGTTTCAGGACACGCTTGGTCGGCGCCTTGGGCGTCGCCCTGGCGGTCGAGGTTTCCTCCGGCCTGGTCTTCCTGGTCTGCGCCATGATTCCCGTCTGCTCGCGTTTCTTGACGCAAGATATCGAACACATACGCAGATGTGGAATTTATTGACAACAAAATCCCAACGTGCCGATATCCACCCATACTTCGATGTCAAATTTCTCTGGCGACGGCCGCGGCGCGGTCTGGACAAGCGGGGAAAGCAACGAGGGAGGAGCGGGAATGAAGCATCATCATGTGAGCCGAGCGGCTCTGTTGTCGTCCACGGTGTTCGGCGTAGCGCTGTTGATCGGCGCGCCGGCGGCGGCGCAGGAAGCCGCATTGGTCGAGGAGGTCACGGTCACCGCCCAGAAGCGGGCGCAGGACGTGCTCGATGTCGGCGGGACCCTCGATGTGGTGAGCGCCGGCGAACTGGCCAGCCGCCGTATCGAGCAGGTCCGGGATCTGGCGACCTTCTCCTCCAACCTCGACATCAAGGAGCAGGTGCCGGGGGCCATGCCGATCTTGACGATCCGCGGCGTCGGCCTGGACGATTTCTCCTCGACCAACAATCCCAGCGCCGGCGTCTATGTCGACGAGGTCTATCTGGCCTCGCTGGCGCAGATGAGCTTCGACCTCTTCGACCTGGAGCGGGTCGAGCTGCTGAAGGGACCGCAGGGCACCCTCTACGGGCGCAACTCCACCGCCGGGGCGCTCAACATCATCACCGCCAAGCCCTCGACCTCGGGCTTCAGCGCCCGGGCGGCCGGGAGCTACGGCAACTTCAAGGCCTATGACCTGGAAGGCATGGTCAACCTGCCGCTCAGCGACACCTTCGCGCTGCGCTTCGCCGGCAAGACCATCCAGCAGGACGAGGGCTATTGGTACAATCGCAAGATCGCCTCGGACATCGGCCGCCGCGACCTGTGGCTGGGACGTGTCCAGGCGCGCTGGACCCCGAACGACGATCTCGACGTCAATCTGAAGGTCGAGGGACAGCGGTCCCGCTCGGAGTTGGGGCAGGGTGAGTTCTTCGGGGTGCTTCCATCCCCCTCGGCGCCTGGCGTCGCCTGTCCCGGCCAACCGGCCTGCACGGACTTCTTCGGCTACAGCGACCGCGACGGCGATCCCTTTAAGGGCGATTGGTCGGGCGGCCACTTCTACAATATCGACCAGGTCGGCACGGCGCTGAAGGTCGACTACCGCATGGGCTGGGCGACCCTGACCTCGGTCACCGGCTACGCCAATTTCCAACGCAGCTTCTATATCGACACCGACGCCACGCCGCTGCGCCAGACCGACTTCATCCAGACAGACAAGATCCATCAGCTCTCCGAGGAGCTGCGCCTGGCCGGGTCGACCGAGCGGCTGGAGTGGCTGGTCGGCGGGTTCTACTCCACCGATCGGGTGCGGGTGTACAATCCGGGCTTCCTCGACGACCTCTTCAACACCGAAACCCTCAGCTTCGCCGACCAGAAGACCAAGTCGGCGGCGATGTTCGCCAATGGCGAATGGAAGCTGGGTGAGCAGCTTAGCCTGATCACCGGCCTGCGTTATACCTGGGAAGAGAAGACCGATGTCGGCGGCACCGACGACCTTGCGCTCGTCTGCCCTGGCAGCGCCCTGACCGGCGCGCCGTGCGGCTCTCCGCCGATCCGCATCGCCTCGGTCGACGCCAAGATCAAGGACACCAACTGGTCCTGGAAGCTGGGCTTGAACTGGAAGCTCAACCCGCTGACCCTGTTGTACGCCAGCGCCTCGCAAGGGGTGAAGTCGGGGGGCTTCTTCTCCGGCGTGGCCACCAGCAGCGCCCAGCTCGAGCCCTACGATCCTGAAACGCTGCTGGCCTTCGAGGCCGGGTGGAAAACGCGGATCCCAGGCGCCGGCCTGCAGCTCTCGGCCAGCGTCTTCTATTACGACTACAGCGACATCCAGACCTTCATTCGCGACACCTCCGGCGCGCTGCCGATCCAGCGGCTGGGCAATGTGGGCGAGGCCGAGCTCTATGGCGCCGATCTGGACGTGTCCTGGCGGCCGGCGGCTGTCGACGGGCTGACGCTACAGGCCGGGCTTGGCCTGTTGCATACCGAGCTTGGGGCGTTTGCGGCCTCGGCGGGCGTCGTGCCCGCGGGCAACAAGCTGCCCAACGCCCCGGAGGTGACCTTCAACGCCTCGGCCCAGTACGACGCACGGCTGAACGACGCCTGGACCCTCCGTCTCCAAGGCGGGACGCGCTATTCCGACGGCCTCTTCAAGGATGCGCTCAACGATCCGCTGCTCCGGCAGGACAGCTACTGGAGCTGGGACGGGCGCGTCGCATTGCTGGCGAACGAGCAGGGATGGGAGCTTGCGGTCTGGGGCAAAAACCTTGGCGACGAGCAGCACCTGGTCCAGGGCGTGAACAACGGCGCGCTGGGTGTCGGGTTCCGCACATACAATGCGCCGCGCACCTACGGGGTCTCGATCAGCAAGAGCTGGTAGGGCCTAGCGGAACAGGGAGAGCAGCAGGGACGGGGTCTGGTTGGCGATCCGCAACGCCTGGATCGCCAACTGCTGCTTGACCTCGAGCGACTTCAGCCGGGCGCTCTCCTTGGCGAGATCGGCGTCGACCAGATTACCGATGCCGGCGTCGATGGTGTCCTGGCGCTTGGAGATCATATCCAGGTGCCGGTCCAGCGACTTGGCCCCGACGCCGAACTTCGAGAGCGCCGAGGAGACCTTCTGGATCGCGGCGTCGATGGCGTCGATGTCGGCGGTGGCGACCCCGCCCATCAACCCGGTCAGGGTCGAGGAGATCGCCGTGCCGGTGGTCGAGAGGTCGATGTGGTCGACGTCGATGGAGGAATTGGCCCGCGTATCGGCCAGCGCGCGGATATTGCCGGTCGAGCCCGCTGAAATCAGGTTCACGCCGTCGAAACTGGCGTTGGCGGCCACGGTGTTGATCATCTTGCGCAGCGCGACATACTCGTCGCTGAGCGCTTGGCGGGTCGCGGTGCTGAGGCCATCCTCCGTGGCGGCCAGGGCCTTTTCCTTCATCTGAGACAGGATGTCGGAGATCGACTCGCCGGCCGTCAGGGCGGTGTCGACGACGGATTGGCCGCGTTGCAGCGAGCTCATTACAGCGTCGAGGGATTTGGATTCGCCGCGCATGTTCTGGGCGATGGCCCAGATCGCGGGGTTGTCCTTGGCGCTGGCGATCTTCAGGCCCGTCGAGATCCGACGTTGAACCTGGGCGTACTCGTTATTGATCGCGTTGAGGCTCTGGAGCGCGATCATCGCGCCCGTGTTCGTATTGACGCTGTTCAGCGACATGACGAGCCTCGGTTCCAAGGGAGCGAAGGCGTAGCGGTGCGTTCGCAGGGCGTCTTCCCGAGGCCAACGTGACCGACCAAGGTTGGTGAAGCGTTACGCCCTATGGTGATTTTTCATCGAGCGAGGCTCAGGGACTGCTCGACGACGCCGGTATTGCCGGTGTCGGCGTTGGTCGCGGTGACCAGCAGCCGATAGGCGCCAGCCTTCGGCTTGGGCAGGTCGCCGGCGAAGGTCGAAGGCTTTCCGGCGTAGGAGAGCTTGGTTGCAGCCACGGTCTTGTCGCCGTCCAGCAGGGTCGCGCGCACGTCGTATTTCGCCGCGTCCCAGTGGCCGCCAGGTTCGATCGGGCAGCCGCACATCAAGGTGACCTTGGCGTCGATCCGCAGGCCGTTGCCCTGGCTGGTCCAGGTCGGTTCCACCACCAGGCCGGGAAACTCCAGCAGCCAGCCGTCACCGGCCACGGGCTGGCCGGGCAGCAGCCACATCATCGAGGTGACGGTGATTTGGGCACCGGGCTTGCCGAGCGGACCGACAGCCTGCGCCTTGACCAGGGTCGGGTGGTCAAGGTCGAGAGTGGCGCGGAACGCGGCGGCCTCGGGCGTCGACAGCGCCGCGCCGCGCACGCGGGGAGCGACGATGATCCGCCCGGTGTCGCCGGTTCCGCCGCTGATGAGGCCCGAGGCCAGTTCGCGGCCGCTCCGGGCGTCGGTCAGGGTCACGCGAGCCCCGCCCATGCTGTCGCCGATGAACTTGGCGTCCTTGCTGATCGCGCGCACGACGATCTGCGTCGGCTCGGCCTGGGCGGCCCCCGAGATCGCGACGGCCAGGAGAGCCCCAAGGGCGGTTGGAAGACGACTCATCATGGGTTTCCCTATCTCCGCCGCAGCCTAGCAGGTGCGATCCATCGGTTCGAAGCTGGATGGCGACTTTCCCTAGCATCAGCTGGAAGGGGCGGGATTACAGAGGCTTTGGCGCGTCATCTCAAGGCTGGGGCGGTGCGGGGCCTGAGGGCGGCGTGGGGCGTTCAGAAATCGGCCTTGACTTGAAGGGGTTAGACGGACGAACTGTATACAAAGTTCAATATAGCCATAGAGCACCGCATGCGCCGTCTCCTTTTGCTGTCCGCCGGGCTACTCATGGCGGCGGGAGCGGCGTGGGCCGCTGATCCTCCACCGCCGCCGGAAGGTGCGGCGGCGCAGGGCGGGCGCGGCGGCGGGGCCGCGGGGCGGGCCCAGTCCACCCGGGAGTTCCTGGGCCTGGGCGTCGAGCCCGACGCCGTGGCGGCCGCCCGTGGGAAACCCTTGTACGAAGCGCAATGCGCGGCCTGCCATGGCGCGACCGCTCGTGGCGGGATGGGACCAAGCCTCATCCATTCGTCGGTGGTGCTGGACGACGATCACGGCGAGAAGCTCACGCCGTTCCTCAAGACCGGCCGCCCGGAGCGCGGCATGCCGAGCTTCGGCACGCTCAGCGATCGCGATCTGACCGACGTCACCGAGTATCTGCACCACGAGGTGGAGAGCGTCGCCAACCGCGGCACCTACGAGAACACCAACAACATCCTGGTTGGCGACAAGAAGAAGGGCGCGGCTTTCGTCCAGAGGAACTGCACCACTTGCCATTCCGTGACCGGTGACCTGAAGGGGATCGGCGCCAAGTACCGGCCGCTCGACCTGCAGCGAAACTGGATCTTCCCGCCCCGTGATCCGGCCGATGGCCCGCGCGCCTTCCAGGCGGTGGTGACCTCGCCGCAGGGCAGGTTCGAGGGCCGTGTCAGGCAGGTCGACGACTTCCGCATCGTGATCGTGGATGCAGCCGGCGCGGTGCGGCCGTTCGCCCGGACCAAGGCCGTCAAGGTCGAGATCAAGGACCCGCTGGCCGCCCACCGCGAACTGGCCCGGACGCTGAAGGACCAGGACATGAGCAACGTCACGACCTATCTGGAGACGCTGAAGTGAGCGCGAAACTCGCCGCCCTGGGCGCCTGCGCGCTCGCCGTGCTGCTGAGCGCCACGCCGCTCGCCGCCAACACCTTGGACATGTCGACCCTGGGCAAGCCGCCCGTCGACGTCTGGCCCACCCATCACGGCGACTATACCGGCCGCCGGTTCTCGCCCTTGACCCAGATCGACGAGAAGAACGTCGACACCCTGGCCCCGGCCTGGACCGCCAAGTTCAGCGACGTGGGGCCGCAACGCGGCTCGCCTGTGCCCGTGCTCAAGGGCACGCCGCTGATGGTCAACGGGGTGCTCTATGTGACCCTGCCGAACCTGGTCTACGCCCTGGATGCGCGGACCGGCGAGCGGCTCTGGCAGTACACCTGGGTCGACAAGGGCGGCCATCTCGTCGGCAATCGCGGCGTCGGGATGTACAAGAACTGGATCTATTTCCTGGGCCCGGACAACTGGGTCATCTGCCTGGACGCCTCGACCGGCAAAGAGCGTTGGCGCAAGGAGATCGCCAACGCCCGCGAGCAGTACTTCTCCACCTCCGCCCCGATCATCGCCGGAAACCATGTGCTGGTCGGGGTCGGCGGCGACGCCATGGATATCCGCGGCTTCCTGATGGCCCTGGACCCGGAAACCGGGGCCGAGCAATGGAAATTCTGGACCACGCCGGGCGAGGGCGAGTCGGGGATCGAGACCTGGCCCAACGTCGCGGCCTCGATGCGCGGCGGCGGCGGCACCTGGATGCCGGGATCCTACGATCCCGAGCTGAAGATGATCTATTGGGGCACCGGCAACGCCAACCCGGTCTATGCCGGCCAAGGGCGGCTGGGCGACAACCTCTACACCGCCACCATCATCGCGTTGGACGTCGAAACCGGTAAGCTGAAGTGGCATTTCCAGCCGATGCCGCACGACACCCACGACTTCGACAACACCCAGGTGCCGGTGCTGTTCGACCGGGTGATCGACGGCAAGCCGCGCAAGCTGATGTCCTTCGCCGCCCGCTCCGGCTGGTTCGTCACCGTCGACCGGGAGACCGGGAAGTATCTCGTCTCGCAGCCCTATATCGACGATATCAAGTGGGTGAAGGGGCGCAACGAGGTCACTGGAGAGCCGATCTCGGACCGTGACAACGACCCGAAGGTCGAGGGTTCGATCAGCAATAACAACCCGACCAACTGGTACAATCCGACCTTCAGCGAGACCACTGGCCTGTTCTACGTGAACACGATCCGGGGGATGACGCTCTACTACAAGCTCGACACCAGCCCGATCCCGGCCGGTTACGCCGGTACTGGCGGACCCAGCGTCGGCGAGGCGCAGCGGGTGCTGATGGCCATCGATCCCCTGACCGGCAAGCGCCGGTGGGAGCACGTCTATCCGAATGTCCGCTCGGCCGGCACCACCATCGGTCCGGGGTTGATCTCGACGGCCAGCAACCTGCTGTTCACCGGCGACGACCAGGGCAACATCATCGGCTATCGCGCCAACGACGGCGAGATCCTCTGGCACTACAAGGCCGCGGCCAACCAATCGAACGGTCCCATGACCTACATGCTGGACGGCAAGCAGTGGCTGCTGATGGGGGCAGGGGACACGCTCTACGCCTTCACCTTGCCCGACAGTCAAATCAAGGCGGAGCAATAGGCATGACCAGTCTCTCCAGGCGGGCCGTGCTGGCCGCCGGCGCCGCCATGGCGCCGCCGGCAATAGCCCATGCGCAAACCACCTATCCGGTCGTCGGCAAGGTCGAGCGGTTGGATCTGGCGCTGGACGCCTTGATCGACGCCGACGCCGTGGTCGAAGAGGTCCAAGGCGGTTTCGTCTGGAGCGAGGGGCCGGTCTGGGTGGGCGGCAAGGGCGGCCATGTCCTGGTGTCGGATCCGCGGACCAACATCATCACCCGCTGGTCGGCGAAGGACGGCGGCTCGGCCTGGCTGAAGCCCTCGGGCTACGAGGGCGACGCCGTCGCGGCCAACCTCTCGGAGCCGGGGACCAACGGATTGTTCCTCGGGCGCGGAGGCCTGGTGGTGGCTGACAGCGGCAACCGCTGCATCGGGCATATCGACCTGAAGACCAAGCGCAAGAGCGTCATCGCCGACCGCTTCGAGGGCAAACGGTTCAACAGCCCAAACGACCTGTGCGTCTCGCCGGTCGACGGCTCGATCTATTTCACCGACCCGCCCTACGGTTTGAAAGACGGCCTGCGCTCGCCGCTGCGCGAGATGGACTACACCGGGGTCTTCCGGGTCGCGCCGGACAACACCGTGTCGCTGATCGCCAAGGCCGAGGTCCCGAACGGGGTAGGTATCTCGCCGGACGGCCGCACGCTCTATCATACCGATCGGACCAAGGGCTGGGTGGCGGTGAGCCTCAACGCCCTTGGCGAATCGGTGGGGGATCGCCTGTTCGTGGACCGCGCGGCGAGCGGAATCATGGGGGGCGACAGCCTCAAGGTCGACCAGGTCGGGAACGTCTGGGTGTCCTGCCGCGATGGTATCGCGGTGATCGCGCCGGGCGGCCGGCGTCTGGGCAACATCCGCCTGAACGACGTGGTGTCGAACTGCGAGCTCGGCGGCGACGGCTATCTCTACATGTCGTCCAATCGCCGGCTGGCGCGGGTCCCTATCAAGGCGCGCAAGCTCAAGATCTAGCCATCGGCTCCGTTCAAAACGGAGTGAGACAAGCATAGGTGGTGATCGGTGGCCGGCCGCGAGCAGCGGACGGCCAGTTCCCCGTTGTCTTCAAGGCAAGCCGGGCTAAGTCGGCGGACGCCATCGTGCCGAGAGGCATGGGTGGTGGCCGTGAAACCGTGGATTTTGGCCTCCAACGCCTCGTTTTCGCGGAATCGTCGTCGAAGTGTGACATTCGTGTCGCACTCCAACCCAAAGGCGTAGCCCGAGCGAACGCTGGTCAAATTGTATACAGAGTGCCCTTGACGGCCTGAGTGCAGAATACTGTATACAGTCATCAAGGGAGCGCCGCTCGGCCACAAGGTCGAGGACGCAAACGGGGGAAGCGCAAGCTACTCGAAAACCATCGCCACGAGGCGAGCGTGGAACGCGGGCGTAAGCCTGCGCCTGCGCTTGCGCGGCGAGGGGCAAGACGCCAGGATCTCGGGAGGAATTCTTGAACTATCATCGCCTTACTACTGCGCTCTTCGTGGGGGCCTCGACCCTCGCGATGGCCAACGGGGCCTTCGCCCAAAGCGCCGCGGCGCAGGACGTCGAAGAAGTCATCGTCACCGGCTCGCGCATCGTCAGCGACGGCACGGCTGCGCCCACGCCGGTTACGGTCGCGACGACCGAAGCCTTGGCCAAGTCCGCGCCGGCCAGCATCCCCGATGGTCTGAACCAGCTTCCCCAATTCGCCAACTCGCGCAGCGCCGGCAACCCCGGCGCCTCGGCGACGAGCCCGGCGGCCGGCAACTATCTGAACTTGCGCGGCATCGGCGTGATCCGCGGCCTGGTCCTGCTCGACGGACAGCGCGTCCCGCCCACCAGCTATGACGGCACCGTCGACACCAACATCATTCCGCAGCTGCTGGTTCAGCGCGTCGACGTCGTCACCGGCGGCGCCTCGGCGGCCTACGGTTCCGACGCCGTGTCGGGCGTCATCAACTTCATCCTCGACACCAAGTTCACCGGCGTGAAGGGCGTCGCCCAAGCCGGGATCTCCGACTACAAGGACGACGCCTCGTGGCGCTTCGGCATCGCCGCCGGCGCGAACATCACCGATAAACTGCACGTCCTGTTCAGCGCCGAGCACTATGAGCGCGACGGGATTTCGGACAACGCCAAGCGCCCGAACGGTGACGACAACTGGATCGTCGCGGGCCAGGGCACCGCGGCCAACCCGATCCGCGCCTATCGTGACACGGCCTATATCTCGGCCACCTACGGGACGGTGATCAACAACAACACCGCCTCGATGAACGCCGGCAACCCGTTGCGCGGTTATCACTTCCTGCCGAACGGCCAGCTCGTGCCGTTCAACTCGGGCATCCCGACCGGGACCAGCAACTACTCCTACAACAGCGATGGCGCGGCCATCGTCGGTCACGCCCTGACCGGCAAGATCATCACCGATCAGCTGTTCGGCCGGATCGACTACGAAGTGTCCCCGGACATCAAGCTGTTCGCCCAGCTGACCTTCGCGGAGTCGTTCAACCGCTTCAACACCGTGGGCTCGGGCACCCAGCTCGGCGACTTCCGGATCTTCACCGAGAACCCGTTCCTGCCGAACGGCGTGCGCCAGACCATGGAGGCCGCCGGCTACACCAGCTTCATCGGCGGCCGGATCGGGCGCGACCTCGACTACAAGTGGGTGAATACGCTCAACGACGTCTACACCTTCCTGACCGGCGCCGAGGGGAACCTGGGCGACTATCGCTGGAAGGCCACCTACGGCCACGGCGACTCGCGGGTTCGCGTCACCCACTTCGGCAACCTGATCAATCGCAACTGGTATGCCGCCCTCGACGCCGTTCGCGGCCCGAACGGCAACATCGTTTGCCGGATCACCCAGACCAATCCGGGCATGCAGGACGACTGTATCCCGATCAACATCTTCGGGGACGGCGCGGTCACCCAGGCCCAGAACGACTATGTCATGGGGGTCTCGCAGTATCAGATCGCCCAGAAGATGGACGTCGTCTCGGCGGAAATCTCGGGTGAGCTGTTCACCCTGCCGGCCGGCGTGGTCAGCTTCGCGACCGGCGCCGAGTACCGCAAGCAAGAGCTGCACCAGACCACCAACTCCGATCCGGCTAGCCCGGTTTCGCTGGTGGGCCTGCGCACCAACGTCAACACCTACCTGAACCGGACCGCCTCGACGAACGTCGGCAAGGCTGACGGCGAGTACAACATCAAGGAAGTCTTCGTCGAAACCCAGGTGCCGGTCTTCAAGGACCTGCCCTTCGTCTACAGCCTCGATGTCAACGCCGCGGCCCGCTACACCGACTACTCGACCAGCGGCGGCGTCACGACCTGGA
Organism: Phenylobacterium sp. Root700; assembly: GCF_001429025.1. Classification (GTDB taxonomy): domain Bacteria; phylum Pseudomonadota; class Alphaproteobacteria; order Caulobacterales; family Caulobacteraceae; genus Phenylobacterium. Next base: position 182,766 of record NZ_LMHT01000022.1, on the reverse strand, counting down.
AGATCGGCGTCAGCTACCAGCCGATCGAAGAGCTGCGTTTCCGCTACACCCGCTCGCGCGATATCCGGGCGCCGACGCTGTACGAACTGTTCGCTGGCGACTCCGCCGGGCGTGGGCCGTTCAACGACATCCACACCAACGTCAACCAGACGGCGATCAGCCTTTCCAGCGGCAACCCGAACCTGACGCCGGAAGAAGGCAACACCTACACCGTCGGTGTGGTCTGGCAGCCCCGCTACATCCCAGGCTTCAGCGCCTCGCTGGACTACTACAACATCGAAATCAGCGACGTGATCACCAACATCAGCACGACCTTCTCGAACGAGGAGTGCGAGCGGAGCAACGGGACCTCGCCGCTGTGCGCCAACATCGTCCGGCCGGGTCCGTTCTCGGATCGCTCGCCGAACAACTTCCCGATCTCGGTGCGCTCGACCCCGTTCAACCAGGCGATGGCCTACTATCACGGCATCGACTACGAGGCGGCCTACCGGCTGCAGCTGGACAAGTTCTACGACACTGAAGCGACCCTCGATCTGCGACTGATCGGCAGCTACAACCCGACCCGTAAGACCAAGACCACGGCGACGGCTGCTCCGGTCCAGGCCGCTGGCGCTGATCCTCGCATCGTCAATGGCGGCGCGCCGATCGACCGGTTCAACGTCGTGGCGAACTACACCGACGGCCCGCTCTCGGTGAACCTCCAGGCGCGTTACATCGGTAAGCTGAAGCGGACCAACGATCCGGCCCTGGTGTTCGCGGACAATACGATCCCGGACATCACCTACGTGGACACGACCGTGACCTACAAGTTCGAGGTGGCTGGCCGCGATCTCGACGCCTTCATCACGATCAACAACCTGTTCAATCGCGCGCCGCCGTTCGCCCCGGCGCGGGATCAGCCGGGCATCAGCTATCCGGCGGTCCTGGCCATCCACGACGTGGTCGGCCGCTACTACACCACGGGTATCCGCTTCAAATTCTGATCCGAAGCCAACCCTCGATCACCCCCCGGTATCCTCAACCCCGGCGGCTCCCAAGCCGCCGGGGTCTTTCTTTGTGCGGGCAAGGTAGGACGCCTTGACGGCGCCCCGTCCCATGGCGCGGGGTAGGGGCCGTCAGCCCGGCACGGAGGAGCCGCCATGAGCGCGCCTGGAGAGATGATCATCGCCTCGGTCCACGCCGATCTTGGAGAGACGCCCTACGCGGTGGCCATCGCGGCGGGCCATCATCGGTTGACGGCCGATGAACCCAAGGGACTTGGCGGCGCGGACGCCGGGGCCTCGCCGTTCGGCTACGTCCTGTCGGGGCTTGGGGCGTGCTCGGCGATCACGTTGCGAATGTACTGCGAGCATAAGGCGTGGCCGCCGGTCGGCGTCCACGTGGCGCTGACGCTGCGCATCATCGACGGCCAACGTGTGATTGAGCGCGTGGTGAGCTTCGACGAGGGGCTGGACGAGGGCCAGGTGCAGCGCTTGGCCGAGGTGGTCGAGAAGACCCCGGTCACCTTGGCCCTGAAGGCCGGGATGACCATCAACACCACCATCGAGTAGGTCCCGGCGCAGAACGCCTATTGGGGCACGTTCCTGCCGCCGCTGTGTCATATGCTGGATGGAGCGCTCATGAATCGGCGCCGGTCGAGAAGAGGGTTTCGTGAGTACGCGCCGTTCCAGGATCTTCCCGGTATTGCTGTCCGGCGGAGCGGGCGCGCGCCTATGGCCCGCCTCGCGCGAAAGTCATCCCAAGCAGCTGCTCTCGCTGACCGGCGAGCAGACGCTGCTGCAGATGGCCGCGGCGCGGGTGTCCGATCCGGCCCGCTTCGAGCCGTTGATCGTCGTCGCCAATGTCGAGCACCGTTTCACGATCGCAGAGCAGCTTCGCGTCATCGGCGTTGGGGACCCGCTGATCGCCCTGGAGCCCTGCGGCCGCAACACGGCCGCGCCGACCGTCGTGGCCGCGCTGTTGGCGCTTGATCGCGATCCTGACGCCCTGATCCTGGTGACGCCCGCCGATCACGTCGTGGGCGACAGGGCGCAGTTCCTTCACGCGGTGGAGATCGGGGCGGCCATCGCCGAACAGGGCGCGTTGGTGCTGTTCGGGATCGATCCGACCTCGCCGGTCCCGGACTACGGCTATATCCGTGTTGGCGCGCCGATGGGGCAGGGCGACGAGGCTTGGCGGGTCGCGGGGTTCATCGAGAAGCCCGATCTGGCGGCGGCCGAGGCGTTGCTCAAGACCGGCGACTATCTGTGGAACAGCGGCCTGCTGCTGGCGCCGGCGCGACTGGTTCTCGACGAGATCGAGCGATTGGCGCCCGCCGTCCTGGCCGCGGCGAAAGCGGCGCTGGACGCCTCGCGGCGCGACCTGGATTTCGTGCGGCTGGAGGAAGCCGCCTTCGCCGGCGGCCCTTCGATCTCGCTGGATCACGCGCTGATCGAGCGCAGCGACCGGCTGGCTGTGGTGAAGGCCCGGTTCGATTGGACCGACGTCGGGGCCTGGTCGACGCTGTGGGAGCTCGGCGAGAAGACCTCGGCGGGCAATGTGCTGGTTGGTGAAGCCTTCGCCGAGGCGACGACCAACTCCTATGTGCGTAGCGACGGGCCCGTGGTCGCGACGCTCGGCGTGCATGATCTGATCGTGGTGGCGACGCCTGACGCCGTGCTGGTCGCCGACCGTACGGTCGACCAGGACGTCGGGCGGATTGTCGAAGTCCTGCGCGCCGCGGGACGCGAGGCCGCCACCCAGGCGCGGCGGGTGCGTCGGCCCTGGGGTTGGTACGAGACCGTGCTCGGCGGCGACGGATTCCAGGTCAAGCGGATCACCGTGGCGCCCGGCTGCAAGCTCTCCCTGCAAAGTCACGCTCACCGCGCCGAACACTGGGTCGTGGTCAGCGGCGTGGCGCTGGCGACTATCGGCGACCGGGACGTGACGGTCCGGGCCAACGAGTCTGTCTTCATCCCCCTGGGCGCGCGTCATCGGCTCGCCAATCCGGGCGACCAGCCGCTCAGCGTCATCGAGGTTCAATCGGGCGCCTATCTCGGCGAAGACGACATCGTCCGTTACGAGGACGACTACGCGCGGACCTAGGACGCCAGAGGGGCGGGTGCATCGTGCTCGCCCCCGCAATGGCGGTGATCGCTCAGGACCTCGATCACGCGGCAGTCGGAAACCCGCCCCTGGCAAGCCGCCGAGACCACGCGCTGCAGTTCGCCGCGCAGGGCCTGCAGCCGCGCGATCTTGCTGTCCACCGCCGCCAGTTGCTCGGCCGCCAGGATGTTGGCCTGTTCGCACGGCTGTTCGGGGTCATCGGAGAGCTGCAGCAGGGTGCGGATGGCGTCGACCGCGAAGCCCAGTTGGCGAGCGTGCTTGATGAAGGCCAGGCGGCTCAGGGTCCGCTCGTCATAGATCCGTCGATCGTTGGCGGCGCGCGAGGGCTGGGGCAGCAGGCCGATCTGCTCGTAGAACCGGATCGTCGTGACCTTGACGTCGGTGGCCTTGGCGAGGGCGCCGATGGAGAGCTGAGACATGGGCGAGGCGTCCGGTTGCGGTTCCTGAAAATAGGGGCTTGATCCTCTAGTGGCTAGAGGATGCAGGTTGGGCTCATGTCGAGCTGTACCTCATCTCCCGAGACCAAGTCTGAGTCGCCAGCCAGCGGATGCGGTTGCGGCCATGCGGTGGTCTTCGACGGCGCCTCCGTCGGTTATCGCCGCGCCCTGATGGGCGTGATCGCCATCAACCTGGTCGGCTTCGCGGTTGTCGCGGTCGGCGGCCTGATGGCCGGTTCGGCGTCGCTGGCGGCCAACACCCTGGATTTCGCGGCCGATGCGGCGACCTACGCCCTCAGCCTTTGGGCCATCGGCAGGAGCGTCCAGGTGCGCGCCGGCGCGGCCTTGATCAAGAGCGCCAGCTTGGCGGCGATGGCTGCTGGCATCCTCTGTTTCGCCATCTGGCGGGCCCTGAGCGGCGCGACGCCGGAGGCCGGCGTGATCTCCGGTCTTGGCCTGTTCGGTGCGGCCGCCAACCTGTTGGCGGCGCTGCTCCTGGTTCGCTACCGCAACGGCGACGCCAATGTTCGTTCGGTCTGGCTCTGCACCCGCAACGACATGATCCAGTGCCTGGCGGTGGCGGCGACCGGCGTCGCGGTCGGCGTGACCGGGTCGCGCTGGCCCGACTTGCTGGTCGGCGTGCTGCTCGCCGCGGTGTTCCTGCGCTCAGCCTGGCAGATCACGGCCCAGGCGCGTCAGGAGCTTCGTGAAGCCAAGTCGACCGAGGCGAACCGTGATTTTGTAACGCATTCCCGCCCATCGACGTCGCAGCTATAGACGCCGCGATGACGGGACTCAAAACATGGTGGCGCAAGCTCGGCGGCCTGATGGCCGTCTGCCTGCTGACGACCTTGTTGGCGGCCCCGATCCTCGACGCCGTCCTCTGCGAGGCGGACAGTGAAGCCGCGGTTGCTACGTCGCAGCAGGACCATGTCCTGCCCTCCAGCGACCATCCGGACGACGGTCACGGGGGCGGTTCGTCGGCGGCCTGTCCCCATGGCCATTGCCACCACGGTGTTGGGTTCGGGGTGCTCGCGGTCGAGACCACCACTGAATTGAGCCCGCTCGATCAGCACTATCTGGCGCCGCCTTCCACGCGCCACGCTTCCCGAGCTCCCGCCGGACTCGAGCGACCTCCACGCGCCTGACGGACTACGCGCGCCTGCGCGCGTCTCATCCGTCATCACGCGAGGATTTCCATGACTTCCCCCTATCGCCGGTGGCCGCTTTGCGCGGTCATGGCAGGTGTCGCCCTGTCTGCGGGCGCGGCGTCCGCCGACCCTGCGCCGCCCTACCCAGAACTGCTCCGCCAGGCCCAGACGACGTCGCCGCGCTTGGCCGAAGCGCGCGCCGAGATCGCCCGTGCGACCGGGTTGGCCCACCAGGCGGGCGCCCGGCCCAACCCGATCTTGGGCGTCGAGATCGAGAATTTTTCCGGGTCCGGTCCCTACAAGGGCTCAAGCCTGGCCGAGACCACGGCGAGCCTTGAACAGACCCTGGAACTCGGCGGCAAGCGCGGAGCCCGTGTCGAGGCCGGCCGGGCTGAGGTCGAGGCTGCGCGCCGCCGCGCCGCCGAGGCCGGCGCAGCCTTCGCCTACGATCTCGCAGCCGCCTATGCGGGGGCTGAGGCGGCCGAGCGCCGCGTTGAATTCACGACGGAAGCCGTGGCTCTCGCCGAGGAGGACGCCAGGGTTGCGAGCGCCTTGGTGGAGGCCGGACGGGAGGCCGATCTGCGTCGCGTCCAGGCGATGGCCGCGGTCCAGGCCGCCAGGGCCGGGCTCGACGAGGCGCGGGCGGCGCGGGCGACCGCGTTCGGGGCGCTGACCGTCCTGGCCGGAGCGCCGACGCCGCTCAGTTCGATCTCCACGAGCCTGTTGGCGCAGGCCGATCGGAAGCTCACGATCTCGCCGCTCGATCCGCTGGCTAGCCCAGGCTACCTCGCCGCCCAGGCCGAGCGTGAAGCCGCCGCCCGGCGGATCCGGGTCGAACGCACCCGGGCGACGCCGGATCTTTCCATCTCGCTCGGCGTGCGCAGGTTTCAGGAAGACGACACGACCGCGATGGTCGCCGGCGTCTCGGCGCCATTCCCGCTGTTTGACCGCAACCGGGGAAACATTGGGGCGGCGCAGGCCGAGCTAAGCGCCGCCGAGGCCCGGCTGGAGGCCGCGCGGCTCGACGCTGAAGCCGGCGCCAGGGCGGGTGTCGCCCGTGTCGCCGCCACCGACAGCCGGCTGGTCGCCGCGCGAGAGGGGGAGCGGACGGCGGAGGAAGCCTATCGCCTGACCCGCATCGGATACGAGGGCGGCAAGCTCGCCCTCGTCGAACTGCTGGGCGCCCGTCGGGCGCTCGCCGACGCCCGCGCCCAAACCTTGGATGCAGCCTTGGAGCGCCTGAGCGCCCAGGCCGTGCTTGCGCGCCTGCAAGGCCGCGCGCCCTTTGGAGAACAACCGTGAAGCAAGACAAATCCCGCCTCTACGGCGGTGTGGCGGCCGCTGTTATCCTCGCCGGCCTGGGCGGTTTTAGCCTGGCGAAGCTGAGCGACGGCAAACCGGTCACCGCAGTCGCCGCCGCTGCTGAAGCCGAGCATGAAGAAGGCGAACCCGGGGTCGTCGTGATGGAAGCCGGAGCGATCCAGGCGACCGGCATCGTTGTCCAACCGGTCTCGGCCGGCGGCTTTGCGGGGGAGATCCTCACGCAAGGCACGGTCGCGGCCACGCCAGGAGGCGAGGCGGTGTTGACGGCCCGCGCCGCTGGGGCGGTGACCCGCATCTACAAGCGACTGGGCGATCCGGTCCGCGCCGGTGAAGCCTTGGCCGTGGTCGAGAGCCGCGAGGCGGCGCAGATCGCCGCTGACCGTTCGGTGGCCGCAGCCCGCGCGACCCTGGCCCAGACGACCCTGGCGCGTGAACGCCGTCTGTTCGAGCAGCGGGTCTCGGCCCGGCAGGACTATGAGCAGGCGCAGGCGGAGGCGGCGGCTGCCAATGCAGAGGCCCGCCGCGCGCAGGTCGCCGCCGGGGCGGCGAACGTCACGGCCGATGGCCGCGGGGTCATCGTGGCCAGCCCGATCTCAGGCCAGATCACCGCGTCGACCGCGAACCTGGGCGCCTTTGTCCAGCCGGAGACCGAACTCTTCCGGATCGCCGATCCGAAGCTGATCCAGGTCGAGGCCTCAATCGCCGACATGGACGCGCCGAGGATCAAGCCGGGTGACCGCGCCGTCATCGAGACGGCGGACGGGAGGGCGATTGAAGGCAAGGTGCGGTCGATCACGCCGGGGCTGAACGCCGAGACGCGCGCGGCGACCGCGGTGTTGGACGTGTCTCCGGACGGACTGCAGCCGGGTCAATCGGTGCGGGCTCGCATCATCCCGGGCGTCGCCAGCGGGTCGAAGGCGATCGTGGTTCCCGATGAGGCCGTCCAGAGCGTCGAGGGCCATGACGTGGTGTTCGTGCGCACGGCCGCGGGCTTCGAGGCGCGGCCGGTGACGGTTGGGCAGCGCAGCGCCGGGCGGGCCGAGATCGTCAGCGGGCTGGCGGCGGGGCAGGTCATCGCCGCCCGCAACGCCTTCCTGCTGAAAGCCGAACTCGGCAAGGGCGAAGGCGAGGGGCATTAGGTCATGATCGCAGGTCTCATGGCCCTTTCCGTCCGGGCGCGCTGGGCAGTCATTTTCATTGTCGCGATCATCTCGGGGATCGGCGTCTGGCAACTCTCGAAGTTGCCGATCGACGCGGTGCCCGACATCACCAACAATCAGGTGCAGATCAACACCGTCGATCCGGGACTGTCGCCCGTCGAGATCGAGAAGCGGGTGACCTTCCCGGTGGAGACAGCGCTGGCCGGCATCCCCGGCCTGGAAACCACGCGTTCGGTGTCGCGGAACGGCTTCTCGCAGGTGACGGCGGTCTTCAAGGAGAACGTCGACCTCTATTTCGCCCGCCAGCAGGTGAGCGAACGGCTCGCCCAGGCGCGCGACGACCTGCCTGAAGGGGTTCAGCCGCAGATCGGCCCGGTGACCACGGGGCTGGGCGAAGTCTTCATGTACACCGTGGACTTCGCTAATCCGGGCGGGAAGGGCGCAAAGGCCAAGGACGGCCAGCCCGGCTGGCAGTCGGACGGCGCCTTCCTGACGCCTGAAGGCGAGCGCCTGACCGATGACGTGGCGCGCGCGGCCTATCTTCGGACCGTGCAGGATTGGATCATCAGTCCGCAACTGCGCACCGTGCGCGGCGTGGCCGGTGTCGACTCCATCGGCGGGTTCCAGAAACAGTATCTGGTCGAACCCGATCCGGTGAAGCTCAGCGCCTATGGCGTGTCGTTCTCCGAACTGGCCAAGGCCCTCGAGGCCGCGAACCTGTCGGTCGGCGCCAATTTCCTGGAGCGCGGCGGCGAGGCCTATCTGGTTCGCGCCGACGCCCGCATCCGCTCGATCAACGAGATTTCGGACGCCGTCATCGCCACGCGAGGCGGCGTGCCCGTCCGGGTGCAGGACGTGGCGGCGGTCAGGATCGGCGGCGAACTGCGCACCGGCGCCGCCAGCATGAACGGCCACGAGGTGGTGGTCGGCACCGCCTTGATGCTGATCGGCGAAAACAGCCGCACCGTCGCCAAGGCGGTGGGCGAAAAGCTCCAGACCGTCGAAAAGTCGTTGCCGGTCGGGGTGAAGGTCACGCCGACCTTGGACCGCTCCAAGCTGGTCAACGCCACCATCGCCACGGTTCAGCGCAACCTGTTCGAAGGCGCGGTCCTGGTCGCGATCGCGCTGTTCTTCCTGCTCGGCAATGTCCGCGCGGCGCTGATCGCGGTGCTGATCATTCCGATCTCGTTCTTGATGACCGGCATCGGGATGAACACGCTCGGGGTCTCCGGCAACCTGATGAGCCTGGGCGCCCTCGACTTTGGCCTGATCGTCGACGGGGCGGTGATCATCATCGAGAACTGCCTGCGCCGCCTGGCCGAGCGACAGCACCTCGAAGGCCGGCTGCTCAATCTTCGGGAGCGGCTGGAGGAGACCATGCTGGCCTCCCAGGAGATGATCCGCCCGACTGTCTACGGCCAAGGGGTGATCTTCCTGGTGTTCGCCCCGCTGCTCACCTTCACCGGCGTCGAGGGCAAGACCTTCTCGCCGATGGCGATCACCTTGATGCTGGCCTTGGCCGCAGCGTTCGTCCTGTCGCTGACCTTCGTCCCCGCGATGGTCGCGCTGCTGATCCGGGGCAAGGTGGCTGAGAAGGAAGTCTGGGCCATCGCCAAGATCAAGCAGCGTTATGAGCCGGTCCTTCGGCAGGCCGTGGCTCGGCCCTGGCCGTTCATCGGAGCGGCGGCGGGCGTCTTCGTCCTCTGCGGCGTGGCCTTCACCTTCCTGGGGCAGGAGTTCATCCCCCAGCTTGATGAGAAGAACCTGGCGCTCGCTTCACAGCGCGTACCGTCCACGTCGTTGGAACAATCCCTGCGGATGCAGCGGGGGGTGGAACAGGCGATCAGCAGCCTGCCGGAGGTGGACTACATGTTCTCCAAGACCGGCACCGCCGAGGTCGCGACCGATCCGATGCCGCCGAACATCTCCGATGGTTTCGTGATCCTCAAGCCCCAGAAGGAGTGGCCCAAGGACGTCAAGACCAAGGAAGAGGTGATCGCCCGCGTGGAGGCCAAGGCCAACGCGCTGATCGGTCAGGGCTACGAGCTCAGCCAGCCGATCGAACTGCGCTTCAACGAGCTGATCGGCGGGGTGCGCGGCGACGTCGCGGTGAAGATCTATGGCGACGATCTCGATAAGATGAGCGCCACAGGGGCTCGGATCGCCGCGGCGTTGCAGTCCACGCCGGGCGCGGCTGACGTGCGGGTGGAGCAGGTGAGTGGCGCGCCGGCCCTCGACGTCCGGTTCGACCGGGCGGCCATCGGGCGGTTCGGGCTGACCGTTGAGGAGGTGGCCGACACGGTCGCCGCCGCGATGGCGGGGCGCGAGGCCGGGCTGTTGTTCGAGGGCGACCGCCGCTTCGACGTCGTGGTCCGGGTTCCGCAGTCGACCCGCAACGATCTGGACGCCCTGGGCGCGCTGCCGGTGATGCTGCCGGAGGAAGGCGGTCATTCGCGCGGCTCCGTGCCGCTCAGCCAACTGGCTCAGTTCCGCTATGTCGAGGGGCTCAACCAGATCAGCCGCGAGGGCGGGAAACGGCGGGTGGTCGTCCAGGCCAATGTCCGTGGTCGCGACGTCGGCTCGTTCGTCACCGAAGCGCGCCCGAAGGTGGAGGCCGTGGCCTTGCCGCCGGGGACGTGGATCGAGTGGGGCGGTCAGTTCCAGAACCTGCAGGCCGCTTCCCAACGGTTGGCGATCGTGGTGCCGATCTGCTTCGCGGCGATCTTCGCTTTGCTCTACCTGGCGCTTGGCGGGTTCGCGCCGGCCATCGCGGTGTTCGTCGCCGTGCCGCTGGGACTGGGCGGCGGGGTCCTTGCACTGGCTATGAGCGGGATCAACTTCTCGGTGTCGGCGGCGGTTGGTTTCATCGTCCTGGCGGGCGTCGCGGTCCTGAACGGCCTGGTGGTGATGAGCAGCATCCGCCAGCGTCTGGAGGCCGGGATGGCGCTCACCCAGGCGATCATCGAAGGCGCGATGGAGAAGGTGCGCCCTGTGGTGATGACGGGTCTTGTCCCGGCTATCGGCTTCATCCCGATGGCGCTCGCCAGCGGCACGGGGGCTGAGGTGCAGAAGCCCCTGGCCATGGTCGTCATCGGCGGGCTGATCACCGCCACGGCGCTCACCCTGTTGGTGTTGCCGGCCATCACCCAGGTTGTCCTGGGCCTGGCCGAGCGCCGTTCACCTCGGCGCGCGGGACCAGTCCCGGCGGCGGCGGAATAGCGCTGGAAGATCAGAGGCCCCGGCGCGCACGCGTCGGGGTCTCGTCTTCTGGCCGGCTGGTCGTGTTCCGGCTCATCGAAGGGCGCCGGAGCAATGCGAATTGACAACGTTACCAGAGTGGGCGCAGCATTGGTCGTCGTCATGGTGCGCGGATGTGCGCCCGTGAATGCGACGAGGAAACCGCTCAGCGGTTCGTGAGGGGGGAACGAGCTATGCTCGAACGTCGATGGCGCCGGCGTGGCGTGGAACTTGTGGCTGTCACAGCAATGGCGTGGACGGCTTCGGCCGCAGCGCAGGATCGGACCCAGGCGCCGGCTCAGCGAGCCGCGGCGACGGTCGGTCAGATGACCCTGGATGAGAAACTCTCCCTGGTGCACGGCTATTTCGGCGCGAGCCTGAAGGGTGCGCCGCCGCCGATGAATGCAACGCCGCCGAAGGAGGCCCTGGGAGGGGCTGGCTATGTTCCCGGCGTGTCGCGGCTGGGCGTGCCGGCCTTGCAGGAGAGCGACGCCAGCCTGGGCGTCGCCAACGGCGGCAATATGCGGCCGGGCGATCAGGCCACGGCGCTGCCGTCAGGCCTCGCCACCGCCTCGACCTGGAATCCGCAGCTCGCCCATGACGGCGGGGCGATGATCGGAACTGAGGCCCACGCCAAAGGCTTCAACGTGCTGCTGGCCGGCGGGGTCAATCTAGCGCGGGACCCGCGCAACGGCCGCAACTTTGAATATCTCGGCGAGGACACGCTGCTGGCCGGCGTCATGGCGGGGGAGTCGATCGCCGGCATCCAGAGCCGCCACGTGATCTCGACGGTGAAGCACTTCGCGATCAATGACCAGGAGACCGGTCGGATGACGCTGAGCTCCGACATCGATGAGAAGGCGATGCGCGAGACCGATCTGCTGGCGTTCGAGATCGCCATCGAGCGCGGCAAGCCCGGCGCGGTGATGTGCTCCTATAATCGCATCAACGGCGAGTATGGCTGTGAGAACGACTTCCTGCTGAACAAGGTGCTGAAGGGCGACTGGGCCTACCCGGGTTGGGTGATGTCGGACTGGGGCGGCGTGCACTCGACGGTGAAGGCCGCGATGGGCGGCCTGGACCAGGAGTCGGCCCACACCTTCGACAAGCAGGACTTCTTCGGCGCGCCGTTGAAGGCCGCCGTCGAAAGCGGCCAGGTGCCAATGGCGCGGCTGGACGACATGGCCGGCCGGATCCTGCACAGCATGTATGCAGTCGGCGTGGTCGAGCATCCGCCGGTCAAGCGCGACATCGACAAGGCGGCCCACGCCGCGGTCGCCCAGAAGGTCGCCGAGGAAGGCGCCGTGCTGCTGAAAAACGAGGGCGGATTGCTGCCGTTGGCGGCCCAAGCCAAGTCCATCGCGGTGATCGGCGCCCATGCCGACGTGGGCGTGCTTTCGGGGGCCGGATCCTCGCAGGTGATTTCGTATGGCGGATCGGCCTTGGAGCTTCCCGGCAAGGGCGCCTTCGGGGGCCTGTTCAAGATCGTCTACCACGCCTCGTCGCCGATGAAGGCGATCGCGGCGGCGGCTCCGGGTGCGAAGGTCAGCTTCTCCGGCGGCCAGGACATCGCCGCCGCCGTAGCGGCGGCCAAGCAGGCCGAGGTGGCCATCGTCTTCGCCGAACAATGGCAGACCGAGATCCAGGACGCGCCGAACCTGTCGCTGCCGGATGGTCAGGACGCCTTGATCGCCGCCGTCGCAGCCGCCAATCCGCGCACGATCGTGGTGCTGCAGACCGGAAATCCGGTGTTGATGCCCTGGCTGTCCAACGTCGGGGCCGTGCTCGAGGTCTGGTATCCGGGGCAACGGGGCGGGGAGGCCATCGCCAACATCCTGTTCGGCAAGGTCAATCCGTCCGGCAAGCTGCCGATCTCTTTCCCGCAAAGCGAGGCGCAGCTTCCGCGTCCCAAGATCCCCGGCTCGGAGCTCAAGTTCGTTCTGTTCGGCGGCAATGATCCGCTGTTCAGCGTGCCCTATCCGGAAGGTTCGGAGGTCGGCTATCGCGGCTTTGAGGCACGCGGGCAAAAGCCGCTGTTCCCCTTCGGCCATGGGCTTTCCTACACCCACTTCACCTACGGCGGCTTGAAGGTGGCAGGCGGGGAGACGCTGAAGGTGAGCTTCACCCTGACCAACGCCGGAGCCCGCGAGGGCATGGAGGTGGCGCAGGTCTACGCCACCCCGCCTGGTCAACAACGCCGTCTGATCGGTTGGAAGAAGGTGGCGCTGAAGCCGGGCGAGACTCGCAAGGTCGAGGTGTCGGCCGACCCGCGGCTGTTGGCAGAGTACGACGTCAAGGCTCCGGGCTGGCGGGTTTCGGCGGGCGATTACGCCGTCGCCGTCGGCGCGAGCTCGGCGGACCTGCGACTGAACGGCGCCTCGCGCGTCACCGCCACGCTGCTGAAGCCATGAGAAACAAACACAAAGCGCGGCCTCGTGCCGTTGGGGAAAAAGCTATGAACGGCAAGATGAGTGCTCTGGGCGCGGCCCTGGTGGTCGGCCTCGCGAGCAGCGGGGCGCACGCTGCGGAGACCCGGACTGAAGTGGTTCGGACCCAGAGCGGCCAGGTCCAAGGCGTGGTCAAGGATGGGGTTGCCGCCTTCAAGGGCGTGCCGTTCGCGGCCCCGCCGGTCGGCGACCTGCGCTGGCGCGCGCCGCAACCGGCCCCGGCCTGGAGCGGTATCCGCCCAGCGGCCGAGTATGGCCATGACTGCGCGCAGAAACCGTTCCCGAGCGACGCAGCGCCCCTGGGGACGGCGCCGTCCGAGGACTGCCTGGTCATGAACGTCTGGCGTCCGGCCGCGGCCTCCAAGGCCAAGCTGCCGGTGATGGTCTGGATCTATGGCGGCGGCTTCGTGAACGGCGGTTCGTCGCCGGAGGTCTATGCCGGCGACCAGTTCGCCAAGCAGGGCGTGGTTCTCGTCAGCTTCAACTATCGCCTCGGCCGGTTCGGGTTCTTCGCCCACCCCGCGCTCAGCAAGGAGAGCCCGAAGGGGCCGCTCGGCAACTACGGGTTCATGGACCAGATCGCCGCGCTCAAGTGGGTGCAGAGGAACATCGCCGCTTTTGGCGGTGACCCAAGCAATGTCACGGTCTTCGGAGAATCGGCGGGGGGCTTCTCGGTCCACACCCTGCTGACGACGCCGGAGGCCAAGGGGCTGTTCCACAAGGCGATCGTCGAGTCCGGCGGCGGACGGGGCACCATGGCCCCCGGTCGCCGCGTCAGCGGGACCACCGCCGGGGCGCCGCCTTCGGGCGAGACCGTCGGGCTGGCCTTCGCCAAGAGCGTTGGGATTGAAGGCGAGGACGCCGCCGCCTTGGCCGCGCTGCGCAAGCTCCCGACCGACGCCGTCATCGCCAATCTGAACCTGATGACCATGTTCGCGCCCACACCGACCTACGCCGGGCCGATGACCGACGGCCTGATCGTGGTGGATGAGCCGGAACGGATCTACCGGGCCGGCGGCGGCGCCAATGTCCCGTTGATGGTCGGCGCCAACAGCATGGACATCGGGATCTCGATGGCCCGGACCTTGGATGAGATCTACGCGCCCTTCGGGCCTGCGAACCGAGCGGCGGCTCAGGCGGCCTACGATCCCAAGGGCACGGGCAGCGTCGGCGCGGTCGGGTCGCTGGTCGCCAGCGACAAGATGATGGTCGAGCCGGCGCGGTTCGCGGCCAAGGCCTGGTCGCATCTGAAGCGGCCGGTCTACGTCTTCCGGTTCTCCTATGTCGCTGAGTCGATGCGCAAGGAATGGCCAGGCGCTCCGCACGCCACGGAAATCCCGTACGTGTTCGACACGGTCAAGGCCAAGTACGGCGAGGCCCTGACCCCCTCCGACGCCAAGATCGCGCAACTCACCAACGCCTATTGGGTGGCCTTCGCGAAAACAGGTGATCCTAACGGCGACGGTCGTCCGGCCTGGCCGGTCTATGATCCGGCGAGTGATCAGATTCTGGATCTGGCCAATGATGGAACCGCCGCCAAGGCCGATCCTTGGAAGGCGCGGCTCGATCTCACCGAGCAGGCCGTCGACGCAGGCCAGCACTAGTCTTGGGCGCGGCCTCGTCTGATACGACGAGGCCGCTTCCTTCAGATTTCCGCGCTATAACCGCGCGTGAGGACCGTCGGCAAACCGGCCGACGGGCGGAGATTCGAACGCGTGACGACGACGATCCGGGACGTGGCGGCATGGGCCGGCCTGTCGGTGATGACCGTATCTCGCGTGCTGAACGGCGAACGCCACGTCAGCGCGGAGGCCAGGGACAGGGTGCAGGCCGCCGTCTCTGCGCTTGGCTATCGGCGTAACGTCTTCGCGCGGGGGCTTCCCGGATCGCGGTCGTTCCTGATCTGCCTGCTGATCCCGGAAATCATTCCCGCCTATGTGGCCGAGTTCCAGCAAGGGGCGATCCAGTACTGCCGGGCTGAGGGCTATCATGTCGTGGCCCAGCCCTATGACAGCCGCACCGATGTCATGGCTGGCGCAGTGGTCAGCGCCATCGCGGCGCTCAGGCCTGACGGGTTCCTGCTGCTGCCGCCGATGACTGACGACCTGCCGGTGCTCGAGGCTCTCGACCGCGCCCGCACCCCATATGTACGGATGGCGCCGAGCCTCGAGCCTGAGCGGGCCTCGTCGATCTCGATCGACGACGTCCAGGCCGCCCGCGAGATGACCGAGGCGCTGCTTGACCTCGGTCACGAGAAGATCGGCTTCATCCTTGGGCCAGGGGACCACGCAGCGTCGGCTTGGCGCTTCGAAGGTTACCGCCTCGCGCTTGAAGGTCGAGGGCGGGCGATCGAACCGCGGCTGGTCCAGCAAGGTGACTTCATGTTTGACGGCGGCGAGACCAGCGCGATGTCGCTATTGACCGCCCCCGATCGTCCCACCGCGATCTTTGGCAGCAACGACGAGACCGCGATCGGGGTGATGGCCGCCGCGCATCGGCTGGGACTGTC
Organism: Phenylobacterium sp. Root700; assembly: GCF_001429025.1. Taxonomy (GTDB): domain Bacteria; phylum Pseudomonadota; class Alphaproteobacteria; order Caulobacterales; family Caulobacteraceae; genus Phenylobacterium. Next base: position 167,397 of record NZ_LMHT01000022.1, on the reverse strand, counting down.
GGTTCCGGGCGATCTTTCGGTGGCGGGCTTCGACGACAGCGAGATCGCGCGGCTAGCCTGGCCGCAACTGACGACGGTGCGCCAACCTATCCAGGCCATGGCCGCCGCCGCCGCCGAGCTGGTCATCGGCCAAGCGGACGCCGAGGAGCGCAAGGTCGAGCATCGGCGGCTGGATTTCAGCCTGGTGTTTCGCGGCACGACCGCCGCGCCGCCAAGCGTCTAGATCCGCGCGGTCGACGCACGCGGCATGATCTGAAAGTCGAGCTTTCTGGCCGCCTCGCGAAGGGGCTCGCCGGCGGCCAGCGATATCAACATGCCGGCGGCTGCGGCGCACATGTCTTCGACCGGTTGGTGGACGGTCGTCAGCGACGGCCACCCCATCTGCGCGGCGTGCGTGTCGTCGAAGCCGGCGATGGACACGTCGCCCGGGATGGTCAGGCCCAGGTCGCGCGCCGCGGCCATGACGCCCAGGGCCATCTTGTCGTTGGCCGCGAAGATCGCCGTGGGGCGGTGGGGCAGGGTGAGCAGGCGCAGGCCCGCCTCCATTCCTGACTCGAAGGTGAAGTAGCCCTGGATCAGGTGGTTTGCGTCCGGGCTGAGTCCTTGTTCCCGCATCGCGCGGCGGAACCCGGCCAGGCGCTGCGGCGAGGCTCCGTGGTCGGGGTGCCCGAGAACAAACCCGATGGTCCTGTGCCCCAGATCCAGCAAACTGCGGGTCATGGCGAAAGCCGCTTCGTCGTCGTCGATGAAGACGCAGGGGCTGAGATCCCGGTCGGCGTGCGGCGCGATTCGCACATGCCTGACACCCAGCCGGTCGAGAGCGGCCAGGGCGGCCGGATCATCGGAGATCGGCGGGGTCAGGATTACGCCGTCAAGGCGCAGGCTGGCGAGGATCTGTTCGATCTGGCCGCCGACATCGCCCTGCGAATCCACCGGCTCGATCGCCAGGTGGTAGCCGGACTGTTTGCAGCGGAGCAGGGCGCCGATCTCGGCCTCGGTCACATAGCTGTAGTTGGGGTTGTCGTAGAGAAATCCGATCAGTCGCGACTGCCCGCCGATCAGGCCTCGGGCGGCGATGTTCGGGCGATAGTTGAGCGCCGCCGCCGCGGCCAAAACTCGATCACGGACCTCTTCGCGAACATGCGGCTCGCCATTGAGCACCCGCGACACGGTCTTGAAGGAGACCTCGGCCTTGGTGGCGACGTCTTTGATCGTCGGTTGACGGGTCAAGCCTAACTCCAGACGGCGCGCCCTCGGAACCTCGTCCGGTTCGCGTAAAGCTGCAAGCTCCACAGGGCCGCCGCCGTTTAGCGACGCCGGCCGGGAAGGATACTCAGTACTACAAATTTGCGATCCAGATAACGTTGTCAGATTCAAATTGACAACGTTATCGGATGTGATCTCTTTCCGGCGTCGGTTCGGCTGGTTTGCTGGGCCTGAAAATTGATGGCCGGGCGTTGGATATCGGTCACGAGGGGGAAACGATGTTCACCAGGTCTATTCTGGCCGCGAGTGCGGCTGTTCAGGTGTTGATGCTGGCGACCGCCGCGCACGCCCAGTCCAATATGGAAATCGAGGAGGTGGTGGTCACCGCCCAGCGTCGCGAGGAGACCGCGCAGAGCACGCCGCTCGCGATCACCGCGCTCTCGGCCGACCAGCTCGAGAAGCAGGGCGTCCGCACCGTCACCGACCTGACCACGGTCGTGCCCGGCGTGCAGATCGGTTCGGTCGGCGGCTCGGTGGAGATCGCGGTGCGCGGCATCGGCAGCACCAACAACACCGAGGTCGGGGACCCGGCTGTGGCCTTCAACGTCGACGGCGTCTACATGGCGCGCCCGCGTTCGGCCGCCGGCCTGTTCTTCGATCTCGACCGCACCGAGGTGCTGCGTGGTCCGCAAGGCACGCTCTATGGCCGTAACGCCACGGCCGGCAGCCTCAACGTCATCACCAAGAAACCGACCAGCGAGTATGAGGCCAACGCCCAGCTTGAGCTCGGCAACTACTCCCTGATCCGCGCGAGCGGCGCGGTGAACCTGCCGTTCTCGGACAAGGTGGCGGTGCGCGCCGCCTTCCAGACGGCCAAGCGCGACGGCTACACCTCCAACGCGCCGTCCAACGACTACAACGATGAAGACGCGGTCGCCCTGCGCCTGCATGTCCTGCTGAAGCCGACCGAGAACTTCTCGCTGCTGCTGAGCGGCGACTATTTCCGCAACGACTATGTCGGCAGCGCCAGCGCGCCGCTGGGCCAGTACGCGGCCGGGGGCGATCCCTATACGTTCCCGATCTCCCGCGACGGCGCGAGCAATCAGCAAAACTACGGGCTCAGCGCGCAGGCCAATCTGGATCTGTCGTTCGGCGTGCTGACCTATCTGGGCGCGATCCGTAACGATCTCGTCCATACGCTGGCCGGCAGCGGCCGCAACTATCGGGTTGGAGCGCCTCGCCCGCCGAGCAGCTGCGACCCCGTGCTCGGGCTCGGCTGCAACACCATCTATTTCGACTCTGATGAGCAGCAGGAGTCGCACGAACTGCGCCTCGGCAATGCCGAGGGCCGGTTCAAGTGGGTCGGCGGCCTCTACTATTTCAAAGAGACCAACAACGTCTACGCCAACATCTTCCCGTTGGTGGCCTTCATCCAGCCCAACACCTACTCGGACTCCAAGGCGGTGTTCGCGCAGGGCACCTACAGCTTCACCGATCAGCTGCGGGCGACGGCGGGGCTGCGCTACACGCGTGACCACAAGGGGCGGACCGGCGGGACCTACGTGGCGCTGAACAGCAATGGCGGCTGTCAGATGCCAGGCGGTATGGAGCGGCCGTTCTTCGGCGCCCCGCCGCCCGGATGCCTGCTTTACGGCAACGTCGCGGACTTCACCTGGGAGTCGACCGACTACAAGCTGGGTATGGAGTTCGATCTGACGCCGACCTCGCTGCTCTTCGTCTCGACCTCGACGGGCTACAAGGCCGGCGGCTACGGCGACGGGTTGCCGCCGCTGAACAACAAGTATGAGCCAGAGCGTCTGACCGCCTACGAGGTCGGGGCCAAGAACCGGTTCATGGAGAACCGCGCTCAGCTAAACCTGTCGGCCTTCTACTACGACTATCAGGACTTCCAGGTCACCGGGACCGGCGTCGTCGCCGGCCAGCCCTCGGCTGTCACTGTCAACGCCGCCAAGGCGACGCTTTACGGGGCCGAGCTGGAAGGCACGTTGCTGATCACAGAGAACGATCGGATTGACGGCTCGGCCGCCTATCTGCATGCCGAGTACAAGGATTTCGCCCTGCTTGGAGGCGACTCGTTCTCCCCCGGCTTCGCGGACTATTCGGGCCTGACGCTGGCCAAGTCGCCGGAGTGGACCTTCAATCTCGGCTACCAGCACAGCTGGAGCTTCACCAATGACGGCCGGCTGACCGTGCGGGTCCAGACCCACTACGAGAGCAGCAAGAACCTCGACTATCACAACTTCGATGTGACCGAGCAGGACGCCTACACCAAGACCGACCTGATCGTGACCTATGATGCGCCAGGCGGTGTCTGGAGCCTCATGGCCTACGGTCGCAATCTCGAGGACGAGGCGGTTCTGGTACAGGGCAGCCCCGACGCTCAGAACGTCAACCGTGTCGCGGGCTCCGGCGCCTATGCGCCGCCGCGGCTCTACGGCGTGCAGCTTTCGGCCAGGTTCTAGGTCCAGAGACGCCGCGGTATCGCGGCGTCTCAGTCCATCTGAAATTGACAACGTTAACAGACGGCCGGGGCCATGAAGCGCCGGCCGCGCCCAGGGAGAACATGATGACGAGCAAAGTCTTTTGGCTGGCCGGCGCCGCCGCGCTGGCCATGACCAGCGCCGCCCATGCGCAATCGGGAAGCCGCGCCGGTCCGGTCCAGGTCGAAGAAGTGGTGGTCACCGCCCAGAAGCGCGAAGGCACCGTGCAGAGCACTCCGCTCTCCGTCAGCGCCATCAGCGGCGACGTGTTGCAGCAGCAGAATGTCGTCGACGCCGGCGACCTGACCGGAAAGGTCCCCAACCTCAATATCGGCCAGGCCGGCAACGAGGTGATCATCAGCATCCGGGGCGTCAGCTCGGCCGGCGTTGTGCCGCAGCGCGACCCGTCGGTGGCCTTCCACCTGGACGGCGTCTATCTGCCCAGGCCGTCGGGCGCCAACTCGGTCTTCTACGATCTTGAGCGGGTCGAAGTGCTGCGCGGGCCGCAGGGAACGCTCTGGGGCCGTAACGCCACGGCGGGCAGCCTGAACATCATCACCCGCAAGCCGGTGAACCATTTCGAGGCCGCCGGTGAGATGCTGCTCGGCGACTATTCCCGGATGACCGCCCAGGGGATGTACAACTTCCCCATCATCGATGAGACGCTGGCCGCGCGCGCCGCCTTCATCATCAACCGCCGTGACGGCTACCAGAAGAACGTCACGCCGGGGATGCCGAACCTCGGCGACGCCGAGGAGGAGGCCGGCCGGGTCCACATGCTGTTCACCCCTGGTGAGCGACTGCGGATGCTGCTCTCGGCCGACTACTATCACGCCGGCGGGGCCGGAACCGGCAACGTGCTGATCGGCAACGGCCCGGTGAGCTACATCAAGTCCGGCCGCAGCGCGCCTTACCGCGCCGAGACCAACACGGCCGGCAGCATCAACAACAAGATCTGGGGCGTGACCGGCGAGGTCACCTACGGGTTGGACGCCTTTGACATCGTTTCGTTGACCTCATATCGGGCCGACGATCAGGAAGTGACCAGCGATGTCGACGCCACCGCGACGGGCACTCAAACCATCCACTATTTCAATAAGAACAAGACCTTCTCGCAGGAGCTTCGCCTGGCGTCGAACGGCGACGGCCCGCTGAAGTACATCCTTGGCGCCTACTACATCAAGGAAACCAACGACGATAACCTCTACCAGTACACCAACCTGGCCCGCACCACCGGGGTGGTGCTGCTCCGTCCCGACCGCTTCGCAGAATCCTGGGCGACGTTCGGGCAGGTGGACTTCGACATCACCGACACCCTGACCATCTTCGGCGGCATTCGCTATTCCGAGGACCGCAAGGGCAATCCGGTCGGGCTGACGCGGCCGCTGGGCACGACGATCAATACCTTCCGACCGGACGCCGGTTCCTGGGCCAAGACCACCTGGCGTCTGGGCGCGGACTGGGAAGTGACGCCGGACAACATGGTCTATGGCAGCGTCTCGACCGGCTACAAGGCTGGCGGGTTCACCAGCAACCGCAACTTCGGTCCCGAGACCTTGACCGCCTACGAGCTCGGTTCGAAGAACTACTTCCTCGACCGCCGACTGCTCGCCAACTTCTCCGCATTCTACTATGACTACAAAGACTTGCAGGTGGTTTCTCTCGGCCCGGACGAGAGCGGCGTCATCCGCGCCCTGACCACGAACGCGGGGGTTTCGACCGTCTGGGGCCTGGAGTTCGAAGGCCGCGCCCGGATCACCGATCGTCTCAGCTTCGACGCCTCGGCCGGCTATCTCGACGCGAAGTTCGACCGCTACACCGGCGCGATCGACGCGCTCTACGGGACGGTGCATGACCTGTCAGGCAACCGGTTGCCGCGCGCGCCGCGCTGGAACGGCAATCTGGGCGTCGCCTATTCGATCCCGCTGGCGTCGGGCGAACTGACCGCGCGCGCCAGCACGCGCTACCAGTCGAAGGTCTACTTCACCGAGTTCAACAACCGCGACATCCGGGTCGCCGGGACGGTGCTGAACCCCTACGCCCAGGCGAGCCAGAAGGGCTACACGGCCACCGACCTCAGCCTGCGCTACAGCGCCGACAAGGATTGGTACGTCGAGGCCTTCGTCGACAACCTCGAGGACGAAGCGGTGCTGCTGTCGGTCAGCTCCGACTCCGCGCGCAACTTCTTCGGCAGCTACGGCGCGCCGCGAACCTTCGGGATCAAGGCCGGTGTGAAGCTGCGCTGATCTCCAGCCTGAGTTTGAGAGGATTACGATGAACGACATGCGCAAGCTGATCTGCGCAGGGGTGGTTACGGCCGGGATCTCGATCCTGGCCGGCGCCGCCCTGGCCGGCGCCGAGCCGGTGAAATTTCCGACCCTGCCAAAGGGCTACCTGGCGCCGGGCGCGCTGAACGCCGAGCACATCGTCGCGCCGGCGCCGACCGATGGCGATCCGCGCGACCAGACCGACCGAGCGGTCTTCCAGTCGACGCGGGCGCTCAAGGACGGGGAGCGTTGGAAACTGGCGACCCGCGACGTCCAGATGGCGCCGGCTGCGATGATGGAGGCCTATTCCTGCTCGGTCGGGGTCAAGCTCACGGCCGACAATGCGCCCAAGCTCAACGCGATCATGCTTCGGGTGCTGGGCGACAGCATGGTCGCCAATGAAAGCGCCAAGCACCACTTCAAGCGGCTGCGACCCTTCCAGGTCGCACAGGGCGAGATCTGCCAACCGACCGCGCAGGTCGCGAGCAGTTTCGACTATCCGTCCGGTCACACCGTCTGGGGTTGGTCCTGGGCCCTGGTGCTGGCCGAACTGGCGCCGGATCAGGCCACCGAGATCCTGACCCGCGGCCGGGCCTATGGTCAGAGCCGCGCGGTGTGCGGCGCTCATAACGCCAGCGCCGTCGAGGCCGGGGCCGTGGTCGCCGCCTCGACCTTCGCCACCCTGCATGGCTCGCCGGAGTTCCGGGCCGACATGGATCAGGCGCGCGCCGAGCTTGCCGCCTTGCGGGCCGCGCCCGGGGCGGAGAAACCTCAGGCGTGCGACGCCGAGGCCGCGCTCATCGCCCCGTCGGCCTACTGAAGGCGAGCGGGCGAATGAGTGGGAGTTACGCCCTGGTGGGCGATATCGGCGGCACCAATGCGCGTTTCGCCGTGGTGACCTTGGGCGAGGGACGCTCGTCGATCGTCTGCGCCCGCAATGTGCTGTGCCGTGATCATGCGAGCCTGGCCGAGGCGGCTGAAGCCTTCATGGCTTCGGTGACCTTGACCGCGCGGCCGGAGGCGGCGGTGATCGCCGTCGCCGGCCCCGTGGCGAACGGGGCGGCGCGTCTGACGAACGTCGCCTGGGAAGCTTCGGAGGCCGAGCTGCTGGGCCAAGGCTTCGCTCGGGCCAGGCTGGTGAACGACTTCGAGGCTCTGGCGACCGGCGTCGCCGACCTGCGGCCCGAGGATAGCCAAGTGATCGGGCGCGAGCTTCCGGGCCTGGCTGGGGCGCCGATATTGGTGGCCGGCGCGGGTACGGGTTTTGGCCTGGCGGCGCTGATCCGGGGCGGGCAGGGCGGGTTGCAGGTGGTCGCCAGCGAGGGCGGCCACGCGAGCTTCGCGCCGACCGACGACATCGAGATCGAGATCCTGCGCGCCCTGAGAACTCAGCATGGCCGTGTCTCCATCGAGCGGCTGCTGTCTGGCCCTGGCCTGTTGGCGTTGTACGAGGTCATGGCCGAGATCCTCGCCCTGCCGGCTGAACCCGGCTTGACGCCGGAGGACATCACCGAAGGCGCGCTCATCAAGCGTGATCGGCTGTGCGTGGCGGTGCTGGAACAGTTCTGCGCCGTCTTCGGATCGGTGGCGGGAGACGCAGCCCTGACATTCGGTGCAAGGGGCGGGGTGTTCCTGGCCGGAGGTCTGGCGACCGGCGTGGCCTCCTTCCTGGAATTCAGCCGTTTCCGGCAGCGGTTCGAGGCCAAGGGGCGGCTCAGCGGTTTGGTGCAGGACATGCCCACACGCGTGATCGTGCAACCCCACACCGCGCTGATCGGCGCCGCGCGCATCGCCCAGGATCTTACGGCGCGAGCGCTTCAAGTCGCGCATTGACAACGTTAACAGTAGCGTGTGCTCTGCTGGAAATATTCGCGTCACCCACGCGGCACTGGCGGGTTCGGATCAAGGCCGAGCCCGCCGCCCTTTTTCAGGGCCCTGGGCGGACGAAAGAAAAAACGGGGAGGGCGAAATGAACGTACGGCGGATCGGATACGCATGGGCGGCGCTGGCGGCCTTGTCGTCGATCCCGGCTCAGGGCCAGGCGGCCACGCAGCCGGATCTTGGCGCGCGCTCGGCGGCCAAGCTCACCGTCGATGGTTTGTCCTTCAAGGACCTCAACCGCAGCGGCAAGCTCGAACCCTATGAAGACTGGCGGCTGACGCCGCAGGCGCGCGCCAACGATCTCGTGGGGCGGATGACGCTCGACGAGAAGGCCGGAACCATGATGCACGGCACCGTGCCGGCCCCCGGCAACACGTTCGGGTCTGGCGAGCACTATGATTTCGAAGGCGCGGCCAAACTGATCAACGAGAAGCGGGTCTCCAGCTTCATCACCCGCCTCAGCGGCTCGGGGCCGGCGATCGCCGAAGAGAACAACAAGTTGCAGGCCCTGGCGGAGCAGACCCGGCTCGGCGTGCCCGCGACCATCAGCACCGATCCGCGTAATCACTTCCAATCTACAGCCGGCGCGGGCGTCGACTCGGGCGGCTTCTCGAAATGGCCGGAGAGCCTGGGCTTCGCCGCGATCGGCGATGACGCCTTGATGCGCCGCTTTGGGGATGTGGCGCGGCAGGAATACCGCGCGACCGGCATCCATGTGGCGCTGTCGCCGCAGGCCGACCTGGCCACCGAACCGCGCTGGTCGCGGATCACCGGCACGTTCGGCGAGGACGCCGACCTGGCCTCGCGCATGGTCCGGGCCTATGTGGCCGGGTTCCAGGCCGGCGAGAACGGCCTGTCCAAGGACAGCGTCGTCGCCGTGGTCAAGCACTGGGTCGGGTATGGCGCGGCCAAGGAGGGCTGGGACAGCCACAGTCCCTATGGCCGCTACGCGACCTTCCCGGGCGGGAACTTCGCCTATCACGTCAAGCCGTTCGAAGGCGCCTTCGCCGCCAAGGCGGCGGGCGTCATGCCGACCTATTCGATCCTTGAAAACCTGAGCATCGACGGCAAGCCGGTGGAGCAGGTGGGGGCGGGCTTCAACAAGTACCTGCTGACCGATCTGCTGCGCGGCAAGTACGGCTTCAACGGAGTCATTCTCTCCGATTGGGCGATCACCAACGATTGCCCGGCGGCCTGCCGCGGCGAGTGGAAGGCTGGCCAGCCGCCGGTGATCGGCATGCCCTGGGGCGTCGATGATCTGACCGAGACCCAGCGCTTCGCCAAGGCGCTGGGCGCCGGGGTCGACCAGTTCGGCGGCACGGAAAATTCCGAGCTGCTGGTCGGGATCGTCAAGTCGGGGCAGGCGACGGAGGCGCGGCTCGACCAGTCGGTGAAGCGGATCCTGGTCCAGAAATTCGAGCAGGGCCTGTTCGAAAATCCCTATGTCGATCCGGCCCGGGCTGGACGGATCGTCGGCTCGCCGGCGTTCCAGGCCGAGGGCGAGGCGGCCCAGGCTCGCTCGCTGGTGCTGCTTGAAAAGAAGAACGGCGTCCTGCCGCTGACGGCGGGCAAGAAGGTCTATCTGCAGGGCCTGGACGCCAAGATCGCCGCTGCTCGCGGCCTGGTGGTTGTCGACAGCCCGGATAAGGCCGACGTCGCCATCATCCGCACTGGCGCGCCGCACCAGATGCTCCATCCGAACTATCTGTTCGGCCTGATGCAGCACGAGGGTGATCTCGACTTCAAGGACGGCGCGGCGGACTATGAGGCGATCAAGCAGGCGAGCGCGAAGGTCCCGACCATCGTCAGCGTCTTCCTCGATCGGCCGGCCATCCTGACCGGGGTCAAGGATCGCGCCAGCGTTCTGATCGGCGACTTCGGGGTCAGCGACGCGGCTCTGCTTGACGTCCTGATGGGCAAGGCCAAGGCGCAGGGGCGTCTGCCCTTCGAACTGCCCTCGTCGATGGCTGCGGTGCAGTCCCAGGCGAGCGACAAACCTTATGACAGCGCCGCACCGCTTTATCGGTTCGGCTACGGACTGACCCAGTAAAGTGATCGGCGGAGGAAACGGCTTGGAACAGCCCCTGGATATTCGTCGCGCTGCGGCGGCGGTTGGGACACACAGCGCCTCGGCGGCGGCGCGGGTGGCGCCCTTGGTGGTGGCGCTGTTCTTCGCCTGGGGCTTTGCGACAGTCCTGATCGACACCTTGATCCCGAAGCTCAAGGGGCTGTTCCAGCTCAACTACGCCGAGGCGATGCTGACGCAGTTCGCCTTCTTCCTCGGCTATCTGGTGTTCTCGATCCCGGCGAGCCTGCTGCTGTCAAGGATCGGCTATTTCCGCCAGATCGTGGTCGGCCTGATCGTGATGGCGGCGGGGTGCCTGATGTTCGCGCCGGCCGCGCAGCTGGGCCTCTATCCGGCCTTCCTGGCGGCGCTGTTCGTGATGGCCGCGGGGATCACCACCCTGCAGGTGGCCGCCAACCCGCTGATCGCGCTGCTCGGCACGCCGGAGACGTCGCACTCGCGGCTCAACCTCGCCCAGGCGTTCAACTCGCTCGGCACCACGGTCGGCCCGCTGGTCGGCGCGGCCCTGATCCTCAAGAGCGGGGTCGAGCACCCCGACGCGGCCAAGGTGGCGCCCGCCGTGCTGGAAGCCTATCGCAAGGCCGAGGCTCATGCGGTTCAACTGCCGTTCCTCGGGATCGCCTCGGTGCTCGTTGTCCTCGCGGTCGTGTTCTGGCTGCTGCGCCGCTCGCCGGCCGCGCCATCCTCGGCCAGCGAAGTCGGCGGCGGGTTCAACTTCGCACTGCTGAAGCGTCCTCGTCTGGCGCTCGGGGCGGTGTCAATTTTTGTCTATGTCGGCGCCGAGGTCTCGATCGGCTCGGTGATGATCAGCTACCTGATGCTGGACAAGACCCTGGGCGCTGTCGCCGCCACGGCAGGCCAACTGGTCGCGCTCTATTGGGGCGGCGCCATGGTCGGGCGGTTCATCGGCTCGGCGGTGATGCGCAAGGTTCCGGCCGGCCTGGTGCTGGGGGCCTGCGCGATTGGAGCTGGCCTGTTGGCCTGCACCTCGGCGGGCACGGCGGGCATGGTCTCGGCTGTGGCGATCATCGCCATCGGGCTGTGCAACTCGGTCATGTTCCCGACCATCTTCACCCTGGCCATCGAGGGCCTGGGCGATGACACGCCCCAGGGCTCGGGCCTGCTCTGCCTGGCCATCGTCGGCGGGGCGATCATCCCGCTGCTCACCGGCCTGGTCGCGGACAAGGCCGGCCTGAGCATCGCGCTGCTGGTTCCGGCGGCCTGCTACATCTGGATCGCGATTTACGGCTTCCTCTGCCGCCGGTCCGCGGCGGAGGTCTAGGCTCGGCTGCGACTTTTGCGCTCGCCGATATAACCGAGGGTAGTGGCGTGGTGGACGGCCTGCGGACGGCCGGCCACCCCCATCTTGTCGGCGGCGTTGCGCATGTGGAAGCGGACCGTCGGCGTTGAGATCTTCATGATCTGCCCGATGTCGGCGTCGGTCTTTCCGTCGGCGGCCCATTTCAGGCACTGGATCTCACGCCGGGTCAGCCGGACCATCTCTGAGCCGGCCGCCACGCCCAGGTCGTTGTAGGCGGCCAGCCAACGCAGCGCGAGGGCGTGAAGACCAGCCGCTTCACGCTCGAAGGTCGGGCGGATGTCGAAGACTTCCGGCGAGGCCCAAACCACGGCGCCGATCACCCCGCCGGGCAGATGGGCCGGCGCCACGATGGCGGTTCCGACCACGACGCGATCTGGGGACTGGATAGCTTCAAGGCGTTCCAGTCGCGGCGCCGGGCGCCAGGTCCCAAAACGCCCGTCTGCGAAGAAGAACGGCTCGGCTACATGTCTCGCGGCGAACACGAAGGGCGAGCGCAGGGCGAAGCTGCGGTCCTTCCAATAGTGCAGGGCCGGATCCAACCACCGGAACAGGGTCTCGGCGAAGGGTACGCCGTCGGCGTCGCGCACCGGCTCGGGGTCGCCAATATCGGCGCTGACCGCGATGTAGGGCAGGCCGATCCTCAAGCCCAGATCGCGGACCTGCACGGCCAAGGCTCGCACCAATTCCTGCTCGGCCTGCGGCGTCGTGCTCGTCATGGTCCGCCAAATCCCAGATCGCGGAGGCGACCCTATCACTTCCGCTAGCTTGTAGTTCTCCGCCCGCTTCCGCAACCATCGATGGCAGCGTCACCGGTGTTCGTGACGACAGAACAAAGCCGTCCATCAAAGGGCGGTCTGGGGAGAGAAGATGAGACACATGATGCGCACCGCCTCGTGGGCGATTCTGGCGGCCGCCTGCGCGGCGAGCCCGGCGTTGGCCCAGGATCAGGGAACGGTCGCCGAATTGGTGGTCACCGCACAGAAGCGGGAACAGAACCTCCAGGACGTTCCGATTGTCGTCACCACCCTGCCTCAGCGCCAGTTGCAGGACGCCGGCGTCCGCGACATCAAGGATCTTCAGGTCCTGGCCCCTGGCCTCAGCGTCACCTCATCGACCAGCGAGGCCCAAACCTCGGCCCGGATCCGCGGCGTCGGGACCATCGGCGACAACCCGGGCCTGGAGTCGTCGGTCGGTACGGTTATCGACGGCGTTTACCGCTCGCGCAGCGGCGTGGCGTTTGGCGACCTTGGCGAGTTGGAGCGCGTCGAGATCCTGAAAGGCCCGCAGGGCACGCTGTTTGGCAAGAACACCTCGGCCGGCGTGATCAACGTCATCACCAAGCCGCCGTCGTTCGACTTCGGCGCCAACGGTGAGGTGACTTACGGCAACCATGGCGCTCGCGGCCTGGCCGCCAGCGTGACGGGGCCGATCGCCGGCGACGTCATGGCCGGCCGGATCTATGTCGCCAAGCGCGAGCGGGACGGTTTCGCCCACGTGCTGACCGGCGCCGGTCCCCGTACCCGCACCGACGACACCGACCAGAACTATTACACCGTGCGCGGACAGCTGCTGATCGAACCGACCAGCGCCGTCGTGGTGAAGCTCCTGGCCGACTTCTCTAAGCGCGACGAGCACTGCTGCGTCAACTTCGTCACCGTGGCCGGGCCGACCGCGGCCCTGGTCGACGCGCTGGCCGCCGACGCCGGCGTCATGCGCCCGGCCAATCCCTATGCGCGGGTGGCCCACGCCAACCGGGACATGGGATCGAAGATCACCGACAAGGGCGTGTCGGCCCAGCTCGACTGGAACATCAACGAGGACGTTTCGCTGACCTCGATCACCGCTTTCCGCGATTGGCGAGCGGAGAATGGGTCGGACATCGACTTCTCGTCGGCGGACATCTGGTATCGCTCGGCCGACGGCTCCAGCTTCAGCGAAATCAAGGCCTTCTCCCAGGAAGTGCGACTGGCCGGGGCGACTGAGAACCTGAACTGGCTGGTCGGAGCGTTCTATTCGGACGAGACGTTGAGGGCGCAGGCCACGACGACATTCGGCAGCGCGTATGAAACCTATTTCAGCCTGCTGCTGTCGGGCGGCGCCAATCCGGCCGCGGTGTCGGCCCTGACCGGCCTTCCGGTCGGGACGAACTTCCCCGCCGGCCAAGGACCGCGTGACAGCTTCGACCACACCTCGAAAGGCTGGGCGCTGTTCACCAACAACAGCTGGAAGGTGACGGACGCCTTCGAGCTGACGCTCGGCCTGCGCTACTCCGACGATGAGAAGACCGTCGAGAGCCACTACACCAACTCGGTTCCCGCGGCCGCCTGCGCCGCCGCCATCGTGCGACCGATCCCTGCGGGGGCCCGCGCGGCGATCTGCGCCCCGCACTCCGATCCAGCCTTCAACAACATCGTCACCCACCAGGACGCCGGCGAAGGCCGGTGGAGCGGCACCTTGAAAGGCAGCTACCGCTTCAATGAAGGGGTGATGGCCTATGCGTCCTACGCCGAGGGCTTCAAGAGCGGCGGCTTCAACCTGGACCGCTCGCGCAAGGCCATCGGGGTGATCGACCCCAACACCGGCTTCCCGGCCGAGACGGTGACCAGCTATGAGCTGGGGGTGAAGACCAACACGGCGGGATATGGCCTGGTCGCCAACGCAACCCTGTTCCATCAGACCTACGAGGACTTCCAGCTCAACACCTATACGGGGATCAGCTGGCTGGTGGCCTCGATCCCGGAGGTGGTGTCGCGCGGCGTCGACCTCGACCTGATGTGGCGCACGCCGCTGGAGGGCCTGAGCTTCTCAGGCGGCGTCACCTACGCCGAAACTCAATTCGGCGACTTCGCCCCGCCGGCCGGCATCTCGCCGCGGCTGCCGAACAGCCGCCTGTCCTATGCGCCGCTTTGGTCGGCGGCGGGTACGGCCAGCTACAAGAGGCCGATCGGCGACAACCTGGAATTCCGGGCCAGCCTCTCGGCCAAATACACCTCGGAGTACAACACCGGGTCCAACCTCGATCCGATGAAGTCCCAGAAGCCGATGACCCTGGTCAATGCGCGCCTTGTGGTGGGCTCGGCGGACGAGCGCTGGTCCGCCGAGCTCTGGTCGCAGAACCTGACCGACGAGGACTACAATCAGGTGGTCGTTGATCAGCCGTTGCAGACGGGGACCTTCGCGACCTTCCTGGCGCCGCCACGGACCTATGGGGTGACGCTCCGGGCGCGGTTCTAGAGGTCGCATCGGTGAATCTCGACCTCACCAGTCAGGAGGCTGCGTTCCGTGACGAGGTGCGCAGCTTCCTCGAGGCCTCGCTGACGCCCGAACTGCGTGAGGCCGGACGCCGCGCCACCAGCGTCTTCATGGACAAGCGCTACAGCCTGCCCTGGCAGAAGATCCTGCACGCCAGGGGCTGGGCGGCGCCCAGTTGGCCGGTCGAATACGGCGGGCCCGGCTGGAACGAGATGCAGCGGCACATCTTCGCCGCCGAATGCGCGCGGGCCGGGGCGCCTAGCCTCGCGCCCATGGGCCTGCGCATGGTTGGCCCGGTGATCATGGGGTTCGGGACGGCGGAGCAGAAGGCGCACTTCCTGCCCCGCATCCTCTCGGGCGAGGACTATTGGTGCCAGGGCTATTCGGAGCCGCAGGCCGGCTCCGATCTCGCCTCGCTGGGACTGCGCGCGGTTCGTGACGGCGACGACTACGTGCTGTCGGGCTCCAAGCTGTGGACCACCCACGCCCAATGGGCCAATCGGATGTTCTGCCTGGTCCGCACCGACACCACGGGCAAGCCGCAGGCCGGCATCACCTTCCTGCTGCTGGATATGGCGACGCCGGGCATCCGGGTGCGCCCGATCATCACCCTGGCTGGCGAGCATGAGGTCAACGAGGTCTTCTTCGAGGACGTCCGGGTCCCGGTTTCCGGCCGGGTCGGCGAGGAGAACAAGGGCTGGACCGTCGCCAAGTACCTGTTGGAGTTCGAACGCGGCGGCGGGGCCTCGCCTGGGCTCAAGGTGATGCTCGGCCGGGTGCGGACGGTGGCGGCCGAGGCCGGGCTGTTGGCCGAACCTGCATTCAGGGCCAGGCTGGCGGCCGCCGAGATCCAGCTCACCGCCATCGAGATCGCTGAGCAGCGCATCCTGGCGGCGCTGGCGTCGGGCGCCAATCCTGGGCCGGCCTCGTCGATGCTCAAGACGCAGGGCGGCGAAACCCTGCAGCTGCTGGACGAACTGATGCTGGAGACCGCCGGGGTCTACGCCGCCGCCGATCAGCCTGCGGCGCGTGAGCCGGGCTCGAACATTCCACCGATCGGACCGGACGCGGCGCTGACCGCCATGCCCCGATATCTGAACGACCGCGCCGCCTCGATCTATGGCGGTTCAAACGAGATCCAGCGGGATATCATCGCCCGTCTGGTGTTGGGACTTTGAGGACGTCGCCCATGGAATCCGCGATCACCGACCACGCGCAGGAGCCCGTCGATTTCGAGGCCATGCGGACCCTGGGCGACGTGCCGCGCTATCATGCGCAGCGGCGACCATCGGCGACGGCTCTGGTGTTCGAGGGGCGGGAGAGCAGTTTCGCCGAATTCGACCAACGGACGAACCAGGCGGCGCAGGCCCTGCTGGCCGAGGGGCTGGGGAAGGGCGATCGCATCGCCTATCTGGGCAAGAACAGCGACCACTATTTCGAGCTGCTGTTCGGGGCGCTGAAGATCGGCGTGGTCATGGCTCCGATCGGTTGGCGCCTGGCGCCGCCGGAGGTGGCCTATATCGCCGGCGACGCCCAGGCGCGGATGCTGTTCGTCGGCCCCGAAGTGATCGAGTGCGCGCTCCAGATCGCGCCCGATCTCCCCGGCGTAAAGATCGTGGCGATGGAGCCGGGCGGCTCAGGGTGGCCAATCTACGAGGCGTGGCGGGATGCTCAACCAGCGACCGATCCCGACCTGCCGCTCGGCGAAAACGAGGTCGCCGTCCAGCTCTACACTTCCGGGACGACCGGTCGGCCGAAGGGGGCGATGCTCAGCCACCTGAATATCCTCGGCGGTCGGCGCAAGGCGGCCGACGCCAATATGGATTGGAACCGCTGGGGGCCTGACGACATCAGCCTGGTGGCCATGCCGGTCGGCCATATCGGCGGCACCGGCTGGGGGATCGTCGGACTGGTCAACGGCGCCAAGGGCGTGGTGGCGCGCGAGTTCGATCCCTTCAAGGTGCTGGACTTCATCGAGCGCGACCAGATCTCCAAGATGTTCATGGTGCCCGCGGCGCTGCAGATCGTGGTCCGCCAGCCGCGTGTCCGCGAGGTGGACTACAGCCGCCTTAAGTTCATCCTCTATGGGGCGAGCCCGATCCCGCTCGATCTGCTGCGTGAGTGCATGGAGATCTTCGGCTGCGGTTTCTGCCAGCAGTACGGCATGACCGAAACCTGCGGCACCATCGTCTATCTGCCGCCGGAGGATCACGATCCGAACGGCACGCCGCGGATGCGCGCGGCCGGCCTGCCGATGCCCGGGGTCGAGCTGAAGGTGGTCGACGAGGCGGGAGCAAGCCTGCCGCCCCATGAGGTCGGCGAGGTGGCGGTGCGGTCGGTGTCGAACATGGCCGGCTACTGGCGGCTGCCGGAGGCGACCAAGGCCACCATGGCCGACGACGGCTGGCTGCGCACCGGCGACGCCGGCTATCTGGACGAAGACGGCTACCTGTTCATCCACGACCGGGTGAAGGACATGATCATCTCGGGCGCCGAAAACATCTATCCGGCCGAGGTGGAGAGCGCGGTCTACGGCCACCCGGACGTCGCCGAGGTGGCGGTGATCGGTGTGCCGCACGACACCTGGGGCGAGGCGGTGAAGGCCATTGTCGTCGCAAAGCCCGGAACGTCGCCTGATCCTGACGATATCATCGCCTTTGCACGCGGCCGGATCGCCGCGTTCAAGGCCCCCAAGAGCATCGACTTCATCGCCGCGCTGCCGCGCAACGCTTCGGGCAAGATCCTGCGTCGTGAGCTGCGCGAGCCGTACTGGGCCGGCCGGGCGCGCCGGGTGAACTAGGGGCCTAACGCGGCGGCGCGCGCCGCTTGGCGGGACGTTGTTGAAGGACGTTGCGCATTGCGATGCTCGAGTGGATGCGGGCGACGCCGGGCAGGCGGGACAGGATTTCGGTGTGGATCGCCTCGTATGCGGCCGCGCTGGCCGCCGAGGCGCGCAGGATGTAGTCGACGTCGCCGGTCATCAGGAAGCATTCCTCGATTTCCGGGTGCTCGCGGACCGCCGCCTCGAAGCGCTTGAAGTACTCTTCGGTCTGTTTCTCCAGGGTCAGGCGAACGATGGCCACGACGCCCTCGTCCTCGGCCGGGCCGGCGATGATGGCGGTGTAGCCGCGAATGACGCCGCGCTCCTCAAGGATGCGGATGCGCCTCAGGCAGGCCGAGGGCGACAGCCCGACCTCGGCGGCGAGCTCGCTGTTCGGCCGCCGGCCGTTGAGGCGCAGCAGCCGGATCAGGCTGCGGTCGGTGCCGTCGATTGATGTGGTCATAGGTTGATTTTGTGCCGTTCAATGTTCGAATATCCGACATCAATTAGCTAATCATGCGGCTAATTGGCTGACAATTCGAATATCCTTCGAATATCGTCTGGCTTGAAAATCCAAGCTGGCGGAGGGGCGGCATGATCGGGGCAGGGTGCGAGGTCGCGGACGACGCTGGCGGCTGCCTCGTCATCGATCTGGCCGCGATCCGGGCGAACTACGCCTTCGTCGCTGGGCTGGTGGCGCCCTCGCCGGTCGCCGGAGTCGTGAAGGCCGACGCCTATGGGCTCGGTGCGGTTCGGGTGGCGCGGGTGTTGGCCGAGGAGGGCTGCGGCGACTTCTTCGTGGCTCACCTTTCCGAGGCGCTGCACCTGAAGCCCTCGCTGCCCCAGGACGCTCGCCTCTACGTTCTGAACGGCCTGCAGCCAGGCGCCGAGGCGCGGTGCGCGGCCGCTGGCGTGCTGCCCGTCCTGAACTCCATGGAGCAGGCGATGGCCTGGCGCGATCTGGCGCTGGCTGAGCGGCGGCGGCTGCCGGCGCTGCTGCAAATCGATAGCGGCATGTCGCGGCTCGGCCTGCCGCCGGAAGACGTGGCGCGGCTCGCCGAAACGCCGGGCTTCTTCGATCAGGTCGAGATCAAGCTGGTGATGAGCCACCTGGCCTGCGCCGACGCGCCGGAGGCCGCCGCCAACGGCGAGCAACTGGCGCGCTTCGAACGTCTGGCGGCCATGTTGCCGCCTTTGCCGCGGTCATTCGCCAACTCCGGCGGCGCCTTCGCAGCGCCGAAGTTCCACGGCGGTCTGGTGCGGCCTGGGCTCGCCCTCTACGGCGCGAACCCTGTCGAGGATGCACCCAATCCGCTGGCGCGGGTTGTTCGCCTCGACGCGCGGGTGATCCAGATCAGAACCATCCCAGCGGGGACCGGGGTCGGCTATGGCCTCACCTTCACGGCGCCCGACGTCACGCGGCTCGCGACCGTGTCGGTCGGCTACGCCGACGGTTGGCCGCGCCAGTTGGGCGGCCGTGGGGCGGCCTATTTCGGCGACGTGCGGCTTCCCATCGTCGGACGGGTGTCGATGGACAGCATGATCCTGGATGTCACCGCGCTTACCGACGGCGCCTTGAAGCCAGGTGACGCCGTTGAACTGATCGGCCCCCACCAGTCGCTCGAGGACGTGGCGCGCGACGCCGGGACCATCACCTACGAAATTCTCACGAGCCTCGGGCGCCGTTACGCGCGCACCTATCTCGATGAGGCGCAGACAACCGCATTGGAAATCAACGCATGAAGGTTGCAGTCCTGGGCGCCGGCGTGGTCGGCGTGACCTCGGCCTATTATCTGGCCAAGGCCGGTCACGAGGTCACGGTGATCGATCGTCAACCGGGCCCAGCCCGCGAGACCAGTCACGCCAATGCGGGCGAGGTTTCGCCGGGTTACGCCTCGCCTTGGGCCGCGCCGGGCATTCCGGCGAAAGCGGTGAAGTGGCTGCTGATGGACCATCCGCCGCTGATCCTGCGGCCGAAGCTCGACGCCGCCATGATCGGCTGGCTGCTGGCGATGCTGCGCAACTGCACGCCGGGGCGCTACGCGCTGAATAAGAGCCGGATGGTGCGGCTGGCCGAATACAGCCGCGACCGCTTGATCGACCTGCGGGCCGAGACCGCCATCCAGTACGACCAGCGCATGCAGGGCACGCTGCAGCTGTTTCGCACTCAGCATCAGCTCGACGGGATCGCCAAGGACGTCGAGGTCCTGAGGGCCGGGGGTGTGCCGTTCGAAGTGCTCGACAAGGCCGGCTGCATCGCCGCCGAGCCGGGCCTGGCCAATTCCCGCGACCCGTTGGTCGGCGGACTGCGGCTGCCGAACGACGAGACCGGCGACTGCTTCATGTTCACCACGGCGCTGGCCAAGCTGGCGGCGCAGATGGGCGTGACGTTCCAGTACCAGACCGCCATCAGTGGGCTTCAAACGGAAGGCGGGCGGATTTCGGCGGTGAAGACCAGCCGCGGCGATGTGACCGCCGACGCCTATCTCGTAGCGCTGGGCAGCTATTCTCCGGCCCTGGTGAAGCCGCTCGGCCTTCGCCTGCCGGTCTATCCGGTGAAGGGGTACTCGATCACCGTGCCGATCGCCGACGCGGACCGGGCGCCGGTTTCGACCTTGCTGGACGAGAGCTACAAGATCGCTATCACCCGGCTGGGGAGCCGCATCCGGGTCGGCGGGATGGCCGAGATTTCAGGGTACACCAACGACCTGCATCCGCAGCGCCGCCGAACGCTGGAGCACTCGCTGCAAAGCCTGTTCCCCGATGCAGGTCGGGTGAATGAGGCGACGTTCTGGTCGGGCCTTCGCCCCATGACCCCGGACGGCACCCCGGTGATCGGCGCGACGCCTGTCGACAATCTGTTCCTCAACACCGGCCACGGCACGCTCGGCTGGACCATGGCCTGCGGCTCGGGCCAGGTGATCGCCGACCTGATCGGGCGCACCGAGCCGGCCATCGACACCCGCGACCTCGCGATCTCGCGATACACCGCATGATTTGGTTGCGGTCGCAGCCGGCCTCAGCTTCACGTCGCTTCACTTACACCAGCAAGGACGAACACATATGAGCATCGAGCGCATCGGCTCCGGGCCGCGCATGAGCCAGGCCGTGATCCACGGCGACACCGTCTATCTCGCCGGCCAGGTCGGCGCGCCGGGCGAAAGCGTGACGGCCCAGACGCAGGCTGTGCTGGCGTCCGTCGAAGCCCTGCTGGCCCAGGCCGGCAGCGAGAAGTCCAAGATCCTCAGCGCCACCATCTGGCTGGCCGACATGGCCGATTTCGCCGAGATGAACGCGGTTTGGGATGTCTGGGTCGGCGGCAAAGACGCCCCGGCGCGCGCCACCGGCGAAGCCAAGCTGGCGACCCCGGACTACAAGGTCGAAGTCATCGTCGTCGCCGCGCGCGGCTAGTCGACGTCGGTGCGGTCGCTCGCGCGACCGCACCGAATGTCATTTCGCCGGGGCTCGGCCCGACGGGCCTGACCCTTAGGCGGAGATCTGCGCCTTACGTTCGCGGCGGCGGCGGTGAAGGACGTGCTCGGTGTAGCCGTTCGGCTGCACGCGGCCCTCGAAGACCAGTTCCAGCGCCGCCTGGAAGGCGATGCTGGCGGCCGGATCAGAGGCCATCGCCTGATAGACCGGATCGCTGGCGTTCTGGGCGTCCACCACCTTGGCCATCCGACCGAAGGTCTCGCGGACCTGCGCCTCGGTGCAGACCTCGTGGTGCAGCCAGTTGGCGATGTGCTGGCTGGAGATCCGCAGCGTCGCGCGGTCTTCCATCAGGCCGACGTCATGGATGTCGGGAACCTTGGAGCAGCCGACGCCCTGGTCGATCCAGCGCACCACGTAGCCCAGGATGCCCTGGGCGTTGTTGTCCAGCTCCTGCTGGATATCGGCGGCGTTCCAGTTGGAGCGGGCCAGAGGCGGGGTCAGCAGGTCTTCCAGTCCGGTCGCGCCGGCCGTGCCCATCGAGGCCTGAAGCGCCGGGACGTCGACCTCGTGATAGTGCAGGGCGTGCAGGACGGCGGCGGTGGGCGAGGGGACCCAGGCCGTGTTGGCGCCGGCCTTCGGGTGGCCGATCTTCGCCGCCATCATGGCCTGCATCTGGTCGGGAGCCGCCCACATGCCCTTGCCGATCTGGGCGTGGCCGGGGAAGCCGGTGGCCAGGCCGATCTCGACGTTGCGCTTTTCGTAGGCGGGCAGCCAGGGTTCGGCCTTCATCGCGTCCTTGCGAACGACCGGGCCGGCCTCCATCGCGGTGTGGATTTCGTCGCCGGTGCGGTCGAGGAAGCCGGTGTTGATGAAGACGATGCGGTCGCGCGCGGCGTGGATACAGGCCTTCAGGTTGGCGCTGGTGCGCCGCTCTTCGTCCATGATCCCGATCTTGACGGTGTTGCGCGCCAGGCCCAGCGCATCCTCGACCATGTCGAACAGGCGCACGGCCAAGGCCACTTCGTCGGGGCCATGCATCTTCGGCTTGACGACATAGACCGATCCGGCCGGGCTGTTGCGGCGCGCCTTCAGGTCGTGCAGGGCGGCGGTGACGGTGATCAGAGCGTCGATCGCGGTTTCGAAGACCGGCTGGCCGTCAAGGCGCACGGCGTCGGTCGTCATGTGGTGGCCGACATTGCGCACCAGCATCAGGCTGCGGCCGCGCAGGGTCAGCTCGGTTCCGTTCGGCGCGGTGTAGCGGCGATCTTCGTCGAGACGGCGGGTCTCGGTGCGGCCGCCCTTGGAGAAGCTGGCCGACAGATCGCCGCGCATCAGGCCCAGCCAGTTGCGATAGACGCCGGTCTTGTCCTCGGCGTCGACGGCGGCGACGGAGTCCTCGCAGTCCTGGATGGCGGTCAGCGCCGCCTCGACCAGCACGTCGGCGACGTGGGCCGGGTCGTCCTTGCCGATCGAGTGTTGCGGGTCGATCTGGATCTCGAAGTGCAGGCTGTTGTGAGCCAGCAGAACGCCGTCCGGCGCCTCGGCGGCCCCGCGCCATCCGGCCAGTTGTCCGGGGTTCGCCAGGGCGGCCTGGGTTCCGTCTTTCAGACGAACGGTGAGGGCTTGACCTGCGATGGTGTAGGCGACCGCGTCGGCATGCGATCCGGTCGCGAGCGGGGCGGCGCGATCCAGGAAACCGCGCGCGAAGGCGATGACCTTGTTTCCGCGATCGGTGTCGTAGCCCTTGCCGCCGGTCGGGGGCTCCAGGGCGTCGGTGCCGTAGAGCGCGTCATAGAGGCTGCCCCACCGCGCATTGGCCGCGTTCAGCGCAAAGCGGCCGTTGGAAACCGGGACAACCAGCTGCGGTCCGGCGAGCTTGGCGATCTCCGGATCGACGTTCTGCGTGCCGATCTGGAAGGCGTCCGGTTCGGGCTGCAGATAGCCGATTTCGCGGAGGAACGCGGTCTGCTCGGCGACGTCGGTTTGGCGGCCTTTGCGCTCGCTCCACCAGGTGTCGATTTGAGCCTGAAGTTCGTCGCGACGATTCAGCAACTCGGCGTTACGTGGCGTAAAGTCGGCCAGGATGGTTTCCAGGGCGCTCCAGAAGGTGTCGGCGGACACTCCCGTACCGGGCAGGAGTTCGCTCTCGACGAAGGCATGCAAGATGTCTTCGACTGTAAGGGTTTTGCTGATGTCCATGAGCGTACCGGCCCCTCGATAAAGCGTTGCAAAGTTCGCCGTCACGGCGGCGAACCACTTGTCTCCGGCGCTTTACTGCACGGAAGCGCTTCACTTTGAACCCCCTAAAAGTAGGGCGCCGTATCCGCGCTCGGCGGTTTAGGTGTCCGAAAACCCGAAGGGCGCGCTGGTCCGTCGGATGTCGTCAGGCAGGATCTGGCGGCCGATCGGAGGGGCCGATCTGGCGGTGCATTCGGTGCGGTGACAGAGGCGGCAAGTGACCCCGATCGGGGTCGCGAACTCTGGTCCGAAACCGGGTCGATCCTGGGTGTAAATCAGCTTGCCGGCGTGCTCGGCCGCGCAGCCCAGAGCGATGGCCCGCTCGACCCGCGGCGCGCCGTAGGCGCCGCCGCCGGCGGTCACCGTGCGGGCGATCGAGAAGAACCGCTGGCCGTCGGGAAGCTCCAACCACTGGGTGACGATTTCACGCGGCGTGCGGAACGCCTGATGCACCGACCACAGCGGGCAACCGCCTCCGTGGCGAGCGAACGGGAAGCCCGCGCCGTCCAGCCGCTTGGAGACGTTTCCGGCCGGATCGACGCGGATGAAGAAGAACGGCACCCGTTCCTGACCGGGCTTCTGCAGGGTGGTCAGTCGGTGCGCCGTCTGCTCGAAGCTGGCCCCGAACTGGCGGGCCAGGGCCTCGACGTCGTAGCGCCGGGCCTCGGCCGCCTTGGCGAAAGCGGAGTAGGGCATCAGCAGCGCCGCCGCCGCATAGCTGGCCAGCGCCCGGCGGGTCAGGCGCTCGCCGCTTTCGGTGGCGAAGGCGCCCTCGTCGGCCACGGCGTCGACCTCCTGGCGCATCTCCAGATAGGCCAGTTGGAGCGCGAGTTGGAACAGCTGGCTGGCGGTGTCCAGGCCGTCGTCCAGCAGGATCTCCTTGCGATGCCGGTCAAGCCGCCGGATGGAGCCGACCATCACGTTCGACGGCAGGCGCCGGACCCGCAGATTGTGCCGGGCCTTCAGGTAGCCGACGATGTTGTCATGCCCGCTGACCGCTTGGGCCAGACGTTCGGCGGCGTCGTCGAGGCTTGGAAAGCTGTTGCGGCGGGCGGCCAGGAAGCGCCGGGATTCGGCGACCGGGTCGGGCGCGTCGGAGCCTCGCCCGCCGGCCGCCAGCGTCTCGGCCCCGCGGTCGGCCAGTGCGAGCTGTTCCTCCTGGTAGGCGGTGTAAAGCCGCAGCAACGCCTCGGTGATGCCGGGAAAGTTGGTCGTGACGTCGGCGGTTTCCAGCGACGGCAGGTCGATGTCGGTGAACATCGGATCCTTCAGGATCGCCTGCAGCCGGGCCGCGTCGTCCGAGCCGCCGTCGCCGGCCAAGGCGGCCATGTCCATCTTGTAGGTCTGCGACAGCCGCAGCAGCATCTCGGCGCTGAGCGGGCGGTGATTGCGTTCCAGCAGGGCGATGTAGGAGGCCGAGACGTCGAGGTCGGCGGCCATGTCGGCCTGGGTCAGCCCATGGTCGCGGCGAAGCCTCCGCAGGCTAGGCCCCACGTAAAGGCGGCGTTCCGTCGACATGTCTCGACTCCACGAAATTGTAGAGACATTACAACATTACAAGCGAGCCCTGTAAAGTTTGACATCTGCACCTCGCGCCGACTCCACAAGCGGCGAAGGGCTCTGTACCGAACCCATCAAGTACCGGGGCCTCCCAGTTTCCCCCGGCCGAGCGCGGAAGAGGCACATGTCCTATCAAGACCACATCATTCAGATGAGCCAACTCATCGAGAGCAAGAAGGGCCCCTGGAGCGGCATCGACGCCGAGTCCGTGGCTCGCATGCGTCTCCAGAACCGCTTCAAGACCGGCCTGGAAATCGCCCGCTACACCGCCGACATTATGCGCAAGGACATGGCCGCCTATGACGCGGACTCGTCCAAGTACACCCAGTCGCTGGGCTGCTGGCACGGCTTCATCGGCCAACAGAAGCTGATCTCGATCAAGAAGCACTTCGGCACGACCGATCGCCGCTACCTGTACCTGTCGGGCTGGATGGTCGCCGCCCTGCGTTCGGAATTCGGCCCGCTGCCGGACCAGTCGATGCACGAGAAGACCTCCGTGCCGGCGCTGATCGAAGAGCTTTACACCTTCCTGCGTCAGGCTGACGCCCGCGAACTCGGCGGCATGTTCCGCGAGATCGACGCCGCCCGCGAAGCCGGCGACAAGGCCAAGGAAGCCAAGCTCCTCGAAGCCGTCGACAACTATCAGACCCACGTCGTTCCGGTCATCGCCGACATCGACGCCGGTTTCGGCAACGCCGAGGCGACCTACCTGCTGGCCAAGAAGATGATCGAAGCCGGCGCCTGCGCCCTGCAGATCGAAAACCAAGTGTCCGACGAAAAGCAGTGCGGCCACCAGGACGGCAAGGTCACCGTTCCGCATGACGACTTCCTCGCCAAGGTGCGCGCCTGCCGCTACGCCTTCCTGGAACTCGGCGTCGAGAACGGCATCATCGTCACCCGCACCGACTCGCTGGGCGCCGGCCTGACCAAGCAGATCGCCGTCAGCCACACCCCGGGCGACCTGGGCGACCAGTACAACAGCTTCCTCGATTGCGAAGAAATCTCGCCGGCCGACCTGAAGAACGGCGACGTGATCATCAACCGCGCCGGTAAGCTGCTGCGTCCGAAGCGTCTGCCGTCGAACCTCTTCCAGTTCCGTGAAGGCACCGGCGAAGACCGTTGCGTCCTCGACAGCATCACCTCGCTGCAGAACGGCGCCGACCTGCTGTGGATCGAAACCGAGAAGCCCCACGTCGAGCAGATCGCCGGCATGATGGATCGCGTCCGCGAAGTGATCCCCAACGCCAAGCTGGTCTACAACAACTCGCCGTCCTTCAACTGGACCCTGAACTTCCGCCAGCAGGTGTTCGACGCCTACAAGGCGGCGGGCAAGGACGTCTCGGCCTATGACCGCGACAAGCTGATGAGCGTCGACTACGACGGCACCGAACTGTCGGACGACGCCGACGAGCGCATCCGCACCTTCCAGGCTGACGGCGCCAAGCGGGCTGGCATCTTCCACCACCTGATCACGCTGCCGACCTATCACACGGCGGCGCTGTCGACCGACAACCTGGCGAAGGAATACTTCGGTTCGCAAGGCATGCTCGGCTACGTGAAGGGCGTTCAGCGCAAGGAAATCCGCGAGGGTATCGCCTGCGTTCGTCACCAGAACATGTCCGGCTCGGACATCGGCGACGACCACAAGGAATACTTCGCCGGCGAAGCGGCCCTGAAGGCCGGCGGCGCGCACAACACGATGAACCAATTCGCCTAGGCGAACGGCTCAGCCCCTAAGACGGAACGGCCCGAGGCGTCGCCTCGGGCCGTTTTGCTGTCTGCTCGGCGGCTCGCAGTCAGGCCTCGATGTCGACGTCCTTGGTTTCCTTGAGGAAGAGCATGCCGACCACGAAGGTTACCGCCGCAATGACGATGGGGTACCAGAGGCCGTAATAGATATTGCCGGTGGCCGCGACCATGGCGAAGGCTGTGGTCGGCAGGAAGCCGCCGAACCAGCCGTTGCCGATGTGGTAGGGCAGGCTCATCGAGGTGTAGCGGATATTGGTCGGGAACATCTCGACCAGCATGGCGGCGATCGGCCCGTAGACCATGGTGACGTAGATCACCAGGATGGTCAGGATCGCGATCACCAGCGGCTTGTTCACCTGAGCGCTGTCAGCCTTGGCGGGATAGCCGGCGGCGGTCAAAACCTCGCCGATCTCCTCTTCCCAGGTGGTCTTTCGCGCCTTGAAGGCCGCGCCGTCCATCTGGTCGCCGGCGAACGAGGCCACCACCTGATCCCCGACCTTGATCTGGGCGAGCGAGCCGGGAGCGGCGGGCTGGTTGGTGTAGGTCACCCCGGCCTTGGCCAGGTAGGACTTGGCGATGTCGCAGGACTTGTTGAACACCGTCTTGCCCACCGGGTCGAACTGGAAGGAGCAGTTCGCCGGATCGGCCACGACGACCACCGGCGAGGTGGCCACCGCCTGGGCCAGCTGCGGGTTGGCGGCCGAGGTCAGGGACTGGAACAGCGGGAAAAAGGTGAGGGCGGCCAGCAGGCAACCGGCCATGATGATCGGCTTGCGGCCGATCTTGTCGGACAGCCAGCCGAACAGCACGAAGAACGGGGTGCCGATCAGCAGGGCCACGGCGACCATGGTGTTGGTCAGGGCGCCATCGACCTTCAGCATCTTCTCCAGGAAGAACAGGGCGTAGAACTGGCCCGTGTACCAGACCACGGCCTGGCCCGCCGTCAGCCCGACCAGGGCCAGCAGCACGATCTTCAGATTGGGCCAGCGACCGAAGGAGTCCCGCAGGGGCTGCTTGGACGCCTTGCCTTCGCTGACCATGCGCTGGAAGGCGGGGCTCTCGTTGAGCTGCAGCCGGATCCACATCGACACCCCGAGCAGGGCGATGGAGATCAGGAACGGCACACGCCAGCCCCACTCCTTGAAGGCGTCCTCGCCGATGCTCGACCGGGTCATCAGAATGACCAGCAGGCTGAGGAACAGGCCGAAGGTGGCGGTGATCTGGATGAAGCTGGTGTAGAGCCCGCGCCGTCCGGGCGGGGCGTGTTCGGCGACATAGGTCGCCGCTCCGCCGTACTCGCCGCCGAGCGCCAGCCCCTGGATCAGGCGCATGACCACCAGAAGGATCGGGGCGGCGACCCCGATCTGGGCGTAGGAGGGGAGCAGGCCGACGACGAAGGTCGACAGCCCCATCAGCAGCATCGTCACCAGGAACGTATTCTTGCGGCCCCAGAGGTCGCCGAGCCGGCCGAACACCAAGGCGCCGAACGGCCGAACCGCAAAGCCCGCGGCGAAGGCGAGCAGGGCGAAGATGTAGCCTGTCGTCTCGTTCACGCCCGAGAAGAAGTGATGGGTGATGTAGGTGGCGAGCGAGCCGTACAGATAGAAGTCGTACCACTCAAAGACCGTCCCAACCGAGGCGGCGCCGATTACCAGCCCATCCCTGCGGCCTACGGTGTGGGGCTCCGGGCTTGCGTCCGGTCTGGCGGCGTCCACCATCTCAAATTCTCCCATGCCCTCGCTTTTCGCGAGCTTTGTTCGTCGTTGGGGCCGCGCCCGTCCGTACTCCGAGACAGGGTGGCAGATTCCGGGGCCGAAGCGCAGAGCGACTTTGGTCTGGGCTGCAATCGGGGTTCCGGCCGGCGCCCAGAGCGCGCCTTGCGGCGGCGTCGGCTTGGATTGGCGCCCCTGTTCCTGTAGGAAGCGCGTTCACTTCCATATGCGACGGCCTCTTTCGGGTTTCCGGCCGTCGCAGACACACGAGCCCGCTACCAGGAGAAATCCGATGGCGTGGCTTGCGCTCAGCATTGCCGTTGTAACCGAGATCATCTGGGCGCTGAGCCTGAAGTGGGCCGGCGTTCAGGCGACGTGGCAGGCGGCCAGCGTCCCGATCCTCCTGAGTTTCGTGAACATGGGGCTGCTGGCCTTCGCCATGCGCGGCCTGCCGGCCAGCACCGCCTATGCGATCTGGACCGGGCTTGGCGCCGTCGGCGTCGGGGTGTGCGGCGCGCTGCTGTTTGGCGAGAAGCTGTCCATCGCCCAGATCGGCTTCATGGGCATGGTCGTGTTCGGCGTCGTCGGCATGAAGCTGGCCGCCCAAAACTGAGCGATTCTCGCGCGGCGACGCAGAGGTTCGGCGGATCTGCGTCGCGAGCTTGACCTCGCCTTAGGCCGCCGAGGTTCCCATGACCTTGGCGCGGAGCCGGCGCATGCCGCCCAGCCAACGATCATAGTCGCCGGCCTTGCGCTGCAGGTAGGTCAGCACCTCGGCGTGCGGCAGGATCAGGAAATTCTCCGCCGCCAGCCCGGCGATGACGCTTTCAGCGACCTCGTCCGGGGTCAGCACGCCGTCCAGGCTCTGGGGCGAGCCCGAACCTCCCTGGCGCAGCATCGCCGTATCGACGCCCTGCGGACACAGGATGGAGACCTTGATCCCCTGGTCGCCATGGGTGATCGCCAGCGACTCGGCGAAACCGACCGCCGCGTGCTTGGTGGTCGAGTAGACCGCCCCGCCGATCTGCGAGAGCAGGCCCGCGGCCGAGACCGTGTTCAGGATATAGCCGCCGCCGCGCGCCGCCATGCCCGGCGTCACCGCGCGGGCCGCATGGACATGGGCCATGACGTTCACGCTCCAGGCTCGCTGCCACACGGCGTCGGGCGAGGAGGCGGCGTTGTTGCGGTCCGGATCGCCGTCGCCGACCCCGGCGTTGGAGACGAACAGATCGATCCGTCCGTGCCGCGCCTCGATGTCGGCGACCATGGCCGCCATCGCCTCGCCGTCGGTCACGTCGAGCGCCACCGCCTCGCCGCCGATTTCCTTGGCGACCGCCGTCGCGCCTTCGCCATTACGGTCGACCACCACCACCTGGGCCGCGCTGGCCTTGGCGAAGCGTCGAGCCAGGGCCGCGCCGATCCCGTCGGCGCCGCCCGTGACGACGACGACCTTGTCTTTCACGTCCATGTCTTGATCTCCCTTGCCGGCAGGCGTCAGCCCGCGTCGGCGTATCCGGCGTATGAATGCTTCAGCGTCGCGTGGTTCAGCAGCATCTCGGCCACCTGGCGCTCGCCGCTCGCGTCGAAGATGCGGGTGCGCACCCAATAGGACTCGGTGCGCTTGCTCTCGGCCAGGGCCACGATCTCACGGCGCAACACATAGTCCTCGCCCACGAACAGCGGCCCGTCGATCAACGAGATCTCCTGGTCGGCGAACAGCCCCACCGCCGGCCCCTTGACCGGGAAGCCCGCCAGCCGGCTCGAATGCTCGGCCAGCACGCTGATCATCTCCAGCGGGATGATCGCACGGCCCCAGGGCGAGGCCGCCGCGTCGGAGTACCAGGGCGAGGTTTCGGTGATCGCCGCCAGCTTCTGGTTCAGGCTGAACGGATAGAGCGCGCCCATATGCTGGTCGGCGTCCATGCGGACCTGCTCGTCCACCGCGCCCTTCATCCCGACATGGAGGTCTTCGAGGATCAGCAGCTTTTCGGGCGGGCGCAGCGCCGCCATACGGCGCTCCAACAACGTCGGGCCCGCATTAGGGCCGATGCTGGCGCTGGCCTCCAGCACCGGGGTGCCGTCGGCCTTCTCGGCCCAGACCCTCGTCATCGTCGCCCCGTCGGCCGGGATCTCGGCGAAGGCGCGGACCTCTTCGCCCTCGACCACCATGTTCAGGTAGTGGGACGAAATGCAGCCGCGTTCGAACCAGGTCTTGCCCCAGATCTTTTCCAGCAGGGGCGGGAACAGGCTGAAATGGGTCGGCCCCTCGATCGGCCCGGCCCGGAAGCCCAGCTTCTCGGCCATCGAGTCGTCGTGGATCGAGGCGTGGCCACCATATTCCTGATCGCCCAGCATCTGGCGGGGACGGCGCAGAGGACCGGCCAGCGATAGTGTCGTCTCAAATGTCATGATGGGTCCTATTTCGCCTCAGTCAGGCGGTCTTGCGTCTTCAGCTCGAAGTCGCTGGCGTCATGGCGTTCATAAAGTTGGGTGGAGGGCTCGCCCCAGGTGCGGTTGACCATCCGGCCCCGCTGCACGCCGGGACGTTCGGCCAGTGCGTCGGCCCAGCGCTGAACGTGCTTGTAGTCCTGCACCGACAGGAATTCGCCAGCGTCGTACAGCACGCCCTTCGCCAGTCCGCCGTACCAGGGCCAGATCGCGATGTCGGCGATGGTGTACTCGTCGCCGGCGATGTAGCGGTGCTCGGCCAGCTGGCGATCCAGCACGTCCAGCTGGCGCTTCACCTCCATGGCGAAGCGGTCGATGGCGTATTCGATCTTGGTCGGCGCATAGGCGTAGAAGTGGCCAAGGCCCCCGCCCAGATAGGGCGCGCTGCCCATCTGCCAGAACAGCCAAGACATGCACTCGGCGCGCTTGGCCGGATCGGTCGGCAGGAAGGCTCCGAACTTCTCGGCCAGGTGAACCAGGATCGCGCCGGACTCGAAGATCCGGATCGGCGTCGGCCCGCTGCGGTCCATCAGGGCCGGGATCTTGGAGTTGGGGTTCACCGAGACGAACCCGCTACCGAACTGGTCGCCATTGCCGATGTTGATCAGCCAGGCGTCGTACTCCGCGCCGCTATGGCCGAGCGCCAGCAGCTCCTCCAGCATCACCGTCACCTTCACGCCGTTCGGCGTGGCCAGGGAATAGAGCTGGAACGGATGGCGGCCGACCGGCAGGTCCTTGTCATGGGTCGGCCCGGCGATCGGGCGGTTGATGCTGGCGAACCGGCCTCCGTTCTCCTTGTTCCAGGTCCAGACCTTCGGCGGGGTGTATTCCGGTGTGTCGGTCATTCATCGGGCTCCAGGCGCTAGCTCGCCAGCTGCGCATCACGGCAAGTGGACGCGGGGCGATTCAAATCGGGCGGGTGGGAAGGTGGGCCATCCCTGGGCGGGCGCCAAGGTCGGGTTTTCTAATGATGGGTGAGGGGAAGCTCGGGCGTGTCGATTACATGGCCGAATACGGCGTAGCGTGATGACCGGCGGTGAGTCGGATATACGGCGACCAAGGCGGAGCAGGAGACCTCATGCGCACCAGATCACTCCTCCCGTCGCGGTTGCGGCGATGGGCCGTTTGCTTGGTCGCAGCGCTGGCGGCGCTGCAGGCCGCCGCCGTACAGGCCGCGTCGCCGCCGCCGGTCGCCGGGCGGGACGGCATGGTGGTCAGCGCCCAGCATCTGGCGACGGAGGTCGGGGTCGATGTGCTGCGGAAGGGCGGCAACGCCGTCGATGCGGCGGTGGCCGTGGGATACGCGCTCGCCGTCGTATACCCACAGGCCGGCAATATCGGCGGCGGCGGCTTTATGACTGTGCGCCTGGCCGACGGGCGCACGACCTTCCTGGATTTCCGCGAGAAGGCGCCGATCGCCGCCACCGCGACGATGTTCCAGGATGCGAAAGGGGAGGTGATCCCAGACCTCTCCACCAATAGCTGGAAGGCTGTCGGCGTCCCGGGCACGGTGATGGGGCTGGAGCGCGCCCGCGTGCTCTACGGAACCATGTCCCGCGCCGCCCTGATGGCGCCGGCGATCAAGCTCGCGCGCGACGGCTTCGTGCTGGGGCAGGGCGACGCGGCGGTCATGGCGCTTGAGGGGGAACGCCTGGGTCAGGACCCGGCGATGGCGCGCATCTTCCTGCCCGCAGGCCGGCTCCTCACCAAGGGCGATCGGCTGGCGCAGCGAGACCTGGCCGCGACGCTGTCGCTGATCTCGGCCAAGGGACCCGACGCCTTCTACAAAGGCCCCATCGGGGCGGCGATCGCAGACGCCAGCCGGGCGGGCGGGGGCCTGATCACCCCAGAGGATTTCGCCCGGTACGAGGTTCGCGAGCTCAAGCCGATCGAGTGCGACTACCGCGGCTATCACGTCATATCGGCGCCGCCGCCCAGCTCGGGCGGGGTCGCCATCTGCCAGGCGCTGAACATCCTTGAAGGCTACGACCTGTCGGCGATGGGCTTCCGTTCGGCCGCGGAGGTCCATGTCCTGGCCGAGGCCCTGCGGCGCGTCTATGTCGACCGAAACAACAAGCTTGGCGACCCGGACTTCGTGGCCAATCCGGTCGCGCAGCTCCTGGACCGGTCATACGCGGCGCGGCTGCGGGCGAGCATCGATCCCGTCCGAGCGACGCCGTCGTCAACGCTCGGACCCGCCGCGCCGGCCCATGAAGGTCGCAACACCACCCATTACAGCGTCCTCGACGCCAAGGGCTCGGCGGTATCGGTGACCTACACGCTCAACGACTGGTTCGGGGCCCACCGCGTCGCCGGCGCGACGGGCATCGTCATGAACAACGAGATGGACGACTTCACCGCCAAGGTGGGCGCGCCCAACACCTACGGCCTGATTCAAGGCGCCAACAACGCCGTCGCGCCCGGCAAGACCCCGCTCAGTTCGATGAGTCCGACCATCCTGACGAAGGACGGCAAGGTCGCGCTGATCATCGGCAGCCCCGGCGGTTCCCGGATCATCACGATCACGCTTCAGGCGATCCTCAACATGATCGACCATGGCATGGACGTGCAGGCCGCGATCGACGCGCCGCGTATCCACATGCAGTGGCTGCCGGACGTTGTGTACGCCGAGCCGTTCGCTCTGTCGGCCGATACGCGGGCGCTGCTCGAGCAGCGCGGCCACGTGGTGACGGAGGAAGCGCCGTGGGGTATCGCCGAGGGCATCGTCACGGGTAGTCCGACCCTTCAGCCGGCGACGCCGGCGACGGCGCGGGTGCTTTCCCTGGGCGACCAACCCCTAGCGGGGGCCACGATGTTCGGAGCCCATGACGC
Organism: Phenylobacterium sp. Root700; assembly: GCF_001429025.1. Taxonomy (GTDB): domain Bacteria; phylum Pseudomonadota; class Alphaproteobacteria; order Caulobacterales; family Caulobacteraceae; genus Phenylobacterium. The sequence goes on along the minus strand of NZ_LMHT01000022.1, from coordinate 134,091 downwards.
CCGCCAGCAGGGGGGCTCGGCCGAGCCGGTCCGATAGGCGGCGGCTGTCTGCGCCCGTTGACCGCCCCGATCTGGCGCATCCGTCCAGCGATCGATTGATCGAGGTCGGCCTTTTCCCAAGCTGCGGGAAATTGGTCGACTTGGTCGTGTACCAGGCCGAGCCGGTCGAACGGGGCGGGTGGTCGGCGTGGGCCTCGCCTAGTGAAACCGTTCTGTATTCATGCACCAAAGAACGGGCAGAAGATGAAATCGGTGAGTCTACTGGCGAGCTGCGCCCTGGCGGCCTTCGTCGCCAGCGCATGCGGCGCACAGGCTGCGGTCCTCAGCTTGAGCAACGCATCTTTCGAAGAGACCCCTTTGACAGACGGCGCCTACCGCGCCGGCGGCGTCAACGGCTGGACCAACAGCGGCGGCAATGTGGGCTGGCAGAATCCCACAACGCAGTTGTTCGCAAACGTCCCGGATGGGGCCCAGACAGGATGGATCGGTACTCAGAAGGACCTCTATGCCCCCGGCGTACTGGGTCAGACCGCCGCCGCGAGTGTCGGAGAGAACACGCGTTATGTCCTGACCGCTGACGTTGGCCGACGTTTCGACGTCCCGCTCGCCGCGTTCATCGTCGAGATTCTCGTGGGTGGCCAGGTCGTCTCTTCGGGCGGATTCGGCGCGGCGGACATCGATCCAGGCGCCTTCCGAACCCTCAGCGTGAGCTACGACGCGACCGAGGCCCTCAGCCAGCCTCTGTCGTTTCGCTTCCGTGTCACTGAGGAATCGTCCGTCTACAGCCAAGTCAATTTCGACAATGTCGCCATGGAGGCCACCTCTTTGAGCAGCGCCGTCCCTGAACCGGCCACCTGGGCGATGATGATCGCAGGGTTCGGACTGGCCGGGAGCGCACTCCGCAGCCGGCGCGCGCTCATCGCTCTGCCTTGACGCCTTAGGGACGGTCGCCCGCCGCCAAGCGGCCGGCCGTCCGAGGCCCCTATGAGGGTGTTCCTCCCGGTGGGGGAGTGGGTGGAGCTTTTCCAGTCGGCCTTCCGACGTAGCCATCTCGAACCTCTAAGGGGCGGAGGACGGCTCGCCAGCTGCACGATTTTGCGGACAGCAATCAACGGTGGCAGCAATCCAATCCCGCTGGTCATTGTCATCGCCTAAGGAATATTATCGGAAATTATGCTATGGGCGGTGCTCGACGCATTCGTCGGCGAGGAAGTCCAGCAAGGCTCGGATTGATGGCAGCAGCCCCCGTCTTGATGGAAAAACCGCGTAGACCGTATCGCTCTTCGGCCGCCAGTCCGGCAGCACGCTGATCAAGCGGCCTGCGTCGATGTCGGACTGCACCATCATGGACGGCAACTGGGCGATGCCGACGCCCTCGATGGCGGCCAGCCGCAGCGACGCGAGATCGTCGGTGATCAATCTGGGCTGATGCTGCGCCACGGCCGTCAGGCCTTCCGTGTGCTCGAGCCGCCATTCGTGGGTGTCCTGCGGCAAACCGAAGTCCAGGCTCGGAAGCTCGCTGAGGTCCGTCGGCGCAGTCGGCTCTGGACCACTGTTCAGCAGGACGGGACTGCCGACCAGGCACTGCGGCGTTTCGCCGAGCTTGCGCATCATCAGTCCGCTGGGTTCGCCCTGCGGCGAGCCGGCCCGCACGACCAGGTCATAACCCTCGGCGATCACGTCGACCCGTCGGTTAACGGCTTTCAGATGGATCTGGACCAACGGATTGGCGGCCATGAACCGCGCGATCAGTTCGCCAAAGCTGTAATAGAGCAAGCCCGGCGGGCAGCTCATCTTGACCACGCCCTGGGGCCCTGAGCGCACCGTGTCGATCACCGCCTGGGCCGCCTCGGCCTCGACCAGCATCGCCACGCATTGCCGATAATACTCCTGGCCGATCTCGGTGACCGAGAAGCTGCGGCTGGAACGCTGGATCAGGCGGACGCCAAGTCGCTCCTCCAACTGGCCGATCCGGCGGCTGAGCTTGGATTTCTGCATGCCCAGAGCGCGGGCCGCCGGGGCGAAACCGCCCTGCTCGACCACCTGGACGAAATAGTAGAGGTCGTTGAGGTCCTGCATCGTCCTATTGGTAGGACGCAGCGTGTGATCCGGCAATCTACTGAGCCCCGCGGTGGAGGCCTATTCTTTGGGCCACAGAGATCGAGCCCGTGCTCGGTTCACCATCACGAGGTGCGATATGAAGAAGGTCCTCGGACTCTATAGCAACCCCAACGCCCATTGGGTTGGCGACGGGTTTCCCGTGCGCTCGCTGTTTTCCTACAACTCGCTGGGCGCGCATGTGAGCCCGTTCCTGCTGCTCGACTACGCCGGGCCGCATCAGTTCGAGCCCGCGACGCGGCCTCGCGGGGTTGGCCAGCATCCGCATCGCGGCTTCGAGACCGTGACGATCGTCTATGACGGTGAAGTCGCTCACCGCGACTCCACGGGTCAAGGCGGCGTGATCGGTCCGGGCGATGTCCAATGGATGACCGCCGCCGGCGGGATCCTGCATGAGGAGTTCCACTCGCCGGGCTTCACCCGCACGGGTGGTCCGTTCCGGATGATCCAGCTCTGGGTGAACTTGCCGGCCAAGGACAAGATGAGCGCCCCTGGCTACCAGTCGATCCTGGATAGCCACATCCCGTCGGTCGATCTGCCGGACGGCGCGGGTCGGGTTCGCGTCATCGCCGGCGATTTCCGCGGGCACACCGGGCCGGCGCGCACCTTCACGCCGATCAACGTGTGGGACCTGCGCCTGAACCGCGACGCCTCGGTCACGCTCGACCTGCCCGATGGGCACACGACCATGCTGGTGGTCCTGTCCGGCCGGATCGTCGTTAACGGTCAGCAGGACGCCCAGGACGCCGAAATGGTCATGCTCGACCGTGAAGGCGGCTCGGCGACCATCGACGCCAGCAGCGACGCTGTCGTCCTGGTGCTGACGGGCGAGCCGATCGATGAGCCGATCATCGGCCACGGTCCGTTCGTGATGAACAGCGAAGCCGAGATCCATCAAGCGATCGACGACTTCAACACCGGCCGCTTCGGAGCGATCGCGCACGCCTAGGCGGAAAGGCCCCGACCCCAAATGTGGGCCGGGGCCGAACGTCGACATTCCTCAGTGGGGGCGGCCCAACTCGCCCTGTCCCCTGCCCCGCAGGACCTCGATCCTGCGTGGAGCCCTGGCGAGGACCTGCAGAGAGACGATATCGCCATGACCAGCGAACCTATCCGCGATCCTGTTCGCGATGACCTGCTGACGCCTCAGAACTCCGCCTTCGTCATCATCGACTACCAACCTGTGCAGGTGAACTCGATCGCCTCGATGGACCGGCAACTGCTGGTCAACAACATCGTCGGCGCGGCCAAGGCCGCGGTGGCCTATGGCCTGCCCATTGTCCACTCGACGGTGAACGTGAAGACCGGACTGAACAAGCCGCCGATCCCGCAGCTGCGCAAGGTGCTGGGCGAGTTCCCGACCTACGACCGCACGACCATCAACTCGTGGGAGGACGTCGAATTCCGCGAGGCGGTCGAGAAGACCGGTCGCAAGAAGCTGATCATGACGGCGCTCTGGACCGAGGCCTGCCTCACCTTCCCCGCCCTCGACGCGATGGCGGCCGGGTACGAGGTCTATGTCGTCGCCGACGCCGTCGGCGGCACATCGCTCGCCGCCCATGACGCGGCCCTACGCCGGATCGAACAGGCCGGCGGCAAGATGATCAGCGTGCCGCAGCTGTTCTGCGAGCTGCAACGTGACTGGGCCCGCAGCGCGACGGTTCCAGCCTTCATGAACCTGTTCATCGAGACCGGCGGCACGGCCGGCATCCAGTTCTCCTACGACCGCACCGACGGCTGACGCTCGCGGCCGCTAAACGACGACCTTCAGCAAAACCTGGACGCGCCCTGGCGCCGGCCGCGCGATCCCGCGTGCGCCGAGCGCCAGCAGCGCTGGCTCGTCCACGGCGGCGACGTCATTGAGCTCCGCCAGAATTCTGCCCGCCAGGAATTCGATCTGGCGAACATTGGCCAAGCCGCCCAGCGCCGGCGTCCAGCGCGCGAGATCAACGCCATGCGTTGGGGCGACGAGGCTCTGGGCCTTGGTGGTCGAAGCGCCTTGGGCGGCCATGGACTGGCGCATTTCGCCGGCCACCTGATCGGCGATCGGCCCGAGCACGACCTGCAGGCCTTTCTCCGAAGGCCGCACCATGCCGCGCGAACCGAGGGCCTTCAGCGCGGCCTCGTCGATGGCCGTCGGATTGGCCAGGACCAGGCGCAGCCGGGTCGTGCAGGCGTCGACGCTGACGAGGTTGGCGGCGCCGCCCAAGGCGGTCACGAAGTCCTCGCCGCGACGGCCGCTCGGCGCATGGACGGCCTGGGACGGAACAACCTCGGCCTCACGCCCCGGCGTCTTCAGGTCAAACCGGGCGATGGCCCAGCGGAACAGGCCGTAATAGAGCGCGAAATAGCCCGCGCCGATCGGCGCCAGCAGCCACGGGTGCGTGGCCTTGTTGAAGTTCAGCACATAGTCGAACAGGCCCGCCGAGAAGCCGAAGCCGAGCTTCACATCGAGCAGGCTCATGACCACGAACGACAGGCCGGTGAGCAGCGCGTGGATCGCGTAGAGCACCGGCGCCAGGAACATGAAGCTGAACTCGATGGGCTCGGTCACCCCGGTCAGAAAGGTGGTCAAGGCCATCGAGGCCAGCATCCCGCCGACCGCCTTGCGTCGGTGCGCGGGGGCGGCGTGATACATGGCCAGGCACGCGGCCGGCAGGCCGAACATCATCACCGGGAAGAAGCCGGCCATGAAGACGCCGGCCGTGGGGTCGCCGGCGAAGAAGCGGTTGAGGTCGCCCGTCGCGCCATTGAAGTCGCCGACGATGAACCAGGCGATGTTGTTCAGGATGTGATGCAGGCCGGTGACGATCAGCGCCCGGTTCAGCACGCCATAGACGAAGAGCCCCAGTTCCCCTGACCCGACGATCCCGCGGCTGGCCGCGTCCATGGCGGTGTCGAGGCCTTCGTAGGTGAAGCCGACGACGCCGGCGAGCCCCAGGCCTGCTAGCCCTGCGATGATCGGCACGAAACGCCGCCCGCCGAAGAAAGCCAGGTATTCCGGCAGTTTCACGTTCGAGAAGCGGTTGTAAAACTGACCTCCGATCACGCCCGAGAGGATGCCGATCGGCACCGAGACCTTGGCGATGGCCTTCTGCTTGAAAGCGGCGGTGGCGAGGCCCACGGCGTCGCCGGCCATGCCCTTCAGCGCCTCGGGCGGCACATGCAGCAGGGTCTCGGCGCCCTTGGTGGCGATCAGGAAGCAGACCACGCCGGCCAAGCCCGACGCACCGTTATTGTCCCGCGCCAATCCGACCGCGACCCCGGCCGCGAACAACAGGCCAAGATTGGCGAAGATCGCCTCCCCCGCCGCCGCCATGAACGGGATGTCCAGGAGGTCCGGCTGCCCCAGGCGCAGGAGCAGGCCCGCCGCCGGCAGAACGGCGATGGGCAGCATCAGCGCGCGGCCGAGCGACTGCAGAGCTTCGAGAGGCGAGGCCATTTCAGGCTTCTCCGGTGAGGAAGGTGTTGGAGAGCGTCCGGACCGCGTCGGCCGAGGACTGCGCCAGGGCCTTGGCCGCCAGACCGCGGCAGGCCTCGGGCGAGAGCGTCCGGATCATGGCCTTGGCCTCGGGGATCGCTGCGGACGGCATGGAGAGTTCGCTGACCCCGAGCCCCAGCAGGATCGGCACGGCGGCGAGATCCCCGGCCAATCCGCCGCAAACCCCGGTCCAAAGCGCGTGCTTGGCCCCGCCCTGCGTCGTCTGGGCGATCAGCCGCAGGACGGCGGGATGCAAGGCGTCGATGTCGCCGGCCAGGTCCGGATTCCCGCGGTCCATGGCCAGGGTGTACTGGGTCAGGTCATTGGTGCCGACCGAAAGGAAATCGGCCTCGGCCGCCAGCAGATCGGCGATCATGGCCGCGGCGGGGGTCTCGATCATGACGCCCAGGTCGGTCCGCCCGACTCGGCCGAGGTCACGCCGGGCTTCGTCCAGAACCAGCCGCACCGCGCGTAGTTCGCCAAGGCCAGTGACCATCGGCGCCATGATCTTGGCGTGGGGCGCGCCGCGCAGGATCGCCCGCAGCTGGGTCCGCAGGATATGCGGACGGCGCAGCAGAACGCGTATTCCTCGCATGCCCAGCGCGGGATTTTCCTCTGCTGCGATGGGTAGATAGCGCGCTGTCTTATCACCGCCGACATCCAGCAGGCGCACGATCAGGGGACGACCGCCGATGGCTCGGGCGATCGCGGCGTACTCGTCGGCCTGCTCATCCTCATCGGGCGCAGTGTCGCGCTCCAGAAACAGGAACTCGGTGCGCAGCAGGCCGCACCCCTCGGCCCCGGCGTCGGCCGCCGCCTCGGCGTCGGCCAGGGAGCCCAGGTTGGCGAACACCTTGACCCGCGTGCCATCGGCCATCCGACAGTCCTCGCGGGCCGTGGCGCGCGCGGCGATGCGGCGCTCGCTGCGCGCGGCGAGAGCGGTCTGGGCGGTCTCCAGCGCCTTGGCGTCCGGCGCCAGGTGCAGAAGTCCGGCGTCGGCGTCGAGGATCAGGCTGGTGCCTTCATTGACGCGGGCTACGCCAGGACCGGCGGCGACCACGGCCGGGATGCCCATCGAGGCGGCCAGGATCGCCACATGCGAGGTGGGTCCGCCGCCGGCGGTGCAGATCCCGGCGAGCCGCGCCGGATCCAGGGCCATCAACTGGGACGGCAGCAGTTCGTCAGCGAGCAGGATGGCGTCCTGCGGCAGGTCCGGGCCGCGGTCCTCCTGGCCGGAAATCACCAACAGCACGCGCCGTTCGAGATCCAACAGATCATCGACCCGCTCGGCGATCCGGCGGTCGCCGAGGCTGCGCAGAGCCTCGACATAGGCGCCGATGGCCGCGCGCCAGGCATAGCCGGCGCTCTTGCCTTCGCCGATCAGCCGCAGGGCCTGGCCGGTGAGCTCCGGGTCCTCAAGGAAGGCGGCATGCGCGCCCAGGATCGCCCGGCGCGCCTGACCGCCGCTGGCCTCGGCCTCCCGCGATATCCGCGTCCGGACTGCGGTAAGCGCGGCGTCGAGCGCCGCCTTCTCGTGAGCCGCGCCCTGCCCGAGTTCCGGCACGGCGATTTCGTCGAGGAACAACCTGACCGCCTTGCCGACCGCCAGGCCCGGCGAGGCCATGACCCCGCGCAGGACAGCGACGCCCGGCCTGGCCGTTGGCGTGGCGCTGAACGGAACCGGGGAGACCGTCGGCCTGACCGGCGCGCCCTCCCCCATCCCGCCCTCGATCAGCTCCGCCACCGCTTCGAGCGCTGCAGCGGCGTCGAGACCGGTGGCGACCAGGGTGACGGCATCGCCGTGGCGCAGGCCCAGCGACATCAGTCCGATGGGGCTCTTGGCGTTGGCCCGGCGATTGAGCGCCACCAGCGACACCTCGGCTTCGAAGCGTTTGGCCGTGTCGGCTACCCGGGCGGCGGGCCGCGCGTGCAGGCCATGAATCAGTGGCACGATGACGGCGCGGGTCAACTCGGGGGTGTCGGCGATGGCGGCGACCACGCCACCGGCGAGCGCCCCGGACAAGGCCAGCAAGGGCTCGCCTGTTTTCACGGTGCGGTCGACAAAGCGCGTGGTGATCGCGCGGCCGGCTGGGTTGGTGATGACGATGGGGGTGATCAGGCTCTTGGCGTGGCGGGCCAGCAGCTCCAGATCGAACGAGATCAGCCGGTCACCGGCCGCGACCGCCTGTCCCGCAACGACGTGCGCCTCGAAACCCTCGCCGTTCATGGCGACGGTCTCCAGGCCGATATGCATCAGGATCTCGACGCCGCCGGCGGCGCGCAAACTCACCGCGTGACGCGACGCGTGGATGGAGGTGATCACGCCCTCGCAGGGCGCATGGAGCGTCGAGCCGGTCGGGTCGATCGCCACGCCATCGCCCAGCATCGCCTCGGCGAACACCGGGTCCGGGACCTCCGATAGCGGTGAGGCCCATCCATCCAGCGGCGAGCGCAGCACCAGGTCAGCGGTCATCGCGGCCTCCGACGATCAGGGTGACACGGTCGACAGCCCACATCGGCTCGACGCTCTTCTGGGTGAAGGTGAAACACAGGTTCTGCGGCCCCGCGGCGCCGGCGATCCTACCCTTCAGAACGGTGATCGCCTGCGATTTCGTGGCCGGCGCCAGCGGCAGGGTCGCGACGACCGCGCCTTCGCAGGAGCCCTGCCGCACCTCCAATTCGCCGTCGGGCGTGGCCGGAGGCCGGAACTTGATGTTCTCGACGTCCTTGCCGATCTGGAAATTGAACGGCAGTTGGCCGACCGCCACCTCGATGGCGCTCACACCGGCGAGGTCGGCGTCCTGGTAGATCCAGCACGGGTTCATGACGTCGATCAGGAACCGCGCCCGGTCGCCGCGCACCGGCGCATCGTCCTCAAGGTTGAGTACTAAGCCGTCCTTGCAGGACTTCAGGTCCTGGCTCGCGCGGGTCCGGATCGAGCGGGCGTCGACCGCGATCTCGGAGGCGGTCGCGAGGGGCTGATCGTCCCGGAACGCCTGGGCGTGGATCCGCGATCCGAGCGGCGCGGCTATCGGGGTCTGATAGGACAAGGACGAGGCCTTGGGCGCCGAGCCGTCGAGGGTGTAGCGGATCTCCCCCACCTCCTCGGCGCCCAGCAGGCTGACCCTGGCCCCTGCGCCGTCCGGGCTGGCGATGGCGCGCACGCGCAGCGCCGTCTCGTCGGCGGGCTGGCCGAGCGCGTGATAGCGGCCGAGTTCAGCTGGCAGGCGGTCGGCGAAGTCCTTCCAGTCCTTGCGTTCGGCCGGCGACCACGCCGTTTCCGCCAGCGCCGCCGCGCGGGGGAAGGCCATCAAGGCGACCCGCTCCTGGGTGCGCATATGCTCGGTCCAGAGATTGGCCTGGACGCCCAGGACGTGGTGGCGTTCATCCGGGTTCAGGGCGGCCGGCATGGGATCGTAGTCGTAGACGTCCTTCAGCCCGATCACCTGACCACGGCCAGGTAGTCCGTCCGGCGCGGCGGTCTGGCGATGGTTGAGATAAAGGGTCGGCGCCGGGCTCAGCACCGTGTCGTGGCCCAGCTTGGCCGCGACGATGGCGCCGTCGATCCCGCGCCAGGACATCACCGTGGCGCTCGGCGCGACTCCGCCTTCGAGGATTTCATCCCAGCCGATCAGCCGCCGACCCTTGGCGTTCAGCACCTGTTCGATCCGCGAGATGAACCAGCCCTGCAGGGCGGCCTCGCTGGCGATATGAAGTTCCTTCATCCGCGCCTGGACGGCGGGGTTGGATTTCCACTGGTCCTTCACCGCCTCGTCGCCGCCGACGTGGATGTAGCGGCTGGGGAACAGGTCGACGACCTCGGTCAGGACGTCTTCCAGGAAGCCGAAGGTCTTGTCGTCGACATTGTAGAGGTAGGGAAAGACCCCCCAGTCGCCGGATGTCGCGGTCGGCGCCGGCGTCGCTGAACCGAGCTCTGGATAGGCGACGATGGGCGCATGCGCGTGACCCGGCATCTCGATCTCGGGCACGATGGTGATGTGGCGCGCCGCGGCGTAGGCCACGACCTCACGCACCTGGTCCTGGGTATAGAAGCCGCCGGTCACCCGCGGCTTCTCGGTCTTCGGATCGATGTCGGCCGCTGCGGCAGGACCGGCGGGAACGCGCCAGGCGCCGACCTCGGTCAGCCGCGGGTACTTCTTGATCTCCAGCCGCCAACCCTGATCGTCCACCAGGTGCCAGTGCAGGGTGTTGAGCTTGGCGAGCGCCATGCGGTCGATGAAGCCCTTCACGAACTCCACGTCCTGGAAGTGCCGGGCGCCGTCGAGCATCAGGCCGCGCCAGGCGAAACGTGGGGCGTCCTCAATCCGGCGGGCGGCGATATCCACGCCTCCCCTGCCCGCGACCTCGGTGGCGAGCTGCCAGACGCTGACAGCGCCGTAGAACAGGCCGGCCGAACCGCCTGAGGTCACGACGAGGCGATCCCCGCTCACTTCCAGATCGTAGGCCTCGCCCTGGGGCGCGCCGCGTTGGAACATGATGGCGCCTGGCCTGGCGACGCCTTCGCGAACCGACAGCTTCAGACCGCGTGAGCGCGCTAGCAGATCAGCCAGCTGATGTGCGGCGGCGCGCGCCTCGGCGTCGCCAGGCGGCACGATGATTGGCGTCCGGACGGTGAGATGGAAGACGCCTTCGCGGGGCGTGTCGACGGCCGGGGCCGGAATGATCTGGGCGGGAACCGCGGCGTTGGGCGCGGAGGCGAGGCTCGCGAAACTCGCAGCCATCGCGATCATGAGGGGCAAGCGCATGGTGCGACTATCGTCCATGAAAAAGGGGAAGGCGAACCGGCGTACCGGCTCGCCTTCGAGTCGCGGGGGATTAGACTGAAGAACCTGCATCCCCGCGAGAGTGGAGCGCGGCCTGGGCATAGGCCGCGCTTCCGGATCAGAAGGTCAGATTGAGGGTGGCCATGTACTTGCGGCCAGTCTTGTAGACCCCGCGCGGCAGGGCCGGCGTGTTGGCGTAGGCGAAGTACTCGGAGTCCGTCAGGTTCATGCCGGCCACCGTCAGGCTGACGTTTTTCGTGAAGTTGTAGGTGCCCGACACGTCCACCGACTTGTAGGCCCGGACGAACATGTCGTCCCCGCGGTCGACGCCGGTGAAGTACTTCGAGCGCCAGGTGTAGGTCGCCCGCACCTGCACAGGACCGTTCTCGTAGAACGGGCTGAGATTGACCTGGTGCTTGGAGTTGAATGGCAGGGGCGCGCCGTCCTGCCCGCTGCCGTCGGCATAGGTGTAGTTGGCGAGCAGACCCAGGCCGTAGGCGTAGTTCTGTTGGTAGGCGAACGACACGCCCTTCACGTCGGCCGACCCGGCGTTGTGGGGGCGGCTGATCTGATAGGTCGTCACCCGGCCCTGGGATTGGTTGAAGTACTGCTCCGGAGCGGTCTGCTGCAGGATGTAGTTGCTGATGTCCTTGTAGAAGAACTCAGCGGCCAGGATGGCCTGCGGCTGGAAGTACCATTCGGCCGAGAAGTTGAAGTTGCTCGACTTGTAGGGATCCAGATTGGGGTTGCCGCCCGATCCGATGAGGATGCCGTCGGAAAGCTGGAAGAAGTTGGTCATGTCGGCGTAGTTCGGCCGGGCGATGACCTGGGCGGCCGCGAAGCGCAGGATCAGGTCTTCGCGCAGATTGTAGGCGAGGTTCACGCTGGGCAGGAAGTTGTCGTAGGACTTCGACGAACTCTTCCAGCCCCAGTCTGCAGGACCCGAGCAGGCCGAACCGGGATTGCAGACATAGCCGGAGCTGTCGACGCCGGTGTGAACATAGCGGACGCCGAAGTTGCCGCGCAGTTCGCCGGCCTCGACATTGGCCTGGGCGTAGACCGCGTTGATGTCTTCCTGGATCGCCCAGTTCCCGGCCGTGAATTCCGGCGCGGCGAAGATCGAAGGCTTGGGCATGGTCTGGCCCGGCGCCAGCCACTTGCCGCCGGTCACGTAGTCGACCATCGAGTCGCCGTCGATCCGGAAGCGGCCGCGCATCTGGTCGTTGGAGCCGAAGCCGCGGAGGTAGTTGCCAGGCACGGTCGAGGGCGCGAACAGGCTGGCCGGAGCCGCGACGCCGGTGATGGCGATGCCGGCGTATTCCTGGCTGGTCTCGTGGCGGCGGAACTTGTAGCCGACCTCCACCCGCTTGATCACGCCGTCGAGGTCCAGGCCGAAGTCGGCCTGGGCGTACTTTTCCTCGTCCTTGGTCGGCTTGGTGACCAGGTTGCCGCTCCAGCCTGGATCGGTGGCGAAGGCGGCGGGATTGCCCTGGACGTTGTTGGCGTAGGTCAGCTGGCCGGGATTGCCCGGCGAGCCGCTGATGTCGACGGTGTAGTCGGCCCAGTTCAGGAACTCGAGGAACACCTGGCGCTTGGTGCCGCCATCAGCCTTCGAAATCCCGGCGTTGCCGGACAGGTCCCAGCCGTCGCCCTTCCACTTGCCGCGGAAGTCGTAGGTGTCGGAGTTCATCTCGGCTTCGCGGTACTGGACGTCCAGTACGCTGAGCGCGTTGTGGAAGCTGGCCTTGGTGACGACGCCGTTGTTCACGGTGAGGCCGGTCAAAGCGCCCAGGCTGTTCCAGGTGTTGCCCTGGAAGGCGTACATCGACTGGTTCAGGTTGTCGTAGTCGGCCTTGATCTTCAGCCAGTTGAACTCCAGCTCCAGCTGGTCGTTCGGGCGGAACTGCACCGATCCGGTGTAGGTCAGGCGATCACGTTCCTGCTCGAAGAACGAGGTGCCGAAGGCGTTCGGGCTGCGGGCGCCAAGGTTCGCCGTCAGGGTGGCGGCGCAGGTCGTGAGGCAGCCGTTGTTGCGGGAGTCGACAGGGTTGTCGGGGTTGCCGCCCGCCCACTGGTTCGCCGCCATGGTGCCGTAGGTCTCGACCCCGTCGCGACGGAGCTGATCGGTCGCCTTCTGGACGGACAGGGCGACGCCGATGGTCTCGGCCTGGTTCTTCCAGCTGCCCATCAGGGCGCCCTGGAAATCGCCCTTCTTGGAGCGGTCGTTGTAGAGATAGCCGACAGACCCGGCGATGATCCCAGCCTTGAGATCGAAGGGCTTGCGGGTGCTGACGATCACCGTCCCGCCGATGCTGCCTTCGTCGATCCGCGCCTCGGGCGTCTTATAGATGTCGACCCGGCCCACGATCTGGGGCGCCAGAAGCGCGTAGTTGAATGTCCGTCCCGGGCTGTCGAGGATGAACCAGTCGGCCGAGGCCACGGTCTGGCCGTTGAGCAAGGTGCGGTTCAGCGCCGGGTCGGTGCCCAGGATACTGACTTTTTCGCCTTGGCCGAACTGGCGGTCGACGGTGACGCCGGGCACCATGGTCAGGGCTTCGGCGACGTTGGTGTTCGGGAACTTGCCGACGTCCTCGGCGGTGACCGAGTCGACGATGGCGTCGGCTTTGCGCTTGGTTTCCAGCGACTGCTGCAGCGAGGCGCGGATGCCGGTGACCACCAACTCGTCGACCTGCGTCTCTTGGGCGAAGGCCGAGCCGGCGCCTGTAAGGCAGAACAGGCTGACGGACGCGATCAGTACGCTTTTGCGATGTTTTTTCACTCGGCTTCTCTCCCCAAAGTCCGGGCCTCCACCCGGAGCCGACGCGAGCCCAATGTGATACCAATTGTTCGCATGTTTCTGCGAATACCGGAGTTCACTGACCCTGCGGAGCCGAACTGTGCGCAGTTTCATAAAATTGACAAGCCCAAAAAGAGACCAATTGCGCTATTGGTACATATTGGTATCTAAATGGTCCCAAGACGCATCTACGCCCAGCGAATGGGCGACCGAGCTGGGGAGACAGCCTTGACCTTTTCCGACCGTATCGGCCGGCTCGACGCCCAGGACCACGCGCCGCTCTATCGGCAACTCCAGAAGGTTCTTCGCGACGCCATCGCCAATCGGCTGCTCGGTCCCGATGACGCCCTCCCCGCCGAACGCGACTTCGCCGACGAGCTGGGGGTTTCCAGAATCACCGTGCGCAAGGCGCTCGACGGATTGGTCGGCGAAGGCCTGCTGATCCGCCGTCAGGGCGCCGGCACCTTCGTCGCCGCCCGCGTCGAGAAGAACTTCTCCAAGCTCTCGTCCTTCACCGAGGACATGATCTCCCGCGGCCGGGTTCCGCATTCGACCTGGCTGTCGCGCACTGAAGGTCAGGTCACGCCCGAGGAGTCGCTGACGCTCGGCCTGTCGCCCGGGGCGCCGGTCTATCGCTTCAACCGGATCCGCTATGCCGACGGGGCGCCGATGGCGCTGGAATATTCGACCCTGGCTGCGTTCTGCATGCCGAGCCCGGATTTCGTGGAGACTTCGCTTTACGAGGCCCTGGAGAAGACCGGGCATCGCCCGGTGCGCGCCCTGCAGCGTCTCCGCGCCGTCCTCTTCACGCCGGAACAGGCCGAGTTGCTCAAGGTGGCCCCGCGCGATCCTGGCCTGCTGATCGAACGCCGGGGCTTCCTGAAGGACGGCCGGGCGGTGGAAGTCACCCAGTCCTACTATCGCGGCGACGCCTACGATTTCGTCGCCGAGCTCAACGCCGTCTGATTTGAACGCCTTGTGGTCCGGAGAACGCGTTTGTCACTGAAATCCCCCGCCCCGGAGACCACGCAGATGTTTCGCGAGGCGGCCGAAGCCCCGGCCGTCGTGGCCCGGTTGTTGACCGCCAACAGATCGGCGGCCCAGGCCCTGGGCGCGGAATTGCGGGCCAATCCCCCGCGGGCGGTCGTCACCTGCGCCCGGGGATCGTCCGACCACGCCGCGACCTACGCCAAGTATCTGATCGAAACCGGCACGGGCGTCATCACCTCCTCGGCGGCGCTGTCGGTCAGCTCGGTCTACGCGACGGAGCCCAAGCTGGAGGGCGTGCTTTATCTGGCGATCTCCCAGTCGGGAAAGAGTCCCGACCTGCTGGCCGCGGTCGAAGCCGCCAAGCAGGCCGGCGCGCTGGTCGTGGCCCTGGTCAATGACGAGAACTCGCCCCTGGCGGCGCTGGCCGACCGGGTCCTGCCGCTGCACGCCGGGCCGGAGATCAGCGTCGCGGCCACAAAATCCTACATCGCCGCCCTGGCCGCCATCGCCCAGTTGGTCGCCGCCTGGACCGAGGATGCGGCGCTGACGCAGGCGTTGGATGAATTGCCACGCGTTCTGAGCCAGGCCTGGGCGCTCGATTGGAGCCCCGCCTCCGACCGTCTAAAGGCCGCTCACAACCTCTATGTGCTGGGCCGTGGCGTCGGCTTCGGGATCGCCCAGGAAGCGGCGCTGAAGTTCAAGGAGACCTGCGGGCTGCACGCCGAAGCATTTAGCGCCGCCGAGGTCCTGCATGGACCGATGGCCTTGGTGCAAGAGGGGTTTCCGGTCCTGATCTTCGCCCAGGATGATCAGAGCGCGGCCGGCGTCGTCGCCTTGGCCCGCAGCCTGGCGACGCGCGGCGCCGACATCATGCTGGCTGGCGGCGGCGAGGGATTCGACGCCCTGCCGACCGTCAGCACCAACCCGAACCTAGAACCGATCGCGCGGATTCAGAGCTTCTATCGGATGGCCAACGCGCTCTCGATTCTGCGCGGTCACGACCCCGACAAGCCACCGCACCTGAACAAGGTGACCGAGACCATCTGATGGCCGTAGCTTTCGTCAATGGTCAGGTTCTGACCGATGGGCGGTTCACGCCCGCCACCGTCCTGGTCGAGGGCGGCCGCATCGTCGCCTTGGGCGCCGAGGCAGACGCCATCGCGGGCGCCGAACAGGTCGATATGGAGGGCGGGTTCCTCGTCCCCGGCTTTATCGACACCCAGGTCAACGGCGGCGGCGGACTGCTGTTCAACGACGCTCCGAACGCCGACACCATCGCCACCATCGGCGCGGCGCATCGCAAATATGGCGTCACCGGTTTCCTGCCGACCCTGATCAGCGACGATCTGGCGACTGTCGCCAAGGCGATCGCCGCCGTCGACGAAGCCATCGAGGCCGGCGTGCCGGGCGTCCTGGGCATCCATATCGAGGGACCGTTCCTGAGCGAGCGGCGCAAGGGCGTTCATGACGCCTCGAAGTTCAGGACGCTGGACGAGGCGTCCCTCCAGCTCCTGACCTCGGCGCGGCATGGCAAGACGCTGGTCACTCTGGCGCCGGAAACCACGACGCCGGAAATGATCGGCCGGCTGGCCGCCGCCGGGGTCACGGTCGCCGCGGGGCACACCAACGCCACCTATGATCGCCTCATGGAGGCCCTGGGCGCTGGGGTCACTGGCTTCACCCACCTGTTCAACGCCATGTCGCCGCTGGCCAGCCGTGAGCCAGGCGCGGTCGGCGCCGCGCTGGATCACCAAGATAGCTGGTGCGGCGTCATCATCGACGGCCGGCACATCCATCCCGCCGCCTTGCGTATCGCCTTCAGGGCCAAGCGCCACGACCGCTTCATGCTGGTCACCGACGCCATGCCCAGCGTCGGGATGGTCGACAAGACCTTCACGATCCAGGGCCGGCCGATTCGGGTGGTCGACGGGGTCTGCGTCGACGAGAACGGGACGCTGGCCGGCTCGGACCTCGACATGGCCAGCGCGGTCCGTAACGCCGTTCAATTGACCGGCCTCGACCTGGCCGACGCCGCGGCGATGGCCTCGACCAACCCTGCCGCCTTCCTGGGGCTTGATGCAGAGGTGGGCCAGATTGCGCCAGGCTTCAGAGCCGACCTCACCTTGCTGGGCGCCGAGCTGACGGCGCGCCGCACCTGGATCGGCGGGCGAGAGGTCTGACGCGAAAAGGCTCCACAATCGCCGGAACCTGGCCTAAGGCAGGGGCGTGACCCGGGCTCTCGATCATCGCAGACCGACGCCGCGCAGCACCTTCATGGTGCTGGCCGCCTTGGCGCTTGCGATCAAGATCATGATCCCGGCGGGATTCATGACCGCCAGAGCGCCGGTCAATGACCTGCCGTTCGCCCTTGTCCTCTGCACCGCTCAAGGCGCAGTCGTCATCCAGCCGGGCGAGACCGCGACCTCACAGAGCCAGGACGATCACGGCTCGGACACCAAGAGCGCTCACGACAGCCCCTGCGCCTTTGCGGGGCACGCCACCTCCGCTCCGCCACCCAATCTGCTGGACGCGCGCGACGTTGAGTTCGTGGCCTATCGTGCGCCGGCGGCGATCCAGGTGGTCCACCTCGCGCCCGGTCGCGGCCTCGCCGCGCCGCCGCTACCTGCCCGCGGGCCGCCAACCCTGCTGATCTAGGACGCCGGCCTCGCGGCCGAGCGCGCAGATGTGTGCGCCGCTGTTGCGCGGCGCGAGATGCTGCGCACCCTTCCCTATCGCGTTTGATCCTTCGCGGTCGCTCATAGAGCCGCCCGCGCCTCTTCAGCCAGGAGCCTGCTTCCATGAAAGCTCTCGTCGCCCTTATTCCCCTCGTCCTGGTCGCCGCCTGCGATCGCGCCCCGCAGGCCCCTCCGACGGTCGCCGTGACCGACGCCTGGTGCCGCGCGGCGCCGGCCGGCGCCATGACCGGCGGCTGCTACGTCACCCTGACCGCCAGCGCGGAGGATCGGCTCGTGGCGGTGGAGACCGCCGTCGCCGAGCGCGCGGAGATCCACAGCATGGACATGGCCGGCGGCGTGATGCGGATGCGCAAGCTCGAAGGCGGTCTGCCCCTGCCGGCCGGAAAGGCAGTCGCGCTGGCCTCCGGCGGCGAGCACTTGATGATCATCGGCCCGAAACAGGCCCTGGCCATCGGCGGCGAGGTCCCCCTGACCTTTAAGTTCGAGAAGGCCCCGTCCCAGAGCATCCAGGCGCCGATCCGCCCAGCCGTGATGGATCATCAGATGGACCACGGCATGAGCCACGACCAATGAGCCGGCGGCTTCCCATCCTGATCGGGCTGGCCGCGCTCGCCGTCGCGTTGATGGGGGCGATCGCCTTCGTCCAGCTCAGGCAGGCGCCGGTGGCGACCGTCGCCGCCGTGGACATCGGCGGGTCCTTCCAACTCCTCGACACTCAAGGGCGGGCGGTGACGGAGAAGGCGCTGCTCGGCAAGCCGAGCGTGGTGTTCTTCGGCTTCACCTATTGTCCGGAGGTCTGCCCGACCACGCTTACCGAACTGAGCGCGGCGATGAAGGCCCTCGGCCGCGACGCCGACAAGCTCAATGTCGTCATCGTCTCGGTCGACCCGGAGCGCGATACGCCCGAGCAGATGAAGCTCTACCTGTCGAGCTTCGATCCCCGCATCCAGGGTTTCACCGGCACGCCGGAGGCTATCGCCCAAGCTGCGAAGGCCTATCGGGTCTTCTACAAGAAGGTCCCGCTGGAGGGCGGCCGCTACACCGTCGACCACTCGTCGGCGATCTACCTGTTCGACCGTAAGGGCCGCTTCGTCGAGCCCATCGGATACGGCACGCCGCACGAGCGGGTCGTGGCCCAGCTGAAGAAACTGGCGACGCAGGGCTAGGGGCGTCATGCGGGGCGGCGGCTTCATGGCTTGGGTGCAAGTACGGCGCGGCGTCATCCTGACGCTGGCCTTGCTGGCGCTCGCCCTGAAGGTGGCGATCCCCGCCGGCTACATGGTCGCGCCGCGAACGAACGACCTGCCGTTCGCCATCGTCATCTGCACCGCCCAGGGAGCCGTCGAGATCGAGCCCGGCGGCGCGACCCACGACACGCCGACGAGCGACCATGACGCTCCCTGCGTCTTCGCCGGTCATGGCGTCGGGGCGCAGCCGCCGAGCGACGCCCACCGACTGTATCTGCCGATCGCGGTTTATCAGCCGCTCCTGCCGCGCCCCTACGCGGCGACACCGGGGCTCGGGCTTTGCGCACCGCCGCCGCCGGCGCGTGGGCCTCCCCTGTCGATCTGACTGCCGCGCGACCGCGCGGTCTCCATCCAGATCATCGACATGACGACCGCCGCGGCGCCTGCCCGGCCGTCGAAGGACGCCCGTATGAAATCTCTTCTCCTGGCCGCCAGCGCGCTTGGCGCCTGCTTTTCACCCGCCCTCGCCTACGCCGATAACGCGACCAGCGTCGACGAACTGCTGGTCACCGGCCGCCCGGCGGCCCTGGCGCTCGACCAGGCCGCGCCCGCCGCCAACCGGCTCGGCCTCACTAATCGCGAGACCCCCGCCACCCTCGACGTCGTCGGCCAGCAGCGGATGCAGGTCGAGGGCCTGCGCACCTCCGTCGAGGCGTTCAACGCCGCGCCCGGCGTTAACGGCGGGACCTTGCCCGGCTCGGTCGGCGTCACCTCGATGCGCGGCTTCACCAGCGCGGCCATCGCCTATCTGTTCGACGGGGTGCGGGTGACCGGTTCCAACAGCTCCATCCGCAACTTCGACACCTTTAATTTCGAGCGGATCGAGGTGCTGAAGGGGCCAGCCTCCGTGCTCTACGGCGAAGGCGCTCTGGCCGGCGCCATCAACCTGGTTCCGAAGCGCGCACATCTGGGCGAGACCAACGGTGAGGCGCTGATCAGCATCGGCAGTTTCGACACTCTGCGCACCGGACTGGGCGGCAATGTCGCGCTCAGCGACACGGTCGCGCTGCGCGCCGACGTCAGCTTGAATCGCTCGTCAGGCTGGGTGGACGACACCGGCTCGCTCACCCGGGCGGTGACGGCCTCCCTGCTGCTGAAGCCGACGGAACGCCTGACGATCACCCTGTCGGGCGACTACTATGACGACGACTATTCGACCGCCTATTTCGGCGCGACCCTGGTTCCCGCCGCCTTCGCGCGTGATCCCTCGAACCTGATCCGCAACAGCCAGGGCTTGGTGCTCGACCGAGCGACGATCAAGCGGAATTACAATGTCGACGACGGGGAGATGAGCTCGACCTCCTGGCAGCTTCGCGCCCGCGCCGACTACCGCCTCTCCGACCGTTGGACCCTCTCCAACGAGTTGGCGTGGTACACGGCCGACCGGCTCTGGAAGAACTCCGAGGACGTGACGTTCAACGCGGCCACCGGCCGGCTGAACCGCAGCACGACCTTGATCGCCCACGATCACCAATATTGGGTCGACCGCGCCTATGCCGCCTTCGATGGCCCGCTGCTCGGGCGTCGCAACCGTTTCACGGTCGGCGCCGAGTACAGCGACACGCACTTCGTCACCAATCGGCGGTTCGGGGCCACGACGCCGGTCGACCGTTTCAATCCGCTTCGGGGCCGCTTCCCGGAGGTTACGGCCGCCAACTTCCCGGGCGCCGGCAATCGCGTCGACTGGACCAGCGATGCGACGAGCGCCGCGATCTTCGCCGAGGAGGCCTTCAACCTCACCACGAGGTGGCTGCTGGTCGGCGGCGTTCGCTATGATCATGTCAAACTGGATCGCCGGACCCTGGACCTCAACACCGGCGCGGCCGCCGCCTTCGGCCAGACCTATGATCCGATCTCCTGGCGGGTCGGCACGGTGTACGATCTGGCGCCCAAGACCCAGATCTACGGCCAGTTCAGCCATGCCGTGACTCCAGTCAGCAGCTTCCTGTTCCTCAATGCGGCCAACGCCAAGTTCGATCTCAGCGCCGGCGACGCCGTCGAGGTCGGGATCAAGAGCAGCCTCTGGAACGACCGCATCGACCTGACGGCGGCGCTCTACCACATCGCCCAGGACGACATCCTGACCCGCGATCCGGCCAATCCGGCGCTGACCGTCCAGGGCGGCGAGCAGTCGTCCAAGGGTGTCGAGGTTTCGCTCTCCGCCGCCCTCACCGACCAACTGCGGATCGACGCCAGCGCCGCGCTGCTCAAGAGCAAATTCGATACCCTGATCGAGGCCGGTGGGCTCGACCGAGCCGGTAACCGGCCTCCCAATGTGCCCGAGCAGATGTTCGACCTCAGCGCCTATTACAGCCTGGCGACCCTGCCGCTGACCTTCGGCGCCACGGTCCGCTACGACGGCGACTTCTACACCAGCAACGCCAACACCTATCGTGTCGAGGCCCGGACCGTCGTCGACGCACAGGTGAGCTGGCGCGCGCCGTTCGGACGGCTGACCCTGCGCGGCCGCAATCTCTTCGACACGCTCTACGCCGACTGGTCCGGCTATGGCGCGA
Organism: Phenylobacterium sp. Root700; assembly: GCF_001429025.1. Lineage (GTDB taxonomy): Bacteria > Pseudomonadota > Alphaproteobacteria > Caulobacterales > Caulobacteraceae > Phenylobacterium. The sequence continues at coordinate 113,462 of NZ_LMHT01000022.1, read as the reverse complement.
CCCAGGTCTATCTGGGCGCGCCGCGCAGCGTCGATCTCACCCTGGTCCGGAGCTTCTGATCATGGCGACGACGACATCGCAGAGCATCAGCATCGGCCCCGCCGGCCTCTACCGGACGATCTGGCGCTGGCATTTCTACGCCGGGCTGCTGGTCGCGCCCTTCATGCTGATCCTGGCCGTGACGGGCGCGATCTATCTGTTCAACGACGAGATCAACGACGCCCTGCATCCCGCGCAGCGGTTGGTCGCCACATCTGCCGAGCAACAGCCGACCAGCGTCCTGATCGCCGCCGCGCTGGCGGGCTATCCGGGCGGTTCGGCCACCCGCATCGACATGCCGACTGAGCCGGGACGCAGCGCCCAGGTGTTCGTGACCCCGAAGACCGGCGAGCCTGTCCGCGTCTATGTCGATCCGGGGACCGGCGCGGTGCTGGGCGCCTATGTCTACGCCCAGACCCTGGTCGGCTTCGCCGACCTGGCGCACGGCTCGCTGATGATCGGCAAGTTTGGCGACGGGATTGTCGAATTGGCCGCCTGCTGGGGGCTGATCCTGGTGATCACCGGCCTCTATCTGTGGTGGCCGCGCGGGCGACTGCGGGCGGAGGGCGTGATCCTGCCGCGCCTCAAGGCTGAGGGGCGAGTGTTCTGGCGCGACTTGCATGCGGTCACCGGCCTCTGGACCGCGCTGCTCATCGCCTTCCTGATCGTCACCGGCCTGCCCTGGGCCAATGTCTGGGGTGATCTCCTGAAGCGAGGGACCGACGCAGCGGGGATCGGCTATCCAGCCAATCATCGGCTGCATGGAGCGCCGCCCGCCGCCACGATCAGGCAGACCCTCGGCGAGGCGCCCTGGACAGTCGAGAACGCCCCGATGCCGGCCTCCGACCCTCACGCGGAACATCACGGCGGCCATGCCGGCATGACCATGGACGCCCTTCCCGGCGCCATAGGCGTCGACCAGGCCGTCTTCATCCTGGCGCGCGAAGGGATGAACCCGGCCTACCGCCTGTTTCTGCCGTCCGGCCCGACCGGCGCCTTCACCGCCTATACCTATCCGGACCGACCGGAGGGGCAGCGGACGATCCATATCGACCAGTATTCCGGGCAGGTCCTGGGCGACGTGGCCTTCGCCGACTACGGCTGGGCGGCCAAGGGGGTCGAGTTGGGCGTCCAACTGCACATGGGCAACTATTTCGGGCGCGCCAATCAGATCGTCATGCTGATCGCGTGCCTGGGCGTCAGCATGTTGTCGATCACCGGCCCGCTCATGTGGTGGCGCCGGCGACCGAAAGGCGCATTGGGCGCTCCGCGCGAACTTCAGCCGCTGCGACTTCGAACGGTCGCCCTGATCACAATCGGCTTGGGGACCATCTTCCCACTGGCCGGGGGATCGCTGGCCTTGGTGCTATTGCTCGACCGAGTGTTAGGCGCAAAGGCAGTCCGGCCTCTGGCCGAAGACAACGCCTAGTCGGTTTGACCGGGTGCGACGGGCTGCTAGGCTTTTCTGAACAACGATAAGTCAGGGAGGCCCCAGTGGCCGAGACGCGTCTGCCCAAAGCCTGCATCATTGGTGCGGGGTGTTCGGGGTTCACGACGGCCAAGCGGCTGAAGGATTTCGGCATTCCGTACGATTGCTTCGAGATCTCCGACGAGATCGGCGGCAACTGGTACTACAAGAACCCCAACGGGATGTCGGCCTGCTACGAAAGCCTCCACATCGACACTTCAAAGTGGCGCCTGGCGTTCGAGGATTTCCCAGTTCCTACTGACTGGCCGGACTTCCCTCACCACGCCCAGCTGCACCAGTACTTCAAGGACTATGTCGAGCATTTCGAGCTGCGCGAGACGATCACCTTCGAGACGGCGGTCGAGAAAGCCCGACGCAACGCCGACGGCCTATGGGAGGTCACGCTCTCGACCGGCGAGATGCGCGTCTATGACGTGCTCTTCGTCTGCAACGGCCACCATTGGAGCCCGCGCATTCCGGACTATCCCGGTGAGTTCGATGGCGCGGCGTTCCATAGCCACGCCTATTCCGACCCGTTCGATCCCGTCGACATGCGCGGCAAGAACGTCGTCGTGGTCGGCATGGGCAATTCGGCGATGGATATCGCCTCCGAGCTCGCCCAGCGGCCGATCGCCAAGACCCTATGGGTTTCGGCGCGGCGCGGGGTCTGGGTGCTGCCCAAGTACATGAACGGCAAACCGGCCGACAAATCGGCCATGCCGCCCTGGATGCCGCGGAAATTTGGCCTCGCCCTGGCTCGCAAGGTGATCAAGAAGGCCATCGGGGCGATGGAGGACTATGGTCTGCCCAAGCCCGACCATGAACCGCTGGAGGCCCATCCCTCGGTCAGCGGCGAGTTCCTGACCCGCGCGGGCTGCGGCGACATCAAGTTCAAGCCGGCCATCGAGGCACTGGATGGCGATCAGGTCCGCTTTGCTGACGGCACGGTGGAGGATGTCGACGTGATCATCTTCGCCACCGGCTACGACATGCGCTTCCCGTTCTTCGATGATCCGGCGCTGGCTCCGGACGCCGATCACCGGCTGCCGCTGTTCAAGCGGATGATGAAACCCGGCGTGCCGAACCTCTTCTATATGGCCCTGGCCCAGCCGCTACCGACCCTGGTCAATTTCGCCGAACAGCAGGCCAAGCTGGCGGCCGCCTACCTTGCGGGCCTCTACCAACCGCCCTCGCCGGCCGAGATGGCGCAGATCATCGTCAAGGACGAGGCGACGCATCTGGGCCACTACTACCGGTCCAAGCGCCATACCATTCAGGTCGACTTCAACACCTACGTGGCCGACCTGCACAAGGAGATCGCCCGAGGCGGCAAGCGCGCCATGGCGGCGGGCAATCGTTTGCCGGTGCCTGGCCGCACGCCTCTGGCCGCCTCACGGCCGGCGCTGCACGACAGCTAGTCCGGCAGGGCCAGGTCGCCGCCGGCGATGCGCTGCAGGGTCTCGACGAAGAAGGCGGGCTCCAGGGCGATGATCTTGGCCTCGAGGCTGTCGGCTGTCTCGCCAGCCGCGAGCGGAACCGAACGCTGCGCGATCACAGGACCGTGGTCGTAGATCTCGTCCACCGCATGGATGGTGACGCCGCTCTCGGCGACGCCGGCGGCGATCACCGCCTCATGGACCCGGCGGCCGTACATGCCCTCGCCGCCGAACGCCGGCAGGGCGCCCGGATGAATGTTGATGACCCGGTTGCGATAGCGCCCGAGCGTCCTGGGTCCCAGTCGGCGCAGATAGCCCGAAGCCACGATCAGCTCGACACCGGCCGCGTCCATGGCCGCGCACAGACGCGCATCGGCGGCCTCCGGGTCGGCCTGGGTCGGAATGACCAGGGTCGGCACGTCGTGAGTGGCCGCGAATTCCAGCGCCCCGGCCGTCTTGTTGTTGCTGACCACCAGCAGGGCCTCGGCGGCCAGATCGCCGGCCTCGATCGCTTCGATCAACGCCCGCATGCTGGAGCCGTTACGTGAGGCTAAAAAGCCAAGCTTAAGTGGCGGAGAACTCATCAGAAACTCTCGTCAAGCTGATGTTCGAAACGCAGGCCGTCGAAGGCTGGTTCGACGCCGGGCGGCAACCGCGCAGCGAGATCGTCGAAGTCGAGATCGATATGCATGTTGGTGAGGATCGCGCGTCGTGGCTTGACCCGTTCGATCCATTCCAGCGCCATGTCGACATGGGCGTGGGTCGGGTGAGGCCGCCAGCGCAGGGCGTCGACAATCCAGACGTCGAGATTCTGAAGGGCTTCGAACGCCGCCTCGTCCAGTCCGACCACATCGCTGGAATAGGCCACGTTTCCAAAGCGATAGCCGAGAGACCTCACACCGCCATGGTCCTGATCGAAGGTGGTCACCGGGATCACGCCCGACGGTCCCTCGACCGACCAGGTCGCGCCATGATCGGGAACGATGCGGATGTCGCCAATGGCGGGATATCCGCCTTCGCTCTCGAAGATGTAGCCGAAGCGCCGACGCATCGACTCCGCCGTCGCCGCATCCATGTGGCAGCCGATCTTCGCCCGCTGGCGGATGAAGAAGGCGCGGATGTCATCGATGCCGTGGGTCTGGTCGGCGTGGTCGTGGGTCAGCAGGACGGCGTCCATGCGCTTGGCGCCGGCGCCTGAGGTCTGCCAAACCAGATCGGGCGAAGTGTCGACAATCAAAGTCGTTTCGCTCTCGGCGCTCACGCCCTTGCGGCGAACCAGCAGCGAGCAGCGGCGACGGCGGTTCTTCGGATTGGCCGGGTTGCAGTCACCCCAGTCGCCATCGGCGCGCGGTACGCCCCCGGACGATCCGCAGCCGAGAATGGTGAACTCCAGCACCCCGCTCATGGCCGTGGGATCCTGTCGAACAGGGCGAAGAAGGCGTCCTCGGTTTTCTGCTCGGCCTCCTCGCCCGACCAGCTACGGATCTCGGCCAGTTTGGCGAGCACGGCCGGCAGATAGGCCGGCTCATTGCGCCGCCCGCGATGGGGGACCGGCGCCAGGTAGGGGCAATCGGTCTCCACGATGATCCGGTCGGCCGGCATGTCGCGCACCACGGCGCGGACGTCTTCGGCGGCCTTGAAGGTCGCGATCCCGGAGACCGAGAACCAGCTGCCCAGCGCCGCGGCCCGCGCCGCCAGCTCCGCGCCCGAGGTGTAGCAGTGCATCAGCATCTTGAACGGCCCGCGGGCGTACTCCTCCTCGAGGATGTCGCCCATGACCTCGTCGGCCTGCCGGGTATGGACGACCAGCGGCAGGCCGGTCTCCCGCGCCGCGGCCACGTGGGCGCGGAACACCTTGGCCTGGATGTCGCGGGGGCTCAGGTCGTAGTGGAAGTCCAGGCCCGTCTCGCCGATCCCGACCACGCGCGGATCGGCGGCCAGCGCGATCAGGTCGGCGGCGCTGAGATCGGGATTCTCCTTGGCCTCATGCGGATGGGTGCCGACCGTGCACCAGATGTCAGGATGATCGGCCAGGGCGCGCACCGCCTCGAAATGCGAGACCTTGTCGCTGATATTGACCATCAGGCCGATGCCGGCGGCGCGGGCGCGGGCGATCACCTCGTCCCGATCCTCATCGAACTGGTGCGCGTGCAGGTTGACGTGGCTGTCGATCAGCATGGAACGGAGAAACTCAGGCGCGCGCGGCGGCGCGCAGTTCGGAAAGCGCGGTGAAGAAGGCGTCCGTCCGGTCCAGATTGACGGCCTCAACCTCGCGCGGCAGGCGCTGCAGCGTCTCCCACGCCGAGGCCCAGCGATCAAGACCGCCATAACCCTCGCTCGCCAGCCGCGTGGTGTGGCTGTGGACGCGCTCGGCCAGCCGTTCGAACAGCAGGTTGAACTGCGCCTGCCCCTCCCCGCCCCGGAACCGGTCGGCCAGCGCCAGCGCCGCGGCCTCGTTGATCTGCGGCAGGCCGATCAGGATTTCCTTGGCGGCGTCGTCCACCGCCACCGCGCCGGCCAGCGCCAGGGCCAGGGCGCGACCAGGCGCGCCATTGGCCATCCGCGCCAAACGGATCGAGTCCTCGGCGTTGGCCGAGGTCCGCGACTGCACGAACTCAGTCACGTCGCTTTCGGCCAGGCCGCCAAAGGCCAGCCGCCGACACCGCGAGCGGATGGTCGGCAGCAACCGGCCCGGCGAGTGCGAGATCAGCAGCAGGATGCCGCGCTCGGGCGGTTCTTCCAGCGTCTTGAGCACCGCGTTAGCGGAATTGACGTTCAGATCGTCGGCCGCGTCGATAATCGCCACGCGGTGCGGAGCGCTGGCCGGCGACTTGGAGAAGAAGTCCGAGAGCTTGCGGGCCTCGTCGACCGGAATGGCCTTGCGGACCTTGCCGTCCTCGCCGATCCGCTCCAGCACCATGATGTCGGGGTGCGAGCGGGCGATGATCTGGCGGCTGACCGGGTGGCCCGGTGCGGCGCCCAGCACGCCATAGGACGGCTCTGGCGGCGCGCCGAGTAGTCGGCGGGCGGCGCGGTAGGCGAACGTCGCCTTTCCGACGCCTTCAGGACCAGTCAGCAGCCAGGCGTGATGCAGGCGCCCACGGCTGCGCGCTTCCTCGAAAGCGATCTCGGCGGCCTCGTGGCCCTTGAGGTCGAAGACCTCGCGCGGATGGGTGGCTTGATCAGCCATGAACCGCCAGCCGGCTGTTGACCGCGGCCCACACCTGGCCCTCGACCACGTCCATCGCGCCGGAGGCGTCGATCAGCGCGCAACGATTGGGTTCGCTCTTGGCGATGTCGAGGAACGCCGCGCGCAGCCGCTCATGGAAGGCCACGCCCTTGGATTCGAAACGGGTTTCAGCGTGACCATCGGCCTTGGCGAAGGTCTCAGCCCGCGCCAAGCCGACCTCGACGGGCAGGTCGAAGACCAGGGTCAGGTCGGGGCGGACGTCGGCCAGGACATGGGCCTCTAGCGCCGAGATCAACACCGGTTCCACGCCGCCGGCGCCGCCCTGATAGGCCCGTGTCGAGTCGGCGAAGCGGTCGCAGACCACCCAGGCGCCGCGCGTCAGGGCCGGCAGGATCGTCCGCTCGATGTGGTCGCGCCGCGCGCCGTACATCAGCAGGGTCTCGGTGACCGGGCTCCAGCGATCGGCGTCGCCCTTCAGCACCAGATTGCGGATGGCTTCGGCCCCTGGCGAGCCGCCCGGCTCGCGCGTGGCGACGACGTCGACGCCCTCGTTTTGCAGGCGCGCGACTAGGCGCCGGACCTGGGTGGATTTCCCGGCCCCTTCCCCGCCTTCGAAGGTGATGAACCGCCCGCGCGTCACGCCGGCCAAAATGGCCGGTTCGCCCGGTTTGTCCAGCCGCGATGCGCGCTAAAGTCCTGGACGTACGACGCGGGCCTCGGTGAAGCCGTAGGCTGCGACCCGATCACGCAGAGCCCAGGCCTCGGCCTCGTCCGGCGTGCCCTGCACCATCACGCGATAGAGTGTCACGCCGTCGGCGCGCTGGAACGGCTCGACGGTGGCGCTGACCGCGCTTCCCAGCTGACCGACCACGCGCTGGGCGTTGGCCGGATCGGCGAAGGCGCCCGCCTGGATACGGTAGGCCAGGCCACCCGAAGTCGAGGTCGAGGTCGAGGTTGGGGGCGCATACGCGTTAGCGCCAACCGGCGCCAGCGGGGTCGAACCGACCGCTGGCGACAACGGCGCGGTGCTCGGCGACGGGGTCAGACCCGCATAGGGTATCGGCCCGCCGGGCAACTGATCCGACGGCGAACTTGGCGTGTATCCGGAATAGCGCAGCCCCGCGTCGGGCGCGCCCAGCGGCGCAGGCCCCACATAACGCACGCGGACATTGGCCCGGCCCTGCTGCTCGAAGCCAAGCTGCTGGGCGGCGGCCTGCGACAGATCGATCAGGCCGCCGTCATGGAATGGCCCGCGATCGTTCACGCGGACCTGGATCGACTTGCCGTTTTCCAGGTTGGTGACCTCGACGATCGACGGCAGCGGCAGGGTGGTATGGGCCGCCGACAGCGCGAACCTGTCGAAGATCTCGCCATTGGCGGTGGGCTTCAGGTGGTGTTCTGCGCCGTACCAGGTGGCGAGCCCTTGCTGGTCGTAGTCCCGCTCTTCCTTCGGCGAGTACCAGACGCCAGCGACCTGGTAAGGCGCGCCGACCTTGTACTTGCCGCCCGCGCCGGCCGGCATTTGTCCGGGCGTCGGTCCCGTGACGGGATGCTTGGCGGCGAATTTGGGGTGCGGGGTGGCGCAGGCGGCCAACGAAGCGCCGGCCAGGAGTACGACGGCCAAGTTGCGGGCGCGCGAACGATTGCGGGTCATGGCCGCGGTTCCTCTAGTTTACGCTCCCCAGCGCCGGAATCTCATGGCCAGGGTGCCCCTAGAACTTTGAGCCAGGGTTAACGCCGAAGGCTTTTTCGTTAAGGCTGTTTCCGTGGGTTGGAGCCAGCGCCCGGCTCCTGCTATAGCCCCCACCCCGGACGGGTGGCCGAGTGGTTTAAGGCAGCGGTCTTGAAAACCGCCGTAGGTGTGAGCCTACCGTGGGTTCGAATCCCACCCCGTCCGCCAGAAGGGCGTCCAGGCGCGTTCGGCCGCCTCGATCACCTAGGTCGGGATCAGGTCCACATAGGTTAGCCGCCAATTCAGGACCGGGCCGCCCGCCCCATCGGCTATCCCTACATATCGCTTCAGCGCCGCAAGCAGTTCGTCTGGCGGGCAGGCTGTCAGGCCGAACAGGTCGGCGCAGAACTCAAGCATGGCCGCCTCGGTCTCGAAGGCCCAGGGGCAGTCGCGCTCCTCGTAGGCCGCGATCTGAGCGCCCTCGACCTGCTCGAAGGTCCGCCGGTCCAGATAGGCGCCTTCGTGCCCTGTGACGTTGAAGCGGCCGACGAAGTCGTCAAGGAAGGCGGCGATCGGCGCGTCCTGGGCGACGTCCGCGGCGTGCAGCACTCCGCCCGGCGCGGTGTGCGAGATGAGCTTGCCTAGGAACCCGGCCTTGTCCTCGATGTGATGCAGCGCCGCCAGGCAGACCACGCGGTCGAACCGGTCCAGCGGCCAGGGCTCGGCCGGGTCCAGCACCGTCTCCCTACCGCCGAAACCGGCGCTCAGCTCGTAGCCCTCGACCAGGCATCCATCCGGAACCATGGTTTGGAGGTAGCCGCCGCCCGCCGGCAGATCGAGGATCGTCTCCCCCGCCCCTAGCGGCCGCCGGGCGAAGAGTTGCTCGAACTCGCGCCGCCGCGCTTGTGGCTGGCGCGTCATCGCCCGGTGATAGGGCCGGCCGCGCGTCTCGAAGATGTCGCCGTACTCCAGATTCATGCGGCGGCCGGCGGCTGGGCGCGCCAGCGGGCGGGCTCGGCCAGCAGGCCGCGCAGCGCCGCTAGGATCGTGGCGATCGGGGCGTCCCACATGTTCGGTGATGAGGCGCTGTTGTGCAGCACGTTCATGCAGGCGTTGGCCTCGAACACCAGCATGGCGCCGTCCGGCCGTAGCGAGCAGTCGATCCCGAAATAGTCGAGGTCCAGGGCGTCGGCCACGGCCATCACCGCCGGGCGGATGGCCGGGCAGGTCTGCTCGGCGAAGGCCGCCAGCGCCGCCTCCTCTTCAGTCTGAGTGTTCTGCGCCCGCCGCTCGGCGTGCAGCAACCAACTGTCGCCGATGATGATGTGGCGCAGGAAGATCTCCTCGCCGACCACCACCAACCGGGCCTTGCGATAGAGCCCGTCGGCGTCGGCGAAGTCGGCGAACTCGGTGACGTAGACCGGTCCGTCATCGAAACGGACCTTCGCCGTCTCCAGGTCCTCGCGGCGGTCGACCTTGATCATGCCAGCGCCGCCATGCGCGCCAGCCGGGCGGATCAGCAGCGGGAATGTCAGGCTCGCCGCGGCGATCGCCTCGGCTAGTGTCGCCCGGTCGGGCGCCGGCGTGCGGATGGTCCGCGGTATCGACACGCCTGGCAGGCCAGCCAGACTGGCGGCGACCTGGTCGCGCCGCGTGCGCTGGATCGCGGCCGGAGCATTGAACGCCGGCCGGTTGACCAACTGGACGACCTCGTCGGCTTTGCGCAGGGCCGCCTCGTAGAGGTCGGCGTCGGCCATATAGTTGATGACCGGAAGGCGGCCCAGGGTTACCGGCTGTGTCCACTCGCCAGAACTCAGCCACAATTTCCGGGCGCGCGACAACAGCTCCGGCACGTAGGGCAGAAAGCTCGCAGTGCCATTGACGACCATGCGCGGCGTGTCGAAGCCGTCTCGCACGTCGATCTTACAGTTCTGGTCGAGGGGCGCGCCGCGGATCAAAAGCACCTCACCAGGCATGCCAAGCTTAGAATCTGTGCTCATTACTGGCTTTCATACTCGCTAGCCGACACGCAGTGGCGTGCGAATCTCCTGTAGGCAAGGATAGCTCTTCCGAAAACTCGTGCCCCCTGAACCTCGCTGGCGAGCGTCCCTGCGGCGTCTTACCGCTGCGTCACACTTTTCGAACATTCGGGATGGAGTCATACTCTCCGCTGTCGGGTACGCAGGCGCGGACGGAATGACGCTTGCGAGCACCTCGACGGAGGGTGGAAGCATGCATGATCTGGTGATCCGTAACGGGCGCGTGGTCGATGGCGCCGAAACCGCCGCCTTCACGGCCGACATCGCCGTGGATGGCGGCAAGATCACAGCCGTGGGCAAGATCGACGGGCGCGGCCGGCGCGAGATCGACGCCGCCGGCCTGATCGTGACGCCGGGCTGGGTCGACATCCACACCCACTACGATGGCCAGGTCACGTGGGACCCCTATCTCGCGCCGTCGAGCTGGCATGGGGTGACGACCGTGGTGATGGGCAATTGCGGCGTCGGCTTCGCGCCGGTCCGGCCAGACCGCCACGAGTGGCTGATCGAGCTGATGGAAGGCGTCGAGGACATTCCCGGCGCAGCGCTCTCCGAAGGCATCAAGTGGACCTGGGAGAGCTTCCCCGAATATCTCGACAGCCTGGAGGTCCTTCCGCGCGTCATCGACGTGGCGACCCAGGTGCCGCATGGCGCGGTCCGAGCCTATGTGATGGGCGAGCGCGGCGCGCGCAACGAACCGGCCACCGCCGAGGATATCGTGGAGATGTCGCGCATCGTCGGTGAAGGCGTCGCCGCCGGCGCGCTCGGCTTCTCGACCTCGCGCACCATGCTGCACCTGGCCAAGGACGGCGAGCCGGTGCCTGGCACCTTCGCCGCCGAGGACGAACTGCTGGGGATCGGCCGGGCCATGGGCGCGGTCGGTCACGGCGTGTTCGAGATGGCCTCCGACATGGCCCCGGCCGAGGACGAATTCCAATGGATGAAGGCGATGTCGGCTGAGACCGGCGTGCCTGTGACCTACGGCCTGCTGCAATCTCCGACCAAGGCCGACAATTGGAAGAAGATGCTGGCCCTGACCGAGGAGGCCCGGGCCGAGGGCGCCCAGATCACCGCCCAGATCGCCTGCCGCCCGACCGGCATGGTGCTCGGCTGGCAGAGCTCGGTGCACCCGTTCGTGGGCCGCGCCACCTATCGCGAACTGGCCCACCTGCCCTTCGCCGAACGGATCGTGCATCTGCGTGATCCGGCCGTACGCGCCCAGATCCTTAGCGAGCCCTCGAAGCAGATGGGCGCCATCGGCATGATCCTGACACGCGGCTTTGATCGGATGTTCCGGTTGGAGCAGGAAAGCGGTCTCGACTACGAGCCGCGGGCGGAGGACTCGATCGCCGCCCTCGCCGCCGCCACCGGCCAGGAGCCGGACGCCATCGTCTACGACATGCTCATGGAGAAGGACGGCGCCGGCTACATCTACCTGCCGCTGCTCAACTACGCTGAGTTCAACTTCGACCACATCCACGAGATGATGAACCACCCCAACACCGTGCTCAGCCTCTCGGACGGCGGGGCTCACTGCGGGGTGATCTGCGACGCCAGCTTCCCAACCTACATGCTGACCCACTGGGCTCGCGACCGGGTCCGGGGCGCGCGCCTGTCGCTGGAGAAGGTGGTCTCGATGCAGACCCGGGACACCGCGCGGCTCTATGGGCTCAACGACCGGGGAACCATCGCGCCTGGCATGAAGGCCGACTTCAACCTGATCGACTACGACAGGCTGGAGATCCTGGCGCCGGAAATGGCCTTCGACCTGCCGGCCCAGGGCCGACGCCTGATCCAGCGGGCGCAAGGCTATGTCGCCACCATCGTCAGCGGCGTGGTCACGTTCGAGGCGGGCGAGGCCACCGGCGAGATGCCCGGGAAACTGATCCGCGGTCCCCAGCACGCCGGCATGGCGATCGCCGCGGAATAGGCCCTAGCCATCGAGAGGGTGCCGCCGCGTCACCGCGGCGGTTGACCCGGCGGCTTAATGTTTCTAATTTTCAGGAATTCCTGAAAGTTCACGAAAATGAATTTGCCGCCACTCACCCAATCCTTCGTTCTCCACTTCGGGGAAATGGGCAGCCGTTGGGGGATCAGCCGCACGGTCGGCCAGATCTACGCCCTGCTGTTCCTGGCCGAGAATCCACTGAACGCCGACGACATCACCGAGAAGCTCGGCTTCTCGCGCTCGAACGTCAGCATGGGGCTGAAGGAACTGACCTCCTGGCGGCTGGTCAAGCTGCAGCACAAGCCCGGCGACCGACGCGAGTACTTCTCCACGCCCGAGGACATCTGGGAAATCGTCCGCATCCTGGCCGAGGAGCGGCGCAAGCGCGAGATCGACCCGACGCTCTCCATGCTGCGGCAGGCCCTGGTCGAAACCCCCGCCACGCCGGGCGAGCGCCACGCCCAGGACCGCATGGCCGAGATGCACGGCCTGATCGAACTGATCACCCGCTGGTCGGAAGACATCCAGAAGCTCGAGACCGAGACCCTCATTCAACTGTTGGAGGTGGGCTCCAAGGTTCAGAAGGTGTTCGAAATGAAAGATCGCCTGAAGGTTGTCGCCGGGGGTAAGCTGCGTCGACGGCCAAGAACCGAGGGGCAATGAGATGTTTGACGACATCAGTGCGCTCAATCTGGCGCGGGCTCAGTTCGCCTTCACCGTCTCGTTCCACTTCATCTTCCCGGCCTTCTCCATCGGCCTGGCCAGCTACCTTGCGGTTCTGGAAGCGCTTTGGCTGCGCACCAAGAACGAGGTCTATCTCAACCTCTTCAAATACTGGCTGAAGATCTTCGCCCTGGCCTTCGCCATGGGCGTCGTCTCGGGCATCACCATGTCCTACCAGTTCGGCACCAACTGGTCGGTGTTCTCCGACAAGGCCGGACCGATCATTGGGCCGCTGATGGCCTATGAGGTGATGACCGCCTTCTTCCTCGAGGCGGGTTTCCTGGGGGTCATGCTGTTCGGCATGAACCGGGTCGGACCGAAACTGCACTTCGTGGCCACCCTGGCGGTGGCGGTCGGCACCTTCATCTCGGCCTTCTGGATCCTGTCGGCCAATAGCTGGATGCAGACGCCGCAAGGCTTCACCATGAACGCCGCGGGCCAGTTCGCCCCGGCCGACTGGCTGGCGATCATCTTCAATCCGTCGTTCCCCTACCGCCTGGTCCACACGGTGCTCGGCGCCTACCTGACCACGGCCCTGGTGGTCGGCGCGGTCGGCGCCTGGCATTTGCTTAAGGACAGAACCAACCCCGGCGCGCGGGTGATGTTCAACATGGCGATGGGCCTGGTCGCCGTCGCAGCGCCCATCCAGATCTTCGCGGGCGACATGCATGGGCTCAACACGCTCGAGCACCAGCCCGCCAAGGTGATGGCCATGGAAGGCCACTACCAGAGCCACCCTGACGGCGCGCCGCTGATCCTGTTCGGCATCCCCGACCAGAAGGCTGGCGAGGTCCGCGCACAGATTGCGATCCCCAAGGCGTCCTCGCTGATCCTCAAGCACGACCCGAACGCCCCGCTGGCGGGCCTGGACACCGTGCCGCGCGAGGACTGGCCCTCGGTGCCTGTCGTCTTCTGGTCCTTCCGGATCATGGTCGGGCTCGGCATGCTGATGCTGGCCCTGGGCGCCTTCAGCGTCCTGGCGCGGGTTCGGCGCGGGCTCTACGACTGGCCGCTGCTGCACCGCTTCGCTCTGGTCATGGGGCCGGCCGGCTTCGTGGCCGTCCTGGCTGGTTGGGTGACGACGGAGGTCGGGCGCCAGCCGTTCACGGTCTATGGCCTGCTGCGCACCGCGCACTCGGCTGCGCCGCTGGACGCTCCGGCCGTCGCCGCCTCCCTGCTCGCCTTCGTCATCGTCTACTTCGTCGTCTTCTCCGCGGGCACCGGCTACATCCTGAAACTGATGAGCCACGCGCCCCACGCCGGCGAACCTGGCCTGGAGCAAGGCCCCGACCATCCGGTGCGGACGGCCGGCATTACGCCCGCCCCCGGCATCCAACACGCCTCAGAGGGAGATGCGTCATGAGCCTGGCTCTGGACCTCCCGACCATCTGGGCCTGCATCATCGCCTTCGCCGTGTTCGCCTATGTGGTGATGGACGGCTTCGACCTCGGCATCGGCATCCTGTTCCCGACCTTTAAGCCGGGGCGCGAGCGCGACTCGGCCATGAACTCCGTCGCTCCGGTCTGGGACGGCAACGAGACCTGGCTGGTGCTCGGCGGCGGCGGCCTGATGGCGGCCTTCCCGCTGGCCTATGCGATCATCCTGCCGGCGCTCTACGCACCGATCATCATCATGCTGCTGGCTCTGATCTTCCGTGGCGTGGCCTTCGAATTCCGCTGGCGCGACCCCGATCACCGCGCCTTCTGGGACGTGGCCTTCACCGGCGGCTCGATCATCGGCACCCTGGCCCAGGGGATCACCCTGGGCGCCCTGCTCCAAGGCGTCGCCGTCGACGGCCGGCAGTATGGCGGCGGCTGGTGGGATTGGCTGACCCCGTTCAGCCTGCTGACCGGCGTCAGCCTCGTGGTCGGCTACGCCTTCCTCGGCGCGACCTGGCTGGTGATGAAGACCGAGGGCGACATGCAGGCCCATGTGCGCCGCCTGGCCGGATGGCTGGGCGCCGGGACCGTCGGCCTGATCGGCGTGGTCAGCGCGGTGACGCCGTTCCTGAAAGGCGCCTACTACGAGAACTGGTTCGCCTGGCCGAACGTCCTGCTGACGGCGCAGGTGCCGCTGCTGGTGCTGATCGGAACCGTGCTGTTCTTCCGCAGCCTGCGGCGCGGCCATGAGCGGTGGCCGTTCCTGCTGGCGCTCGGCCTGTTCGGTCTGAGCTTCATCGGCCTGGGGATCAGCATGTTCCCCTATGTCGTGCCGGGCGCGGTGACGATCTGGCAGGCCGCCGCTCCGGACTCCAGCCTGATCTTCATGCTGGTGGGTGCGGTCGTCTTGGTGCCGATCATCCTGGCCTACACCGGCTATGCCTACTGGGTGTTCCGCGGCAAGGTCGGGCAGGAGGGCTATCATTGATGGCCGCCGGCCCGACCCCGCTCTGGCGCCGGTTGCTGTGGTTCCTCGGACTGTGGCTCGGCGGCGTCCTGACGGTCGGCGCGGTCAGCATGGTGATCCGCACCTGGTTGCTCTGACGCCGCCGGGGGCGGGATCAAGTCTCGATAGACACGACCTTTATCGCCCTCAGCCGACCATCGGCCTCCGACCAGCGGAAGATCGCATCCTCCATCAGACCGATCAGTGCGGCGCCGAGCGGCGACAGCATCGAGACGTCGTCCGCGCCCTGATCGCCATCGCCTGGATGCGAGAGGCGAACCCGGCGTTCCTCCTTGGTGCGTAGGTCGCGATAGGTCAGCCACGATCCCGGACGAACGAACGGGTCCTTGCCGCCGTGAGAGAGGACGCAGAGGCGATCGAATTCCTCGGCGAACAGAACGGCGCCCGGGGCGTCCCTTTCTGACCTCTGGGCCAGAACCTGCAGTTTGGGAACGTCGTCGGCGAGCGCGTAGACGGGCGGTCGTGTGAACATGGCTATCCTCTTGTCGTCAGAATTCGCCGGGCGCCTTGAAGCCCGATAACAGCGCGGCCAGTTCAGGCTCCTGAACCAGCCGAGCGCCTTGCTTGGGAGTGCACCAGCGCAGAACCCGCTGGCCCTTCTCGGGCCAAGTCTTGGCCAGACCTGAGACCCGTAGGGGAAAGACCCCCACCCGGCATGTCGCGGCCACCCCGTCCTTCCCAACCTGCTCATAGCGATAGGCTCCGACCTCCTTGAGACCGACGATATCGCCGTGAATTCCGGCCTCTTCGAAGGCTTCGCGCCGAGCGGTGTCGGCGTTGGTGGCGTCGGCCGCATTGGGCCAGCCTTTCGGCAAGACCCAGCGGCCGGTCCCGCGCGAGGTGACCAGCAGGATGCGGACGTCGCCGTCGCTCCCCACCGTGAACGGCAGGGCGGCGAACTGACGGCGGAGCTTGGTCTCCGCGCCGCTCACTTGCCGATGTCCAGGACGTGGACGCTGCGCATCCCGCCATTGGTCCACCAACTGAACACGTCGCCGACACCCAGGCCGAGCAAGGCCGCGCCGATCGGCGAGGTGACCGGGATGGTGCTCTCGTGGATGCTGTCCTGTCCCGGCATCACCACGCGAGCGGTCCGCACGCGGCGGCGTTGCACGTCGCAGTAGGTCACGCGCGAGCCGATCCGCACGAACGGCGCCCCGGCCTTCGGATCTTCGACAACGGACAGGCGGCCGATCTCGGCGGCCAGCAGCATCGGCCCCGGCGCGGTGGATCCCTCGAGGGTTTGTCCAAGACTGGAGAGCGCGAGGAAGTCGTCGTTCGACGCGAAGACCGGCGGCGGCGAGGTATTGGTCATGTGAAACTCCTTCGGAATGGATGTTGGCTGGCGCGGGCGTCAGGCGGCGCGGTGGGAACGGCCAGCCAGACGGCGAAGATCGCGCCGATCGGATCGTCGAAACGGCCGGCATGGGCGGCGCGGTTGAAGGTCAGCCAGCGTGCGAGCCCGGCAGGGCCGGCCGCCAGCAGCCCGAGCAGGACTGCGCCGATCACGAGGGGCCTCGCGAGACGGCTCTATACCCCCGCTGCGGGGCGCTCAGGCCTGCGCTGCGAGCGGCCACGGCCGTCTCACCCGCGCCTGAAGGCGCCGGTTTCTTCTGTTGATGAGACACGATTCATTCTTGCGGGACTAAGGTATCCGACAAGCTTTCATGCAATTTATGACAGGGACAATGAAGTCTTCCCCGAACCGCGCGACCTATGCCGCAAGCAGTTCGGGGCTAAGACTGTTCGATGGCGCCGCGTTGTTGCTTTCGGCGCGGGCTGGTCGAGGTCCGCAAATTCATGATGCGCCAAGGATGGGCCAGCCCATGCCGCATGTCAAATCGCGGTTTCTTATCTAGATTTTCCACAACGCCGCCGCCGCGCGATTGACTTTCCGATTTGGCTGGCCATGTTCAGGGGGTCATGTGGTCCCTCCCCCCTCCCGATGGCCGCCGCTGCCATGCAGGCCGGCGCGTCGAAGGTGAGCCACCCCGAGCTTAGGCGTCCCCCCGCCAAGCTCGGGGCAGGCTCGCCTGACCGCGAGCCTTCGACGGGACAAATCACACAGAACAATCGCCTCCCCGCGCCGACGGTCCTGCGCCTCGACGTCGCGCGCCAACCGGAGACCATTCATGTCGCTCAGCCTTCACGATCATCAGCTTCGGATCGTCGATCTGGAGACCGCGCTCGCCGCCCTGGTCCAGACCTTCGCCGCGACCCATCCGGCGAACACCTTCGCTGTGAGCCAAGCCGCGCTCGCCCTGCGCGCCAAAGGGGCCAAGGGCGCCGCCGGGCTGCTTGAGGGCGGCGCCTCCCAAGCCGCCTATCGGCGCTAGGAACCCAGCCATGACATCCACGTCCCCGCCGGTCGGGATCGCCGACTCCATTGTCGCCTCGGCCGCCGCCGCGGCGATCATCGAGGTCCATGAGGAGATCCACGGCCTCGCCCGCCATGCAGGCCGCGCCGGCGTCGTAGCGCGGCTCCGCGAGCGAGCGGCCGAGCTGGCCCACTCCGGCGCGGCCCGCGAACAGCTCAAGAGCCGCGCGCTCGAAGCGGCCGCGGATGATCTCGCCTGGGGTCGCGCCGCCCTCTCCAACTGGCCGACCTTCTTCGCCGAGGAGCTTCGTCCGAGCCCCGAAAGCCGGGCGGAACTCAGGCGGCTGGTGACACCCTACCAGCCGGCCGACGCGGTCGCCGCCTCGGTGGCCGCGAGCATCGAGGCGCGCCTGCTGCAGGACGGCGGCGACTCCTTCACCGCCGCGCGTCAGTTAACTGAGCGGCTCAGCGACGAGATCGTCTTGCAGTCCGCCCTATGGGATGACCCCAGGATCACCGCCGACCTGGACGCGCGCCGGCTCATGCGGGCCGGGGAACTCGGCTTGAGCCTGCGGCTGGAGGCGGTCAAACCTCGCAAAACCGAGCGTACGAGGTCACAGCCGAAAAGGGGCGGTGTCTGGAAATGGTTGAGGGCTCCGTTCGAGCCGTGGGCCTCCCGAGCCTGACTGTCTGGATCACGCGCACCCTGCCGGGCGCCGCGCTCACCGCCGCGCGGGTGCGAGCGCTCGGCTGGACGCCGTTGGTCAGCCCCTTGCTGGAGGTCCGGCTGCTCGATGCTCCGGTCGCACTGGACGAGGTGGGTGCCCTGGCGTTCACCAGCCCCAATGGAGTTGCAGCCTTCGCGCGTCTGCGGACCGAACGGGCCCTGCCCGTCTTCGCGGTCGGTGACGGGACGGCTGACGCTGCTCGCTGCGCCGGTTTCGCCGAGGTGATCTCGGCGGCTGGCGACGTCCACGATCTTGTGGGCCTGATCGATGCGCGGCGGGAGAGCTTCTCCGGCCGCCTGCTACGCCCCGGCCCGCGTGAGCCGGCCGGCGACCTCGACGGCGCTCTGGCGGCGCTGGGCATCCAGGGGGAAAGCTGCGTCGTCTACGAGACGACGGCCACGGACCTCGACGCTGGCGGCCCCGAGATCGGTAGATTGGCCTCTGGCGACATGGCCGCCGTGCTGGTGCATTCGCCAAGAGCTGGACGCCGGCTCGCCGGCTTGCTGAGCCATCCAGCGGCCAGCCGCATCATCTGCATCTCAAAGGCGGCGGCCCAGCCCTTGATCGAAGCCGGACACCCGGTCGTCATCGCCGCCCACCCCGGTGAGGCGGCGATGCTCGCGGCGCTGGGCTCAGCGTGATGAAGGTCCCGGCGAGCGCAGGCCCGCCGGAAAGCCTCGCCCTAGATCTGGGCCAAGGCCTGGTCCAGATCGCCGATGATGTCGTCGATATGCTCCAGCCCGACCGAGAGCCGGACTACGTCGGGACCAGCGCCGGCCGCGCGCTGAGCCGCCTCTTCCAATTGCCGGTGCGTGGTCGAGGCCGGATGGATGATCAGGCTGCGCGTGTCGCCAAGATTGGCCAGGTGGGAGAACAGCTTCACGCCGCTGACCAACTTCACGCCAGCGTCAAAGCCGGCCTTCAGCCCGAAGGTGAACACCGAACCGGCGCCCCGCGGCGCGTACTTCTGCGCCTTGGCGTAGTAGGGATCGTCCGGGAGCCCGGCATAGGACACCCAGGCCACCTTGGGGTGCTTCTGCAGCCACTGGGCCACGGCCAGCGCGTTCTGGACGTGCCGCTCCATCCGCAGCGGCAGGGTCTCGATGCCCGTGAGGATCATGAAGGCGTTGAACGGCGACAGGGCGGGACCCAGGTCGCGCAGGCCGAGCGCCCGGCAGGCCACGATGAACGCGACGGGGCCGAAGGCCTCGGTGAAGACCTTGCCATGGTAGCTGGGGTTGGGTTCCGACAGGTACGGGTACTTGCCCCCGGCCTTCCAGTCGAAGCGGCCGCTGTCGACGATCACGCCGCCCAGCGAATTGCCGTGGCCGCCCAGGAACTTGGTCAGCGAGTGGACGATGATGTCCGCCCCATGCTCGAACGGCCGGCACAGGTACGGGCTGGCCATGGTGTTGTCGACGACCAGCGGCACGCCGGCGGCATGGGCGACCTCGGCGATCGCAGCGATGTCGGTGATGACGCCGCCCGGATTGGCGATCGATTCTACGAACACCGCGCGGGTCTTGTCGTCGATGGCGGCGGCGAAGTCCGACGCCTCGTCGCTGTCGATGAAGGTCACGCCCCAGCCCATCCGCTTGAAGCTCTGGCCGAGTTGGTTGATCGACCCGCCATAGAGCTTGCGTGAGGCCACGATGTTGCAGCCGGGTTCCATCAGGGTGTGGAAGACGATGAACTGGGCGGCGTGGCCGCTGGCGACGGCCAAGGCGGCCATGCCGCCTTCTAGCGCCGCGACCCGTTCTTCCAGGACGCTGGTCGTCGGGTTCATCAGCCGGGTGTAGATGTTGCCGCCCTGCTCCAGATTGAACAGCGCCGCAGCGTGGTCGGCGTCGTCGAAGACATAGGACGCGGTTTGATAGATCGGGGTGATCCGCGCCTTGGTGGTCGGATCGGGCGCGGCTCCGGCGTGGATGGCCAGCGTCTCCAGCTTCGGCGAGGTCATCGGTTTCCTTCCTGCGCCTTGGGGGCGCTGCAACAACGAAATCAAGCGCGCGGCCAGTCGAGAAGGCGTCCCCGAGGGGGCCGCTCGCCATGGCTCTGACCATCGCATCGGCGATCCCATCGCCAGGTGCAACTCCTGATCGTTCTGCGGGAGGAATATCGGTCTATCGTCCGGCGGCGGGCCGCTTGGCTCCAGCGACCGCGGGGCTGGCGAGATAGGCGATGACGTCGGCGCGGTCCTGGGCGGCGGGCATCCGGAAGCCCATGGCGGTTCCTTTTGCTAGGCTGGTCGGCGCCGTCAGCCAGCGGTCGAGGTTGCTCGGTGTCCAGACCAGGCCCGAAGCTTTCAGGGCCTGGGTGTAGGCGAACCCTGGAACCACCCCTGCGCGCCGTCCGACGACCCCGCGATGGCTAGGCCCGATCCGGTTGGCGTCAAGGGAATGACAAGCCCCACACCGGGTCTCATAGAGGCTCGCCCCCCGCTGGGGATCACCGGGGAGCGAAGCGGCCGCGGCAGGCGGGCAGACCATGAGCACCGCGGCGACTGCGGGAATTGCGAAGCGAAGCGGTGTCATGGCGTGTCCTGGCTCAGCCGAAGATGAGCGCCTTCTGCGGGATGGCCTCGCCCAGCGCATTGCCCAGCGTGGCGGCGTGGAAGGCCTCGTCACCGGCCATGCGGGCGGCCAGGACATGGAAGTCGGTCTGGTCCAGCGACGGGATCAGGCCAAGATAGGCGTTGGCCGCGCCCCGCTCCAACTTGAGGGCCAGCTTCAGCACCCCGGTCTGATCCTTCAGCGACCCCGCGCCCAGATCGGTGGCGTAGGCGCTCAGGGCCTTGGCCGCCACCGGCTGGCCGCCCAGGCGGCGAACCGCCGAGGCCAGGTCGTCGCGGTGCTGCTTGTGGTGTCCCTGGAAGGTGATCCCGATCTTCAACACGTCGGGGGTCAGCAGTCCGCTTTCGGCGGCGATCTGATAGGCCGCGATGCCTTCATGCTCCAAGGCGATGGCGGCGTTGAGAAGTTGCACGTCCTGGGTCGGCGCGCCGGCGGCGAAGGCGCTGCGCGGTGTGGCCACGCCCAGCACCGCCAGGACGCCAGCGGCAGAAAGGGTGGAGGTTCCGAGAGCCAGCGCCGCGCGGCGGTCAATGAACCGCATTTGATCAGTCATTTTCGAGATCTCCGGTGGGAAGTGAAGGTATGTCGCAGAACTGCGCTAGGACCCGCTCGGTCAGCGCCTCGCAGTCCACGCCGGCAAAGGGAAAGGCGCCTTCGAGGGCGGTCTTGAGTTCGGGGTCGAGTTCGTTTTGAAGCCGGCGCCGGGCCCGCAGGTGCCGTGTCTTCACGGTCGGTTGCGGAATGCCCAGCACCTCGGCCGCCTCCTCCACGCTCAGGCCTTCGATTTCCCGCAGGACGAAGACCAGACGGAAGTCGTCGGGGAGCCGGCCTATGGCCTCCTCCAGAAGGCGGCGGATCTGGGCGCGCAGCAGCGCGCCATCGGGTTGGCCGTTGGTCGATCCACGCATGAGCTTGTCCCGGTACTCCTCCATGACGACCACGGATCCGGCGTCGATTTGCGCCTCGCGCCGACGACTGGCGCGGCGTCGTTCTAAGGCCTCGTTGATGGCGATACGGGTCAGCCAGGTCGCGAGCGAAGACCCGCCGTTGAACCCCGCGATGGCGGCGAACGCCTTGAGGTAGGCGGTCTGCACCGCATCCTCGGCTTCGCTGCGGTTCTTCAGGATGCTCCAGGCGGCGCGGAACAGGCGCTGGTTGTTCCTGCCGGTGATCACCCGCACCGCCGCCGCGTCCCGAACCGCGACAAAGGCCGCGAGCTCCAGATCGCTGAGCGTTTCGTAGTCGATCTGCGGTTGGACGCTCATGGCTCTGCCCCTTGTTCGCTCGATTGGATGACGGAGATCTCGAAAGGTTCCCGAAATCCGCCGCCCGGTCAGGCTAGTGTTGGAGATACCGACGCAACTATCGTTGTCCGGCGTATCTCGGCACGGCGTAACCTAGGATGCTTCCATGGCCATCGACCCTGATCCCGCCGCCCCACCAGTAGCCCGACGCCCGGGCGTCGGCGGTCTGATCCGGCGCTATTGGTTCGACGTCGTCCTGTGGAAGCGCATCCTGGCGGCCTTGGTGCTCGGCACGATCATTGGACTGGTGCTTGGCGAGGTCGCCGTGCAGATCAAATGGATGGGCGATGTCTTCATACGCCTCATCCGGATGGTCGTGGCGCCGCTGGTGTTCTTCTCTATCGTCTCCGGGATCGCCGGCATGAGCGACGCGCGGCGGTTGGGTTCCATCGGGGTCAAGACCCTGGCCCTCTACCTGACGCTCACCGTGATCGCGGTCAGCGTCGGCCTGAGCATCGGCACGCTGTTCCAACCCGGCGTTGGTATGAACGTCAGCGGGGCGACGCCTGAGGTGATCGCCAAGGCGCCGCCGGGGCTGGGCGAGCACCTGATCAGCATCATCCCGACCAATCCGATCGCCGCGCTCGCCGCCGGGGAAATCCAGTCGGTGATCTTCTTCGGCATCCTGGTGGGCCTGGGCATCCTGACCATCGCGCCGAAGGCCGAGATCGCCGCACGCCTCTTCCAGGCCGGCGCGGATATCATGCTGCAGATCGTCCGCTTCATCATGGAGGTCGCCCCATTTGGGGTTTTCGCCCTGGTCGCCTGGGTCATGGGGACGTCAGGCCCAGGCGCGTTCGTCCATGTCCTGAAGCTCGCCGCGGCTCTGATTGTCGGCTGCGCGATCCAGACCTTGCTCATCCATGGCGGATTGATCCGCCTCGTCGCGCGGTTGCCGGCCCTCCCCTTCTTTCGCGACATCACCGACGCGGTGACCATCGCGTTCTCAACCTCCTCCAGCGCCGCGACCCTGCCGGTGGCGATGCGGGTGGCGGAGAAGAACCTGGGGGTCAGCCACACCGTGGCCTCGACGGCGCTGCCGCTGGGCGTCACCCTGAGCATGGACGGCACCGCGCTCTACGTGGCCTTGCTGGCCATGCTGTCGGCGCAAGCCTTCGGTGTCGACCTGACCTTCGCGCAGTATCTGATGCTTGGCATCACGACCACGGTCGTGGCTCTGGGCACCGCCCCGGTGCCGTCGGCCTCGCTGTTCATGCTGGCCGCCGTCCTGCAGGTCATCGGATTGAGCGCCGAACAGACCGCTCTGGTGGTCGGCTTCGTCCTCCCCTTCGACCGGCTGCTGGACATGACCCGCACGATCACCAACGCCACCAGCGATCTGTCCGTCGCGGTGACCGTCGCCAAGTGGGAGGGCGAGCTCGACGAGGCGGCCTATCTGGCGCGGCCCGTCGAATAGCGCCTAGGCCTCTGCGATCTCCCGGGCGAAGCGGCGATTGGCCTCGCTCCAGGTCATCGCCTTCATGAAGGCGTCCACATAGCTGGCCGCTTTGGCGCCGTAGTCCATGGCGTAGGCGTGTTCGTACATGTCCAGCGCCAGCAGCGGCGCGCCGTCGGCCAGGCTCATGGTGTGATCGCCCGCCCACTGGTTGACCAGGCGTCCGTCGCGTCGGCTCCAGGCCAGGATCACCCAGCCTGATCCGCCGCCCAGCGCCTTGCCTATGGCCGAAAACTGGGCGCGCCAAGCCTCATGGCCGCCGAAATCACGCTCAAGCGCTCTGGCTAGCGCCGGGCTCGGCGCCACGGCCAGGCCCAGGCCGGCGAAATAGAGCTCGTGCAGGACCACGGAGTTCCAGGCCAGCAGCTCTTCGCGCTTCAGCCCGTTGAGCCGATAGCCGGGCGCTGTGGCGACATCCATCGCCGCGACCTCGGCGGTGATCGCCCCGATCTTGCGGACGGCGTTGCCGTAGTTGTTCTCGAAATGGCTGACCAGCAGCTTTTCCGACAATCCGGGCACAGCCTTGGGATCGAAGGGCAGCGGCTTGGCGGTGAAGGCGGGTGACGGGGCGGTGGCGGCCACGGCCGGAACGGCTGCTGCGCCGGACACCGCCGCGCCGATGACCAGCATCTGGCGGCGGTCGAGGATGGGATCAGGCAAGGCGAAGGCTCCCTCGGGACGAGGTCGGTCCTATGCCGCTCGTCCCGAAGAGAAACCTTAGACCTGGATGACGGCGACGCCTGCTAAAGATCGCGCCGCCCGGTCGATCACCAGAAGCGGCGCGTGGCGGGCGTAGGCTCTCCGCCGCCCGGTTCTTCGGCCTGAGGCGGCGGGGCGCCCGGCGCCGGTCCGATCGGCGCGTCGGTGTTGCCCGAGGACATGCCGGTCGCCACGACCGAGACCCGCAGCTTGCCTTCCAACGAGGCGTCGAAGGCCGCGCCGAAGATGATGTTGGCGTCCGGATCGGCCTGGTCGGCGATGACGTTGGCGGCCTCATCGACCTCCAGCAGCGTCATGTCCGAGCCGCCGGTGACGTTCACCAGCACGGCCTTGGCGCCGGCCAGCGAGGTTTCGTCCAGCAGCGGATTCTGGATGGCGTTGTGGGCCGCGACGCTGGCGCGGCCTTCGCCGACCGCCTCGCCGGTGCCCATCATGGCGTTGCCCATCCCGCCCATGACGCTGAGCACGTCGGCGAAGTCGAGATTGATCAGGCCCGGCAGCACCATCAGGTCGGTGATCGAACGCACGCCGGCGTGCAGCACCTGGTCGGCCATGTTGAAGGCTTCGGCGAAGGTGGTCTGTTCGGTGGCGACGCGGAACAGGTTCTGGTTCGGCACGATGATCGAGGTGTCGACGAACTGCTGCAACTCGCGCAGGCCAGCCTCGGCCAGGCGCATCCGGTGACGGCCCTCGAAGCGGAACGGCTTGGAGACCACGGCGACAGTCAGGATGCCGCGCTCCCGGGCGCAGCGGGCCACGAAGGGCGCGGCCCCGGTGCCGGTGCCGCCGCCCATGCCCGCGGTGATGAAGACCATGTCGGCGCCGTCCAGGTAGTGGACGATGTCGCTCATCGATTCTTCGGCCGCGCTCAGGCCGGCGTTCGGGTTCGCGCCGGCGCCGAGACCTTGGGTCACGTGCATGCCCAGCTGGATGCGTTGGCTGGCCAGCGCCAGCGACAACTGCTGGGCGTCGGTGTTGGCCACCACGAAATCGACGCCCTCAAGGCCCGATTCGATCATATTGTTGACGGCGTTGACCCCGGCGCCCCCAACGCCGAACACGACGATGCGAGGCTTCAATTGGGTGACCGCCGGCCGCGAACCGTTGTGGGGTGACACTGCCATGCTCCGAAAATCCCTCGTATGTCCCTGTCGTGATCGGCTGCGATTCCGCAACCGAGCGCGGACCAGTTCCACAGGAATGTGGTTTGAACCGGGCGGCCCGCGACCTATCCCCAGCTCTTAGAAGGTGGCGGCGATCCGCGCGATCCACATGACCACGGCGCACAACACGACGCCCGTGACCACGCCCCGCGTAAACGCGCCGTGCCGTTCCCACCAGACCCGGCGCGCCCGAAAGCGTTGCGCCCGATCTACTCTCCTGCGTCCAATGGCCATGGCGGTCACTTCGCCTATCGGGCGACAAACGGCAAGCCGAAGGTGAACGATTGGGCCTTAGGCCGCAGTTGCAAAGCTCCGGCGCGGTGTCGTGATGACCCCGCGCTCGCTGGTCCGCAGGAACGTCAGAAGGCGACGCGCGCGCTGATCGGGCGCGCTGGCGTCCAGGGCGGCGATCCGCTGGGCCATTGAACCAGGCCCACGAAACAGCGCCCGATAGACCCGCTTCAAGGCGGCCACTTCGATCGTCGACAGCCCTGCCCGCTTCAACCCCACCAGGTTCAGCGAGACCAGGCGCGCTCGATCGCCCTGCACCAGGCAATAGGGGGCCACGTCCTGCGTGACGATTGAGCCACCCGCCACGAAGGCGTTGGTTCCGATTCGCACATGCTGATGGATGGCGCAGAGCCCGCTGACCTGGGCCGCGTCCTCGATCTGCACATGACCGCCCAGGGTCGCGCCGTTCGCGAGGACGATGTCGTCGCCTAGCCGGCAATCATGAGCCACGTGAGCCGTCGCCATGATCAGATTGCGGCAACCCAGGACGGTGACACCCTCGCCGCCTGCGTGGACGGTGACAAACTCCCGGAAGACATTGCCATCGCCGATCATCAGGCGCCCGACGTGGCCGCTCCGCCCGGTGATCTGCGGACTGGCGCCGATCGAGCAGGACGCCAAGAAACGGTTGTCGGCCCCGATCTCGGTGTCGCCCTCGATCACCACATGCGGCCCCACCACATTCCCAGGCCCTAGACGAACCTGCGGACCGATGACGGCGTAGGGTCCGACCTCGCTGGTCTCATGAATAGACGCGCTAGGTGCGATGACCGCGGTGGAGTGAACGTTCGCCATCGCCAGACCCTAGGCTTCGCACATCACGGGCCAACTCAACTTGCATGTCTGATTGCGACGGAGCGAGGCGCCAGGCGGCCCAATAGCCTAAAGGAGAGGTTTGAGATTCGCCGTTCGGACCTGCCCCTTGCCTACTGCAGTCTATGGAAACCCGCCCGCCGACGTCATCGAGACGCCTAAGGGAGCTCGGCAGCTATCGCCGCTGATCCCCGGCTCGGACGATCTGGCCCAACTCGCGGACGCCTCGCTGGACGAGGTTGCGTTGCTGGTTCCGCCAGGCGCGGTCGAGGCGCGCTTTGTCGTGGCCCAGGCCCTGCGGGTCCTGACGCCGGGCGGGACCCTGACCGCTGCGGCCCCCAAGGATCGTGGCGGCTTGCGTCTGAAGCGTACGCTGGAAGGCTTCGGCTGCGAGGTCGCTGAGGTTTCGCGCCGCCATCATCGCATCTGTTCGGTCGAGCGGCCGGCGGCGTTGGTAGGGCTGGAGCAGGCCATCGCTGATGGCGCGCCACGGCAGCTGGCCTCGGGCCTCTGGTCCCAGCCCGGCGTGTTCAGCTGGGAGCGGCTCGACCCCGGCAGCGAACTGCTGATCAAGCACCTTCCGAAACTGAAAGGCCGAGGCGCGGACCTCGGATGCGGGATCGGTTGGCTGTCGCAAAAGGTGTTGAGTTATCCTGAGGTCACCAGCCTCAAGCTCATCGAACTGGATCGTCGGGCGGTCGACTGCGTGAAACGCAACGTCCAGGATCCCCGCGTCTCGCTCGAATGGGCCGACGTCCGGGGCGCCTCCGCCACCCTCGCTGACCTTGACTTCGTGGTGATGAACCCGCCGTTCCACGACGGCGGCGCCGAGGACCGTGCGCTGGGCCAGGCCTTTATCCGGGCCGCTTCAAGCTCTTTGCGCAAGGGCGGCTCGCTCTGGCTGACCGCCAATCGCCATCTGCCCTATGAGGCGGTGCTTGGCGAAGTGTTCAAGGTTGTGAAACCGGTGGCGGACGCCAGCGGCTTCAAGGTCTATGAGGCGCGACGATGAGCAAGACCCCGACCATGCGCCTGGACCGTCTGCTGGCCAATCTGGGCTACGGCAGTCGCAAGGAGATGCACGGTCTGGTCGCCGCCGGCGAGGTGACCCTCGACGGGGTCGAACTCACCGACGCCAATGCGCGGATCGCTATCGGCCCCGACTTGCCGGTTCGGATGACGATCATGGGCCATCCGGTCGATCCGCCGCCGCCGGTCGTCATCATGCTGCACAAGCCGGTCGGCGTTGTCTGCTCGCACAAGGAAGCCGGCCGTCGCATCTATGACCTGTTGCCGCCGCGCTGGCGGGTTCGCGACCCTGCGCTGTCGAGCGTTGGGCGATTGGACAAGGATACGTCCGGCCTGCTGCTGATCACCGACGACGGCGGGTTCCTGCACCGAGTGATCTCGCCCAAGCGCCACGTGCCCAAGAGCTACATCGCCACGCTTGATCGGCCCCTGACCGGGGAGGAAGGCGCGGTGTTCGCCGCCGGGACTCTGATGCTGGAGAGCGAGGAGAAGCCCCTGCTCCCGGCGATCCTCGAGCCGCTCTCGGAAACCAAGGCCCGACTGATCATCGAGGAGGGCCGCTACCACCAGGTCAGGCGCATGTTCGCCGCGGTGGGCAATCATGTGGTCGATTTGCATCGCGACCGTATCGGCGGCCTTATCCTGCCTGACGACCTGGAGCCGGGCGCGCATAGGGTGCTGCAGGCCGCGACCGCCGAGCTGGTGTTCGCGGGCTAGAAGCTCACCACATGGTCTTGGCGGCGCGTTCGGGCCATTCCTCGTCATAGGCCCGTCCCCCGACCCGCGCCTGGCTCATCGAGGCCAGGATGTCCCCTGGCGTCGGCAGGGTCGCCGGATCGACATGACGTTCCGGGTTCCACAGTTCCGAGCGCACGATGGCCCGGGCGCATTGGAAATAGATGCTCTGGATCGTGATCACGATGACGGAGCGCGGCGCCTGGCCCTTGACCGCGAACGAGGTCAGCAGCTCGGGGTCCACCGATAGCTGGGCCGTTCCATAGACGCGCAAGGTCGTCCCCGAGCCGGGGATCAGGAAGAGCAAGGCGACACGCGGGTCACGCACGATGTTGCGCAGCGAGTCGCAGCGGTTGTTGCCGCGCCGGTCGGGCATCATCAGGGTCCGTTCGTCGACCACCCTCACCGCCTGCCCGGCGTCGCCGCGCGGCGAGCAGTCCAGGCCCTCCGGCCCGGCCGTGGCCAGGGCCACGAACGGCGAAGCGTCCATCAGCGCGCGATATTCCGGCGTGATCTGGTCGGTCTCCTTGACCGTCGAGGCCTCGCCCGGAACGCCGTAAAGGGCTTCCAGTTGTTCGGTCGTGGTGATGATGGTCACTACATCCTCCGCAATCGCCACGCCGCTTGTAGCCGCGCAACAGCCTCGCGTCAGCCGCCGACCGCCGGTTTCAAGGCCTCGGCCTTCGGTTCAGCGCCAGCGATCGCTTGGACGATCGCCTCGATCAAGGCGCCGGCCCGGATCGGTTTGGACAGATGCTGGTCCGCTCCGGCGTCGTGGCTGGCCCGGACATGTTCATCCAAGGCGTTGGCCGTGAGCATGATCACCGGGGTGCGGGTCAAGCCTTGCGCCTGCTCGAAGTCTCGTAGCAGCGCGGTCGCCGACAGGCCGTCGAGTTCCGGCATCTGCATATCCATCAACACCACGTCGAACCGCTCGGCCCGCAGCGCCTCCAACGCCAGGGCGCCGTTCTCCACGATGACCGGATCGACGCCCACCGACTGCAGGATCAGCTGAACGACCCTCTGATTGGTGGGGTGATCTTCCGCCAGCAACACCCGTCGGCCGGTGATGTCGAAGCTCTCGGTCGGACAAGGCGCGGGCGCCGCCGTCTCTTCGGCGGCCCGCTCGAGGGGAAGCGTGAAGGCGAAGGTCGAACCGATTCCAGCCTCGGACTCGACGTCGATCCCTCCGCCCATCAATTCGACCAGCGACCGGCTGATCGCCAGTCCCAACCCTGTGCCTCCAAACCGCCGGCGGATCGAGGCGTCAGCCTGTTCGAAACGGCGGAACAGTCGCTGCTTCACCTCGTCGTCGAAACCGATGCCGGTGTCGGTGACCGTGAACTGGACGGCCCGGCCATGGCCTCGGACCTCCAGCCGGATCGATCCAGCGTCCGTGAATTTCACAGCATTGGACAGCAGGTTCGAAAGCACCTGTGTCAGCCGGACGGGGTCGCCCATGAATCGGCCATCGACGCCCGCCTCCACGCTCCAGGCGAGCACCAGCCCCTTGGTTTCGGCCGAGGCGCGATGCAATTCGGCGATCCGCCCGACCACCTCGGGCATCGAGAACGCCTCGCTGCCGAGCGAAATCTCGCCGGCCTCGATTTTCGAGAAGTCCAGGATGTCGGTCAGCACCTGTTCCAGCAGCCGGCCGGACGACACGATCAGCTCAGCCAGTTCACGGCTCTGCTGGGTCTTCTGTTGCTGAGCCAGGGTTTCGGAGATCGCGATCACCCCGTTCAGCGGGGTTCGCAGTTCGTGGCTCATATTGGCCAGGAACCGCGACTTCTCGGCGTTGGCGCGTTCGAACTGCGCGGTCCGCTCGTGGACTCGGTCCTCGAGCGAGGCCAAGACCTGATCGACCTTGTCGCGCTCACCTCGCAGCGCCTTGGCCAGCACGCCGATCTCGTCGTCACGCGCCTCGATATCGGTCACGTCGGTGCGGTCGCGTTCGCCGAACGCCTCCGGCTCGCAGGAGGCGGCCAGTCGCCGTAACGGCTGGACGATGGTGCGCCGGGCGACTGCGAGGACCATCAGCATCTGGGCGACGGCGGCCAACAAGCCCAGCAGCAAGACCCACGAGGCCGACTTCGCCGCCGACCATGTCACCGCCGATTTTGGGTAGGTGAGCAGCAGATACCAGTCGGGTCCGGTCAGCTTGCCATAGGCGACGATATCCTTCCCCGACGGGCTCAGGATCACGCCGTGGGTCTTGCCGTCGGCTCGGATGGCGCGGACCAGCGCCTTCACGTCCAGGTTCTGCTCGTAGTTGCGGATCGTGGTTTCCGACGCGGTCCCGCGCGTCTCAAACCCGGGATAGGCGATAAGCTGCCCCTTCCCCGTGACGACCAGGTTCGATGCGCCAGGCAGGGTGTGACGAATGGCGTTGAGGAAGAAGCCCGTCAGCTCGATGGAGGATCCGAACGCGCCCACATACTGGCCGTTCACATAGGCCGGCGTCATGCAGGCGGTCGCCAGACGCTCGCCGTGATTGTCCTGGATCAGGCGCTGCAGGCTGGTGCAGCGGGTGGAGCGCTCCGGATCATTCCCTGGGGTGGTCAGGGTGGCCATCTCCTCCTTGCCGACATCAAGGTCGGCGGGGGCTTCCTCGCGATAGAACATCAGGCGATCGGGCCGATCGGGCCCGAACATCACCAGCCGCGTCTCGGGTGTGACGAAGTAGAAGTTGTCGTAGTCGCCGCGGGCGGCCTGACCGAAGTCGGACACGATCTCGAAAGCCGCGACCATCGCCGCCTTCTCCGCCATCGTTGCGGTTTGCGGCCGCGAAACGAAGGCGCCGACCCCATAGATGATCTTGCCCGCCGAGGTCTGGTGGCCTTCAAAATGTTCCGGTCGGCTCCGTCGCGTACCGTCCGGCCGCAACGGATAATAGGTCTCCATCATTTGCTCGACCTGGGCCGGCGAGAGCTGATTCACCCGCCGCTCCAGTTCGTGCGCCGCGGACTTGTGAAGGTTCTCGAGGTTGGAGAAGCGCTTATCGACGTTGCTGCTGCGCTCTTGCACATAGTCGGCCAGATAGGTGATCTGCCGGCTCGAAAGCTCGCGCTGAAAGACCACGAAGGCTCCCAGGGTTCCGAGCGCGGTGACGACAAGCGACATCACCCCCAGGCTGACCTGGAACCTGCGCGACAGAGACTGCATGCCACCCCGAGCTCGCTTCACCCATCGAGCATAGCGGGGAAGTTGTTTCGCCCTGGTTTACACGTCTTTCCAACTGCTTGGCGCCCAGGTGGTCCCTGTTGCCACCGCCGCGCGACACCTTCCATAATGGTCAAAAGACCAGGGTGGGGATCTCGATGACGGCGGCGACTGATGCGTTCGCGCAACTGATGCGGATAGCGGGCAAGGCGCCCTCAGCGTCCGTCGCGATCACCGAGGAGGCGGCCGGATTGAAGACCCGGTTTCACGCCGAAGCCGCCGCCGCCGCCGCCCTCGCCGCGACCGGCGCCATGGCCGCCGACCTTTGGACCCAGCGCACCGGCCAGACGCAGGACGTCACGGTCTCCACGCGCGAAGCGGGCGCGGCCCTTCTCAGTTTCGCGTTCCAGAACTTCACCGATGCGTCGCGGGCGCCGCCCCCGCTCCCCGGGGAACTCGGCGGGGCTCCGGCGATTCTTGGCCAGGGCTTCTTCCCGACCAAGGACGGCCGCGCGGTGTTCCTGCACCCGAGCTTCCCGGCCAGCACCGCCAAGCTGCTGAAGTTGATCGGCTCACCCGCCGACAACGCGGCGGTCGCCGCCAACGTCCTGACCTGGAACGCGCTGGACCTGGAGAAGGCCATCGTCGACGCCGGCGTGTGCGGCGCCATGGTCCGCACGGCCGATGAATGGGACGCCTCGGAACAGGGCCAGATCCTGGCCTCGCGGCCGGTCGTCGAGGTGATCAAGATCGCCGAAGGCCCGCCGATGCCCCTGCCCGCCCACGGCGACCAGCCGCTTTCGGGTGTCCGGGCCTTGGACCTGACCCGCGTCCTGGCCGGCCCGACCTGCGGCCGGACCCTGGCTCAGCACGGCGCTGACGTTCTCTACGTGGCCTCGCCAAAGCTGCCGGCGACCGAGTACTTCATCAGCGACGTCAACCACGGCAAGCTATCGACCTGGCTGGATCTAACCGATCCGGCCGAGCTGACCCGCCTCAAGGCCCTGATCGCCGAGTGCGACGTGTTCAGTCAGGGCTACAGGGCCGGAGCTCTCGAACGCATGGGCCTGGGACCGCTGGACCTCGCTCGGCTGCGGCCCGGGATCATCTACACCTCGATCAACGCCTACGGTCATGAAGGCCCTTGGAGCCAGCGTCCCGGCTGGGAGCAACTGGCCCAGACCGTGACCGGCATGGCCGATATTCACGGCGGGGCTAGAGGACCGCAACTTCAGCCCGGCGCTGTCACCGACTACACGACCGGCTTCCTCGCCGCCTTCGGAACCATGGTCGCGCTGGATCGCCGCGCCCGCTTCGGCGGGAGCTATCTGGTCCGGGTTTCCCTGGCCCAGACCGGGGTCTGGGTGCGCGGGCTCGGGCTCAAAACAGTTGAGGCCTTGAGCGAAGTTCAGCCCCTGTCGCCCCAGGAGATCGACGGCTGGCGGATCGACTCCGACTCTGGTTTCGGGCCTGTTCGCCACCTGCGCGCGCCGGTGTCGATGTCGGCGACCCCAGTCGGCTGGGCGCGGCCGACCATGCCGCTGGGCAGTCACCCGGCCGCTTGGCCGGTTTAGGACGAAGGCCACGCTTGGGTTTAGGGCTTCGAACCTGTATGGCCGCAGGCATGCCTTCGACTGAAATCACCGTGGACGCCCGCGGTCACCGCTGCCCGGTGCCGACCCTTCGCTTGCGGCGCGCGTTGGAAAACGCCCCCTCGGGCGCCTTGGTCCGTCTCTATGCCGACGACCCGCTGGCGCGGATCGACGTGCCACACTTCGCCGCCAGTGGTGGTTTCGAGGTGCTCGATGTCGCCGAGGACGACGGCGTGCTCAGTTTTCTGATCGGGAAACCAGCTTAGGTTTCTCTCGCTGATCGTCCAGCAGCGGCAACGACCGCCGCTCGTTCAGGACGATCTCGATCTCGGTGGCGAAGGCCCCGCCGAAGAACACCGCGTTTACGCTCCACGACAGCCAGATCAGGAAGATGACGACAGCGGCCACCGAGCCGTAGGTCGCGCCCAGGTGGGCGATCTGTTCGACATAGAAGGCGCTGGCCCAGGACACGAACAGGCAAAGGATCGCCGCCGACGCCCCGCCTAGGATCGAGGCGCGCCAGTCGACCGGTCGGCTGGACATGGCGAAGCGGTAGATCAGGCTCATGGCGAAGGTCAGGCCAAGGCTCGCCCAGGTCCACTCGCTATAGAGCCAGGACACGCCGGCCAGCGGCTTGAGTCCGAACGCCGCGGCGACGAACCGGAAATAGAAGAAGATGGTGGAGAAGAACGCCATCATCGCGAACGCTGCGATCAGCACCCCCAGCGCCAGGAGATTGAACCCCAGGAAGCCACGCGGCGCCTCGTCGTCATGGATGAACGACAAGCCGGCGAGCAAGGCCTTGAAGCCGCGATGGGCCGCGTATCCGCCGACCACCAGCGCAACCATGCTCTGGGTCGAGATCGCCTGGAACGGGGCGTGGGCCAAGCGCTCCAGCTCGGCCTGGAACAGACTCTGGGCGCCGGCCGGCATCAGCCGCGCCAACATCTCGGCCTGATGCGCTGCTGTGCTGGGATCAGCCAGCAGGCTGTAGATCCCGATGCTGATCGCCAGGGCGGGAAACACCGCGAGCATGACGAAGAACGAGACGCCGCCCACATAAAGCATGACGTCGCGGCCCCAGAGCCGGCTCAAGGCCCGTCCGGTGATGATCAGAATGAGCCGCGCCCAATGTGACGGGTCCCAATCGATCTCTCGCAACTGACGGATTCTCTGGCGGATCGACATGGCGCGGAAGGTGATCAACGTCGCCTCCCGGCGCAAGCGATCATCGCAGGCCCCTCGCGCATGTGAAACGGCGCGCCGGCCCCTTGCGGGAAACCGGCGCGCCGCCGATGGGCGTGTCGTTCCACCAGACCAGCCGCCACGTCGAGGGACGGGAGTTTGCGGCGACCAATCTGGCGTGGTTTTGGGGCTTCTCGGCTGAACCCTGCGTGAACGCCGTTCACGGAACCCGTTCATCCGCTGGGTAAGCCGTCACGTGACCTTCACGGAACTGTCAAACTTGGATGTTAGCGCCAGCCACCTAAACTGGTGCGGAGCCATCCCATGAAGACTTTTGCCTATCTCGCCGTCGTCGCGGTCGCCTTGAGCGCCTGTGGTCAGCAACCTTCCAAGAGCGGCGCCGAGAAGGCTGCAGGTCCCAGCGCCAGCGGGCGCGACCAGGTCTGGGCCGCCGGCTCCTCCACGGTCTTCCCCTTCGCCACCCGCGTGGCCGAGAATGTCGCCAAGACCACGGGCGGTCGTCCGGCCAAGGTCGAAAGCCTGGGCACCGGCGGCGGCTTCAAGCTGTTCTGCGGCGGTAGCGGCGCGGCGTTCCCCGACGTCGCCAACGCTTCGCGTCCAATCAAGAAGTCGGAATTCGAGCAGTGCGTGACCAACGGCGTCACCGACATCGTCGAGATCAAGATCGGCTATGACGGCATCGTGATCGCCAACGCCAAGTCCGGCCCGACCTACGACTTCAAGCTCGATCAGGTCTATCGCGGCGTGGCCGCCGAACTGCCCGATGGGGCCGGTTTCGCCAAGAACAGCGCCAAGAGCTGGAAGGACGTCGACGCTTCCCTGCCCGCCCAGGCGATCTTGGTCTACGGCCCGCCGCCCACCTCGGGCACTCGCGACGCCTTCGTCGAACTCGGCCTGGAAAAGGGCGCCCGCAAGATCCCGGCTCTCGACGCCCTGCACGGCAAGGACGAGGACGCCTTCAAGGCCAAGGCTCACACGATCCGCAGCGACGGCTCCTGGGTCGACGCTGGCGAGAACGACAACGCCATCGTCCAAACCCTGACCAAGACCCCGAACGCGCTCGGCGTCTTCGGTTACTCGTTCCTCGAAAACAACATGGACACCGTCAAGGCGGCCAAGGTCGACGGCGTCGCCCCGACGTTCGAGACCATTTCCAACGGCACCTACCCGGTGTCGCGCTCGCTCTACATCTACGTGAAAAAGGCCAATATCGGCGTGACGCCGGGCCTGCGCGAGTTCGTCTCGGCCTTCGTCTCCGACGGCGCGACCGGCAAGGGCGGTTATCTGCAGCAACGCGGCCTGATCCCGCTCGCGGCCGACGCCCACGCCGCTCAGAAGGAAGTCGCCACCGCGATGACGGCGATGACCGCCCCGACGAAGTAGTATTTGAGGTCGCCTCCGGATCGGCCGCCTGGTCGATCCGGAGCGCGACGCGCCTACCCCGCCAGCGCGCCCGAAGCCTTCAGCGCGTCGATGGCGGCCGGTGAGAAGCCCCAATCTCCCAAGGCTTCCTGGTCGTGGGCGCCGATGGCCGGCGGCGGTCCTTGGATCGCCCCAGGCGTCACCGAAAACCGCGGCGCCGGAGCGGGCTGAACCACGCCTTCCAGTTCCACAAAGGTCTGCCGCGCCACGTTATGCGCGTGCTTGGGGGCTTCATCGAGGTCCAGCACCGGCGCGAAACAGACGTCGGTGGCGTCCATGATCTCGCACCATTCGGCCTGGGTTTTCTTGGCGATCACCTCGGCCAGCTTCTCGCGCAGCGAATCCCAGCTGCCGCGGTTCATCTGGGCCGCGAACTCAGGGTCGGTGATCCCGGTCTTCTCCAGCAGCAACGCGTAGAACTGCGGCTCGATCGAGCCGATCGAGATCCACTTGCCGTCGGCGCATTGATAGGTGTCGTAGAAGTGCGCGCCGCCGTCGAGCAGGTTCGCCCGCCGCTCGTCCTTCCACATCCCGCTAGCCTTGAAGCCGTAGAACATCGACATCAGCGAGGCCGCGCCGTCGCTCATCGCGCAATCGATGACTTGGCCGCGGCCGGTCGAGCGTGCGCTCAGCACCCCGGCCAGCAGGCCAAAGGCGAGATAGAGCGCGCCGCCGCCGAAATCGCCGACCAGGTTCAGCGGCGGGACCGGCTTGTCCTTGGACCCGATGGCGTGCAGCGCCCCGGTGATGGCGATGTAGTTCATGTCGTGGCCAGCCGCATTGGCGTAGGGGCCAAACTGCCCCCACCCGGTCATCCGGCCATAGACCAGCTTCGGATTGCGCTTCAGCGCCACCTCGGGGCCGAGCCCGAGCCGCTCCATGACGCCTGGGCGGAAGCCCTCGAAGACGGCGTCCGCCCCTTCCATCAGCTTCAGGCAGGTTTCGATGGCCGCCGGGTTCTTCAGGTCCAGGGCCACCGAGCGCCGCCCGCGACTGGTGATGTCGGCGGGCGAGGCCCGGCCCTGACCCTTGCGGTCGATCCGCACGACGTCGGCCCCCAGGTCCGACAACAACATGCCGCAGAACGGGCCAGGTCCGATCCCGGCGAACTCCACGATCTTAAGCCCCGAAAGCGGTCCCTGGCCCATGTGTCGTCTCCCTTGATTGTGCTGAGAGCTTAGAAGTGGTGACGCTCCGTCAGCCAACCATCAGCCGCCGCCGGGCAACGACTGGCCATCATCGACGGTGATGACGGTCCCGGTGATCGCGCGGGCGGCCGGGCCGCAGAGCATCATCAGCGCGGCGTCCAGGTCACCGGCCTCCATCAGCCGCCGCCGCGGGAAGCTCTTCATCTGCTTCTGCCCGCCTTCAGTGGCGAACCAATCGGCGTTGATGTCGGTTTCGATATAGCCCGGGCAAATCGCGTTCACCGCTACGCCACGTCGCGCCCATTCGCGCGCCAGCCCCTTGGTCAGCATCGCGACCGAAGCCTTGGAGGCGCAGTAGGCTGAAAGGCCCGGCAGCACCGTGTGCGCGGCGATCGAGGCGATGTTGACGATCCGTCCGTCGCCCCGCTCGGCGACGCCCGAGGCGATCATCCGCTTGGCGGCCTGTTGGGCGGCGAAGAAGACCCCGCGCACATTAACGTCGAAGGTCCGATCCCACTCGTCGATGGAGAGGTCCAGGGCCAGCCCCTCGCCGCCGACGCCGGCGTTGTTGATCAGGATCGAGATCGGACCGAGCGCGGTCTCCACCTCGTCGAAGACCGGACCGATGGACGCGGCGTCCGCCACGTCCAGTTTCAGCGCCATGGCGCGTCCGCCTTCGCCCGCGATGACACCAGCATGGTTCTCCACAAGATCGAGCCGACGGGCCGTGAGGGCCACCGAAGCCCCCGCCCGCGCCAGCAGACCCGCAAAATGCGCGCCCAGGCCGCCCGAAGCGCCCGTAATCACCGCCACCTGGCCCTTAAGCATCTGATCCATAACCATCCTTCTCTTCTCCCTGCGACGCGCGGTCGCTGTCCCATGCGCGCTGGGGCTGTATAGTCCTTCTGCGCTTCGATTCCCGCCCACACCGGGTAAGGGCGTCGCGGAAACTGGGCGAGGATTCTCGGAAATGACGGCTGGCGTCCAGGCGCGCGTCTTGATTGTTGCACGCGACGACGCCCTGGCGGGCCCTCTCGCCGAGGGTCTGGACAGGCTCGGCTGGCGCACGGTCACCGCCCGCGGCCCCTATGCGGCGCTCGCGGCCCTGGGCGACCTGGGGGTTGAGGCGGCCATCGTCGACCTCGCCAGCGGCGGTCACGAAGCCCTGACCATGGCGCGCCGCCTGAAAGCGGCCTGCGCCCCGCGCCGGCTGCCGGTCATCGCCATTGGCGATCCGGGCCCCGAGCTCGACACCTATGATTTCGACCTGACCTTGGCGGCCCCGCTGCACCCCGCCCAGGCGGTGATGCGGCTGGAGACACTGGTCCGGACCGCCGTGGCGGAAGAAGAGTTCGAACTTCGGCTCGAGACCTTCGCCGACCGTGGCCGCCGGCTGGACATGCCCGAACCCGACGCCTCGCCGTTCCAGGTGCTGGCCATCGGCGAACCGGCCCCGCAGTTCCTGGCCCTGGCCAACGCCCTCACCCGGTCGGGGGCCGAGGTGGTTGGCGCCTTCACCGCGTACACGGCCTTCGACTACCTGCATGAGCGGCCGTTCGACGCCGTGGTGCTGTGGGCCGGCGACACCAGCCAGGAGGCGTTGTCGATCGCCGCCGGCATGCGCCGCAACACCCGCCTCTATCACACGCCCGCCCTGCTCTACATGCGCCAGGAAAGCTACGTGACCATGTCCGAGGCCTACCATCGGGGCGTCTCCGATGTGGCCTCGCCGGAAACTCCGGAGACCGAGACCGCCCGGCGTGTTCTGGAATTGGCCCGCAGTTACCGCCATCAGAGCGCGGTCCGCCGCGCCCTGGAGAAGGCCCGCACCTCGGGCCTGATGGACGCGGCCACCGGCCTCTTCACCCGCGACCTCTTCGCCCGTCACGTGGGCCGACTGGCCCAGGCCTCGCGGGTTCGCGGGCGGCCGCTCTCGGTCTGCGTGCTCAAGGTCGCAGAACGCACCGACGTCTCTCACGCCCGCGCCGGCGGCTGGCTCGATCGCGCCATACCGCAGATCGGCTCGATGATCGGCCGCCTGGTCCGCGTCGAGGACACCGCCGCCCGTCTGGGTCCTGAAGTCTTCGCGCTCGCGCTACCCGCCACCAACAAGGCCGCGGCCCGCGCCGCCGGCGAACGGATCGCCGCGGTCATTGGCTGCACCGCCTTCGAGGCCGGTGACGGCAAGCCGCCCTTCGTGGTCGATTTCGACATCGGCGTCGCCGAGGTCGCATCCCCCGACGCAGTCGGCAAGGCGTTGGAAGAGGCGGCCGCGCGCGCCCATCAGAAAGCCAGCTGATGGAGCCGCAGAACTCGGCGGTCCCCTGGACCTACCTTGTTCCGCTCATCGCCATAGCGATCATGGTCCTGCGCGGAAGCCGCGCACGCCGCCTGCGGATCGAACGCATGTGGATCATGCCGACCTTGATCCTAACTGCGGTCATCCTCAGCCTCTCCGCCCAAGCCGCGCCGCGTCTTCCGGTTCTGGCCGCGGAGATGTTTGCGCTTGGCATGGGCGTCGGCATGGGCTGGTGGCGCGGACGGACTGTCGCCATCACCATCGATCCAGCCACCCACGCCTTTACCAGCAAGGCCTCGCCGCTCGGCATGGCGCTGATCGCCGGCGTCTTCCTGCTGCGCTTCTCGTTCAGGGACTATGCGATGAGCCACGCAAGCGAGCTGCATGTCACGCCGGTGGAGATCACCGACGTCTTCCTGCTGTTCGCGGCGGGCCTGGTCTGCGCCCAGCGGCTTGAAATGTGGATCCGGGCACGGCGCCTGTTGACGGCGACGGAAGCCTCCTGAACCAGGCTCAGGTGTCCGGCTTCAAGTCGGGCATGCTTTGCATGCTGCGTCCGATGGCCTGCAGTTCTTTGCCCTTCGAGGTCAGCGCCCCGCCACAGCGGACAAGTTCGGTCGTCACGCCGGCGCTGGTCAGCTTCCCCACCTCGACTCGCAGGCCGTTCTCGACGTTGAAGCCCGGGACGCGGCCTTCGATCCGGCCCATGAAATAGAGGATTCCCATCCCCGCGCTCATGACGGCGGCCGGATCTGTCTGTTGGCCGGCGGCGATCGATATGACAGCGATGCACTTCAGGTCGCCCAAGGTCTCAGCATCCTGCGCCCTCGCACCGCCGGCCATGAATAGCGATGCAGTCAGAGCTGCTGCGGTGATGACTTTTTGCACGAACGTTCCCTTACACCCCGACGCCGCAACCTAGAGCAGCGCCATCGCGAGGCAAACCCCGCTAGGCCGCCAGCTTGGCGAGCTCGGCCAGCACCCGCTCGGCGGCGGCGAGCCGTTGCTCCGGGGTTTCCCACTCGCCCTTCACCACGACCTTGTGGTCGGGACGGATTCTCCAGGCGATCTGGTTCTTCTGGACGAAGCCGACCAGACCCATCGGGTTCTTGAATTCATCGCCCCGGAACGTGACGACCGCGCCCTTGGGGCCGACGTCGATCTTGGCGACATTGGCCTCGCGGCACAGGCCCTTGATGGCCACGACCTTCAGCAGCTGGCCAGCCTCCGGCGGCAGCGGACCGAAGCGGTCGATCATCTCGGCGGCCAGGGCTTCGCGGTCGCCCGACTTCTCGGCGTCGGACAGACGGCGATAGAGCGACAGGCGCACGTTCAGGTCGGGCACGTATTCCTCGGGGATCAGCACGGCCGCGCCGGTGTTGATCTGCGGCGACCAACCACGGTCGGCGGCGCCGTCGCCCTTGCCGGCCAGTTCCTTCAGCTCGTTGACCGCGTCTTCCAGCATCTGCTGATAGAGCTCGACCCCGATCTCGCGGATATGGCCCGACTGTTCCTCGCCCAGCAGGTTGCCCCCGCCGCGCTGGTCCAGGTCATGGCTCGCGAGCTGGAAGCCGGCACCGAGGCTGTCGAGCGACTGCAGCACCTTCAGGCGGCGCTCGGCCGACAGCGTGATCGGCTTCTCGGCCGGGGTGGTCAGATAGGCGTAGGCCCGCGCCTTGGCCCGGCCGACCCGGCCGCGCAGCTGGTACATCTGGGCCAGGCCGAACATGTCGGCGCGGTGCAGGATCATGGTGTTGGCGGTCGGGATATCCAGCCCGCTCTCGACGATGGTGGTCGACAGCAGCACGTCATACTGCCCTTCGTAGAAGGCGCTCATCACCTCCTCGAGCTGGGTCGGCGCCATCTGGCCGTGGCCGACCACATAGCGAACCTCCGGCACCTGCACGCGCAGGAACCGTTCCAACTCCGGC
This sequence comes from Phenylobacterium sp. Root700, assembly GCF_001429025.1. Lineage (GTDB taxonomy): Bacteria > Pseudomonadota > Alphaproteobacteria > Caulobacterales > Caulobacteraceae > Phenylobacterium. Next base: position 72,652 of record NZ_LMHT01000022.1, on the reverse strand, counting down.
AGGTCGGAAAGACGCGGAGCGACGTAATAGGCCTGGCCGCCGCGATACTTCTCGCGCAGCAGCGCCTCGCGGATCACCACCTGATCGAAGGGCGTGACATAGGTCCGCACCGCCAACCGGTCGACCGGCGGCGTGGCGATGATCGACATCTCGCGGATGCCCGACAGCGACATCTGCAAGGTCCGCGGGATCGGCGTCGCGGTCAGGGTCAGCATGTGCACGTCGGTGCGAAGCTCCTTGAGCTTCTCCTTGTGCTTCACGCCGAAGTGCTGCTCCTCGTCGACAATCACCAGGCCGAGGTTCTTGAACCCGACCTGCTTGGACAGCACCGCATGGGTGCCGACGATGATCTCGACCTCGCCGTTCTTGAGCTCCTCGCGGGTTTCGGCCGCTTCCTTGGCGGGAACCAGGCGCGACAGACGCCGGACCTTGATCGGCCAACCCTGGAAGCGCTCGGAGAAGGTCTTGAAGTGCTGGCGGGCCAGCAGGGTCGTTGGGGCCACGATCGCGACCTGCAGGCCGCTCATCGCCACCACGAAGGCGGCGCGCAGGGCGACCTCGGTCTTGCCGAAGCCGACGTCGCCGCAGATCAGGCGATCCATCGGCCGGCCGGCGCCCAGGTCTTCCAGGACATCGCCGATGGCGTTGAGCTGGTCTTCGGTCTCTTCATAGGGGAAGCGGGCGCAGAATTCGTCGAACACGCCATGCGGCGGCACGACCGGGTCGGTGACCTTGGTCGCGCGCTCGGCGGCGATGCCGATCAGGCCCATGGCCATCTCGCGCAGGCGCTCCTTGGCCCGCGCCTTACGCGCCTGCCAGGCCGCCCCGCCGAGGCGGTCAAGCTGGACGTTCTCGCCGTCCGAGCCGTAACGGGTCAGCAGGTCGATGTTCTCGACCGGCAGATAGAGCTTGGCCTCGCCGCCGTATTGCAGTTCCAGGCAGTCGTGCGGGGCGCCCTGGACGTCGAGGGTCTTCAGGCCCTCATAACGCCCGATCCCGTGGTCGATATGGACCACCAGATCGCCTGGCGTCAGGGACGAGGCCTCGGCCAGGAAGTTCGCGGCCCGGCGCTTGCGGCGCGGACGCGCCAGCCGGTCGCCGAGAATGTCGGTCTCGGAGATGACCGCCAGGTTCTCGGTCTCGAAACCGGACTCCAGCGGCAGCACCACGCGCTGCGGGCTCTTCGGATCGGCGGCCTTGGCCGCATCCCAATAAGGCGCGAGCGAAATGTTCTTCAGGCCATGATCGGCCAGCATGGCGCCCAGGCGGTCCGACGAACCGTCCGACCAGGAGGCGAACAGCACGCGCTTGCCTTCAGCGGCCTTCTTCCGGGCGTGGTCGGCCGTGGCCTCGAACAGATTGACCGAATCCTGCTGACGCTCGGCAACGAACGTCCGGCCGAGCCGCGCGCCCATGTCGACGACGGTGTCGCCTTCCACTTCCTGGAAGGCCGAGAACCGCCGGGTCGGCCGCGCCGCCAGCCGCTCGCGCCATTCGTCGGCGTCCATATAGAGCCGGTCGGGCGACAGCGGATGATAGTGAACCTTGCGGTCGGCCTGCGCCCTGGAATCGTAGGCGTCGGCGATCATCGACATCCGCTCTTCGCGGGCCGATTCAGCCAGGTGATCGGTGGCGATCAAGGTGTTGCTGGGCAGGTAGTCCAGCAGGGTCGCCATGTCCGGATAGAACAGCGGCAGCCAATGTTCCATGCCCGCGCGGCGACCGCCTTCGCTGACGGTTTCGTACAGCGGGTCGCCGCCGGGCGCGCCGAACGTCTCGACATAGCCGCGCCGGAAACGCGAGATCGCATCCTTGTCCAGCAGGCACTCGCTCACCGGCAGCAGCGAGACGTCCTTGAGCTGGCGGGTTGAGCGCTGAGTCTCGGGATCAAAGCCCCGGATCGATTCCAGCGTGTCGCCGAACAGGTCGAGCCGCACCGGCTCCTCGGCGCTCGGCGGGAAGACGTCGATCACCCCGCCGCGGATCGCGAACTCGCCGCGCTCCGACACCGTCGAGGCCCGTTGGTAGCCATTGATCGCGAAATAGCGTTCGAGATCGGCGATCTCGACCACATTGCCGACCTTGGCCGAATAGGCCGCGCCCTCGACGGTCGACTTCGGCGGAACCCGTTGCAGCAGCGCCGGGACCGTGGTCACCAGCAGCGACGGCTTCTTGGGGTCTAGCCCCTTGGCCAGCCGCGCCAGGGTGGTCATCCGCTCGGCGGCGGAGCCTGGCGAAGGCCCGATGCGGTCGTAAGGCAGGCAATCCCACGACGGGAACCGCAAGATCTGCACCTGCGGCGAGAAGAAGGTGAAGGCGTCGATGAAGGCCGAAAGCCGCGAGCCGTCGCGGGCGACAAACATCGACAGGCCCCCACGGGCCTTGACGATATCGGCCATCACCAGGGCGTCGAAACCCTCCGGCGCGCCCACAAGGTCAAGCCGCCCAGGATCCTGAGCTATCCGCCGATGGTCAGCCGCCGTCGGCGCGCGCGCGCCGTCAGCCGCCATGATCCTCTCCGCGAGCCTCATAAGCTTCGAAGCGGAAAGCTTTGATCATTTTCATGATTTCGCCGTCGAACTCAGGCGGAGTCGGCGTCCGCTCGACGATCCACTCATAGAGGTCCTGGTCGGCCTCTTCCATCAACGCCTCGAAGGCGTCGAGCTGGCTGACGCTCAGGCTCGCGGCGTAGCGGTCCGCGAACGGCCCCAAGATGAGGTCCGCTTCGCGAAAGCCCCGGTGCCAGGCCCGGAACTTCACCTTTTTCAGTCGTGTTTCGTGGGTGTTCATGAGGGAGGCCGATATAGGCCCCCCCGTCGTCCCACGCCAGGGGCGATCAGCCCCAATCGCCTCCCCGCCAGGTGAAAGCCACGTCCTTGAACGGCGTGTCCCCGACCTGCAGCGCGCCGGTCGCGACCGTCACGCCGTCCTTGCCCTTGGTCGCCTTTGATTTTTTCAACGCCGCGGGGTCGATCTTCACGTCCATCCGCACATCGCCGAGCTTGGGATGCTTGCCCACCAGCCGCACCCGATCGTCGGTGACGGCGTAGGCCGCGGGCAGCACTTTCAACTTCACCGAATAGGTCACATTGCCCAGCGCGTTCTTACGGGCCGGACTGGTGATGTCGACGAATTCGAGCATGACCGGACCATAGGTCTTGGTCCGGTCTCCCCGTTCCCAGTCGCCAAAGCCCTGTTGCCCGGCGATGTGCAGGTTATCGAGCCTGTAGTCGCCCACCTTCACCTCGGCGGCCGGCAGGTAATAGCCGAACTGATCGTCGCCCTTGGGCTTGGCGAAACCGGTGAAGCTGGGGTCGATCGCCACCGCCGGCGGCAGCGCCGGGGCCGCCGCGGCCTCGCTCTTGGCCGTCTCGGCAGATTGACCGCAACCGGCCAGCAGAACGACGGCGACCGTCGCGATGAGCGCGCTACGCATGGTAGATTCCCCCCTGTTTGAAAGAAGATCATCACGGGCGCCGCACCCTGTCCATGGTCGCGCTATGTTCGCGCCATGCGGCCTGAGATTCTATTCCCGCTTTACGCGCCCATCACCTCGCTCAAGGGGGTCGGCGTTCGCGTGGCTCCCTTGCTGGAAAAACTGGCTGGCCCCGTCGTCCGCGACGTCCTGTTCCTTCGCCCTCACTCGGTGATCCAGCGGACCCACGCCACGGTGAACACCGCCATCGAGGGCGCGACCCAGATCTTCGAAGTCCAGATCGACGCCTTCAAGAAGCCGCGCAGCCCGCAGCAGCCCTGGCGCGTGGAGACCTATGACGGCACCGGCGTCCTCACCCTGGTCTTCTTTGGCGGGTTCGGTGGACAGCTCGAGCAGAAGCACCCGCTGGGCGCCAAGCGGCTGGTCAGCGGCAAGGTCGAGCGCTTCGGCCTGAACCTGCAGATCGCCCATCCGGACTATTTCCTGCCTCCGGAACGGGCCGACGAGATCGCCCTCTTCGAGGCGGTCTATCCAGCCACGGCGGGCCTCCCCGCCCGCACGGTCCGCAAGTTTGCGTTGGAGGCTCTGGAACGCGCGCCCGAACTGCCCGAGTGGCAGGACGCCGCCTGGTTGGCGCGCGAACAGCTCCCGACCTGGCGCGAGGCCCTGGTCCGGCTCCACGCTCCGGCCGGCGAAATCGACCTGGCCCCGCAGACGCCGCACATTCGCCGCCTGGCCTATGACGAACTCCTCGCCCATCAGTTGGCCATGGCCCAACGCAAGGCCGACCGCCGCCGCGAGCCGGCCGCCAAGCTCGTTCCCGCCGAGATTTCCGCCAAGATCAGGGCTGACCTCCCCTTCTCCCTGACCGGAGCCCAGGAGCGCGCCCTCGCCGACATTCGCAATGACTTCGCCGCCGGCGAGCGGATGAGCCGGCTGATCCAGGGCGATGTCGGCTCCGGCAAGACCGTGGTGGCCATGCTGGCCATGGCCGATGTCGCGGGCGGCGGGGGCCAGAGCGCGCTGATGGCCCCGACCGAGATCCTGGCCCGCCAGCACTTCGAGACCCTCTCCGGTCCGCTCTCCGACCACGGGATCAGCGCTGTCCTGCTCACTGGCCGAGACAAGGGCCTGGCCCGCGCCGAAAAGCTGCGCGCCCTGGCCTCCGGCGCCGTCCAGGTCGCGGTCGGCACCCACGCCCTTTTCCAGGACGATGTGAATTTCCAACGCCTGCAACTGGCCGTCGTCGATGAGCAGCACCGCTTCGGCGTGGCTGAGCGTCAGCGGCTCCAGGCCAAGGGCGAAGCTGTCCACCTGATCGCCATGTCCGCCACCCCGATCCCGCGGACCTTGGAACTGACCGTCTACGGCGATCTCGACGTCTCGCGCATCGACGAGAAGCCACCGGGCCGCACGCCGGTCGCCACCCGCGCCGTCCCCATGAGCCGGGTCGAGGAGGTCGAGGCCCGGCTGCGCGATGTGATCGCCAACGGCGCCCAGGCCTTCTGGATCTGCCCGCTGGTTTCCGAATCCGAATTGATCGACCTGAAGGCCGCCGAGAAGCGCGCCGCCGAGCTGCGCCAGAAAATCGGTCCTGGCGTCGGCCTGGTGCACGGCAAGATGAGCGGCCCGGAGAAGGATGCGGTCATGGCCGACTTCGCCGACGGCAAGATCAGCCTGCTGGTGGCGACCACGGTCGTCGAGGTCGGGGTCAATGTCCCCAATGCGACCATCATGGTGATCGAACAGGCCGAACGCTTCGGCCTGGCCCAGCTTCACCAACTTCGCGGCCGGGTCGGGCGCGGTTCGCGCGAAAGCGCCTGCGTCCTGCTCTATGATCCGCCGCTGTCGGAGACCGCCCAGAAGCGGCTCGACATCCTGCGGCGCACCGATGACGGGTTCCAGATCGCCGAGGTCGACCTCGAACTGCGTGGCGGCGGCGATGCGCTGGGCCTGCGACAGTCGGGTTTCCCCGCCTATGTCTTCGCCGATCCCATCGCCCACCGCGACCTGATCGCCACGGCCGGCGACGATGCTCGCATGATCGTGGATCGTGATCCCGAGCTCACCTCCGAGCGCGGCAAGGCCTTGCGGGTGTTGCAGGAACTCTTCGACTGGCGCCCGAGCTCGCCGCTGAGGGACGCGGGTTAGCACTATTGATGCTCGTCATCCTCCGGTCGTCTGAAAGACAATCCGGGGGACCCAGACGGGCTCACCACATTCTGCGAAGTCAGCTTGGGTCCCCCGGATCAGCCTTCGGCTGATCGGAGGATGACGAGCGGGAAGATCAGCTAACCTTCACCATACGCTTGCCGCGGTTCTCCCCCGCCAGCAGGCCGACCAGGGCCGACGGCGCGTTCTCAAGTCCGTCGATGACATCCTCCAACACCTCCAGCTTGCCGGTCTCGACCCAGCTCTCCAGGTCGGACAGCGCGGCCTCACGCTGAGCGTTGAAGTCGGAGACGATGAAGCCCCGCACGTTCAGGCGCTTGGTGACGATCAGGCCGGGAATGCCACGCGGACCGTGCGGCGGCGCGCTGCCGTCGTATTGCGAGACCGCCCCGCAGCAGGCGATCCGGCCGAAATTGTTCATGTTGAACAGCGCCGCCTCGAAGACGTCGCCGCCCACATTGTCGAAATAGACGTCGATCCCCTTCGGACATGCCGCCCGTAAGGCGCGCCGAACGTCACCGGCCTTGTAGTCGACGGCCTCATCGAACCCGAGTTCGTCCTTCAGCCAGGCGCACTTCTCGGCGCCGCCGGCGATCCCGACCACCTTGCAGCCGCGGATCTTGGCGATCTGCCCGACCAGGGAGCCGACCGAGCCGGCCGCCGCCGAAACCACGACCGTCTCCCCGGCTTTTGGCTGGCCGCATTCCAGCAGGCCGAAATAGGCGGTCAGCCCGGCCACGCCATAAACGCTGAGCAGGTGCGTCATCGGCTTCAGGTCCGGCAGCTTGGAGAGCCCCTCGCCCGCCAGCACCGCATAGTCCTGCCAGCCGGTGTCAGCGAACACGAAGTCGCCCTTGGCCAGGCCCGGCGCCTTGCTCTCCACCACCTCGGCCAGCGATCCGCCGGCCATGACATCGCCTGCCGCCAGGGCCGCGCGATAGGTCGCGCCCTGCATCCAGGCCCGGTTGGCGGCGTCCAGCGAGATGTAGCGGGTCCGAAGCAGCACCTCCCCATCGCCAGGTGTCGGCGTCGCCGTCTCGGTCAGGCGGAAGTGGTCCGGCGACAGTTTGCCCTGGGGAAGTTGCTCGAGGACGATCTGGCGATTGGTCATGGCGTTATCTCCCTGGGGCGCTCTGGGCCGGCACGATGGCCCTTGGCGGCGGCGCAGGTCAATCGAACCTAGCCGATGATCAACCGCACGTGCCGCTGGCGGGTGAGCCAACTCCAGGACCAGTCGAGCGCGACGGCGATCCGGTTACGCAGGCCGATCAGGAAGTAGATGTGCGCCAGGCCCCAGAAGACCCAGCCGAGCCAGCCGGTGAGATGGAACCCGTCGAACCGCACGACGGCGGCGCTACGGCCAATGGTGGCGAGGTCGCCGGCATGGCGGTAGCGGAACGCGCCCGGCCCGGGACGCCCGCTAATGCGAGCCGCGATCACGCCAGCCGCATGCCGGCCCGCTTGCTTGGCGGCTGGGGCGATGCCGGGCACGGACGCGCCCGCGGGTCCCTTCGTCGACGCGGCGTCGCCGACCACGAAGACATTGGGGTGACCTTCCAGCGAGAGATCGTCCTGCACCACGGATCGACCCGCCCGGTCATGAGGGCCGGTGAGGCCTGCCGCCAACGGCGAGGCGGCCACGCCGGCCGCCCAGATGACTGTGCTGGACGCCAGATGGCGTTCGCCGAGTTCGACGCCGTCCGCGCTACACCCCGTGACGGCGGTCTCGGTCATGACGCTCACGCCCAGCCGCCGCAGAACCCGCGCCGCATAGGCGGCCAACGGCTCGGGAAAGGCCGCCAGGATGCGGGGACCAGCCTCGACCAGCATCACCTTGGCCTCACGCGGATCGACGTTGCGGAAGTCGCGGGCCAGGGCGTCGCGGGCGAGTTCGGCGACCGCGCCGGCCATCTCCACCCCGGTCGGCCCGCCGCCGACGATAACGAAGGTGAGCAGCGCCTCGCGCTCGGCGAGCGGCGCGTTCTCCGCCCTCTCGAACGCGCCCAGCACCCGCCGACGGATCGCTGTCGCGTCCTCAATGCTCTTCAGGCCCGGCGCGCTTTCCGACCATTCCGGGTGGCCGAAATAGGAGTGATCGGCGCCGGTGGCGACCACCAGATAGTCAAACGCCTGGTCGCCGACCGTGGTCTGGACGCAGCGCCGATCAAGATCGACCCCGGTCGCTTCGGCCAGCAGGACCCGCGCGTTCGGCTGCCCCCGCAACAGATGCCTGATCGGCCAGGCGATCTCTGATGGCGACAAGGCCGCGGTCGCGACTTGATAGAGCAGCGGCTGAAACAGGTGATAGTTGCGACGATCCAGCAGGGTGATGTCGACCGGCGCCTTGGCCAGTTCGCGCGCCGCGGCCAGACCGCCAAAGCCGCCGCCGATGATGACGACCTGAGGACGATGAGCGGGGGCCGACGATTGGTTCACGCGAAAACCCCCTGCACGAGCACGCTAGTTCTGCATTCCATCGGATCGCTGGACTTCCAGCGCAGCCACCCGGGCCTTCGCATCGGCCTCCAGATCGCCGTAGAACAGGTTGTAGGCCGGTGACTTGCGGCGATCGGTCCACGATCCCGACGGCTTCAGCGAGGTCGATTTCGGCCGCGACACGCGCAGCACGCCCTTCTCGCAGCGCGCCGAGATCTGCCGGCTCAAGAAGGCCGGCCGCGCGCCCCATTCCAGGCCCGTGGCGTTGGCCGCGCCCAGGCTGAGACGCGCCGGAGCCTCGGCGTTGCTCGCCGCGCCCAGCAACGGATTGAAGCACATGGGAACCCGGCCCTGGAGGTTCACCAGCTGGCCGCCTTCGCCCCAAACCAACGAGCGATCCAAGATCGCCTGGGCCCGCTCGGGCTCGCCCTCGAACACCGAGGCCCAGGCCGCGACACATCCAGGCTGCCCCGGACCAAGGCACGGGGGCAGCGGCGGCGAGTTGGCAGGGATCACCGTCTGAACCAGATAGGCTGCGGCGATCCGCGCCTTCAGTTCCGGATGAGCCGCGACTTCCTCCGCCAGCAGCCGCGCCGCCAGGGTCCCGCCCTGCTCTACGCCGACAACCACGAAGGGCCGATCCTGGTTGTAGTGCTCGACATAGTACCGGAAGGCCGCCGCCACGTCGGAATAGGCGAAGCGGCGCGCCTCCTTGGCGTCGTCCCGCAGGGTCATCAGCGTGTAGAGGCTGGCCTGCCGATAGCGCGGCGCGAAGATCCGGCCGACCCGAACGAACGGCCCGGCATAGTTCGGCGCCATCACCTCCCGAAACAGCCGGTCGGCCTTGGGATCATCGATCGGCGCGTTCCAGTGACGGCCGCCGTCAAAGGTGGTCGGCCCGACGAAGAACACATCGGCCGGCGGATCCCTGGGCGTCGGGCTCCCCGCATTGGCCGGCAGCAAGGCCCAGGCGGCCTTGGTCGCATAGTCCGGCGCCGGCGGCGGGTCGTAGGTCTGGAACGGTTCCTTGGGATCGAGCCGGGTCCGCAGGATATCGTCGCGCCAGACGAAAGCCGCCGCGGCCACCAGCAAGGCCAGCAGCACAACTCCAGCGGCGATCAGGCGCCGAAATCCCCTGGGACGATCCGCCATGACCGCCCTGGCCCTACCGGTACGGGTCGGGCTGAGAGAGGTAACGCTTCACGTAATCGCCGACACCCTCTTCCAGCCCGGTCATCGGCTGGTTGTAGCCGGCGGCCTGCAGGCGTTCCATGTGGGCCTGGGTGAAGTACTGGTACTTGTCGCGAATGGCCGGCGGCATCGGCGTGTACTCGATCTCGGCAGGCCGATCGACGGCGGCGAAGACGGCCTTGGCCATGTCCTCGAAGGTCCGCGCCGTGCCCGAGCCGAGATTGTAGATCCCGCTGACCTGCTCGTTCTTGGCCAGCCAGCCGACCACGTCGGCGACATCGCGCACATAGACGAAGTCGCGGGTCTGGCCGCCGTCCGGGACGCCCTCGCGATAGGACTTGAAGAGCTGCACCGCATGGCCGTCGCGCACCTTCGGCCAGATCTGCGAGGCCACCGACTTCATCGAGTGCTTATGTTCCTCGTTCGGCCCGTAGACATTGAAGAATTTCAGCCCCGCCCATTGCGGCGGCGCGTAATCCCGAGCCGCCTGGCGGGCCGCGAACAGGTCGAACAGCGCCTTGGACCAGCCGTAGGTGTTCAGCGGCCGGAGCGCGGCCAGCGAATCCACGTCGTCCTGGTCCCGGAAGTCGACGGCGTCGCCATACGTCGCCGCCGAGGAGGCGTAGACGAACCGGCGTTGATGGTCGGCGCACCAACGGAACAGGTCGCGGCTGAGGGTGAAGTTCGCATGGACGATCTTGTCGGCGTCCGGCTCCGTGGTGGAGGACACCGCGCCCATATGGACGACCAGCTCGACGTCGCGCCAACGCTTCTCAAGCCATTCGAACATCGATTCCGGGGCCACGAAGTCGCCGATCGGGTGTTTGGCGATGTTGCGCCATTTGCCGAGCTCGGCCTCGTGCAGCCAGTCGCAGACGACGACGTCCAGCGACGGGTCCTCGGCCAGCTTGGCGACGATGTTGGAGCCGATGAACCCGGCCCCGCCTGTGACGAAGATGATCCGGCGGGTCATGCTTTCTCCTGCATCCGTGCGATGGCGGCCGTGGTCGAATAGCCGTCGACGATCTGCGCCAGCCTAACCTCTCCGCCGTAGGACTTCACGAAATCCCCGCCGACCACTTCGCTTTCGGCATAGTCCGCGCCCTTGATCAGGACGTCAGGCCGCGCCGCCTCGATCAGCTTCATCGGGGTGTCCTCGTCGAACGGCGCGACGAGGTCCACCGAGCCCAGCCCGGCCAACACCACGGCGCGGCCCTCCAGGTCGTTGACTGGACGCCCCTCGCCCTTCAGTTCGCGCACCGACCGGTCGGAATTGACCCCGACGATCAGCCGGTCGCACCAGGCCCGCGCCTGGGTCAGATAGGCGACATGACCCTTATGCAGAATGTCGAAGCAGCCGTTGGTGAAGCCGACCTTCAGCCCCTTGGCCCGCCAGCGGGCGATTTCGTCGGCCATCCGTTGCGGCGTGACGATCTTGGCCTCCGCCGGCGCCATGTGGGCGCTGATCGAGGCCTCGATCATCTCTTCCGGCGTCACCACGGCGGTGCCGGCCTTGCCCACCGCCACGCCTGAGGCCAGCATGGCGAAGGCGATGGCGTCGGCGATCTCGACCTTGGCCGCCAGGGCCAGGCCCAGCGCCGCCAGCGTGGTGTCGCCCGCGCCCGAGGCGTCGAACACCTCGCGCGGAACGCCCGGGAAGTGCCGCACGGCTTGCCCGCGCACCGCCAGCGAAATCCCCTTCGCCGCCCGCGTCACCAAGATCGCCTTGGCTTCACAAAGGGTCAGAGCGTGAATGAGCGCCGCCTCGATCTCAATGTCCGTCGAGGTCGGCATGTCGGTGGCGTGGGCCAGTTCGGCCGCGTTCGGCTTGACGATGTCGACCTGCCCATAGCGCGCGAAGCTGCGCGCCTTGGAGTCGACGATCATCACCGCGCCCGAGGCCCGGCAGGCCTCGATGACGCCGGCCGTAACCACGCCCTTGCCGTAGTCGGACAACAGCACAACGCCGACATCGCGCGCCACGTCGCGGACGGTGCGGATCAGCCGCTGCTCCACATCCCCGCTGGCCGGGCCGCTGGTTTCCATGTCGACGCGCAGCAGTTGCTGACCGCCGGAAACGAACCGCGTCTTCAAGGTGGTCGGCCGCCCGGCATCGGTGACCACGAAGCCTTCAACGCCCACCTCGGCCTTGATTAGGCGCAGGGCTTCGACGCCCTCGGCGTCGCCGCCGATCATGCCGACCAGGCAGACCTCACCGCCAAGGGCCGCGGCGTTGCGCGCCACGTTGCCGACCGCGCCCAGCATCACCAGCTCGCGCTTGCGGGCCAGGACCGGGATCGGCGCCTCGGGCGAGACGCGGGTGACGTCGCCATAGACGAAGCGGTCGACCATCAGGTCGCCGACACAGGCGATACGAGCCCCCGGGAGGGCGGAGAGAATCTGCTGAAGGGCCGACAGGTCCATGATTTCAGAGACTACGCCGATTATCGCACGGCCGCATGGACGGCCTTCAAGGTCGCCAGCAGATCACGCGCGCCGTCCAGCGGCAGGCAGCTCGGGCCGTCGCAGAGCGCCTTGTCCGGATCGTGGTGGAACTCCAGGAACACACCGTCCGCGCCCGAGGCCACGGCCGCCTTGGCGATGATCGCCACGCCCTCGCGTCGCCCGCCCGTCGAGGCCCCGCCCGTTCGCGGATCTGCGCCAGGAAGCTGCACGGCGTGGGTGGCGTCGATGGTCACCGGCGCGCCGAGCTTCTTCATCTCCTGAATGCCCAGCATGTCGACCACGAGATTGTTGTAGCCGAACGAGTTGCCGCGCTCGCAGAGGATCACTCCCACGTCGGCGGCTTCCTTGATCTTCGAGAGGATGTTCTGGCAGTCCCAAGGCGCCAGGAACTGGCCCTTCTTCACATGCAGCAGCCCGCCGGCCGCCGCCGTGGCCTTGGCGGTGGCCACGACCAGGTCGGTCTGGCGGCACAGGAAGGCGGGGATCTGGACGATGTCGGCGACAGCGGCCACCGGCTCGGCCTGGCTGACTTCATGCAGGTCGGTGGCGATCGGCACATTCAACTGCGCCTTCACCTCGGCGAGGATCTTGAGGCCCTCGGTCAGGCCCGGCCCGCGGAAGCTCTTGATCGAAGAGCGGTTGGCCTTGTCGAAGCTCGCCTTGAACACATAGGGCAGGCCCAGCTCGGAGGTCACCGCCTTCAGATGGCGGCCGGTCTCCAGCGCCAGATCCAAGTCCTCGATCACGTTCAGCCCCGCGATCACGACCAGCGGTTGGCCGTCGCCGATGGAGATATTCCAGCGATTGAGCGTCAGTACGGTCATGACATTCCCGAGCTTTTTCCGTCGGCGGTCTAGCGCCGTAAGGGCCTAAGTGGCGCGCGTCTGCGTGGTTCACAAGCGCGAAAACGCCCCAGAACACATCCGCCTGACCAGCGGAACCGTAGGGCGAGGGTTGGAGTTGATTCGCCTCAATCCCAAATGCAGTGTTAGCTTGAAGAAAATCGAGGGTTGCGACCATGAGCTTGGCGCATGAACCATCGTTGAGAGCGCTCGCCGCCTCGCCCAGAGCTTTCGGCAGGCTCCCCGAACTCGCGGGAGCTCCGGCGGCGTTTCGCTTCGCGGCCAGGCTGATGGCGCTGAACTGGCGGGTCGGGGGCCTCACCTTCGTCACGCCCTCACGCCGCGAACTCAAGATCAAGGGCGCCGAGCCTGGGGTCGAGGCCCGGATCATCATTCACGACTTCCGCTTCATGCGGCGAGTGCTGGCCGCTGGCGACATCGGGTTCGCAGAGGGCTACATGGCCGGCGAATGGGAAACGCCGGACCTCGCGGCGGTGCTCAGCGCGGTGAGCCTCAACTTCGACCGCCTGGCCAGGGTGGTGCTTGGCAATCCGCTGGTGCGCGCCGCCAACTTCGTCGGCCACACCCTGCACGCCAACACCCGCGAAGGATCGCGCAAGAACATCCACGCCCACTACGATCTCGGCAACGCCTTCTATTCGCGCTGGCTCGACCGGACGATGACCTACTCCTCGGCCCGCTACGAACGCTCCGGTCAGGCGCTGGATCAGGCCCAGACCAACAAGTACCGGATGCTGGCGCTGGGCATGGGGCTTGGCCCAGATCAGAGCGTGCTGGAGATCGGCTGCGGCTGGGGCGGATTCGCCGAATATGCGGCCAAGGAAGTTGGGGCCAAGGTCACCGGCATCACCATTTCCAAGGAGCAGTTCGACTTCGCCCGCAAGCGGATGTTCGAGCAGGGCCTGACTGAGCGGGCCGACATCCGCATGATCGACTATCGCGACGTCGAAGGCAGCTTCGACCGGGTCGCCTCTATCGAGATGTTCGAGGCGGTCGGCGAACGCTACTGGCCGACCTATTTCGGCAAGATTCGCGACGTCCTGGCCCCCGGCGGCCGCGCCGGTTTGCAGATCATCACCATTCGCGACGAGATCTTCGACGCCTATCGCCGCCGCGCCGACTTCATCCAGAAGTACATCTTCCCGGGCGGGATGCTGCCGTCCGAAGAGCGCCTAAAACCGATCACCGATCGGGCCGGCCTGCATTGGACCGGTCTCAGCCGGTTCGGTGAGGACTATGCCGACACCCTGGCCGAATGGGGCCGGCGGTTTGAGGGCGCCTGGGACGAGATCGCTCAGCTTGGCTTCGACGAGCGGTTCCGCAAACTCTGGCGGTTCTATCTCAGCTATTGCGAGGCAGGGTTCCGCACCGGCCGCACCAATGTCGTGCAGCTAAGCCTCTCCAAGGCTTGATGACCCCTGTTCTTGGCGGCCTTGGCCGCTTAAGTAGACGGCCATGACCGTCGCTCAGAGCGTCCTCGACGCCATCGGAAACACGCCCCTGATCCGCCTGCGCCGCGCAAGCGAGGCCACGGGTTGCGAAATTCTCGGCAAGGCCGAGTTCATGAACCCCGGCCAGTCCGTGAAGGACCGCGCGGCGCTCTACATCATTCGCGATGCGGAAAAACGCGGTCTGCTGCGGCCTGGCGGGCGGATCGTCGAAGGCACGGCGGGCAACACCGGCATCGGCCTGGCCATGGTCGCCGCCGCGTCCGGCTATCGCACCACGATCGTCATCCCGCGCACCCAGAGCCAGGAGAAGAAGGACGCCATTCGGCTGCTCGGCGCCGAGCTGGTCGAGGTGGACGCCGTCCCCTACTCCAACCCCGACAACTATGTCCGCTATTCCGGCCGCCTGGCCGAGGAACTGAACGCCAAGGAACCGGCCGGCGCGGTCTGGGCCAACCAGTTCGACAATGTCGCCAACCGCCAGGCCCACGTGGAGACGACGGGGCCGGAAATCTGGGAACAGACCGGCGGCAAGGTCGACGGATTCATCTCAGCCGTGGGCTCGGGCGGCACCCTGGCCGGCGTGGCCGAGGCTCTGCGCGCGCGGAAGTCCGACATCCAGATCGGCCTGGCCGATCCGCACGGCGCCTCGCTCTATTCCTGGTACGCCGACGGCGAGTTGCGGTCGGAAGGCAATTCGATCAGCGAGGGCATCGGCCAGGGCCGGATCACCGCCAATCTCGAAGGCCTGAACATCGACCGCCCGTATCGCATCGATGACCACGAGATGCTGAACGTCATCTACGACATGGTCGAGCACGAAGGCCTGGTGATGGGCGGTTCCACCGGCATCAATGTCGCCGGCGCCATCCGCATGGCCAAGGACATGGGCCCCGGCCACACCATCGTGACCATCTTGTGCGACCAGGGCTCACGCTATCAGAGCAAGATCTTCAATCCCGAGTTCCTGAAGGAACGCGGCTTCCCAATTCCGAAGTGGCTGTAGGCATGGATCCCGTCGTCTCCACCGCGTGGCTGGCCGACCGCTTGCGGGCGCCGGATGTCCGCGTCGTCGATGGAACTTGGTTCATGCCCGCCGAGAGGCGTTCCGGTCGCGACGAATATCTGCAGGCCCACATTCCGGGCGCGGTGTTCTTCGATATCGACGCCATCGCCGACCGCGCAACCGACCTGCCGCACATGCTGCCCTCGCCCGAGGTCTTCGCCCAAGAGGCCGGAGCGCTGGGCCTGCCGCGAGAAGCCGACATCGTGGTCTATGACACCCATGGGATCCGCTCAGCGGCGCGCGTCTGGTGGACGCTGCGGGCCATGGGTTATCCGAAGGTCTACGTGCTGGACGGCGGCCTGAAGAAATGGCTCGCCGAAGGCCGGCCGGTCGAAGCTGGTGAGATCTTCCCGCGCGCCGCGGCGCTCGAACCCATCCTTGACCCCGCCCTGGTGCGCAATGTCGACGACGTGCGCGCCCTGCTGGTTTCCGGCGAGGCCCGAGTGGTTGACGCTCGCTCGGCGACACGCTTCACCGGCGAAACCCCCGAACCCCGCGCCGGCCTGCGCTCGGGCCATATGCCGGGCGCGGCCAATGTGCCGTGGGAGCAGGTCATCGCCGTCGATGGTACGCTGAAACCGGCCGATGAGCTCAAGGCGGTCTTCAAGGCCGCGGGCGTCGATCTCGGCAAGCCTATCGTCACCAGCTGCGGATCGGGCGTCACCGCCTCGGTCCTGGCCTTGGCCCTGGCGCGGATCGGTCTCGACCGGACCCCGGTCTATGACGGGTCCTGGACCGAATGGGGCGGGCTGACCGACACCCCGGTCGTCATCGGCGCCTAGCGCACCGGCGGGGCGTACATCAGGCCAGGTTCCACCGCGCTCCAAAGGGCGTTGTGTCCCCGCGCCAGCTTGAGCGACGAGCCCTGCCCCAGATTGCGCTCGAAAATCTCATCATAGGATCCGACCTGGACGATGACCTGATAGGCCCAGTCAGGCTTCAGCCCCAGGATCGGCCCCAGATTGTCCTGGGCGCCCAGCAGCCGTCGCACCCTGGGATCGGTCGAGGTCTTGAGCTGGTCCGGCGCGGACTTCGAATCCACCCCTAGCTCCTCGGCCAGGATCGTGGCGTAGACGGTCCACCGGACGATATCGGTCCAGGCGGGATCGTCCTGCCGCACCACGGGCCCCAGCGGCTCCTTCGAGATCACCGTCGGCAGGATCACGTGGGCGTTAGGCGTGTTCATCAGCGAACGCGCCGAGGCCAGCGCCGCCATGTCGGCGGTGAAGACGTCGCATTCCTCGGCCTGGTAGCGCGCTCGCGCCTCGGCCCCGTTGTTCACCACCACGGCCTGGTACTTCAGGCCACGCGCCTGGAAATAGTCGGCCAGGTTCGTCTCGCTGGCGGTGCCCTTCTGGACGCAGATTCGCGCGCCGTTCAGTTCGTCGGCCGAGGCGAGCGACAGCGTCTTAGGCGCCAGGAAGCCTTGGCCGTCGTAGTAGGTGACAGCCGCGAAATCAACGCCCTCGCCCGCGTCGCGTGACAGGGTCCAGGAGGTGTTGCGCGACAGGATATCGATCTTGCCGCCCCTCAGGGCCGTGAAGCGCTCTGGGGCCGTGACCGTCGTGAACCGCACCGCCTTGGCGTCGCCCAGCACCGCGGCGGCCACCGCGCGGCAGACATCGATGTCAAAGCCCCGCCAGGCGCCGCGGTCGTCGGAGTAGGCGAACCCGGCCAGTCCAGGATTGACGCCGCAGGACAGCCATCCCCGCGCCTTGATCGCCGCCAAGGTAGGGCTGGGCTTGGGTTTGTAGGCGCCCGGCGCGGGGGCGGCGATGGGCGCTGCGGCCGGCGGTGGCGCGGGCGCCTCCTCCTTGGCTTTGCTGCAGCCGGTAAGGACCATCGCGGCGACCAGAGCGATCCATGGGCCTGGCCGAGAAATACTGCGCCGGGAGATTGGTCGCCCTCCTTGATTGCTTAGCGGCCAAGGCCCTAAGTGACGCCTGATTTTGGCTCCAGTTCGTTCCGGCCCGTCAACCCGCATGTCAGAAGAAACCCGTCTTATCCGCGCCGGCGCTACGTCAGGCGATCTCGTCAAGACGGTCGGACCTCCGATCCAGCGGGGATCGACAGTGCTGCTGCCCTGCGCCGAGGCGCTGTACGACGACGACGCCTATCTGACCTACGGCCGCGCCGGGCTAGCCGCGCATGACGCGCTGAAGGCGGCGCTGGGCGAGATGGAGCGCGCCGCCGGCGTCAACCTCTATCCGTCCGGGCTCGCGGCCCTGACCGGCGCCATGCTGGCGGTGCTGAAAGCCGGCGACGAGGTGTTGGTCGTCGACAACATCTACAAGCCGACCCGCCGCTTCTGCGACCAGGTGCTGGCGCGCTACGGCGTCGCGGTCCGCTATTTCGATCCGCGCCAGTCCCCAGAAGACCTCGTCGGCTCGGCCACCGCCGCCACCCGGCTGATCGTCATGGAGTCGCCCGGCTCGCTGACCTTCGAACTGCAGGACCTCGCCGCTATCGCCCGGCTGGCCAAGGCGCGCGGCATCCTCACCCTGGCCGACAACACCTGGGGCGCCGGCTATCTCTTCAAGCCCCTGACCCAGGGGATCGATATCAGCGTCCAGGCCCTGACCAAGTATGTCGGCGGTCACTCGGACGTCTTCATGGGCTCTGCGGCCGCCAGCGACCTGGCCCTGGTCCGCCAGCTTGAGGACGGAGTGCACAATCTCGGTTGGGCGGTCGCCGCCGAGGACGCCTACCAGATGCTGCGCGGCCTGCGCACCCTGCCCACCCGGCTGAAGCGCCAGGGCGAGGCTGGCCTGAAGATCGCCGCCTGGCTGCGCGAGCAGCCCGAGGTGGCGCAGGTCATCCATCCCGCCCTGCCTGGCGCCGCCGACTACGACCTCTGGGCGCGCGACTACAGCGGCGCCTGCGGCCTGTTCGGCTTCGTCCTGAGGCCCGGCTCCGAAGCTTGCGCTAACGCCTTCCTCAACGCCCTTGACCTGTTCGGCCTCGGCTTTTCCTGGGGCGGGTTCGAGAGCCTGGCCATTCTTTGCGACCCGCAGCTCGGCAAGCGCAAGTTCGTGCCCGATCTGGCCGGACCGCTGATGCGCCTGCACGTCGGCCTGGAGAACGAGGACGACCTGATCGCCGACCTGCGCGGCGGCCTGGACGCCTACGCCCGGGCGACGGCCTAGGAACGCGCCACCCGGCTCATGCCTCGAATGGACTTCGGACCGCTGATGTGTCGGAGTTCGGGGGCCTGCTCACGGAATGGGCCAGGCCAGCCAGGGAGGTTTCCTTGAGTCAGTCTGAGCACAAGCCGGTCATCGAGATCACCATCGCGGCTCCTATCGCCACGGTCTGGGAGGCGCTGCGCGACCCGGCCCAGATCCGCCGCTGGTTCGGTTGGGACGCCGACACCCTGGCCGACGAGATCGACTACATCTTCGTCGACCACGTCAGGCCCGATGAGGCCGCCCATATCCTCGCATTCGAGGGCATGCCTGACCGCTTCGAACTGACAGACCTGGGCGGCGGCCGAACCCGCCTGCGCCTGACCCGCCTGGGCGCGACCGGTGACGAGAGCGACTGGGACGGCCCCAACGAGGACATGACCGAGGGCTGGAAGGCCTTCCTGGAGCAACTCCGCTTCGCCATGGAGCATCACCCGGGGGAAGAGCGCCGCACCTTCTATCTCGCCGGCCATCTGGCCGAGGGCGCTGACGCCGACCTGCCTCGCGCGGCGCTCGGCGTCGACGCCCTCGCCGACCTGGTAGAGGACGCCCACTACAGCCTGAAGGTCGGCCCAGGCGACACCCTGGCCGGCAAGGTCTGGCACCGGTCCCGTCGCCAGATCTCCTTCTCCGTCGATGGGTTCGGCGACGGCCTGGTCCTGGTCACCGACTTCAGCGCGCAGAACCGCCCGCCGCATGGCGGCGGCTCGGTCATCGTCACCACCTACGGCCTGGACGACGCGGCGTTCGACGCAGCCCACGGCCGCTGGGCCGCATGGTGGAAGACGAATTTTCCAGAAGAAATAAAAGGCCAGCGCCTGGCCTGAGGGCCCCGGCCCAATCCTGGCGCGCCCAGCAGGACTCGAACCTGCAACCGTCCGCTTAGAAGGCGGATGCTCTATCCGGTTGAGCTATGGGCGCCGCGGACTAATGCGTCCAGGGTTGCTTGCGGCCGAAGGCGAAGTTGTCGGCATAGGCCTTGATGATGCGCTTGGCGGGCTTGGGGTCGGAGATCTGGAACGCGATGCCGTGAGCCTGGGCGTAGGCGACCGCCTCGTCCTTGGTCTCGAAGGCCAGGCGGATCTGTCCGTCCATGTCGGCGGTGAGGGTCCAGCCCATCAGCGGGTCCGAGCGCAGAGCCGAGGCCGGCTCGAATTCCAGCACCCAGTCCTTGGTCTTCGCCTTGCCCGACTGCATGGCGTTCTTGGCTGGACGATAGATGCGCGCGAGCATGCGGACCCCTCAAACAATTCTGACCGGCGTTGGTCGGGGCGAGAGGATTCGAACCTCCGACCCTCTGGTCCCAAACCAGATGCGCTACCAGGCTGCGCTACACCCCGAAAAACGCCGGCGAGGGGGTCCGATATAAGGCTTTGGACTTTATCGCAAACGAACAAACTCGCTTTGGGCGATTAGGCGCGTTTATGCATCAATTTAAAGACCCCGGTGGCCCTCACAACGTCCACGCCGCGGACATGGGCGCGGGCCTCGACGAAGGCGACGTCCTTGGTCACCCGGGTGATCTTGCCCTCGCCCATCACCCAGTCGCCGACCCGCCCCATGTGCAGGAAGTCGATCGACAGGTGGATGGTCACCGCCGTCTGGCGCGTGGCCCGGAACACCGTCGCCCCCATCAGACCGTCGAGGAAGGCGCTGAGCATGCCGCCATGCACCAGTCCCAGGCCGTTGGCGTGGCGCGGGAGGGCGTAGAAGGCCTGCTCGGTCAGTTCTCCCATCTGCGCGCGATGGAAGTATGGGCCGTTATGGCTGGAGAACGCTCCGCGCCCGCTCGATTCAACGAACCCCTCGGGCGGCGGCGGCACGACATCGCGGTCAGTCACGCTTAAAGATCCGATGCTCGATGCGGTCGCCGGGCATCAGGCCGATCTCGGCCGAACGCCCGCCGGCCAGTTCCAGAACGCCCAGGGTCGGCCCGCCGGAAGGAATCGGCGCCTCCGACAGCGGGGTGGTGTTGCGGGCGATCGACAGCACCGTGCCGTCCGCCTTGATGTAGATGATGTCGAGCGGGATCAGCGTGTTGCGCATCCAGAACGCCACCTCGCGCGGCGTGTGGAAGTCGAACAGCATGCCGCGATCAGGCGCCAGCGACTTGCGGAACATCAGGCCCCGCTCGCGCGTGGCGTCGTTGTCGGCGATTTCCACGAAGAACCGGGTGCGTCCGGACGGCGTCACCGCCTCCAGGACCTCAAACCCGGCTGGGGCCTGACCAACCGCCCCTGCCGCGGCCTTGGCCGGCGCGCCAGCCGCCGTTGGCGGGGCCTGGGTCGGCTTGGCCTGAGCGGCCGCCGAGCCGGTCTGGGCGGCCGGCTGCTCGGCGCAGGCCGCCAACAGCGCAAGCGCGACGAATGTCGCGGTCAAGCCGCGTTGCGGCCCCGTCAAACTGGACACCGGAGAACTCCGAGTTGTTAGGTCTTAAGCCAGACCTACAGACTCGATCTCGGCCACGACAAGCCCTTTCGGACCTTCGGCGAACCGCACCATGACGTCGTCGCCAGGCTGCAGGTCCTCGATACCGGATCGTCGCAGGGTTTCGATGTGCACGAAGATGTCGCCGCTCTCCCCGTCGCGGACCACGAAACCGTAGCCCTTGGCGCGGTTGAACCACTTCACCTTGGCCCGTTCCAGCGGACCGCGCGCCGTCAGCGGCCTTCGCGGTTGCCGAGCCTGGAAGCCGCCCTGGTCGTAGCTATCGCGCTCCCGACGGAAACCGCCGCCCTCCTCGTGCCTTCGGCGGTCTGAAGCCGGCGGCGCCGACGTCTCGTCGACCTCCACCACCTCCGATACCTGCCAGCCCTTCGGACGGCGGATCACGTCACAGACGATCACGGCCCCTTCCAGAGCGCTCTCGCGCCCGGAACTCCTCAAACTGGTGACGTGGAGCAATACGTCCTTGAGCCCCGTTTGATTGGGGTCGTCAGGAACGATAAAGCCATACCCCTTGCCGGCGTCGAACCACTTCACCCGCCCGCTGATCCTCACGGATTCTTCGTGTGGACCCACTCCCTCGAATTCGTAACCAGACATATGCCCCTCTGGCCCGGTCCCCCCGATCCTTTCGGACGTAGCCAGCTATAACACTGTTCTCGTTGGGAGAGTGCCGTCAATGGGGCATTTTCCAACTGATGCACGCATCAGTCGTAATTATCGCGCCAACATCGTGTGGGGGAGCCTCGCGGTGGCAGTCCCTAGGGGAGTCGAACCCCTCTCTCCAGGTTGAAAACCTGGCGTCCTAACCGATAGACGAAGGGACCGCGTCCGCGAGAGCGGTGTCTATATTGACGATTCCGCGGGGTGGCAAGCGCCTTGCTCAACCTTTTTCGAAAGTGCCGCAGCAGCCTGTGGACAGTGCCGAAATCGGCGAAAAACCTGGGCCATGCGGCCAGGCGAAAATGCTCAGCCCACCCGGCGCGGGTCGGCGACGTCCTCGATTTCCAACTCGACGCTCTCGCGGCCTTGCCAGTCGTCGGGCTTCAGGCGGCCCGCCACATGGATGGCGCCGCCCTCATTGAGCAGCCGCCGGCCCGCCTCGGTGTCTTCCGCGCGCCAGGCCACAGCCTTCAGACGTCCGCCCGACCCGTCGGTGAGGGTCACGCGGACATGGCCGCCGCGCAGCGCCATCGGCCGCTCGACCCGCGCATTAGCCACGGCGAACATCGGCTCGGGGTTTCCGGGACCGAACGGCGCCAGGGCCTGGAATGATTGATAGAGGCCGCGGTCCGCCCCGCCGGTCGTGATCAGGGCGTCGATGTCGAGACCGTCCTGTTCGGCGGCGGCCTGCGCCTCGTCGGCCAGGCGTTCGTTCAGGAAGGCCCGCAGGTCCGGAATGGTGTCGGGGCGCACCGAGAGGCCAGCGGCCATGGCGTGCCCGCCCCCGGCCAGCAGCAGCCCCTCGTCATAGGCCGCCTGGACGGCTCGCCCCAGGTTCACCCCGGTTTGCGAGCGGCCCGAGCCCTTGCCGATATTGGCCGCCCGATCAATCCCGATGACCAGGGCCGGCTTGCGGTAGCGTTCCTTCAGTCGGCTGGCGACGATCCCGATGACGCCTGGGTGCCAACCGTCGGCGGCGACCATGGTCAGGGCCGCGCCCTCCTGGTTGCTCTCGCGCTCGACGACACGGATCGCCTCTTCCAGGATCTCGCGCTCGACTTCCTTGCGTGAGGCGTTCAGGCCATCCAGCTCGGCGGCCAGCATCGCGGCCTCTTCCGGATCGTCGGTCGAGAGCAGACGTGCGCCGAGGTCCGAACGCCCGATCCGCCCGCCGGCGTTGATGCGCGGCCCCAGGATGAAGCCGGCATGGAAGACGCCGGCCGGACCCGAACCCTTGGCGACCTCCAGCAAGGCCTTCAGGCCTGGATTGCGCCAGGCCGACATCACCTTCAGCCCCTGGGTCGTCAGGGCGCGGTTGAAACCGACCAGCTGGGTGACGTCGCAGATCGCGCCCATCGCCGCCAGGTCCAGCCATTGGCGCAGGTCGGGCTCGGGGCGGTCCTCGAACAGGCCGCGACCGCGCGCCTCGCGGTTGAGGGCGGCCATCAGCACGAAAACGACGCCCGCGGCGGCCAGAACCCCCTGCCCCGAGCCGCAGCCCGGCCGGTTCGGGTTCACCAGGGCCGCGACCTCCGGGATCTCGTCGCGCATCAGGTGGTGGTCGATCACCACGACGTCGAGACCAATCTCCTTGGCGCAGGCCAAGGCCTCATAGGCCGCCGCGCCGCAATCGACCGTGATCACCAGCTCGACGCCGGATTCGCGGATCCGCCGGAAGGCGGCGGGTGAAGGGCCATAACCCTCGGTCAGGCGGTCGGGAACATAGATGGGCAATTCCTTGCCCTGGGTGCGGAACCAACGGACCAACTGGGCCGCGCTGGAGGCCCCGTCGACATCGTAATCGGCGAAGACCGTCATCGGACGGTCGGCGATCAGGCCGTCGATCAGGATCTTGGCGGCCAGATCCATGTCGACGAAACTCGACGGATCGGGAAACAGCGCCTTGAGGGTCGGGTTGAGGTAGTCGACCCCGCCCTCGGCGGTCACGCCGCGCGAGGCCAGGGCGCGGGCCAGCGGCTCGCTGAGGCCAAGGCCGAGCTGGTGACGGCGCACCACCTCGGCGTCAGCAGGACGTTCACGCCACAGTCGCCCGCTCAGCGAGCGCTCGACGCCTAGATATCCCAAGGAGGCGGTTCCATCGGCCATCGGTCGAGCCTAGTCGGAGTCGGAACCGCCACGAAGGATACTCCCGAGCGCGATAGCTGAAAGTGGACGCCGGTTTCGGCGACCATCGCGCTCCAATCAAAAATCTAGAGCCCCCTGGCTCTAGACCGGACGCTTCATCCGCACTTCGCGCACGGTGCGGGTGGCCGAGTTCATCACCAGGGTGTGGGTATGAACAAAGCCGTCGTCGTACTGCACGCCGTCCAACAGGGCGCCGTTGGTCACGCCGGTGGCCGCGAAGATCGCGTCGGCGCGGACCATCTCGTGCAGGTCGTACTTCTTGTCGAAGTCGGTGATGCCGACGCGGGCCGCCCGGGCCTTCTCATCGGCGTTACGGAACACCAGACGGCCCTGGAATTGGCCGCCGACGCACTTCAGCGCCGCGCAGGCCAGCACGCCCTCGGGCGCTCCGCCCTGGCCGACATAGAGATCGACGCCGGTCGAGGGATCGGCGGTGTTCATCACCCCGGCCACGTCGCCGTCGGTGATCAGATAGACCCGCGCGCCGACCGAACGGACGCTGGCGATGAGATCGGCGTGACGCGGACGGTCCAGGATGCAGACCGTGATCTCCGAGGGCTCGACGCCCTTGGCCTCGGCCAGCGCCTGCACGTTTTCCGCAGGCGACTTGTCGAGATCGATCACGCCGGCCGGATAGCCCGGCCCGCAAGCGATCTTGTCCATATAGGTGTCCGGCGCGTTCAACAGGGTGCCCTTCGGCGCCCAAGCCATGACGGCCAGCGCGTTGGCCATGGCCTTCGCGGTCAGCGTCGTGCCTTCCAGCGGGTCGAGGGCGATGTCGATCGCCGGACCTTTGCCGCTGCCGACCTTTTCGCCGATGTAGAGCATGGGCGCTTCATCGCGCTCGCCCTCGCCGATGACGATCTCGCCGTCGATGTCGAGGTCGTTCAGCGCCGTGCGCATCGCGTCCACGGCGGCTTGGTCGGCCGCCTTCTCGTCACCACGTCCAACCAGCTTCCAAGCAGCGATGGCGGCGATTTCCGTCACCCGGACCGCTTCCAGAACCAGGCCGCGATCCAGATTTTCCGAACTCATAAGTCTCTCCCGGCGCCTCCAGGGCGCGTTTTATCGTTGGGCTCTTATATGCGCGCGATACGCAAGAGGCGCGGTCTATCCAGTACTGAAGGCAGATTTGCGATGCGATCGATCGCCGCCGTGAGCACCGACTCCGCAACTGCATGCGTCGTAAGCACAATCGGTACGCCGTCGGCGTTCTCGACGGGCTTCTGAAGGAAGCTCTCGATGGAGACGCCGGCCTCGGCCAAGGTCTCCGACACCGCCGCGATCACACCCGGCTCGTCCTTCACCAGGAAGCGCAGATAGGCCCGGCTCATGCTCTTGGCCGGATCGATCGGGGTGAACGGCTTCAGCGTGGCGGCGGGAGCCTGGAAGACCGGGCGCGCCGCGCCGGTCATCACGTCGGCGATGTCGGCGGCCACGGCCGCGGCGGTCGGCGCAGCGCCGGCGCCTGGGCCCTGCAGATAGATGCGGCCGATCCGCGTGCCCTCGATGAAGAGCGCGTTCAAGGCCCCGCCGGCCTGGGCCAGCGGATGATTCTGGGCCACCAACGTCGGGTGCACCCGCACCAGCACGCCGTCGTCCGACCGGTTGGCCGAAGCGATGAGCTTGATCTTGTAGCCCAGGTCCTTGGCGAGCTGGATGTCCAGCAGCGCCACCTGGTCGATGCCCTCGATCTCGGCGGCGGCGTAGTTCGGCGCGCAGCCGAAGGCCAGCGCCGCCAGGATCGAGATCTTGTGCGCGGCGTCGAACCCGCCGACGTCCATGGTCGGGTCGGCCTCGGCGTAGCCGAGGCGCTGAGCCTCGGCCAGCACGTCGGCGAAGGCCCGGCCGCCGGAGTCCATTTCCGACAGGATGTAGTTGCAGGTGCCGTTGAGAATGCCCGCGACGGACTTGATCTCGTCGCCGACCATCGCCTCGCGCATCATCTTGACGGCGGGAGTGCCGCCCATGACGGCGGCCTCGAACAGCAGCGGAACGCCCTTGGCCTCGGCCAGCGCGGCCAGCTCGGCCCCGTGCTCGGCGATCAGCGCCTTGTTGGCGGTGACGACAGGCTTGCCGGCGTTCAGCGCGGCCTCGACCGCGGCCTTGGCCGGACCGTCGGAGCCGCCGATCAGTTCGACGAAGATGTTGTTGTCCGGCGAGGCGGCCAGCGCCACCGGATCATCAAACCAGGGCAGATTCGAGATGTCGAAGGCGCGCGGACGCGAACGCGAACGCGCCGAAACGCCGGTCACGACGGCGCGGCCGCCGGCCGGAGCGAAATCCGGGTGGTCGGAAAGGAAGTTCAGCAGTCCGCCGCCGACCGTACCGAGGCCCGCGACGCCGACCCGCCATTCAGTTTTACTCATTGCACCGCCAAGGTGTTGTGGGCTCGGCCGAGGATTTCGTCGGCATTGGCCAGAAATTTCTTCACGTTGCGCGCGGCCTGACGGATGCGGTGCTCGTTCTCCACGAGCCCGATACGCACATACCCCTCGCCATATTCGCCAAAGGCCACGCCCGGGGCCACAGCCACGCCCGCTTCCTCGATCAGCAGCTTGGAAAACAGCATCGAGCCGGCTTCCTTGAACTGTTCCGGCAGCGGCGCCCAGGCGAACATCGAGGCGGACGGCGCGGGAATGTCCCAGCCGGCGCGCTTCATCGACGACACCAGGGTGTCTCGGCGCGATTTGTACATCGCGCGGATCTCATCGACACAATCCTGCGGACCGTTCAGCGCCGCGGCCGCCGCGACCTGGATCGGCGTATAGGCGCCATAGTCGAGATACGACTTCACCCGCGCCAGCGCCGCGCACATGCGCGCGTTGCCGACCACCATGCCCACGCGCCAACCGGCCATGGCGTAGGTCTTCGAGAGCGAGTTGACCTCGACGGCGATGTCCTTGGCCCCGTCGACCTGCAGGATCGAGGGCGGCGGATTGTCGTCGAAATAGATCTCGGAATAGGCGATGTCCGACAGCACCAGCATGTCGTGCTTCTTCGCCAGCGCGACCGCGTCCTTGTAGAAGTCGAGATCGACCCACTGGGCCGTCGGGTTCGACGGATAGGACAGGATCAACACCGACGGCGGCGGCGCCGAGTGCTTCACCGCTCGGCTGATGCCGGCCAGATACTCTTCAGGCGAAGGCGCCGGCACGTGACGGATCACCCCGCCGGCCATGATGAAACCGTAGGCGTGGATCGGATAGGCCGGGTTCGGGCAGATGATCACGTCGCCCGGCGCGGTCAGCGCCTGGGCGAGGTTGGCGAAGCCCTCCTTCGACCCCAGGGTGGCGATCACCTCGGTGTCGGGGTTCAAGGTCACGCCGAAGCGTTTCTCATAGTAGCCGGCCATAGCCTTGCGCAGGCCGACGATGCCCTTGGAAGCTGAATAGCGCCCGGCCTTCGGGTCGCGGGCGGTCTCGACCAGTTTGTCGACGATGTGCTTGGGCGTCGGCATGTCCGGATTGCCCATGCCGAAGTCGATGATGTCCACGCCCTCGGCGCGAAGCCGCGCCTTGATGCGGTTCACCTCCTCGAAGACGTACGGCGGGAGGCGGCGGATACGGTGGAATTCGGGAGTCATTTTGAGCTCGTACCGCGGACCCTGCGGCGATTGGGAGCTGAAGTCGCGCATGGATAGCCCCCGTCAGGGGCGCAGCCAAGCAGGTTCAAGGTCATTTATGCCCCCGCCTGCCTCTTATCTGGGCGACGGAGGCGGCGTAGCTCGTTCCCGGAGCTGCCGCGCGAAGGCCTCGGTGGCTGCTGTGCTGGAGGCTGCGCCGGTGTTGTCGGGTCCGGCCTCGGCCTGGGCCCGCGCCTGGAACCGCTCGGTGCCGTCCAGCGTCCAGGTGTTGGCCGCGGTCTTCCGCTCCAGATCGGCGCTGGCGGTCTCGAGCTTGTCGGCTTCCTTGCCCCATTGCGCGATCGGTCGCTGATCGGTGGGGAGCGGCGGAATGTCGGCGAAGGTCGGATAGTCCGTGCCGGTTCGCGCCATGCGCGCCACGTCGGCCGCCACCGGCGAGGCCGGATCCACCGGGACAGTCGCAAACGGGTTGGAGGTCGCGCAGCCAGCCAGCAGCGCCCCCAGGCAGACACAGGCCAGCAGCCCCCGAGCGGAGGCCCCGAATGGCGCTTTTGCGAAAAGTCGAAGCGGCGCGTTCATATTCACCCAGGTCATATGCCATGATCGCCTCAGGTGAAAGGGCGCGAGCGCCCCAAAGCCTCAAGGAAGCGCGTGTGGGAGGAAGTTGAGCGATGAGCGTACAACCGTCGACGCCTACCAAGGCCAAGGGAAAAAAGAAGGCCAAGGCCGCCGACAAGGCTGTTTCCAAGGCCAATAAGGCTGAAACCGCCGCCAAAGCCGCAGCTTTCGAGGCCGCTCCGCCCCCCGAACCGCCGCGGAACGGCGAGACCACCTCCGCGAGGCTGGACCACCTGAGCGCTGACCAACGCGACATGATGGAGAAGTTGTCGGCGAATCTGGCCCGCGCGGCGCTGACCGCCCAGGGCGCGATCGCCGAGGCCGCCCTGCGCCAGGCCGAACGTCCGGCCGCCCTGCAACCCGATCCCTTCCACGTCGCCCCCGCCCTCACCGACGTCATGGGTCGGCTGGCCAGTCAGCCCGACCGGATGGTCCGCGCCCAGGCCGACCTGTTCCAACAATATCTGGAGCTCTGGCAATCGGCCGCCCGCCGCGCCGGGGGCGAAACGGTCGAGCCCGTGGTCAGCCCCGCCAAGGGCGACAAGCGGTTCAACGATCCCGACTGGGCCGAAAACCCGGTCTTCGACGTGATCAAGCAATCCTACCTGCTGACCTCGAACTGGCTGAACGCGCTGGTTTCCCAGGTCGAGGACGTCGATCCGATGGCCAAGCGCCGGGTCGAGTTCTTCATGAAGATGCTCACCGACGCCTTCTCGCCGTCGAACTTCCTGGTCTCCAATCCGGCCGCCCTGCGCGAAGCCATGCAGACCCAAGGCGCCTCGCTGCTGAAGGGCATGGAGAACTTCGCCGACGACCTGACGCGCGGCGGCGGTCAGCTGGCGATCAGCCAGACCGACTATCAGATGTTCAAGATCGGCGAGAACGTCGCCACCGCGCCGGGCAAGGTCGTGTTCCAGAACGACGTGCTCCAGCTGCTGCAATTCAACCCGACGACCGAACAGGTCCACGAGATCCCGCTGCTGATCTTCCCGCCCTGGATCAACAAGTTCTACATCCTCGATCTGCGGCCGGAAAATTCGATGATCCGCTGGCTGGCGGACCAGGGCTTCACGGTCTTCGTGGCCTCGTGGGTCAATCCCGACGTCGCCATGGCCGCCAAGACCTTCGAGGACTACATGCTCGATGGCATCTACGCCGCGACCGAGGCGGCCATGACCCAGGCCGGCGTCGATCGCGTAAACACCGTCGGCTACTGCATCGGCGGCACCCTGCTCTCCTCCACGCTGGCCCACATGGCGGCCAAGAACGACAAGCGGATCGCCTCGGCGACCTTCTTCGCGGCCCAGCAGGACTTCGCCGAGGCCGGCGACCTGCTGCTGTTCACCAATGAAGACTGGCTGGGCGATCTCGAGAAGCAGATGGACGCGGCCGGCGGGGTGCTGTCGGGCCAGGCCATGGCCGAGACCTTCAACTCGCTGCGCGCCAACGATCTGATCTGGTCGTTCTTCGTGAACAACTATCTGATGGGCAAGGAGCCCAAGCCCTTCGACCTGCTGTTCTGGAACTCCGACCAGACGCGCATGCCCAAGGCGCTGCACCTGTTCTATCTACGCAAGTTCTACGGCGAGAACGCCCTCGCGAAGGGCGAGCTGGTTCTCGACAATATCAAGCTCGACCTGGCGACCGTGAAGACCCCGGTCTACGTGCAGTCGTCGAAGGAAGACCACATCGCCCCGGCGCGATCGGTCTATCGCGGCGCGCGGCTGTTCGGCGGCCCCGTGACCTTCACCCTCGCGGGGTCGGGGCACATCGCCGGCGTGATCAACGCCCCGGTCGCCAACAAGTACCAGCACTGGACCAACACCGACCTCCCCGGCTCCGTCGAACAGTGGATGGAGGGCGCCAAGGAAACGGCGGGCTCCTGGTGGCCGCACTGGGCTACCTGGCTGCGGGAGAAGTCCGGCGGTCTCGTCCCGGCCCGCGATCCGGCGAACGGCAAGTTCAAGCCTATCGAGGACGCGCCCGGTTCCTATGTGAAGGTGAAGTCGTAAGCGACCGCTCCCTGGGGGATAGATGCTCAAATTGCTGATTGGCGGCCTCGCCGTCCTGCTCGCCGTATGGATCGGCGCGGGCTTCGCGGTCGTGGCCTTGTCGGGCCGCTTCGAGCCCAGCGGGCGTTTCGTCGACATCGGCGGGCGCAAGCTGCGGCTGGTCTGCGACGGCCCGAAGTCCGACAAGCCAGTGGTCTGGATGGAGGCCGGCGCCTGGGGCCTGGCCGCCGACTTCGCCGCCATCCAGCAGGGACTGACGGCGAAGGGCGTTCGCTCCTGCGCCTATGACCGGGCTGGCATGGGCTTTTCCGATCCTGGCCCAGGGCCCCGTAACAGCGCCGCCATCGCCGCCGACCTCGCCAAGCTGATCGAGGCGTCGGGTGAACGCGGCCCCTTCATCCTGATGGCCCACTCGATGGGCGGCCAGCACATCCGGCTGTTCGCCGGCCAGCACCCCGATCAGGTCGCCGGCCTAGTGCTGCTGGAAGCCACGACGCCGGAAATGACCAGCGATCCGCGCGCCCAGCCGTTCCTCAGCCGCGTGCGCAACGTGGCCCGTGCGACCGCCGCCGCCGGCTCTCTTGGCCTGACCCCCGTCGCCTACTATTGGGGCGACCGCATCGGTCTTCCACCACAAGGCCAGGCTGAGAAGCGTCACGCCTTCGTCTCCGGCCGCCATGCGCGCACCGCTGCGGCCGAGGTCCTCGCCTGGGATCAGGGATCGATCCAGGCTGGGAAGGTGAGCCTGGATCGGCAATGGCCCGTGGCCGTCGTCACCGCCGGCGACGCCGCCCGCATGGGCGAATGGAACATCGCCCGCCGAGCGCCCGAACGGGCCTCCCGCGCCGGCTACTACGAAAACGTCGCGGAGGCTGAACACGCCAACCTGCTTGGTCTTGAGCACAACGGCGCGGTGCTGCGGGCCGTCGATCACGTCCTGGCCGCGCTCGCCCCGCCAAGCCCGCAGGCGAAGTGAATCTCCCTCGCCTTTATCAGGCCGGCACGAACCGCAACGCGTCGCCGTTGTTGCAGTAGCGTAGGCCCGTAGGAGGCGGGCCGTCGGGGAAGACGTGGCCCTGGTGACCCAGGCAACGGGCGCAGTGGTACTCGGTGCGGGGCGCCCCGATGGCGAAATCGGTCTTCTTGCCCATCGCGCCCTTGATGGCGGTGTAGAAGCTGGGCCACCCCGTCCCGCTCTCAAACTTCCAATCGGACTTGAACAGCGGCAGGGCGCAGCCGGCGCAGACAAAGGTCCCTCGCCGCTTCTCCTTGTTCAGCGGGCTGGTGCCGGCCATCTCCGTCGCCTCATGGCGTAGGACGTTGTAGGTCGCGACATCCAGCCGCTTCTTCCACTGCGCGTCGGTGATCTTACGCCACGGCGAGGCGGCGTAGGGATCATCGGCGGCGAAGGCGGTCATCGGCGTGACGGCCAGGGCGGAGCCCATCAGGAAGGCGCGGCGGTCGATCTTGCTCATGTCCGAGATACGACTCCTCTCGGGCCTTGGATGCAAGCCTAGCGGCCTGCCCAGGCGTAAAGCGCGTCCGGCGTCTTCTCTTCGTTGTCGGCGCCGTCGGTCAGTTTGACCATGGTGAACCCCCGCGCCTCATAGAACGCCCGCGCCCGGGCGTTCTGCTGGAAGGTCCAGAGCTCGCGCGCCTCGCCATCCTCCAGGGCCTTGGCGAGCAAGGCGTCCCCGATCCGTCGTCCCTGGTGCTGCGGGTGGACATAGAGGTGGCTGACCCAGCCGGGCTTGAAGGCGACATAGCCGGAGATTTCCCCGTCGCTCTCGGAAACCCAGACCTCGTTCTCGACCATCAATCGCTCGCGGAAGAACCACAGGTCTTCCTCGGCGGTGTGGAGTTCCGGCAGGAACGGCAACGATTCCCGCATGGTCAGGCGGTGCAGTCGGGCGATGGCGCCTGCGTCGTCCAGGCTCGCCCGGCGCAGGATCACAGCCCCGCCGTCTCAGGCAGGCCCAGCATGATGTTGAGGTTCTGCACCGCGGCCCCCGACGCGCCCTTGCCAAGGTTGTCCAGCACCGCCACCAGGCGCGCCTGCTGGCGTTCCTCGTTGCCAAAGACATAGAGCTTCATGCGATTGGTGCCGTTCAGCGCTTCGGGATCGAGGTCGGCGTTGTAGCCGGCCGCGCCCGCCCGCGCCTTTTGCAGCGCCGTGCATTCCTCGGCGCTGGCCACTTCGACGAAGGCTTCACGCGCATAGGCCTTGGCCAACGCCTCGCGCAGGTCGGCGGGGCGCGGCTTGCCGGGCAGCGCCCAGAGTTGCAGCGGCACCTCGACGATCATGCCTTGGGCGTAGCGGCCGACGGCGGGCGCGAACAGCGGCGGATGATCCAGCCCGCCATGCGCCTGCATCTCGCCGATGTGCTTGTGCTGCAGCGGCAGGCCGTAGATGCGGAAGGCGTCGCTGCTGGTTTCCGGCGCAGGCGCCTCGAACTCAGCGATCAGCCCCTTCCCGCCCCCGGTGTAGCCGGAGATCGCGTTGAGCGTCAGCGGCCAGTCGCTGGGGATCAGTTCGGCCGTCACCAGCGGACGCACCAGGCCGATGAAGCCGGTCGGATAGCAGCCAGGATTGCTGACCCGGGTCGACGAGGCGATGGCCGCGCGCTGATCACGGTCCATCTCGGCGAAGCCGTAGGTCCAGCCGGACGCGGTCCGATAGGCGGTCGAGGCGTCGATCACCCGCACGCTGTTGGACGAGATCAGGCCGACGGCCTCCTTGGCCGCATCGTCGGGCAGGCACAGGATCACCGCGTCGACGCTGTTCAGCAGCTCGGCGCGCGCATCGACGTCCTTGCGCTTGGCGGGATCGATCGAGACGACCTCGAGATCCTTGCGGCCTTCCAGGCGCTGACGAATCTGCAAGCCCGTGGTGCCGGCTTCGCCATCGATGAACACGGTGTGGGACATGGTGCGGGTCCTGAAAACTGTCGACCGGATATGAGAAAGGGCGCTTCGGTTGCCCGAAGCGCCCCTCCAAACGCGAGTTCGCGTGAGCGGGTTAGCGCTTCGAGAACTGGAAGCTGCGTCGGGCTTTCGCCTTGCCGTACTTCTTACGCTCAACGATACGGCTATCGCGGGTCAGGAAGCCGTGCGGCTTCAGGACCGGGCGCAGGGCCGGTTCGTAGTAGGTGAGCGCCTTGGACAGGCCGTGACGGATCGCGCCGGCTTGGCCCGACAGGCCCGAGCCTTCGACCGAGATGATGACATCGAACTGGCCGAGGCGGTCGGTGACCTGCAGCGGCTGAGCGATCATCATGCGCAGCACGGGACGCGCGAAATAGACTTCCTGGTCGCGGCCGTTGATCGTGATCGTGCCCTTACCGGGCTTGATCCAGACCTTGGCGATCGCGTTCTTACGCTTGCCGGTGGCATAGGCGCGGCCCAGGGCGTCGATCTTCGGCTCGGCCGGAGCGACGTCGGGGTTGGACGAGAGGCTTTGCAGGGCCTCGAAACCTTGAGTCTCGGACATCTGGCTTACTTGCTCCGCACGTTCTTGGAGTTCAGGTCGGCGAACGCGATGACTTCGGGGTTCTGCGCCTGGTGCGGATGTTCACCCACATTGTAGATACGCAGGTGGGTCATTTGCTTACGGGCCAAGGGGCTTTCCTTGGGCAGCATGCGCTCAACGGCCTTTTCCAGGATGCGTTCCGGGTACTTGCCGCCGAGGATCTTGTCCGCGGTGCGTTCCTTGATGCCGCCCGGGTGACCGGTGTGCCAGTAGTAGACCTTGTCGGTCAGCTTCTTGCCGGTGAACTTCACCTTGTCGGCGTTGATCACGACGACGAAGTCGCCGCAATCGACGTGCGGGGTGTAGTCAGGGCGGTGCTTGCCGCGAAGACGCATGGCGATGAACGAAGCGAGGCGGCCGACAACGGCGTTCTCTGCGTCGATCACGATCCACTTCTTCTCGACGTCGGCGGGCTTCAAAGAAGCCGTCGTCTTCATCATGGGAACGGGTCCGTAAGTTAGCGGGACGAAACGGTCCCGACGAAGGGGCGGCTAGTAAGCAGCCACAGCCCGCCTGTCAACACTTAAACGCAACGTACATGCCGCAAATCGTTACGCGATAAGGCTTTCCAGCCTTCGGTATTATGATACCGCACAAAGCAGCAGTTCCGCTTCTATGGTCCCGCCAGCACGCCAAAGCCAAGCTGGAAAGAGTCATGATCGGTTCTCGTCGTCAGTTCCTTCGCACCGCCGCGGCCACCGCCGCCTTCTCAGGCCTCTCGCGGTACGCCAACGCCCAGATCACGACGGGGCCAGACGGCTATTCCAACCCCGGTTACGCCAGCGAAGTCACAGGCTATGGCCCGCTCCGGCTCGACCCCGCCCAGGTCTTCGATCTGCCGGAGGGCTTTTCCTATCAGGTGATCTCCAAGGCCGGCGACAGGATGGACGACGGTCTCATCGCGCCGGGCAAGATGGACGGCATGGGTTGCTTCCCGGCCGGCCGCAATAAGGTCGCCCTGGTCCGCAACCACGAGATCAGCCCCCCGCCCCGCGATCTCCAGATCACCGCCTACGGCGCCGACCGGCTGCTCGCGCCCAAGGTCTCGGCCGCGCGCGTCTACGACACCGACCTGGCGGGCCTGCCGCTGGGCGGCGGGACCTCGACCCTGATCTACGACCTGAAGAGCCGGGAGCTGAAGTCACAGCACCTCAGTCTGGCCGGAACCGCCGTCAACTGCGCCGGGGGCCCAACGCCCTGGGGCTCATGGCTGACCTGCGAGGAGACGCTCATCAAGGCGGGGCAGACCGCCAAGAAGGACCACGGCTGGGTGTTCGAGGTCCCGTCCCGCCTGCGCGGCCTGGCCGACCCGCTGCCGATCACCGCCATGGGCCGCTTCAAGCATGAGGCTTGCGCGGTCGATCCGCGCACCGGCGTCATCTACATGACCGAGGACGAGGTGGACGGTAAGGGCCTGTTCTACCGTTACCTGCCCAATGATCGCCGCCGCCTGCACAAGGGCGGACGCCTGCAGGCCCTGGCGGTCACCGATGGCGGCGATCCGCGTAACTGGGATTCCGACTCCTGGAAACAGGGCGACTGGAAGAGCGTCCGCTGGGTGGACCTCGACGGTGTCGACAACCCAGGCAACGATCTGCGCCAGCGCGGCAAGGCGGCCGGCGCCTCCTGGTTCGCCCGCGGCGAAGGCATCTTCTTCGGCAAGGATGAGCTCTATTTCACCTGCACCAGCGGCGGTCCCAAGCACCACGGCCAGGTGATGCGTTACGTGCCGAGCGAGCACGAGGGCCAGACCGGCGAGGTCGACGAGCCCGGCCGCCTGCAGCTGTTCGTCGAGCCCTCGGACACCCGCTTCATGGAAATGGCCGACAACATCGCCATCGCTCCCTGGGGCCATATCGTGGCCTGCGAGGATAAGATCGGCGGCACCAACTATCTGCGCGGGATCACGCCCCAGGGACAGGTCTACGCCCTGGGCCGGAACGCCCAGATGCTGGGCGGCGCCAAGGTGCGCGGCACCTCGGAGCTGGCCGGCGTCTGCTTCTCGCCGGACGGTTCGACCCTGTTCGTGAACATCTACAGCCCAGGCTGCACGCTGGCGATCACCGGCCCCTGGGGCGCCTTCAAGGCCTAGATCAGGGTCGCCGAGCGCGCCAAGCGAAGGCGACCGCCAGGGACAGGACAATCGCCGCGACGATCTGGTGGGCCATGCCCAGCCAGATCGGCACGCCGAAGACCAGGGTGATCACGCCGAGAATCGCCTGCAGCACAATCGCGCCGCCGACCGTCACGGCCAGGACCTTGGCGTCGAACGGCAGGTAGCGCGAGCGCGACGCGCCCCAGGCCGCCGCGATTCCGACCACGGTCAGCAAATAGGCCACCAGCCGGTGATGCAGCTGAACCGCCCCCTGGCTGTGAGCGATCGTCGCCCAGAGGTTGGCCCCGGCGTATTCCTGGGGCAGCAGGGCCCCGTTCATCAGCGGCCAGTCGTTGTAAACCAGCCCAGCGTCGTTGCCCGCCACCAGCGCGCCCAGCAGAATCTGGAGGAAGATCAGGCCAACCAAGGCCAACGCCCGGCGCGACCAGGGACTAGGGACCGTCTGGCGCGGCGCGCCGTTCCAGGCGTCCAGCGCCGTCCAGACCAGGGCGCCCAGCAGGGTGA
This sequence comes from Phenylobacterium sp. Root700, assembly GCF_001429025.1. Classification (GTDB taxonomy): domain Bacteria; phylum Pseudomonadota; class Alphaproteobacteria; order Caulobacterales; family Caulobacteraceae; genus Phenylobacterium. Next base: position 36,771 of record NZ_LMHT01000022.1, on the reverse strand, counting down.
AGGCCAGGCCTAGGTGAACCGTCAGCCGCTCGGGGGCGACCGAGACCCGGTCCGACAGCCCGCTGGCCACCATCCACCAGCCGACCGCGCCCTGAAGGCCGCCCAGGGCGAACAATCCGACGCAGCGGACGATCAGGCGTTTGGGCAATTCACGGCGAATAAGGAAGTAGGCGAACGGCAGGGCGAAGGCCGCGCCGACCAGGCGGCCCAGCAGCCGGTGGCTCCACTCCCACCAGTAGATGGTCTTGAACTGATCCAGGCTCATGCCCTGGTTCAGCTGCGCGTACTGGGGGATCTCCTTGTACAGCGCGAACTCGTCGTTCCAGTCCTTGGCCGACATCGGCGGCAAGGCCCCGGTGACGGGCTTCCACTCGGTGATCGAGAGGCCCGAGTCGGTGAGGCGCGTCGCACCCCCGACCACGATCATGGCCAGCACCAGGGCGGCGACGACAAACAACCAAACCGCGACCGGACGGGACCGATCTGAACGAAGGAACGAGGTCATGACTCTGAATGGGTACTCTTCAGGGCGTTCTTACGGCGATCCGCTATCGGAGATCGCAACGAAGGTCCATGGTGGGCGAACGGAACCGGTTAAGCTTGATTGCATTTGGTTAGTGGGATTCAACCAGAGGGCTGCTCAATGCAAGGCGTAGGAATTATCGGCTGGATTGTGATCGGCATCGCGGCCGGTTTCGTCGCCGAGAAGGTGATGAAACGTGATCAAGGCCTGCTGACCAACCTCATCGTCGGGGTTGTCGGCGCTCTACTCGGCGGCTTCATCGCCGGCCTGCTCGGCATCAATTTCGGCGGCTGGATCGGCAGCTTTGTCATCGCCTCGCTGGGCGCGATCTTGCTGCTCTTCCTGCTCGGGATGATGAAGCGACGTTAGCGTCTAGTGACGACGCGCGCTCAGGCGCCTATAGGCTGGCGTCATGAGCGCGCGCGTCCGGAAGTTTATCGGTGGAATTGGTATTGTCGTTTTCCTGGGCGCCTACGCCTGGGCGTTGACGACGGTCGGCGAACATCTGCCTGACCGTTGGTGGGCCCAGCTCGCCTTCTATGGAATCGGCGGCCTCGCCTGGGGCATCCCGATTCTGCCGCTCATCTCGTGGATGAACCGCGGCCGCCTCTAGGCGGCCCTGCCCCGCAGGGCGTCTGATAGTCTTTTTGGGGAAGTCCGCCGATGGTCGGAGCGACAGGATTCGAACCTGCGACCCCTTGACCCCCAGTCAAGTGCGCTACCAGGCTGCGCCACGCTCCGACATCGGCAAGGCGGCCCTTCTAACCGCTTGCGCCCGGCGGGCAAGCTGAATTTCGAGGAACAGGCGAGACCGCTGAGGATAGTTTTCTTGGCGCCCCGCGAGCCGGTCGCCTAATCCCGGCTCAGCAACGCATCCAGGCGGCGTTTGGCGGTCTGGAGATCATCCAGAGCGAAGAGCAGACGCTCGCGTCCCTCCTCGGTCATGTCGCTATTTGCAAGATCGAGCGCCAGGCTTTCGGAGCGCGGACCGACATCGCCGTCGGCCGCCGCCAGCAGGCGTTTCAGCCCCTGCTCCTTGTGCAGCTTCTGCACGCCCTTGATGGTGTAGCCGGCGTCATGCAGCAGGACGCGCACGCCGCGCAGCACCGCGACGTCTTGCGGGCGGTAGAACCTACGTCCGCCAGCCCGCTTCATTGGTCTGATGAAGGAGAACTTGGTCTCCCAGAACCGCAGCACATGCTGCGGCACGTTCAGCTCATCGGCTGCTTCGGAGATCGTTCGAAAGGCGTCAGGCCCCTTGGCCACGCGGCCGCCTTCCTCACTTTGCGAGGGCGCGGTCCACCCGCGCCTTCATGACCTGGGAGGCGCGAAAGCCGATTACCCGGCGCGGCTCGATCGCGGCGGGTTCCCCAGTCTTGGGATTGCGGCCCATGCGCGCGCGCTTGGCGCGAACCTGGAAAACGCCGAATCCCGAAAGCTTCACCTGCTCGCCCCGTTCCAGGGCCTGGGCCATCAGCTCCAGGGTCCGCTCAACAAGTTCGGAGCAGTCCTGGCGAGTCAGACCCACCTCTTCGTGAACCGCCTCACACAGGTCGGCTCGCGTTACTGTCGCGCCTTTCATGAACGCCCCTACCCCGGAAAAAACACCGTTACTGAATAGATCGACATTCCGTCATGACCTGATTGTCGCATCAGGTCAAAGACTTCAAGGGATTCATTGTCCCCGCGCCCAACCTCGCGCTTACAAGCACAAGACGCAAGCGCCAGGATTTTCGCGTGCAGCCTAGAGGCGCAGAACGCAAGCGCCCCAGGTCAGGCCCCCGCCCATGGCTTCCAGCAGGAGCATCTGCCCAGGCTTGATCCGCCCGTCCTCGACGCCCTTGGCCAACGCCAGCGGGATGGAGGCCGCGGACGTATTGGCGTGTATGGCCACCGTCGAGATCACCTTCGACTCATGGATACCGACGCGCCGCGCGACGCCCTCCAGGATCCGCTGGTTGGCCTGGTGGGGGATGAACCAGTCGACCTCGTCCACCGGGACGCCGGCGTCGGCGGCCGCGGCGAAAACCGCCTCGGAGATGTTCACGACCGCATGGCGGAACACCTGGTTGCCCTGCATGCGCAGATGGCCGATCTGGCCGGTCGTCGAAACGCCGCCGTCGACATAGAGCAGGTCCTGCTTGGTGCCATCAGCGCGCAGCGCAAAGCCCAGCAGACCGCGATCGGCGGTCGTACCGTCGCCTTCGCGCGGCTCCACCACCACGGCCCCGGCCCCGTCGCCGAACAGCACGCAGGTGCCCCGGTCGGTCCAGTCCATCAGGCGGGTCATGGTTTCGGCGCCGATGACCAGCGCGCACTTCGAGCGCCCGCGGGCCACGAAGCCGTCGGCGGTCGACAAAGCGTAGACGAAGCCCGAGCAGACCGCCTGAACGTCGAAGGCGATACCCACCGGGCAGCCCAGCTTGCGCTGCACGATAGTGGCGGTCGCCGGGAAGGTCAGGTCAGGCGTCGTAGTGCCGACAATGATCAGATCGACATCGGCCGGCGTCTTGCCTGCCGCCGCCAATGCACGGCGCGCGGCCTCGACGGCGAGATCGGACACCGCCTGCCCCTCCGCCGCGCGATGGCGCTGGCGGATGCCGGTGCGTTCGATGATCCATTCGTCTGTGGTGTCGACCACCTTGGCCAGGTCGTCATTGGTGACGATCTCGTCGGGCAGATAGCCTCCGACGCCGGTCACAACGCTACGCAGAACTTTCGTCACTCAGGCGGCTCCATCCACGGCCGGCGGCTGTTGTTCGGCCACCGCGGCGGTGAGCCGCGTCATATTCCGTTCGATCTCCGCTGCGAAGTCGCTTTGCGCCAACTTGGACGCCATGCGGATCGCGGCGGCGAAATCCCGGGCCGAGGCGCCGCCGTGGCTCTTCACCACCACGCCATTGAGGCCGAGCAAGGGCGCCGCGGCGTCGGGGCTAAGTTTCTCACGGAATTTCAACAGACCAGAGCGCGCCAGCAGCGCCCCGAGCTTGGAGATCAGCGAACTGGTGAGGGCGGCCTTCAGCTCCCCGCCAATGTACTTCGCGGCCCCCTCGGCGGTCTTCAGCGCGACATTGCCGGTGAAGCCGTCGGTGACCACGACGTCGACCTTGTTCTGGAACAGCTCATCGCCTTCGACGAAGCCGCGATAGTCCAGATCGAACTGGCCGCCGCGCAGGATCGCGTGGGCCTGACGGACCTCCTCGTGACCCTTCATGTCCTCGGAGCCCACGTTGAGCAGGCCGACGGTCGGTTTGGCCACGCCGTGCGCCGCGCGGTGGAAGGCCTCGCCGAGGATGGCGAACTCCACCAGCCGCTCGGCGTCGCAGTCCACATTGGCTCCGACGTCCAGCACCGTGGTCGTGCCCCGCACGCCGGGCCAGCCCACCACCAGGCAAGGCCGGTCGACGTCGACGCTCATCCGCAGAATCAGTAGCGAGATCGCCATCAGAGCGCCGGTGTTGCCGGCCGAGACGGCCGCGGAGGCGTCGCCGGCCTTCACAGCTTCGAGCGTCGCCCACATCGAGGTGCCCTTGCCCCGGCGCAGGGCCTGGGCGGGCTTCTCATCCATGGCCACCACGCGGTCAGCGTGACGGATCTCGACGCGATCCTTGAGGGTCGGGTGTTTGGCGAGCTCAGCCGAAATCGCGGCCTCGTCGCCGTGAAGCATGAAGCGCAGGCTCGGGGCTTCGGCCGCGGCCAGCACGACGCCAGGCACCACCACGGAAGGACCGTGGTCGCCGCCCATGGCGTCGATGGAGATGATTGGAGACTTCGTCACGGCGTCGCCTTACCCCTCACAGCGTCGCGCCGTAATCGTCACATAGATACAGCCGAGGCCCGTCGATGAAAACCGGGACGTGCTCACTCTCCGTCACCCTTCAGCGTCTTGAGGACGGCGAAGGGCGATTCTTCCGTAACCGCGGGCGTGTAGTCGAACGCCACGCCGGGCTTGCGCGGGAAGGGATCCAGATCGAGCACCAGTTGTTCGACCAGATAGTGCGCCAGGTCGATCTCCTCGCTCTCCAGCACGTCCGGCGGATCGGGTGCGTCCAGATCAAGGCTGATCTCGGAGCCTTCCGATTCGATCAGGGCGTGAGGACTGCCCGGCGGCACGACCTGAAGCGCGATCTCGCCCTCCAGCTCCTCCTCGAACGGGTCCAGGGTCACGCCGCAGATCTGCACCACCCGCGCCGAATAGCGTCCCAGGATCTCCGCGCCGTCCAGCCAGGGCCGCACCGTCAGCTTGCCGCTGAAGGCCAGCAGAGCTTCGAGGTTCAGCTCCTTGGCCAGCTTGCCAAGGGTCTCGGCGTCCGGTTCCAGCCGCACGCTCACCGAGCCGCGCGCCAGATCGGCGAGCCGAATCACATGTTTCCAGTCGCTCACGCCGCGCTCCAGGCCACTTGGCCGTCCATCAGGGCGTCCAGTTTCTGCTCGGCCAGCGCCGCGCGCTGCCGAACGACATAATCCGCAAGCTTGGCCGCGTTTTCCGCCCCGCCTTGCTCATAAACGGTGCGACTCAACAGCGCCTGCAGGTGATCGAGCTGCGGCAGCGCGGCGAACGCCGACTCATAGGATTTCACGCGACCGTAGAAGGCCTCGCCCAGCTTGCGCATCTTCTTGCCGACCGACAGATCGCCGACGCCCATCTCGCGCAGAGCGTCGTCCAGCGCGCTGAGATAGGTGTCGAACAGGGCTTGAGAGGTCTCGCTCGCGCGGGCGCCCTGCCCCTTCAACCGGTCCAGCAGAAGGAAAACGTGCACGGTGTAGAGCTCGAACCGGCCCTCAACGGTGTCTGGCACGCCATAGCTCTCATAGAGCGCAGGCGTTCGGGCCTGAGCGACCACGCCGACATAGAGCTTTTGCCCCATGGCTTGGGTGACGCGAGGGCGGAAGAAACGGTCTAGGAACATATCGGCCTCGATTTCGCCCTCAGGCGCAGATACAGGCGGCATTGAACTAAGGGGCGGCGAGAGATAGGTCAAAGCCTCGAAGAATTGAACAGGTCCGGTTCGCACATGTTTCGCCGCGTCGCCTATGTCGCACTCGCCGCCGGTCTCCTGACCTCAGCGGCCGCTTGCGCGCCAATCACGACCTACTCTGGGTTCCAGGCCATCGAGGCCAATCCGAAGGACGTCAAGGTCGGCACAGACACCAAGTCGACCGTTAGGGCCAGCCTCGGCTCTCCCTCGGCCACATCCACCTTCGACCCCAATGTCTGGTTCTATATCGATCAGATCAAGGAGCGGGTCGCATTTCGTCGGCCGGTGATCACTTCGCGCAACGTCGTGGCGGTGACCTTCGACAAGGACACCGAGGTCGTGAAGACCGTCGACACCATGTCCCTGAAGGACGGCAAGGTCGTCGCCTTCAATGGTCGTGAGACCCCGACCCGCGGTCGCGAGCTGACCATCCTCGAGCAGCTGCTGGGCAACGTCGGCCGCGGCGGCATGCTGCCGAACCAGGACGAAGGCGTCCCCGGCAGCCGTCCGGGCGATCAGCGCTAGTCGATCAGACAGCCGTCAGAATCAAAAAACCCCGGAGATCGCTCTCCGGGGTTTTCTCGTTGTCAGGCGGGTCGGTCTATCCGACGACGCCCTTGGCCAGGACCGCCAGCAGCAGCAGAGCCACGATGTTGGTGATCTTGATCATCGGGTTCACCGCGGGACCCGCGGTGTCCTTGTAGGGGTCGCCGACGGTGTCGCCGGTCACGGCGGCCTTGTGAGCCTCCGATCCCTTGCCGCCATAGTGACCTTCTTCGATCAGCTTCTTGGCGTTGTCCCAGGCGCCGCCGCCCGAGGTCATCGAGATGGCGACGAACAGGCCGGTGACGATCACCCCCATCAGCATGGCGCCCAGACTGGCGAAGGCGTTCACCTTGCCCGCGATCATGTTGATGATGATGAACAGCACGATCGGCGAGAACACCGGCAGCAGCGACGGCACGATCATCTCCTTGATCGCCGCCTTGGTGAGGATATCGACGGCGCGGCCGTATTCGGGCTTCACCTCGCCGGTCATGATGCCGGGGTTCTCACGGAACTGACGGCGAACTTCCTCGACGACCGCCTCGGCCGCACGTCCCACGGCGGTCATGGACATCCCGCCAAACAGGAAGGGCAGCAGCCCCCCGATCAGCAGGCCCACCACCACGTAGGGGTTGGAGAGGTCGAAGGCGACGGTGCCTAGGCCGTGGAAGAACGATCCAGGCTCGGCGTTGGCGGCGAAGTACTTCAGGTCTTCGGTGTAGGCCGCGAACAGCACCAGGGCGCCCAGGCCGGCCGAACCGATGGCGTAGCCCTTGGTGACGGCCTTGGTGGTGTTGCCGACCGCGTCCAGGGCGTCAGTGGTGACACGGACCTCCGGCGGAAGACCGGCCATTTCCGCGATGCCGCCGGCGTTGTCGGTGACCGGACCAAAGGCGTCCAGGGCGACGATAAAGCCCGCCAGCGACAGCATCGCCGTCGTGGCGATGGCGATGCCGAACAGGCCCGCCAGGCCGTAGGTGACGATGATGCCGACCACGATGACCAGGGCCGGAGCCGCGGTGGACTCCAGCGACATGGCCAGGCCCTGGATGACGTTGGTGCCGTGGCCCGAGACCGAGGCCTTGGCCACCGACTTCACCGGACGGAAGCCGGTGCCGGTGTAGTACTCGGTGATCACCACGATCAGGGCGGTGACCACCAGGCCGGCGATGCCGCACCAGAACAGGCTCATGGCGTCGAAGGTCTTCTCGCCCACGGTCAACTGGCCAGGAACCAGTTGGTGAACCACCCAGTAGATCGCGAACACCGACAGCACGCCGGTGACGATCAGGCCCTGATAGAGCGCGCCCATGATGTTGTTGGACTTGCCCAGGCGGACCGCGAAGGTGCCGATGATCGAGGTCAGGATACAGACCCCGCAGATCGCCAGCGGCAGCAGCATCATGTTGCTGACCGCGTCGGTTCCACGGAAGAAGATCGCGGCCAGGACCATGGTGGCGACCGTGGTCACCGCGTAGGTCTCGAACAGGTCGGCGGCCATGCCGGCGCAGTCGCCGACATTGTCGCCCACGTTATCGGCGATGGTGGCGGCGTTGCGGGGGTCGTCTTCCGGAATTCCGGCCTCGACCTTGCCGACCATGTCGCCGCCGACGTCGGCGCCCTTGGTGAAGATACCGCCGCCCAGACGGGCGAAGATCGAGATCAGCGAAGCCCCGAAGCCAAGCGCGACCATCGAGTCGACGACTTCGCGGCTGGTGTTCTCATGGCCGAGCGGCCCGGTCAGCACCGCGTAGTAGCCGGCCACCCCGATCAGGGCGAAGCCAGCCACCAGCATGCCGGTGATCGCGCCGGAGCGGAACGCCAGAGACAACCCCTGGGCCAGTCCTTCCGATGCGGCTTGCGCGGTGCGGACATTGGCCCGGACCGAGATCAGCATGCCGACGAAGCCAGCCAGGCCCGAGAGGACCGAGCCGACCAGGAAGCCGGCCGCGGCCAGCGGCCCGATCAGGATCGCGACGGCGATGAGGATGATGACGCCAACAATGGCGATGGCGGTGTATTGGCGGCGCAGATAGGCCTGCGCCCCTTCTTGGATCGCCGCAGCGATCTCCTGCATCCGGGCGTTACCCGGGGAAGCACGCAACAACGATGCGGTTTGGACGATGCCGTAGAGCACCGCCAGTAAGCCGGCGGCGATCACCAGCGTAAGCGTAAGACTCATGTTCTAAGCGCCCCTATCGATTGCGCGAAGCCGCCGATCGCCGCCCGGGATGGGCGGTGTTCGACGCTCCAGGCCCTGTCGTTTTTCCCTTAGGTGGAGCCCCGTGAACCCGGCGCTCCTTATTAATGGTCGAGACGTTGCCAGTTGTAACCGGGACGCGCAACGCCCCGTTGACCAAGGCGCCGGGACGTCAACCCCTAGGGTTAGGGTCGGACCTGGGGCGCGGCGGCGCTCGTCGAAGGCTTGGGAAGCCCCCGGCGCTGCTTCGGGGTTTGCGCGGTGACCACAGCGGCCTTGATGTTCTTGCCGCCGGCGATGGCGCTGGCCTCCCGGAACAGCACCGCCTGGAGCCGGGGAACATCGACCACGGTGTAGTCCTTCGGATCGGTGAACGGGGCCTTGTGGGCGGCCCGCACCAGGGCGTCGCGGAAGTAGGGTTCCTTGGCGCGGAGCTTGATCACATCAGCGGTCGCGCTGAGCTGCAGCCTCGTCGAGACGAAGACGTAGTTGATCACTTGGCCATCGACGACAATCGGCAAGGCCACCGGGGCCAGGTCGACATATTGGCCGTTCGGCTTCGCCGGGGCGTCCTTCTCCGCCGCACCGGCGGAGGTGGCGACGGCGAGGAGAATGGCGGAGATCGTGAAGGCGCGGCGGATCATGCGCCCAGCCTTACCGCAATAGGGTTTCCGGAAGCTTGCCTGGCTCTAGAGCACGTGCTTCCAGCCGCCTGGCCCGGCCGCAATGGCCCGTCCGTCGACCATCACGCCGATCCCCTCGCCCTCAGCCATCACGCCGATGACGGTCAGCCCGAGCCCGGCGGCGACGTCAGGCCGGGCGGTGCAGACGATTTCATAGTCATCGCCGCCTGACGCCAGCGCGCGCAACGCCTCGGCGCGATTCGGCTGCGCCTCCAGCCAGGCGCGGCCCGCCGCCGACAGCGGCAGCCGGTCGAGATCAAGATGCACCGCCAGGCCGCTGGCTTGCCCAAGATGGCCGGCGTCGGCGATCAGTCCGTCCGAAACATCAGCCGCGGCGTTGGCGTGAGCGCGCAGGACCTCGCGCAGGGCGACTCGGGGTTCGGGAAGACGATAGCGGCCGGCCAGATAACCGTCTGGGTCGGCCAGTTCGCCGCGCGCGGCCTGCAGTCCAAGCCATCCATCGCCGATGGCGCCGGAAACCAGGATCAGATCGCCGGCCTGCGCCCCGCCCCGCCGAATCATCGTGCCGCTCGGAACCCAGCCCAGCATGGTCAGGGACAGCGTCAGCGGCCCCGGTGTCGACACCGTGTCGCCGCCCAGCAGCACCAGCCCGAAGGCCTCGCCATCGACGCGCAGGCCCTCGGCGAAGGCCTGCCGCTTGGCCCAATCGAAGTCCGGCGCCCAGGCGGTCGCCAGGAAGTAGCCGTAGGGCTCGGCCCCCTTGGCCGCCAGATCGGAGAGGTTCACTCGCAGCAGCTTGCGCGCAATCAGGTCAGGCGCTTCGCCGGGCAGGAAATGCACGCCCTCGACCATCGCGTCCTTGGTGACGATCAGGTCGAAACCCGGCCGCGAGGGAATCGCCGCGGCGTCGTCCATCAGCCCAAGCGCTTCCGCAGCGCCCTTGGTCAGGGGGCGGAAAAGCCGGGCGATCTGCCCGAACTCGTCCAAACCCCCGCCATCGGGCTGCTCAGGTGCGGACATCGCGGGCCACCGCGTCCAGCGCCCCGTTCACGAAGCCGGGCTCGGGCCCTTCGAAGAACGACTTGGTCAGTTCGACATATTCGTCGATCACGACCTCGGTCGGCACGTCGGCGCGATGGGCCAGCTCAAAGGCGCCCGAGCGCAGGATCGCCCGCACGGTGGCGTCGATCCGCTCCAGCCGCCAGCCGGAGGCCAGGCGCTTGACCACGGCGGTGTCGATCTCGCGCTGGTTCTCGACCACGCCGCGAACCAGCTCGGCGAAGAAGCCCTCGTCGGCGCTGGCCATCATGTCGCCTTCGGTCGCCGCGTCGCCTTCGACGCCGCGGTCGAAGCGATGGTCGGCGAACTCGCGGATCACCGCCTCGACGCCGACGCCGGAGACTTCCATCTGGTAGAGGGCCTGGATGGCCGCCAGACGCGCGACCGACCGCTGGTTATGGACCCGGCTCATCGGGCGTGGCCGAGCAGCTGGCGCTTCAGTTCGATCATGTCGAGCGCCGCGCGCGCCGCGCCGCCGCCCTTGTCGCCTTCGCTGGCCTTGGCCCGCGCCCAGGCTTGGGACTCGTCCTCGACGGTGAGGATACCGTTGCCGATGGCCAGGCGCTTGCCGACCGCCAGATCCATGATCCCGCGAGCCGACTCGTTGGAGACGATCTCGAAATGATAGGTCTCGCCACGGATCACCGTGCCAAGCGCGACATAGCCGTCATAGCGACGGCCGGTCGGACGGCTGCCGCCCTCTTCGGCGATGGCGATGGCGCCGGGGATCTCCAGCGCGCCAGGCACGCTGATGACGTCGTACTCGGCGTCATGGGCCGTGATCACGTCGGCCGCGGCCTTCAGCAACTCGTCAGCGAGGTCGTCGTAGAAGCGCGCCTCGACGATGAGGATGCGGATTTTCTCTTCGAGCATGGGGTCCAGTCTCTGTTCAGTCCGACCCTTTAGGCCGTTTCGCGCCAGCGGGCGAGATAGCGGGCCAACATGTCGATCTCGAGATTGACCTTTGCCCCCGGCCGAAGCCGGCCCAGCGTGGTCACATCCCAGGTGTGGGGGATCAGATTGACCCCGAAAACGTCGTCCTCGACCTCGTTCACCGTCAGGGAAACGCCATCGACGGTGATCGAGCCCTTCGGGGCGATGAAGCGGTGCAGCGGCCGGGGAACGCGCACTTTCACGCGATGCGAGCCGCCTTCGGATTCGATCGAGACCACCTCGCCGACGCCATCGACGTGACCCGAGACGATGTGCCCGCCCAGTTCGTCGCCGACACGCGCGGCGCGTTCCAGATTGATCGGATCGCCTTCCTTCCAGCCGCCCAGCGTGGTCAGGCTGATGGTCTCGCCGGAAATCTCGACCGCGAACCAGCCCTCGCCCTTCTCGACGATGGTCAGGCAGCAACCGGCGTGGCTGATCGAGGCGCCCATGTCGATCGTCGACGGGTCGAAGCTGGTCTCGACCTCGAAGCGAAGGTCGCGGTTAGTCTCACGGACGGCGCGGAGCCGCCCCACGTCGGTGACGATGCCGGTGAACATTCAAATCCTCTCGTAACGCTCCCAGAGGTCGTCTCCGACCTCCCGGACTTCAATTCTGCGTAGGCGCGGCGCGTCGGCCAGCGCGCTCAGGGCCAGGGCGCCGACGCCCGCACGCCCCTCCCCGCCGATCACCATGGCCGCCCGGAACCATTCCAGCCGCTCAACCAGGCCACAGCTTAGGAAACTCGCCGCCACCTGCCCGCCGCCCTCGACGAACAGACGGTTCAGACCAGCCTTTGCCAGGGCTTCCACAACGTCATGCAACTCGGGGCGGTCGCCGAACGCCTTGACCTGCAGCACCCGCACGCCGGCCGCGACCAGCCGCGACGCGGGCGGCGTGGTGGAGATCACATAGGTCGGGATGTCGCGGGCGGTGGCGACCAGCTTGCAACCGTCGGCCAGCCTCTGGCGACTGTCCAGCACGACGCGGGCCGGTTGCGGACCTGCCCAGCCGTCCAGCCGCACGGTCAGTTCGGGATCATCGGCCAGCGCCGTCTCGACGCCGACCAGCACCGCGTCATGCTCGGCGCGCAGCTGGTGCACGGCGGCTCGCGCCTCCGGTCCGGTGATCCAGCGGCTCTCGCCCGACGCCGTGGCGATCTTGCCATCCAGCGAGGTGGCGAGTTTGAGGGTGACGCTACCGGCCATCCTCGTCGCCGTCGTTCAGGCCCTCTTCGCCAAGGAAGGTGGCGAACTCTCCAGCTTCGCGGAAGTCGCGATAGACCGAGGCGTAGCGGACATAGGCCACGTCATCGAGGCTCTTGAGCTGCTTCATGATCATCTCGCCGACCGCCGATGACGGCAGTTCGGTTTCGCCCATGCTCTCGAGCTGGCGAACGATGACCGAGATCATCTTCTCGATCCGCTCCGGCTCGATCGGCCGTTTGCGGGTGGCGATGGCGATGGAGCGCGCCAGCTTGTCACGGTCGAACGGCGTGCGCCGTCCCGACCGCTTCAGGATTGTCAGTTCACGCAACTGCACCCGCTCGAAGGTCGTGAACCGACCCTCGCACTCCGGGCAGAGCCGCCGGCGACGGATAGCCGCGCCGTCTTCCGACGGGCGGCTGTCCTTCACTTGGCTCTCGGCGTGGCCGCAGAACGGGCACCGCATAATATAGCCCCTCTTGGCCTACTTGGCCCCCAGATACAGGGTCTAGCTGTAGATGGGGAATCGTTTCGTCAGCGCCAATACCTCGTCACGCACCTTGGCTTCCACGGCCGAGTTGTCGCCGCCCGTCGCCAGGCCGTCGAGAACTTCACCGATCCACGTGCCGATCTGACGGAACTCACCGGTCCCGAAGCCGCGGGTGGTCCCGGCCGGCGTGCCGACGCGCAGGCCCGAGGTCTGCATCGGGGGAAGCGGGTCGAACGGAATGCCGTTCTTGTTGGTGGTGATCAGCGCCCGCTCCAGGGCCACCTCGGCATCCGAACCGCTCACGCCCTTGGGCGTCAGGTCGACCAGCATCAGGTGGCTGTCGGTGCCGTTGGAGACGATCTTGAAACCGGCGGCCTGCAGGCTGTCGGACAGCGCGCGGGCGTTATCGACCACCTGACGGGCATACTGCTTGAACTCAGGGCGCAGGGCCTCGCCGAAGGCCACGGCCTTGGCCGCGATCACGTGCATCAGCGGACCGCCCTGCAGACCGGGGAACACCGCCGAATCGATCTTCTTGGCCAGCTTCTTGGAGTTGGTCATGATCATGCCGCCGCGCGGGCCGCGCAGGGTCTTGTGGGTCGTGGTCGTCACCACGTGAGCGTGGGGGAACGGGTTCGGATAGACCCCGCCGGCCACCAGGCCCGCATAGTGGGCGATATCGACCATCAGGATGGCTTCGACGCTGTCGGCGATTTCGCGGAAGCGAGCGAAGTCGATTTCGCGGCTGTAGGCCGAACCGCCAGCGATGATCACCTTGGGCTTCTCGGCCAGCGCCACCTCGGCGGCCATGTCGTAGTCGATCAGGTGGTCCTGCTGGCGAACGCCATAGGCCACCGGCCGGAACCACTTGCCCGACTGGTTGACGTTCTTACCGTGGGTCAGGTGACCGCCGGCCGACAGGTCCATGCCCATGAAGGTGTCGCCGGGGCTCATGGTCGCCATGAACACCGCCTGGTTCGCCTGGCTGCCCGAGTGCGGCTGCACGTTGGCGTATTCGCAGCCGAAGATCTCCTTGGCCCGCGCGATGGCGATTTCCTCGGCGATGTCGACGACTTCGCAGCCGCCGTAATAGCGCTTGCCCGGATAGCCTTCGGCGTACTTGTTGGTGAGCACCGAGCCCTGGGCGTCCATGACGGCCTTGGAGACGATGTTCTCCGAGGCGATCAGCTCGATCTGATCCTGCTGACGCTTCAGCTCGCCGGAGAGGACAGCGGCGATGTCCTTGTCGGTTTCCGCGACGCTGGACGTGAAGAATGCGTCGGCGGGGGTTTGTGCGTGAACGGTCATGGCCGGGCCTTTCGGAAAACGGTTGAGGCGGAGAGCGGGCGAGCACCTCGTCGAGGGCTCTTTAGCGCCATCGGACCTGCGATCCAACGGCGGGGAACGAACTTCTGTCTGCAGCGTTGCGTGAGAGGTCGGGGTGCGCGTGTTCGTGCACCTGCGCCGCTTGTCATCGCGTTGCCAGGGGATCCTGAATGAGTATGGAAGCCGAGCCCGAGGTTCGTTCGGGCGAGGAACTGATGCGGCTTGGGGCGGATATCGTCTCGGCCTATGTCAGCCGCAATTCCGTTTCCGCTGATGCGGTCCCGGATATCATCCGTTCTGTTTATGGCGCTCTGGAAGGCCTCAACAAGGCCAGCGTAGCTGCGCCGGAGGAGAAACCTAAGCCGGCAGTTCCGATCAACCGCTCGATCCAGCACGACTTCATCGTCTGCCTGGAGGACGGTAAGAAGCTCAAGATGCTCAAGCGCTATCTGCGCTCGCGCTACGACATGAGCCCGGACGACTATCGTCGTCGCTGGGGTCTGCCGCCGGATTATCCGATGGTGGCGCCGGCCTATGCGGCGCGCCGCTCCGACTTCGCCAAAAAGATCGGCCTGGGCCGAGGCGTCCGTCGAGGGAAATGATGCGGGCGGCCTAGCCGCCCCTTCGTTCAATGACTTAGCGAACCCGTGGGGTCTCCGAGAAATCGCAGATCACGCGGGTATGCGCCCGCGTGATCTCGTGGGCAAGTGAGATCAGGCCGCGACGCCGCCGACGCGGGCGATGTTGCAGTGGACCCACAGCTTTTCCAGCGCATCGGCCAGGGCGTCCATCATCTCGTCGGTATGGGCCGGCGACGGCGTGAAGCGCAGGCGCTCAGTGCCACGCGGCACGGTCGGGTAGTTGATCGGCTGCACGTAGATGCCGTGATCGGCCAGCAGGATGTCCGAGATCATCTTGCAGTGAACCGCGTCGCCCACCAGCACCGGAACGATGTGGCTGACCGAGTCCATGACCGGCAGGCCGGCCTTGCGCAGACGGGCCTTCAGGGTCGCGGCGCGCTCCTGATGGGCTTCGCGGATCTCGTTGTGATCCTTCAACCAGCGAATCGAAGCGACGGCCCCGGCCGCCAGGGCCGGCGGGATCGAGGTGGTGAAGATGAAGCCGTCGGCATAGGAGCGGATCGCATCCACGATCAGGGCGTCGGCGGCGATATAGCCGCCCATCACGCCGAACGCCTTGCCGAGCGTTCCTTCGACGATATCGATCTGGTCCATCACGCCGTCGCGCTCGGCGACGCCCGCGCCGCGCGGACCGTACATGCCGACCGCATGGACTTCGTCCAGATAGGTCATGGCGCCGTACTTCTTGGCCAGGGCCACGGTGCCGGCCATGTCGGCCATGTCGCCGTCCATGGAATAGACGCTTTCGAAGGCGATCACCTTGGGCGCGTCGGCCGGCGCGGCGGCCAGCAGTTCTTCCAGATGCGCCAGATCGTTGTGCCGGAAGACCCGGCGGCTCTCGCGACCGCCGGCCCGGATGCCGGAGATCATCGAGTTGTGGTTCAACTCGTCGGAGAAGATGATCAGGCCGGGCAGGATCTTGTAGAGCGTCGAGAGCGAAGCCTCGTTCGAGACATAGCCCGACGTGAACAGCAGGGCCGCTTCCTTGCCATGCAGGTCGGCGAGCTCATGCTCGAGCTCGACGTGATAGTGCGTGGTGCCCGAGATGTTGCGTGTGCCGCCCGAACCGGCGCCGGCTTCATCGATCGCCTTGTGCATGGCGTCGGTGACGATCGGGTTCTGGCCCTGACCGAGATAATCGTTGGAACACCAGACCACGACGTCCGACTGCGTGCCGTCGTTCTGCGTCCAGGTCGCCTGCGGGAACTGCCCGCGATGGCGCTTCAAATCAGCGAACACCCGATAGCGACCTTCCGAACGGATCTGTTCGAGGGCGGAGGTGAAGGCGCTCTTGTAATCCATCGATTCAAATTCCGCCTTGGACGGTCGACGATCTCACGCCGAAGGCGGTCCCTTGATATGGCCGGGCTTATCGCGCCACCCGAGCCGATTGTCTACAATCCGTCACGTCACAGTCGATCAGTTTTTACTAAGGACCGTGCAACCTTCGTGATCGGTTACGCCAATTCATCCAAACGCCCCCGGAGCATCTGCACAATTCCGGAGAAGTCCTTAGTTCCATATCCCAGCCGATCAAATAGGGCGTAGAGCCCCTCGGCCTGGGCCCCCATCGGCGTCGCGGCCCCGGCTGCGGCTGCGGCTTGCTGGGCCAGTTTCAGGTCCTTGAGCATCATCGCCGTGGCAAAACCGCCTTCGTAGCTGCGATTTGACGGCGCGGTCTCCACCGGCCCCGGCCAGGGACAGTAGTTCGACAGCGACCAACATTGCCCCGAGGATTTGGTGGCGATTTCAAAGAACCGCTCGCCGTCGAGACCGAGCTTCTCGGCGAGCGCGAAGGCCTCGCACACGCCGATCATCGAGATGCCCAGCACCATGTTGTTGCAGATCTTGGCCGCCTGCCCCGCCCCGTGATCGCCAGCGCGAATCACCGCCCGCGCCATCGGCGCGATCACGGCCTCGACTTCGGTGAAGTCGGCCTCGTCGCAACCGACCATGAAGGCCAGCGTGCCCGCGTCCGCCGCCGTCGTACCGCCGGAGACCGGGGCGTCGGCGAACCTGAACCCCAGGTCCTTGGCCTGCGTCGCCACCGCCCGGGCGCTCTCCACGTCGATGGTCGAGCAATCGATCAGCAGCGCGGTCTTGGGAGCGTTCGGCAGAATGTGTTCGGCATAGACCGAACGGACGTGCGGTCCGGCCGGCAGCATGGTCACGACGACGTCGGCGTCCCGGACCGCCTCAGCCACGGTCGCGGCGGGCGTGCAGCCCGCCGCCTTGGCGCGATCCAGAGCCTGGGCCGACAGATCGAAGGCCGCGACCTGACGGCCGGCCTTCGCCTGGTTGGCGGCCATGCCGCCGCCCATGTTTCCCAGGCCGATGAACGCGATACGCATGACTATCCCTTGGGTTTTTGGAACTTGAAGACGAACTGGTCGGTCTTGCCGCGGATCGTCGGATCGAAGACGTTGACGGTCTTGGGGTCGGCCGGATTGCGGATGGCGTTGTCCTCGCCGACGAACTTGAAGCCCGCCGCCTCGACCTCGGCCTTGACGATGGCCGGGTCGATCCGGTGCAGGGTGTCGGCCACCTCGACGGGCGCGCCGGTCACCGCCGCATGGTCGATGATCAGCAGCGTGCCACCCGGCTTGATCGAATTGAACAGGGTCTTGTTGACGGTTGGAACGTCGAGCGCCAACTGCTTCAGGTGGAAGTCGTGATAGTTCTGAGCGGTGAACATCACGTCGACCGGCTCAGGCGTCTTGAAGTCCTTGGCGGCCAGGGTGATGACCTCGACATTGCCCTTCTGCAGGACGGTCTTGGCCTTCTCCACGTCATTGGCGGGCACAGCGGCGTAGACCTTGCCGGTCGGGCCGACCGCGGCGCTCAGCACGCGGGTGAAATAACCGCCGCCTGGCAGCAGCTCGACCACCTTGTCGCCCGGCTTCACGCCTGCGAACTCCAGCATCTCAGCGGGCTTGCGGGCGGCGTCGCGGGCCTTGTCGGCGTCGGAACGGCTTGGATCGGAGACGGCCGCGGCCACATTGGCCGGCGGGGCGGCGTGGGCGGCCGATACGCAGAGCACCAGGGCCGCGCTAGCGGCCATCAACAGATTGCGCGTCATCTTGCTTCCTCCATCGGCGTGCTCAATGGCCGCCGTTCCGTTCAAGGTAGTGGCGTCCACTCCTCGGCGGAAGGAAGAGCTGCAAAAATCGCCTCGAGCATGGTCTCGCTGACGCCTTCGGGGGTCGGAGGATTCCAGCGCGGGGTATGGTCCTTCTCGACGATCACCGCTCGCACGCCCTCGAGGAAGTCGTGCCGCTGCACGACGCGCGCCCCGACCCGATACTCCATCGCCATGTTCTCGGCGAAGGTCTTGGCCTGCCCGCCGAGTTGCAGCTGGCGCAGCGCCACTTTCATGGTCTGGGGCGACTTGGTGGCCAGCACCTTCAGCTGGTCCTTGGCCCAGTCCGAGCCTGACGCCTCCAGCGCCGCCAGGATCGCCTCGAGGCTGCCCTGTCCGAAAATTCTGTCGATCTCGTCCTGATGTTGGGCGATGGGCGGACGGCCCGCGTCGGCCTCGAATTGCGTCAGCAGCGTCTCGATGGCCGCCGGATCGGCCACGATGGCGGCCTTCAACTCCGCGATCTTGCCGCTTTCGACGAAGTCGGTGGCGACCCCGACCAATTCGCAGTCGGCCGCCTTGATCCTAGCCCCGGTCAGGCCCAGCCACTGGCCGATATGGCCCGGCATCCGCGGCAGGAACCAGCCGCCGCCGACGTCGGGGAAGAGGCCGATCCCGGTCTCGGGCATGGCGAAGGTGGTCTTCTCGGTCGCCACCCGGTAGCGGGCCGGCATGGCTAGGCCGACGCCGCCACCCATGGTGATCCCGTCCATGATCGCCGCGACCGGCTTGGGGTACTCGAACAGCAGGTGGTTCAGCCGGTACTCGATGAAGAAGAACTCGCGCGCGGCCTTGCCGTCGCCCGCGCCGCTCTCGGCCAGCATCCGGATGTCGCCGCCCGCGCAGAAGCCGCGCTCGCCGGCGTGGTCGAGCAGCACCAGTTCGACAGCCGGGTCTTCTCGCCAGGCCAACAACGCATCGGTCATCGCCTGGCACATGTCGGTCGTCAGGGCATGCAGCGCTTGGGGCCGGTTCAGGGTGATCCGGCCGACACGGCCCTCGATACGGGTCAGGACGTCGCTCATTGCCGGAACATCTCCCGGGCGATGATCACCCGCATGATTTCATTGGTGCCTTCGAGGATCTGGTGGACCCGCAGGTCGCGGACGATTCTCTCCAGCGGATAGTCCTTCAGGTAGCCGTAGCCGCCGTGCAGTTGCAGCGCCTGGTTGGCGACCTCGAACCCAGCGTCGGTCGCGAAGCGCTTGGCCATCGCGCAGTATTTGGTCGCCTGGGGATCGCGGTCGTCCAGCGCCTGGGCCGCCCGCCGCACCATCAAGCGCGCGGCCTCCAGTTCGGTGGCCATGTCGGCGATCTTGAACTGCAAGGCCTGGAAGTCGGCGAGCTGCTTTCCGAACTGCTTGCGCTCGGTCATGTAAGCCTGGGCGGTATCGAGGGCCAGTTGCGCCCCGCCCAGCGAGCAGGAGGCGATGTTCAGCCGCCCGCCGTCCAGCCCCATCATCGCAAAGCGGAACCCCTCGCCCTCCCCGCCGATCCGGTTGGCGACCGGGACCCGGAGATTGTCGAAGTTCACCTGGGCGGTCGGCTGGGCGTTCCAGCCCATCTTCTTTTCCTGGGCCCCGAACGACAGGCCCGGCGCGCCGTTCTCGACCACGAAGGCCGAGACGCCCTTGGCCCCGGCGGCTCCGGTCCGCGCCATCACCACATAGAGGTCCGAAACCCCGCCGCCGGAGATGAAGGCCTTCGAGCCGTTCAGCACATAATGGTCGCCGTCCAGGACCGCGCTAGTGCGCAGCGCCGCGGCGTCGGAGCCCGAACCCGGCTCGGTCAGGCAGTAGCTGGCGATCAACTCCATGGTCGTCAGGCGCGGCAGATAGCGCTGGCGCAGCTGATCGTCCCCGAACCGGTCGATCATCCACGAGGCCATGTTGTGGATGGTCAGGTAGGCCGCCACCGAGACGTCGCCATAGCTCAGCGCTTCGAACACGATGGAGGCGTCCAGCCGGGTCAGGCCCGAGCCGCCAACGTCCTCGCCAATGTAGATGCCGGCGAACCCCATCTCCGCGGCCTGGCGCAAAACGTCCGCCGGGAAGTGCTTGTCCTCATCCCAGCGCGCCGAGTTCGGGGCAAGTTCAGCCTCGGCGAAGGCTCTCGCCGCATCTTGTATTGCGCGCTGATCGTCGGAGAGGGTGAAATCCATGCGCTCGAACCCGCGTTTGAAGAGGCTGACTTGAGCAAGTCGCTCTGCTGGCGCAACCTGTCAACGACGCGACGCGTGGGGGCGCGCCTTTCTCGGGGTCTTTGAATGGCGAACGAAGCGGTTGGCGGGCGCGTGAGCGAGTCCGCTCGGAATCTCGCCTACATCAACTACGGACTGCTGTTCGCGTCGCTGTTCTTCGCCGGCGTGCCGGCCCTGATCGCCGCGATCATCGCCTATTCCCAACAGGACGAGGCGCCGCCGACCATCCGCTCGCACCACAGATTCCAGATTCGAATCTTCTGGGTCGCCTTCGCCCTGGCCGTCGCCGCCGGCCTGAGTTTCCTGGGCGTGGTCATCCGCATCACCGGGGAGGTCTTCGAGTTCACGCAGATCACCGGCTGGGACACCCACGACAATGTGAAACTGGACCTGTCGAACGTCACCCTCGACGGAACCCTGGTCGCCCTGTTGACGTCGACGGGGCTGTTCTCGGCGCTGGGCGGCGTCTGGCTGGTGCTGGCGCCCGCCTACGGCTTCGTCAGGCTTGCGTCCGAGCGGGGGATGGGCCACAGCGCGCGCTTATGAGCTCCGCCCCCCTCGCCGCCTACCCCGCCCTGCGTCTTCGCCGCCTGCGCCAGTCCGATTGGATTCGCCGGCTGGTTCGCGAAAGCGTCCTGACCCCTGCCGACCTGATCTGGTCGATGGTCGTCCATGAGGGCGATGGCGAGGTTCCCGTCGCCTCCATGCCCGGCGTCTCGCGCCTGTCGGTCAAGGAGTGCGCCAAGGCCGCCGTCGAGGCCCGCAAGCTGGGCATTCCGGCCATCGCGATCTTCCCGCACATCGACGGCTCCAAGAAGGACGCCCTAGGCTCCCAAGCCGCCGACCCGAACGGCGTCATCGTCAAGGCGATCAAGGCCATGAAGGACGCGGCCCCCGAGGTCGGCATCATGTGCGACGTCGCGCTCGATCCCTTCACCGACCATGGCCATGACGGCGTCATCGAAAACGGCAAGATCGCCAACGACCCGACCATCGAGCGCCTGGTCGAGCAGGGCCTGATCCAGGCCCAGGCCGGCTGCGATATCCTGGCCCCGTCCGACATGATGGACGGCCGCTGCGCCGCCCTACGCGCCGCCCTGGAGGGCGCGGGCCTGCAGGACACCATGATCATGTCCTACGCCGCCAAGTACGCCTCGGCCTTCTACGGCCCCTATCGCGACGCCATCGGCTCGGGAAAGCTCGGCACCGGCGGCGCGCCGATCGACAAGAAGACCTACCAGATGGACTCGGCCAACACCGAGGAGGCCCTGCGCGAGGTCGCCCTTGATATCGCCGAAGGCGCCGACATGGTCATGGTCAAGCCGGGTATGCCCTATCTCGACATCGTCAGCCGGGTGGTCGAGGCCTTCCAGATGCCGACCTTCGCGTTCCAGGTCTCGGGCGAGTACGCCATGATCATGGCCGCCGCCCAGAACGGCTGGATCGACGAGGAACGCGCCGTCCTGGAAAGCCTGGGCGCCTTCAAGCGCGCCGGCGCCGCCGGCGTCATCACCTATTTCGCACCGCGCGCCGCGAAAATGCTCGGCGCGTGAAGGCCATAGAGATCGTCGCCGGGGTCATTCGTGACGCCGGCGGCCGCGTCCTGACCGTCCGCAAACGCGGCACGAGCGCCTTCATGCTGCCCGGCGGCAAGCGTGAGGCCGGCGAAAGCGACATCACCGCCCTCTCGCGCGAACTGGGCGAGGAGATCGGCTGCGACCTGATCACCGCCGATCATCTGGGCACCTTCGACGCCCCGGCCGCCAATGAGCCCGAGACCCGCGTCTACGGATCGATCTATCTGGCGGTCGTCGCCGGCGAGGCTGTCGCCAAGGCCGAGATCGAAGAACTGCTCTGGATCGACCCGAAATCCCCGCCCAGCGTGCGGCTTGCCCCGCTGCTGGAACGCCAAGTGCTGCCGCGTTTGACGGCCGCATAGACCAAATATCGTCATCCCCCGGATCTCGCTTTGCGAGCCCGGGGGATGACGAGTTGCGAGAGCCTATTTCTCCAACCGCGCCACCAGGCTCGAGGTGTCCCAGCGGGCGCCGCCCAGCGCCTGGACCTCGCCGTAATAGCCGTCGACCAGCGCGGTCATGTCGAGCCTCGAGCCGTTGGCCTGGGCCTCGTCCAGCACCAGGCCCAGATCCTTGCGCATCCAGTCGACGGCGAAGCCGAAGTCGAACTTGCCTTCCGCCATCGTCCCCCAGCGATTGTCCATCTGCCAGGACTGCGCCGCGCCCTTGGAGATCGCCGCGGCCACCTCCAGCGGATCGAGCCCGGCGCGCTTGGCGAAATGCATGCCCTCGGCCAGGCCCTGAACGATCCCGGCGATGCAGATCTGGTTGACCATCTTGGTCAGCTGGCCCGCGCCAGGTCCGCCCATCAGCCGCGAGGCTTTGGCGAAGGCGGCGATCACCGGCTCGGCCCGGGCGTAGGCGCCGCCGTCGCCGCCGCACATGACGGTCAGTTGGCCGTTCTCCGCTCCGGCCTGGCCGCCCGAGACCGGCGCGTCGACGAACCAGCGCCCGCCCTCGCCGGCCAGCACCGCCATCTCGCGGGCGACCTTGGCCGAGGTCGTGGTGTGATCGACGACGATCCCGCCCGCCGCCATCGCAGGCAGCAGCTGGGTGACGACGCCGCGAACGTCGTCGTCGTTGCCGACGCACAGGAAAACGATTTCGGCGCCGTCCGCGGCCTGCGCCACGCTGGCCCCGGCCCGGCCGCCGTGCGTCGCGACCCAACGCTGGGCCTTCTCCGGGCTGCGGTTGAACACCGAGACCTCATGTCCGGCCTTGGCCAGGTGGCCCGCCATGGGGAAGCCCATCACGCCCAGGCCCACGAAAGCGACTTTCATCCGTACGTCCTTCTCTCAACTCAACGTCATCTTAACGGGACCTGCGCCATCTTGCGGCGGAATCAGGGCTAACGGGGTTTGAACCATGGCGATGGGCGAAGCGCCTATCTTGATCAAGAAGGTCAAGAAGGCCGGCGGGCACGCTCACCATGGCGGCGCCTGGAAGGTCGCTTATGCCGACTTCGTCACGGCGATGATGGCCTTCTTCCTGCTGATGTGGCTGATCAACACCACCAGCCCTGAGCAGAAGCGCGGCATCGCCGACTATTTCGCTCCGGCCAGCATCTCCGAATCCACCTCCGGCTCCGGCGGCATCCTCGGCGGCACCGCGCTGGGCGAGGACGGCGTCAAGGGCGCGGGGTCTCAATCGATCATCGAGGAGATGGCTCCCGAATCGCGCAACCCGAGCGACGGCGCCCAGGAAGACGCCGCCAAGGCCATGGCCCCGGAAGCCTCCACCGAGGCCCTGCGCGAAGCCATCTTGCAACGTGAGCAGGCCGCCTTCGCCTCCGCCGCCCAATCCCTGCGCCAGGCGCTGCAGGACATGCCCGAGCTGGCCGAACTGTCGAAGAACATCCTGATCGACCAGACCCCGGAAGGCCTGCGCATCCAGCTTGTCGACCAGGAAGGCCGCTCGATGTTCGCCACCGGCCGCACCGAACCCAACGACCGCGCCAAGCTGCTGCTGCGCGCGGTGGCTAAGATCATCAACCAGCTTCCCAACCGGGTCAGCATCGCCGGCCACACCAACGCCTCGGCCGACGGGGCCAAGCCCGACGGCGACTGGCAGCTCTCGGCCGGCCGCGCCGACGCCTCGCGCCGCGTGCTGCAGTCGGCCGGCGTCGACCCCGACCGCGTCTATCAAGTCTCGGGCAAGGCCAGCTCCGAACCGCTCTATCCGGACGATCCGACCCTGGCGGGCAATCGCCGCATCGCCATCGTGCTGCTCCGCGAGGCGCCGGTGCTCCCGCCTGACCATGGGCTTCAATGACGTAACTCGCTCCGTGACGTTTGGGACCTTGCGCCTGGGCTTCCCATGACGCCTAATCTCTCCAGGCGCAGTGGTTCGAAAGCGATCGCAAGTCCGTGACGCAGCATTTTCCGACACGACAACTCAGGTTTTTCCTGACCGCGCCCAGTCCGTGTCCGTACCTGCCGGAACGGCACGAACGGAAGGTCTTCGCGCACCTGCCGCTGTCGGACGGCGCGAACGTCAACGACAGCCTGACCCAGGTCGGTTTCCGCCGCTCGCAGAACATCGCCTATCGCCCGGCCTGCGAAAGCTGCTCGGCCTGCGTCTCGGCCCGTATCCCGACCAAGGACTACGTCTTCTCGCGCTCCGAACGCCGCGTCCTGTCGCGCAACGAGGATCTCGAACGCCATCTGGTCGAGGCCGAGGCCACCATGGAGCAGTTCGATCTGCTCCGCCGCTACCTGCTGACCCGTCACGCCGACGGTGGAATGGCCGAGATGACCTGGCCCGACTATGTCGCCATGGTCGAGGACACCGCCGTCCGCACCCACATCATCGAATACCGACAGCGTTCCAAGGACGGCGGCCCCGGCGATCTGGTCGCCTGCGCCCTGGTCGACCTGATGAGCGACGGCCTCAGCCTGGTCTATTCGTTCTACGACCCAGGCCTGACCCGTCGCAGCCTTGGTTCATTCGTCATCCTCGACCACGTCGTCCAGGCCTGCCTGACCGACATCCCGTACGTCTATCTCGGCTACTGGGTCCGGGGGTCGGAGAAGATGGACTACAAGGTCCGCTTCTCGCCCATCGAACTGCTGCGCCCGGAGGGCTGGTCCTTGATGTCGGCCCGCGACCGGGTCCGGCCAATCGACAGTCCCGGCTCCTGATCCCAGGTCGCGATCAGGCGACCTGTCGCATCAGGTTGTCATGGAAGCTCTGGGGCGCGAAGTAACCCTTGTCTCGCGCCTCAGTGACCTTGGCCCAGTAGGTCTTGTCGCTGGCGATTGCGGTGTTCAGGGCCTCGAAGGCCGCCAAGTCCGTCATTTCCAGCCACCAGGCCACCGTGCCGGTCGCCCCGGCGAGCGAAGCCCAGCAAGTGGCGCGCTGCACGCCGGGCCAGCCCTTGATGTGCTCGGTCATGCTGGCGGCGAACGCCATCGCGGCCTGGGGATCTCCGATGATCTGGGCGCTGCGTCCTACACCGATCATGTCATCCTCCCTTGAGCGTCACCGCTGCTCGGGATCGAGGGCGCGCGGACGCTGCTTTCCCCCCTCGCGGCGTGCACCCACTGCTCATCGCGAACGCCCGTCAATCGTGACCGCCGCGCCGCAGCAGCACATGTTCGTGACTGGAACCCGCCAAGCTGCTCGCCAGCGCCGAGTTGTCCCTCGGATTCACCAAGTCATCCCCAAGCCCAGGGTTGCAACACGTCGACCAGGCGCCGCCAGCTTGGTAAACCGCTCTTGTGCTTCAGTTGGTTGGACCAGACGCATGACACGGCAGTTGCGCCTGGAACTCCGGCGCCCGGGCTCTTTCTCGCGCCGGGATTTCATAACCGGCCCGTCAAACGCCCAGGCCATCGCGGCGCTGGACCTGTGGCCGGCTTGGCCCGGCGGCGCGCTGGCGTTGTTCGGCCCGGCCGGCATCGGCAAGACCCATCTCGCTCGCGAATGGGCCACGCGCGCCAACGCCGTGGTCCTGGATCGCCTGGCGCCCGACGTGGCCGCCGCCGCCGGTCGCCCAGTGTTGTTGGAGGACGTCGACCAGGGCGTCGACAACGAGGCGCTGTTCCACCTAATCAACATGGCCGCCCGCGAAGGCGGCGGCCTGCTGCTGACCGCACGCGAGGCGCCGGTCGCTTGGCGCACCGAGCTGCCTGACCTGCCCTCGCGTCTCCACGCCTTGCTGGTGGCCGAGATCGAGGAGCCGGACGATGAAGTCCTGGAAGGCGTCCTCAAGAAATTCTTCCGCGAACGGAGCATTCGCGCGCCGAAGGAGGTCTATCCCTACCTGCTGCGCCGCATGGAGAGGTCGATCCCCTATGCGCGCGAAATCGTGAAGCGGCTGGATGAAGCCGCCGACGATGAACAACGCCCTATTTCGCGCATACTTGCGCGACAGATTCTTGAAGATGATAGCGAGAATCTTGACCTTTTCGATGGATGACTTGCGGTACATTTCGGGTTGGGTCAGAACCAACCTATGCCTACGGACGCTGAAATCATGACCTACGCCGCCCCTGGTCCGCGGCCCGCCGGCGAGACGCCCCTGGCGCTCGACTCTGAGCTGGTCGGCTCGCCCGAACGCTTCTTCAACCGGGAAATCTCCTGGCTCGCCTTCAATGAGCGCGTGCTGGACGAGAGCAAGAACCCGCGCCATCCGCTGCTGGAGCGCCTGCGGTTCCTGTCGATCTCGGCCAACAACCTCGACGAATTCTACATGGTCCGGGTGGCCGGCCTGAAGGCCCAGGCCCGCGAAGACCTCCGGGTCGTGTCCCAGGACGGCCTCACCCCCGTCGAGCAGCTGGTGCGCGTCAACGCCGAGGCCGCCAACCTGATGGCCGACCAGCAGGGTCAATGGCGCCGGCTGCGCGACGAGCTCGCCGGCGAAGGCCTCATCGTGATCGGCGAGGAGCAAGTCACCGCGGCCGAGAAACAGGCGCTGGAAGCCACCTTCATCACCCGGATCTTCCCGGTGCTGACACCGCTGGCCATCGACCCGGCTCACCCGTTCCCGTTCATTCCGAACCTCGCCTTTTGCATCGTGCTGAAGCTGAAGCGGGTGTCGGACGGCCGCCCGCTCTACGCCCTGGTGCCGATTCCGGCCCAGGTCGCCCGGTTCTGGGAGCTGCCGGCCGCGCCTAGCCGCCGAAAGTTTCCAGATCGTCGGTTCATCAGCCTGGAAAGCCTGACGTCCCTGTTCCTCGACCACCTGTTCCCCGACAGCGAGATCGAGGCCAAAGGCGTCTTCCGCCTGATCCGCGACAGCGACGTGGAGATCGAGGAAGAGGCCGAGGACCTGGTGCGCGAGTTCGAGTTGCGGCTCAAGCAGCGCCGCCTCGGCTCTGTGGTCCGCGTCGAGATCGAGGCCGAGATGTCGGCCGAACTGCGCACCTTCATCGTCGAGAACCTGCACGCCAAGGACGACGACATCATCCTCATCGACGGCCTGCTGGGCCTGGACGAGCTGTCACAGCTGATCCCCGCCAACCGGCCCGACCTGAAATTCAAACCGTTCGAGGCCCGCTTCCCCGAGCGGATCCGCGACCATGGCGGCGACTGCTTCGCGGCCATCCGCGACAAGGACATCCTGGTCCACCACCCGTTCGAGAGCTTCGACGTGGTGGTCCAGTTCCTGCGTCAGGCGGCCCGCGACCCCAACGTCCTGGCGATCAAGCAGACCCTCTATCGGACCTCGTCCGACAGCCCGATCATCGCCGCCCTGATCGAGGCGGCCGAGAACGGCAAGAACGTCACCGCCCTGGTCGAGATCAAGGCCCGCTTCGACGAGGAAGCGAACCTGAAATGGGCGCGCGACCTCGAGCGCGCCGGCGTCCACGTCGTCTTCGGCTTCGTCGAGTACAAGACCCACGCCAAGCTCTCGATGGTGGTCCGCAAGGAGGGCGACACCCTTCGCACCTACTGCCACTTCGGGACCGGCAACTACCACCCCGTCACCGCGCGGATCTACACCGACCTGTCGCTGTTCACCTGCGACCCGGCCATGGGCCGCGACAGCGCCCGCCTCTTCAACTTCATTACCGGCTATGCGCGCCCCGACGGCCTGGAGAAGCTGTCGCCCTCGCCGCTGACCATGAAGGCCGACCTGCTGACCTACATCATGCGTGAGGTGCAGAGCGCCCATGACGGCAAGCCCGCCGCCATCTGGGCCAAGCTGAACTCGCTGGTCGATCCGGTCATCATCGACGCCCTCTACGAGGCCAGCCAGGCCGGCGTCTCCATCGACCTCGTCATCCGCGGCATCTGCTGCCTGCGCCCCGGCGTGCCCGGCCTCTCGGAGAACATCCGGGTCAAGTCGATCGTCGGCCGGTTCCTGGAGCACGCCCGCATCGTCGCCTTCGGCAACGGCGCGGCCATGCCCTCGGCGGAAAACCGCGTCTTCATCTCGTCGGCCGACTGGATGCCGCGCAATCTCGACCGCCGCGTGGAGTGCCTCACTCCCGTCGAGAACCCCACTGTCCACCAGCAGGTCCTGCAACAGATCATGGTGGCCAATCTCAAGGACGAAGCGCAAAGCTGGACGCTCGACGCGGACGGCCGCTATACCCGCGATCCATCATGGGATCACCCGGGCGCTTTCTCCGCGCACGAGTACTTCATGACCAATCCCAGCCTGTCGGGCCGGGGGCAGAAGGTGAAGGACATGCCGCGCGCGATCGATCATGTGGCCCCGCGCGGATAGCCGGGCCCTTTCCCCCGATCCCGGTCCTGGAGCTTTCAAGGACCTAGGTTCCCGTCAGACCGCCGTCATCGACGTCGGCTCCAACTCCGTGCGCCTGGTGATCTACCGGCTGGAAGGCCGCGCGATCTGGACGGTCTTCAACGAAAAGGCCCTGGCCGGCCTCGGCCGCGACCTGCCGGCCACTGGTCGCCTGTCGCCGGCCGGCATCGAGACAGCCCTGGTCGCCCTGCGCCGGTTCCGCGCCGCGCTCAGCGGCTGGGCTCCCGCCGACATCTTCGCCGTCGCCACCGCCGCCGTGCGTGAGGCCTCTGACGGTCCGGCCTTCCTCGCCCGCGTGGAGATGGAGACCGGCCTGCGCCTGCGCGTCCTCTCGGGCGTCGAGGAAGCCCGCTACGCCGCGCTCGGCGTCCTGGCCGGTCAGCCCGACGCCACCGGCGTGGTCGGCGACATGGGCGGTTCCAGCCTCGAACTGGTGCACCTCGATTCGGGCGCGCCGCGTGACGGCGTCACCCTGCCCCTCGGCCCGTTCGCCCTGGGAGCGCCCAAACCGCTCGACGTCGACAAGATGCGCAAGGTGATCGAGGGCCGCATTGAAAACGCCGGCCTGCGGTTCCGCACGCGCGAGTTCCACGCCGTTGGCGGCGCCTGGCGCAACCTGGCGCTCCTGCACATGGAGATGGCCGACTACCCGCTGCGCGTCGCTCACCAGTACGAGATGAACCGCTCCGACGCCGTCGACGTCGCCCGTTTTGTCGCCCGCCAGTCCAAGGGCTCGCTGGAGCGGATGCAGGGGCTGTCAAAGAAGCGCTTCGACACCCTGCCCTATTCGGCCCTGGTGCTGGACGCCCTAATCGAGCGCCTGGGCATCGAGCGCATCGTGATCTCCGCCTATGGCCTGCGCGAAGGCCTACTGCTGGAAGCCATGGCGCCCGAAGAGGCCGCGCAGGACCCGCTGATCGAGGGCTGCGAAGCCCTGACGACCGTGCGCGGGCTCTCCAACGATCTCGGCACGGCGCTGCATGCCTGGCTCGATCCGGCCTTCAGTCGCCTGCCCCCGGTCTTCGGCGCCCGCGAGCCGGTGCTCATCGCCGCCGCCTGCCGACTGGCCGATCTCGGCGCGCGACTTCACCCCGACCATCGCGGCGAGCTGGCCTTCGAACAGGTGTTGCGGGCCCCCATCGCCGGCATGAACCACCCCGAGCGCGCCTTCCTGGCCAGCGCGGCCTTCGCCCGCCACTCCTCGGCCCCCGCGACGCCTGAACCTGGCACGGTCTCCAAGGTGTTGTCGGTCGAGCGCCGCCAACGCGCCCGAGCGCTGGGCTCGGCCATCCGTCTCGGCTGCGACCTGTCGGGCCGCAACGCGGGCCTGCTCGGCCACTGCACCCTGGCGATCGAAGGCGAGCGCCTGATCCTACGCGCCCAGGACGGCTGGTCCGACATGCTGCTCGGCGAACAGACCGCCAAGCGCGCCCAGACCCTGGCCCAGGCGCTGCGGCTCAAGCTACAGTTGGGTTAGACCCGAACCAGGAGACGTCATGGCCTTCGCCGAACACGAACGGGCCATCCTGCTCGCGGTGAAGGGCGTCGGCCCCACGGTCGTGCTGCGCCTTGAACAGATGGGCGTCGAGGATCTCGCCACCTTGGCGGGGCAAGACGCCGCCGCCCTGTGCGTCGCCGCCTCCGCCCACCTGGGCTCGACCTGCTGGCGCAACAGCCCACAAGCCCGCGCCGCGATCACCGGCGCGATCCAAGCCGCCCGCCGCGCTCAGGATGCGTCGGCAGGGGCTTAAGGCTCCCACCTGTCACCTCTCGCCTCTCGCCTCTCGCCTCTCGCCTCTCGCCTCGTCATCCTAGGCCTTGTGCCTAGGATGACGAGGTGGGTGGAAGGGCCGAGCCCCAACGCCTACCCGCCCAGCAAGCCCGCCGGAATCTCGATCTCCATGTCGAGCAGCTGCTGCGCTTTGCCCTTCGCCAAGGGATCCAGGCGCAGGCTCGAGAACTGGCCCCCGCCCAAGGCCTGGATGCAATGCAGGTTGATCGCCTGCAAACCCGGCAGCTCATAGCAAAGCACCTTGGGCGTCTTCGCTCCCTCGAACTCGTGGGCGAAGAACGCCTGGACAGCATCGGGCCTCAGGCCACGCCGGATCCAGGGCAGGTATTCAGGCCGCCGGGCGATCACCCCGATATTGAAGGCGTCGCCCTTGTCGCCCGACCGCGCCCAGGCCAGGTCGATCAGCGGCGTCAGGACAAGTTCGCCCTCCGTGCTCGGGGGCTCTGGAACAACCGGCCGCACCACCATGCCAGGATCGAACAGCGCCGCGGGCGGCGCGGCGCGGATTTCACGGCGTTCGGCGCCAAGGCTCACCACGGCGTCGACTTCGACCCTGGGCAGCAAGACCGAGAACACCCGCGCGACCGGGGTGATGGTCGGCGCGCCGCCGAACCATCCGGTCGATCCCACGCTCATCGACGTAGTCGGCGAGGCGAACTCCCGCGCCAACAGCCCCAGCGCCTGGGCGCTTTCGTGCTCAGCCCCAACCCGCGCCACGACTTCGCGCGCCGCACGGGCTTCAGGCCGGGCCTGCGCGCCATAGGACGTCTCGGCGCCCAGCAATTCGATCCGTTGATCGCGCAGCGGCGGCAGGTTGCGGTCCCGCAGCATCTCCCCCAGGCGTTCCAGCACCGCCTGCGCCTGACGCTCTGCCTTGCGGACGGCGTCGCGCCCGACGACCGGCATGGCGCCGATGAACCGATAGCCATCCTCGAAGGTGATGCAGACCTTGTAGGCGCCGCTCGGCGGATAGCCCTTGGCGCCGCTGACCCGCACGCGGTCCTCGCCCACGGCCTCGACCTTCACCTGCGTGAAATCGCACACCACGTCCGGCAGGGCGTAGCCTTGCGGGTCACCGACCTCATAGAGGATCTGTTCGGCCACCGCCGCCGGCGACACCAGCCCGCCGGTGCCGGGCGGCTTGGTGACCACGAAGGTCCCATCGGCCTGGCACTCGATCACCGGATAGCCGATGTGGGCCCAGTCGGACACGTCCTCCCAGTCGGTGAACAACCCGCCGGTGGCCTGCGCGCCGCACTCGATCACATGCCCCGCCAGCGAGCCGGCCGACAGCAGATCGTGGTCGGCCTCCGTCCAGTCGAACTCGTGCATCAGCGGGCCCAAGGCCAGGGCGCTATCGACCACCCGCCCGGTGATCACCATGTCGGCTCCGGCCGCCAGGGCCTCGGCGATGGGCCTCCCGCCGAAATAGGCGTTGGCGGTGAAGACCCGCTTGGGATCGGGGAAGGCCGCGTCGGTGAACATCTCGGTGAGACCGCGCGCCGCCAGATCATCCAGCCGGCCCATCAGATCGTCGCCCTCGACCACGGCGATCTTGAAGCTGAGCCCTGCGGCCGCGGCCAGTTCCTCCATCCGGGCGCGACAGGCGTGCGGGTTGAGCCCGCCCGCATTGGTGACGATCTTCACCCCCTGCGCCTTCAGCTCCTGAAGGTTGTCCTTCCAGACCCACTCGGTGAAATCACGGGCATAGCCCTGATCCGGCCGCGCCGCCTTCAGTTGACCCAGCGACGACATCGTCGCCTCGGCCAGATAGTCGAGGATCATGTAGTCGAGCCGGCCGCCCTTCAGCAGTTGCGGCGCGGCCACCGAGGAGTCCCCCAGGAAGCCGCCGGCTCCACCGATCCTGACAATCTTGACCATAGCCGCCTCGCTGAACTTACGCGCCGCAAAGCTAGGCCCCTGCCGTAGCGGGCGCCTAGCACGTTGCGCGCCGCGCAACTGGCGTTCGGTCCTTTGCGACAGCCTGCGATAGCCCGGCTGCTACCAAGGTTTCCTGCCACTCAATGGAAGCCCGATCATGCGCCTGCCCCTTCTCGCCACCGCCCTGGCGCTCACCCTGCACGCTCCGGCCCAGGCCTGGACCCGGCCGGGCCACATGGTCACGGCCGCCATCGCCTATGACGAACTCGCCGCCCGCGATCCCAAGGCCTTGCAGAAGCTGCTCTCCATCGCCGCTCAACACCCCGACCGCGGGCCGTTTGAAGTCGCCGTCGGCCGGGCGACCGGGGACGAGCGCGCCCGGCGACTGTTCATGGAGCTGGCGCGCTGGCCCGACGACGTGCGCGGCGGCGCCCAGGACCACCCGACCTGGCACCACGCCCTGCGGCCGGTCATCGACCCGCGCAGCCCGCCGCCCAAGACCCCGGCCACCGACAGCGCGGGCGCGGCCAACGAAGCCTTCGCCCTCAACGTGAAGGTCGCCTCGGACCCCAAGGCCCCGATCTCCGAGCGCGCCATGGCCGTCGCCTGGGTGTTCCACATCGCTGGCGACATTCACCAGCCGCTGCACACCGCCCAGCTGTTCTCCGGCCGTTTCCCGACCGGAGATCGGGGCGGCGGACTGCAGCATGTCCGCGATCCCAAGACCGGCGAGCCGATCAGCCTGCACTGGTTCTGGGACGACTCGGTCAATCGCGACGGCGAGCCGGAGCAGGCCCTGGCCCGCGCGCGCGACCTGACCACGCGCTATCCGCGCGCCTCCTTCCCGGAACTGGGCCACAGCCCCGCCGTGGCCACAGCCTTCAGCGCCTGGGCGGGCGAGAGCTACCGCCTGGCGGGGCCCCTCGCCTATCGAGCCGATCTAGTCTCGGCCGACAGCGCCGACAAGGCTCCTGAGCTTCCGGGGGCCTATGTCGCCGACGTGACGGCGCAGGCTGAGCGCCGCCTGACCCTGGCCGGCTATCGCCTGGCCGACATCGCCCAGGCCCTGGTCGCCGCTGACTGACGCCGGGCGCGCGGCGGGCGCGTGACACATCCATGTCGGATGTTGCGCGTCACGCAACGCCCGTCGCGCCCTTTGCGTTCGACCCTGCCCACGCCCCCGGCCAGAAGCCGGCTGCAAGTTTCTTGAAGGGGGATCGGCATGCGTCGGAACATTCTATGCGGAGCCGCGGGCCTGGCCCTGATGGCGGGGCAGGCTTGGGCCGAAGCTCCGCCGGTCGAAGAGCTCGGCGAACTGGTGGTGGTCGGCTCGCGCGGCGCGCCCCGGCTCGCCACCGAGACCTCATCGCCCGTCGACGTGTTCACCGGCGAGGAACTGGCGGCTCGCGGCTTCAACGACCTGTCGAAGGTCATGCAGTTCGTCTCGCCGTCCTTCAACTTCCCCCGTTCGGCCACCGGCCCCTCGGCCGCCAACACCCGCTCGGCCAGTCTGCGGGGCCTGAGCCCCGACCAGGTGCTGGTGCTGGTGAACGGCCGTCGCCGGCACTCGTCCTCGGTGCTGAACTTCAACAACAATGTCGGGCGCGGCACCGTGCCCATCGACTTCAACACCATCCCGGCCTCGGCCATCGCCCGGGTCGAGGTGCTGCGTGACGGCGCCGCGGCCCAGTATGGCTCCGACGCCATCGCCGGGGTGATCAACATCGTCCTGCGCGACGACGCCGAGGGCGGGCTCGGCACGTTCCAGATCGGCGCCACCGAGGACGGCGACGGCGAGACCGCCATCGGAACCGCGCGCCAGGGCTTCAAACTCGGCGAGGACGGCTTCCTCACCCTGGCCGCCGAGGCCCGCTATCGCAACTTCACCAACTCCGCCCGCGTCGATCCGCGGGTCGGCCGCGTCACCCAGCGCCACGGCGATCCGGAATCGCTCGATCTGAACCTCGCCGCCAACGCCGAGGTCCCGCTACCCGGCGCCACGCTCTACGGCTTCGCCACCTTCGACCGCCGCTACTCGGAAAGCGCGCCGCTGTTCCGCCTGCCCAATGTCGCGCCGGCGCTCTATCCGCTCGGCTTCCTGCCCCTGGTCGAGTTCGACATGATCGACTTCGGCGGCGCGGTCGGGGTGCGTGGTGAGGCCGCCGGCTGGTCCTGGGACCTCAGCGACACGGTCGGCTTCAACCGCGGAGACTTCGCCGTCTCCAACAGCGCCAACACCTCGCTCGGCGCGGCCAGCCCCAGGCGGTTCGAATCCGGCGGCACCCGCTACGGCCAGAACCTGGTGAACCTGACGGTCAACCGCCGGTTCGAAGACGTGCTGGCCGGGGCCAACCTTGCGGCGGGCCTTGAGCACCGCTTCGAGAGCTTCAAGATCGTCCCCGGCGAGCCCGCCTCGTACCAGGGCGCGGGCGCGCAAGGCTTCCCCGGCTACAATCCGCCGTCCCCGGTCAATGTCGACCGCACCGCATACAGCGCCTTCATCGACGGGGAAATCTCGCCGGTGAAGGGGCTCGACCTCGGGCTCGCCGCCCGGTTCGAGAACTATAGCGACTTTGGCGACCGAACGACCGGCAAGGCCTCGCTGTTCTGGCGCACGAATGACTGGCTGGCCGTTCGCGCCACCGCCAGCACCGGCTTCCGCGCCCCGGCCCTGCAACAGCAGCACTTCGCCACCGTGACCAGCCAGCTCTCGGCCGGCCAACTGGTCAATGTCGGCACCTTCGCGGTCAGCGATCCGGTCGCCCGCGCGCTGGGCGCCTCCGACCTCAAGCCCGAGAAGTCGCGCAACATCTCGGCAGGCGTGGTGCTGACGCCGATCCCTCGGCTGAGCTTCACCGCCGACGTCTTCCGCATCGAGATCGATGACCGCATCGCGCTGTCGGAATCGCTGTCGGGGCCGGCCGTCACCGCCATCCTGGCGGCACGCGGCATCACCAACGCCTCGCAGGTCCGGTTCTTCACCAACGCCGCCGACACCCGCACCGAAGGCTGGGAGGCCGCGGTCAACTGGTCGACGCCGATCGCCACCGACGGCCGGCTGACCCTGACCCTGGCCTACGCCGCCTACGACAACGACGTGAAATCGCTGGCCGTGAACCCGGTGCTGCCGGCGCTGGCCCTGCTCGGCCCGACCTCGATCGGCGTCCTCACCGACGCCCAGCCGCGCAACAAGGTCACGCTGAACGCGGGTCTCGACATGGGTCGCTGGAGCCTGCTGGCCGACGTCGTGCGCTTTGGAAAATACCGTTCCTCGCCGCTCGGACCGACCCAGGTGTTCGGCGACGAGATCACCTTGGACCTCACCGCGTCCGTCGAGATCAATAAAACGCTCAGCCTTCATGCGGGTGTGATCAACGCGACCGATGAGTACCCCGACGAGGTCGTCGGTTCGAACGACGGCCGACCCTATACGGAGGCAGGCGGACTTGGTGTCGATGGGCGAGAGTATTTTGTCAGGGTGTCGGCGCGCTTCTAGCGCGCTGGCCCTGGTGGGCGTGATCTGCGCGGCGGGGGCTCCGGCCTCCGCCGCCGAGCGCCCCCGGAACGTAATTTTGTTCATCGGCGACGGCATGGGGGTCGCGACCCTCACCGCGGCGCGGATCTATGACGGTCAGCAGCGGGGCAAGGATGGCGCCTCCAATCGCCTGTCCTTCGAGACCTTCCCTCACCTGGCCCTCAGCCAGACCTATTCGGCCGACGGGCTGGTGACGGACTCCGCCGCCGGGGCCTCGGCCATCCTCACCGGCCACCGGACCTTGAACGGCGCGCTCGGCGTCGACGACAAGGTGCGGCGCGGCGACTGCGCCTCGGTCAAGGGTGCGTCGGTTCCAACTCTGGCGGAGATGGCGCGCAAGAAGGGTCTGGCCACCGGCGTGGTCTCCACGGCCGCGATCACCGACGCCACCCCGGCCTCGCTCTACGCCCACACCCCCTCGCGCCAATGGCAGTCGGACGCCGACCTGCCGCCTGAAGCGGTCGCGCAAGGCTGCAAGGACATCGCCCGGCAAATGCTGGACGGCCCCAAGGCCCTGCAACTCGACGTCATGCTGGGCGGCGGCCAGGCCGCCTTTACGCCCAGCGAAGGTACGGGCAAGCGTCTGGACGGCCGCGACCTGACCGCCGAGTGGCGGGCCTCAGGCGGCGCCTATGTCGAGACCGGCACGGCGATGGCCGCCGTGCCCAAGGGGACCAAGCGTCTGCTCGGCCTGTTCGCGCCCGGCAACATGATGCGTGAGAACGCCCGCCGAGCCACGCAAACCGACGCACCGCGCCTGACCGACATGACCGTCAAGGCCATCGAGATCCTGTCGCAGAGCAAGCAGGGCTATTTCCTGATGGTCGAAGGCGCCCTGATCGACAAGGCCCACCACCTCAGCCTGGCCCACGAAGCCCTGACCGAGACGGTCGAGCTCTCCAAGGCGGTGGCCGCCGCTGTGGCCATGACCGATCCGAAGGACACCTTGATCATCGTCACGGCCGACCACAGCCATGGCCTGACGATCAATGGCGGGATGCGCGACACCTCGATCCTGGGCCTGTTGCCCGGCAATGACGACGACCCGGCCAAGGCCATGGACGGCAAGGCGATCCCGATCCTGATGTACGCCAGCGGCCCCGGCGCCCCGCCGGTCGGCGAGCTTCGCCCCGACCTCACCGACGTCGACACCGCCGATCCCGACCTGCGCAACTTCGCCGCCGTGCCGCTCTACAGCGCCGCTCACACCGGCGAGGACGTCGCGACCTACGCCACCGGCCCCGGCGCCGAGCGGGTTCACGGTCTGATGGATCACCCGGCC
This sequence comes from Phenylobacterium sp. Root700, assembly GCF_001429025.1. Lineage (GTDB taxonomy): Bacteria > Pseudomonadota > Alphaproteobacteria > Caulobacterales > Caulobacteraceae > Phenylobacterium. Next base: position 104 of record NZ_LMHT01000022.1, on the reverse strand, counting down.
GTGTTCCAGGTCATGCGCGAGGCCTTGGGCCTGCCTGCGGACTAGGTGGAATCGACATTCAGCGCATCCAGATGAGTGTGGCGGCGAGGTGGATGAAGCCTAGG